>CBEULR010000006.1:0-151681 GCA_965544035.1 uncultured Peptococcaceae bacterium | reverse complement strand
CTAAATTGGACCCTTTTTGGGGTCGAATCAGTAGTGAGTAGTGAGTATCCAGTATCCAGTATTTACTATTTAGTAGAACTGACTGACTACCGATGACTACTCTCAGTATAATTCAGTACTCCGCCGGCGTTCGGGTCTGCATCCGAGCGACTTGTGCGATTCGTGAATACTTCGTGAATACAATGAAAGAAAAATGGTTTCTATAGGGGGCGGGAGCGTGGAACTTGAACGGGCGATAAGGATGCCGCTGGATGACCCGAACTGGCTGGTAAAGATCTTGATTGGCGGCGCGTTGACGTTAATACCGATTATCAACCTCCTCAGCCACGGTTACGCGTTGGAGGCCATGCGGCGAAGCATCAACGGCTGTCCCGAGATGCCGGAGTGGGATGACTGGGGCGACAAGTTTGTGAAGGGACTGGTGGCCCTTCTTGTGTCCCTGATTTACTGTATTCCACTGCTGATTATCATGGGTGCCGGCGGTGGTTTGGGTGCCCTAATGAATGGCGGGATGGGCACGGGTTTGTTCTTTGCCACCGGTTATGCAATCGGATTCATTCTGCTGCTGTTCATCGGCTTTGTGATTCCGATGGCCCTGGCGCACTACATTGCTACCGGCAGTGTGGGGTCGGCTTTTGCACTGGGGGCCGTCCTCGGCAGGATCAGGGAGCGGCTCAGCGACTATGCCGTGGCTTACGTGATGGCTGTGGTGATGCTCCTATTAGTAGGTCTTGTGGGCAAACTGCCGATTATCGGCTGGCTGCTGGGCGCCTTTCTGTATTTCTACGTACTGATTGTGATTGCTGTGCTGTTCGGCGCGGTGTACAGCCGTACGGTTGATTCCGTGTAGCATTGTGCGGGGCTTAGCGATGGGAAGGATGGAAAAGAAGGTGCCCGATCTATTTCTGCAAAACGTAATCGCGATTATCTGGGACTTTGACAAGACCCTCACCCCGGATTATATGCAGAAGCCGATTTTCGAGCATTATCAGGTCGACGAGGATGAGTTCTGGGCGGAGGTGCGTGGACTGGAGGAACGTTACCGGGAACAGGGGATTACCATTTCCCGGGACATCGCCTATCTGAACCACTTAATCACCTACGCCCAGGCCGGAGTACTGCCGGGTCTCAATAATCGGCTGCTGACCGAACTGGGCGGCCGCATTACCTTCTATCCGGGAATGCCCGGGTTCATGTCGGAGCTTAAAGGCTATATAGAGAAGCATCCCGAGTATGAGAAGTACGGGATACAGGTTGAACAGTACATTGTGAGCAACGGTCTGGCGGCGATGATCCGCGGCAGTGACATAAGGCCATTTGTGGATGGGATTTGGGGCTGTGAGTTCATTGAAAACCCCCTTCCACCGGGCTATTTGAAAGGAGATGCTGCCGATTCGACGGGCGAACCGGTGATCAGTCAGATCGGGTATGCGATCGACAATACCACGAAGACCCGGGCCATTTTCGAAATCAACAAAGGCACCAACAAGTTGCCGCGCATTGACGTGAACGCCAGCATTGCTCCGGAAAAGAGACGCGTACCTTTTCAAAACATGATCTATGTCGCCGACGGGCCGAGCGATGTGCCGGTGTTTTCGCTGGTTAAGGAGCGGGGCGGAAGGACGTATGCAGTTTATCCATCCGGCCGGGAGCAGGCGCTTCGGCAGGTTGACGTGTTGTTGAAGGACGGCAGGGTGGACGCATTCGGAGAGGCTAACTACGAGCCCGGTTCCCAGACCTATATGTGGCTTAAGATGCAGGCCGCCCGGATTGCTGATCGGATTGTCGAGGCCAGAGAACAGGCCGTTCGAAACGTGGTTTCCGAACCCCCCGTGCACCTTTGAGTCGGTTTTCCGACAGAGTATCAGGCAGATTTTACGCGGCGGAAGGAAGGAAGCAGTGTGTCGGAAGTGGAAGTCAGAGCTTTGTCTTTCATCAAGAGGTTATTCGACGCCAGGGGGTGGCCTTTCCCGCTGAAGTATCAGCTGGACAGCCCCTGCACAGCCTTGGAGTTGGCCGACCGGCTTGAGATCCCACATGATCTTGTGGAAGCGGTATTCATTAACGGTACGGTCTTTCAGCCGGATGAGGGAATGGTAAAGCCCGGGGACCGGGTGGCCTTTATCCCCCCCGGCACTCCCGGACCTTACCGGTTGCTTCTTGGTATCGCCCGTCCGGCGGGCGGCGACAAGTCCGACAGCTGACCCTCTAACGCAGTCTGTTTTGACAGGTGGTCGGGTCTTCACCCTGTTCACAGACGTAGAGGACTTCAGCGGCGTCGGCCTCGATCTGCTTGTCGGGGTTGCGTTCTTTAGTCCTGAGGATCGCCTGATCCAGGGTCTCGGCAGTGATTTCTTCACAAGCATTGCCGGGCCCCTTCACGGCAAATCTTCGCATTCGCGCTCACCTCCATCCATTAGCTTATCCGAAGAGTGACAGATCATAACCGTGTCCCAACCCCATGTTTTTGTGTCCAAGAACTTAAAGGGGAAATGCCTGTATTGGTCGAATTTTTAGTCTTGGAGGTGACGAGCGTGAAGCTTGCAAAGCTGGGGCTGGTTTTTGTTCTTTTCGTCGGATTGATGACGACGGTTGTCACGGGATGTGGTGGAGACGCCACAGATGACGCATCGGAACAGAGCCGGACAATCAAGCTGGGAATGCTGCCGATTGCGGATAACCTGCCGTTTTGGGTCGCTGAGGAAAGAGGATATTTTGCAGACGAAGGTGTCGAAGTGGAATTGGTCGACTTCCCGAGTGCGCTGGAACGCGACAGTGCACTGACGGCAAAGGCAATCGACGGGGCACTGGGGGATATCATCGCCGTAGCCCAGTTGAACGACGGCGGGACGCCGCTGACAATCGTGTCGCTCGGTCAGGGGGTTACGGCTGCCGAAGGGCGGTTCGCTATTCTGGTCGCTCCCAATTCGGACATTACTGAGCTTGAGCAGCTGAAAGGCGTGGAGATCGCCACCTCGGCGAACTCGATCATGGAGTATCTGATTGACACCCTGCTGACCGATGCCGGCTTTGCGGAGGACGAAATCGCCAAGATCCTGATCCCCAAGATCCCGGTTCGGCTGGACAGCCTCCTCTCCGGAACGATCGAGGCCGCGATTTTGCCCGACCCGCTGGCTGCTCTGGCCGAGATCAGAGGGGCGCGGCTGATCCTGGAGGATACCAAGACTGACAACGTATCGCAGACTGTGATATACTTTCGCGAGGATGTTCTGCGTGAAAACACCGATGAGGTCCGAGCGGTAATGAGGGCATATGCGCGGGCGGTGGAGGATATTATGGATGACCCGGAGGCCTTCGGTGATATTCTCGCCGAGAAAGCACGGGTTCCGGTCGAGGTGCTGGAGAGCACCGACCACGGGATGGAAATCATCTTTTCACCCCCGGCGGTGCCGACCGAGGAGATGATCAACCCTGTCCTTGAATGGATGTATGCTCGCGACCTGCTCGGCAACAGGGTTACGTATGCTGATCTAGTGGACGAACAGGTGTTGAAGTAGCTGATGGTCAAGGTTGAGAATTTGGGTGTTACCTACCGCGGTGCAAATGCGGTTGTCCCGGCCATCCGGGACATTTCCTTTAGTATGAAGCGTGGAAGCACGTGTGCGGTGATCGGTCCTTCCGGCTGTGGGAAGACCACACTGCTCTATGTGCTGGCCGGACTCCACCGGGATTATAACGGGCGGGTGGAGATTGCCGGGGCGGCGGTACGCCCGAGCCGGTTGGAGACGGCCCTGATTCTTCAGGATTACGGGCTTCTGCCCTGGAAAACCGTCCTGCAGAATGTGGCTCTCGGACTGGAAGTGCGGGGAGTACCCAAAGAACGGCGCGCCGCTGTCTGCGCCGAAGTCCTGCGGTATCAGAATCTGCTGGATCTGAAGGACCTGTATCCCTCGCAACTGAGCGGCGGTCAGCGGCAGCGGGTGGCGATCGCCCGGGCACTGGCGGTGCAGCCCGACTTGCTCCTGATGGACGAGCCGTTTTCTTCACTGGATGCCCTGACGCGTGAGCGTCTGCAGGACAACCTGCTGGAGGTCTGGTCCGAAAACCGGATGACGATCGTCATTGTGACACACAACATTGAGGAGGCGGTGTATCTAGGGCAGAAGATCATTGTCCTCTCACCGCGCCCCGCCGTTTTAGCGGCCGAGGTTGAAAACCGCGGCGTCGGTACCCCGGGATGGCGATCCAGCCGGGAGTTTTTCCGCTTGTGCACTCGTCTGCGGGGGATGCTCGTAAAGGAGGACCACGGCGCATGCGACGTAAGTGCGGAACAGAGTTCATAGCTGCCTCCGGGGTTTATCAGCGTGTCGTGCGGACGGTCTCCGGCCCATGGCTGGCCAAGATCGCAGCCTTTGTGTTTCTCCTGGCTGCTTGGCACCTGCTTTCGGTGTTTCTGCAGTTGGCCGCCCTGCCCACACCGGCTGTGGCGTTCGGCACTTTCTTTGACCGTATTGTGTCCGATCTGGGCTTTCATCTGCAGATCAGCACCTACCGGGTCGTTATCAGCATTGCGATCTCGCTCTGTTTGGCGGTGCCGCTGGGCCTGTATCTCGGGCGCGAGCCCAGGTTCGACGCCTTTGTGGCACCGCTGGTTTATGTGGTTTACCCAATACCGAAGATCGTGTTTCTGCCTGTGATTATCGCCTTGTTTGGGTTGGGCGATTTTCCCAAGGTGTTGCTGATTGTGTTGGTAGTATTTTTCCAGCTTCTGGTCACCACCCGCGATGCCTCGCGCAAGGTGGATCAGGCCACCATAGACTCGGTGCTTTCCCTGGGGGCGGGCAGACTGCAGGTGTACCGCCATGTAATCTGGCCGGCGGCACTTCCCGATGTATTCACGGCCCTGCGCATCGTGACGGGGACGGCCATTGCGGTGCTGTTCATCTCTGAAACCTTTGTGAGCCGTGAGGGACTGGGCTATTTCATCCTGGATGCCTGGTCCCGTTCAAAGTGGGACGAACTGTACGCGGGAATCATCGCAATGAGTGTCCTGGGCGTGGTGTTGTACGGAATTCTGGACTTTGCCGATCGGCAGGTCTGCCGTTGGAAACACTTGGGAAGTGGGAGATGAGAGGTGGGAAGTGGGAGGTTAAGAAAAAAAGGTGGTGAGAGGATCGCTCTCACCGTTTTGGAGTACCTTGTGGGAATTCGGGGGAATTCCTGGGTTGTCTAATTCTTAATGGCATTCCTATTCTCACCACAGTCTGCGCAGTGCGGCGTCTCACCGTTAAACACCCTGCGCTGCCAGGTGTGGCAGCCTCCGCACGCAACCGCTTCCATTACTTCCTTGCGGACCAGGGAATAGGTCCGCCAACAATCCTTGCACACCGCAATTACGCAGTCTTCCTCCAGCTCGCCGACGATTTTGCAGATCGGGCAGAATCCGGTCACGGACTTCACTCCTATGAACTGTGTTTGCGTACTACAGAAACCCGCTCGCAATACCGCTTCTCAATGTATTATGGCATTGGTTCCGACCTATGTCTGTCGTCCAGTTGACGATTTGGGTGTTTTCTACTATCCGATTATCCGGGCACGTCGCAGCAGGCGGCAGAAGCTGTATAGAATCCGGGTGTCATAGCCGGAGGCGTTGATCAGATCCCGGGCAACCCAGCCGAGCTTTTGCCGGTTGACCTTCGGGTCGGAAAGATATAGTGCCAGAAGTCCTTTGACCACCGTGCGGTGGAAATGTGGGCGGGGGAGAGCGGAGACGCTTTCGAGCGACCGGCGGACAAAGAGGAGCAGTCGATCGCGGCAGTGCCGGACGTCACGGTAGTAGCTTATAAAGTTCAGATCACCGCCCATACGGTCTTCTTCCTGATCGATAAAGTAATCCAACAGAATGTGCAGGCCGCATACCCAAGGGAAATAGGCCTTGCTGAGCTGTTCCACCTCGGCATCCGTCAGCTGGGGGCGGGAGGCGGCGGCGAAGAGCGCGAACATTCCAAGGGTGGAACCGGTGGCGGCGGCGAATTCCCACCAGTAAAGACCGGGGTGCGAAGGGCGGTAACGTTCGAACCAGGCGGTCAGCAGCGGTTCACGGTCGCTGAGGTGGGTGTGTTTGAAGACCTGAAGATCGGAATAAAGGCCGACGAGACGGACGACGTCGGCCTTCACCGTATCATAGGATGGAAGGGTCTGCAGTATTCGGCGGCATTGTTCGACCAATGCGTCCAGATAACCACCGTCGGCGTGGTACGGATAGTGATCGTAAAAATCGGCCGATTCCCGCTTGGGGTCGACGGCGACCAGCATTGATTCGTGGAGACGGCGGAAGGCCTCCTGATCAAGACAGCCCGCCCGGTCACACAGGTTATCGAGGTAATCACTGATCGTTTGCAGGGCAACGATCAGACGCACCAGATCGCGGTTGAATCTTCCGTAGGCCAGCGCGTACACACTTCCACCCTGAGCGTGGAACCGCTTGTGGCGGATACTGGCGTGGGCCTGTCTGACCAGTTCACGGTGCGTGCCCGTGGCCGCCTTTGCCCGCCAGTAATCAAGTTCGGTTTCGACGGCGGGAAAGACCCGCGTCACGAATTTCCCGACTAGAAGCAGACGGGATGGAAAGTGTGTGAGCAGATACGACAATGCCAAATCCCCCTCAACAAGTGTACCCTCTTTTAGATCATAACATTACCACCGAGACCCGACAAAAGACGGCAGGGTTGCAGGACGGGTAAAACGGCGTCCCGGGGGAAAGAATGTGGAGTGATAATATCCGAAGGGGGGCCTTAATGGATCTCAATTTCCAAATGGTGTTAACGGGGATCTCTGCCTTCGCCGCAGCCACGCTGGCTGTGATCACTCTGTTTTCTATGCGGGCGTCCCGGGCTATGGCCAGGGAAATGTACGAGTCCAGGATCGCTAATTTCCGGCCCCTGCTGTATCCGATTCTGAAGGTTTACAGCAGGGATGATGCCTGCTTCCCGCGGATTGTCCTGCGGAATGTCGGGCCGGGTGCCGCCATGGATGTTGATATCATCTGCCGCGGCCGGGACGACTGCCGGGAGCACATTGCTTTTCTGGGTGCCGGGGAAAAGGTCGACATAACTTTGCGTGACCGGCGGTGTGGTATTGACCGTCCCGAAGACATACAGGTCAAGGTGTCCTATCGGGACATCTTTAACAACCCCCTGGCGATTAAGACGACCTACAGCATTGAACCGAATGAACTTGGTCCGAATCAGCTGGTGTACCCGATTGACACCCAGTTGGACGGCCATATAACATGTTCTGGACAACGTTATTAGGAAACATAGTCGAAGTTTTCCTAAAATAAGAGAATGAGGAGGGGTCTTATGAAATCCTTACGCGGAACTAAGACTGAAGCTAATCTTAAGACAGCCTTTGCCGGTGAATCGATGGCCCGCAACAAGTACAGCTATTGGGCCGGTCAGGCGAGGAAGGATGGGTACCAGCAAATCGCCGCCATCTTTGAGGAAACCGCCAACCACGAACGGGCCCACGCCAAGACGCTGTTCAAACTGCTTGAAGGCGGCGGAATCAAGGACACGGTGAGCAACTTGAAGGCGGCTATTGAGGGCGAGAATCACGAATGGACGACCATGTACAAGGAGTTTGCCCAGACCGCTCGCGAAGAGGGTTTTGAGGAAATCGCCAAAACTCTGGAGAACATCGCGAAGGCCGAAGTTATGCACGAGGAACGGTACAAGGCCTTGTTGAAAAACATTGAAGAAGGACGGGTTTTCAAGAAGGAAAAACCAATTGTCTGGAAATGCGGTAACTGCGGTTATCTGCACGAGGGTGACGAGGCGCCCGAAAAGTGCCCGGCTTGCGCACACCCCCAGGCCTACTTTGAGGTTTTTGTGGAAAACTACTAACTTGAACCGGGAAGTGGAGCCGTGCCGGCCTGCCGTCTGATTCCGGCGGACGTAAATGCGCGGGAGGAGTTGGCGTCGTATTGTCGAATTGGTCAGGCGGAGGAGGTTTGGTGCATAGTGGAAACGGTAAGGCTTAAGAAAAGCAGGGCGAAAAAGGTGGCCTACCTAAGGCGTAAGGCACCATACAGTGAGATTCCCCAAACCATTGAAGAACTCCGTCTTTGGATGAAGGAGAATGGATACGAATCGGCCGGACTCCCCTACACGGTGTTTGTGAGCAGCCCGATTGTGCCCGCGGAACTGCTGGAGTGGGAAGTGCACATTCCCGTAAAGGCGGCGGGGCTGGCGCCTTTCCCGCACACCGAGACGACCCCCGGGGTAAAGGAAATCCCGGAGCGCGAGATGATGTGCGTTCTCCACACCGGGTTCTATGAGACCATCAGCAACACCCTGCAGGGTCTGATCAGGTTCATGTTCAGCAACGGTTACCGGCTGGACGGTCCCGCGGAAGAGGTGTACATCAACGAACCCGGATCGGTTCCGGCGTCCGAACTGGAAACCGAAGTGCGTTTGCCGATAGTGAAACGCTGAATCACCGCTGAACGACGATAATGGTATTCCGAACGATGAAGACAGGCTTGGCATTCCCTGCCAAGCCTGTCCTATTGTTCTCCAAGCGGTTTAGCCGATGATAATCGTTTCCTCGGGATGCTTTAGCTTCGGACGCTGTTTCTGCCGGCCCAGCGCAAGGGCGAAGGTCAGCGGTCCTACGCGGCCGATGATCATACAGATGATCAGTACCAGGCGTCCGATGGGCGACAGATCAGGAGTGAGTCCCAGGGAAAGGCCGACGATGCCGAGCGCCGAGGTGGCCTCGAAGAGGGTGGTCAGAAAACCGGCTTTTTCGGTTACCAAAAGGATCAGAGTGGCTGTGAAGAGCAGAGCCAGCATCATGAACACTACGGCCAGAGCCTTATAGACCAGGAAGCGGGGGATGCGGCGATTGAACACCTCAACATCCTCACTGCCGCGATAGAGGGCGACGATGGTCAGGATCAGGACGACAAGGGCGGTTACCTTGATACCGCCGGTAACCGAGTTCGGTCCGCCTCCGATAAACATCAGTCCGGTGGTGAGGAACTGCGTGGCTGACTGGTAGGAATCCATAGTAATGGTGGTGAAGCCGGCCGAACGGGGCGTTACCGCCTGGAAGAAGGCGGCCAGGATCTTCCCCTGAATGGTTAGATCGGCGAGTGCCCGGTTGAATTCCAGCAGCAGTATGGCCAGCGTGCCGAAAAGAATCAACAGGCCGGTTCCGACCAGGACTACCTTGCTGTGCAGGGAAAACAGCCGGAAGTGCCGCCGCTGGTATATGTCGGCGATGACCACAAAGCCCAGCCCGCCGATGATTACCGGAATGATTATCCCCAGGCTGACGATCACGTCCTCGGGGTAAGCGGTCAGGGACCGGAAACCGCCGAAGAGATCAAAGCCCGCATTGTTAAAGGCGGATACGGAATGAAAGATGCCCATCCAGATGCCCCGTCCCAGACCGAATTCGACGGCGAACCGGGCGGCCAGGATGGCGGCGAATATCCCCTCCACGATTACCGTGACCAGCAGGATCTGCTTCACCAAGCGAATGATCCCGCCGATCTGGGTCTGATTGATCGACTGCTGGATTACGATGCGCTGCCGCAGCCCGATCTTTCGGCCCAATATGATCATGACCAGTGTGGCCATAGCCATAAAGCCAAGGCCGCCGAGCTGGATCAGACACATAATCACCACGTGGCCGAAGGTGGACCAATAGGTGCCGGTATCGACGACCACCAGACCGGTGACACAGGTGGCCGAAGTCGCCGTAAAAAGGGCGGCCAGGAAATCCGGTTCGGAACCGGGCGCACGGGAAATGGGGAGGCTGAGGATAACCGTACCGACGGCTATGGTCAGAATGAACCCTAACAGGAGGAACTGCTGGGGGGAAAGACCCTCCTTCCATCTGTTGAGTATGGATTTTTGTGTAGACACCCGGGCCTATCCTCCCCTTAATTTGGCATGGAGTGTTATGTTCGCCCTTTCTTTCATTATTCCTTCAGGCGGTGTATTATCTTTAGTATTTGGTGCCGGGCGGAATGGCGTGTGCGGTGAGGACATCGACCAGAGCCGGAGCATTTGCGTCCAGCGCTTCCCGCAGTCGTCCGGCAAGGTCGGACGGCTGTTCCACCCGGAATCCGAGGCATCCTACCGAACGGGCATAATCCGCAAAATTTGGATTGTGCAGGTCGACGCCGACCGGACGGAAGTTCCCGACGACCATCCGTCCTTTTTCCATACTGAGGGTGCGGTTGTTGTCCACCACAATAGTGATCGGCAGATTGTACTGAACGGCCGTAGCCAGTTCGGGCATGGCCATGCCGAAACCGCCGTCGCCGGTGAAGACCACCACCTGGCGGTTCGGCTGCAGTATTTGCGCGGTTATGGCCGCCGGCAGGGCGAATCCCATCGAACGCCAGCGACCGGAGACCAGCACTTCCTCCCGGCGAGCCTCGTAAACGCGGGCGAACCAGACAAAGTGATCACCCACGTCCAGTACGATCATGGCATCGGGGTCAACAACCTGCTGCAGTGTGGATACCAGAAACTGCGGCCGGATGGGTGGTCCTGTGCACTCGGTTTCGGCATTTATCCGCTCCCGCCATTCATTGCGGAGACGGCCGAGCTCGCTGAGCCAGCCCGTGCGGGTGGCCTTCGGAAGCAGGGTGGCGAGTCGGGGGAGTATGCTGCCGAGATGGCCGACAATCCCGTAACGGACCGGGGTCTGGGTACCAATGTTCGCCGGATCGAGGTCGATCTGGACCACCGGCAGTGAGCGGGGCGCGTGCTCCGCAGGCCACCATGTGGCTCCGATCACCAGGCACAGGTCGGCCCGGGCGAGAGCATTCGCCGCCGATCCCTTGCCGGCCAGACCCAGGCTGCCGAGAGCCAGAGGGTGAGAACAGGGAACGATGCCGGTGGCCGGCATGGTATGGATGATCCCGGCCCCCCACTTTTCAGCGAGCGCGATTAGTTCACGTGTGAAACCGCGGGCGCCGCGCCCGGCCAGGATGACCGGACGGCAGGCCTCGTTCAGGATCGGCACCACACCATCGACAACCGCTGGGTCCGAAGCCGGCCGTGTGAACAGGTAGGGTTCCGGGGGACGAACAGTGACGGGGGCGGCGGCAGTGAATAAGTCTTTCGGGATGCTGATATGGCTGACCTTTCCTTCAACAACGGCGGTCTTCAGCGCCCGCGTGACCACCTCGACCGTCGTCCGGGGATTGGCCAGCAACGCGGTATATCCCGCAAAGGTGCGGAAAAGACTCTGCTGCTCGGGCATGTCGAAAATCACTCCTTAGACAATAGAAGACTTCGCAGCCCTAGGCCGCAAAGTCTGGTTGTGCATTCTACCTCTGCTGGTACGTAGGCCCCGGATTGTTTGTCTGATACGTATGATGCATCGACTGTGGCCCGTATCCCGTTCCATAAGCCTGGTATTCCTGTTCGGGGTGGTAGGCGGTTTGGGTTTGGGCGGTCGGGCGGGTTGCCGGTTCAACCGGGTAGAATCCGCGCTGGTGCATCATTTCGAAAATGTTTTTGTGCAGCATCAACTCGTCGTTGTGCAACCGGGACAGCGTACTGCGGACCGGTTCATGAGCCGCTTCCAGGATCGCCATGTGGTAGCTTGACGAACCCCACTTGGCATCTTCCAGACAGTCGGTCAAAATGTCTCTGTCGTCCAGCCTGTTCATCATCCTTGATGCCCTCCTTTTTGGAATTAGATCATTTGCGTGCTGCCCGTCCCGGTCATTCCGGTTCCCGGCGCGCCGCTCTGTTGGAGCATACTGCTCAAGGTGCTGATGTGCTGCTGTTTGATATTCTGCATCTGCCCCAGGGCCGATTTGATCTGGGGATCCTGACACTGCTCCATGTAAACCGAACACTTCTTGGCACACAGGTTTTCGTGGCGCAACAGCTCGGTGATCGCCAGTTTTTCGGCCTGGCTGAGATTGGTGTATTGGTGCATCATTTGCTATTCACCTCCCTTAAACTCTTGTCTTTGATGCGGTTTGCTCTATTGTTTTCAATTCGTACCTGTTTTTATACGAATGATCATCACTAGGGAATTCCACCCATATTTGACTTAATTGGCGAAATCATCAATGCGGACGACATATGGGCGGTTTGACACCGCATTTTGCCGCATGTTAGAATGTTAACCAGTTGAATAATAAATATCCCTTGGAGCGCTGAGTTTTCCGAAAGGGGAACGGGGGAACCAGTTTTATTGGGGCGAGTCCTGCACTATGTGCGGGTAGGGCTATCTTTCGGTCCGAGTCCGTCAGCTAACCTCGTAAGCGTGGGAAGAGGGGGTGGATAGGCTTTGCATTGAACCCTGAGGCCTCCCTCGGGGTTTGCTTTTTATTTCAATGGCAAGGGAGCGTGAGGCCGGCGTAATGGCAAAAATTTTGGTGGAAAACCTGGTGAAAATCTTTGGTGATCGTCCCGACAGGGCGCTGAAGATGCTTCGGGAAGGCTACGGTAAGGATGAAATTTTGAAGAAGACCAAGCAGACGGTGGGAATCAACAACGTCAGCTTTGAAATCAATGAAGGGGAAATATTCGTCCTGATGGGGCTCTCCGGAAGCGGGAAGTCCACCCTTCTCCGGTGTATCAACCGCTTGATTGAACCGACCAGCGGGAGAATTATTCTGGATGGTGAGGACATCACCAGAGTAGACGAGAGTGTGCTGCGTGAAATCCGCCGTAAGCGGCTGGGGATGGTCTTCCAGCGGTTTGCCCTGTTCCCGCACCGGACGGTGGCGGACAACGTGGCCTTCGGACTGGAGGTCCAGGGTGTGGACCGTGAGGTTCGCCTCCGGAAGGCGCGGGAAACCCTTGAGCTGGTGGGGCTGAAGGGTTGGGAGGACCGTTACCCCGGAAACCTGAGCGGGGGCATGCAGCAGCGCGTCGGACTTGCCCGGGCATTGGTTTCAGATCCGGACATTCTGCTGATGGACGAGCCGTTCAGCGCGCTGGATCCGCTGATCCGGCGGGATATGCAGGACGAATTATTGACACTGCAGAGCCAGGTGAACAAGACCATCATTTTTGTCACGCACGACCTGGATGAGGCGCTCAAGCTGGGCGATCGGATTGCGCTGATGAAAGACGGGGTGATTGTACAGATCGGTACACCGGAGGAGATTCTGACCCGGCCTGCCGACGAGTATGTGCGGCGCTTCGTCGAAGACGTGGACATGACGCGGGTTCTGACGGCCGAAGGCGTGATGAAACCGGCGGAGGCCGTGCCCCTGAAGGATGGCCCGCGGGTGGCCCTGCGCCGTATGAAGGAGAGAGGTATTTCTTCCCTCTTTGTGCTTACCCGCGACCGCAAGCTGGCCGGAATTGTTACGGCCGACGATGCACTAGCCGCCGCCGATCGAAACGACGAAGACCTTTCACGGATTCTTATCACCGATGTTCCACGTACTTTACCGGAAACCTCGATCTCTGAAATCATACCGGTTCTGGCCGATTCCCGCTTCCCGGTGGCGGTGGTGCGCGATGATGGGAAGTTGCTCGGGGTGATCGTCCGCGGTTCGCTGCTGGCAGGGCTGGTCAGAAAGGATGAAGCGACATGGAATTAATCCCGAAGATCCCGATGGGAGATTGGGTCGACATTCTGGTAGAACTGATGCGGGAGCATTTGGATTGGTTCTTTGCCTTCATCTACAAGGTCAGTGATGCCCTGATCAACGCTTTGGAGACCGTCCTGCTCTGGCCGCATCCCGTAATCTTTATCGCCCTGCTGATGCTGATTGTCGCTTTTGCTGTTAACCGGCGTTTGGCCCTGGGGATCGGGTTGGGGCTGTTCATCCTCCTCAATCTGGGTCTTTGGCGGCTGTCGATGGACACCTTGGCGCTGACTCTGGCGGCCACCTTCTTCGCTCTGCTGTTTGGGATTCCAATCGGCATCGTTACGGCGTGGAGCTCAAGGGTAAAGCGGATGGTGTTGCCGATTCTCGACTTTATGCAGACCATGCCGCCTTTTGTGTATCTGGTTCCGGCGGTGGTGGTGTTACGCGCGATCGGAGAGGTTCCGGCCTTGATCGCGATTGTGATCTTCGCCATGCCGCCGGTGATCCGGTTGACCGGCCTTGGTATTCGCCAGGTGCCCGGTGAACTGATCGAAGCGGCACATGCGTTCGGTTCGACGCGGATGCAGACGCTGGTCAAAGTGCAACTGCCCTTGGCCAAACCCACGATCATGGCCGGGATCAACCAATGCATTATGTTGGCGCTCTCGATGGCGGTTATCTCGGCGATGATCGGCGCCGGAGGTCTCGGCGGCACGGTGCTGCGCGGGTTGCAACGGCTGGATGTGCCCACTGCGTTTGAGGGAGGTTTGGGGATTGTGATCATCGCGATCATTCTGGACCGTCTGACACAGAGCGTGGGGAACGGCAGTCATAGTAACGGCTAGAGGGTTATTAAGGAGACTATTTTCAAGGAGGTAAGTAAGATAAAATGAGAAAACAACTGAAACTGGTGGCGATTATCGGTGCGTTGATGCTGCTGATGGGGCTCGCTATCGGGTGCGGTGACACCGCGACCGAACCCGAGAACGGCGGCGAAGAACAGGCAGCGGGAAGTTTCGGCGGCAAGATCGTTGGTATTGAACCAGGTGCGGGCATAATGCAGGCTACCGAAAGGGCGATCGAAACCTACGGTTTGGATCTGGAACTGCAGGACAGCTCCAGCTTTGCCATGGCGGCTGCGCTGAAGTCCGCAATTGAGAACGAGGAATGGATTGTAGTCACCGGCTGGACCCCGCACTGGAAGTTCGCGGTGTATGATCTCAAGTACCTGGATGATCCCGAGGGAGTGTACGGCGCTGCCGAGACGATCAACACGGTTGTACGCCTGGGATTGGAAGAGGATGATCCGGCCCTGTACACCGTACTGGACAATTTCTTCTGGACGCCTGAAGACATCGGCACGGTGATGCTGGCGGTAAATGAAGGGGCCGATCCTTACGATGCCGCGCGGGAATGGGTGGATGCCAATCCGGATAAGGTTGCCGAATGGACCGAAGGCGTGGAAGTTCCTGAGGGTGCCAAGGCACACCTGGCTTACGTGGAATGGGACTGCGCAATTGCCAGCACCCACACTGTGGCCACCGTCCTTGAAGACCTCGGTTATGAAGTTGAGCTGACTTCAGTGGATGCCGGCATAATGTGGCAGGGTATTGCCAACGGCAACTTTGACGGTATGACCACCGCCTGGCTGCCCGTGACCCACGAGGCTTACTATGAGCAGACCAAGGATCAGGTCGTCGATCTTGGTCCGAACTACGACGGCGAGGCCAAGATCGGTCTGGTTGTGCCGAGCTACGTGACCATTGATTCGATCACCGAGTTGAATGACTATCGTTAGGCCGGTGACAAGGCGGGGCGGTGTCCAGGTTACTTGGACCGGGCCGACTGCAGATCGGCATAGGCACGGTCCAGGAATTCGAGTACAATACGGTTAAAGGCGTCGACATTGGTTAAGGATGAAGGGTCACACGCATCCGGAATAATCTGCAATTCACTCTGGGGAATCGCCTGGTGAATAATCTCGGCGTATCGGACCATAGTAGCCCACCGGTCGCCGGCCAGGACCAGTGTGGGACAGAGAATGTGTTTTAGCTCCGCAGTCAGACGCACTTTATTCAGCAGAGCGCGCAGCCGGGCGACCTCCGGACGCCGGACGGTCAGCCCGGCTTTCATTATTTCCTCCCTCGCCAGTTTCCAGCGCTTACGGGGATAGGCCGTGGCCGCCAGCCGGGCGAGCACCGGCCGGGGCAGAATGCGGAGCATCGGCACCTGCAGCCAGGCCCCCAGTGAATCGAGGGCGTGCACCTCCGAGAATGAATCGCAGATCACCAGAGCCCGGCAGCGCTCGGGGTAGGAGACAGCGAACTGCTGGGCGACAATGCCGCCAAAGGAAACACCGCACAGGGCGGCTGTGGGAATATCCAGGTGATCAAGCAGGATGGCCAGGTCTTCTCCCAAATCCTCAAGGCGGTATCCGGGACGTACAATCGATGAGGCGCCATGACCACGGCAATCGTAAGCGATCACACGGTATCGGCGGGCGAAGGCTTCCATCTGCGGCCGCCACATTGCGTGCGTCGCTCCGAGACCGTGTATCAGGACCAGAGGCAGTCCCTTGCCGCTCTCGGTATAAAAGAGGCGCTGACCTTTGGCCGATACGTACGGCATGGCAAACCCTCCCTGAGCGCACTAATTCTGCGCATACCGCAAAATTCGGTGCCCCTGAAGAAAGTCCTGCCTTCGACCCGTGAACGATAATGCCATATTGTGGAAATAATCATACCCCCCGTGCTGCCGAGGGGTATGATCATCCTAAACCTTTTTCTCTTTGGTCATGGTGTCGGCCTCAAAAGCGTTGATCGTTTCTTCGGCCTCAAGATCGGCTGTTCTGTTTAGGCGGGCGGTATCCGGATCGTCAACGGCCCTTCTGACGCCGGTGACGTCATCGGTCACTTTCTTCTTTTTATTATGGTTTCCTTTGCAGCATCCCACTTTATCGTTCCTCCTTTCACCGCTTAGCGTGTCCCATCCGCCCGGCGTTTACACTGGCACCGTGTGGCAGCAATCGAATTCAGCGACCGGGGATAACGAGTTCAGGCCTTGCAGGCAAGATTCCAAATAGACAATGACCGGGCCGGGGTTGTTCCCCAACCTGCAGGCGGGGTAAGATACTGGTAGAGGTGTGTGCAATTGAAAGCCCATATTATTACGTTCGGCTGCCAGATGAACGAGGCGGACAGCGAACTCATGGCCGGGCTGCTCGAGGGCATCGGGTACGAATGCACCGATAGCGCTGAGGAGGCCGACATCATACTACTGAACACCTGTTGTGTGCGTGAGACGGCGGAGAACAAGGTTTGGGGGCTGCTCGGCAGGCTGAAGAAGCTGAAAAACAAGAAACCCGATATGATCATCGGCGTTTCGGGCTGTATGCCGCAACAGACGGGGATTCCGGACGAGATCAGGCAGCGGTTTCCCCACGTGGATCTGGTTTTCGGCACGCATAACCGGCACGAACTGCCGGAGATGATCGAACGTGTTAAGGAAAGCCGGGAAAGGGTGCACGAGGTCTGGGAAGAGGCGCCCGGCGTTCCCGACGGGCTACCGGTTAAACGCGCGCCGGGTATCCGGGCATGGGTACCGGTGATCTATGGGTGCAACAACTTCTGCACCTACTGCATTGTGCCTTATGTGCGCGGTCGTGAGCGCAGCCGGCCGATGGAGTCGATCCTGCGCGAGGTGCGTGAACTGGTGAAAGCAGGCTACCGGGAAGTAACGCTGCTGGGCCAAAACGTAAACTCATACGGCAAAGACCTGGAACCGAAGGTGGATTTCGCTGATCTCTTACGGGCGGTGAACGAGGTGGATGGTCTCAGCCGGATTCGGTACACCACTTCCCACCCGCGGGACTTCGATAACCGGATGATTGAGGCGGTCGCCGAGTGTTCCAAGGTATGT
This sequence comes from uncultured Peptococcaceae bacterium, assembly GCA_965544035.1. Lineage (GTDB taxonomy): Bacteria > Bacillota > Desulfotomaculia > Desulfotomaculales > Desulforudaceae > CBEULR01. Next base: position 134,214 of record CBEULR010000006.1, on the reverse strand, counting down.
GAACACTTCCACCTTCCGGTGCAGGCCGGATCCAACCGGATTCTGAAGAAAATGAACCGGGGATACACGCGGGAGTACTATCTGGACCTCGTGGCCAGAATTCGTGAGGCCGTTCCGGCGGCGGGAATCACGACCGACCTGATGGTCGGTTTCCCCGGGGAGACCGAAGAGGACTTCGCCGATACCCTCGATCTGGTGCGGCGTGTAAGATATGATCAAGCCTTCACCTTTGTCTACAACCCGCGGCGCGGCACACCGGCAGCCCGCATGCCCGATCAGGTGCCGCAAGAGGTGAAATCCGAGCGTATCCAGAAACTGATTGCACTCCAAAAGGAGATCGTGCTGGAGCGAAACCGGGCGTTAGAAGGGCAAACCCTGGAGGTGCTGGTCGAGGGCCCGAGCGAGACCGACCCTGGTCTGATGAGCGGACGGTGCCGCACCAACAAGCAGGTGATCTTTCCGGGCCGGAGGGAATGGACCGGCCGGCTGGTGCCGGTGCGGATCACCAAGGGGCACCTGGCCTACCTTACCGGGGTGGCGGAATAGTTGGAAATCTTGGTTTGCGTCGTTGGGCGTGCTCCGATATAATATTAGGGAAATTGCCAAGCATATTTCGGGGGAGCCGGAAGATGCGGCTTAGGGGAGGTGAAATATTTGGGGATTATAGCCAAGGCGATGGAACTCGGCAATGAGATCGCCAACTCCACTGAGCTGAAGTCTTTCCGGGAGGCTGAAGCCGCGGTGTTGTCGAACTCGGAAGCATATGAGCTGGTGCGCAAGTTTACCGCCGAGCAGCACAAGGTTCGGGAGGCTCATATGAATGGCACAATCAGCGACGAGCTGCGGCAGAGCATCCAGGCAATACACACGGAATTGATGCAGAATCCGATTGCCAAAGAGTATATCGAATCACAGCGGCGTTTCGACCAGGTGATACAGAACATTAATTACATCCTCCAGCAGGCCATCAGCGGCAATTCTTGTTCATCCGGAGGCGGCTGTTCCTCCTGCGGATCCGGATGTACTCCGGAGTGATTCTTTGAGTGAAACCCCGGGGCGTTATGACCGTCCCGGGGTTTTCCTTTCAGCCCTCGTTTTTCCTGTGTTATAATGGCGTTAATTCGGAAGGGGGACCCGCTTTGAATCTGACCCCGATGATGCGCCAGTATTTCGAAATCAAGAAGGACTACCCCGATGCCATCCTCTTTTTCCGTATGGGTGACTTTTATGAGATGTTTCATGAAGATGCGCAGAAGGCGGCGCCCATTCTGGAGATAACCCTGACCTCCCGGGACGCGGGACGCGCGGGCCGCATTCCGATGTGCGGCGTGCCCTATCACGCCGCCGACGGCTACCTGGCCAAACTGGTGGAGCAGGGGTTCAAGGTGGCGGTCTGTGAGCAGGTGGAGGACCCGAGGACAGCCAAGGGTGTGGTCAAGCGCGCGGTCACCCGGGTGGTGACCCCGGGTACCATCCTGGACGGTAAGTCGCAGGACTGGCGGGAAAACAATTACCTGGCGGCCGTGTACGGCGATGACGGGGGATACGGCATCTGTGCGGCCGACATCGGGACCGGGGACATCGCGGCGACGGCTTTCACCGGTGAATGGGCGCAGACCGCCCTGGCCGATGAACTGGCCCGTCTTGAACCGAACGAGATCCTGGTGCCGGCTTCACTGGCCGAATCGGCCGGGCTGTTCACCGAACGCCCGTTCGGCCGTGAGGTCTCGGTCACCGTTGTGCCCGATGAGACGTTGACCGACGGGGTATTGGAAGATGCGCTCATCCGTCATTTCGGTAAGCGGATCGTGGAGAATGAGGCCTGGGCGAAGCACGGTTTAACCCGCAAGGCGGTAGGGTCCTTGGTTGCCTATCTGAAGGAGACCCAGAAAAGAGAACTTGCCCATCTCCGCCGCGTGCGGAGCTATGCGCCCGGCCGGTATATGTTCCTCGATCCGCAGACCAGGCGAAACCTGGAGATTGTGCGCGCTTTGCGCGACGGGGGGCGCAAGGGGACCCTGCTGGCCGTCCTGGACCGCACGGCCACGTCGATGGGGTCGCGGCTTCTGCGCGCCTGGCTGGAACAGCCGCTGCTCGATCCGGTCGAGATCAATGCCCGCTTGGACGCGGTTGAAGAACTGCACGGGAATTCTTTCTTGCGTGAAGATCTGCGGCGACGGCTGAAACAGGTGTATGATATCGACCGCCTGTGCGGGCGCGTGGCATACGGCAGTGCCAACGCCCGGGATCTCCTGGCGCTGAAGAATTCGCTGGAAGAACTTCCTGCGCTGAAGGTTCTTCTGGGACCGTCGGAAAGCACCATGCTGGCCGACCTGAACCGGAACATTGATGCCATGGACGATCTGACCGATCTGTTGGGCCGGGCGCTGGCCGAGGACCCGCCGGTGACGATCCGGGAGGGCGGGCTGATCCGCCCGGGATACGACTCCGAGGTCGACCGACTGCGCACGGTCGGCGGACAGGCCAGGAACTGGCTGTGTGAGCTCGAAGCGGAAGAAAAGGAACGGACGGGCATCCGTTCACTGAAAGTCGGATTCAACCGTGTTTTCGGTTATTATATCGAGGTGTCCAAGGCCAACCAGCATCTGGTGCCGGCGGAGTATGAACGGCGGCAGACACTGGCCAACGCCGAACGCTATATCACGCCCCGCCTGAAGGATTATGAAAACCAGATTCTGGGTGCCGAGGAGCGCCTGGTCGAACTGGAATACGAGCTGTTTCTGGATATTCGAAAGAGGGTATTGGCCGAACTGCCCCGGATTCAACAGTCGGCCCGGGCTGTGGCCGAGCTGGATGTGCTCTGTTCCCTGGCGGAGGTAGCGGTACGAAACGATTACGTCAGACCGGTGGTTGACGACGGTGACGAGCTGGTGATCAAGGGCGGCCGTCATCCGGTGGTGGAAAACGTCCTCGGACCGGGTGAATTCGTGCCCAATGACGTGGAACTGAACAGCACCGATCAGCGTCTGGTGATTCTGACCGGGCCGAACATGGCCGGGAAAAGCACCTACATGCGGCAGACGGCGCTGATTACCCTGATGGCGCAGGCCGGCGGTTTTGTGCCGGCCGAGGCGGCGCAGATCGGCGTGGTCGACCGGATCTTCACCCGGGTCGGCGCGTCCGACGACCTCGCCGGGGGCGAGAGTACCTTCATGGTTGAGATGAACGAGTGCCGGGTAATCCTCCGGCATGCCACCCCGTCCAGTCTGATCATTATGGACGAGGTGGGGCGCGGGACGAGCACCTATGACGGGATGAGCCTGGCCCGCGCGCTGATCGAATATATTCACTCCCGGGTGGGGGCGAAGACGCTCTTTTCCACCCACTATCACGAACTGACGGCTCTGGACAGCCATCCCGGCATTGTGAACTACACGGTCACGGTGGCCGAGCGCGGTGACGATATTGTTTTCCTGCGCCGGGTGGTGCCCGGCCGGGCCGATCGCAGCTACGGGATTCAGGTGGCGCGTTTGGCCGGTTTACCCGATGCACTGATCGAACGGGCGCTGGCGGTATTGGCCGAACTGGAAGCGGGGCGCAGGGCGAACGTGCCTGCGAGTCCGGTCAGGAAGCGGCAGCTGGAGCTGTTCGAAGCCGCCGAGCGCCGGGTCTGCAGGGAGTTGGCCCACCTGAACGTCCTGGAGATGACCCCGCTGGAGGCGCTCAACAAGCTGTACGCTCTGCAGCAGGAACTGCGGACGGCGTCCGGACAGGGCAGCGTGTCGAAGAAGGCCGGGGAAAGGCAATAAGTCATCTATTTGGTCTGCCATGGTAACCAAATTTTACTAAGGAGTAAGCACCTATGCCTAGGATCGCCCTGTTGGACGAAAGCACCGCCATCCATATCGCGGCCGGTGAGGTGGTGGAGCGACCGGCTTCGGTGGTGAAGGAGTTGGTCGAAAACGCGCTTGACGCCGGAGCCGACCGGATCAGTGTGGAGACCGCCGGGGGCGGACTGGAGAGGATTATTGTCGTTGACAACGGATGCGGCATGGACCGGGACGATGCCGTACTCTGTCTGCAAAGGCACGCGACCAGCAAGGTGCGAACGGTGAATGACCTCCAGGCGGTGACCACGCTGGGCTTTCGCGGCGAAGCGTTGCCCAGCATCGCCGCGGTGTCCCGTCTAAACATCCGCACCAGGGAGAGAGACAGTGTCGAAGGTACCGAAGTGATTGCCGAGGGCGGCCGGATTCTCAGCGTCAACAGTGCGGGGTGTCCCACCGGAACGGCGGTGCGGGTGGAAGATCTGTTCTTTAATACCCCGGCCCGCAAGAAGTTTATGAAATCACCGTCGACTGAAGCCGCGGCCATCACCGATCTGATGGGCAGGCTGGCCTTGTCTCGTCCCGGGGTGCGGTTCAGGCTGGTGCATAACCGCCGTACCGTTTTGGACACGACGGGAACGGGAAGACTGGATGAGGCGGTAGCCGCCGTCTTCGGTCTCGACCAGGCGCGGGAAATGGTGACCGTGGATTACCACCGCACGGGAATCCGTCTGACGGGACTGGTCGGGAAGCCCGGTCTCACGCGGACGAACAGGCGCTATCAGGTTTTTTTCGTCAACGGTCGCTGTGTGCGCAGCTTTGTCTTTTCCGCCGGGCTGGAAAACGCCTACGCGGGCGTGATCCCGGAGGGGCGGTTTCCGGTGGCGGTGTTGAGTCTGGAGCTGGACCCGGCACTGGTCGATGTGAACGTGCATCCGGCCAAGACCGAGGTGCGCTTTGAGAAAGGGCGCGAGCTGGTCTCACACGTGATTTCCGCGGTGAGGCAGGCACTCGCGCTGGAACCGGCGGGACGGGCGAGCGGATTCGGCGAAGCCCTGCCCGGGGCCGCCTTCCGCACGGAAGAGAAGGTCATTCGCGGTGTCGGGCCTGGCCGTGACCCGGTCCGGCCGGTGTTCTTCCCAACGATCGGCGGGGAGACCGGGCCGACGGTGAGCGAAGAACGGATGGGGTATGAGGCGCCGCAGGGACTGCGGGCGCTGGCGCAGTTCCCGCCGGTTTACATTCTTGCCGAGGGGCCGGACGGCCTCTATATCGTGGATCAGCATGCCGCGCACGAACGGATTCTGTACGAGGAGTTCCTAAAGGTGTCATCGGAAAGTCCGGCCGCCGGTCAGATGCTGGTGACCCCGGAGACCGTCCAGCTTGACGCCCGCTCGGCCGAGATTTTGAGACGTTATCAAGACTATTTGGCTGCGGCCGGATTTGTGCTGGAAGAGTTCGGTTTTGACGGTTTCCTGCTGCGGGGAGCACCGGCGGTCATCCCGCGCGGTGCCGAGCGGGATGTTCTGCGGGACATCATCGACCGGTTGGGTGATCAGCGGCCCGCCGACCAGGAGGCGTTTCTGCGTACGGTGGCGGCGTCACTCGCTTGTCACCGGGCGGTGCGCGGAGGGGAGCGTTTGACGCCGCCCGAGATGCAGCGGCTCCTTGACCGCCTGCTGGCGACGGGTACCCCGCTGAGCTGTCCGCATGGGCGTCCCACGGCCGTGCGGATCAGCAGAAACGAATTGGCCCGCCGGTTCTTACGGGAGTGACATCCGGTTTGAGTACCTTTGTGGTGACCACCGCTTTGAGTGCGGGTGATGCGGAAAGAGAGAAGGCGCACCGTTTGAGTGATGAGCTTGGTGTGCCTGTAGTGCCGCGCGCGAACCGGTCGCTTCAAGCGATCGCGAGCGCGTACGGGACGGACGGTGTGCTGGTTGTAAGCCGGCGGCGAACCTCACTCTTTGTCTCCGGGCGGGAATTCTTCTTTCATCCGGGGATGGCAATACTGCGTATAAAAGCCTTGGTTGCTGGGAAAACTGACCAAATGGTGAAAGCCATGGATTTGCGCCCGGGAGACCGGGTGCTGGACTGTACTCTCGGCTTGGGCTCGGATGCCATAGTGGCGGCCCACGCCGTCGGTGACGAGGGGGCGGTCGTCGGGCTGGAAGTGGTTCGCCCGGTGGCCGTGCTTGTGCGACAGGGGATGGAGGCGCTGCAGCGTTCGGATGATCCATGGCTGGCGGCGGCCGCCGGCCGGGTCAGGGTGGTTGAGGCTGATCATCGTACATATCTGTCTCAGCTGCCGGACAAGAGTTTTGATGTCGTCTACTTCGACCCCATGTTTCGCCGCGGGGTGGCGGCCTCGAGCAATATGCTGCCCCTGCGGGTACTGGCCGATCGGTCTCCCGTCGACCGGGAGACGGTGGCCGAGGCGGCTCGCGTGGCTGCCAAAAGGGTGGTGGTCAAGGAGCGGCGGCTCAGTACCGAATTTGACAGGCTCGGACTGACGGAAATCGCAGGCGGCCGGTATGCGGCGGTGGCATACGGCATCAAGCGGACGGGCGGTGATGTGGTATGAGCAAACCCCCGCGCCTGGTGGTGATTACCGGTCCGACGGCCACCGGGAAGACCGGTGTGGCGATCGAGCTTGCTCTGATGATCGGGGGAGAGGTGGTTTCTGCCGATTCGATGATGGTTTACCGCGGGATGGACATCGGAACCGCAAAACCGACAGCGGGCGAGATGCGGGGGGTGCCGCATCATCTGATCGACGTGGTCGATCCGGACGAGGATTTCAGCGTGGCGAAGTACCAGGAGATGGCCGAGCGAGCGATCGCGGATATCTCGCACCGCGGCCTTTGGCCGTTGCTGGTAGGGGGAACGGGGCTGTATGTGCGTGCCGTGACGGACGGGTACAGTTTCTCCGCCAAGGGTGACCCGGCGCTGCGTGCCCGGCTGCTGGAAGAGGTCCGGCATTCAGGGTCGCAGGTGCTGCACGAAAGACTGGCCGCGGTTGACCCGTCGACGGCGAAAAGGTTGCACGTCAACGACGTGCGCCGGATCATCCGAGCCCTTGAGGTGTACCATCTCACGGGAAGACCGATCAGCGATTTTCACGAACGCGACGCCGCTCACAAGCCGAAGTACCGGTTGTTCATGTTTGCGCTGACGATGGACCGCGAGGTTCTCTACCGGCGGATTGAGGAGAGGGTCGACCGGATGATTGAGCAGGGTCTGGTGGATGAGGTGGCCGGTCTCCTTGAGAGGGGCTACACACCCGGCCTGGTGTCGATGAAGGGACTGGGCTACAAGGAGATAGCGGCCTATATCCGGGGAGAAACCAGTCTGGAGGAGGCGGTCCGGATTCTGAAGCGAAATACCAGGAGGTTCGCAAAGCGCCAGCTGACCTGGTTCCGGCGCGATGGCCGTCTCACCTGGATCGATCCTTTAGAGTATTCGGGGGAAAGGGCGGTAGCCGAGGAAATTGCCCGATCACTGCAGGATTAGTAACCGCTTCGGCGAAAAGAATACATCAACAAATACATCCAACGGAGGGAACCCAATGAGCAAGACACAGATAAACTTGCAGGATGCCTTCTTAAACCAACTCCGTAAGGAAAACATTCCGGTAACGATATTTCTCATAAATGGTTTTCAGCTGAAAGGCATGGTTCGCGGTTTTGACAATTTTACGGTGATTCTGGAGAGCGACGGCAAACAGATGATGGTTTATAAACACGCGATATCGACGGTGAGTCCGGTACGGCCCGTGAACACCGGATCGGTGGCGGCCGAACCCAGAACTGCAACGACCTAGCCCTTCCACCGAAGGGCTTATTTGTGCGGGAAGAGATGTCAGAGTACTTACGCAAACTAGCTGTCGAAGTAGAAGCCGAATTGGCTCCGGTTTACGCTACACTGGACCGGGTCATCTTCGCCAACCAGAAGCGGGTGCTGGATGCCTTTCGCCGAAACCGGATCAGTGACCATCATTTCCGCGGAAGCACCGGTTACGGGTACGGGGACGACGGTCGGGACAGGCTGGACCGGGTTTACGCCGATGTCTTCGGAGCCGAAGATGCGCTTGTACGAACCCAGTTTGTTTCGGGTACGCACGCCCTGGCGACCTGCCTGCTCGGGATTCTGCGCCCGGGGGATGGGATGGTGGCGCTGGGGCGTCCCTATGACACCCTGCAGACGGTGATCGGGATCAGCGGGAACGCCGAGGGATCGCTGATCAGAACCGGTGTCGATTACCGTGAAGTGGGGTTTGCCGAAGACGGGAAGGTCGACCCGGAAGCTTTGGATCGTGCGGTGGACAAACACACACGACTGCTTTTCCTGCAGCGCTCCCGTGGGTACGACCAGCGTCCCGCCCTTAATATAGCTGCCCAGCAGGAGATCATCGATTACGTCCACCGCAGGCATCCCGGCGTGATCGTGATGGTTGACAACTGCTACGGCGAATTCACGGAGGATAGGGAACCAACGCACGTGGGTGCTGATCTGGCCTGCGGTTCGCTGATCAAGAATCCGGGCGGCGGTCTGGCTCCCACCGGCGGATATGTAGTCGGAAGGCGCGATTTGGTCGAACGGGTGAGTGAGCGTTTAACGGCACCCGGATTGGGGCGCGAGGTCGGGGCTGTGCCGGGGGGAATGAGGCTGTATTATCAGGGTCTTTTTCTGGCGCCGCATGTTGTGGGGCAGGCGCTGAAAGGGATGGCTTTCGCGGCCGCCCTTCTGGAGAGGCTGGGCTTTGTCACGAGTCCCCGATATAATGAACACAGGACTGATATTGTACAGGCCGTGCAGTTGGGTGATGCGGACTCGGTATTGGCTTTTTGCCGGGCGATTCAGGCGGCTTCGCCGGTTGATGCCTATGCCGTGCCCGAGGCCGCCCCGCTCCCCGGGTATGATGACGGTGTCGTGATGGCGGCCGGGACCTTTGTGCAGGGGGCCTCTCTCGAATTCACAGCTGATGCACCGATGCGGGAACCATACACGGTCTACCTGCAGGGTGGCCTGACCAGAGAACATGTAAAGCTGGGGATTCTGGAAGCCTGCGAGGCTTTGCTGGATATAAAGAAACAATCAGGGTGAGAGGTGGGTCTGATGAAGGATATCGCAGTTATCGGAGCGGGACCGGCCGGTTTCACCGCCGGGATTTATGCGGTACGTTCGGGTCTGGACGCCGTGGTCTTTGAACGGGAAGCACCCGGCGGACAGGTTCTGAGTACCGATTCGATTGAGAATTTTCCCGGTTTCCCGGGCGGAATCAATGGTGCCGAACTGATGAGCCGTTTTGAGCAGCACGCCCGCGGGTTGGGCGTGGTGATCGAAAGCGACGAGGTGCTGGAGATACGGCAGGGAGAAGGATTTTTTGTTTTGCGCACCCGGAAAAGTGAGCTGCGGACGAAGACGGTGGTGCTGGCCACCGGAGCAGGCCCGCGTCCGCTCGGGGTGGAAGGCGAAGACAGGCTCCGGGGAAGGGGAGTCTCGTGCTGTGCGGTATGTGACGGCTTCTTTTTCCGTGACCAGGAGGTGGCCGTTGTGGGCGGCGGCGATGCGGCCGTCGAGGAGGCAAACTACCTCACAAGGTTCTGTTCGAAGGTTTATTTGATTCACCGGCGTGACGAGCTGCGGGCGGTCAGAAGTATCCAGAAACGGGTTTTGGAAAACCCGAAGGTGGAAGTGCTCTGGAATAAGGTCGTGACCGAGATTCGGGGCGAGAATGCGGTAGAAGAGTTGGCGCTCAAGGATACCAAGACGGGTGAGCCCGGAGTGCTTAAAGTCGGCGGTGTGTTCATCTACATCGGACTGGTTCCGAATTCCGGCCTGTACAGGGGACTGGTCGAACTGGACGAGCGGGGCTTTGTGAAAACCGATGTGGAGATGCGGACTTCGGTGCCGGGGTTGTTCGCGGCCGGCGATGTCCGGGTGACACCGCTGCGCCAGGTGGTTACCGCCGTTGCGGACGGGGCGGTGGCGGCCATCGCCGCCGAGAAGTACATCACCGGCCAACCGTGATCCTCTCGAACAGAAAAAAGGCTGTACCGCATGGTACAGCAGAAAGGGAGAGGAGTTAGGTTGTTACTGGGTCCATTAGGATTCTAACCAACTTATTCTGAGATTATACATTTTTTCTAGAATTTTATTAGACAAGGTCATTTCTTCTGCTTTTGAGCAAGGGTAGTTCCGCCCGGATCTTCTCCAGGATGTCCGGATCGATGTCCGCGACGAGAAGTCCGGGCTGTTCGTTTAGTCTGGCGATGACCGTCGACCAGGGATCGGCGACCAGCGAATGACCATAGTAAGCGTAGCGGGCCTCAGGATGATGCGCTCCACAGGCGCCGACGGTATACACCTGATTGTCGACCGCCCGTGCCCGCAGCAGGAGTTCCCAATGGGCGGGTCCGGTAATTGTATTGAAGGCGGCGGGTACAACCACTACCTGAGCGCCCTTCAACACCAGAGCGCGAAACACTTCGGGGAAACGGACATCGAAACATATGGCGATCCCGAAGACGCCTACCGGGGTGTTGATGACGTTCAGCCCGGTACCCGGGCGGAGAGTGTCCGATTCGCGGAAGACCAACGATTCAAGCTCGACGTCGAACAGGTGCAACTTGCGCTGACGGCCGAGGAGGGTGCCGTCCGGTCCGAACACGAAGGCCGTATTGTACAGGTCATCTCCTGACTTTTCGGGGATGGATCCGCCGACAATGGTGATCTCCGCTTCCCGGGCGGTTGTTGAGAGCATCTGTAACGTCTCCCCGTCGGGGGCGGTTTCGGCGAACCTTACAAAGTATTCATTGTCGTAAGGGCAATTGAACATTTCGGGCAGCACAGCCACCACACATCCGCAGGCGGCGGCCTGCAGGATCATTTCGCGTGCCCGTTTCAGGTTGGCGGCTTTTTCATCGGATATGTGGATCTGGCATACACCGAGCTTGAAGCCTGACATATTCGCACCTCCGCTGTGATCGGCTGAGACCATTATACCAGGTGCCCGCTACCTCAGATTGGTTTTTCCGCCAATCGGCGTTCCCACTGGTCGCATTGTTCGACCGGGAGCAGTTTTCGGCGCCGGAGACTGTTGAGCAGCTTCCTGGTCATGCCGAAGCTCGGATCGTGACCGGCCTCAAAGCAGTAGGCGCTTTCCAAGAACAGGTCCAAGTGGTTGGACGGGTCTCTGGTGATGTCGGTGAACACTTTCATCACCGACTTGCGTGCCAGGCGTTCCTGCTCGGACATCTTTAGAGCGGTGTTCTGCATCAGTTGATATGCTTCTTTCAGATTCCCGAGGACAATATAGGCAACCATGGACCAGACCCAGTATACGTTATAAATCGAGGTTTCGAGTGCCGCCAGGCGCTCCTTGTCACCGAAGCGGCCGGACCCTTTTTTCTTCATTTATGACTTCCTCTCCCGTGTTTTGTATGTACCGGTTTATAAGAATAAGCTGACCTCGGGCGATCATTTTTATTCCGTTTGAGAACAGGCGGAAGGAATTACCCGATGTTGACCGAAAACAAGAACAGGGTGAGTTAAGATGCAGTTATATCTAATCGTAGCACTGCTGTTTGCGCTGTTTGTGGCTGCATTCGCAGTGCAGAACGCAACTGTCGTTGGGATCCGCTTTCTGTTTTGGGAGATTCATGAAGTGCCGCTTTCTTTAGTCATCCTCGTCTCGGTGGCCGCCGGTGCGATAATCGTCTTTGTGATGGGAGCTTTTCGCCAACTGCGGACGTCGATGCAGGTCAGGGAGTTGACGGCCAGAGTCAACGAGTTGAAAAGAAAAGAATCGGCATCGCCGGGAGCGGACCCGTCTGCCGCGGGCAGAAACACAGAGAAAAAGGGATCGTAATTGATGGTATTCCCACCGTCCTTTGTGGCTTGTGATCTGGAGACCAGCGGACTGGATGCCGCTGCCGACGGCATTATCGAAGTGGGACTGGTACGGGTGGATGACGGGCGTATTACATCCACCTACAGTTCACTGGTAAAGCCCCGCATCCCGCTTTCGCTGCGCGTGAAACGTTTGACCGGCCTGGATGATGCCGATTTTGCCGGATGTCCGGACTGGGAGTCGGTGCGTGAATCCGTGATCAGCTTCATCGGGGACGCACCCCTGATCGGCCACAACATCGCCTTTGATGTTGGCTTTCTCAGCCACCATGCCGGGTTCAGACCGCGCTTGACGTATGATACCTATGAATTGGCGCGGATAGTGCTGCCCGACCTCGTGTCTTATCGGCTGGAAGCGATATGCGCCGCACTTGGCGTTGAATACCCTGTCCGACACCGGGCTCTGGAAGACGCAACGGCCGCGGCCCTGGCCTATATCGCCCTGTGTGAGCGTGCCGCGGCACTTGACCCCACTCTGTTGGCCGATTTGGCCGCGCTGCTGGGTCGGCATTCCGCTCTCTGGTTTCCTGTATTTGACAATGCGCTCAGGCAGTCGTCTGCTGTGTTCGGTGCGACCAGAATCGGTGCCCGGCATTCTCCGGACCAGCCCGAACCCCCCTGGCCGCAGTCATTTGAACCGGCCACCGCCGATCTGCCCGCCGTGGACGACATCGTGGGACCGTCGGGCACACTTGCTGAGTGCCTGGATGCTTATGAGTATCGCCCGCAGCAGTTGGAGATGGCCCGGGCGGTTGACAGGGCTCTGCAGGATAGAAGCATCTTAATGGTCGAGGCGGGGACGGGTACGGGTAAATCCTTCGCTTATTTGGTGCCGAGTGTGCTCTGGGCGAAAAAGCAGGGGGAACGGGTGGTGGTATCCACCCACACCGTGAACCTGCAGGATCAGCTGATCGAGAAGGATGTCCCTGTTCTGCGGCAGGGACTGCCGTCGTTTCACGTCTGTCTGTTAAAAGGCCGAAACAATTATCTTTGTCTCCGCCGCTGGTATGCCGCCGTTAATGAAACGGCGTTTGAAGAAGCGGAGGCAGTGGTGATAGCACGGATAATGGTGTGGATGAACTCCACCGCTACAGGGGACCGCACCGAGCTCAGTATGAAGCCCGACGAGTGGCGCGTATGGGACAGTGTGGCGGCCACCAGTGACAGCTGCGCCGGGGCCGCCTGCCGGTTTTATGCGGCCTGTTTCGTTAACCGTGCGCGCCGAGCGGCCGAACAGGCCGATGTGATCATCACCAACCATTCCCTGCTTCTGTCTGACCTGAAAACGGAGAACCGGCTACTCCCCTCCTATGATGCCCTAATCATCGACGAGGCGCATCACCTGGAAGATGTGGCCACCAAACAGTTGGGACGTTCGGTCGCGGGCGGCGATTTCCGGCTCTGGGCCCAGAGAATCCGGAAGCTGGCTGCTAAGATCGATAAGATCATGCCCGAGAACGCGCAGTCTCTGCAGCGCGCGGGAAAAGAGGTTGAACCGGCATCGGCCGAACTGTTCCGTTCTCTGGCGAGGGCTTGCGCGGCGCTGACCGAAGGTGCGGGGAACCACCTGCGTCTGGACCGCGATGCCGCCAACTTGAGCGATATGCTTAATGCCGCCGGCTTAATCGAACATCTGCGGGAAACCGCCGAGGATGCCCTCGAACGACTGCTTCAGGTGTACCGGCAATTTGTTGACCGGACTCTGCCGGGGACGGCCGACGATGTGCTCTTGAGCTTTGAACTGCTGCTTAAGGATGGCCGGGCGGCATTGGACGACCTCACCTACATTCTGACGGCCGAAGATCCCAATTACGTATTCTGGCTGGAACGACTCGACCGGGATCCTGATGACTGCAGGCTGCAGGCCGCCCCGATCGAGGTGGGGGAACTGCTGTTCAACGGTTTGTTTGATGGTTCACGTCCTGTGGTACTGACCTCGGCCACGCTGACCGTCGACGGCTCGTTTGGTTATTTCAGCCGCAGTACCGGGATTAACCTGGCGGCACCGGATGTTGTACGGAGTCTGCAGCTGGAGTCGCCGTTTTCCTACAAAGAGCAGGCACGGCTTTTTGTGGTGAATGACCTGCCCTCCCCGGCCAACGATACGGAAGAAGCGTATCTGGCCGGACTCTGCCGGGCGATCGAAGATCTGGCGGTGGCGGCCGGAGGCCGGACGTTGGTTCTTTTTACCGCCCACCGAACGCTCAAGCTGGTGTACTGGCGTTTGAAGCCGGTTTTTGAGGAGATGCAGATCGATCTTCTGGGCCATGGGATCGACGGCGGACGTGCCCGACTGTTGGAGTCGTTCCGTACGGGTGAAAGAACGGTCCTTTTCGGGGCGTTTTCATTCTGGGAGGGAATTGATATCCCCGGCGAAGCCTTAAGCTGTCTGATTATCGTCAAACTGCCCTTTCAGCCGCCAAACCACCCGGTTACCCTCGCCCGTCGCGAATTGCTTAAAAGCCAGGGTAAGAGCGACTTTAAACTGTTGTCGCTTCCTCAGGCCGTACTGCGCTTTAAGCAGGGGTTCGGCCGATTGATCCGCACGGCTTCCGACCGCGGGGTGGTTGTGGTGCTTGACGAGCGGGTAACGACCAAACGTTACGGCGTTCATTTTCTGCGCTCACTGCCCATACGGTGGGAGGTGGCGTCCCTGTCGGATGTGACGGCACGAGTGTCCAATTTTTTGCCCCGGTTCGCCAAACCTGGAACAACCGAAGACCAATCCTAATAGAATAAGAGAAAAGCGAATTGGGGGGAGCGTCTTTGCGCGTGTACTTCTTTCGTTTGCCCGGTATTGTGCGGTCAATTCTAAAGAAAATCATTAAGTAGTAGTCAGAAGGAGCGGAGTTTTAGTTTTGGATAAGGGGTCTGGACAATCATTTGAGAAGCAGTAAGGGGCGGTCGGAGGGCAGGAGACGAGGGGCGGGGGTTTGGAGCCGGAACCGGGGGCGGAAGCAGGGTCTCTGAGCAGCAGGCGGGAGAAATGTAACCCCGCAGGAATTCAGGACAAGGGGAGCAGGCGACGGCCGGGGGGGCTGCAGCACCAGGCGTCAAATCAAAATATTGCGCAGTCGGTTGACATTTCAAGATTAACTTTTAGCCGAAATTCGTGGTAAACTGAAAAGAGGGTTTATCCGTGAGGTCGCGAATAAAGTAGCATATTCGGGCCTTTTTTCTCGGCTTTTGCGATCGGGAGGGGCCATTAGTTCTTCTAAGAGGGGAAACACGTCAATGTATGTGAATCTGGGAGCAACAGCCGCAGCGAACGCCGGTTTTCTGGATGCGGTGGAAAAGGCCACCGGCCAGGACATCAGCCGCTGTTATCAGTGTGGGAAGTGCACGGCAGGTTGCCCGGTGGCGAATGAAATGGAAGTCGCTCCGCACCAAGTTATGCGCTTTCTGCAGCTTGGCATGAAGGACGAGGTATTGGACTCCAGGACGATTTGGCTGTGTTCAACCTGTTCCACCTGCACGACTCGCTGCCCGAAGGACATTGATCTGGCCGGTATAATGGACTGCCTCCGGGTGATCGCCGGTCGTGAGGGTCGCGTCAAAGCGGTCAGAGGCATCAGTGTGTTCAACGAGATATTTCTCGATTCGGTCCGGAAATACGGCCGCGCCTTCGAGTTCGGCATCGGGTTGGGCCATAACCTGCGTACCGGCAAGCTGATAAAGGATGCCGACATTGCCTGCGGTTTGATGACTAAAGGACGTATGAAGCTCCTTCCGCCCAGGATTAAGGGGCAAAGAGAGGTGGCCCGTGTTTTTGATGCGGTCCGTAAACTGGAGGAAAAGGAATGAGACTTGCCTACTATCCAGGGTGTTCGCTGCACGCCACGGCAAAAGAGTATGACCAGTCCTCGCGTGAGACCTGTCGTGAATTGGGAATCGAATTGCATGAGATTCCGGACTGGAATTGCTGCGGCGCCACTTCGGCGCACAGCACCAGTCATTTGCTGAGTGTGGCTCTTCCGGCCCGCAACCTTGCTTTGGCCGGGGAGATGGGGCTGGATATCGTGATACCTTGTGCCGCCTGTTACCAGCGCCTCCGCTTTGCTCAGAAAAAGATTGAAAGCGACCGTGCCGTACGTGAGAATGTGATTCAGGTGACCGGCGCCCCATTCGACAAGAGGGTCGAGGTCAAGTCACTATTGGAAGTGATTGCCGGTCTCGATCCCGAAATAATCCGTTCCAGGATCGTCCGGCCGCTCCACGGTTTGAAGGCGGTCTGCTATTACGGCTGTCTGCTGGTGCGTCCTCCCGGAATTACCGGTTTTGACGACCCGGAAGATCCCCGCACGATGGATCATCTGGTTTCCTTATGCGGGGCGGAGGCGGTGGACTGGGGCCACAAGACCGAGTGCTGCGGTGCCTCGATGGGGATATCCAATGAAAAAGTGGCCCTGCGATTGGTGCACAATATCCTGCGCGATGCCGACCAGGCCGGTGCGAACTGCATCATCACGGCCTGTCCGCTCTGCCAGAACAATCTGGACAGCCGTCAGGCGCACGTAAACCGTGCATTTGGCAGCAAGTTCCGTATTCCGGTGCTTTATTTTACCCAGTTGATGGGACTGGCCCTGGGGCTGCCCCCGGGTCGGCTGGGCCTGAACAGCCATTTTGTAGCTACGGAAAGCGTCTTGAAAGCCGTCGGCAGCTAATTTGTTAAGTAGTCAGGAGCCAGGAGTCAGTAGTCAGTAGGGTGAACAGAGTTCCGGAGCCGAAACCAACTTTTCCTTTCACCACTGAATACTGTCCTGAAAACAGTTTTTGTGTCATCCGGGTTGCCTCCGGACGACTCGTGCGGTTCGACCTCTCCTGACTCCTGACTACTGAATCCTGAATACTCAGTTAAGGAGACTTTGTGATGCCCAGAGTTGGTGTGTTTGTCTGCTGGTGTGGTTCGAATATCGGCGGGGTGATCGACTGCCCGGGAGTCGCGGAAGCGGCCGCGAACTTTCCCGGAGTGGTGTTCAGTACCGACTACAAGTATATGTGTTCCGAACCCGGCCAACAGATGATTGTACAGGCGGTCAAGGATCACCGCCTGGACCGGGTGGTCGTGGCCTCGTGTTCGCCGCGGCTGCACGAGGAGACTTTCCGGAAGACACTGGCCGGAGCCGGTCTCAATCCCTACCTTTTGGAGATGGCCAACCTGCGTGAGCATTGCGCCTGGGTACACGGCAAGGAACGTGAAAAGGCGCAGGAGAAGGCCCTGGATCTGGTGCGGCGTGCGGTGGGCAAAGCTAATCTCTTGGAGCCGCTGTACCCCTCCTCGATTCCGCTGACCAAGCGGTGTCTGGTGATCGGCGGCGGCATTGCCGGTATCCAGACGGCGCTGGATGTGGCCGATGCCGGCCACGAGGTTGTTCTGGTTGAGCGCGAACCGACCATCGGCGGCAATATGGCCAAGCTGGACAAGACGTTTCCGACGCTCGACTGCTCGGCCTGCATCAGCACGCCGAAGATGGCGGCCGTTGCCTCGCATCCGAACATCAGGCTGTACACCTATGCCGAGGTGACCGGGGTCAGCGGGTACATCGGCAATTTCGAAATCAGCATCCGTCAGAAGGCGCGGTATGTCGATCATACCAAATGCACAGGCTGTGGTGACTGCCAGGCCAAATGCCCGACCAAGGTCACCGATGATTTCAACCTCGGACTGGGAAAACGCAAGGCGATTTACATTCCGTTTCCGCAGGCCGTGCCCAACAAACCGGTCATCGATGCGGCGGCCTGCCGCTACTTTACCACCGGCAAGTGTCGGGTCTGCGAGAAAGTCTGCACCGTCGGCGCCATAGATTACGAACAGCAGGACACCATCGTCACCGAGAGGGTTGGGGCGATCGTGGCCGCTACGGGGTATGAACTGTTTGACTGGACGACGGCTTACGGCGAGTACGGCTACGGCCGCTACCCCGATGTGGTGACCGGAATGCAGTTTGAACGCCTGGTGAACGCCGCCGGACCCACGGGCGGCAAGATCCTGCGGCCGTCGGACAACACCGAACCAAAGACCGTGGTGTTTGTGAAGTGCGTCGGATCGCGCGATCCGGCGAAGGGCCGGGAGTACTGCTCGCGGGTGTGCTGCATGTATACGGCAAAACACGCGCATCAGGTGCTGGAAAAGATCCCGGACGCCAAGGTCTATATCTTTTACATCGACGTGCGGACACCCGGCAAGGCGTACGAAGAGTTTTACCAGCGCACCGTGGAGGACGGCGCCGTGTATGTACGCGGCCGGGTTTCGAAGATATATCAGTCAGGGGATAAGCTGGTGGTGCGCGGCAGCGACACCCTGATCGGGAGGCCGGTTGAAGTCGAGGCCGACATGGTGGTTCTGGCCACAGCGATGACCCCGTCCAGAGGGGTGGAGGATTTGGCGCGCCTCCTGGCCATCCAGGTGGACAAGGATGCCTGGTTCCAGGAAGCTCATCCCAAACTGCGTCCGGTTGAGACCCATACGGCAGGAGTCTTTTTGGCCGGTGCCTGCCAGGGGCCGAAGGACATCCCCGATACGGTGGCCCAGGCCGCCGGGGCTGCCTCCAAGGTCACCGTGCTGCTTTCCCGGGATGAGATGGCGACCGATCCGATGATTGCGTCGGTTAATGAAGTGCTGTGTACGGGGTGCGGACTCTGTATTCCGGTCTGCCCGTACAAGGCGATTGAACTGCAGAGTATCACCGAACGGCTTCCCGGCCATGCCCCACGTGAGCGGAAGGTGGCCGTGGTCAACTCCGGACTGTGCCAGGGCTGCGGGGCCTGCAACGTGACCTGCCGTCCCGGGGCGATTCAGGTGAGGGGATATACGAACGATCAGATGGTGGCGGAGGTGGACGCGATATGTCTGTAGCGCCGGAAAGGGCGTGGGAGCCGAAGATCATCGGTTTTTTCTGCAACTGGTGCAGTTATGCCGGAGCGGATTTAGCCGGGGTGAGCCGTCTGTCTTATCCGCCGAACGTCAGGATCATCCGGGTGCCGTGTTCGAGCCGGATCAACCCCTATGTGGTGCTTCGGGCGTTTCAGCGCGGGGCCGATGGTGTGCTTATTTCCGGGTGACACCCGGGCGACTGCCACTATGTTAGTGGCAATTACCACACCCGCAGGCGTTTCCTGCTGTTCAGACGCTTAATGGAGTATATCGGGCTGGAACCGGAGAGACTTCAAATTCGCTGGGTTTCAGCATCCGAGGGAGCCAAGGTCGGCGAAGTGGTTCGTGAAA
Organism: uncultured Peptococcaceae bacterium; assembly: GCA_965544035.1. Taxonomy (GTDB): domain Bacteria; phylum Bacillota; class Desulfotomaculia; order Desulfotomaculales; family Desulforudaceae; genus CBEULR01. The sequence continues at coordinate 115,287 of CBEULR010000006.1, read as the reverse complement.
TGACCGAACGCATTCGCGCGCTCGGCCCCAACACTAAGATGAGGGATGGCAAGTGAAAGCAATTATCGATAATCTCCGCCGAGAGGCCAGACGGCTCCTGGAGAACGGCGAAGTAAAGATGGTGATCGGCTACGCCCCCGGCACCGATGTCTCCCGTACCACGCCGTATTTCGCCGAGACGGCCGACCAGGCCGAGCAGCTGACCTGGGGGCCGCTCTGTGTGAACAGTCTGGTGAAGTATCTTCTGGATTACCGGTTTGAGGATAGTCGTTTGGCCGTGGTGGTCAAGGGCTGCGACAGCCGCGGCATTAACCGGATGCTGGAGGACCGTCAGTTCCCGAGGGAGCGTCTGGTCGTGCTCGGTGTGCCCTGCGGTGGGATGCTCGACCGCGACCGGGTTGCGTCTAAACTGCCGGCCGACTCGCGGCTTGAGGAAATCCGGGATGAGGGCGATTCTTTTGTCCTGGTTACCGATCAGGGTTCGTTCAGCTTTGCCAAAGACGAGTGCCTGATACCGAAGTGCTACCAGTGCCGGAATAATATGCCCGTTGTCGCCGACTTTATGGCCGGGGAGGCCGTTCCTTCACCGGCACGCAAGCCGCCCCGGCAGTTTACCGAGGTGGAGGAAATAGAGCGGCTTGATGCGGCCGAGCGCAGCACTTTTTGGGATAATGAATTCGCGCGCTGTCTGCGGTGCAATGCCTGCCGGAACATCTGTCCCGCATGCAACTGCAAGGAATGCGTATTTGAACAGGCCGTCCCGGGATGGCAGCAGTCGGGGATCATCGGCAGCAAGGCCAATACCCTGTCCGAGAATGCGGTATTTCACCTGATCCGGATGTTTCACGTCGTCGGGCGCTGCATCGACTGCGGCGAATGTGAACGGGTCTGTCCGGTAGCACTGCCGATTGGTCTGCTCTACCGCAAGATGATGAAGGACAGTATGGAGCTTTTCGGGATCGACACGCCGGGAATGAATATTGCGGAGGACTCTCTGCTCAGCTCGTTCAGCCCGGATGATCCGGAAGAATTTATGTAGTGAGGTGCGGGAGTGTCAGCCAAGATAATCAGTAAGGATGGGATCAGAACTTTAGTAGACCGTTTGGCCGAGAGGGTGCAGGTGATAGCGCCCACAGCCGATAACCGCGGCGTTGTCAGCTATAAGCCGGTGCGTTCGGCGGACGAAGTAGCCTGGGGAGTTGACCGGCCGAAGGTGTCACCCAAGGGCCACTTCCTGCCCCAGACCGAGGAGCTTTACAGCTATGATTTATCCAGCGGCGGTCTGCAGATAGAACCCGCACCGGAACCGGAGCCTTCAGTGCTTTTCGGCGTACACCCGTGCGATCTGCGGGCGATTGCCGCCCTGGATCCCGTCTTTGACGGGCGGTTCAAGGATGTATACTATCTGGGCAAACGCGAGCGCACAACCATTATCGGGCTGTCCTGCCGCCGGGTGTTGCCCACCTGTTTTTGCCGTGCGTACGGGTACGGTCCGACCGACGGACAGGGCGCTGATCTGATGCTGACCGACATCGGAGACGGCTATTATGCCGAAATCCTGACGGCCAAGGGGGAAGCCCTGGTTAAGGAGTACGGTGACCTGTTCACCGATCACGGAAACGAAGAAGGGCGCCGGCGCAAGGAGGCCCTGGCCGCGGAACTGGCCGGGCAATTCCAGCGGGATATAGATCTGTCCGGCGTCAAAGATATAGTGGATACCATGTTTGAGCATCCGTACTGGCTGGAGGTATCGCGCAAGTGTATCGGGTGTGGTATCTGCACCTATCTGTGTCCCACCTGCCACTGTTTTGACATCATCGAGGACAGCCGCGGCCATCAGGGGAGACGACTGCGGTGCTGGGATTCCTGTATGTATACCGAGTTCACCCTGCACACGTCCAGCCATAACCCTAGGTCGACCAAGAAGGAACGGGTGCGCAACCGGTTTATGCATAAGCTCAGCTATCACGACGACCGTTACGGTCTTCCCGGATGCGTAGGCTGCGGGCGCTGCATCGCCGAGTGCCCGGTAAATATCGATATAACGCGGATCATTGCGGACATTAAGGAGGTGGGCTAGGTGGGAAAGACGGACAACTGCCTGCTGCCCCTGCCGGCCACCATTCAGGAGATCATTCCGGAAACCAGCGATGTCAACACCTACCGAATCACCTTCGACGATCCGGAAGTACAGGCCAACTGGCGAAACCGCCCCGGTCAGCTGGCCATGCTCTCGTTGTTCGGGGCCGGAGAAGCCATGTTTTCGATCAGCTCGACGCCGACCCGCCGTGATTTTCTGGAGTTTACGATCAGGAAAGCGGGCGTGGTGACCAAGGCGCTGCACTCCCTGGAACCGGGCGGGAAGATCGGTGTGCGCGGCCCTTATGGTAACGGATTTCCTTATGAACAGTTCAAAGGAAGGGACATCCTGTTCGTGGGCGGCGGGATCGGGCTTGCGCCGCTGCGTTCGTTGATCGATTTCGTGCTGGACGAGCAGAATCGGGCGGACTACGGTAAGGTGGAGATACTCTACGGTGCCCGGTCGTATGATGATCTCTGCTTCAAGAAGGATGTTTTCGAAAGATGGCCGAAACTGCCGGGCTGTGAGGTTTGGACGACGATCGACCGGGAGGAGGAAGGCTGGAAGGGGCACGTTGGTTTCGTGCCGGCCTACCTGGAAGAGATTGCGCCCAAGGGCGAGGATAAGGTGGCCGTACTCTGCGGCCCGCCCATCATGATCAAGTTCGTGCTGGAGGGTTTGGAGAAACTGGGCTTTAAGGACGAACTGATCTACTCCACCCTGGAGCTGAGAATGAAGTGCGGAGTCGGGAAATGCGGCCGGTGCAACATCGGACACAAGTTTGTCTGCCTGGAGGGCCCGGTGTTCAATCGCGTTCAAATTAAGGAACTTCCGCCGGAGTTTTGATCAAAGAAGATATGCGTCGCAGGTTTCGGAAAGTTCGCTTAAAGGCGAATTTTCCCTTTTTTCGAGCCGGTTTTCAGCCGGGCCCGAGCACGGCAACATTGCCAGCCTTGTTCCCTATTACCGTTCCGGGCCAGCCTATATGTCCGGGCCTGGGTGGTTAGTACCGTGCCGATGATTGGGAATATATACTAACGGGTGATAATCCACATAGGGGGGGTTTGTTTGCCGCTTCGTTTGTGTGCCGCCGTCTGGGCGGGGAAAATGACCGCCGGTCTCTCCCGGATATTCGGGCACCAAGGCTCGTCGCTTCCGGGACGGGTTGCCCTGCGGGTTTTTCCGGGTATGCTCAGGGAGCTGACCGCACGGGCGAGGAGGGGCACGGTGCTGGTTACCGGAACGAACGGCAAGACAACGACCAACCATATGATTGCGGCTATGCTTGCCGCTGCGGGACACAGCGTGGTCATCAACCGGGAAGGCGCCAATATGCTGCCCGGGATCGCGACCGCCTTCGTGCGCAGTGCCGGGATAAACCCCGGATACACATTCGACTACGCGACATTGGAAGTGGACGAGGCCAGTCTTCCCAAGGTGGTCAGTCAGGTTAAGCCGGATATGGTGGTTGTCACCAATTTTTTCCGGGACCAGCTTGACCGTTACGGCGAATTGGAAACGACCGTATCCTTTATCCGGGATGCGCTGAAGAGGCTGACCCGGACGAGGCTGGTGCTGAATGCCGACGACCCGCTGGTGGCGCAGTTGGGCCTGGGTGGTTTGTCCGCCGAGTACTATGGACTGGCCCCCCACGGGCGGGTACTGGACACGTCGGGCGCGTCGCGCGACTCCCGCCTATGTCCCCTGTGCGGTGCTGCGCTGGCCTATTCTTTTTACCACTACAGCCAGCTTGGGCTGTATGAATGCCCGGGATGCAGATTCACCCGTCCGGACCCGGGCTTCGAAGGTTGGGAAGCCGTGTCGGGGATTAACGGTACGTCCTGTCGGGTTCGTATCGGAGGAGAGGACTATCGTCTGACCCTGCCCGTGCAGGGATTCTATAACCTCTACAATGCTCTTGCGGCCCTGGCTGCCGTTGCAGGCCTCGGTCTGGAACCGGGATCGGCGCTGGAACGCCTGCGGAATTACCGGCCCGCAACCGGCCGACTGCAGCATTTTCGTCACCGGGGACGTCCCCTTTACCTGAATCTGGTCAAGAATCCGGCCGGTTTTAACGAGAATCTGGCCATCCTGCTCGCGGCCCCGGGCAGCAAGGATGTGTACATCGCGATTAACGACAATGCGGCCGACGGCCGCGACATTTCGTGGCTCTGGGATGTGGATTTTGAGATACTGGCCGAATCCGACCCGGGGATCAAGCGCTATATCTGCAGCGGGCAGCGTGCTGCGGAGATGGCCGTGCGTCTGAAGTACGCCGGGATACCGGTGAGTATGATCACCACGCTGCCCGACGTCAAGCGTGCCGTGTCGGAACTGATCGGGGGTTCGGCGGACGCCGGTTATCTGCTGGCCGGCTATACCGCGCTTCAGCCCACCGTGAAGGCTCTGAGAATGCTGGCCGATGGAAAATAGGAGGGGCTCATGCTCACCGTCTGTCATCTCTACCCCGAAATACTGAATCTTTACGGAGACCGGGGAAATGTCATCGCCTTTCGGCGCCGCTGCGAGTGGCGGGGGATCGAGGTCCGGATCCGTGAGGTCAATCTTGGCGATCCTGTGGATTTTCGCGCCGCGGACTTTCTCTTCATAGGTGGGGGGGCGGATCGCGAACAGGATCTGATTGCCCGGGATCTGGCGGCCCGGCGCGACAATTTGGGAGAAGCGATAGAGGATGGCCTGGTCGTCCTGGCGATCTGCGGCGGTTACCAGATTCTCGGCCGCTACTACCGCACATTGGGCGGCCGGATAATTCCGGGGTTACAACTGCTGGACTTCTACACGCAGGCCGATACCAACCGGCTGGTCGGGAACGTGGCGATCGAGGTGCCGGTCGCCGGGCGAATGGTTAAGGTCACCGGTTTTGAAAACCACGCCGGCCGGACTTTCCTGGGAGACATCCGTCCCTTCGGCAAAGTGCTGGCCGGGTATGGAAACAACGGCACGGACGGAACCGAGGGCGCCCGGTACCGGAACGTCTTTTGTTCGTACCTGCACGGCCCGCTGCTGCCCAAGAACCCGGCGCTGACCGACTTGTTTATCAGGTTGGCGCTTGAACGGCAAGGAGAAGAGGCATTCCTGCAGCCTCTGGACGATACCCTTGAGGAAGCGGCCAACCGGGCCATGCTGACCCGTCTCAAAGTCTGAGGGATATTCTTCATATTGGTCTCATGCCGCTTCTTGCCATCGGACTTTCGCTTTGTTACGATAGGTATAAAGTATAAGGTATACATGATCCGGCCGGAAGGGAGCGGGAGCATATGGAATACCTGGTGACCTGGTCCGAAGGCAATGACGTCAACTACCGCATTGTGTCCGCCGAAGAACTGCCCGACATCTTGGAGGATGACCGCCCGTATATCGTGGTGCCCCTGGTGCAGTAGCCGAAAAAGAGGAATATCCGTTTTTGCGCGATAACCCGTTGACAACCGCTCAACGGGTTTTGTTATACCGAAAACCATTTCGGTTTAGACCGCGTCTTTCTGGCAAAAGGGTAGTTGGATAATTTTTCTTGTGAGGGGGTTGCCGGATGTACAGATGGATCAGTCTATTGTGTATCGCGGCGCTGACGCTGCTGCTGGGGTTTTCCGGACCGGCCGGAAGCGCCGAAGCTCCGACGCCGGCGGCGGATCAGTTGCCGAGGGTGAAATCCTGTGCGGAACTGGCAAGGTTGATCGAGGAAAGTCTTAAGTATGGTGACTACTATACGTATTCACTGCGCGTGGGCGGTGCCGAAGTCGCCGTAGAGCGTGCGGCGGCTGACGCACCACAGATGGAGCAGTCATCGGCAAACGAGACAGATTATTCTCGAACCAACATCCAGGTAGAAGGTGTGGACGAGGCCGATATTGTCAAGACGGACGGTGCGTATATTTACCAGGTTAACCGATCGCGGGTAATCGTGATCCAGGCGCTTCCCGCGAGTGAGATGGCCGTGAAGAAGGTAATCAGCTTTGCCGACAAGTCCTTCGAACCCCGGGAGATGTATGTGGATGGCGAGCATCTGGTCGTGGTGGGGATGTCCTACGCCCATCGAGACACGGCGCAAGACCGCGTTGCCCGGATTGGTCCGCTTGCCGAAACGACCAAGGCTGTCGTCTTTGACGTCCGGGACAAAAACAGCATTAAACAACTGCGCGAGATTGAGGTTGAGGGCCGGTATCTCACCTCGCGCAAGATTGACAAGAACGTTTATCTGATCACCAACAAGTACCCGGATTATTATTTCCTTCGTGAACCGTTCGGGGGAGACCTGGAATATTTGAGACCGGCCTACCGGGACACGGCGGCGGGAGACGGGTATCAGCGCGTTGCGTGCACGGAGATCTGCTATTTCCCCGGTTTTTCGGTCCCCAACTACCTGCTGGCGGCATCCTTTAATCTGGACAGCGGCCGGAAGATGGAGCTGGGCGCTTATCTGGGAGCGGGCGAGAACGTCTATGCTTCCAGGGATAACCTGTATGTGGCCGCTACCACGATCCAGCACAGACCGGTCGTTCCGCGTCCGATTCCGCTTCCGATAGCCGAGATTGACGGGGTGTCATCCCTATCACGGGTCAGTGCGGAGATAATGCCGCCGGTATTGCCCCCTGAGGATAAGACTACTATTTACCGGTTCAGCTTTGATAACGCCCGGCTGGTTTTCAGCGGACAGGGGGAGGTCCCCGGCAGCGTGCTGAACCAGTTCTCAATGGACGAGTATGACGGGTATTTCCGGTTAGCCGTTACCGAGGGCGGCCGGTGGGGCGGCGAATGGTCCAACAGCCTGTATGTTCTGAACAAGGATCTGAACATTACCGGGAAAATTAAGGATATCGCTCCGGGCGAACGGATCTATTCCGTCCGTTTTATGGGTGACCGGGGTTACGTGGTCACCTTCAAGACCATTGATCCGCTGTTCGCGTTCGATCTGTCCGATCCGTCCAACCCGACTCTTCTGGGAGCGTTGAAGATTCCGGGATTCAGCAACTACCTGCATCCTTACGACGCGAATCACCTGATTGGTTTCGGGAAAGACGCGGTCGAGGCGGTCCGGAAGAATCCCGACGGGACGGTGACCCGCCAGGGATTCGCCTGGGAACAGGGGATGAAAATTGCACTCTTTGATGTGACCGATGCCGGCAATCCGGTGGAGAAGCACGCCGTCCGGATCGGGGACCGCGGAACCCATTCCGAGGTCTTGAATAACCACAAGGCGCTGTTGTTCAGCAGAGAAAAGGGCCTGCTGGCCTTCCCGGTCACCGTGGCCGAAGTTCAGCGGCCTGATGCCGCCGCATCCTGGGAGTACGGTGCTTTCACCTTCCAGGGCGCCTATGTTTATCATCTGACCTCCGAGGATGGATTCAAGCTGCGCGGGCGATTAACACACCATACGGGCGAGCACTACCTTAAGGCCGGACAGGATCACCGTCCGCACGAACTTGATATCAAACGCATTCTCTTCATCGGTGAAAATCTCTACACCCTGTCCGACGGTATGGTCAAGGCATACGACATGACGACCCTGGCGGAAAAGGGCACCCTGGCGGTGCCCTGAACCGCCGGTCACTTACGGATGACCGTCAGCCGGTAATTAGCCCGCCCGGATGCGGCGGTGACGGCCAGGGTGTAAGATCCCGGTCTGATCAGGTTTAGCGACATAACCTCTTTCTGTCTCCAGAAGGAAGAGTCGGTGGATGACCTGATCAGGGTGCCCTTTGGATCATACAGATAAAGATCCAAATCCGCAAAACCCAAACTCCAGGACAGGGTGGCCTCAAAACGCCCGGCGCTGCTTACGGTGAAACGATGGGTGGCGCGTGGATTATTGTTCCTGTCAACCCGGCCGGTGAACACCAGCGGGCCGGATTGAACCACGTTTACACTTACGGGATCGGAGACCACCCGGTTGTCGTCGGGATGGTAAACGGCGGCCTGCAGCCGGTAGTTGCCCTCATCCAGTGCGGTCGTATCCCAAGAATAAATGTAGGGGCTTTGGTTCACAGAAGCCGCGACCTCTTCGTTGATCAGGAATTCCACACCGCTTACCGTAACATCTTTGCGCACCACGGCCTCGATGTTGACGACGTCCCTGACAACAGATCCGGCAGCGGGAGAAGCGATACGGACGACGGGTGCGGGGTCCGGCTGTGGGTGGGTGGCGGTTTTGCCGATCGCGGAAAGTGAGGCCGCCAAGTCGATCCTTCCCCAGCCGTAGTACTTATCCCAGCCGGGGCTTCCCAGATCGACGGCCCCCTTTTCGATAATCTCCCTTACCTGATGGGGACTGAGTTCGGGCTTGAGGCTCAGAATCAAACCGGCCAGCCCGGCCACCATGGGGCAGGCGAAGGACGTGCCGGTGTGGGGCCTGTAATCGCCGCCCAGAGTGGTGCTCCAGACGTTGTTCCCAGGGGCGGATACCGATACCTCCGGCCCGTAATTGGAGTAGCTCGCGCGCTGGTCGCTGTTGTCGACGGCAGCCACGGCGATCACGTTCGGATACTTCGCGGGATATAGCACCGGTCCGTTTGAATTCCCCGCCGCAGCGACGACCACCGCCTTCTTGCGCTGGGCGTAGTCTATCGCCTGTTTGAGCGTTGCCGAGCTTTGAGAACCGCCCAGACTCAGGTTGATGACCCTTGCCCCCTGATCGGCCGCATAGATGATCCCTTTGGCGATAACGCTGTAGTTGCCCGACCCGTTGCGATTCAGTACTTTGACCGGCATCAGCGGATTCTGCCAGGTAATGCCGGCGATACCCTGTCCGTTATTGGTCACCGCACCGATGACGCCGGCCACCCCGGTGCCGTGTCCGTTGTCATCATCCGGTCTATCCGTGTCGTTGATAAAGTCGTACCCATCTGCCAGCCTGCCCGACAGATCTGCATGCGTGAGCATCACCCCGGTATCCAATACGGCGACGGTAACCCCAGCGCTTCCTGTGGTTATCTCCCAGGCTGCGGGGGCACCGATCTTGTGCAGGCTCTTCTGGTAGGTTTGAAAGTAGGGATCGTCCGGGATCACGGCCGCATAGGCGATGTAATCGGGTTCGGCAAATTCCACATGCGGATTGCGCTGGTAGATCTTGAGCATGTCGTGCAGAGTTCTGCCTTTGGGAACGGTCAGAACCTGGACGTTGATTCCAGGGATTGATTCGACCTGCCGGCAACCGTGGATCGCATTAATCGAACACCTGGTGTCTTCCGCGATACCGTCCTTGAATCTGACCAGGAAGCGGTCCGGGACCAATTGCGCCCCGCCTTCGGGTTTGCGGCCGAACAAGCTGCGGATGGCTGAGAAAAGGGCTCTTATGGGTGTCTTCATGATTCAACCTCCACCGGTAAACGTGGTAGGGAGTACATTTGATGCCATAATATGTATCTCCCGGCGAATCGGTGAGGTTGATTGTTGTCCTATTTCAGTCCGGCGGCACGCTGCACATTGAGCTGATGGTTGGGGTTTTCCTGTCCTGTGTTGTGATTGCGGCTTTTCCAGAAATGGACACAAAACATGCCGTTAAATCCGTTATCCGGCAGGGTGTCGAATCCGTGGGGCATTCCGTTTATGGAGGCGGCCAGGCGTCTGCCTTCGACCTCGACGATGACCGGTCGGGTGTTCCAGCTCCACTGTCCGCCGTAGACCGATTTCATCACCGCGGTGTCCTGGGCGGTCAGCGGTTCGCAGTCGGCGTGCAGACCGCCCCCGATACGGAAGACGCGGAAGCGTTTTCCGGACCAGAGGTCGTGAATGACGGCCGTGCTGTGGTGGTTAAACAGCCAGTTGGCGTATTTCCATTCCAGCAGTTCACCGCAGCCGGGACGGGCCTGTCCCACCGGAAGGCTTCGCGAGGCGGTGTTGACAGCCCTTCCGTCTGTCGGGATAAACAGAAGCTGACCGGGTGTAATCAGGTCCGAATTCAGGCGATTGGTTTTCATGATGGCCTGGACGGTTGTGTTGAACTTTTGCGCGATGGTCCACAGGGTATCCTCACTCGTGGCATAGTACTCCCGCACATTCGGGCCCGGCGCGGAAACCCGGGCATGGCTTGAGGTGCTGATGCTGACCGTTCGGCTCGACTGGTCATAGTGTACGTTGGCGCCCAGCCCGTTTGCCACGAAGCGGAGCGGGACATATGTCCGGTTTCCGATCAGGAAGGGTGCGGTGTCCAGGGTGAAGCGCCGGGCATTGTGGAAGGCCACCGGACTGTTCAGGAACAAGCGGATCTCGGAATGCGTGTTGGCGACATCTATGGTGCGTTGGGACGGGTCCCAGTAAACCTTCGCCCCCAGTTTCTCAGAGACCAGACGGAGCGGCACGAATGCTCGGCTGTCCCGGATTACGGGGGATTCTTCGGTGATCTTTCGCCCGTTGATCACCAAACTGGCTGACTGGTCGGCCGGGGATGGCAAAGGAGTACCCAAAATTGCGGCTATGGCAAACAGAACTAGAACTGACGTGCGCATTATGTCACTTCCTTGAGTTGTAGAAGCAGTTCTAATGATGTCCGGTTGTTCGCTATACATTATATCGTTGCTTGTTATGTCAATGCAACACCTCTATTGGTGCATAATAGGCTTTGTGTCAGGTCTTGCCACTTATCTCGGTCGGCGCAGCTGGTGTCGAGCGACCCCGAAGAAGGGGCCGCTCTTCTTTTTCGCGGTATCGGAGCATATATTTAGGGCTAAAGACCGGTGTAGAGGATCGCAATAAGAGTCAGGGGAGGTGCATGTTTGAACTTCTTCAGACACCTGGAATCGTTTCGCAGGCAGGAAGAGGAATTGGCCTGGGAAGGTTCATTCGCAGACTATCTGGAACTGGTTCGCGAGAAACCGCAGGTCACCCAGCTTGCGCACTCCCGCATTTACAATATGATTAGGGCGGCCGGTGTTGAGGAGAGGGGCGGTATTAAACGATACAAGTTCTTCGACCGTGAGCTGTTTGGGCTGGACGAGACACTGGAGAGGCTGGTTGAGGATTATTTTCACCCCGCGGCGCGGCGGCTCGATGTGCGCAAGCGCATCCTGCTGCTGATGGGGCCGGTCAGCGGCGGCAAGTCAACCCTGGTCACTCTCCTGAAACGCGGTCTTGAACAGTACAGCCGTACGCCGGACGGGGCGGTGTACGCGATCAAGGGATGTCCTATGCATGAGGAGCCGCTCCACCTGATCCCGCGGGAGCTGCGTCCCGTTTTTGAGAGGGAGTACGGGGTGAGGGTGGAGGGTGAACTCTGCCCGTCCTGTCGCCTGCGCCTCCAGACCGAGTATGAGGGGCGGATTGAAGATGTCCCGGTCGAGCGCATCCTGCTCTCCGAGGAAAACCGTGTCGGGATCGGCACTTTTTCTCCTTCCGATCCGAAGTCGCAGGATATTGCGGAGCTGACCGGCAGCATCGACTTTTCGACGATTGCCGAATACGGTGCCGAATCCGATCCCCGTGCCTACCGCTTCGACGGAGAGCTCAATATCGCCAACCGTGGTCTGATGGAGTTTCAGGAACTCTTGAAGCTGGATGAGAAGTTTTTGTGGAACCTCCTGAGCCTGTCGCAGGAAGGGAATTTTAAGGCGGGGAGGTATGCACTCATCTCCGCAGATGAACTCATCGTGGCCCATACGAACGAGGCCGAATACAGAGCCTTTATCAGCAACCGCAAGAATGAAGCCCTGGTTTCCAGGATGATTGTGGTCAAGATTCCCTACAATCTCCGGGTGAGTGAAGAGATCAAGATTTATGAGAAGCTCATCGGCCAGAGCGATATTCGCGGTGTGCATATCGCGCCCCACGCGCTGCGGGTGGCGGCGATGTTTTCGGTACTGTCCCGGCTGAAGGAATCCCGGAAGGGTGTTGACGCCCTGACCAAGATGAAACTCTACGACGGCGAGGAAACCGAGGGCTATAGTCTGCAGGACGTCCCGGAACTGCGGGCCGAGGATCCGGACGAAGGCATGACCGGGGTTGATCCGCGGTATGTCGTCAACCGTCTTTCATCGGTTCTGATTCGCAGTGAAACGGGATGTGTGAATGCGCTGGACGTGTTGCGGGCCTTGAAGGACGGTTTGGACCAGCATCCCTCCATCGGGCGTGAAGAGAGAGAGAGGTATCTTAACATTATTTCCGTCGTCCGCAGGGAGTATGATGAGATGGCCAAGCGGGAGGTCCAAAAGGCCTTCGTGCGCTCTTACGAAGAAGCGGCCCGAATCATATTCGACAACTATCTGGATAACCTGGAGGCATACTGCAACGGTGTACGCCTGCGCGATCCGATCACCGATGAGGAACTCGAACCCGACGAAGAACTGATGCGGTCAATCGAGGAGCAGATCGGAGTGTCTGAGAACGCCAAGCGGAGCTTCCGTGAGGAAATCCTGATCCGCCTCTCCAGCTACGCCCGCCGTGGGATACGATTTGAGTACCGGAACCACAAACGCCTGCAGGAGGCCATTGAGCGCAAGCTGTTCACCGACTTGAAAGATGTGGTGAAGATCACAACCTCATCCCGCGCACCCGATGCGGAACAACTTAGACGGATCAACCAGGTGAGCGCCGAATTAACTGCGGAGCACGGCTACTGTCCGGTGTGTGCCAATGAGTTGCTGCGGTACATCGGCAGTCTCTTGAACAGGTGATGTGGGAGGCGGGAGGTGAGAAGTGGGAGGTGGGTTGATATGAGCCGCTTTACCGTGTGTCGGGAGGACTGGTCGCTCCACCGGAAGGGATACCTGGACCAGGAGCGCCACCGGGAAAAAGTCCGCGAGGCGATCAGAAACAACCTGGCGGACATCATCAGCGAAGAGAGCATCATTCTTTCAGACGGTCGGAAGGTGGTGAAGGTTCCGGTACGGGCTATCGAGGAGTACCGGTTCCGCTTCGACCACAACAAGCGGAACCTGGTCGGTCAGGGTGCGGGAGACAGCCAACCGGGAGACCTGGTGGCCGGCGAAAGACCGGGACGGAAAGGAAACCACCGTGCACCGGGGACCGATCCCGGTGTTGATTATTTTGAAACCGAGGTCACCATAGAAGAACTCTCCGAAATCATATTCGATGAGCTCCACCTGCCCCATCTGGAGCAAAAAGCCAAACCGCAACTTGCTGCCGAGGGCTTGGAGTTTAAGGACGTGCGCAAGAAGGGGATCACCGCCAATATCGACCGCCGGCGCACGATTCTTAATGTGATTAAGAAGAACGCCCTGCGGGGCCGCCCGGGGTTTCACTCGATTACGCCCGAAGACCTGTGTTTCCGGGTCTGGGACACGAGTGAAAAACCGCAGTCTGCTGCCGTGGTGCTGGCGATGATGGATACCTCCGGTTCGATGGGACCGTTTGAGAAATATATTGCCCGGACTTTCTTTTTCTGGATGAAGCGGTTTCTGTGGCACAACTACCGGAATGTGGAAATCGTTTACCTGGCCCACCACACCGAGGCGAAGGAGACCACCGAGGACGAGTTCTTTACCAAAGGGGAAAGCGGCGGCACCCGCTGTTCTTCGGTTTACCGGCTGGCACTCGAGATTATTGAGGACCGGTACCCGCCGGACGATTACAACATCTATGCCTTTCATTTCTCGGATGGGGATAACCTGTCCTCGGACAATGAGCAGTGCGTGGCACTGGTGAACAGACTGGCCGGGTATGCCAACCTGGTCGGATATGGGGAGATTGAGGGCCCGTATTACTATACCAGCACCCTGCGTTCGGCCTATCAGGGGATCCGGCGCCCCAACTTTACAACGGTGGTCATCCGTGAAAAAAGGGACATCTACGGGGCGCTGAAGACGCTGTTTAAGGCGCCCGATTACCATTCTCAAAATCACTGAAACCTGTCCATTATCTTGAAAATCATGACGAAAAGCATTATTTCGTAGGTACATTAGAGCAAATCAGTCCTCGTTATAAGACATAGCCCCTGTAATGTAACAAATAATTAATTGTTTAGGTTGAATTCTGCCCGCCTTTTTGCTATTATGTGTTAAAATATACAGTATACAATCTAAGGCGATAGGTCGGCGCTGTGCACGTTTTCACAAGAGCCGCCTGGCCGGGAAAGGAGACGACCGATGCATCCCTTCCGTCGCCCCGTCGAAGCACGGGTGATCCTAAACAATCCATCTTCCGAGGAAATGAGAGCACTGGCCCGACAGGAGGAGCGGACAACCGAATACGGCAGCGCGAGCTACGTCACCCGGGTGCGGAGCCGCAGCGCGAAATTTACCTATATAGTTGAGGACGGCGTGGAACTGGGCGTAGATCAGGCCGGGATACCGCTTGAGAAGGCGAACGCGATTGCGGATGAAGTTCACCGCTATCTGCGGGACCGGGAGCTGATCAGGCTGGACCGGCGGATGGGTCTCAACGGGGAGTTTAGTCTCCACTGCCGCGTCTATATTTCGAAAGAGTTTGCCCGGATACCGTATCAGTGGGAGTCTATGTTGTTCGAACCGGTGAACCGGGACGATGAGCCCGATCTGATGACGATCTTTGTTCCCGAGTGGCCCGAGAGGATTATCTTCTGCCATGCCGAGGCCGGCGTGACGTATGTTCTCGGTACCGATTACTTCGGTGAATGCAAGAAGTCATTTTTGCGCAAGGCCATGTATCTGCAGAAGAAGAGGGGCGGAATCGGTCTGCATGCCGGCAGCAAGGTGATTCGGGTGAAGGACGCGGAAGGCCGGCTGCGTGAGGTTGGATTCATTCTCTTCGGCCTAAGCGGCACCGGAAAGACGACACTGACGATGCATGATCACGGCCTGACCGGAGATGAGGGAGTGGCCATACGCCAGGACGACGTGGTTATGCTCAATCCGGACGGTTCCTGCTTCGGAACCGAGAAGGGCTTCTACATTAAGACGGACGGCCTCGATGAATCGCAGGCCGTGCTGTACAACGCGGCAACCCTGCCCAGTGCCATTTTTGAGAACATCATGGTGCGGGAAGACGGCACCGTCCTGTTCGACAACACGGAATTGACCTCTAACGGACGCGGGGTGGTGCAGCGCGCGGAGGTCAAGGGTACGGATGACCGGATTGATCTTGACTGTGCGGACAAAGTGATCTTTATCACCCGGCGGGACGATGTGGTGCCCGCCGTAGCCAAGCTGAATCCCGAACAGGCGGCGGCCTTCTTCATGCTGGGTGAATCGATCGAGACCTCGGCCGGAGACCCGACCAAGGCCGGTCAGCCCAAGCGTCAGGTGGGAACCAATCCGTTCATCGTCGGCCCTGAATCACAGGAGGGCAACCGCTTCCTGGAAATCCTTCGGCGGAACCCGAATATGGAGTGCTATCTGCTCAACACCGGCAGTGTGGGTAAGAGTGACAGGTTTGCCGGGGTCAAGATCTCGATCAAGGATTCGACGACTATCATGAGAGAGATTGCCCGCGGGACGATCAAGTGGAAGGATGATCCGGACTGGGGCTATCTGGTGCCAACCGAGGTCCCGGGTATTGACTATAGACCGCTCGACCCGCGGCAGTACTACTCGGATGAGGAGTATCAGGCACGCAACTCTAAACTCCGCGAGGAGCGTAGGGCGTGGCTGGCCAAGTATCCGGAGCTGGCGCCCGAGATTCGTGAGGCAATCGAAGCGCCTGTAAAACTTAAGAAGATTGCGGTTAGCGGAAGGGTCTAGACGAGGACACCAGTGGAGTATCTGAGGGGACACCTGTGGAAACACGGGTGTCCTCTTTTTTTTCGGATCCGATCGGGCTTGATCAGCCCTTCCCGCCGCAGAGGCGTTCTTTTTCAGGCAGGCGGGAGAGCACCAGCAGCATCAGCGGGCCGATGAGGGCGATGAGCCCCAGCGACGAAAAGGCCAGACCCCAAGATAAGGCCGGGTCGGCGTATTCCAGGATCAGACCGAAGACAATGGATGAAAGGCTGGCTGCCGAATAACCCAGAAAGGTCTGCAAGGCCATCATCCGGCCCAGACGCTCACGATCGGCCAGTTCGGTCACGCCGGTGGAGAAGATCGGCGAGTCGACAACAACGGCGATGCTGTATATCGCCCCGATGACGATCAACACCCAGACGGGAGCGCCGAACAGCCAGCCGAAGCTGAAGGAACACGCGGCGCTGGCGAGCATGATCGCAGATGCCGTGAGAATGCGGCCAAAGCGGTCGGAGCACCAGCCAAAGAGAGGTGCGGCGGCGGCGCTTAACAGAATGGAGACCGAGGTGATGGTGGCTGCGAGGGAGGTCGCCGTTTCTGATCCCGAACTCAGGACATGGGCCAGGTAGGGCGACATCCAGGCCCTGAGACCGTACAACTCCCACATATGGGCCACGTATGCGCCAATCATCAGGAACACCGGCAGGTTCAGGCGCAGGGCCGCCCGCCAATGCAGCGCGGGTTTGTGCTCAGTTTTTTCTTTCCTTGACTTTGCGGGAATCACGGCGGTCGTTACGGGACGCAGGACCAAGTACACGGCAACAGGGATGGAGAGACCGCAAACGATTGAAATCAGCAGGTAGGTCTGCTGCCAGTTGAACAACAACACAAGGGAACCGGTGGCCAGAAATGAGGCGGCCGTGCCGAACAGATATGCTGAAACATAGGAACCCACCGCGCGCCCGCGGAGTTGGTCGGTTAGGGACACCACACGCAGTCCGGGCATATAGATGCAGCCCAGGCCGGCACCGGCGAGTGCCCGGAGAACGGTCCCGCTGACCGGGTCTTGACTGGCCAGTGCGAATAGCAGATGACTGACGGTGGTGATCACCGCTCCGCAGAGCACGATCCGGCGCGCATCTATGCGATCGGTCAGGGGCAGGGCGATGACGGCCGAGAGGATGTAGCCGGCCTGAAAGGCGGCCATCACGATGCCTGAATGCGAAGGACGCATTCCCCAGTCCTGTTCAATCAGGGGGAGAACAGCCGATAAACTGAAACCCGGGAGCAGAGACAGGAAAAGTACCGCTGCCAGCAATAAAGACGGTGACGGGAGTGATCTCACGTCTGATGGCGCCTCCGTTACTCGTAAAACTAACAACTTCTACATCTAACTGCCCAAGTCCTTTCCATTCCCGGTGGAGGCCTTTCAGGATCTGAATCTATGGAGACTCCGAGATCAGCTGCTCCACTATTTCAACAGAATTCGAGCTTCTTATCCCCTTGTGGGAACCCGGATTGGGGGCTATGATTAACGAAACAAAGGAGCTTGTTCATACCTCGAAAGGATGTGCTAATAGTCTTATGCTGAACGCCGTAGTGTTTGAGGTTGGTGACGAGAAGTACCAGCTTCCCCAGTCAAGCGTATTCAGGATTCTGCGTTTTTGGGAGTATTGCGGGGAGCAGGCCGGTGCGGCAGGCGAAGCGGACGGGATGATCGTCTACCGCGGACACCGGGTAAAGGTGGTCGATGTCCGCCGGCACGCCGGTGTTGAACGGGCCGCGCACAGTTTTGATACCAGGATCATCTTGCTTAAGCGGAACACCGGTCTGATCGGCCTCTTGGTCGACCGGGTGATTAACGGTAAACTTCAGGAGCCAACTTGGGGTGTGGGGTAGCAGAGAAGTGTCGCAGCAACTTTGGGGCCGTGCGGAAAGCGCGGCCTTTCTGCATTTGAAGGGATGAATCCCTGCTCCCTTTTCTTTGCAGGACGTGGTGTTGCGCTGTGATTGCCGGGCATAAGGATTAGGGAATCGTCCTGTCGGAGGGGGGATACGGATTGGGGGATGAAAAAGCACAATTGGAGGAAGTGATCGAAGAGACTATGGAGAAGGCGCTGGCTGCAGGTCTTGATTTCTTTGATATGCGCTTCGAGATCTGTCCGGCCGAGGTGATTTACAGTGTCGGGGCCTACGGGATGCCGACGCGCTTCGCCCACTGGAGTTTCGGGAAAGGGTTTCAGCGGATCAAGACCGAGTATGATCTTAACCTGAGCCGGATATACGAAATGGTGATCAATACCGACCCCTGCTACGCGTTTCTGCTGGAAGGAAATTCGCTGATCCAAAACCGGCTGATTATCGGACACACGCTGGCGCACAGTGATTTTTTCAAGAATAACATCTACTTTAGCCCGACTTCGAGAAGGATGCTCGACACAATGGCCTGCTCGGCCGAGCGGATTCGTTCGTATGAGGCGGTATACGGGCGCGGACGGGTGGAAAAATTCATTGATGCCGTGTTGTCCATCCAGGAACACGTCGATCCCAACAGGTTTATTGCCGGACATCGAGGGGGAGAACGGGATGACAGCCCGCAAGAGGCCGAGAAGGATATACTCCTCTACCTGATGAAGCACAGCTGTCACCTTGAAGACTGGCAGCGTGACATCCTGTCGATCATCCGTGAGGAAACGCTGTACTTTTGGCCGCAGATGGAGACCAAAATCCTGAACGAGGGCTGGGCGACATACTGGCACCTGCGCCTGATCCGGGAAATGGATCTGGATGAGGCGCAGACCCTGGAGGCGGCGGCGATGCAGGCGGAGCTGACCGTGCCGTCTCGTTTCAAGATAAATCCCTACCTGCTTGGTCTGAAAATACTGGAGGACATTGAGCGGCGGTACGGTGTAGACGAATTGTGGTCGGTGAGAACTCACGAGAATGACATATCACTCATTCGAAACTACTTGACCGCCGAACTGGTGGATGAGCTGGATCTGTATCTGTATCGCCGGGTGGGCTACGAGTGGCGGGTGGTTGACAGGGACTGGCGGCGGGTGCGTGACACGATAGTGGAGAGTCTGGTCAACTGTGGGCACCCGTATATCGTCGTCGTCAGCGGTGATTTCCAGGGGCGCGGTGAACTGTACCTGCGGCACCTCTACGAGGGCGTAGAGCTGGATGTGCCGTACCTGGAACGTACGCTGCCGTACGTATTCTCCTTATGGGGCCGTCCGGTTCATCTGGAAACGGTGTTGGATGAGAAGCGGGTGCTGTTTTCCTATCGGGGGGAAGAAAAGCGCGTGGCACGCCGGTATCTGTGAGGCGGCCGGGCTAAAAAGGGGCGCCGCCGTATACACTAATGGCCAAACGAAAAGGTGGTGCTGCAATTGAGGCCGCTTTGGAAAGGTGCCATGACTTTCGGCTTGGTTTACATTCCGGTGAAGCTGTACACGGCGACCGAACGAAAAGACATCAGGTTCAACATGCTGCACAAGGAGTGTCACACACCCATCCAGTACCGGAAGTATTGCCCGCACTGTGAAGCGGAGGTGGCGCATGACGATATCGTCCGGGGCTATGAATATGAGAAGGGACGCTACGTAGTTCTCACCGAAGAGGATCTGGCCGCGCTTCCGACGGAGGGAGGTCGCAACATTGCCCTTTTGGACTTTGTTGATCTGGGAGAGATCGACCCGGTGTACTTCGATAAGACCTACTATTTGGCACCGGCGGAAGGGGGCCAGAAGGTATACGAACTCCTGCGTCAGGCGATGCGCGAGAGCGGTAAAGTGGGTATAGCCCGGGTGGCAATCAGAAGCAAGGAGACGCTGGCCTGTGTGCGGGTGAGCGAACGGGTACTGGTGATGGACACGATGCTCTACCCGGATGAGGTCCGCCGTCCTGAACTGCTGCCCGAACTCGACTACCAGGTGAGCATCCACGACAATGAACGGAAAATGGCGTTGAGTCTGGTGGAAAACCTGGCGGCGCCTTTTGATCCGGCGAAGTACACCGACAAGCGGCGTGAGGCTCTGAACGAGGTTATCCGCGCCAAGGTGGCCGGGGACGCCGCCGTGCGCCCGCCCGAAGCCGAACCGGTGAAGGTGGTGGATCTGATGGAGGCATTGAAGTCGAGCATCGAACAGGCGAAGAAGGAGCGTGTTCAGACCGGGCGTAAAGGCGGAGGTGCCAAAAAGAAAAAGGCCGGTGCCGGCTGAAACGGAGGTATACCGGCTGACACCATCAGATGAACATAATGAGATGTGTCATCCGGGTTTACCTCCGGGCGACTCGTGCGATTTCGGATACCATTCTTGGTGAAGAGGCAATTATACCACCGCTGCACTCAGGGATTACCTACACAAACATGTCCGTGGCGCCGGAATCTGCTCGCTCGCCGAGGGCGCCGCCGAACTCCCCGGCACTCAATCTGTATTACTCATTTTTCGATGTAGAGCCATAGTTTTGCATACAGATTGAGTGCCGGGTCAGACAGTGCGGTCGGCGCTGATCCTCGGCTCGCTGCGCATTTTTGATCTATACTCCCAACTGTTTGTTCCGGTAATCCCTGAGCACAGCTATCCCACCAAACAAGACAAAACCCTTTGAAACGCCCGAGTCCGGACACACACGGGCCGGATATAAACCCGGTTAACACAGGAACTCAAGGCAATTATCCAATCAGCCGGAAATGATACACACGAAAAAAGCGGGAAGTCCCAGGACTTCCCGCTTCGCGCGTGCATCGAAAACAGTATTTGATTTTACTGATCCCGGTATTCGATATCGGCATTCTCGAGCAGGTTGTTCAGCCACTCCGGATACAGGGTCATCATCTTTTCCTCAAGTACCTTCCGGCGCACTTCCTCTTTGACCTCTTCGAACTCCGGTTCGGATGCCGGGGTGAGTTCGGTGACCTCGATCACGTGAAAGCCGTCTTCGCTTTCAACCACTTCACTCAATTCGCCGGGTTCCAGGTCGAAAGCCGACTTCAGCCAGGAGGGCAGACTGTCGCTGTAACTGATCGACCCCAGCTCGCCTCCCCGGGAGGCCGTCGATTGGTCGGTGGAGCGTTCTTTGGCGATCTCGCCGAAATCGGCTCCGCCGGCAAGGGCAGCCCGCACTTCTTCGGCTTCGGCGCGCGTCTCAGAAAGAACGTGCCGTACTTCGGCAGAACGGGGCGTGTAGAACATTTCCCGGTTCTTCTCAAAGTACTCCGCCAAAACGTCGTCCCCAAGGGTGATGCTTGGTTCGAGGATTTTCTCGATGGTGATTTGGGTCTTCATCTGGTCTTCGAAATCGCTACGCGATATGCCGTACATAGCCAGAAGCTGGTCAAACTGTTCCTCTGATCCGAACTGCTGGGTGATCAGCTCGTTCATCCGCTCGCCAAGCTCTTCTTTGCTGACCGATACGTTCTGCGCCTTGGCTTCCTGGGCAATCAGCTTTTCTGTGACCAGATTCTGCAGCGAATCCGGCCCGATGTTGGCGTACATCGCGTCATACAGTTCGGCCCGTGTTATCTTTTCTCCATTGACCTTGGCTACCCATTCGGAGTCTGCCCGCCAAATGCTGGCCGAGATCAGGGCGGTAATCAGGACCAGCACCACGCAGAGTGCGGCCACGGCAGGCAGCTTCATTCCGGCACTCTCCCGCCTCGGGTATTCCGGCCCTGCGTCGGGGAGGGTGTTCTGTGCTGAGGCCTGGTCCTGCTCGGCGTTATCAGGTGCGCTTCCCGACTCCGTCTTCATCTTTTCGTCCACATACTTCACCTCTTTGTACAGGCTGGGGAATCACTTCACTGATTATATCACTTTACGGCTCCGGGGTCACGGAAAAGAGTGTTCGGGGGCGGGAAAGTACTTCAGTAGTCAGGAGTCAGGAGTCAGGAGTCAGGCGTCAGGGGTCGCGAATAATTTCTTCCCTACTCCTGAATACTGACTCTTGACTCCTGACTACTATCATTCATTGAGGTGCAAACAAATTTGAAACTGCCGATCATCCGTCCCATGGAACCCGTCTTAGTTAGGGAACCCTTTGATGATCCGGCCTGGATTTACCAGGTGAAGTGGGACGGCATACGGATTCTCTTGTATATGGAAGAAGGGCGGGTCATCCTGCGCACGCGTCGTGGACAGGATCGTACCGCCGCCTATCCCGAACTGGTGACTTCATGCGTGATAGACGGCAAGAGCGTCATTTTGGACGGAGAGGTGATCGCGCTGGACGAGAGGGGCCGACCGAGTTTCCCGCGTGTGTTGCGCCGACATCTCCGGGGAGGCGGAGGCCGGGAAAAACCGCCGATCCCGGTTTATTATGTGGTATTTGACCTGCTCCATTTGGACGGTCGGTGGCTGTTCGACACACCTCTGGCCGAACGTCAGGCGCTGTTGGGGCGGGTGGTCGAGCCGACGAAATGGGTTCAGCTGTGTGACAGCCATTCCTCGGGAACGGAGCTGTTCACCGCCACTCAACGGCTCGGACTGGAAGGAATTGTTGCCAAGGAGATGCAGGGCCGGTATCATCAGGGACGCAGGCATTCGAGCTGGCGCAAAATCAAGCACTTCAAAGAGCTGGATGTGATTGTATCCGGAGTAATACTCAAGCAGGGGCGGGCCAATGCCCTGCTGGTTTCGGCCTATGGCGGCGGCGAACTGACCTATGTGGGGCGGGTGGCCTCCGGGTTGACCTCGTCCGAACTCGGTCTTTTTACCGAACTGGCCGAGTATTCTGCAGCGGCCGAGCCGGAACTGGCAAACAGCGGGCAGATACCGCGAAAAGAAGACACACGTTGGCTTTCGATCCGTCCCGTGGTGCGCGTGCGGTTTCTGGAGTGGACGGAGCAAGGTGTGATGCGCAATCCCGTATTTATCGGTCTTTCTTCGTGTAAGGAAGCCGACTGCAAAGTTGAGTAGAGGGAGTATATGATTAAATAGAGGTGGTGTTGCCGCCAGTTATGATCATATGCTATAATCTACTAATTAATTAAAGTCTATAGGGAGGTATCAGAATGGCCCAGATTGTGATTTTGTCCTGCAAGAAGATTAAAGATATCACCTGCGTGTCCTGTATGAAGTGCTTCAAGGCGATGAAACAGCGGGTGGGGGAATTTAGCCGCTACAAGGATGAAGAACTTCACGTTGTGGCGATGGGGGATTGTGGTGACTGCCCCGGATTGGTGATGCCCAAGCTCGGTTTGATTATGGATTTGTCCAAAGTTTATGAGCAGGAGATCGACGTGGTGCATCTGGGTACCTGCATTGTCAAAGCGACCCAAACGGCCGCCTGCCCGATCAACCTGGATGAACTGAAAAAGAAACTGGAGGCAAAGTTTGAGAAGCCGGTGGTGATTGGGACCCATCCTTGGTAAACGCCGCATAACAAAGGGTGCGGCAGTGAGAGGAGAAGTTACTGTGAACTATCGGGGATAGAGCCTAGCAATCTCCCTCGCTACCGCACCCGTTGTCCCTATTTTGACCGGAAAACGGGGTTCGTATACATACCAGCGAAAAGTTTTTAAATGTCCTCGCGTTCTTTGCCGCGGTATTTCTTGTTGTCCCGGTCAAGTCCCATACGATCCATGGCTTCCTCGCCGACCTGCACCACCTTGCGGATGATACTCTCACCCACCTCGCCGGCGGCGCGAAGCATCGCTTCCTGGTCAGCGTTGTCGGCTTGTTCGGCCGGGTTGGGACGTTCGGTCTTGATTTCCAGTTCGGCCAGAGTCTTCATATCGTCTTTTTTCGCCATTCAAGCATCACCTCACGGTTATGATTCGCGTAACAGGTACAGATTATGCTCCAAACGAGTCCCGCGCAGATCCGCGGAACGAGGCGGGAGTGGTATGAATGTCGCAAACAGTGATGGTTGACGGCTTGGAGGTCAAACTGACCAATCTTGATAAGCTGCTGTGGCCGGAAGGTTTCACGAAGGCCGACCTGATCGCCTATTATAATGAGGCGGCTCCTTATATTCTGCCTTATGTCGTGGACAGACCGGCCGTGATGAGCCGATACCCGCACGGTATCGAGGGGGAATCGTTTTATCAGAAGGACTGCCCGGAATACGCCCCCGACTGGATCCGCACGGTTGCCGTCGAGCATAGTGAAGGCCGCAAGACTGTAAACTATATTGTGCACCGGGATCGGGCCACCCTGATCTGGCTGGCCAATCAGGCGGCGATTGAGCTGCATACCTGGCTTTCCAGGGTGGACCGTCTGCATTTCCCGGACATTGCGGTGGTCGACCTCGACCCGGCCGAAGGCGCTTCTTTTGAACAGGTGATCTCGGTCGCACTCCTGGTGCGGGAAGCGCTTCGGGAGCACGGTATCGACGGCCGACCGAAAACCTCCGGTGCTACCGGTATCCACATCTACATTCCATTGGAGCCCCGCTATACCTTTTCCGAGGTGAGTACCGCGATCGAAACCCTGGCCCTGATGATTACCAGCGTCTGTCCTTTTGCTACGACCGAAAGAGTGGTGGCCAAGCGGACGGGGAAGGTGTATATCGACTTTTTGCAGAACGGGTTCGGCCGGACAATGACCTCGGTTTACAGTGTTCGGCCCCGTCCGGGGGCTCCGGTGTCGATGCCTCTTGAATGGGGAAGCTTGGAACAGCCGGGATGGGAACCGGGGGATTTCAACATCACCACCGTTCCGTCCATCCTAAGGACTCAGGGGGACGCTTTTCACGGGCTGTTCGAACGGCGGTATGCGCTGGACGAATTGTTGAAGGCGGCCGCAATATGGAAAAATAAATAGGCACGGCAGGAAATATCCGGTCCCGCCCCGAAGAAAAATGGGTCAATCGACCAGAAAATTTTGGCAAGAATCAGAGAAGGGGGCCGGGAGGCTTGGAACGCCTGTGCTGGCTGGCGTGGGCCAGGGTCTTGCCCGCGGGAGGACAACACATCATCAACCTTGTCATGAGATATGGGACGGCACTGGCAGCGTGGAATGCCGGTGAGCAGGCCATTGCACTGCTGCCCGGGGAAGGACGCAAGTCCTTGGACGCAGTGAGGGAACGGCTTAGAGCGACCGATCCGGTGCAAGAGGCCGAGCTGTTGAAGCAGGCGGGTGTGGAATTCCTTACATGGGCCGATGAGAGGTATCCGGAATATCTGCGGCATATTTTTAATCCGCCGGCCGTACTCTACTATCTGGGTGAGATCCGGAAGGATGATGATCCCGCGGTAGCCCTGGTGGGGTCCCGCAGGGCGACCTATTACGGGCGTGACATGGCGCACAGGCTGGGAAAGGAGTTGGCGGAAGCCGGTGTGACGGTGGTCAGCGGTATGGCCAGGGGTATCGATACCGCAGCCCATCGGGGAGCACTGGATGGGGGAGGAAGAACGCTCGCCGTGTTGGGCTCAGGTTTAGATGTTGTTTATCCGCAGGAGAATACTAAACTGATGTATAAAATCGCGGCGAACGGGGCGGTCATCAGCGAGTTTCCCCTGGGTTCGATGCCCGAACCCTGGCATTTTCCGGTGCGGAACCGGATTATCAGCGGGCTCTCCCGGGGGACGGTGGTGATTGAGGCCGCTGAACGGAGCGGGGCTTTGATTACCGCAGAATTGGCACTGGAACAGGGACGGGATGTGATGGCCGTGCCGGGAAACGTGACGAGCCCGGTGAGCCGCGGTCCCAACCGGTTGATCAAACAGGGCGCCTGCCTGGTAGAGAATGGCGGTGATATCCTTGAGGAAATCGGAATTACCAGACTTTTCGAACCGGACGAGGGCGGCCGCGGACCGGGCGTGAAGCTTGACCCGGATGAGGAACGTGTGCTAAAACTCATTGAGGCGGAACCTCTGGCCTTGGATCTGATTATCCAGGAAGCCGGACTGCCTTCGGAAAGGGTGGCTTCGGTGTTGACGTTTCTTGAGGTGAAGGGGCTTGTTCGACGGGTGCCCGGAGGCCGTTATATTAAAGTTCAAAATTGATCCGAGGTGTGCTAATTGTCAAAGACATTGGTTATTGTGGAATCTCCGGCGAAGGCTCGGACGCTCAGCAAGCTGCTGGGCCGAAAGTATGAAGTGCGGGCATCGATGGGTCACGTGCGTGATCTGCCGAAGAGCCAGTTCGGGGTAAATGTGGAGGAAGGCTTCGCTCCCAAGTATATCACGATCAGGGGTAAGGGAGAGGCGATTCAGGAATTGCGCGCGGCTTCCAAGAAGGCTGACCGCATTCTACTAGCATCCGACCCCGACCGGGAGGGCGAAGCGATCGCCTGGCATCTTCAGCACCTCTTAAAGCTTGACGACAATCAGCCCAACCGGATTGAGTTTAACGAGATCACCAAACAGGCGGTGGTGAATGCGGTCAAGAATCCGCGGCGGATAGATCTGGACCGGGTGAACGCGCAGCAAGCCCGGCGCGTTCTGGATCGGCTGGTCGGGTACAACCTGAGTCCGCTGCTCTGGAGGAAGGTACGCAAGGGATTATCGGCCGGACGCGTGCAGTCGGTGGCCGTGCACATAATCTGCGAGCGGGAAAAGGAAATCTTGGCGTTTGAGCCGGAAGAATACTGGTCGCTGACGGTGACGCTGGCCAACGCACGGAAGGAGAAGTTTCAGGCCAAACTCATCAAGAAGGGTGCCGAAAAGCTTACCGTCAAGACTGAAGATGAAATGAAAGCAATCATCGCGGAGCTGGGCAGAGCCGAGTATCGGGTTGTGGACATCCTGCGCCGGGAAAAGACCAAGAACCCGCTTCCCCCGTTCACCACCAGCACCCTTCAGCAGGATGCCTCCCGCAAGCTGAATTTCACCACGCGCCGGACGATGCGCATCGCGCAGCAATTGTATGAGGGCCTTGATCTGGGGAAGGAAGGCACCGCCGGATTGGTGACCTATATCCGTACCGACTCTACCCGTGTCAGCCCTATCGCGCAAGATGAGGCCCGCAGGTACGTGCAGGAGACTTTCGGGGACGCCTTCCTGCCGAGGCAGAAGCGTGTTTACACGGCCAAAGGCAAGGTTCAGGATGCGCATGAAGCGATCCGTCCGACTTCGGTTTTCCGTACCCCACAATCGGTGAGGCGTTACCTGAATGACGAACAGTATAAGCTCTATGAACTGATCTGGTCGCGTTTTGTGGCCAGTCAGATGGCTGCAGCCGTTTTCGACCAGACCAGGGTTGATATCGCCGCCGGTGATTACCTCTTTCGCGCCACCGGCTCGGTGCTGCGTTTCCCGGGATTCCTCAAAGTCTACCTGGATGACCGCGAGGAGGACAAAGAAGAGGAAAACCGCCTTCCCGATCTGGAACGGGAAGAAGTGCTAAAGGCGCTGCGCCGCCAGCCGAAACAGCACTTTACCCAGCCGCCGCCGCGATTTACCGAGGCCACGCTGGTACGCACTCTGGAGGAACTCGGCATAGGCCGGCCGAGCACGTATGCTCCTGTGGTTGATACCATCCAGCGCCGCGGTTACGTTGTGCGCCGAGGGAAGTACCTTCATCCCACCGAGCTGGGTATGGTGGTCATTGATCTTCTCAAAGAGTTTTTCCCGGACGTGATCAATGTTGAGTTCACCGCCGAGATGGAACAAAAGCTGGATCAGGTGGAAGAGGGTACTGTGGACTGGGTGGCGGTGCTGGAAGAGTTTTACGGACCTTTTCGGAAGGAAGTGCAGCGTGCCGAGGAAGAGATTGGTCGTCTGAAGCTGGAAGACGAAGTGACCGATGAGATCTGCGAACAATGCGGGCGGAATATGGTAATCAAGATGGGTCGATACGGCAAGTTCCTGGCGTGTCCCGGTTTTCCCGAATGCCGCAATGCCCGTCCCATTCTCGAAGAGACCGGACATGAGTGTCCGAAGTGCGGTGGACGGATAGTTGTCCGCAGGACTCGTAAAGGCAGAGTCTTTTTCGGATGTGACGGCTATCCGAAGTGCGATTTTGTGTCCTGGGATCCTCCCATTGACGGGGAATGCCCGCGCTGCGGCACCTTCCTGGTGGAAAAGACCGCAAGGAAATCCAAGACCGTTTACTGTCCGAATCCGGACTGTGAATATAAGGAACGGAAGGCTATCGGAGAATAACATATGTCAACCCAAGTGATTGTAGTCGGGGCGGGTTTGGCCGGTTCCGAGGCGGCGTGGCAGATTGCCTCGCGCGGTGTTCCCGTCCGACTGTACGAAATGCGGCCCGCCAGGCTGACGCCCGCGCATTCCACCGGGCTGTTTGCCGAATTGGTGTGCTCCAATTCCCTGCGTGCCGATGCCTTGACCAATGCGGTCGGACTGCTTAAGGAAGAAATGCGGCGGCTCGGGTCGCTGGTGATGCACGCCGCCGACAATAACCGGGTGCCCGCCGGCGGCGCGCTGGCCGTCGACCGGGAACGCTTTTCCGGGATGATTACCGAGATGATCGGTCGACATCCGCTGATTACCGTAATGCGGGAGGAAGTGAAAGAAATCCCCGAGGAACGGCCGGTAGTGTTGGCAACCGGTCCCCTGACCTCTGATGATATGGCGCAGGCGATACAGCGGCTCACCGGGAGCGAGTATCTGTATTTTTATGATGCCGTAGCACCCATTGTTACCCTGGAGTCGATAAACCTTGACAAGGCCTACTGGCTTTCCCGCTATGACAAGGGTGAGCCGGCCTACCTTAATTGCCCGATGTCCCGCGAGGAGTATGACCGGTTTTGGGAAGCGCTCGTTTCGGCCGAACGGGCGGCGCTGCACGATTTCGAAAAAGAAGTATATTTCGAAGGCTGTATGCCGGTGGAAGTTCTGGCCTCCAGGGGCCGGGAGACTCTGTTGTACGGCCCGTTGAAGCCGGTGGGATTGAACGATCCCCGGACTGGAGAGCGGCCGTATGCCGTTGTTCAACTGCGTCAGGACAATCGCGAGGGTACGCTTCTCAATATGGTCGGATTCCAGACTCATCTCAAATGGGGCGAACAAAAGCGGGTGTTTCGGTTGATTCCCGCGCTGGAAAACGCGGAATTCGTGCGGTACGGAGTGATGCACCGCAACACTTTCATCAACGCACCCGCACTGCTTGATCCCACCCTGGAGTGCCGTAAGTGCCCAGGGCTGTTCTTCGCGGGGCAGATGTCGGGTGTGGAAGGATACGTGGAGTCGGCGGCGGCCGGTCTGCTGGCGGGAATAAACGCCGCCCGCCGTGCACTTGGGAAGGATCCGGTGGTTCTGCCCCCGGAGACGGCGCACGGAGCGCTGATCAACTATATTGTGACTGCCGACTCCAAGCGTTTTCAGCCGATGAACGTGACCTTCGGTCTGTTTCCGGCACTCCCGGAGCGCATCAAAAGTAAGAAGGAGCGGTATCTTGCCTATTCGCGGCGTGCTTTGGAAAGGCTGGCCGAATGGATGGATGAGGTGCGGGAACAAAAGTGTATCATTTGATCGACGGGTTCTTGGATTACCTCCGCGTGGAGCGAAACGCATCGCCACGCACCGTAAAGGCCTATCAAGCCGACCTTTTTCACGGGCTTGACTTCTTTGCCGGCCGCCTGAATAAGCCGGACGAGAAGGTTTTGCCCGGCGATCTCGACCACATCCTGTTCCGCCGTTACCTGGCACACCTTGGCCGTAAAGGCATGGCCCGGACAAGCATCTCCCGCCGCCTCGCGGCCTGGCGCTCGTTTTTCAGGTACTTGGCGCGGGAGGAAGTGCTGCAGACGAATCCGCTTGACCGCGTTGTTGCACCAAAGTGTCCGAAAAACATTCCTGTGGTGGTCTACCCGGAGGACGTGGAACTGCTCCTGAAGGCCCCCGGCAGTGACCCGGCCGGATTGAGGGACCGGGCACTGATGGAGCTGTTGTATGCCGCCGGGATCCGGATTTCGGAAGCTGTAGGGCTGGACCTGGATGATGTCGATCCCGAGGCGGGTTTCATTCGGGTCATGGGCAAGGGCGGTCGGGAGAGGCTGGCCCTGGTGGGAAGTTTTGCGCTGGCCGCGTTGAAGCGATATCTGCAGGATGGCCGTCCCGTGCTGGCGGATCATGTTGGTGCGGACCAGCGCGCGCTGTTTCTGAATCAACGGGGTCGCAGGCTCACCGATCGCGGGGCGCGAAAACGGTTTGCGGGATACGTCAATCAGGTAGCGAAGGAACAGCGGGTAACCCCGCACACCCTGCGTCACTGTTTTGCCACGCACATGCTGGAGGCCGGGGCGAGCCTGCGTGTGGTGCAGGAGCTACTGGGCCATTCACGCCTTTCCACCACACAGATCTATACCCGGGTGACCACCGACCGGCTTCAGGAAGTATATGCCGTCACGCACCCCCGGGCGCGTGACGGGGAATAATGAAATGAAGGAATAATCGGAAAGGACTGGTTCTTTGTTTACCGGTACAACTATTGTTGCGGTGAAAAAAGACGGTAAGACGGCGATGGCCGGTGACGGCCAGGTCAGCCTGGCTTCGCAGACGATTGTAAAACAGAATGCGGTTAAGATCCGGCGTCTGTTTAAAGACCGGGTGCTTGCCGGGTTTGCCGGCGGTGTGGCCGATGCCTTCGCCTTGTTCGAGCGCTTTGAGGGCAAACTGGAAGAAACACACGGAAATCTGCCCCGGGCAGCGGTGCAGCTGGCCAAAGACTGGCGTACCGATAAGGTACTGCGGCGTTTGGAAGCGCTCCTGGTGGTGGCCGATGCCCAGACACTGCTTCTGATTTCGGGAAGCGGCGACGTGATTGAGCCCGATGACGGGATCATGGCCATCGGCTCCGGCGGCCCCTATGCGCTGGCGGCAGCGCGGGCGCTGGCGAGATATGGCGACCTGTCCGCCGGAGAGATCGCGCGCAAGGCTTTGGAAATCGCCTCTGAAATCTGCGTGTTTACAAATAACTGCATAACGCTTGAAGAAATATAGCGGGAGGTACCGGACGTGGAACTAACGCCCAGACAAATCGTAGCCGAGCTGGACAAATACATAATCGGGCAAGACAAGGCGAAGCGCGCCGTGGCGGTGGCCCTGCGCAACCGCTACCGGCAGGCGAAGCTGCCGGAGGACATCCGCGAAGAGGTTGTACCGAAGAATATTCTTATGATCGGCTCGACCGGCGTCGGCAAGACCGAGATTGCCCGCCGGTTGGCCAAACTGGTTAATGCCCCCTTTGTTAAGGTTGAAGCCACCAAGTTCACTGAGGTCGGATACGTGGGGCGAGACGTGGAGGGAATGGTGCGTGATCTGGTGGAAGTATCAATCAGGATGACGCAGCAGGAGAGGTTTTCCGAGGTTGAGGAGAAGGCCAAACGCATGGCCGAGGAGAGAATCATCGAGATCCTGGCTCCGCTACCCGATCAGCGGACGTATGGGCGCAATCCGCTGGAGACGCTGTTCGGCGGGATGACGCGCCAGGCTCCCCCCACCGATCCTTCAATGGAAGAGCAGCGTGCCAAGCGGGTGCAGTTTGAGCGGGAATCGTTACGGCAAAAGCTGTCCCGGGGCGAGCTTGAGGATGAGTATATCGAAATCGAGGTTGAGGACAGCAGCTCGCCGATGCTCGAGGTTTTTTCGGGAGCCGGCGTCGAGGAAATGGGCGTTAACATGAGCGATATGCTCGGCCACCTGTTTCCGAAGAAAAAGAAGCGCCGTAAGGTCACAATCGCCGAGGCACGGAAGATTCTCACTCACCAGGAAGCACAGAAGCTGATCGATATGGACGAGGTGAAGTCGGCTGCGATCAAACGGGCCGAAGAACAGGGTATAATCTTTTTGGATGAGCTGGACAAGATCGCTGGCCGCAGCGACGGGCATGGACCGGATGTTTCTCGCGGAGGGGTGCAGCGGGACATCCTGCCGATTGTCGAGGGCTCTACGGTGATCACCAAGTACGGCCCAGTGCGCACCGACGGGGTGCTGTTCATCGCTGCCGGGGCTTTCCACACAGCCAAGCCGTCGGATCTGATTCCCGAACTTCAGGGACGTTTCCCGATCCGGGTCGAATTGCAGAATCTAAGCCAGGAAGACTTTTTCCAGATTCTCACTGAACCGCAAAATGCTCTGATCAGACAGTACAGGGAGTTGCTGGCAACCGAGGGCGTCAAGCTGGAATTTTCAAAAAATTCGCTTGTCGAGATAGCAAGAATCGCTTATACTGTAAATGAACAAACGGAGAACATCGGCGCCCGTCGCCTGCACACCGTCCTTGAAAAACTGCTGGAGGACATTTCTTTTGATGCCCCTGAACTCAAAGAGAAAGAGATTATAATCGATAAGGATTATGTTCAGGAAAAGCTTTCAGAGATTGCACGGCGGGAAGATCTGAGCCGATACATCCTGTAATTTTTTTTGCAGTGGAAAGAGGGGATTGGATGAGCACTCTGTTGGAGAAGGCCCGGGCGATCAACCGATTGTTGCAGAAATCAGCCGGTTATCCGGTCAACTTCGGTGAGGTTGCTCAGGTTTTGGGTGGCAATATCCAGGCCAACACATACATTGTGGATAATTCGGGTAAGATTCTGGGCGTTGACTTCATGGATGATTTCGGCTGTGAAATCGTACAGGAGATTGTTACTCAGTCCGGATTTCCTAAGGAGTACAACGAATGGCTTCTTGGCATTCCGCTGACGTACGCCAACTTTTGTCAGACGGATAACTCCTGTGTCTTTAATGAAAAGGTGCATTGCCAGTACGTGAACAAGGTGACCACCGTTGTCCCGATCGTGGGTGCCGGTAAGCGTTTGGGTACATTGGTGGTGGCCAAGTTCGACCAGGAGTTTAACGATGACGATTTGGTCTTGGCTGAGTATGGGGCGACTGTGGTCGGGATGGAGATCCTGCGCAATCAGGTCGATAAAATGGAGGAGGACGCCCGCAAGCGGGCGGCTGTGCAGATCGCCCTGGGGACGCTGTCTTACTCGGAATTGGACGCGGTGCGGCATATTTTCGAACAGCTTGACGGGGAAGAAGGGCTGCTGGTAGCCAGTAAGATCGCCGATCGTGTCGGTATTACCCGCTCCGTCATCGTAAACGCCCTGCGCAAGTTTGAAAGCGCCGGCGTGATCGAATCCAAGTCGCTCGGAATGAAGGGCACCTATATCCGGGTATTGAATGATCGGCTTATCGGTGAGCTTCAAAAACTGAAGCAGGTTTGATTCTTGTAGAACCCCCTATATCAGACTGTACGTCCCCGTGCGGGGACGTTTCCATTTTGGTATAATCGGAGGGTGATCATATGCATATTGGGATCCCGGAACTTATGATGCTCCTCTTGTTTTATGGAGTGCCGATCCTGATCCTGTATTTGTTATTCCTTTATCTGAAGCGGATCAGCGACCGTTTGGAGCGGATTGAGGAAAAGCTTGACCGGATTAAGAGATAATGATCCGGGATGCAGGGGGTATTAATTAAGCTTATGGTGCTTGCCTGGTATTGCCTTTACGTGCTATAATGTTTGCTGGTGTAAAATACACACGCCGGCTGATCCCGCACGGGGTGCCTTTTCAGGTCCGGTCGGGAAATGAGGGCGGCGGAGGCTGAAAACCACGGCGGGAGGAGGTGTAATAGTGGCGATAGTATCCATGAAGCAGTTGCTTGAAGCCGGGGTTCATTTCGGCCACCAGACGCGTCGGTGGAATCCGAAGATGGCCCCTTATATTTTTACGGACCGCAACGGCATCTATATCATCGACCTGCAGAAGACCGTCCGTAAAATTGAGGAAGCTTACAACTTTGTGAAAGAGCTGTCTGCTGAAGGTAAGTCGATCCTGTTTGTCGGAACCAAGAAGCAGGCGCAGCAGGCGGTGATGGAAGAGGCCGAACGGTGCGGCATGTTTTACGTGAACCAGCGCTGGCTGGGAGGAATGCTGACCAACTTCCAAACCATTCGTAAGCGCATTCAGCGGCTGAAGGAGCTGGAGCAAATGGAGGAGAGCGGGAAATTCGATCTCCTTCCGAAAAAGGAAGTTGCGGTGTTGCTCCACGAGAAAGGCCGGTTGGAGAAGTACTTAAAAGGGATTAAGGATATGCAGGATCTGCCGGCGGCGATGTTTGTTATAGATCCCCGCAAAGAGCGGATCGCTGTGGCCGAAGGGCGCAAGCTGGGGATCCCGATCGTAGCGATCGTCGATACCAACTGCGACCCCGATGAAATTGACTACGTGATTCCCGGCAATGATGATGCGATTCGGGCTGTACGCCTGTTAACGTCCAGAATGGCCGACGCCGTGCTGGAAGGAAGACAAGGCGAACAGCTGGCTGTCGGCGAGGAAGGGTAGGGGCAACGCCCCTGCCCTTTTTCTAAAGATGCCCGGGTTAGGCATAGGTCTTTTCGGATATAATTATGCTAGGTTTTTCTAGCGGAAAATTTTGCCTATTAGCGAGGTGCGAGTTATCTATGGATGTATCAGCCAAAGCAGTGAAAGAGCTTCGGGAGAGAACCGGGGCGGGAATGATGGATTGCAAGAAGGCGCTGGTTGAAACCGGCGGCGACCTCGAGAAGGCGATCGACCATCTCCGCGAAAAGGGCCTTGCCGCCGCAGCTAAGAAGGCGGGCCGAACAGCCTCCGAGGGGCTGGTTGAGAGCTATATTCACGGCGTGGGCAAGATCGGGGTTTTGATCGAGGTCAACTGCGAGACCGATTTTGTCGCCAAGACCGATGAGTTCCGGTCCTTTGTGCGGGATTTGGCAATGCAGGTGGCGGCGTCCAGACCGAGTTACGTTTCCCGGGAGGAGGTCCCGGCGGAGGTAATCGATAAGGAAAAGAGTATCCTGCGTGCACAGGCTCTGAACGAGGGCAAGCCTGAGAAAATCGTGGACAAGATGGTTGAAGGACGAATCGAGAAGTTCTACAAGGAAAACTGCCTGGTGGAACAGCCTTTCATCAAGAATCCTGATGTAAGCGTGCAGGACGTGATTCGGGAAGCGATCGCGAAGCTTGGAGAGAACATTGTGGTGCGTCGGTTTGTGCGGTTTGAACTAGGTGAGGGGCTTAATTAGGAGGAACGGAGGCACCTGATGATTGCTCCGAAATACAGGCGGATTATCCTGAAGCTGAGCGGAGAGGCGTTGGCCGGAGAACGGGGATATGGCATTGATCCCGAAGTCGTGAGCTATATCGCATCGCAGATCAAGGATGTTATTCAGCAGTTCCGGGTTCAGATCGCCATCGTCGTCGGCGGAGGCAATATATGGCGCGGTGTGGCCGGGAGTGCCAAGGGAATGGATCGGGCGGCGGCGGATTATATGGGTATGCTGGCGACGGTCATCAACTCGCTGGCCCTGCAGGATGCTTTGGAAAAGGCCGGTGTTGATACCAGAGTGCAGGTGGCCATTGAGATGCGGGCCATTGCCGAGCCTTATATCAGAAGGCGGGCGATTCGCCATCTTGAAAAGGGACGCGCGGTGATTTTTGCTGCCGGCACCGGTAATCCGTATTTTTCAACCGATACCACAGCGGCTTTGCGCGCGGCCGAGATCGAGGCCGAAGCCATCCTTATGGCGAAGCGTGTCGACGGCGTCTATGATTCCGATCCGCTTAAGAATCCGGATGCGAAGAAGTTTGATACATTGAACTACATTGAGATGCTGAATCTGGGTCTGGGTGTGATGGATGCCACAGCGGCGTCGCTATGTATGGAAAATAATATTCCCCTGGTTGTTTTTAATATTAACCAGAGCGGGAATATCAAGAAGGCGATTCTAGGTGAGGAAATCGGCACATACATAGGGAGTGATGGATGAATGCGTGAGATTATTGAAAACGCCGAACAGAGCATGCAAAAGACGATCGAGGTCGTAAAGAGAGAGTTCGCATCTTTGCGTGCGGGGCGGGCGACGCCGGCGCTCCTGGACCGGATTAACGTGGACTATTACGGTACCCCGACCCCGATAAGTCAGCTGGCCACAATTTCGGTCCCCGAACCGAGGTTGCTGGTGATTCAGCCTTGGGATAAGGGGAGTATCGGTGATATAGAACGCGCGATTATGAAGTCCGATTTGGGGATCACGCCTGCGTCGGACGGTAACGTGATTCGTCTGGCGATCCCCCAGCTGACCGAGGAAAGGCGGAAGGAACTGGTCAAGTTCGTGCGCAAGAAAGGTGAGGAAGGCAAGGTGGCCGTGCGCAATATCCGCCGCGACACTATGGATCAGCTGAAATCGGAACAGAAGAACGCCGGGTACTCCGAAGACGACCTGAAGCGTTACCAGGATGAAGCACAGAAACTGACCGACCGCTACGTCAAGGAGGTTGACAGTGTGGTCGCGGAAAAAGAAAAGGAAATCATGGAGATATAGAGGATGCCTGTGCCGGATGTTCTCGGCTTCAGACTGGACGAGGCGCTGCAGATTCTGACCGACGAAGGGTGGGAAACCTCGGTGGTGACGACCTATCCCCCCCGCCGGGAGAACATAGCTGAAGCTAGGCCGCCGCGGGTCTTGCGGGTGACTGTGACCGGTGAACGCGCCGTAGAACTGATCGTGGCTTACGAGGGTGCAGGCGTGGGATGCTCAGGATGTGGACCTGGTGACAATCCCGGTTTGTAGCACATGCGAAAAGCCCCCCGACCCGGGGGGCTTTGCTATAGGGAGGCGAACAGGGGTGTGGAAACCGCAACGCAAAGAAAAGACGAAGGATAGTGATATCGACACCGAAAGGCTGCCTCTTCACCTGGCGGTTATCATGGATGGGAACAGCCGCTGGGCGAAAAAACAGGGCCTGCCCAAGGTTATGGGACACCGGGCAGGTGCTGAAGCCCTGCGCGATATAGTGCGGTATTGTGCCGAAATCGGTATTCCCTATCTGACTGCCTACACTTTTTCTACAGAAAACTGGAAACGGCCCAAAGACGAGGTTGACGATCTGATGGGGCTCCTGGTCGAGTATTTATATAAGGAAATTGACGAGTTAAACGCGAACGGAGTACGGATCAAGAGTCTGGGAAGGCCGGATGCCCTGCCTCCGGCTGCCTGCGAGGCTCTAAGAACTGCGGAATCCAGGACAGCGGCCAATACCCGGTTGCACCTAAATCTGGCCTTGAACTACGGCGGACGGATGGAGATCCTGGATGCGGTAAGAAGCCTGGCGCTTAAGGCGGCAGAAGGGAAGATCGATCCGCTGGTGATTGATGAACAGATGTTCGCCGACCATCTCTACACTGCCGGGATGCCCGATCCCGATCTGCTGATCCGGCCGGCAGGTGAGTATCGCCTGAGTAATTTTCTGCTGTGGCAGATTGCATACAGCGAACTCTGGGTAACGCCTGTACTCTGGCCTGACTTCAGGCGGGAGCACATCCGGCAGGCGATCATCGATTACCAAAGGCGGGAACGGCGGTTTGGGGGGCGGAATGGATGATCGTGACGCGCATCCTCACCGCCTTGCTGGGAGTTCCGCTTGTTCTATTGGTTGGTTGGTTGGGCGGCGTCTGGCTGCTGGCTGCGGTCGGAGTGTTGGTTCTGATCACACAAAATGAACTCATGGGCCTCTTACGGGAGCTTAGGCCGCACCGCGGCCTGGTTTTTGTCGGTGGGCTAATCCTGGCGGCCGCCGCATACTTTGAGGGTGAAAGCTTTCCGGGTCCGGGCTTTGCGGCGGTGATCGTCACGATTCTGGCGGCAATGGTCCTGTCTTACCCCCGCTTTTCGCCGCAAGCTGCCGCCGGCACAGCCATAGCCGTTTTTTACCCGTCGCTCCTGTATTTCAT
The DNA here is from genome assembly GCA_965544035.1 of uncultured Peptococcaceae bacterium. Lineage (GTDB taxonomy): Bacteria > Bacillota > Desulfotomaculia > Desulfotomaculales > Desulforudaceae > CBEULR01. The sequence goes on along the minus strand of CBEULR010000006.1, from coordinate 77,972 downwards.
CTATCTGATTCGCGGCCTGCCTGACGGTTGGGCATGGCTGCTGATTCTTCTATTCGGAACGTGGGCCTTTGATACATTCGGCTATCTGGTGGGTACGGCCGTTGGCCGGATTCGCATCACGCCGCTCCTGAGTCCGAAAAAGTCACTCGAAGGGCTGATCGGGGGTGCTGTCGGTGCCGTGGTGATGGTATCCGCCTTCGGGCACTTCCTGCTCGACACAGTTGCGCCTGATTTGTTCTTCCTGGGGGTGGCCCTGGCCTTGGCGGCGCAGTCGGGGGATCTTGCGGCCTCAGCATTCAAACGACCCGTAAATGCGAAGGACTCCGGCAGACTTCTACCAGGTCACGGCGGGGTGTTGGACCGGTTTGACAGTTTGATGATTACCGCACCGCTGGTATATTATTTTGTTGTCCTGTTTCAATAATTGAGGTGAAGATTGTGCCGCAGTGGGTAAAGAACACCTGTTGGGCGGCAGGGACACTGTTGCTGGTCACGCTGAACCTGATTATCCTGGCGTATGCCGCACGCTATCTGCTGCCGATACTGCTTCCGTTTTTTGTGGCGATTATCGTGGCGCTTTCAATAGAACCTGCCGTTGATTTCCTGCAGAACAGGGCTCGGTTTCCGCGGGGTGTTGCTGTTTTTACCACGATGATCGCCCTGCTCGGCTTATTGGGGAGCATCTTTTTCTGGGCGCTGCTGCGGTTGGTTGGCGAGTTGGTACAGCTGTCCACACGGCTGCCGCACCATATTGGTTCGCTGCGGCAGGTGACCGAGGGCTGGGTTGATGAGGGCATCAGACTGTACACCGCTTTGCCCGCTTCCGTTGCCGAGTGGCTTGAGGATTTTATGCTCTCTTTGGTGGCGAGCGTCGAGGGATTTCTGCGTTCCACGGTCAATACCGCACTTAGTGTTTTGTCCGGTGTTCCTGCTCTGGTGCTCATCCTCATCGTCACCGTTCTGGCCACCTACTTCTTCAGTCGGGATAAGAAGGCGATTACCGGCCTGTGGCTGCGGCTTATGCCCCACCCTTTGGGAGAAAGGAGCCTCTTGGTGATCCGTCAAGGGTTCGGAGCATTTGTCGCTTTCTTACGGGCACAGCTGATGCTGGTCAGCATAACGATTACCATTACTCTGGTCGGTCTGTTGATCATCGGCCAGCCGTATGCGGTGACGATCGCGTTGGTGACCGGGGTCTTCGACTTCATTCCGGTCGTCGGCCCGAGTACGATATTCATTCCCTGGATCGTCTGGTCTTTTTTCACCGGATCGGCGGGATTAGCCTGGCAGCTTTTGGTTCTGTATGTAATCCTGTTTCTGGTGCGTGGTTTTCTGGAGGCAAAGGTCGTGTCGATGAATCTGGGGGTGCACCCGCTGGCCGTCTTGGCAGCGATGTTTATCGGACTAAAGACAATCGGTTTCTTGGGTTTGGTCTTGGGGCCGATCACGCTGGTAATTGTGCAGGCGGCGATCAAGGCAGGAATGACGGCCTGGAAGGGGAATTGAGAAAACCAGTAGCCAGTAGTGAGTATCCAGTGTTTACCTCCGGACGACTTGTGCCCGGCACTCAACCAAATTCCGGGAGTAAGCAATCACGGATGACACGAGGCTATCAAGCTACTTTCGGGGCAGTAGCCGTGGAATGCTACTAGATACTGGATACTCACTACTACTATATTCAAGGTAGAAAGGGTTATAATGGCAAAGAGAATATCAATCTTGGGCAGTACAGGATCGATTGGTCGTCAGGCTCTGGATGTGGTCGCTTCGCAAGAAGGCCGGATATCGGTGGTTGGTTTGGCGGCGGGGCGTAATTGGGAGCGGTTGGCGGAACAAGCGGCACGGTTTAGGCCGCAAATGGTTTCGGTTGCGACTCGTGAAGATGCCGAACGCGTGAAGGTGCGATTGGGATCGGGTACCGAGGTGGTGTACGGCGAAGAGGGCTTACGGGAGGTGGCCTGCGTACCCGATGCCGATACCGTTCTGGTGGCTGTTACGGGTACAGCGGGACTTATCCCGACGGTTGACGCCATTGCGTCGGGGAAAGATATTGCTCTGGCCAATAAGGAAACGCTGGTGGCCGCGGGTGAGCTGATTACCGAAATGACGATTGGTATGGCGGTTCAGTTGCTTCCCGTGGATAGTGAACACTCGGCCGTTTGGCAGTGCATTTCGAGCCGGCGGACCGAGGTGAAGAGTATCATACTCACGGCCTCGGGCGGTCCGTTCCGCACCTGGGCGAAGGAACGGATGGAGCAGGTGACGGCCGCGGATGCCCTGCGCCACCCGACCTGGTCGATGGGCCCGAAAATCACCGTGGATTCAGCCACTTTGATGAACAAGGGGCTTGAAGTGATCGAAGCCCGCTGGCTGTTTGACGTCGGTTACGACGAGATCGAGGTGCTGGTGCATCCCCAGAGCATCGTGCACGGGATGGCCCGCTTGACTGATGGTACCGTTATTGCTTCCATGGGTGTAACCGATATGCGGATGCCGATCCAGTACGCACTCACCTACCCGGATCGGTGGGAGATGGATCTTCCGGCGCTTGACCTGGCACATATCGGCGGTCTAACCTTTGAGGAGCCTGATTTCGAGCGCTTCCCGGCCCTGAGAGTGGCCTATGAGGCGGGACGTGCCGGAGGAACGGCTCCCTGCGTAATGAACGCGGCGAATGAAGTGGCGGTGAATGCCTTTCTGCAGGGGAGCATCGGGTACTATGACATTGTTCGAACGGTTCAGCAGGTGCTGGACGCGCATGAGGTCGTGCAGCGTCCCAGCCTGAGCGAGATCCTGGCCGCTGATGCGTGGGCCCGCGAACGGGCCGGTGGAATTATTGGGAAGGTGAACGGCTGATGACGACGGCTATAGCCGCAATTGTTATTTTCGGTCTGCTGATATTTATTCATGAGCTGGGGCATTTTCTTGTGGCCAAACGGGCCGGGGTGCTGGTGTATGAGTTTGCGCTCGGGTTTGGTCCGAAGCTGTTCGGGTTTAAACGGGGGGATACCGATTACAGTTTGCGGGCGGTCCCCCTGGGCGGTTTTGTGCGAATGGCCGGGATGGATCCGAACGAAGAGGAGGTTGAACGGCACCAGAGCTTCAAGTATAAACCCCTGAGGACCCGTATGGCGGTGATTTTCGCCGGTCCCTTCATGAATTTCGTGCTGGCGGCGGTGCTCTTTGCGGCCATCTTTATGATTCAGGGGTATCCGGTGGCCTCGACAACGGTTCAGGAAGTGCTGCCGGGCCATCCGGCGGAGACGGCCGGCATCGAGCCCGGAGACCGCATTGTAGCGATTGATGGCCGGGAGATCACGAACTGGGATGAACTGGCGAATACCATCGAAAGAAACCCGGGGGTACCGCTGGTAATTACCGTGGAGCGCGACGGACTCCGGCAGGATATCTCGGTTACGCCCGAACCGGTGGATGACCGGGTGTTGATTGGCATCGTGCCGCAGGCGGCTTTGGAAAAGGCTGGTGTGATCCGGGCCCTCGTCGGTGGTGTGGAGTACACCGTTCAGCTGACCGCATTAATCATCACGTTTCTCGGGCAGATGATTTTCAATCAGGCCCCGCTGGATGTGGGCGGACCGGTGCGAATTGTGAGTGAGATCGGCATTGCGGCCCAACAGGGGATGATAATGCTGCTGAATATGGCGGCTTTTCTGAGTGTGAACCTGGGCCTGTTCAATCTGTTTCCGATACCGGCCCTGGACGGAAGCCGGCTGATGTTTCTCACCTGGGAGGGGATTACGCGCCGCCCGATCAGCCCCGAAAAGGAGGGTGCTTTTCACCTTGTGGGCTTTGCTCTCCTGCTGATGCTGTTTGTGGTCATCACCTATAACGACATCAGGCAGCTTTTTTGAAATACTGAAGCTTGGAGTTTTGATTGAAAATGCGTAGAAAGAGCCGGACGGTGTACATCGGTAAGCTTAAGGTGGGCGGTGACGCCCCGATTTCAGTGCAGTCGATGACTAACACCGATACCCGCGATACGGCTTCAACGGTCGCCCAAATCCGGGAACTGGTCGATGTCGGCTGCGACTTGGTCCGTCTGGCGGTACCGGATGATGAAGCGGCGGAAGCACTCCGGGACATTCGCCGCGCGGTGCCGGATGTCCCTCTGGTGGCCGACATTCATTTTAGTCACCGGCTTGCGGTGGCCGCGCTGAAGGCCGGCGTTGACGGACTGCGCCTGAATCCGGGCAACATCGGCGGCCGGGAGAAGGTGGCCGCCGTTGTTGAGGCGGCACGCGATCGGACGGTGCCGATTCGGATCGGTGTTAATGCCGGATCTTTGGACAAGCGGTTGCTTGCCCGGTACGGAGGTCCCACCGCCGAGGCGATGGTGGAGAGTGCTCTCCAGCACATTGGGATCCTCGAAGACCTCAATTATCCCCATATGAAGATATCTCTGAAGGCCAGCAATGTGCCCCTGATGGTGGAGGCATACCGTCTCCTGGCCCGCCGTGTTGATTACCCGTTCCATGTCGGGGTGACCGAGGCCGGGACCCTGCGCGGGGGTCTGGTGAAATCAGCCGTGGGGATCGGTATTCTGCTGGCCGAAGGGATCGGTGACACCATACGCGTTTCACTGACTGCGCCACCCCGGCACGAAGTCTGGGCCGGCTATGAGATCCTGAAGGCATTGGGCCTCAGACAGCGTGGGGTTGAGCTGATTTCGTGTCCGACCTGCGCACGCACCCAGATCGACCTCATCGGTATTGCCACCACTGTTGAGGAGAGGCTGCAGAGTGTGACCCGCCCGCTGAAGGTGGCCGTGATGGGGTGCGTGGTAAACGGTCCCGGCGAAGCTCGTGAGGCCGATGTCGGGATCGCCGGTGGTAAGGGCATGGGGGTGCTCTTCCGCAGGGGAGAAATCGTGCGCACTGTGCCGGAGGCCGAGTTGGTTGAGGCACTGATGGAGGAAATCGATCGGATGTGCAGAGAATCGAACGAATAGGAGGCCGCAACAGTGAGATTGTCGGAATACCTGGTTCCCACCCTGAGAGAAGTGCCGGCAGAAGCCGAGATTGTCAGCCACCAGCTGTTGCTGCGGGCGGGTTTCATACGCAAGGCTGCGTCGGGAGTATACACTTACCTGCCGCTTGCCCAGCGGGTTTTGGCCAAGATCAAGGCCATCGTGCGCGAAGAGATGAATCGCGCCGGCGGTCAGGAAATCCTGCTCCCGATTATACAGCCGGCCGAACTGTGGCTGGAATCGGGCCGCTGGAATGTATACGGACCGGAGCTGTTCCGGTTGAAGGATCGCCACGGACGGGACTTTTGCCTGGGGCCGACGCACGAAGAGATCATCACCGAACTGGTCAAGGGGGAAGTTCGTTCCTACAAGCAGCTTCCGCTGCTGCTTTACCAGATTCAGAACAAGTACCGCGATGAACGCCGTCCCCGGTTTGGGCTGATGCGGGGACGTGAGTTCATCATGAAGGATCTCTACTCGTTCGACCGCGATGAGGCCGGTCTCGATGTCAGCTATCATAAGATGTACGAGGCGTATCAGAGGATCTTTAGCCGCTGCGGGCTGGAATTCAGGCCGGTGGAGGCCGATTCGGGGCCGATTGGCGGAAATGTCAGCCATGAGTTTATGGTGCTGGCCGATTCCGGAGAGGCTACCATAATCTACTGCCCGGAGGCCGAATGCGGTTATGCCGCCAACGTGGAGAAGGCTTTTGCCAAGCCTCGCACGGCGGCGAATGATGAACTCCCGGCATCGGTCGAATTGGTGCAAACCCCGGGGATGAAGACGGTGGAGGATGTTTGCGCTTTTCTCGGGGTGGGACCGGAACGGCTGGTGAAAACCCTGCTTTATGAGACTGATGAAGGAGTGGTTGCGGCGCTGGTACGCGGTGACCGCGAGGTCAATGAGGTCAAGCTGCAGAATCTGGTTCAAACGGTGCGGCTCGAACTGGCCGAACCGGAAACAATCAGGCGTGTGACCGGAGCCCCGGTCGGATTTGCCGGTCCGGTCGGCCTGGATGTGCAGACCCTCGTGGTTGACGAGGAAGTGGTGAATATGGTTAACTGTATTACCGGGGCGAATCAGGCGGATGCCCATTACCGGAATGTTAACCCCGGCCGTGATTTTAAGCCCGACCTGGTCGCTGACATACGTGTGGTAGCTGAGGGTGATGTCTGTATTCACTGCGGGGCACGCTTGAAATCCCGGCGCGGGATCGAGGTGGGCCAGGTTTTTAAACTGGGCGTAAAGTATTCCAAGGCGCTCGGGCTCAATTATCTGGATGAGCGGGGTGAGGAGAAACCTGTGGTGATGGGGTGCTACGGGATCGGAGTGAGCCGCACGATGGCGGCCGCTGTGGAACAGAACTATGATGCCGACGGGATTATCTGGCCGGCCTCCATTGCTCCGTTCAGCGTGGTTGTGGTGCCCGTGAATATGAAGGATGAAACGCAAGCCGCGGTGGCGGAAAAAGTGTATCAGGAATTACGGAAGGCCGGGATCGACACCATCATTGACGACCGGGCCGAGCGTCCGGGTGTCAAATTCAAGGATGCCGATCTGGTCGGTTACCCGGTTCGGGTCACGGTCGGGAAAAAGGCGGCTGATGGCCAGGTAGAAGTGCTGCGTCGGCGGGACAAGGAAATGCAGCTGGTGGAAACGGATGCGCTGGTCGACACCGTCCGACGGGTACTGGCGGATGGCTGAATGATGCAGGATGTTTGAATACGGGAAAGGGGGCGTTTGACAGTGGGTTGGATGGTACGATGGAGACGGCGGGCAGGTGCGCTGATCCTGGTTCTGATCTGTCTGGCCTTTTTTGCGGCGCCTGCGGCGCAGGCCGCTGACACGCCTCCCCGTCCCGGAGATATCATGGTGCTGAAGGTTGACGGCCCCATCGTTCCGGTCATCGCGGATTATCTGGACCGTGGACTGGCATACGCCCGTGACCGGAATGCTTCCCTGGCAATCATTGAACTGAACACGCCGGGCGGCTTGTATGACGTAACGCAGGAGATTGTGCAGTACATTATGAACCAGCCGATGCCGGTAGTGGTATACGTATCTCCCGCCGGCGGCTGGGCTGGATCGGCCGGTACCTTCATCACCATTGCGGCCGATGTGGCGGCGATGGCCCCGGGCAGCCGGATCGGAGCGGCGCATCCGGTAGGCGCTCAGGGCGAAGAGATTACCGGGCCGATGGCGGACAAGATTACCGAGGATGCCGCGGCGTGGGTGCGGAGTATCGCCGAACTGCGCGGGCGTGACGCCGAGAAGGCCGAGCAGGCGGTTATTGAGAGCCGCTCTTACACCGATAATGAGGCGATGAAGTTCAATCTGATCGATATCCAGGCCCGCGATCTCGATGACCTTATCCGTCAACTTGACGGCAGGCAGGTCATTTTGGCCGATGGTTCGCAGCGGGATATCCGCACGCAGGGGCTGAGTGTCGAGCGGGTGGAAATGACCACCGGGGAAAGGTTCCTGTTTACCCTGTCCAATCCGAACATCGCCTACATTCTTCTCTCCCTGGGCATGCTGGGACTCTTGCTTGAGTTTTACAACCCGGGCTCCATCTTTCCGGGGGTAGTCGGCGGGGCTTCTCTGCTGATTGCCCTGTATTCCCTCGGAACGCTTGAGGCGTCTTGGGGCGGTGTTCTACTGATCATCCTCGGATTTGTTCTGTTCGGGTTGGAACTGTTTGTATCCAGTTTCGGTTTCCTTACTGCAGGGGGAGTGTTTTCCATCGTGATTGGGTCAGTAATGCTCTTCGCCGGGAGTTCACCGGCCTTTGCTGTCAACTGGGGAGTGATCCTCGGGGTGGTGGTCGGGCTGGCGATCTTTGTGGCCTATGCCGTGAAGGCGGTGATCAAAGCTCATCGCCGAAAGGCGGTCACCGGGATGGAGGGAATCATCGGGGATACCGGTACGGTGGTTGGCGCCCTGGAACCCACCGGAGAGATTATGCTGCAAGGTGAACGGTGGAGTGCGACCTCCAAAGAAGGACCGATCGAGGAAGGAGCCGAAGTTGTGGTGGTCGGACAGAAGGGCTTACGGCTCTTTGTTAAACGTGCCGACGACCACAAAGAATAGATGTGTGTAATAACATGGCGGATTGTGGTATTATTACCGTAAGGAGGTTAGAGAGACATGCTTGAGTTCATTTCCTTTTGGGGAGTAATCATTGCGCTGTTGATACTGTTCTTCTCCTCAGCGATTAGAATCGTGCAGGAGTACGAGCGCGGTGTAATATTCCGGCTGGGTCGTTTCGTAGGTGCGCGTGGCCCCGGACTGTTTTTTATCATCCCGATTATTGAGCGGATGGAGAAGGTCGACCTGCGTGTGGTGACGGCCGATGTTCCTACGCAGGAGGCCATTACCCGGGACAACGTCACGGTGAAAGTGAACGCGGTGATCTACTTCCGGGTGGTCGACCCGGGGAATGCGGTGCTCAAGGTTATGGACCACATGCGGGCCACGTCGCAGTTGGCCCAGACCACCTTGCGCAGCGTGCTCGGCCAGTCCGAATTGGATGAACTGCTATCCAACCGGGATCAGATTAACCAGCGTTTGCGGAAGATCATCGACGAGGGCACCGAACCGTGGGGGGTCAAGGTAACCTTGGTCGAGGTCCGTGATGTTGAGCTGCCCCAGTCGCTGCAGCGCGCAATGGCTGCTCAGGCATCAGCCGAGCGTGAGCGGCGGGCGAAGATCATTCACGCCGACGGTGAGTTTCAGGCCAGCGCCAAGTTGTCTGAGGCGGCGGCGGTGCTGGCGTCCCAACCCGGTTCGATGCAGCTCAGGTACCTGCAGACCTTGACCGAGATTTCTTCCGACAAGTCGAACACCATCGTTTTCCCGCTACCGATGGATTTGGTAAAGGACATCCTGGAGCGGGTCCCGGTTTCGGCACAAAAGAATTCGTAGCAGGTTTTCAGGGGTGTTCCGATCGGCGGGGCATAAGTTGCGGCGGAAGGGAAGGGAAAACGCCGCATATGTGGAATACTGTCTAGTGACACACATGCTTAAGAGTACACCTCCGAGCCCACTCTCCTAAGGTTCAGGGGTTTATGCCTCCGTGCTACGGAAGTGGGCCGATAAGGTTCATCGGGAAACCGGTGTGCCCCCCGGATCGGAAAGGATGGTGCGGTCTATGTATCTGTGTAAGAGCCAGGCGCAAACAGTGATTGAGTGCCTGGTTTTTGCTGTGTTACAGACATGCGCGGGAGGTGTGAGGGGTGCTTGACGGATACGAACGGAAGATCACCTACCTGCGGATATCCGTAACTGAACGCTGCAATTTTCGCTGCTTTTATTGTCGGCCGCGTGAGGGGGGCGCACCGCCTCAGGCCGATATGTCGATTGAGGACATTGTACGGGTGGTCGAGGCGGGAGCCACGGTCGGGATCCGTAAACTGCGCCTGACCGGCGGGGAACCGCTGGTCAGGCCCGACATTGTAGAACTGACGGCACGGCTGACTGCTGTCGACCGAATCGACGACGTTGCCCTGACCACCAATGGATCCCTGCTTGCCCGTTATGCGGCGGAGTTAAAAGAAGCTGGTCTGCGGCGGGTAAATATCAGTCTGGATACGCTGAAGCCTGATCGGTTCAGCAGCATTACCTGCCGCGACCGGTTTGATGATACCTGGGCCGGAATCGAAGCCGCCCTCGAACAGGGCCTGGAACCAGTCAAGCTGAATACGGTGGTGATTAGGGGTGTTAACGATGATGAAATCCTTGACTTGGTGGCGCTTACCGAGAGAATGCCCCTGCACGTCCGGTTTATTGAGCTGATGCCGATCGGAGAGAGCAGCGGACGGGCTGGGCAACTGCTTGTTACCTGCAGTGAAATGAGAGAACTGATTGAAGCCCGTTACGGAGCTTTGGAACCGATCACCTCGGTTGGGGGAAGCGGTCCGGCCAAATACTGGAAGGTCCCGGGTGCGCCGGGAACGGTCGGCTTTATCGCGCCGCTTTCGGGGTATTTTTGTGATGCGTGCAACCGTATGCGTTTGACGGCCGCCGGAACGCTGCGGCCCTGTCTCTGTCAGGGGAACGAGTTGGATCTGAGAGAAGCGCTGGCCAGGGGTGCCGACCGTGAAGAACTGGCTTCTCTGATCGCCGAGGCTATCTCCCGCAAACCAAAAGGGCACTCGGAGCATGCGATTGATCCGGTTATGGATAAGTTGATGTCACAGATCGGGGGCTGAGCTTGACAAGGTTTCCGCGCCAAGCCTATAATTTAACCATCTTTAGGGGAAGAATACCAGCGAAGTTGGGCGTAACCGGTGTGGCCGTTGGTGTGCAGATTTCGGTTGCGTCCAATTCTGTTTTGCTGTGTATCTTGGGAGGAAGGCGTATTGGGTGACCTGGAGTATATGCGGCTGGCCCTGGAACTGGCGGCCAAAGCCCGCGGGCGTACCAGCCCCAATCCGATGGTCGGTGCGGTGGTAGTGCGTGACGGCAGAATTATCGGACGGGGATTTCATCCGCGTGCCGGGGAACCACACGCCGAGATATTTGCCCTGAGCGCTGCGGGAGAGGCGGCCAAGGGGGCCACAATGTACGTCAGCCTGGAACCTTGCTGCCATCAGGGGCGTACCGGGCCGTGTACCGAAGCGTTGATCAGAGCCGGAGTGGATCGGGTGGTGGTTGCGATGCGCGACCCCAATCCGCTGGTGGGCGGCAAGGGCATCGAGCGACTGCGCGAGGCGGGAATCGAGGTTGTGGAAGGAGTTCTTGAAAAAGAGGCCCGCAGGTTGAACGAGGTTTTTGTAAAGTATGTGACCCGTCGTCTTCCGTTCATTGTGCTCAAGGCGGCGATAAGTCTGGACGGCAAGATTGCCGCCCATACCGGTGATTCGCGGTGGATTACCGGACCCGAATCGCGGGAGTACGGGCACCGATTGCGTGATACATACGATGCGATCCTGGTTGGGGCGGGAACGGTGCGTAAGGATAATCCGTCACTGACTACCAGACTCCCCGAGGGGGGCCGCGACCCGGTACGGATTGTTCTGGATAGCCGCGGCAGCATATCTCCTTCGTCGCGGGTTATCCAGCAGGATTCCGATGCTCCTACCATAGTTGCTGTGACCGGCCGGGCGCGAGACGCCGACCTGCAGGCGCTTGAGGATGCGGGAGCGATAGTAATCGTAGCCGGTGACGGGCCGCGGGTCGATCTGCAGTTGCTGATGCGAGAGCTTGTGCAGCGTGAGATTACAAGTGTCCTGGTGGAAGGTGGGGGCGAGGTGCACGCCTCGTTTTTGGCCGAAGGTCTGCCGGATAAGCTCGTCTGGTTTATCGCTCCGAAGATTATCGGCGGGACAGGGGCACCCGGTCCGGTGGGCGGCTCGGGAATCGAGCGGATGGCCGAAGCGCCGGTTTTGGAAGAGCTTGTGGTGAAACGGCTGGGGCCGGACATTTGTGTCGAGGGTTATTTCCCGCGTTCTGATTGATTATGATCGGCCGGTTGCGAAGTGAGACCCCCACAGCGACGAGGGACGAAACGGGATAGTGTCATCAGGGTTTACCCCGGTCTCCAGCTTAGCGATTCGACCATTTCTAGGCCCGGTTCGGTGTGCGGCGAACCCCTCCTGCGGATTGTTTCCGGGCGCTCTTTCCAGTGCGGCCGATCCAGGCGGTCGGCCGCGGAGAAAACCATTGCGGAAGCGCCCGTAAACGTCCTCGTCGGGGGCCGCCGCACAGTCCTCACCTTCGCTAAGAATAGTGCCCGAATCGCACGAGTCGCCCGGAGGTAAACCCTGATGACACAAGAACACAACTCTTTTTATGGCAGGTGAAAAAGTGTTTACCGGGATCATTGAAGAATTGGGGACGCTGGAACGTGTGGAGCACGGTCAGGTGTCGGCGCACTTGACGATAAAGGCTACCGAGATACTGCAGGATGTGCGCCTTGGCGATAGCATCGCGGTTAACGGCGTGTGCCTCACCGTGACTAATTTCAGCCGGACACGTTTTACCGCCGATGTGATGGGCGAGACGCTGGCCAAAACCAATCTGGGGACGTTGCGCCTAGGGGATCGGGTAAATCTTGAACGGGCGATGAAGCTGGGGGACCGTCTCGGCGGCCACCTGGTCAGCGGGCATGTTGACGGGGTGGGCGTGATTGTCGAGAAGAGTCCGCACGGGATTGCTCAGGTATTCACCATTGAAGCGCCCGAGGTGGTTATGCGCTACGTCATCCGCAAGGGGTCGGTGGCCGTCGACGGGATCAGCCTAACGGTGGTGGACCACACGGACCGTTCTTTTAGGGTCTCCATTATTCCACACACCGGTAAGATGACCACGCTCGGCTTCAAGAAGAAGGGCGACAGTGTTAATCTGGAAGCGGATATGATCGCCCGCTACGTGGAAAGGATGTTGGAAACCCGGCGAGCGGAAACCAAAGAGAAATCAGGTTTGGATGCGGCCTTTCTGGGCAAGCACGGGTTTCTCTAGATAGTAGTGAGCATCCAGTATTCAGCAGAAAAGAAAAGCCCTACGGAATACTGACTGCTGACTACCGCCCCCAAAAGACAGTTCAATACTCCTGATGACACGAGGGGATAAATCCATTCAGTAAGAATCATAGGACAATTGTATAATATTGAGGCATTTGACTTTTACGTCTCGGTGAGGGACAATTTTATCGATAGTTCGAAATAGACTAGGGGGAGAAGACCGTTGAAATTCAGCACGATAGAAGAAGCGATTGAGGATTTTCGTCAGGGCCGTATGTTGGTTATCGTTGATGATGAAGACCGTGAGAATGAGGGCGACCTGGTTATGGCCGCTGAAAAGGTTACCCCCGAGGCTATCAACTTTATGACGAAGTATGGGCGGGGCCTGGTCTGTATGCCGATCACGAATGAATTGGCCGACCGGTTGGACTTAAATCCCATGGTGGCTCACAACACCGATCCGCATGGCACCGCTTTCACCGTTTCGGTCGATGCCAAGGATACCAGCACGGGCATTTCAGCACACGAACGGGCCTTGACGGTGAAGAAAATCATCGATCCGAAGACCATCCCCAGCGACCTGAGGCGTCCGGGCCACGTCTTTCCGCTCCGCGCGAAGGAAGGCGGCGTACTGAGGAGGGCCGGTCATACCGAGGCCACCATCGACCTCGCGCGTTTGGCCGGTCTGTATCCGGCGGGGGTCATCTGTGAGATTATGAAGGAAGACGGGACGATGGCCAGGGTGCCGGAACTGATGGAGTTTGTGCAGGAACACGGCCTGCGCATTATCACCATTGCCGACCTGATCCGGTATCGGCGTCGGAACGAGCGTTTGGTGCGCTGTGTCGGACAGGCCAAGCTGCCGACCAAGTACGGGGATTTCGTGGTTCACGCTTACGAGAGTCTGCTTGACGGTAAGGGTCACGTGGCTTTAGTCAAAGGGGATCCGGGCACAGTTGAAGCGCCTTTGGTCCGGGTTCATTCCGAGTGTCTGACGGGTGACGTTTTCGGTTCCCTGCGCTGTGACTGCGGGAGTCAGATTGCACGGGCCTTACGGAAGATAAATGATGAGGGCGTCGGTGTGCTGCTTTACATGCGCCAGGAAGGCCGCGGGATCGGAATATTGAACAAGATCAGGGCGTATGAGTTGCAGGATAACGGCAAGGATACGGTGGAAGCGAATGAGGCGCTTGGGTTCCCGCCGGATCTGCGGGATTACGGCATCGGGGCGCAGATTCTCTCCGATCTGGGCTTGACCAAGCTGCGGATTATGACCAATAACCCGCGTAAGATCGCGGGATTGGAAGGCCACGGTCTCCAAGTGGTCGAACGCGTGCCGATCGAGATCGAACCCTGCGAGGACAACCGGTTTTACCTTGCCACCAAAAAACGGAAACTTGGACACATGCTGTCCTTAACCCCCAAGTCGGCTCGGTAAGCCGAATCTTTGGGAGTCAGTGAAGCAAGGAGCGGATCAAGAATGACGAAGTATTATGAGGGGCATCTGGTCGGAGAAGGTCTGCGCATCGGAATCGTCGTGGGGCGTTTTAATGAGTTTATTACACAAAAGCTCTTGAGCGGTGCGCTTGATGCTCTGGTCCGGCATGGTGTGGACGAGCTGAACGTGGAAGTGGCCTGGGTGCCGGGGGCCTTTGAGATCCCGGTGGTTGCAAAACGAATGGCCGGCTCCAACCGGTATGATGCGATTCTGTGCCTGGGGGCGGTCATTCGCGGGGCTACGCCGCATTTCGATTATGTCGCCGCCGAGGTGGCAAAAGGGGTGGCCAAGGTCGGAATGGACAGCGGAATCCCGGTCGTTTTCGGGGTGATCACGGCCGATACCATCGAGCAGGCCATCGAGAGAGCCGGAACCAAGGCGGGCAACAAGGGATGGGCCGCGGCCGTAAGCGGGATCGAAATGGCGAACCTGATCCGGAATATGGGAATGTAGCAAGAGTCCTTCCAAGTGCGTGAAAACAGAATAGGAAAACAAGAAACGGCCTCTCGGCCGTTTTCTTTTACAATGCTCTTGTGACTTTACCGCCCTTCAGGCAAGAGGTACAGACTCTGATTCTTTTCGGTGCACCGTTGACGAGCACCTTGACCTTCTGCAGGTTAGGCTGCCAACGGCGTTTGTTGCGGATGTGGGAATGGCTCACCTGCATTCCAACCGTGACGCCTTTACCGCAAATCTCGCATACCTTGGCCATATTCTCCACCTCCTTAACAAACCACGCACCTATTCTACCAGATCGGTCCCGAGGAATCAAGAAAAACGTACTAAATACTGAGCGGAGTCTCTCGTGCTTCGGTGCGGCCCTCCGAGGAAACGTTCAGGTTAAACCATTTTCCGCATCGCGAACCCCACCGGCTGACGAGTTCATCGCCGATGTAAACCTCATTGACCTCGCAGTTGTTCGGACAATCCGTACAGCTGAAGGTGCGCGGGCTGCAGGTGAAGGAAGCGATGTACGCCGCGCCGCGGAAGTTGGTGGCGCGCCGATAGCGTTCCGCGTTGCGTTTCGCCAGAATCGCCGATCCAAAAGCCCCCATCACCTTGAAGTATTCGGGCACCACGATTTCGAGTCCCAGCCTCTTCTGGAAGGCGGCTCGAATACCCACGTTGGCTGCCACACCACCCTGGAACAGCACGGTGGGCTCGATACGCCGACCGCGGGCTACATTGGCCAGGTAGTTGCCCACCAGAGCGAGACACAAACCGGCGATGAGGTCTTCCTTTTTGTAACCCATCTGCTGTTTGTGGATCAGGTCCGACTCGGCGAACACCCCACAACGTCCGGCGATCTTGATCGGACTGCTGGAACGCAGGGCATACTCGCCGAATTCCTCGATGGGTATTCCCAGGCGTACCGCCTGATGATCGAGGAAAGAACCCGTGCCGGCGGCGCAGACCGAATTCATGTTAAAACCAATCGGAACACCGTCTCGAAAAAAGATAATCTTTGAGTCTTGGCCGCCGATATCTATAACCGTGCGGACATTGGGCTCGACATGCCGGGCGGCCATTGCGTGGGCGGTGATCTCATTCTTAATCACATCGGCCCCTACCATAATCCCGGCCAGACGCCGGCCGCTTCCGGTGGTGCCTACGCCGTCAATGTGTACGTCACCCATTTCGGCGTTCATCTTGACGAATGAACGCTGAATGGCATTAATCGGCCCGCCCTCGGTACGCAGGTAACTGGAATAATGGAGATTAAGCTGATCGTCAATCAGGGCGAGCTTGGTGGTTACGCTGCCTACATCGATACCCAGATAGTAGCGCATTTGGGCCTCCTATAAAGCGTTAGCGGCCTTAGTTTGCCGCCGATGATAATTCATTTCCGTAAAACTTGCGGTCCCTGAGAATATCCAAGAAGGCTTCAACTCTGGTTTCAAATCCGGCTTCACCCGTCTGATCGGTGATGATAAAGGTGAGTACCGGCAGATCCATTTCCTGGCTGAGCCGAACCATAATGTTTTGCGCCACAATCTCCGGCATGCACGTGAAGGGCAGGAGATGAATCACGCCATCCATTTGTTCGGACTTGGCCAGTGCGGTCAGCCCGACACTCATATGTCCGTGGCCGCCGGGATCGGCACCCAGGTAGGGAAGTGCCGCCTGTTTGATCTGGTCCTTGCGTTCGGTCGCCTTACGGGTGGGGAAGATGTGTTTGTGAAACCAGGATGTGGCTGATATCTCGCGGTCTACCCATACCCTGGGCTCGATCGATTTGCCCAGCATTTCCTCCAGGTGAAGGTTGATATGTGATTCCAATACCACCCAAATTTCACCCACGATGCGTACGCGAACCGGGTTGGTATCGTCGGTCTCAATGGAATCGGCAGTCTGGGCAAACTCGTCGGCCAGACGCCAAACGGCTTCGGTCGATGAGGCACGTTCGATCTTGGCTACGAACCGCTTGAAGTGGCGATCGATCGTGCCCATTTTGGATTCAAAGGCCCGAACCCGGTGCAGTATCCGTTCGGCGTTGTCGATGGCCGCCATCTTGTGGTATCCGAAATACAAGGCACGCAGAATCTTCAGCCAAGAAGCCTGTTTCGTGGTATGCTTCAGTGTATCCCGGAAATTGGCCCAGCGCTCGTGAAACGGGAGCGGGGAGTCGATGACAATCAACTCAAAGTCGTAACCCATTTTGCGAAGCAGCTGCTCCTGAACCTGAGCGTACCAACCCAGACGGCACTTACCTTTTCCGCCCACCATCAAGAGGTGGGTGGCGCCACGATCCAAAAGCCAGCGCATCTGTCCCAGAGTAACGGTAAACGGCAGACAGACAAACTCCGGAGCCAGTTCCTTACCGAGTTCAATTACCTCTTTACCGGCATGCGGGGTGCGCATCGTTTCCACGCCGCACTCTTTTAGTGCTGAACGCAGTGCCACATCCAGGTAACCCATGGTCGGCATGCCGACGAGAACGGGTTCAGTGCGTGGTCCCGGCACAAACGGTACTTGCGGCGCGGTACCGGACTTCTCCGGTGCGGAAATGGGCTGCACGTCCATAAAAGCCTCGATGCGTGTGACCATACCGGCCTCCGCCGTATGCTCATCAAGCGTGAGCAGAATAAACGGGATGCCCGCCCTTTCCGCTTCTTCCTCCAGGTAGTTCTCAATGATGGATTCCGGACCGCATTCGAAGGAGCCGACCAAGATGATCTTGTCCACCAGACGGTTGCGAATGAAGTGCAGACCGGCTCCCAGAAGCTGAGCCTCAAAACTCCAGAGGCGCTCACCTTCCAGTACGGTATCCATCTGGCGCCGGGTTTCCGCCGGTGGAACCATTTCAGCGGTGACCACACGGCCGTATTCGCCGATGCGCTTTAAGAGATCCATACTGATGCTGTCGTAAAGAATATAGGGATGGCCGATCACGGCAACGACCGGACCTTCCGAATTGACAGGGCGCCTTGATTCCGTTGCGGCCGGCTTATGCAGCAAATGCCTGTAAGCCTCATCGGTTGTTGCCTTTTGCTTGACGCAATAGTCCTCAAAATCCCTCTGTGCCTGCCAAGCCCGGGCTATAGCCTTTGAAACGGCTTCGCGCGCAACGCCGAATTCACGGCCGAGTTCATAGAAGGTCTGGTGCCAGTCGTTGTTATTGCGGTAAAGGTCAATCTGCGGTGCCAGTACACGGGCATGTTTCCGCAGGGCGTTCTGGACCATGTATGGAATGCCGATAAACTTCGGGCAGCAGAAATTCTTCGGCTCCAGGCTGATCAGGCAGGGAATCAGCAGACGGTCGATGCCTTTGTCCAACAGTTCTTTAGCATGCGCAAAGAGAAGCTTGACCGCAACACAGGGTTCATCGGTCGGACAGAACTCTAGGTTGTTTAAGGTCTTCTTGTTGGTTGGAGAAGACAGAACGACATCCACACCAATGCTCTTACAAAAGGATGCAAAAAAGGGATACATATAATAATAGGACATCGCCCTTGGAAGGCCGATTGTTGGCATTTCACTCCACCTTGAAAAACAGAATGCGATATATTATACCCGCGTTTGGCGGCATTAAATGCCGAAATCAGCGGCATGCTGGACCTTTCAAAGCTAGTTTAACAGAAGGTGGGCACGAAATCAAATCTATCCAGGTGAAATAATATCTGGGCAGGAGCCAAGTCCGGCGGCGTATAATACTTGTACCGTAATTAAGTCGTTTTGCATTTCCGGAGTTGTTATGAGTAGCTTTTCCGTTTTCAGCCCCGTCCAGTATTTGAAAGGTGTCGGCCCGCGGCGGGCCGTTCATTTAAAACGAGCCGGTATCGAAACCGTGTTCGATCTCCTGTGTCACATTCCCAAGCGGTATGAGGACAGACGCATTCCGGTTCCGGTTGACAAGATGGCGGACGGACAGGTTGTCTGGACGCATGGGCGCGTTCTCGGAGGATCGACGAAACGCATCGGAAGGGGGAGGTTGTTGACGAAACTGGCCCTCGAGCACGATGGCTTTGTTTTCTATGCGACTTGGTTCAACCAACCCTATCTGCTGCAGAAGCTGGTTCCGGGGACTGTGGTGGCGGTCGTGGGACGGTGCAGTCGTCGTTTTCATACGGTGAATATTACCGTCAGTGAGTACGAGATTGAAGAAGCCGACGGAAGGCTCTCCACGGGTCGCATCGTGCCGGTGTATGCGCTTACTGAAGGGTTGAACCAGAAGACGCTCCGCGCCTTGGTTCGTACTGCTTTGGAGACCTTCCGGGGGAACCTGCCCGAACCGCTGCCTAACGATCTGCTGGTCCGGTATGATCTTCCTGATGCGGACACCGCTTTTGCGAACGTCCACTACCCGTCTTCTTTCAGGGAAGCAGATGCGGCCCACAGGCGTCTGGTGTTTGAGGAATGCCTTCTGTTTCAGCTTGCGTTGCAGCGAATAAGGGTTGGCGGCGAGGGACGAAAAGAGTATCGTTACGGTCCGGATGGGCCGAAAGTAGCCGCTTTACTCAATTCGTTTCCATATCAACTGACGGCGGCGCAGGAGCGCGTCTGGTCCGAGATCTCGTCCGACATGCAGCAGGCCAGGCCGATGCGCCGACTGCTTCAGGGTGATGTTGGATCGGGGAAGACAATTATCGCCTTGCTGGCTCTGGTGAAATGTGTGGAAGCCGGCTTGCAGGGAGCATTCATGGTACCGACCGAGATACTGGCCGAGCAGCATTACAGCCGAATTGCGAAAATGCTGCGCCCGCTGGACATTCAGGTGGACCTTCTTACCGGGCATGTCTCACCCAAAGAACGCGAACAAGTGCTGGCGCGCCTGCAGGAGGGGAGCGCACAGATCATCGTGGGCACCCATGCGCTGATTCAAGAATCGGTGCAGTTCTCCCGCCTTGGGCTGATCGTTATTGACGAGCAGCATCGTTTCGGTGTGCGGCAGAGAATGATGCTGCAGGAAAAGGGCGGGACAGTCGATTCGCTGATGATGACCGCTACCCCGATTCCACGCACGTTGGCCTTAACCGTTTACGGTGATCTCGATGTTTCGGTGATCGATGAGCTGCCTCCCGGCCGCCGTCCGGTGTCGACGCATCTTGTGTCTCCCTCGCTACTGCCCAGAGTCTACCGGTTTATATTGCGTGAGGTTGGTGCCGGACGTCAGGCGTACATAATCTGCCCTTTGATTGAAGAATCCGAACAGCTTCAAAATGAAGCCGCCGTTAAGACCTATGAGGAGCTTCGCACGGGACCTCTGCGCGGTGTGCGGGTGGGACTGCTGCACGGACGCATGTCGAGTGAGGAAAAGAACAAGGTTATCTCCGGTTTTGCGGGTGGGGAGCTCGATGTCCTGGTAGCCACGACGGTGGTCGAAGTCGGTGTGGACGTTCCTAATGCGACCATAATGGTGATCTTTGACGCCGAGCGTTTTGGATTGGCGCAGCTGCACCAGCTGCGAGGTCGCGTGGGACGCGGCGGTGAACAGAGCTGGTGTGTTTTGGTCGGGGAACCGGCAACCGAAGAGGCAAGAGAACGTTTAAAGGCTATTGTCCAAAGCAATGACGGGTTTCAGCTGGCTGAGACCGATCTGCGCCTCAGAGGGCCCGGGGAATTCCTCGGCACCCGACAGGCTGGTCTACCCGGATTCAAGATAACAAATTTGATACGCGATTGGAAAACAATGGAGATGGCGCAGCGTGAAGCGCGAGAGATCCTTGCAGCTGATCCTGATTTGGATAAACCCGAGTATCGGATTCTGCGGTCTCGTGTTGAACCTCTCATTCGTAAACTTTCCTTATAATATGAAGTTATTTGCGCGCATCAATTTAAAGTGACGTCCACAAAATAGAAGAAATCAATCTGGATGCGGAGGTGCAAATTTTGGACAATAAGGAAAACCATAATCAAGACTCTTCGATTTATCAATTCAATTCTAAAGGAAAGCACGAGATGGGACGCGGGGTGGGAATTGATTATCGCGGGCTGATCCGTTTAAAGGAACGATTGACCAAGGGAAAACCACGAAAGCGCGACAGAATGTTCTAACATATGTCCGCGGCTTCGAGCTAATACTAGCATCAAGCTACAAAACAAAATTACTATCAAGGAGGGGAACCAGTAATGCCGCGGAACAGAAATGAAGAGGTTGTCCCGGGCGCCAAGCACGCGCTGAACCAGATGAAATTTGAGGTTGCTAATGAACTGGGTATCGCCAACTACCAGCAGATCGACAAGGGTGCTCTCCCTTCGAGAGTGAACGGTTACGTCGGCGGAAATATGACCAAGAAGATGGTGGCCTTTGCTGAGCAGGCTATGGCTGCCAACAACGGCCAGATTCCGCAGGTTACCCAGTCCGCGCCTCCCGAGCTGATCGGCAGCCAGGGTCAATAACCTGTCCTAAGGTAAGTGATCTTGAGCAGACAACACCGAAAAGTGATCCCGGAGCAGACGGCGGCCGCCCGTCTGCTCTCTTTTTGGTTTCATGTGTCCGACCTCTAGACTTCCTATTACCGACCCCCGTCAATGCAGGTACGTGGCGTAGTCTTCTGCCGGCACCCCTGGGTGCAAAGCAGCAGAAATGCCGCCCGCGATAATCCGGGCGCAGTTTTGGATCAATTCGTCGATTTCCTTTGGTGTGACCATCAGGTGACCGCCGAAGGGCTGCAGCAGCTTGCCGATGATTCCGTCAAGGGTTTGCTGATCCGGCGGGGTCTTGTTATACGATTGGTAAAGCTGGTTGATGGCCGCTCCGGCGATCAGCGCGGCGTGCACAACGGTCGGAACGCCGACAGAGATTACTGGTACGCCCATTTCCTCCTCCGTAATCCCTTTGCGTTTGTTTCCGATTCCCGACCCCGGGCTGATTCCGGTATCGCAAATCTGTATGGAAGCGGCAATGCGTTCCACTGATCCGGCGGCCAGGGCGTCAACGGCGATGATAAGCTCCGGTTTCACGTGATCAACTACACCGCGTATTACTTCAGCTGTTTCTATTCCGGTTATGCCCAACACGCCCGGAGACAGAGCGCTTACCGAGCGCATTCCCGGTTGGATCTCCTCCGGGGCAAAATTGAAGATATGACGGGTGACCAGAGTGTTCTTGGTAACCCGCGGGCCGAGTGCATCCGGGGTGGCATTCCAGTTGCCCAGTCCCACGACCAGGATGTTGGCGTCGTCGGAGAGTTTGAACAACCGGGACAGCGCCTTGGCAAAAACCTGTACGATTTGGGCGTGTGCCTCACGGTTGTTTTCTCTGATTACCGGTGCTTCAATCGTAATGTACGTTCCCGGCTTTCGCCCCATCATCGCGGCACCGTACTCATCAATGATTTTTACCGTGGTGATTTGACCGTGCGCAAAGTTTTCACGGTCCACCGTTACGCCGGGTATTTCCTGTCCGGTCTGTGCCCTTAAAGCATCATGTGCCTCAAGCGCGAGATCGGTGCTCACTCCTAGTATCTGCAAAATGCTAACCTCCCGCCAATATTCGCTTACTATGCTAACCATGTAAATGGTGATTATACAACCAATGATTACCTTCGCGAATATTGAGGGATTATCCGAAACGGGCATCTTTTGGGAACATAATTCACATGCTATAATAGTTATATTTGGAGACATAGGGTGAATTTGCTTGCGAATTATCGGTGGTGAGGGAGGGGGCAGACGACTACGGGCGCCTCGGGGCAGCAATACCCGCCCGACCTCGGATCGAGTGCGGGAGGCGCTATTCAACATTCTGGCCCCACGCATTCCCGAAAGCCGGTTTCTGGATCTGTTTGCCGGCTCCGGTGCAGTGGGACTGGAAGCGTTAAGCCGCGGTGCCGCAGAGGCCGTTTTTGTCGAAAAGCGACCTCAAGCGGCCGCAGTAATCCGCCGGAATATTGAACACCTTAAGCTTGCCGGTCGGGCAATATTGTATCAGGCCGATGTAAACGCTTTTGTAAGAGACTGGTTGCCCAGCCTGGGGACTTTCGACATCGTGTACATGGATCCGCCCTATAAGTCCGAATACGCGGCGGGAACCCTGCGCGGGATAAGCCGATGCGGGCTGCTGGCTGACCGGGGCGTGGTCGTGGTTGAGTCGGCACGGACCGGCCTGCCGCCTGAGCGGGTGGAACGTTTGGTTTTGACTAAACGCCGCAGTTATGGGGACACTGTACTGTCTTTTTATCAGATGGAGGACAACTAGATGCCTTTGCGTGTTGCGCTGTACCCGGGTAGTTTTGACCCGATTACCTATGGACACATCGATATAGTCCGGCGGGCGGCGGCCCTGTTCGACTCGGTGGTCGTTGCTATTGCTCTGAACAGCGCCAAGCGGCCTCTTTTCAGTCTTGAAGAGCGTATCCAGATGCTGGTTGAGGTGCTGTCCGACTTTCCTAATGTACAGATAGGGAGTTATGAAGGATTGACTGTACGCTATGCGGAAATGCAGGGTGCCCAGGCGATTATTAGAGGACTCAGGGCGGTGTCGGACTTTGAATCGGAGTTTACAATGGCGCTCACCAACAAAAAACTGGCCCCGAATATTGAGACTGTGTTCCTAATGACGGAAGCGCAGTATTCCTTTATCAGTTCCAGTGCCGTTAAGGAAGTTGCGAGTTTCGGCGGCTGTGTCCGGGGGATGGTACCGCGGGTAGTGGAAGAAAGGCTCGTATATAAGTTTTCAAACCGATCGTCAGTTTAGGAGGGGTTAGGAATGGAGCTGCTTTCGATCTTAAATGAGATGGAGGAATTTGTGCAGAATTCCTCCCGGGTTCCGATGACCAAAAAGGTTCTAGTTGATGAGGATCGGATGCTGGATTTCTTGGATCGGATCCGCACCATACTGCCTGAAGAGGTACGGAAGGCGAAATGGGTAGTGCAGGAACGCGAGAAGGTGATCAATGAAACAAAGGCTGAAGCGGCACGGATGATTGAGGAGGCCCAGAAGGACATTCAGCGGCGTGCGGAAGAGAGTGAGATCGTAAAGCAGGCGCGGGCGATGGCCGATGAGATCATCCAGAAGGCGGAGGAAACGTCTAAGGAGATGCGGCTCGGGGCGCGGGACTACGCGGATGATGTTCTGGCCCGGCTGGAGGCGCGTTTGGATCGGTTGATTAAGGAGATTGAAAGCGGGCGAACTGAGCTAAAAGCGATGAAATAAGCGACGGGAAGTAAAAAGCAGCATTCCCAGACTGATTAGAGCCGCCGGAACGGCCAGGGCCAGCAGCAAGGACATCAGGAATATGCTGCACCAGGCGGGCTCTACAAGGTTCGAGAAGGTGCTTGCGGGCACGGTCAGGGTCTTTTCAAATATCGGGAACAGGATGACGGTGAGCGTCGCGGAAATCAGCATATGTATTATCCGGCTCAAGGCATAAGGCAGAAACCGCATATCAGTGGTGCTGATAAAAGCAGAGACTTGTGCTTGAATCGATAATCCGCTCCAGGCCAGAATCAGCTGAATGGCAATCAGCTTTTGAATGAGCGGGGCGTCGCTCTCGGCTACGAGACGTGAGCCGAGAGTCATTTCAAACAGTCCCGAAGCCAGTGCTTCATTCAGGGCCGGAGAGAGTCCCAAGGGAACCGTGACCGCACCGATTATGGAGATGATCACGTCTAGAATCCCGGTTTCTCTTAAGAGACTGATGATAACGGCGAAGAGAATGATAAATCCCCCGACC
Organism: uncultured Peptococcaceae bacterium; assembly: GCA_965544035.1. Classification (GTDB taxonomy): domain Bacteria; phylum Bacillota; class Desulfotomaculia; order Desulfotomaculales; family Desulforudaceae; genus CBEULR01. The sequence continues at coordinate 53,906 of CBEULR010000006.1, read as the reverse complement.
ACCAGAAGTTTACCGACCGCGTCACGGACGGCTTCTCCCAAGATCTGCCCCGGGTGCTTACCGTTGAATTCCAGAAATCTGCGACAGGCGCGCCGCCAGAGATGTGGTTGAGTTGTCGTCCGGCGTCGGTGCTCCGGGGCGTAATACCGGAAACAGACTCCGACGATGAGGTTTCCCAGATAGTGAACGAGAAGTATGAAGGGTCCCAGTGCAGGATTGTGAAACATGCCGACTGACAGGGCGACCAGGATAAACAGGGGGCTTGAGTTATTGGTGAACGACACCAGATGCTCGGCTTCGGACCGGGTGCACAGGCCGTCGGCCCGCAGACGGGCGGCGATACTGCTACCGATGGGATAGCCTGAACTGTATCCTACGGCCAGTCCGAACGAAGCAGCTCCGGGCAGCCTGAACACGGGCCGCATCACCGGTTCGAGCAGTACGCCCAGAGTGTGTACGATACCTAGTCCCATCAGCAGTTCGCTGATGATAAAGAAGGGCAGCAGGGACGGAAACACGATGGTCCACCAGGTTTCTAAACCAAGAACGGCGCCCTCAAACACGGTTCTTGGACAAACAACCATAAGTGCGGTTATGGTGACCGTCAAACCCGTGAACAGGATGCGCCCGTAACGGCTTTGCATGACCGAATACTCCTAAACACATAGATGTGATTCATATAGAATGTATGGTCTGCCGGGGGTTTGCAGACCATTAATTTGTTGACAAGTATTTCACGGCTCATTTATAATGGGCCTGTTGGATTGAGGTGCCTGCCGTGTTAATCATTGATGTATCCGAGGCCCGCAGCAAGCCGGGAGAGCTCTTTACCCATCACCTTACCTATTCGCCCGAACCGGATGATGCGGATGAAGAAGCCACGCTTCTGGAACCGGCCTCGGTCGAGATTCAGGTAAGCTACTCAAACGGGGTATTCCTGGTGGACACCGCAGTGCGAATGCAATTGCGACTGCAGTGCGCCCGGTGCCTTGAACCGTTCGAGCGTGAGGTCAACACCCGTTTTTCAGAAGAGTACGACACGGCCGTTACCGATAATGCAAATCCTGAAGAAGAGAATGTGGTTGTCAACGACCAAATCGATCTGACGGAAAGAGTGAGGGACGCAATCATCGGATCGGTGCCGATGAAGGCGCTGTGCCGGGAGGATTGCCCGGGGTTGTGTCCGGGTTACGAAGTGTCGCCGGCAGAGGGACCGTGTGATCAAGAAATCGATCCCAGGATGGCCGGTTTGGCGAGGTTGCTGGAAGGTTACAAGAAGAAGGGGGTGGAATAGGGTGGGTGTTCCCAAGAGAAAACATTCGAAACAGCGCGGGAGAATGCGTCGGTCGCAGTGGAAAATCTCAGTACCGAAACTGATCAGCTGTCCACAGTGTCGAGCGCTGATTCTACCCCACCGGGTATGTCCGGAATGTGGTTTCTACAAAGCAAATAAGGTGCTAGAGGTTGAAAAATAAGCTTTTGGGGTTCCCAAAAGCTTATTTTTCGTTATTGTTGCATTTATCTGGCAACTCGGTTATACTCACATCTATAAGAGGCGGCGGAGGAAATCAGCCCATGTGCTGCCACTAATCGAGTCATGCTGAAGCTTTCTAAGGATCCTATTCTTTACAGCCACCCAGAGGAGGTTATTCGGCCTTGCGCATCGCGGTAGATGCAATGGGAGGGGACCACGCGCCATCCGAAATAGTCAAAGGCGCTGTAATGGCGGCAGAGGAGAATGATATCCGGGTACTATTGATCGGCGACGAGTCGCTGCTCAGACAGGAAACCGAAGAGACGGCAAGGGTTAGAATTGTACATGCGGCTGAAGTAATTGAGATGAACGAATCCCCCGTTTCCGCGGTGCGACGAAAAAAAGAAGCGTCTATTGTAAAAGCGGTACAGATGGTTAAGGATGGGGTAGCCGACGGGGTTGTTTCAGCGGGCCATACCGGTGCGACCATGGCGGCAGGGCTGCTTATCCTTGGTCGGATCGCCGGTGTTGAACGCCCGGCGTTGGTCAGTGTTATTCCGCGTCCGACCGGCTGTACCGTTTTGCTTGATGTGGGCGCCAATATCGACTGCCGCCCCAGTCACTTGGTTCAATTTGCCATCATGGGTTCGGTTTACGCTGAATTAGGTCTCGGCATCGTATTGCCCAGGGTCGGCCTGTTGAGCAATGGTGAGGAGCGGACCAAGGGAAATGAGCTTAGTCTTGCTACCTATCCGCTTCTGGAGCGGGCCCCGATCCATTTTATCGGCAATGTAGAGGGGCGGGATCTGTTTAGCGGTCGCGTGGACGTGATTGTCTGCGACGGTTTTATAGGTAACATCGTGTTGAAAACCGGGGAGGGCTTGGCCAAGGCTTTTTCCCAACTGATAAAACAGGAGCTGACCGCCAGCTGGATGGCAAAGATGTCGGCGGCGATGGCCGCGCGTACCCTGCGTAACATCCGAGATCGTTTTGACTACGCCGAGTATGGTGGTGTACCGCTGCTTGGGGTGAATGGTGTTGTGGTGGTCAGCCACGGCAAGTCGAAGGCGAAGGCCATTAAGAACGCCATCCGTACGGCAGCGGAGGCGGCACGGATGGATCTGGTAAGATCCATCGGAGACGGAATCAGTGAAGCGCTGTTGAAGGGAGCCGAAACGGTAAATGCCTAACACTTTTCCCGTCGGGATCGTCGGGGTGGGCGTGTATGTGCCCGAAAGGGTTCTTACGAATAAAGATTTGGAAAGCATGGTGGAGACAACAGACGAGTGGATTGTGGACCGTACGGGGATACGGGAAAGAAGAATAGCCCGGGACGATGAGGCCGCATCGGATATGGCTGTGGTAGCCGCCGAGCGGGCGTTGGAAGCAGCCGGCGTCAAACCGGAAGAGATTGATTTGATTATCGTGGCCACCGCCACTCCCGACCATATTTTCCCCGCCACGGCGTGCATTGTACAGGACAGGCTGGGCTGTCCGAACGCGGGTGCCTTTGACTTGTCCGCCGGTTGTACGGGCTTCATCTATGCACTGGTTACGGGTGCCGGGTTTGTGGCCTGCGGGAGTATGCAAAACGTATTGGTCATAGGATCGGAAACCCTGTCCAAGATTCTCAACTGGGAGGACCGTTCCACTTGCGTCTTGTTCGGCGACGGGGCGGGTGCGGTCGTTCTCAGCAGAGCGCCGGAAGGAACGGGTCTGTTGTCGTCCTATCTCGGGTCGGATGGTGCGGGCGGCCGGATGCTGCAGATACCCGCCGGGGGGTCGCGGATGCCGATTTGCCATCAGCACGTTGATGCACATCTGCAGTGTCTGCACATGAACGGCCGTGAGGTTTACCGTTTTGCGGTCAAAGTTATAGGTGAAGCCGCGCTGGAGGCTGTTCGGCGCGCGGGGCTGGAGAAAGAGGATATCGATCTTCTTATACCACATCAGGCTAATATTCGGATCATCGAGGCGGCAGCCAAGAGGCTGGAGCTGCCGATGGACCGGGTGGTTGTCAATGTTGATCGCTACGGGAATACTTCGTCCGCTTCGGTTCCGATCGCACTGGACGAGGCTTTGCGTGCAGGTCGGTTGAAGCCCGGAGACAATGTGGTGATGGTCGGCTTCGGGGCCGGACTGACCTGGGGTGCCGTGGCGATGAAATGGTGTTAATGCATAGCGCCGTTATAAGGGGGTTTAATCGCTATTGATTAAGACTGAGATTTGTCGGTTGCTGGGTACCGACTATCCGATTATTCAGGGCGGGATGGCCTGGGTCTCAGACGCCTATCTGGCGGCTGCGGTATCCGAGGCCGGCGGACTGGGTATTATCGGGGCCGGGCACGCGCCCGCCGATTGGGTGCGGGAACAGATTACGAAGGCGAAATCTCTGACCGCTAAACCGTTCGGGGTCAATGTGATGCTGCTTTCGCCTTTCGCGGACGAAGTGATCAGGCTTGTGGCCGAGGAGCGCGTCGCTGTGGTGACTACCGGAGCCGGTAATCCGGGCAAGTATGTGCCGATGCTGCAGGAAGCCGGTACACGGGTGATTCCGGTGGTTCCTTCAGTTGCCCTCGCCAAGAGGCTGGAACAGACCGGGGTAGACGCCATTATCGCCGAAGGTATGGAAGCCGGTGGGCACGTGGGCGAACTAACCACCATGGCTCTGGTGCCGCAGGTGGTGGACGCCGTAAGCGTTCCTGTGATCGCGGCGGGCGGGATCGGTGACGGGCGGGGTCTTGCTGCCGCATTGGCTCTCGGCGCACAAGGCGTCCAGATGGGCACCCGCTTTGTATGTGCCGCCGAATGCACCGTCCATCCGCGTATTAAAGAACGGATTATCAAGGCGCGTGACCGCGACACCGTTGTTACCGGGCGATCCACCGGGCACCCGGTCCGTTGTATCCGTAACAAGCTCACACGTCAATTTGACGAATTGGAAAGCCGGTGTGCCGATCCGGCGGAACTGGAGAAATTGGGTGTCGGGAAGCTGCGTGCGGCGATGGTGGATGGAGATGTTGACTACGGTTCGGTGATGGCCGGACAGATTTCCGGGCTGGTGAGCGAGATCAAGCCTGCCGCAGACATTATCAGGGAAGTGACGGCCGAGGCCGTGGAAGTACTCCGGCGCTGTGGTCGGCTGGCAGGTGAAAGCTGATGAAAACCGCTTTTCTGTTTCCCGGACAGGGTTCGCAGTATGTTGGTATGGGACGTGAACTGGCCGAAGCATATCCCGCGGCGATGGATACCCTGGCCGAAGCCGATGAGGTTCTGGGCTATAAGCTATCCAAGATCTGCTTTGAGGGATCGAAACAGGATCTGGGCAAGACGGTGAACACACAACCTGCGGTGCTAACCGTCAGTGTGGCCTGTTTTCGGGTTCTGTCCGAGCTGGGCGTATCGCCGGCGGTTGTTGCCGGGCACAGTCTGGGAGAATACAGTGCGCTGGTTGCGGCGGGCGGGTTTTCATTTACGAGTGCCGTGCAGGTGGTTCATAAACGCGCCCAGTATATGCAGGAGGCAGTCCCCATCGGCAGCGGAGGCATGCTGGCGGTGTTGGGTTTGGATGTGGAAGCGGTGCGCCGTGTGTGTGATGGTGCCGCTGCGGCGGGAGTCGTGGAAATCGCGAATTATAATTGTCCCGGACAGATCGTCCTGGCCGGTGAAATTGCAGCCCTCGAGGCGGCCGTCCCGCTGGCCAAGGCTGAAGGGGCCAAGAAGTGTGTCCCCTTGGCTGTCAGCGGGCCTTTCCACTCCTCTCTGATGCGAAACGCCGCCGAACGGCTGGCCGTGGTGCTCGGTGAAACCGAGATATATGATCCAAAGATTCCGATCGTGGCGAACGTGAGTGCCGATTACCTCCGGTGGGCGGACGAGGTTCGCACCGCTCTGCTGCGGCAGATTTATAGTCCGGTGCGCTGGGAAGAGAGTGTGCGCCGGATGATTGAGGACGGCGTGCAGGTCTTCGTAGAAGTTGGTCCCGGCCGTGTGTTGAGCGGGTTGGTGAAGAGGATTGCCCCGAAGGAGACGGTCCTGTTGAACGTGGAGGATCCGGAGTCTCTGGAGAAATCTCTTGCACGGCTGAGGGAGGTTGGCTAAAATGTTTCTTGATGGGAAATATGCTATCGTAACGGGAGCATCCCGTGGGATCGGCCGGGCTACCGCGCTGACATTGGCGCAGGCGGGCGCGTCGGTAATGATCAACTATGTGAGTAATGATGCCGCGGCCGAAGCCGTGCGTGACGAGATCACGGCTTCAGGCGGTCGGGCGGTGGTGTACAAGGCCGATGTTTCGGCGCCCGATCAGGCTGCGGCTTTGATTGATGCCGCGCTGCAGGAGTTCGGGCGTATCGACATTCTGGTTAGTAATGCCGGGATTACGCGTGACAACCTGCTGATGCGAATGAAAGAAGAGGACTGGGATCTGGTTCTGAACGTAAACCTGAAGGGGGCTTTCAACACCACCAAAGCGGTGCTGAAGCCGATGCTGAAGGCCCGTTCGGGAAGAATAATTGCGATCAGTTCGATCATTGGGCTGAGGGGAAACCCCGGTCAGGCGAACTATGCGGCGGCAAAAGCCGGCTTGATCGGTTTTGTGAAGTCGGTGGCGCGTGAGGTGGGTTCCCGGGGCATTACGGTTAACGCTGTTGCTCCCGGATTTATCGACACCGAGATGACCCGTGGGCTAAACGAGGCTGTAAAAGAGAAGATGCTGTCGGAGATCCCGCTCGGCAGGTTCGGGCAGCCCGAGGATGTCGCCAGGGTGGTTTCCTTCCTGGCGAGCGATGACGCTGCCTATATTACCGGCCAGGTGATTCCCGTTGATGGCGGGCTGGCCATCTGAGACCGACCGGTGTTTCCGGAGGCAGCTTTATGAAAAAGGAGGGCGAAGACAAATGTCTACATTTGAAAAAGTCCAAGCAATCATCGTAGAACAGCTCGGCGTGGAAGAGAACGAAGTAACGGAGAGTGCCTCTTTTGTGGATGACTTAGGTGCCGACTCGCTTGATCTGGTTGAACTTGTCATGGCTTTTGAAGAGACCTTTGACACCTCGATTCCGGATGATGAGGCGGAAAAGATCAAGACCGTGGGTGATGCGGTAAGGTTCATCGAATCCAGGATGTAGTCCGCAGTTATGAAAGCAAAAGTTTAAGCGGGGGTGTTTTCTTTTTGGGTATGCGCGCCGTGATTACCGGCATGGGGATTATTTCCCCTGTAGGAACCGGCCTGGATGAATTTTGGAAGGCCATATCCGGAGGTGTCTCGGGAATCCGGCGGATTACCCATTTCGACGTTTCCGAATTCAGAACTCAAATCGCCGGATTAATACCTGACTTTGATCCCACCCGGTTTATGGACAAGAAGTCGGCACGCCGAATGGACCGCTTCGCGCAGTTGGGCGTGGCTGCCGCCGGCATGGCGATTGAAGACGCGGGGCTTGACCTGGACAAGATCGACCGGCACCGTGTCGGTGTGATCCTCGGTTCGGGGATCGGCGGCATGCAGACGATGGAGGAACAGGCCCGGGTTCTCATTGAGCGCGGACCGGCGAAGCTGAGTCCTTTGTTGGTTCCTATGATGATCGGGAATATGGCGGCCGCACTGGTTGCACTGCAGTACGGGCTTTGCGGTCCGAACGCGACGCTGGTGACCGCGTGCGCCTCGAGTAACCATGCAATCGGGGATGCTGCGAAGATTATTGAACGCGGCGAGGCCGACGTGATTGTGACCGGGGGAACCGAATCCGCTATCACACCGCTCGCTCTGGGCGGTTTTTGCGCGATGAAGGCTACTTCGACCCGCAACGACGAGCCGGAGAAGGCGAGCCGGCCGTTCGCCGCCGGGCGTGACGGCTTTGTGATGGCTGAGGGTGCCGCCGTTCTAATTATCGAAAGCCTTGAGCATGCACGTAAGCGCGGAGCCGAGATTTATGCGGAAGTAGCGGGGTTTGGGACTTCGTGTGATGCTTATCATATGACGGCGCCTGACCCGGATGGGCGCGGTGCCGCCCGTGCTATGACTAGTGCCTTGCGTGATGCGGCTCTTGATCCCGAAGCCGTTGACTACATCAATGCCCACGGTACATCCACCCCCTTGGGCGATGTCGCTGAGACCAAGGCTATTAAAGCTGTCTTCGGGAATAAACCCCGCGTTCTGATCAGTTCCACAAAATCAATGACCGGCCACCTGCTGGGTGCTGCGGGGGGGCTGGAGGCTGTCGTCTGTGTACTCGCGATGAAGCACGGTGTGGTGCCGCCGACGATAAATTATGATGAACCCGATCCGGAGTGCGATCTGGATTATGTACCCAACAATGCACGGGAGTACCCTGTGAATGTGGCGATGTCCAACGGTTTCGGGTTTGGAGGTCACAATGCCAGTCTGGTGTTCAAGAGATTTGAGGGACGGTGAAGCTCGATGACGCCGAACAGCCTGGACCGATTTCAGGCGGATATCGGCGTAGTCTGGAATGACGTCGGTTTGCTTCGGGAGGCCTTGACCCACAGTTCTTATAGTTTTGAAAATCCTGGTTCCCGGAATAACCAGCGCCTGGAGTTTTTGGGCGACGCCGTTCTGGAGATCGTGATCAGTGAACATCTGTTCCACCTGCTGCCGCGTTCCAGCGAAGGTGAATTAACTAAGCTGCGGGCGGCTATTGTTTGTGAACCCTCTCTGGCTGAGGCGGCACGCAAGATCGGGTTGGGGCGCTACCTGCGTATGGGCCACGGTGAGGAACTCTCCGGAGGGCGGGAGCGTCCGTCGGTTTTGGCCGACGCTTTTGAGGCCCTGCTCGGTGCTTTGTATCTTGATCGCGGAGCCGAATGCACCAAACGCTTTGTGCTCGATGTTTTGGAAGAAACCATCCGAAACGCCCTGAACGGCCGTTCGGATTTTGATTTCAAGACACGTCTGCAGGAATTGCTGCAGAAAGACTCTCTCGATCCGCCCAGGTATGTTATCCTGCGGGAAGAAGGTCCGGATCATTGCAAGACATTTACAGCGGCGGTTATGTACAAGGGTAAGATTCTGGGCACCGGTTCGGGCCGCAGTAAGAAGGAAGCCGAGCAGACCGCGGCCAGGATGGCACTGAATGCCGGCGTTACCGGTTTGCACTGACAGGAGGCAGCAATGGGGTTATTTGACCGTCTCAAGAAAGGCCTGGCGAAGACCCGCGAGGCCGTCACCGGCCGCGTGGAGACTCTGGTATACGGGCGATCCACTGTTGACGAAGAGCTTTACGAGGAACTTGAGGAGATTTTAATCCAGGGCGATGTGGGTGTGGCGACCTCAATCGAGCTGGTCGACCACGTACGTGCGGTTTTGAAGGAAAAGAGATGGGACGACCCAACCAAGCTGAGGCCCATTCTGCGTGAAAAGATGAGCGAGATTTTGGCCGGCGAAGATCGAACGGCGCTGAATCTGACGTCCAAGCCGTCCGTCATAATGGTGGTGGGTGTAAACGGCACGGGGAAGACGACCACCATCGGCAAACTCGCCCATCTTCTGAAGCAGGAGGGAAAGAAGGTGCTTCTGGCCGCCGCAGACACTTTCCGGGCGGCGGCCATCGACCAGATTGAGGTTTGGGGACGGCGTGCCGGGGTGGAAGTGATTAGACAGAGTGAGGGCTCGGATCCGGCGGCCGTGGTATATGATGCCGCGAGGGCGGCTGTTGCCCGCGACTATGATGTGGTGATCGTGGACACGGCCGGACGACTCCATACCAAGGTCAACCTGATGGAGGAATTGAAGAAGGTCTACCGCGTTCTGGGACGTGAGATTCCCGGTGCACCGCACGAAGTGCTTCTGGTACTGGATGCCACTACCGGACAGAATGCAATCAGCCAGGCCAAGCTGTTCGGCGAAGCTACCGGAGTTACCGGGCTGGTGCTCACCAAGCTGGACGGAACGGCCAAGGGCGGGATTGTGGTCGCCATCAAGCGTGAACTCCAAATACCGGTCAAGCTGGTCGGTACCGGAGAACAGATCGGTGATCTGGCCTATTTCAATACGCAGGAGTTTATCGACGCGATTTTCGGCGACTGAAGTTATTTTTTCTCATTCAGACCCCTACCAGACCCAATTCCCTGACGGGTTAGACTATTTGTGTCATCCGGGTTTACCCCGGTCTCCGGCTTAGTGATTCGACCATTTCTAAGCTCGGTTCGGCGTGCGGCGGACCCCTCCTGCGGATTGTTTACGGCCGCTTTTCCTCAAGGCGGCCGATCCTGGCGGTCGGCCGCGAGGGAGAATGATTGCGGAAGCGCCCGTAAACGTCCTCGTCGGGGGCCGTACAGCCCTCACCTTCGCTAAGAATGGTGCCCGAATCACACGAGTCGCCCGGAGGTAAACCCGATGACACCGGGACAGAAAGCTGTTTCCGTTGTAGTGATGAGAGCGCCCTCCACCGGGGCGCTTTTTGTATATGCGGCACCAACAGGAAAAACTGGGCAGGGAAAGAATATTACCGGAAAGAAGGTACAGATTAACCAGCGGGAGGAGGCTTTTCATGACAGTACGTATTGCTATCATCGGTGGTACAGGGGTTTATGACCCTGCGATCTTGGACGATGTCCGCGCGGAAACGGTGGAGACGCCGTATGGAAATACTTCTGTAATGATCGGAAGCTACAAGGGGAAAAAGGTGGCCTTTATGGCCCGGCATGGACAGGGGCACACCGTCCCTCCGCACCGGGTCAACTACCGGGCGAACATTGCGGGACTGAAAAAACTGGGGGTCCGCAGTATCCTGGCCACGGCTGCGGTTGGGTCACTGAACCGGGCGATGAAACCGGGCAGCTTTGTGTTTGTCGATCAGTTTCTCGACTTTACCAAGAACAGGCCGGTGACCTTTTTCGACGGGGAAGACAACGGAGTGATCCACTGCGATTTTACAGAGCCATACTGCCCGGAGCTTCGGGAGATTCTGATTCAGGCGGCATGGGAGCTGCGCCAGCGTGCTGCAACCGGTGGCACCTATGCCTGCACCGAGGGTCCGCGCTATGAGACACCGGCGGAAATCAATATGATCCGCCAGCTCGGCGGGGATCTGGTGGGGATGACCGGGGTGCCGGAGGTCGTCCTGGCCCGGGAGGCGGAAATGTGCTATGCGACTATTGCCATGGTCACCAACTTTGCCGCCGGGATCGCTCCGAACCGGCTTACGCACGAGGAAGTGATCGAGGTCATGAACCTAAACGCCGAGAATCTGAAGCGCCTGATCATGCAGGCGATCACTCTAATCGACGAAGAACGGGAATGTGTGTGCCACTGGGCGGTCAGCGGCGGTCCGGTGGGTAGCAGTCTGGAGGCCTAGTATTGGAGACATTATACTGGAAAGACGGCAGACTGTATGTTTTGGATCAGACCCTGCTCCCTTTTCGGGTGGAATACGCCGAGTGCCGGACACCGGATGACGCTGCCGAAACCATCAGGTCGATGCAGGTGCGCGGGGCCCCGGCCATCGGTGCGGTGGCGGCCTATGGGATGGTCCTCGCGGCGAGGGAGTCGGCCGGGCTTGACCGGACAGGGTTTTTGGCGGCCTTGGAGGATGCGCGCGGTATTTTGGAGGGCGCACGTCCGACGGCGGTAAACCTGCGCTGGGCGTTGGAGCGTATGCTGGGCACGGCCCGAGCGGCGACAGGGGAGGTCCCGGCGATTGTTGACGCTCTGGTTAAGGAGGCGGAGGCGATACTGCGCGAGGACGTGGCGGCTAATGAGCGCATGGGGGCGTTCGGACAGGAACTGGTGCCCGATGGGGCGCGTATTTTGACACACTGCAACGCCGGGGCGCTGGCCACCGCGGGGTTTGGCACGGCTCTGGGCGTGATCAGGGCGGCCCACCGGGCGGGAAAGAGAATCAAGGTGTATGCCGGAGAAACACGGCCGTATATGCAGGGCACCAGGCTTACAACCTTTGAATTGATGCAGGAAGGGATCGACGTAACCCTGATCACGGACAGCATGGCGGCCTACCTGATGGCCCGCGAGGGCGTAGACCTGGTTGTGGTCGGGGCCGACCGGATCGCCGCCAACGGGGATACGGCCAATAAAATCGGCACTTACGGACTGGCCGTGCTGGCCGACTACCACGGTGTTCCCTTCTACGTGGCCGCCCCGCGGTCCACAATCGACATGCGTATCCAGAATGGAGACGAAATCCCGATCGAGGAACGAGATCACCGGGAGATTACCCATTTCCGCGGACAACCGGTCGCTCCTGAGGGCGTCGCGGTCTGGAACCCCGCCTTCGACGTCACACCGGCCGCACTGGTCACCGCTATCATTACCGAAGTGGGTATTATCCGTCAGCCCTACGAATCCACCCTGCGTGAGATTATGCGGATGGAGGCTTCTTGATGAATTATCAGATTCGAAACCCGGAACTTGCCCCTTCCGGACGGTTGAAGATCGATTGGGTGCGGGCGCATATGCCTGTGTTGAATGTCCTCCGGGACGAATTTGAACGGGAACAGCCGTTTAAGGGCGTTAGGATAGCGCTGAGCATTCACCTTGAGGCCAAGACGGCTTATCTGGTGGAGGTGCTGAAGGCGGGCGGTGCCGAGCCTGCGGTTACCGGATGCAACCCGCTCTCCACGCAGGATGATGTGGCGGCTGCCCTGGTCGCGGCCGGAATACCGGTGTTTGCCTGGCACGACCCGACGCCGGAGGAGTACCGGGCACACCTGACTGCGGTTTTGAATACCAAACCACACCTGATCGTGGATGACGGAGGAGACTTGGTACACCTGCTGCACACCGATCTCCGGGATATAGCCCGCGGCGTGATCGGGGGTGCTGAGGAGACCACCACCGGCGTGCTGCGTCTTCGTGCCTTGGAAAGGGAGGGCCGTCTGCTGTTCCCGATGTTTGCCGTGAACGACGCACAGTGCAAGTTCCTGTTTGACAACCGTTACGGGACGGGTGAATCGGCTTGGTCGGGCATCCTGCGTACCACCAATCTGCTGGTGGCCGGCAAGAACGTGGTCGTTCTCGGTTACGGGTGGGTCGGCCGGGGCATCGCCATGCGTGCAGACGGGCTGGGGGCCAAGGTTATTGTGTGCGAGGTTGATCCCGTCCGTGCGATTGAAGCGCACATGGACGGCTACCGTGTGATGAACAGCCTGGATGCCGCCTCTGAAGGAGAGATCTTCATAACTGCCACCGGCTGCCGGGACGTCTTAAGGGCCGAGCATTTCGCCCGCATGAAGAACGGGGCTGTGTTGGCCAATGCGGGACACTTCAACGTGGAAATTGCGGAAACCGAACTAGACCGTCTGAGCAAGCGGCGCTACCAGGCACGCCACAATATCGAAGCTTATGAGATGGAGGACGGCCGGGTGGTTTACCTCTTGGCTGAAGGACGCCTGGTCAATCTGGCGGCGGGGGACGGGCATCCTGCGGAGATCATGGATTTGTCTTTCGCCCTCCAGGCACTCACGGCGAGACATATCTTACAGGCAAGCGACGGACTTGAAAACAGGGTTTACAACCTCCCGCCGGAGCTTGACCGGCGTGTGGCTGAGCTCAAGCTGGACTCGCTGGGCGTGTCTATCGACCGGCTGAGCCCCGCACAGCAGTCCTATCTGCAAAGCTGGAGGTAACCGGAGAAGGGGTGGCGTTTTGAGTCTTGCCGTTGAGAAGGCCAAGGAACAGCTGGTCAAAATGGGACAGGCCGTTATGAAGGCCGAGATGGTCTTGGGCACCTGGGGAAACCTCTCCTGCCGGGTGCCCCGTGATGATGTGGTGGTAATTACACCAAGCGGTCTGGAATACGACCGCCTGCACCCCAGGGACATGGTGGTCGTCGATTTGGACGGCGGCCCGGTGGAGGGACACCTGCGTCCTTCAACCGAACTGCCCATGCATTTGGCTGTTTACCACGCGCGTCCCGATGTGCATGCCATAATCCATACCCACTCGCTCTACGCCAGCGCTCTGGCCGTCGCCCGCCGCAGCATCCCACCGATACTGGAGGACCTGGTCGCAGTGGTGGGGGGTGCCGTGCCGGTGGCCGATTATGCACCATCGGGCAGCGTCCAGCTGGCGGAGATGGCAGCCGCTGCACTGGCCAAGGTTGATGCCGTATTGCTGGCCAACCACGGGGTGGTTGCCGTGGGACGCACCTTGAAGGATGCCTTTCAGGTCGCCCGGATTGTGGAGAAGGCGGCCCAGGTGTTTACTTATGCGGAAATAGTAGGACGCCCGGTTTCGCTCAATGAGAAGGAGATTGAAACACTGCGGACCTTTTATCTGGAATCGTACGGACAAGCGAAGGGGGACCGTGAATGAGTATACTGGTCACAAACGTGAGCATCCTGCCGATGACCGGAGAGCCGGTAATCGAAGACGGAGAAATCGCGATTGAGGACAGCCGCATCATCGGGGTCGGACCGGCGGGCTCCGCTCCGGAGGGCTTCCGGCCGCAAACGGTGATCGACGGGCGGGGATGTGTGGCCACTCCGGGGCTGATAAACTGCCATACCCACGCGGCGATGTGTCTCTTCAGGGGCTACGCCGATGACCTGCCGCTGATGGACTGGCTGAACAACAAGATCTGGCCGATTGAGGACAAGCTGACCGATGAGGACGTGTACTGGGGCACTCTATTGGCCTGTCTGGAAATGATCCGTTCGGGCACAACCACGTTTGCCGATCAGTACTTTTACATGGATCAGGTGGCGCGCGCCGTGACCGAATGCGGCATGCGTGCCTGTCTCAGCCGTGGTCTGATCGGTATGGCGCCGAACGGAGAAGAGGCGCTGGAATGGAGCGAGGGTTTTGTACGGGATTATCACCGGACGGCCGACGGGCGAATAACCGTGATGCTCGGCCCGCATGCGCCGTACACCTGTCCGCCCGAATACCTGCGCCGGGTAGCGGAAACGGCGCGCAGACTCGGGGTGGGAGTGCATATCCATCTGGCCGAGACCCGGGCTGAGATCGAGCAGATCCGTGAACGATACGGGTGTACTCCGCTGGAAATGGTCGAGCAAAACGGCCTGTTTGAAGTGCCGGTATTGGCCGCCCACTGCGTACATCTGTCTGAGAATGATATTTCCATTCTTGCACGCTACGGGGTGGGTGTAGCCCACAATCCACAGAGCAATATGAAGCTCGGCAGCGGGATCGCCCCCGTTACGGCGCTGCTCGCGGCCGGGGTGAAGGTGGCTCTTGGCACCGACGGTGCGTCCAGCAACAACGACCTCGACATGGTCGAGGAAATGCGCTCAGCGGCGCTGCTGCAGAAGGTGGTGCGGGAGGATCCCACCGTTCTCCCGGCCGAAAAAGCCCTGTTGATGGCCACAGCGGACGGCGCTGCCGCCCTTGGACTGCAGGATGAAGTGGGGACGCTGGAAACCGGCAAGAAGGCCGACATCGTTCTCTGGGACTTACTGAAGCCTCACCTGTACCCGCGGCACAATCTTGCGGCGCACCTGGTGTACAGCGCGCGCGGGAGTGACGCCCGCACGGTGATCGTCGACGGGAAGGTGCTGATGCGCGACTATGAAGTTCTGGTGCTTGATGAAGAGGCCGTCCTGACACAGGCCGAGCAGCGTGCGCGCCGGATGGCCGCGGAGGTATCGTAGATGTCAGTACCCGCCGTACCGCCGGAGGCCTACTGCAGGCGCATCTGCCTGATCTCGTTTATGAGGGCTTCACCCTCCGCAATGTGCTGCTTAAGGTGTTCTGCCGCCTGGTGATCGCCCTTCCGCTCCAGTTCAGTCAGTTCCATGCGGTGTGCGGATACCGATCCGTCCACATCCCGGTAGATTTCAAGGGCTTTCGCAAAAGTAAGCCCTTTTTTCCTCTCGTTTTCGAAGCGGTGTCTTACAGCCGAACAACTCATCGGAATCATCCTCCTTCTTGAGATATCCTTTCCCGGCACGGTTCCGAATATGTCGAGAAGGCTTCGGACGATTACCGGTGCGGCATTACCTGCGGAAAGCGCCCGTCAAGGTAGAGGTGGCGGCGCCGAGGAAGGACTTCTTCTTCCGGAGAAGCTCGGCCAGGGCGTCGACCACACGGTCGCAATCCTCACGGGTTACGTTGAGCGGCGGCTCAAGACGAATCACGTCCGGGTTGTTCAGGGTGTAGACGGTAAGAATGCGGTAGCGGTTTGCCAGGTCGACGGCCATCAGGGTAGCCATATGGCCATAATCGCCGGTCGTCTTTACCGAAACACCGGAAGAGATGCGGCTGAGGAGGCCTTGGCCGGAGGACTCGAATTCCAGCCCGATCATCAGACCGCGCCCGCGAACCTCTTTGATAACGGGCGACTGTTCCTGCAGCGCCCGCAGCCGGCCCAAGAAGTATTCGCCGGTGGCCGCCGCCTTTTCCGCCAGCTTGTCTTTGACCAAGATGTTGATGCCGGCGATAGCCGCCGCACAGGCCATGGCGTTGCCCCAGTATCCGCCGAAGGTGGAGGTGTGCAGCAGTGCCCGGTCCATGGCGCCGTAGGCTTTCTTGAAAACTTCATCGGTGGTGACATAGGCCCCTGCCGGTACTACTCCTGCTCCGAGCGACTTTGCCAGGCACAAAATGTCTGGTACGACGTCTTCTCCCTCGCAGGCGAAATTCCGGCCCGTGCGGCCCATGCCGGTCTGGACCTCGTCGGCGATAAGCAGGGTTCCGTACCGGGTGCAGAGTTCGCGTGCGGCGCGGAGGTAACCGTCCGGAGGCACGATTATACCTCCTTCTCCCTGAATGGGCTCAACGATAAAGGCTGCTGCCTTTCCGTCGCGCAGCGCCTCTTCCAGCGCATCGGCGTCCCCGTATGGAACGAGCTGACAATCGGGCAAGAGGGGGCTAAACGGTGTCTTGTACTTCTCGCGACCGGAGACCGAGAGGGAACCGAAGCTCTTGCCGTGGAAACCGCCTACGGTGGATAGAAACCGCGTGCGTCCGGTGGCGGCGCGGGCGATCTTCAGCGCCCCCTCAACCGCTTCGGTGCCGCTGGAACAGAAGAAGGACCGGGTGAGATTACCCGGGG
Organism: uncultured Peptococcaceae bacterium; assembly: GCA_965544035.1. Classification (GTDB taxonomy): domain Bacteria; phylum Bacillota; class Desulfotomaculia; order Desulfotomaculales; family Desulforudaceae; genus CBEULR01. The sequence goes on along the minus strand of CBEULR010000006.1, from coordinate 37,439 downwards.
CGATCTGGGCCAGATTGTGGGCCAAAGCCGCCGGCAGCTGTTGCAGGGCGGTGGGAACGATCTTCGGCAGGGTGCGGACCTGGTCGAGGGCGGCGAGCACCTCCGGGTGATTGTGACCGAAGTTGACCGAGCCGTAACCGGCCACGAAATCAAGGTATTCATTGCCCTCGGCGTCCCAAAGACGAGTGCCCTCGGCCTTGACGTACTGCCGATCGAAATTCAGCAGCGCCTGAATACTGGTGTGGGGGGCGTTCAAATGCTGTTTGCTCTTTTCCCGCACTTCGTTCTTGCTCAGGCGCAGTGCATCCTCAATGCCCAACAAAGACATACGGTGATTACCTCCAACTCTTCATATGTAAGTCACTGTTTACCGCTTTGCTGTCTCAACGTATGTTCTAATTCTAATCCCGCCGGGTCCGGTCTTGCAACTTTTACCGTAAACTGTTGTTTGATTTTCTTGACAGGGGCGACCCGATTGTTTAGAATGGTTGCTGTAAAGTGAAAATACTTGATAGCCGGGTGAGCTTTAATCGAGAAATTTGCACGGATTAATCTGCTTTATGATTTTTACGGTCCGCTGTTGACGGAACGTCAGCAGCAGGTGCTTGAGGATCATTACGCACATGATCTTTCGCTCGGAGAGATTGCCGAAGGGCTTGGCATAACCAGGCAGGCGGTGCACGATACGATCAAGCGCGCGGTTTCGGCTTTGGAACACTGTGAGCGGAAACTCGGGCTGGTGGAGCGCTTTTTGGTCCAGCGGGCCGGAATTGCGGAGGCGGTCGATCTTCTCCAGAAGCTGCCGGTCGAGCATGACGAGACCTACCGCCGCCTGAAAGAATTGCTCCGTAATCTGGAGCGAACCGGTCTAAGCTGAATTGAGGTGAATTCGCAATGGCCTTCCAGAGTCTGGCCGACAGACTTCAGGATACGTTTAAGAAACTGAAGGGGAAAGGAAAACTAAGCGAGGCCGATGTGGACGAGGCCCTGCGGGAGGTTCGTCTGGCCCTGCTGGAAGCGGACGTAAACTTCAAGGTCGTGAAGGACTTTGTGAAGGATGTCCGGGCCAAGGCGGTCGGAGACGAGGTTCTAAGCAGTCTTACACCTGCTCAGCACGTGGTGAAGATTGTGCGCGACGAGCTTGCCGCCCTGATGGGCGGTGAGAACGCGAAGATCAACATCGCATCTAAGCCGCCGACTATTGTCATGATGGTCGGGCTGCAGGGATCCGGTAAGACGACCACCTCGGCTAAACTGGCCAACTTTTTTAAGAAGCAGGGGCGGCGTTCTCTGCTGGTGGCCGGTGATATTTACCGGCCGGCGGCCATTAAGCAGCTTCAGGTTCTGGGTGAAAAGCTGGATGTGCCCGTTTTCAGCATGGGCGAACAGCGCCCGCCCTCCATTGCCAAGGCGGCCGTGGAGAGTGCCCGGCGGAACGGGCAGGATGTGGTGATCATCGACACGGCCGGTCGGCTGCATATCGATGAAGAGCTGATGCAGGAGCTGGAACAGATCAAAGGGGCGGTGCAGCCGCATGAGATACTGCTTGTAGTCGACGCCATGACCGGCCAGGACGCCGTGACGGTGGCGCAGTCGTTTCATGAACGGTTGGGACTGGACGGGGTTGTGCTGACCAAACTGGACGGCGACACCCGTGGTGGAGCCGCCCTCTCGGTACGCAGGGTGACGGGGCGTCCCATCAAGTTCGCCGGGGTCGGCGAGAAATTGGACGCGCTGGAGCCCTTCCATCCCGACCGGATGGCCGACCGGATTCTTGGTATGGGGGATATGCTGACGCTGATCGAGAAGGCCCAGGCTTCAATAGACGCTGAGGAAGCCCAGCGGCTGCGGCAGAAGCTGAAGAACGCCGAATTCGACCTGAACGATTTTCTGTCGCAGTTGAGGCAGTTTAAGAAGATGGGGCCGATCGATCAGGTGCTGGGCATGATTCCCGGTTTCTCTAAGATGAGCAAGAAGATGAAGGGGCAGATCGACTTTGATGAAAAGGATCTGGTTTATGCCGAGGCGATCATCAATTCGATGACGCCCGCCGAACGGGCGCATCCCGAGATAATGGACGGCAGCCGCCGGAAGCGGGTGGCTCGGGGCAGCGGTACGTCGGTACAGGAGGTAAACCGCCTGCTGAAGCAGTTTGAGCAGACCAGAAAGCTGGTCCGCCAGTTTTCGGATTGGGAAAAGGGTGCGAAGAAGGGCAAGAAGCGCAAGCTTCCCAAACTACCGTTTATGTAAAGGCCAAGGTTTGGCACGATTCCCGGATGTGGCCCGGTCCACTGCCGGGATCAGATACAATGCAGCTGAAATGTGGAAGGAGGTGCAATAATAATGGCCGTAAAGATCAGACTGAAGCGCATGGGCGCGAAGCGGGATGCCTCTTATCGTATTGTGGTGTCCGATATGCGTTTCCCGAGGGACGGACGGTTTATCGAGGAGATCGGTTGGTACGATCCCCTTCGCCAGCCTGCCCAGATGAAAATCGACGAAATTAAGGCACGCAGTTGGATGGATAAGGGTGCCCAGCTAACCGAAACGGTGCGGTCCCTTTTCAAGAAGGCGGGTATCCTGAAGAAGGATGCTGCGCAGAGTGTGGATGAAAGGGGTTAGCCAGTGAAGGAATTGGTGGAAATCTTGGCCCGGTCACTGGTTGACCGGCCCGATGAAGTGAATGTAAACGTCGTTGAACAGGAAAAATCCGTGCTAATTGAATTGCGGGTGGCGCCGGATGATATGGGTAAGGTCATCGGCAAACAGGGACGCATCGCGAAGGCGATCAGAACGCTGGTGAAGGCCGCGGCGACAAAACAGCGGAAACGGGTGACGGTGGAGATCGTCTAAGGGGGCGCCCTTATGAATAGGATTGTGGTTACCCGGCCTGTGGCGGTCAAGGTGCGGGTTACAGAGGGCTTCAAGAAGTCTTATGCCGCCCAGGTGGAGTATTCCGTGCGGCGCCTTGATGCCGATCTCAAGCTTTTGGAGGCGCAGGAGAAAAGACTGTCCGAGAGTGCACAGGCGGTTGACCCGAAGCTCGAACAGGTCCGGGCGGAACGGAAAAAACGTTTGGAAACCCGAGAAAAACTGTTGGAACAGGCCCGGAATGTGTTGGCGCTGGCCCCCGGGGCCGAGGTGCTGCACGGCAGGGTGGAAAGCCTTGTCGAAGTGGGAGTCGGCGACGACTGGCAGCGCGTGATGGGCGTTGAAATTGTAATCGAGGACGGGCTGGTGGCCGAAATCAGGCATAAAGGGCGCGTGGAGAATACCGGTGAGTGAGGATTACGTATCGATCGGGGAAATCGTAAATACACATGGCAACCGCGGGGCCGTACGCGCCATTCCCCTGACGGATTTCCCGGAGCGGTTTGAGGGAATGGATTCGGTAACGGTGTATAAGGATGGTAAGCGCTTTAGACTGCATCCTGAGGAGAGTTTTCGGCACAAACGGTTCGTGATCCTGAAGTTCCGTGAGATCGGGGATATGGACGCCGCTGAAGAGCTGAAGGGGGCGCTGCTGCAGGTAAGGCGCGATGAGCTGGTCGAGCTGCCCCCGGGACACTATTACCTGTTCCAAATTGTCGGCCTGAAGGTGTACCTGGTCGATGGCGAGTATCTCGGAACGGTAACCGACGTGCTGCAGACGGGTGCACATGACCTGTATGTGGTGGACCGGGGAGCCCCGAAGCCGGTGCTGATTCCCGCGCGTAAGGAGTTTGTACGGGATATATCCCTTAATGAGGGGCGGATGATCGTCGATTTGCCCGATGGGTTGTTGGAATTATGATTTTTGATATCCTGACGCTCTTCCCCGAAATGTTTCAGGGGCCCTTAACCAGCAGCATTCTGGGACGGGCGGTAGACAGGGGACTCGTTACCGTCAACCTGGTGAATATTCGAGATTATTCCCTGAACAAGCACCGCAGTGTGGACGATTCTCCGTACGGCGGTGGCGGAGGAATGATCATGGCGGCCGAGCCGGTGTATGAGGCGATTGATGCCTTACGTTCCCGCCGGGGCGGGAGCCTGGGGCCGGTCATGCTGATGTGCCCGCAGGGACGGACTTTTGATCAAGGAATGGCGCGGGAATTGGCCCGTGCAGAACAGATCGTCTTGGTCTGCGGGCACTATGAGGGACTGGACGAACGGGTACGCGCACTGGCCGACCTGGAGGTTTCAATCGGGGACTATGTCCTCACCGGAGGCGAACTGCCGGCAATGGTGATCCTGGATGCTGTTGCCCGGCTGATTCCCGGTGTATTGGGCGAACCCGGCGGCGCCGAGGAGGATTCCTTCGGGCTCGGCTTGCTGGAATACCCGCAGTACACCAGACCGCGGGAGTACCGGGGAATGGAGGTGCCGCCGGTACTGCTGAGCGGGCACCATGCGGAAATACGGCGCTGGCGCCGTCAGGAGGCGCTTATTCGTACCTTGGTGAGGCGTCCCGACCTGTTGGGTGATACCCTTGATGATGAGGATCGGACATTGCTCTTAGAGATCGCCCGCAGGATACGAGACCTTACGGACAGACGGGATTGAGAGCCTTGCGGCCCGCCGGAAACTTGTGGTATAATGTCGTTTGGTTGTTTGACATACCTTGCAAGGAGTGAACATAAGTGCAGATGATTAGATCTGTTGAAGAAGAACAGATGAAGACCGATATTCCCAGTTTTCGCCCTGGTGATACCGTCAGGGTGCACGTGAAGGTTGTGGAGGGCGAACGGGAACGGATCCAGATGTTTGAGGGCGTCGTGATCCGCCGCCGCGGCGGCGGACTGAGCGAGACGTTTACCGTGCGGCGTGTGTCCTACGGTGTCGGGGTCGAACGGACCTTTCCGTTGCACTCACCCCGTGTGGCCAAGATAGACGTGCTCAGACGGGGCAAAGTGCGGCGGGCCAGACTGTTTTACCTGCGCAAGCGCCGCGGTAAGGCTGCGCGTATTAAGGACATATAGGTACTGAGTTATTATTGGGGGCTGCCGCCGCAGTCCCTATTTGCTTAAATTGCCGCGAGATGTTGGGAACCGCTGCTCATCGTTACAGAAGGTGGAGGGGTTAGTCGACTTGGAAAAGACTGACAAGCGAGGCGGATCGTTTCTCGGAGAGGTATTCGAGTCCCTGCTGGTCGCGATCATTCTCGCGCTGATCATACGGCTGTTTATTTTTCAACCCTTTGTAATCCCATCGGGATCAATGGAACCGACGCTGCAGGTCAATGACCGGATCATAACCCTTAAGTTCAGCTACTTCTTTGGTGAGCCGAACCGGGGAGATGTGGTGGTCTTCAAGTACCCGCGCGATCCCAAGAGAGTCTTTGTAAAACGGGTGATCGGGATGGGAGGAGAGACCGTAACCCTGCAGGATTCCACTTTGTACATCAACGGAGAACCGGTCCCGGAGCCCTATCTTCCACCTGATTTGGAATTCGCCGATTTCGGGCCGATTGAGGTACCTGAAGGACATCTGTTTGTCTTGGGCGACAATCGAAACAACAGTGATGACAGCCGAGTCTGGGGGTTTGTGCAGGAGGATTTGCTGATCGGTAAGTCGGTGGCCATCTATTGGCCGTTTGACCGTATCAGCACCATCCGCTAGTACGGCAAACCGGTTCAGAGAATGGCGGTGATCTTGTGGGTGTGCAGTGGTTTCCCGGGCACATGGCAAAAACCAGGCGGCTGATCGCGGAACAGCTAAAGGTCTGCGATGTTGTCTTTGAAATTCTCGATGCACGGATTCCCTACAGCAGCCGAAACCCGATGATAAATGAAATTCTCGGCTCCAAGCCCCGGGTCATTGTTCTCAACAAGGCCGATCTGGCCGATCCCGGTCAGACCAGGAAGTGGGAACAGGTGTTTGTGGATGAGGGGTTTCCGGTACTGCGGGTTGATGCGATCCGCGGGACGGGTATCCGTTCGGTATCCGCAGCAGTACAAAAGGCGGTTAAACAAAAACGCCCGCTAGGACTCGTACGTCCCTGGCGGGCCATGGTGGTCGGGACACCTAATGTTGGAAAATCCTCCTTCATCAACCGCCTTGCGGGGCGGAAAGCGGCCCGTACAGGGCGGAAACCGGGTCTGACCAGGGGCAGACAGTGGATTCGCTGCGGGCGCAGCATCGAACTGCTTGACACTCCGGGTGTGCTGTGGCCCAAGTTCGAGGATCCCGAAGTCGGTTACCGCCTTGCTGCTACGGGCGCGGTGAAAGAAGAGATAGTCGACGTGGAAGACATTGCCCGTTGGCTGATCCGCTGGCTCGTTGCGAACTCGCCCATGGCGCTCAAGAAGCGTTTCGACCTCTGTGCTCTGCCCCGGGAAGTTGATGACCTGCTCGAGTTGATCGGGATCAGACGCGGCTTGTTGCTTCCCGGCGGGCGGGCCGACCGCGTGAAGACTGCCGCGGCTCTTCTTAAAGACTTTCAACACGGGCGACTGGGCCGGTTTACTCTCGACGACCCGCCGTAAGCACTCGCCTGTTCGAAGATGGTAACCGCCCTTATCGGTCTCTTCCCCACCTTTTCATTTTTCCAATCCTTCCTATATTTTTTTTTTCCCGATCAGGCAGGTAAAGCGGAAGTCTTGGTGAATTAAGATTATGAAATAAGGAACTATTATGCCACCTTTTGGAAAGGGGGCGTCCCCATAAGTGCGGCGGCTTAGGCCAGACCTTCTTTCCGGGTCGGGCCTTTTGTGTACCTGGTTCGGATAGGATAACAGTGACGGCGCTTATTCCCCATAGTTGTGCAAGAATCAAAGAAGGGAGCTGAGATGTGTGCAAAGAGTGGTCTTAAACATTAACGGACTTCCGCGAACGCTGGTAGTGAACCCCGAGGCGTCCCTGGCGAGCGTTCTGCGGGAACAGCTTTTGCTGACCGGTTGTAAGGTCGGTTGTAACCAGGGCCAGTGCGGGGCCTGCTCTGTGATTCTGAACGGCGAGGTTGTGCGTTCCTGTATCACTAAGATGAAAAAGGTGCCGGCGGAGGCCAAGATCACCACGATTGAGGGTCTGGGCACCCCCGATAACCTGCATCCCCTGCAGGTCGCCTGGATGGCCCACGGCTGTGCCCAGTGCGGGTTCTGTAGCCCCGGTTTTATCCTGTCCGCCAAGGTGCTGCTGGATAAGAACCCCGCCCCCACGCGCGAGGACGTGCGCGCCTGGTTCCACAAGCATCGTAATGCCTGTCGTTGTACAGGGTACAAGCCATTGGTGGATGCGGTGATGGCCGCCGCTAAAGTGGTGCGCGGCGAAATGCGGAAGGAGGATCTGCTGTACAAGCCGGTGGGCAACAAAATCCAGGGCACCACTTACCACCGCCCCTCCGCACTGCAAAAGGTCACCGGCACCTGGGATTTCGGCGCCGATGTGGCCCTGCAAATGCCGCCCGGAACCCTGCGTTTGGCCCTGGTGCAGGCCAAGGTGTCGCACGCCAATATTAAGAGCATTGACACCTCCGAAGCGGAAAAGATGCCCGGTGTTTACAAGGTGGTAACCCACAAGGACGTGAAGGGTAAGAACAGGATCACCGGCCTGATCACTTTCCCCACCAATAAGGGTGATGGCTGGGACCGGCCGATTCTCTGTGAGGACAAGGTGTTCCAGTACGGCGATGCCATCGCCATTGTCTGCGCCGATACGGAAGAAAACGCCCGGGCCGCGGCCGAAAAGGTGAAGGTGGACCTGGAAATACTGCCCGCTTACATGAGTCTTTATGAAGCTATGGCCCCGGATGCCCTGGAGATCCATCCCGGCACACCCAACATTTATTACGAACAGGGCATCGTTAAGGGTGAGGATACGGGGCCGATTATGGAGCAGGCGGACGTTGTTGTGGAAGTGGAAACCTATTGCAGCCGCCAGCCTCACCTGCCCCTGGAGCCGGACTGTGGTTGTGCCTATTTCGATGAAGAAGGCCGCCTGACCATCCATTCAAAGAGTATCGGTATTCACCTGCACCACGCCATGATTTGTCCGGGCATCGGGATAGAACCGGAGAAGCTGCGCTTGGTCCAAAACCCGACTGGGGGCACCTTTGGTTATAAATTCAGCCCCACGATTGAGGCGCTGCTTGGTGTGGCTTGTCTAGCTACCGGGAAGCCGGTGGTGCTCAACTTCAGTATGTATCAGCAGATTACTTACACCGGCAAGCGGTCTCCCGCCGTGATGAAATGTAAACTCGCCGCGGATAAAGAGGGCCGGCTGCTGGCCATGGAAACCGACTGGTCGGTTGACCACGGGCCATATTCGGAATTTGGGGACCTGTTGACCCTTCGTATGGCGCAGTTTACCGGCGCCGGGTACGATATTCCCAATATCAGGGGTCGGGGCCGTACGGTTTGCACCAACCATGCTTGGGGTTCCGCGATGCGGGCCTACGGTTCGCCGCAGTCCTTCCTGGCTTCGGAGATAGCGATGGATGAACTGGCTGAAAAGCTGGGCATGGATCCCCTGGAACTGCGCTACAAGAATATCTACCGCCCCGGAGCGACTACACCCACCGGGCAGGAGCCGGACGTATACTGCCTGGAGGCTATGTTCGATAAGCTCCGTCCCCACTGGGAGGAGGCCAAGAAACGCTGCGCCGAACTGTCTACTGATGAGAAGAAAAGAGGCGTGGGTCTGTCCCTTGGCGTTTACGGTTGCGGGCTAGACGGCCCGGACAGTTCGGAGGTCTCTGTGGAGCTGACCAAAGAGGGTGTCACGCTTTACGCTTCCTGGGAGGATCACGGGCAGGGAGCGGATATCGGGGCGCTGACGATCGCGCACGAGAGTCTGCGGCCGCTGGGCCTCAAGCCGGAGGACATTAAACTGGTCATGAATGATATGGCTGTGAGTCCGAACAGCGGTCCGGCCGGCGGCAGCCGTTCCACGGTAATGACCGGAAATGCCATTAGGATCGGCTGTGAAATGCTGCTAAATGCGATGCGGAAGGAAGACGGGACTTTCCGCAGTTTTGACGAAATGGTGGCGGAAAACATCCCGCTGCGCTATAACGGCAAATGGGTGGCGTCCATGTGTACGCCCTGTGACCCCGACACCGCCCAGGGGGCGCCTTTCCCGGTGTATATGTATGAACTCTTTATGCCCGAAGTGGAAGTGGATATGAAAACGGGTAAGGCCCGTGTGGTCCGGTTCACCACCGTGGTTGACGTGGGCACGATCAACAATAAAGACGCTGTGGATGGCCAGATCTACGGCGGCCTGGCCCAGGGCATCGGTCTGGCTCTAACGGAGAACTTTGAGGATCTGAAAAAGCATACCACGCTCGCTTCCTGCGGATTGCCGTATGTGTATGATGTTCCCGATGAAATGGAGATCATCTACAATGTTACCCCGCGTCCGCATGGCCCCGGTGGTGCAGGCGGCGTTGGCGAGGCACCTTTGACCGCACCCCATCCGGCCATCCTGAACGCTATCTATAACGCGTGCGGGGTCAGGATCTACAAGGTGCCGGCTCTGCCGGAAGTGATCAAGGCCGGCCTGGAGGCCAGGAAGTAGCAACTATAAGGATATTTGTTTTCGCAACAATAGAGCGGGGAAAAACGCATCAGGTGGGGTGATAATCCCACCTGATGCCGGTTTTTCATTCATATGCGGGAAAATGTTCGGAAAGGAGGGGCAATATGGATCAAGATACGATGCGTGAGCTGGAAGCCAGGTGTACGCAGGAAAGCCCTCCGGGTTGCACCACCGCCTGCCCCCTGCATGTTGACGTGCGGGCGCTGGTGGCGGCGGTACAAAAAGAGGATTTTAGGGCCGGGGCTGAAATCTTCAGCCGGAGCGTACCCTTCCCCCGCATTATCAGCCGCATTTGTGACCAGCCCTGCCGGGCGCACTGCAAGAGAGGAGAGGCCGGGGATCCCGTCGCAATTAGAGCCCTTGAACAGATTTGCGTGGATCAGGCCGGCATCCCGGAAATCAAAGCCCGGCCGGCCACCCCTAAGGACAAAAGGGTGGCGGTAGTCGGGGGCGGATTAAACGGGCTGACGGTGGCGCTGGAACTGGCCCAAAAGGGATACGGGGTGGTGCTTTTTGAACGTGAGACCTATCTAGGGGGCAGTATCCGTGACATTCCCGCCCATAGTCTGCCGCAGGCCTTGGTGGATGCCGATCTGTTACGGGTTATCACCAACCCGCGCATTGAGGTAAGGCTTAACACCCACGTGGACGACGCGACTCCGAATGCCGTAACCCTTTCCGAACTCGAACGCCAGTACGATGCGGTTTACCTTGGCCTTGGTCCAAGGGATACCCCCCCGGATGTTGATCCGCTCACGTTCCAGACCGATCATTCCAAAGTCTTTGCCGGGGGTCGCATGGTCCTTGGCCAAGAAGTCAAAAGCCCGGTGACCTCCATCTCCCATGGAAAACGGGCGGCCAACTCCATAGATCGGCTGCTTCAGGGTGCCTCGCTCACCGCCAACCGGAAGAATGAGGGTTCCTACTCCACTGCCTTATTCACGAATATTGAGGGGGTAGAACCGCTGGGAATAGTGGCGGCCCGGGATCCGCAAGAGGGCTATACCGTGGCTGAGGCTGTCCAGGAGGCGAAACGATGCCTGCAGTGTGAGTGCCTGGAATGTGTGCGGGCCTGTACCTATCTGGAGCATTACGGCTCCTACCCGAAACGTTATGTCCGGGAAATATACAACAATCTTTCTATCGTGATGGGTATCCGGCGGGCCAATAAAATGATTAACTCTTGCGCCTTGTGCGGTTTATGCGGGGAGGTCTGTCCGCACGGTCTGGACATGGGCGCGGTGATTCGTGAGGCCCGGAAAACGATGGTCGAGACCGGCCGTATGCCCCCCTCCGCGCACGATTTTGCGTTGCGCGATATGGGTTTTAGCACCAGCGATGCGTTTGTGCTGCACCGGCACCAGCCCGGGTTTAACGCAAGTGCGGCCCTGTTTTTCCCGGGTTGCCAGTTGAGTGCGTCCCGGCCCCGGTATGTGCGGCAAGCCTATGCTTTTCTGTGTGACAACATCCCCGGCGGTGTGGGACTAAGTTTGGGCTGTTGCGGCGCGCCGGCCGATTGGGCCGGCCGTAAGGAATTGTTTGAGGGAATCATCGCGAATATAAAGAGAGAATGGCGGCGCCTGGACGTTTCCAGGGTGATCACCGGTTGCCCTACCTGTTACAGCATTTTCAGAAGAGAAATGACCGAAATAGAGGTTGAAACCATCTGGACTGTTCTTGATGAACTGGGCTTACCGGAGGGACGCGGTCCTCACTCTTCTAGGGTGCTGGCGGTGCACGATGCGTGCACGACCCGCCATGAAACGCGCCTTCACGAAAGTGTCCGCCGGGTGCTCCAAAAACTAGGCCATCAGGTGGTGGAACTTCAATACGGAAGGGATGCCACGCAGTGTTGTGGTTACGGGGGTTTAATGTCCTTTGCCAACCCCGAATTGGCGAAAGAGGTCCGGCAGCGCCGGGTTAAGGAGAGCGATGCCGATTATCTGGCCTATTGCGCTATGTGCCGGGACAATTTCGCCCGTGAGGGGAAAAGGGTGTTTCACCTGTTGGATCTGCTGTTCGGCCCGGATGAGTTAACCGGTGCCGAAAAAGGGCCCGGTTTTTCCCGACGGCAGGAAAACCGTGCCCGGTTGAAAAAGACCCTGTTGAAGGAGTTGTGGGGTGAGACCGTGCCGGAGGAAGAAAACGGCATCGAATTAATCATTTCCGAAGGAGTGCAGGAAATCCTGGAAGAACGCATGATCCTGGAGGCCGACCTTAAGATTGTGATCGGAGAGGCCGAAAGCACCGGCCGCAAATTCAAGAACACGGCGCGAAACACCTTTATCGCCTATTCCCGGCCGGTGAGTGTCACCTATTGGGTGGAGTACAGCCGGGAGGGGGACCGATTCCGGGTGCACAACGCTTATTCACATCGTCTGGAGATCAGTAATTAAGGGGGCCGTTTAATGAGTACCGATGTCAAACCGGATCCAGCCATTATTTGTGCCCAATGTGATGTGCCTCTGGCCCCCGGGCCGGTTACGCTGTCCTACCTGGGCAGCAGTTTCCCGGTGGAGTTATACAAGTGTCCGCGATGCGGGCTGGTCTATATACCGGAGGCCCTGGCCCTGGGTAAAATGGACCAGGTGGAAAAGGCTCTGGAGGACAAATGAGCAAGCCGCTGGAGGGAGTCTTTCGCCCCGGAGCGCTTAAGATCACGGAAGCGTTGGTGGAGATTTGTGCCTTTCGGCAAGGGGCGCGGGTCTTGGATCTGGGGTGTGGTACCGGGCGGACGGTGGCACACCTGTTGCACAAATACGGCTTGGATGCGGTGGGGGTTGACAATGACCCGGTGCGGGTCGCCGCAGCGCAAGAGCTTGTGCCGGCGCACCGTATTCTTCTGGCCGACGGAGCCTCCCTGCCTTTCCCTGATGCGTCGTTTGATGGTGTCTTTGCCGAATGCACCCTGTCGGTGCTGGATTACGACCCGGCAGTGCTGGGCGAAATACACCGGGTATTGCGGCCGGGTGGCAGGCTTGCGGTTTCCGACCTTTATGTCCGGGACGGTGTAGTGCAAAACCGCCCCACGGCGGCGTGCTTTAGGGGGGCCAGGACATCTGCCGCCGTGCAGGACCTGACGGCCCGGCACGGCTTTCAATTGATTGTCTGGGAAGATGTTTCGGAGTGTTTAAAGGAATTTGTGGCCCGTTACATTATGACGTATGGCTGTTTAGATAATTCTTGGCTGGTGCCGGACGGGGGTTGTGCCCCCGGGGTATGTAAAAGGGCCTTCGGCTATTTCCTTTTGGTGGCCGCAAAACCCCCGGCTTCCGGAAACGAAGGAGGGAGACGGAATGTTGAACGAGGATCTAATGCGTATGCTGGAACTATCCCAACAGGGGCTGTATTGCAGTCAGATCCTGCTCCAGCTCGGGCTGGAAAAGCAGGGTAAAGAAAACCCGGACCTGATAGACGCGATGGCTGGTTTAGGTGGGGGACTCGGTTTTTCCGGGGAGAATTGCGGCGCTTTAACCGGCGGGGCCTGTCTTCTGGCGTTATATGTGGGCCGGGATGAGACAGGAAAACCGGATGAACCAAGGCTGAAGGAAATGATCGGGGAGTTGGTGGATTGGTTTAAGGCCGAGCAGGCGCAAAAATACGGCGGAATCAACTGCCGTGATATTTTGGAGGACAACCCGCAGAATCGAAAGGAACGCTGTCCGCAGATTGTGAGAGAGACTTATCTCAAGGCGATGGAGATCCTTGCAAAACACGGCTATGCCACCGAGTAATAGACGGGGTGATTAACATTGTTCGAGATTTGGCGGGAAATGTTCGCCCTTTTGACGAAGGGCGAGAGCCTGGTTACGGCGACGATCTTCTCCAAATCCGGCTCGGCACCGCGCACTGCCGGGGCAAAAATGCTGGTCCGGGCGGACGGATCAATCATGGGTACCATTGGCGGAGGCAAGCTGGAAGGAGATGCGCGTGCTCTGGCGGGGGCTGTTTTCCGGTCCAAAAAGCCGCGCCTGGAGGAATTTGACTTAAACGGTCACCACGACATGGATATGATCTGCGGCGGAGCGGGAGAGGTTTTCTTAGACTATCACGATCCCGCTGACCAGACCAATCTAGAAGTTTTCCGGGAGATTGTCGATTCCATTGGACACCGGCAAAAATGCTGGCTGGTGACGATGTTTCCGAAAGGGAAAGGAATCATTTCCGGCCGCCGCCTCTGCCTGGTTAAAGCCGACGGGACGCTGGTCGGACGGCTGGACTGTGCTCCGGAATTCCTGGAGAAACTGATTTCGGGCCCGGCGAAGATAAGTATTCATTCCGAAGTATTGGACGACCAGAGGGTTGTCGTGGAACCGATCCGAAACGCGGGCACCGTGTACATTTTTGGCGCGGGACACATTTCCCAGCAAATAGCACCGGTAGCCCACCAGGTCGGGTTCCGGACCGTGGTCCTGGACGACCGGGCGGAGTATGCCAATCGGGAGAGGTTCCCCTTCTCGCAGTTGATCGTGCTAGACTCCTTCGACCAACTGCCTGACCTGCCGATCGATGGTGACAGTTATCTGGTCATTGTGACCCGGGGACATTTGCACGACAAAAACGTTTTGAGACAACTGTTGCGGCGGCCTGCGGCCTACGTGGGTATGATCGGCAGCCGGCGCAAGCGGGACGGGATATATGCGGCGCTTGAGGCCGAGGGGTTTGCCCGGGAAGAGTTGGCCCGGGTCTATTCACCCATCGGCCTGGATATCATGTCCGAAACCCCGGCTGAGATTGCGGTCAGCATTGTCGCGCAGTTGATTAGAGTCCGGGCGGAAAGGGAAAAGAATGCGCACCGGTAAGTTAACGGCTTTAATCTTGGCGGCCGGGTACTCGTCGCGGATGGGTGATTTCAAGCCTTTGCTCCTCTTGGATGGTGAATACGTGATTGTGCGCGCGGTGCGCAGCTTTCTTGAGGGAGGGATTTCCGACATCCGGGTGGTGCTCGGCCACCGCGCCGGGGATTTGCAAGCCGTTCTGTCCCCGCTGGGGGTAACCACGGTAGTGAATGAAGACTATGCAGCGGGCATGTTTTCCTCAGTGGTACGGGGAGTAAACTCATTGGCACCGGATACGGACGGTTTTTTTCTGCTACCGGGGGATATGCCTCTGGTGAAAAAGACAACGATCGAAAAACTCACCGGGGTCTACCGGGAAACCGCCTATAGCGTAATCTATCCCTGTTTTCGCGGCCGACGGGGACACCCGCCTCTGATCACGCGCGACTGTTTCGGGGCGATACGGGCCGCGGGAAGGGATAGCAATTTGCGCGCGGTACTGGAGGGTTTTGCGCACAGAGCCGGGAATGTAGCGTGTGTTGATGAGGGCATAGTGCTGGATCTGGACACCCCGGCGGATTACGAAAGAGCCGTGAAGCTGGCCGGCCGGGATCTAATTCCCACGCCGGCGGAGTGCGAGGCTCTTTTTGAGCTGTACGGTGTGCCGGACAGAGTGCGGCGGCACGGTCAAAAGGTGGCCGAAGTGGCCGGGATTCTGGCGCAGGCGCTGAAGAAGCGCGGTTTGTCCCTGAACCCGGAGCTTGTCAGGGCCGGCGGGCTTCTGCACGACATCGCCAAGGGTTATCCGCATCACGCCCGTAAAGGCGGCGAGATGGTACTTGCCGAGGGATTTCCCCCGGTAGCCGAGATTGTGCGCCAGCATACCGATCTGGAGGTCCGAGGTGAACCCCCGATAGATGAGAGAACGCTGGTTTACCTGGCCGATAAGCTGGTGAAGGGGGAGAACCTGGTTTCCTGCGAGGAAAGGTTCCGGGGGCCCCTGCTCAAGTTCGGGCACCGACCGGAAGCGGCGGCCAGTGTCAAGAGACGCCGCCGACATGCCTTTGCGATCAAAAGCAAGGTTGAGAACCATCTTGGTTTGGAAGACCTGCAAGGCTATTTGATGGAAAATATGGCGAAAAGAGGTCTGCAGGATGGCTGAAGAAGAAGTTGTCGGGTCTACGGAGAGCGTGTGTCCGGAGTGTTTAAGGGTCGTTCCCGCCAACAAGGTGATGGTTGGCGATGCGGTCTATCTGGTTAAGAAATGTGCAGAGCACGGCACGTTTCGGGTCCTGATTTGGGACGGCGAACCGGCCTACGCCGACTGGGGTGTGGACAGGATTCCGGCGACCATTGAAAACCCGGTCACGCTGGTGGAAAACGGATGCCCTTTTGATTGCGGGCTTTGCCCGGAACACCGGCAGGAAACCTGCTGTGTGCTTCTGGAGGTCACCGCGGATTGCAACCTCAACTGTCCCATTTGTTTTGCGTCGTCTCAACAAAGAACCGGATCCGACCCGTCTTTGAATGAGATTCGCGCTTGGTACGGTTGGCTGGCACTCCATGGCGGCCCGTACAATATTCAGATTTCGGGCGGCGAGCCTACAGTCCGGGATGACCTGCCGGAGATTGTGCGCTTGGGCCGGGAGGCGGGTTTCACCTACTTGCAGTTGAATTCCAACGGGTTGCGCCTGGCCCGGGAGCCGGAGTTCGTCAGGACCTTGAGAGAGGCGGGTTTAAACTCGGTTTTCCTGCAGTTTGACGGCACGAACGATGAGATTTACAAAATAATCCGGGGAAGGGCCTTGTTCCGGGAGAAAATGGCGGCCATTGAGAATTGCGCCCGGGCGGGGCTGGGGGTAATACTGGTGCCGACCCTGGTCCCTGGGGTTAATATGGACAATCTGGGCGCGATCATTGACCTGGCGATCAACGGTATGCCCCACATCAGGGGCGTGCATTTCCAGCCGATCAGCTACTTCGGTCGCTATCCCGGTGCACCGCCCGAAAAGCGGGTCACGGTTCCGGAGATTCTGCGGGCGGTGGAGCAGCGAACGGACGGCCGAATCAAGGCAGACCATTTCATACCGGCCGGGGCGGAAAACTCTTACTGCACCTTTCACGGGAACTTTACCCTGACGCCGGACGGTAAACTGAAGCCCTGGAGTTCGTTCCGCGATTATAAAGCAAGCATGAAACCGGTGAACCCGCGGGTAGAGATTCAAAAGGCCCGGTCCTTTGTCTCCAGGCAGTGGTCGGCCCCGCCCAAAAGCGGGAAATGCAACTGCACCAAGCTGAGTACGCTTGACTTCGACCAGATCCTGGAGCGGATTCAGGGCCACACACTGTGTATCTCCGGTATGGCGTTTCAGGATGCCTGGACTTTGGATCTGGACCGCCTGCGGGATTGCAAGCTGCATGTTTTTCACCCCGACGGCAAACTGATACCGTTTTGCGCCTACAACTTAACCGCCCGAAACGGCCGGAGTATTTATCGCTCCTCAATAACGAGGTGAAGTGGATGCGGGGACAAGGCGGGTTTCTTGATGAATGGGTGAAGGCGAAGATCGGCATGCGGCCGGACGAGACCCTTTCCGCGGCACGGATTCGGGCCTATCAGCTTGATAAGCTGGCCGAGGTGTTGGCCTATGCGGCCGGGGCCAGTCCTTTTTACAGGCGGCACCTAGCGGGTTGCGTTCCAAACCGCTTGGACAGTTTTGCGGACCTGGCCCGCTTGCCGCTTACCACCGCCGAAGATCTGAAGAGTGCAGGCCTGCAGATGCTGTGCGTATCCCAAAGTGCGGTCGGGAGGGTGGTAACTCTTGATACTTCGGGCACCACAGGACGCCCCAAGCGGGTCTTCTTCACCCCGGCGGATCAGGCTCTGACCATAGATTACTTCAAGCAAGGGATGGCGACGCTGACCCGGCCCGGGGAAAAGGTTCTGATCTTGCTGCCCGGTGAGCGGCAGGGCGGACTGGTGGATTTGCTGGCCCGGGCGCTGGAGGAGCTGGGTGTGGAGCCGGTCAGGTTTGGCATCGGGCACACGCTTGGCGATCTGATCGCCAAACTGGCGGATACTCAGGCTGAGGTGGCCGTGGGGATTCCGACACATCTGCTGGCCGCGGCCAAATATTATGCCCGGCGTGCGCCAAAGTGTCCGTTAAACCTCAAAAAGCTTCTTCTGGCCACCGATTATGTGGCCCAAGCGGCGGTGAATGAGATCGGGCGCCTGTGGAAGGTGGAGGTGTTCCGGTATTTCGGTATGACCGAACTGGGGATGGGCGGCGGAATCGAGTGCCGGGAGCACAACGGCTATCACCTGTTTGAGGGGGATTTTCTGTTTGAGATTGTGGACCCTCTGTCCGGTACCCCTCTTCCGGATGGGGAGTGCGGTGAGGTGGTGGTGACCACCCTGACCAGGGAGGGTATGCCTTTAATACGCTACCGTACCGGGGACTTGGCCTGGCTTACCCGGGAACCGTGTGCCTGCGGGTCGGTCTTGGCCCGGCTGGGGCGAGTGAAGGCAAGAAGAGAAGGCCTGATCGAAGTTGGGGCGGGACATACCCTGAGTATGGGGGATTTGGACGAGTTGTGGCCGGCCCTGCCGGGTGTGATTGATCTCACGGCATTGCTTAACGTCGGGCCGCCGACACCCGTTCTGAGCCTTACGCTCCGCACGCTGGACAAGGCTCCGGACCAGCGCCTGATCCGCGGGGCGCTGATGACCCACCCGGCGCTGCGATTCTTAGCGGAACAGAGCCGTCTTCATATCAGCACTGAGACCTGCGTTGCGCCGGCCCATTACCGACCGCCCGCGGGTAAGAGAAGGATTATGGTGGAAAACACGCGTTAAAGGGGTAGACCGGTGTCAGTGAAGACCATTTATTTAGTCCGGCATGGCCGGATAGAGACTCCAACTAAGGAGCGCACATATGTTGGTCAGATCGACCTTCCTCTGAGCAGGGAGGGTTACCGGCAGGCGGCCCTGCTGGCCGCGCGGTTTAGCCGGATCAAACTGGACGCGGTGTTTGCCAGTGACTTGTCCCGGGCCTTTACCACCGCCCAGTTGATGGTGGGTGAGAGAGGTCCGGCGGTTCAGAAACGAAAGGACCTGCGGGAAATTGCGCTGGGGGCGTGGGAGGGGCTGACCTTTACCGAGGTGGCCTGCCGCTATCCACGCGAATTTGAGGCCAGGGGCCGTGATATCTTCCATTTCAGGCCCACGGGCGGTGAGAGCTTTGCGGACTGCGACGCCCGGGTTTGGGCTGTCTTCAGGGAAATTACGCAGCTGCAATCGGAGAATATCGCCATCGTGGCCCATGCCGGTGTGAACCGCCTGTTGCTGTGCCGCATTCTGGGGATGCCGCCCGAAAACCTGTTCCGCATTGTGCAGGACTACGCGTGTGTCAACATTATCCAGGTTGATGATTTCGGCTATCGGCTGAAGATGCTCAATTATACAGAGGGGGCTTTGGACCAGTGAATAACGACGACCGGATCCTACGCCAGGACGTAACCGCTTTTTGCAACGAGCTAATGAATAAGCTCTCGGCCCGGTATGAGGGAGATTATCCGGAATTGATCAAAAAGTGGCTGGAGCTTCACACATTGTATCTGGAAAATGTAAACCGTTTTCTGGAGAAATGGACGGGGGAAACGCCCTCAAATAAAATCACGGCGAACTCTGTGGTCGTTGAGGTCACAGATAAAGAAACGGGGCAAGTATTTCGGCGTACACTGCCGGTGGACTACCTGGAAACGGATAACGGCATTAGATTGTTGGGGGACACCCTGGAGGGCACCCCCAGCCATCTGGCCTTTCTTTCGGAAACGGCCCTTTTGCGGATGAAAGATATCATGGGGAAGGGACCGGATGAACACCGCTGTCAGAAATAAGTGTTGGCAGGGGGCAAGTTCCGGGGGAGAAGAATTGTGCCGCAGGCAGGGATTGGTCGGCCCGAGCAAGAATTATGTCTTTTGATGGATGTTTCTGCGTTAACACTGGCCGAAATCAAACGCCGCCTGGAGTGTGGGCTGGAGGCGGAACTTGAACCGGCATTTCTGGAGGCCCTGCGTCAGGACCACCGCGCGGGGGTCCGGGAACTTTACCGCCGGATCATGGGGCGGAGGAAGCGCGCGGCCGCGGAACTGGCGCGGATACGGAAGATGTACAGCCGAGAGGAGGCACTGGCTGAACGCGGAGTGACGCCGGTGGCCGGGTTGGATGAGGTGGGGCGGGGGCCAATCGCCGGGCCGGTGGTGGCGGCCGCTGTCATCCTGCCCCCCGGAACCTTCATTCGGGGGCTGAATGATTCCAAGAAAATCCCTCCGGCCCGCCGACTTCGTGTGGCGGAGGAAATTGCGCGTACCGCTTCTGATTGGAGCGTGGCGTTGGCCTCAGTGGAGGAAATCGAGCGGTTCAATATTCTGGGCGCCACCTTTTTGGCGATGCGGCGCGCGATAAGCTTGCTCCATACCAGGCCCGCTTGGCTGTTGGTGGACGGGCATATGGCCGTTCCGGGCATTTCTATCCGGCAATCCGCAGTTGTGCACGGGGATGCCGAATGTGCTTCGATTGCGGCAGCCTCCATCCTCGCCAAGGTTTGGAGGGATGAGCTGATGACGCGGTGCCATCGCTGCTTTCCGGAGTACGGATTTGCAGAGCACAAGGGCTACGGTACGGCGCGGCACTATGAATGTTTGCAGCGGTTTGGACCAACTCCGATCCATCGCCGGTGGGGGTTAAAGCCCTGATATTTTTGCGTCGGAGGTGGCCGGTTGCGCATCGAACTGGGTAGAAAAGGTGAATCGGTCGCAAGAGAGTATCTGCGCCGCAGGGGTTTATCCATTCTGACAACCAACTACCGCTGCCGGCTCGGTGAAATCGATATCATCGCCCGAGACCGCGGGACCCTGGTGTTTGTTGAAGTGCGCTCACGCACTGCGTCATCTTTCGGGACGCCGCAGGAGACGATAACCTACCCTAAGCAGCGCAAGCTTCGCCAGGTCGCTCAGGTTTATCTGACAGCTCACGCGACCGACGCTCCGGCCCGATTCGACGTTGTTGCCGTTACCTTTACCGCCGACGGTCGCGTCGATCATTTGGAGCACATTCCCGATGCTTTTTGACTCAGGGGCTATGAGCGCGTGATTGATTTGTCGCGATGCTCCGGACGGAACGATGCCCTCCGGAAAGGACGCGGCCAATTTGCCGGAGCGGCGGATGTGTTTCCGGGAGGAACGATCAGATGAAGATGGACGAGAGATATAAATGGTATATCGCCTTCCGACCGTGGTCGTACACGGCGGCGATCATTCCTGTTACCGTGGGGACCCTTTGGGCGGCCTACCAGGGGTATTTTAATTGGGGCCTGTTTCTGCTGACTTTGCTCGGGGGAGTTCTGGTCCAGGCCGGTACCAACTTGATTAATACATATTACGATTACATCAATAAAGTGGATACCCCCGACTGGATCAGCTCAGCGCCGGTTCTCGTAAACGGATGGATCGAGCCGCGGCAGATCCTGCTTCTGGGATACTTTTGTTTCGCTATGGCGCTGGCCATCGGGCTTTACCTTGTTTCCATTTGCGGCACCGGACTGCTCTACATCGGCCTCTTCGGGGTGATCGCCGGTTACAACTATACCGCCGGTCTGGCTTACAAGTACAGAGGTCTCGGTTCGGTGCTTGTCTTTTTTCTCATGGGGCCGATGATGGTATGGGCTGCGTTCTACGTTCAGACCGGCTTTCACAGCTGGAGCACGGTATGGATCGCCGTGCCGATCGGTTTTCTGGTCTCCGCGATCCTGCACGCCAATGATCTGCGTGATCTGGAGCACGATCGATCGGTGGGGATAATAACCGGGGCGATGGTTACCGGTGGGCCCAAGGGACTACGGCTCTGTACTTTGCTGAACATCTTGCCGTTTATTGCCGTCGGCTTGTTGGTATCGATTCAGCTGTTGCCTTTCTGGACGATGCTAACCATTTTATTAGCGCTGCCGGCAACGGTGAACCTAACCAGGCAGATCAGGGACGGGCTGCGCGGAAACTGGAACTCTATCGCCACTTTGGAACAAAGGCAGGCCCAATTTCACTTCCAATTCGGTGCATTGATGTCGCTGGGCATTCTGTTCTCCATCTACTTGTAGGAGGGGGTTGCTTTTGCTCATAGGTGAGCCGCGTATCCGCGGCAGGTCGGCTTTGTTCACGGTAGCTTTGGCGGCCTTTATTTGGTATGTATCTTTTGGTCTGCAGGCTTTTAATTTCTGGTTGACGATGGCTGTCGGTACTGCCGCATTGGCCTTCTTGACTCTTATATTTTACGGTGTCCCCTTCCACATTTGGGAGATCAACCTTCGGGCCGTTCTGCTGGGGGTCGGTTCGGCCGTCATGCTTTACGGTGTTTTCTGGCTCGGTGATGCCCTTTCAGCCTTGCTGTTCAGTTTCGGTCCGGCACAGATTTCCTCCATTTATGACCTGCGCTCGGGAAACCAAACCTGGGTAATCGTGCTTATTCTGCTGTTTGTCACGAGCCCGGCGGAGGAGATTTATTGGCGCGGGTTCTTACAGCGCTGGTTAAGTCAGCAACTGGGATCGGTCCCGGCCTGGATCCTGGCTGCGCTCATCTACGGGGGAGTACACATCGTCTCGGGCAATACAATGCTGGTCCTTGCCGCTGTGGTGGCCGGTCTGTTCTGGGGCTATATCTTTATGAAAGAGAGGAGCGTGGTGCCCCTCATTATCTCGCACGCGCTCTGGACGGTAGCCGTCTTCATTCTCTTCCCCATACGTTAGACGAACTTAGATGAAGTATTCGATGCGGGTACCCGGAAAGCTGGCCTCAACCATCTCCGTAAAATGCTTCCGTGCTTCACTTACCAATTCTCTCGGGTATAGGTACTTGCCATAGCCGAACTGCCCGCGCCGGTAGGTGCGCGATTTGGGATCCAACGGCAGTGTGGTCTTGGGGAAGATTTGCTCAATGGTTGTCCGCGCACGGTCTGTATAGCGGTGGGTGATCAGTTCAAAGGTGAAGTCGCGGCCGGCGAGATCGCCCAAGACCTCACGGACGGTGAGAAACAGTTTCCGGTACTGATCCATCCAGTCATCTTCGAGGATCAGCGGGGCGATGATGAACCCCGACGGGTATCCGGCCTCGATCACCCTCTTGGCGGCGTCAAGGCGTTCGGTCAGGGGCGGGGTACCGTGTTCATATCTCCGGATGACCTCCTCGGTGTTGATGCTGAACCGGAACCGGGTGTGCCCCCGGTGATTCAGACGGAGCAGTGAATCGACATCGATGTACTTGGTCACGAACCGGAAATATCCGCGCGGCTGATCACCGAAGAATTCTATGGCCGCGGCCAGGGAGCCAAGGTAAGGTTCGAGTGGTATCGGATCAGAGTGACAGGACCCCTCAAAGGTGACCACGCGGTCGGGAGTTTCTTTGATATAGCCTGCGGCACGCTGCAGAATCTCATCAACGTTGACATAGGCCTTCAGATACGGGCGCTTGCCCAGAGTGGTGTTCAGATAGCAGTACTCGCAAAATCCCCGGCAGCCGGAGTAAAGCGGTAGTTCGTAATCGGCCGAGGGACGGGATGAGAGGAAGGAGTTGGTGTTTACCGTGTCAAGGATCAGGGTTTTCTTGGCGGCGATGTAGCCACGCCGGAGCGAATCCGTAGGTATGCCCGGTACCCGCTGCCTGGCTTTCAGGTGATATACGGGGATACCCATCCGGCGAAACCGCGCTGCGGCTTCCCGCGCCAGCGGGTAGTCCTCGGCCTTTTCACGCACATACACCCGATCCGGCAAGAACACCAAAGTAATCACTCCTGAACAAAGTATGCCCCCACTTCAGCCGTGAAAGTGCATGTACATTTTTTCATTTTGTGGGGTTAATGTACGGCGGGAGACAATTGTGCATCTTGAACAGGGAAGGCATACGCCGTCGCTGGAACCGGCTTACCGGATCGCGCAGGTATTCCGCGTTCCGATCGAAGAGCTGTTTGAGTTTATTGATTAACTATACGTTCGCCCTACCGTACGTGCCGGCCGATCAGGAGTTTCTTGGGAAAAGCGTCACCCGGCCGAACTTTCCTTATTAGGCCCGGACGGCTGATTACTAGTCGCTGTGCTGCTCTGCCGGGCGGGACGCGCCCATAAGCACACCAGCGTAGCAATTAGAGACAGCAGCCCTGCCACCCAGTAAGCATCCTGCAATCCCGCCAAAAAGGCATCGGTTCGCCCGGCCTGCCAGTGAGCCGCCTCCCGGACAGCCAGCACCGCCCCGCCTAAAGCGATGCCCAACACCATCCCGATGTTGCGGGTGGTTCCCAGTACGCCTCCGGCAATCCCCAGCCGGAATTTGGGCACCGACCCCATCACGGCACTGGTAATCGGAGACTGAAAGAGCCCCGTGCCCAGGCCGAACAAACTCAGGCGCCAGGCGATATCCAGGGGTGCGGCCTGCTGGCTCAGACCGGCGAGGGCCCACGCGGCTATGGTGCAGCACAGCGAACCCAGAAATGCCAAGCCCCGCTGACCGATTTTATCCGACAGTGCTCCGGCTATAGGGGCGACCACCAGTACGGTCAGGGGGAAAGCGGTTAGCGCGATGCCCGCCCGACCGGCGGAATAGCTCAATACCTGCTGCAGGAAGAAGGGGGTTACGAAGATGATGATGTACTGGGTCATAAAGTTCAGCAGCGAGGCGGCGTTTCCGGCGGAAAAAACCCGGTGCTGAAACAGCGTCAAATCCAGCATGGGCTCGGTAGCCCGGCGCTCGACGACAAAGAAACAGCATAGCAAAACTAAGCCGGCACTGCCCATTAGCAGCGTGAACCAGGACCACCCGGTGGCCTCACCCCGGCTGGCAAACAAAAGCAACGCGCCGAGACCGAAAAAGGCCAGCAGCGCTCCCGGCCAGTCGAAGGACTGCTGCTTTTCACGGCGGACATCCGGTAAAATCCGCCGACACCAGAGATAGGCCACAATCCCGATCGGTACGTTTACAAAAAAGATGGCCTGCCAGCTGATGGTATCTACCAGCAGACCGCCCAGACTGGGTCCTATCGCCAGGCCGATGGCCACGACCATACCGTTCATGCCGAGAGCCCGGCCCCGCTCCTGGGGCGGAAAAGCGGCGGTGATGATCGCCGGGGCCATGGCCATGGTCATACCTGCTCCGGCAGCCTGCAAAGCGCGCAGGAAGATCAACGCCCACAGGCTGGGGGCAAGGCCGCACAACGCCGAGGTAGCGACGAAAACCAGCAGTCCGATCAGGAACAGACGCTTAAAACCGTACATGTCACCCAGCCGGCCGAAGGGGAGCAGGAAGCAGCCCAAAACCAACAGGTAGGCCATTGAAATCCAGCCCACCATCGTCGGATCAACGCTGAAGTATTCGGAAATAGCGGGAAGAGCGATATACACCACACTGGCGTCAATCGGACCCATAATCGAACCGAACAAAACTGCGGCCAGGATAGCCCATCTACCGGCGTACTGTTGAGCCTGCATACCTCTAGCCCTCCAAACGGAAACAGTCTAAACCAACCATTCCGCACAACTGGTTGCCTTTCCTGCCTGGGTTCGGCAAGCAATAACCTTCTGAACTCAGCAGATGCTCCAAGGACGGTTGCCTTCGTTACTCTGATCTGATTATGGATGGTCGGGTGTTTGCATTTCTTATATGGTGTGCCCAGTGCCGTGAGCATTGGAGATGAAAATCCGGTTACGTTTAACGATTTGCCTGGCATTTCATACCGTTGAGTAACAAATAGTAGATTTTTCACAAAAACACGTGTATAATGTCCTAGTCAAATATAGTATCTGCCCGCGGCAAAGCTGCCGAAAGGCAGCGGCGCAAAGCTACAGGGGCTACAGCGATGAGAATCGCCAAGCCAGCCAGTTGCCGGATACTCATTGGCACAGAGTGTCATCCGTACCGCTGGTACGGACTTTTTGTGGGGAGAATGATATGAAACCGGATGAGAAGAAAAACACTAATCCTTTATTGATCATAGTCCAAGCAGCTGAACTACTGTCTAGCTCCGCTTCACCGGAGAGACTGCTGAATCACTCCAGACGTGTGGCCTCGCTGGTGGCCCAAGTTCTTCAGAGGGACCCGGGGTTGGCGAACGGTTATAGTGAGGATGAGATCATCCTGGCGGCATTTCTGCATGATCTCGGCAAACTGTATTGGCCTGAGGAGTTTTTCTCCAAGCCTCCTTATCTTCTGAAGCATGCCGACTTTTTCCTGATGGAATCGCATCCTTTGGGCAGTGCCAATCTGGCGCGGCAGTTGGGCGCACCGGAAAATGTGGCCATGCTAATCGAACAGCACCATGAAAAGAAGGGGGGCGGGGGCTATCCGAACAAACTGACCGACCCCGACCCGGCGGCTTTGGTGATTGGCACTTGTGACGCCTACGCAGCCTGCCTTGAACCGCGGGTATACAGACCGGAGTGTTTATCCCGTGAACAGGCCCTGAAGGAGGCCGAAAAGGTGGGATGCGCTCGTTCACTTGCTATATTGAAGGACTTGCCGGACAGGTGTTTTCAGGCATTCAAGATTAGTAGCCGTGAGTGAAAACGCTGCAGTTCAAATCCGGCCATTTCCTCACTGAGTCAGGGACGACAAGAACAGTTAAGGTAAGTCTTGAAACCGAGGTAACTGCAGTAGATGTCCAGCATCTTTGCGTGGAGCCAGCCTTGATATCCCGGTGGTTTCTCGGATGCTGCTCAGGCCAGGCGTACGTTGCCTGCGTCCCCGCCTGCCGTCCTGTCTTGTTCCCAATCAGCACTGAGGTTGTGTTCCATGTGGTAGATGATCGCCTTCAAGGCATCCGAAGGGGTCTTTTCCTTATTGTAAACAAGGTAAAAGTAGCGCTTCAGATCCAGGAAGGGCAGATCAAGCGCCTTGATCATTCCAAGCTTGACCTCGCGTGCTACGGCGTACTCCGATACGATTGACACACCCATTCCGGTCTCTACCAACCTGATGATCATTTCGGTGTTGGACAGTTCCATAACGGTTTTCAGATTTAGACCGTACTTCTCAAACCGGTCCTCAAGCACCCGACGCATACCCGATCCCCGCTCCCGGAGCAGGAACAGTTGCTTCGAAATCTCCTCCACCGTCCGGGGAGGGTCGGCAGCCCACGGGTGATCAATACCGACGATCAGCTTCAGTTCTTCAGAGCAGAAGGGCAGGTAGACCAGTTTCGGGCTGTGTACCAACGCTCCCACCAACCCCATATCGAGCTTGCCTTCCGCGATTTCATTAACGACCAGACCGGAGTTTTCAATCTTGACCGACACATTGATGTCCGGGAATTTTTCTCTGAACTGGCGCAGGATATGCGGCAGGAAATATACTCCCACCGTCATGCTGGCGCCCACCTGCAGCGTACCGCGGGCCGATGTGGTGATTTCACCCATGGCGCTGCGCGCCCGCTCGGCCAGGTCCAAAATCTCGTCCACGAACTCCAGCAGTTTTTCCCCTGCGGGGGTGAGCACCACCTTGTTTCCCGTCCGGAAAAACAGAGGCGCCGAATAGTACTCTTCAAGGGCCTTAATGTGTTTGGAAATCGCAGGCTGAGTCATATAGAGACTCTCTGCGGCCCCCGTAAAACTCCCCAATTGCGCTACCGTTTGAAAAATCCTGAGCCGATCCAGGTTCATGGAAAATCCTCCATTCCGGCAGGTTATGATGTCATACCCAGCGGCAATTGGACGTCGGCTGGGTGACGTGTTAACCTGCGATTAGGTAAAAGAATTTGTAATGCAACCTAGTTGGATGCATTATACCTTATTGTTTTGCTCCAAATCAAAAATGGGATTGATTGGTGGCCCTATCTCTTAGGTAATTCATGGGGGTAAAGGAGGTGCGGCATTTAGGTTTATCCGCTGGCGATAGGGTTCATCACGTTTGAATGATTCAAAAACTGAAGGGAGGATGCCTTGATGCCTATTACTTTGAAGGAAAAACCAATCTTTGTAATCGGTCATGAAAGATCGGGAACCACACTTCTGATGTCCATGCTCGGCTGTCATCCCCGCATTGCGGTGCCTGAAGTGGGTTGGCTGTTCCCCCGCTTTTACCCCTATCTGTATTCCTATGGTGATCTGAATCAGGAGGAAAACCTGCGCACCTTGGCCGACGAGATGCTCTTCGGCTTGAATGTGCATCTGTGGGGAATGGATTTGAACCCGAGAACAGCGGTGGATGAGCTGCTCTCCAGGGTACGGGAGCGCAGCTTTGAAGGCGTTTACTGTGCGATGCACGAGCTTTATGCCGAAAAGAATGGGAATAAGCCCCGGTGGGGGCAGAAGACCCCCCACAACCTCTACTTTGTCGGGCCGATTAAGGAATGCTTTCCAAATGCCCAGTTCGTCTTCATTACCCGCGACGGACGGGATGCTGCTGCCGACTACCTGGAGTCGTCCTTCGGACCGACCAACATCTTTGCGGCGGCGGAGAGCTGGAAGCTGGCCCAGAGTTTCGTGCATCCGTGGCGGGAGAAGCTCGCTCCGCACGACTGGATGGACGTGAAATATGAGGATCTGGTTCGAGAACCGGAGCGGATCCTTAGAGAGGTCTGCGCGTTCCTGGGTGAAGAGTATTCTCCTGAGATGCTTGAGTTTTACAAGACCGAGTACTGCCAGAACCGCGGTTCCACCAAGGACCACAAGCCTCTTGGCAGCCCGGTTAGTGACAAATACATCGGAATCTACAAGCGTCTCCTGAGCCTTCGCGACCAGCAGGTGTTCGCCGCTGTGGCCGGAGATGAGTTGGTCAAGTACGGGTACGAGCTTGATGTCGAACCCATTGAGATCACGCCCGAACAGGCCGAACTCTGGCGTGAACAAGACGGTCGGATTAGAGCCGCCTTGCTGGATGGTCCGGAAGGACACATCTTGTTCGAAAGCTATCGTGATTGGCTGGTTGATCAGCGTGAAGCCAGAAAGAGAAAGGGCATCTGGAAGGATGAAGATGCCGGTAAGGTATTTCCGGAAGGCGACCCGAATGAGGAATTGATTGTGGGATACCGCGCCTGGCGGAAGTGGAAGGAGCATTTCTGCATCAAGAGACAGTACACCCGTACCGGCAAGATTGTTCTCTAGAATTCTATAGCGAGCACACGACCGGCTATTAATGGCCGGTCGTGGAGCCGTGTCAGTCCAGACAATCAGGAGTAGAGTGAGCAGAATGAAACCAAGATCGACGTTCAGACAGCACAAGTCCATTCGATTCCCGGTCATCGCCGCAGGTGTGCTCATTGGCGCCATTCTTGCGCCTACTGCCGCGTTTGGTGGTGAAGCCGGCGGGGTGTGGTATCAAAACTACGCCCCCTTCCAGGGAAGCCTCCTGGTGTCCTCGCTGTTGGCTCTCACACCGGTAGTGGTGATGTTCGGACTGCTTGCTCTCAAAAAGCCGGCCCATATATCCGCTCTGTCCGCGCTGGCCGTCACTATGATGCTGGCGATCATAGTTTGGAAGATGCCGCCGGTACTGGCTTTAAGCAGCACCACGATGGGGATGATGATGGCTGTTTTCCCGATTCTTTGGACGCTGGCCAGTGCGGTCTGGATTTTCAACATGCTGGTGGACAGCGGCTACTTTGAGGTCGTCAAGAAATCGCTGGGCTACGTGACGCACGACCGCAGACTGCAGACGGTGCTGATCGGTTTCGGCTTTACAACTCTGCTTGAAAGTCTGGCTGCTTTTGGGGCTCCGATTGCGATCGTGGGGGCGATGCTGGCCGGGCTGGGTTTCCCGCCACTGATGGCGGCGGTTATCGTCCTGTTGGCCGACACCCACCCCAGTGCCTGGGGGACCCAGGGGATGCCGGTTGTGATTCTGAGCTCGGTAACCGATCTGGACATTAATGCCCTGACCGCGATTATCGGGAGCCAGACTCCCGTAGTCTCGGCGCTGTGCCCGGCGCTTCTGGTGCTGGTGATGTCCGGATGGAAGGGGCTCAAGGGCGTCTGGCCGATCACCGTGGCCGTTGGATTGGCTTATGGTATTGTGGCCGCTATAGTTGCCAGTTTCATCGGACCGTACGTGGTCGGTATTGCGGCCGCGCTGGCGGCCATCCTTACAACGCTGTTGATCCTACACTACTGGCGGCCGGGAGAAACGTGGCTGCTACCCAACGATGACCCGGCAACCGAATCCCGACACTCCGGGGCGAAGGCCTCTGCCGGAGAGGTGATCCGGGCGTGGTCTCCTTATGTCCTGCTGGTCGCGGTAATCGGGCTGGTTAACGGGACCGGATTGAAACACTGGCTGAGTGCGATCAGCACGGTGAGTATTGAATGGCCTGGTCTGCACAATATGGTGTACAAGACGGCTCCGGTGGTTGCCCGGCCGGAGGCCTATCAGGCGGTGTATCAGCAGCCCCTGCTATTGGTGGGCGGATCGCTCGTATTCTTCGCAGGTGTGTTGGCGGCCATATCGCTGGGGATCAAGCCCAACCGGGCGGCGGTGATTTATGGCAAAACGGTGAAACAGCTGTTGTTTCCCGGTTTAACGATCATCAGTATCCTGGGCATCGCGTATCTGATGAACTATTCGGCAATGACTTATACCATTGGGCTGGCCTTTGCCTCCACCGGCTTCTGGTTTCCGATGGCCACCACTTTCCTGGGGGCGCTGGGTTGTACCCTGGCGGGCAGTGTGGCGGCTTCAAATGCTCTGTTCGGGAACCTGTCCGTGGTGGCCGGCGAGCAAATCGGGGTCGATCCCGCCCTTTCAGCCGGGACACTGGCTTCAGGCGGAACGATGGGTAAGGCCATAACACCTCAGAATCTGGTTATTGCCACCGGCGCACTGGGACTGGCGGGCCGGGAAGCCGATCTGCTCAAACGGGTATGGCTGGCCAGTCTAGTGCTGGCGACGATAATCGGAGCGGTGTCCATGCTTCAGCAGCACGTGTTTTAGAGGGCCTGATCGACTACGGTTGGACGGTTGTGTGGAAGAACCACGGTGAGTACAATGTTGGATTTGCTACCCCAAATGCCTTGGGAGCCCGCCACCGGAGATCCGGGCCAGGGAGTCCGGCGGCAGTGCTCCCGGCATCGGGTGCTCCGGGGGTCCGACGCAGGCAAGACCCCCGGGCTGCCGGGAGGTGATAGAAAGAGTTTGTGATGTAACGGTGGGTTGTGTACACTGGTCGATGTGTCCGGCAGCTCACGTCACGAGACAGATACAATAACTACCCCTCTCTCTGTCTCGTGAAGCGTTAGTTCCGAATGTACAGGGTCTTTCGCATGATGTCAATAGTGACCTAATTGTGAGTAACTTGATTTGTTCAAAAAAGGGGGAAATGAGCATGGCCTCTGAGAATGTGACTGCGGATAAACATCTGAAAATAATAGTCGGTCCTCTTCTGTTTGTTGTCGCTCTGTTGCTTCCCTTTTTGGGTCCGTTAGAGGCCAGGATCGGGTTCGGCATTCTGTTCTGGATGGTGTACTGGTGGATCACGGATGCCGTCGACATGAAGGTCACCTGCCTGGTGCCGTTTGCCGTGGTCTGCTTTTACCCGTTTGTGGACCGCGAGAACTTATTGAAGCTGTACATGCACAAAGACTTGTTCCTGATCCTCGGTGCCTCGCTCCTTACCTGTGCGTGGGCTAAGTGGGGGCTGGCCCGGCGAGTGGCGCTCGGGTTTCTTAGCAAGTTCAGCAACGACTCCCGGACGCAGGCCGTGGGCTGGTTTCTCCTGTGCGGTACTGTCAGCTTCGTAATGGGCAACACTCCGGTCGGGGCGATTTTTACTCCGATTGCGGTATCCGCCCTGCTGTATGTCGGCTACAAGACTCATCAGGACCGCTTTAACAGCAAGGCCGCCTCAAATATCCTGATCGCGGTGGCCTGGGGTGCCTCGATCGGCGGGATGGTCACGCCCCTGGGCGGCGGCCAGGCACTGGTCACCTGGAGTTTTCTCACGGACTACCTTGGCCGGGAAGTGTTCTTCCTTGACTGGTCCCTGCGGATGCTCCCCGTATCGCTCCTGGTGATGGCATCCGTGGCCCTGTTCTTCTATTACGTGATGAAGCCCGATCCCGAGGAGCTCAAGTTCAAGGGCAGCCGGGATTTTTACCGGGAAGAGCTTAAAGAGATGGGCCCAATGGGGTTTGAAGAAAAGCTGTGCGCCTACGGTTTCGTATTTATGATTCTCCTGGTCATCTTCCGCCCGTTTTACGCCGACCATATCTCCGGGCCGGCTTGGGAGTGGCTGCATCCGTCGCCTCTGTTCTTTATCTTTGCGACGCTCCTGTTTTTCATCCCGTCGGTCAGGGAGAAAGGCGAGACTGTACTGTCATTACAGACGGTGAGGGACCACTTCCCGGTGGGCATCGTCTTTATCTGGCCGGCTGCGGTTGCGCTTGGCCGCATACTGAATGAGACCGGCGCGAGTGTGGTATTTGCCTCCTGGCTGCAGCCGATGATCGACGCCGGTACGGTGCCGGCGATCATTGCGGTCAGTGCCGGATCAACCTTCCTATCACAGTTTATTACCGATACGGCGGCGGCCGGGGTCCTGATCCCGTTGATGCTCGATGCCTTCCATAACTGGGCCGGGCTGGAGTACGGAGCGGTGGCCTGGGTTTGGATCGCGGGTGCTTCGCTCAGCTGGAGCTTTGCCATCGTCTCCGCCACCGGCGCCCAGGCGATTGCCGCCGGTTTCGGGGCGAACATCAGACGGATGTTTGTTTACGGGATGGGGGTCGCCGTGCTGTCGGCCGTGGTTACCATACTGTACTTCATTGTCACGGTTGCCATTCTGAAGCTGGACTTCTACATGCTCCCGCCGGGTATGTAGTTGTGCGGCTGTTTTAAGGGTAAACGTCCGACACGGTCGGCCCCGGCGAAGGCCGGGGCCGATCCCGTGCCCGTCTCTTACCTTATTATCACGGGCTGTAGGCGGCCAGGGCAGGGGGCCTTCAGCCTTCGTAGGAGGTACGCAGTATGCTGGACAATCTTCGCAAGCAGATCCTTGGCGACATTGTTCCTCCGGCCCCTGAAACGCAACCGGAGTATCAAATAAAGACCGGGGAGGAAACGCCCGCGTATCCCAAGGCGCCTCTGCACAAACGGTTTCTGGCCCTGCTGATCGACCTGGCGGTGGCCTGGGGACCGGCGGGAATCGTATACCTGCTGATGGTGAGTATGGAGTCGGCACAGACGATCCGGGTGTTTCTCTGGATTCCCTCCTTGCTATGGGGTACGGTTTACTTTTTGGTGAAGGACGGCTGGCCGGGCGGGCAGAGCATCGGGAAAAAGATTTTGGGGCTGATGGTCGTCACTCTTAACGATCGGCGTCCCTGCACCCGATGGCGCTCGGCGATGCGCCAGTTTACGATAATCGTGGTGAATTTCATTCCTTATATCGGCTCACTGGTCGAACCGGTGCTGGTCTTGGCCGATAGGAGCGGGCGGCGCCTGGGTGATCAGATGGCGAAAACACAGGTTATTGAGACGGACGTGTACAATTCGGTACAGTGAGGCGATTTAAGAGTGCCGGTAGGAGGGGTAACACGTGCCGGAGGGGATCATCTGCCTGTTTGTACTCCTGGGAGCGTCTTTGATCGGAGGAGTCTCGGGCTTCGGCTTCACCCTGCTGGCACTGACCGTGTTTTCCTTCTTATTTGACATTAAGGCGGCCGTTGCTTTCCTTTCCATTCATACGTTGGGTCACAATATCATTCAGGTGGCCCGACTTAGACGGCACATATCTCCCCGCCGTACGCTCCCCCTGATCCTGGGAGGAATTCTCGGCGTACCGGCGGGAGTCTTGTTTTTGGCGCGCGTGGATGGGTTTTGGGTGGAGAAGATTCTGGGCCTGATCGTGCTCGTCGTGGTGGTTCAGACGGTGTGGCAGTCAGTGCAGGATCGTCGATGCTCTACAGCGGAAACGTACGACCGACGTGCCGATGCACAACAAGACGAACATACAAGGGAAAGCTGCCGGATCGTCCGGGGAGGACTGTTCGGTATGGCGGCGGGCAGTCTGATGGGTGCCTACTTTTCAGGTTGTCCCCTGGCCGTGATTTACTCGGTAGGGGAAGGCGGGGACAAGTATACGATGAAGGCCACGCTGCAGAGCTTCTTCCTCTTCAGCAGCGCCTATGGCGTGGTGTTGTACAGCCTCACCGGACTGCTGACCGGTCCGGTCTTTGTGAACAGTGTACTGCTGCTGCCGGTGACCACAGTGGGAACAGTGTTTGGTATATGTGTTTTCGAGCGGATTCCGAACGAACTGTTTTACCGGATCGTTCTCCTATTTCTCACCCTGACCGGTCTGAGTCTGCTGATTAAATAGGGAGAATGGCGTGTGCCCGTGTCAGCAACGATGTTTAGTCGGACAGGCCGCTACGCTGTTCGCACCGGACGCACGACTTTAAGGGTTTGGAACATGCCGACCGCCTAACTTCCGGTATATTTTCCCTTTGTAAGCCCCAAGGGCGGAATTCAACCCTCTTTTCTCCATCAAAAGGTCAAACCGGAGCACCTTTTGGGTCAGCTTTTTTTCGAGGGTTTTTCGTTCGTCGGGTTCGTGGCAGCAGTTGATCAGGTTTTGAAGAGATACGATTTCCTTGCGGAGTTTGACTTCCTCGGGCAGTACATTGGCATTCTTCAGTATGATGTACGCGGCCCGCAGTTCTTCGGGAACCCGGCTCAGATCTTCCAAATCCAAAGGCCGGCCCTTGTTGGGCAGGTTGTCCAGTTCGCCTTTCCGGATGGCCTCCCTGATTTTGCTTTCGGCAAGGAGCGCGATGGCATCCATTTTCATCACCCAGAGAGTAATCATATTAGTCCCCGGCAGGGGGCGCCGTGTGCGTTTCCGACTTGATATAGGCCACGCCGTGAAAGACGGCGATAAGGCGGTTCCGCTCGTCTTCGACGGTAACCCGGTAATGGGCGACCCGGCGGCTGCGGGATTCCTCAACCGCCCGGGCGGTAAGAACAGCGCCGGGGGTGGTCGGCTGCAGAAAACTAATGTCGGCGTGGATGGCCAGGGAAACCCAGCCGTAGGCGTTGCTTGCCAGACCGAACACGGTGTCGGCTAGCGAGAAGATCACGCCGCCGTGGGTCAGACCCGCAAAGTTCAGCATCCCTTCATCGATGGTCAGGGTCGCCTCGGCATACCCGGAGGTGATGCGACCGAAACGGATGCCGAGCCTTTTCGAAAAGGCATCGGCCGTTACCATGCGTTCAATCAGTCTCCCGGTTTGCGCGGGGGTCCTAGTGTCTTTCATAAGATAAGACGTCCTTTCCCCGTCTTTATAGTGACATCCGGCCTCCCCGGAGCGTCACCGTTGGCCTCAGAATAGCATAGCCATTAGCATATTACAACAACATCGAGCCACATACACTAACTGCATCACGGCCGCGTTGTGGGGCGAAGCTTCACGGTCTATCGTAAGGCTTACCGGGATATGCGCGAGATGGGCATCGCCGGCTTGTGCCCGGTTCTAATCTTTGCAAACGCAACGGTGAACATCGGATCTACCCCTATCTGCTGCGCGACCTTAAGATAGCCCACCCAAACCACGTGGGGGGTATCGACATTACCTGCATTCGTCTCCAAAGGGGTAGGATGTACCTGGTGGTCTTACTCGAATGGTACCTATGCTATGTGATCAGTTGGTAGCTCGATCAAAGTCTGGGAGTCTCCTATGTACTGAACGCCGTCCGAAGTGCTCTAGAGTAAGAGAAGGCCATGCATTATTTACAGCGACCAGGGTAGTCAGTGGCAGGGGAAAAGTAGGATTATAGAGAAGTATTTCCTCAAGGGAATGCAGGTCGATTCGTTTGCGGAGGGAATGCTCTATGGACCGAATGGACCTTCCTGCTATCCCAATCGTATGGACGGTTTGAAACGAACAAAAGCCTAAACACCCTGACGGCTACTCATTTTCGTTTGATAGTAACTCCTGACGGGCCAACTGCTTGCCTCCGTTTTCGTTCTCACCACCGTCTTTACTCCTTATATTT
Organism: uncultured Peptococcaceae bacterium; assembly: GCA_965544035.1. Taxonomy (GTDB): domain Bacteria; phylum Bacillota; class Desulfotomaculia; order Desulfotomaculales; family Desulforudaceae; genus CBEULR01. Next base: position 2,123 of record CBEULR010000006.1, on the reverse strand, counting down.
AACAACGATTTTGTGCGTTGTAGTTATGTAGGTTTTTGTAGCTTTCAGACCAATGTTTGTATATAATGGGCAAACTCGGTAGACAGATACTTGCTCATGACTTAACCTGGTGTTAGAAAAAACGGTAAGAGGGTGGCGCGGTGAGCTCAGGGCGCCGTGTTGCTATTGGTGCTGTTGATCACTCTGTTCTGGGGGAGATTGTTTGCCGGCTTCAACACGGGGCTTTTGTAATGGATATTGATGCATGATTATCGAAAGCCTGACGGTAAGGATGTGGTTGCTTGTTTCGACTGGTGGCTGCCGTTTTTCTGTGTGTCTTGGTGTTTTACACCGGGACCGGTTGTAACACAGAAAGTGTCGACCCCGACAGGATATCACAGGCAAACAAGGTGGCACTAGAGTTTCTCGGGAAGGACCGGAGCGACTTGGTCTTTACCGGAAAACGGAATACTGTGGTATGACCATCCTTGAGTTTGAGATTCCAGATTCGGTCACAATTGGCGTGGATGAGGAAAACAGGATTGCCCGGTACAAGAGGTTTGACCTTCCGAATGAAGGCAAGGTTGTGATCACGGGGGAGGAGGCCCGGCAGATGGCGGAGGCCTTCGTCCCGGAGAATTATCTGGGTTTTGAAGACAAAGAAATGTTGCTCTACAGAGAATATTGTGGGCACGTAGGACTGGAAGGGTTTGACTTCGACTGGGATGGAAACATTGAGTTCGATTGGACTGAGCTAAAGTACGGTCTTGGAACGCCGAATGTCGCTGAGGTAACGGTTAACGCCTTTTCCGGCACCATCGAGGCCTATGAGGCTGTTTATCACATTCAGGTGCCGGATATAAAGGTTTCCAGAGAGAAAGCCCGGGAGTTGGCGGTTGCTCAGGTTAAACCCCGGGCGGAAGCCCGCCATACAGAACTGCAGTTTGATTATCTGCCGTGGAGTCTCAGTAATGAGCCATGTATTAATCCTTACTGGAAAGTGACTTTACGGTTAATTCTCCGTGACGGATCCAGGCAGTTGGTGGATGTCAATATAGATGCGGTAACCGGAGAGGAGCGAAAGAACGTCAGCCGTTTGTCCTATTATTAGAAAGCGTTCAAGTACAGCCATTAGAGGAGGCGCTGCAATGAAACCTACCGGTCGACTCATTGGAAAGGAACTGTTTTGGACTGTTCTGCTAATCCTGTTCCTGTGGCTGAGTGTACAGGTAGTCCTTCCTTTGTATGAGATAATGAGGCAAGAATATAGCGGCCTTGGATACAACCTTGCCATGTACCTGGTTCCTATCCTTTTCGGAATGCTACTCGGCCTGCCTTCCTTGCTAAATCGCTGGAACACTCATAGAGGTGTGAACTGGACTAAACTACTAATTCAAGGCGTACCGGCGTTGGTTCTGGCAACACCCATGTGGCTGATTATGGGTATTTGTATGACGTTCCTTGATCAGTCGGTGAGCTTACCGGGAATGCCCTGGCAGTATATGACGGATATGGCCCCCAGGTATTACGTCATCACCCTTGCCGGCGTTTGGTTTGGTAAGGTTTTGATAGACAGTATCAAGGTGGACAGAATTAATAGTTTTGAGGCATAGGTAAGGAAGTGCGACTATGTTTACGCTACGTGCGCTTGGGATGTTATTGACAGGCACTATTCTAGCACTGTTTATTGGAATGGTTTCCGTATCGGCAGCCGAGAATACGTCGGGTATTCAGTCACACAGTTCCGGATTTACCTACCACTTTACTGAAGAACAACAGGAATTAGTTCGGCAACATTTCGGAACCGAGATGACTATGGCTGAATTCTGGGAGATGATTGATCCGCGTGTGCTGGATAATCTGCCTTCCGAAGTGGTCGAGAGGTGGCGTGAACGCCCCTATATATGGCCGGAAACGATCCAGTCCGAGAAAATGGAACCGCAGCCCGCGAACCGGGCATTCGATAGCCGGGCGATACTGGTGTTACAGACGCCATATGGAAACTGGAACACTGGCTTGTTTGTTGCAATGAGTGGGGTTCCCAGTGTTCATCCCATTATCCCTGCAAGCATGAACACTGCTTTTTGTCACTGATTGTATGATAGGGGGGCGATTAATTGACTGGTGCAGGCTTTTTCCTAGAT
>CBEULR010000005.1:0-159684 GCA_965544035.1 uncultured Peptococcaceae bacterium | reverse complement strand
AGCTTAGAAATGGTCGAATCGCTAAACGGAGACCGGGGTAAACCCGGATGACACGTTTCTCTCATGGTATCTCGGGCCAGGGTGACATGGGGGGTCTGACTACTGGTCACTTGGGGATTTCTTGAGGCGGGCGGCTTCGAGGTGGGCAAGCCGGGTGGGCTCGGGAAGGCGGTAGCGGGTACAGGTCCGCAGCACGATGTCCACCGACGAGTCGTGGCCGACGAGATTCCCCGGGGAAACAAAGACCGGTTTGACGCCCTTTTTGGTACGCAGCACAGTGCCGACGCGGGCTCCCTTATACAGCAGCGGGGCGGTGGCGCCTTTCTCCGGCCCCGGTTCCGCGGATTCCCCCACCAGGCGGCTCTTCCCCACCCCGATGGTCGGGATCCCCAACAGAAGCCCGAAGTGCGCGGCGATGCCCAGGCCGCGCGGATGAGCAATACCCTGCCCGTCAAAAAGCACGGCATCAAGCGGATTACGGATCCTCAGAAACGCCCGCTCCAGCACCTCACCTTCCCGGAAGGTGAGCAGGCCCGGGATGTACGGAAAGCGCGGTGTATCCTCCGCAGCGGCCGTTTCAACCACCTCCAACTCCGGGACGGACAACACGACGACGGCGGCGAAGATCTTGTCCCGAGACTTGTCCACCGACACGTCGGCGCCTGCCACAAACCGGAGGGAAAAGTTCCGGGGCAGGCGCAGGACAAGTCGTTCAACGAGCTTTCTTTGAACAGCGACGGCTTCGCTGGGGGTGGTTTCCCAGGAATGCAGCCGTTCAAGCTTCACTTTTTGACCACACTCTCAATCCACTCCAAATACTGGGGGTTTCCATCCTTAATTTCAATCACGCTGACGGCCGGCACCTCATAGTTGTGCATTTCCATCACGCTCCGGATAAGGTCGTCCACCTTGGCACTCGTAGTCTTGGCCAGAATCAGACTCTCCTCGTCCTCGGCGATTTCATCTTCCCACCAATAGGTAGAGATAATCTTCGGCACCACATTGGTGCAGGCCGCTAATCTCTGTTCAACCAGTCTCCGGGCAATTTTCTCGGCATCCCCGAAGTTGGCGGCCGTAATGTAAACCATCACCGCTCCCATTGTCCGGACCTCCTTTGTTTTCTCCGGCTGAACTACCGCAGGGCGTTCCGCAAGTCCCTGTACTGCGCAGCCGCGCGGACCAGATTCGGCGCCCACTCGGGAACAGACAGGGCGTGGATATGGCAGTAAGCAGCGAAGGCGTTGCGGTAGCGCATCCCGTCTCTTTTCCCGTCTATCCCGTACCCTCTTTGCACTTCCATGCAAAAGACGACGTCGGGGCTCACCCGCGTCACGCCGGAATGATGAAACTCATGCCCCTTGACGACCGTACCCTTGGGGAAGTAGGGGTTCTCCTGCACTGCCTTGAGCACCATGTAGCCATGGCCGCGGGGGCGTTCGTCCAGGTCGGTCTCGAACGGTATCGCTCCCGCCATCCGGAAGCCTCTGCCGCCCCAGACCAGTCTTTCACCCAGGTACATCAGTCCCCCGCATTCGGCATATACCGGCATCCCCGATTCAACCCGCTCCCGTACAGACCGTCGCAGCCCTTCGTTGGCCTCCAGCTCGGCGGCAAAAACCTCCGGAAATCCGCCGCCAACATACAGCGCGTCGAGATCATCGGGCAAATCCTCCCGCAGGGCATCGATAAAGACGAGTTCGGCACCGGCCCGCTCAAGGGCCTCCAGGTTTTCCGGATAATAGAAAGAAAACGCCCTGTCCCGGAGCACCCCCACGCGGGGACGGGTCGTGCCGTGCTCCCTGGGAGCCGGGTAGGCCTCGCCACCGGGGAGCGGCGGCGCTTCACGGGCGATTTCCAGTATCCGGTCGATATCAAGCAGCGATTCGGCATCGCGTGACCAATGCTCCAGCACTTGCTGCAGCGCCTCATTTTCCTCAGCCGGAATCAGGCCCAGGTGGCGATCGGGTACGGTGTACCCCTTATTCTTGGGGAACACCCCGAGCACCGGCAGTCGGCAGTACCGGTCTATCGCCGCCGTAAGCATATCCCGGTGCCGCGGCCGGGCAACGTTATTCAGAATGACGCCGGCAATGCGCACATCCGGGTCCAGCTCCCGGCATCCGAGCACAATCGCGGCCGCGCTGCGCGTCATGCGCACGGCGTTGACCACAAGCAGCACGGGGGCCTGCAGCACCTTCGCGATTTCGGCCGTACTCCCGCTGCCCTCCACATCAACACCGTCAAAAAGGCCCATGGCCCCTTCGATTACCGCAATGTCCGATCCGGCAGCGTGATTGGCGAACGACCGGCGGATGGTATGTTCATCCATGAGGAAGCGATCCAGGTTGCGGCACTGGCGGCCGGCCACCAGCGACAGCCAACTCGGATCGATGAAGTCGGGTCCCTTCTTGAACGGCTGGACGGTCAGCCCCCGGGCCCGCAGTCCGGCGATCAGCGATGCTGTAACGGTGGTTTTCCCCGAACGGCCCTGAGGGGCGGCCACCACCACCCGCGGCCGGATCACATCTGGCACAACGATCCCTGCCTTAAGATGATAAACGCTTAACCCGGGGACATCCCCGGGTTAAGCATTTGCAAAATAGCTGTTTCTTAGACGCAGCCGGTCGGCTTCGGAAGCCCGGCCAACTTGCAGGCGCCCTTCGCAGGGCCGGACGGGAAGAGCTCATAGATCTCCTTCAGCGGAGTCCCGGTTTCCTTGCAGAGTTTCCGGATCATCGGAGCGATACCGTTCTTGGCATAGTACTCCCTGAGGTAGTTGACGATCTTCCAGTGCTGATCGGTCAGCTCTTCAATGCCCTCGCCCTTGGCGAAGTACACAGCGCAGCCCTCAAACCAGGCACCCGGATCAGTCATGAAACCGTCCTCATCAACCTCAACCTGCTTACCTTCGATTTCGACAAACGGCATTCTTCAGATACACCTCCTGATCATTCTTATTTTATTGTACACTGGTGTTTGCCATCTTATTGTTGAGTATATTCCTCGTCAGGGAACACCAGTGCGTTACCAACCAAGTCGACCAGTCCGACAACCTCAACCGGGAGTTTGTGTTCCTTGACCATCGGGTAAAGCTGGGCCTTACAGATCGAGCAAGGGGCACACAACAACTCCGCTCCGGTTTCACGGACCTGCTCGGCCTTCTTGTTCGAGGCCAGAATACGATACTCGTACATATCAGGGTCGTCAAAGAGAATACCCGAACCGCCGCCGCAGCAGAAGTTCTTCTCACGGTTCGGCGTCATCTCGACAAAATTGGTCGTTACCGCCCTTATGACCACCCGCATCACGTCACAGTGTCCACAGGCCCGGACGTAGTTGCACGGGTCATGCAGGGTGACCGGCCTGCTGTTCCGCTTCGGATCCACCTTCAGCGTTCCGTCCATAATCAAGGCCGCAATCTCATCGTGGATGTGCGTCAGCGGAATCTGGCGGACGCCGATCAGGTCGCTCATCGTGCCGACATACATCTTGGCGGCACGCCAGCCGTGTCCGCACTCACCCCAGACGATCTTCTTGATCCCGAGTCTGGTGCACTCTTCATAAAGACGGTTGACCAACTCACGCTGAATACGCGTCTGGTCGCACAGATAGCCGAAGTTGCCGGCTTCCGTAATGCGGCTGGAAATCGTCCAGTTCACACCCGTCCACTTGAAGAACATCCCGGCACCCTTCAGGGTGTTGGCGTTAAGCATAAAGTCGGCCGATGAAGGAACATAGAGGATGTCCGACTCCGGCTTATCAACCGGGAACTCCACCTTAAGGCCGTTGTAGTCCTCTTCGATTTCCTCAGCCAGGAATTCCAGGGTATCCTCGATACCGGCCTTGGTCAGCCCCATGTGGTTCCCTGTCTTAAGAATAGCACCCGCCGTCGCCACATGCAACTGCGGACCGACACCCAACCACCACAGAATCTGGCGGCCGAGCATCGTTATTTCGGCAGTGTCCAATCCGAACGGGCACACGTGACCGCAGCGCCGGCACTCGGAACACTGGTAAAAATAGCTGTACCATTTCTCCAACAACTCCAGCGTCAGGTCCTCCGCGCCGACTAACGGTCCGAAGAGCCTGCCCTGGGGTGTGAAATGACGTTTATAGACCTTACGGATCAAATCGGCCCGGCCGGCCGGAATATTATTCGGGTCTTTAGTCCCCAAATATGTGTGACAGTTCTCAGCGCAAAGGCCGCACTTCACACAGGTCTCCATAATCATAACAAACGAACGGACCTTTTTCCGGAACTCATCAAGGTGCGTGATCGCCCTTTCGACCTTATTGGCATCCGGTACCGGTTCGACACCAACAGCCCGGAATAGGTCCTCGTTTGCTCTCTTGGGCTGTCTCAGTTTAAACTCGCTCATCCGTGAACACCCCCTTTCTCAAACACTACTTGAACGACGGCAGCTTGGCTCCGGGCAATCCCGTCGGCCAATTCCGGTACGGTCTGTTTACCATCCAGCGCATCCAGAAGAAGCCGAAGGAGTGCATCAGCTTGCTGAACGGGAAGACAATCATCAGACACTGCACGAGGAAGAACTTCCACATAAAGAAGACGTTATCCGGCAGCGCCTCGGGGCTGAAGAGAAACAGCCCGGCCAAGTATTGACGCGCCTCGGAGTAATGCATAGCTGCATCCGGGACGAGCCGCATATAGTTCCCAAGCACGGCGATCCCCAACAGGAGGAACAGATGCAGATAGTCGCTGGTTGACGAGATAGCACGAACCTTTTCGACGGCAAAACGCCGGTAAAGCAGGTACAGAACCGCAAAGAGCATAAGCAGGCCGAAGGTGGTTCCCAAGATGTCCGACAGTAATTCACTAATCTCCGGGGTAATCAACAGCGGCGCGAGCATATGGAAGATCTGCCCCACCGTGTAAATACCCATAACATGCCCGGCGATAATGGAAATGATGGCGATATGGAGGGGCAGCGCACCGATCCACAGCCGCCAGTCAAACTTGATAACATTCCAGAAAATTGCAATCTGCCATACCCACCAGACAACTGCTGCCGCCCACGTACCCGGGAACGGAGAAAGGGTAATGTTATGGACTATTCGGGGGATCATCCAGCGCCAAATGCGCCACATCACACCGCCCAGGAATATGGCCACGGTAAAGTACGGCATTATTTGCCCCACAAAAACTTCCACCTAGTACACCTCCCCTGGGTTACTCCAGCACAAGGGGAATTTTCGCCCCCTGCACCCTAAAAAACTAAAACACAAAACGATGATAACAGCACCCCAACCCCACACATAAATGGAGTTCTTGCCACGTATCCGGTTCGGTGAAATACTACAATCGGGATTCTGGCCAGATAACCGAAAACTATTTCTCCGGAATACTCTGCTCTTTCACCTCCCGGCAGGCCGTCCACTAGACACCTCGATCGGCGTCAGCTAGACCTCTTCCAGCGTTACCGACCCGCTCGGGCAGACCGTGATGCAGGTCTCACAGCCCATACACTCCACCCCGTCGATAACCGTAGCCTTGCCGTCAACCATTTCCAGGCATTCCGCCGGGCAGGCATCAACACACTCGCCACAGCCTTCACAGGTGGACTGATCAATGGTGACCACGAACATGCAACGTACCCCCTTAATTATTTGGTTTTTTATTTAGTTAGTGAGCCGCCGCAGCGACTTCGCAACTAACAAACGGAATATTGTGAAAGTTTAAACATGCCACCAGTTTCCATGGAACAGTAGGGTTTCCGTACCCGGACATGCGCATTCATCTCTGTTATTCGGTATATAGGCTTCGATTCCTGCCGACGGGCGGCAACTTTTTGAGATTTTGCCCGAGCCCATCAATCATCATTTTATCCCCAACCGTGGCATCCAGCAAGCCGGATGTACGCACCTAATGTAACAAGCGGTTGAACGTACTCCCCGGGCGCTTCGGCCTTGATCCGCTCAGCCGTCGGGACGAAGCGCGTCCCCTTTGTTCGTAACTATACTAATCGACACGTCCGGCTAGAACAACGATGCCGGCGGAACCGGGGCTTGCCGCAGACGATCACAAGGATTGCACGGGAAGAAACAGATAATAATAGGGCTCAAGCTTTGACAGGCACAAAACCACTGTGGGCGTGTTTTCCCTGATGGAGTGGCAAGAGGCCGTTACCAGTGATAGGGCTCGCCCCGCATGATCTTGAAGGCGCGGTAAACCTGTTCGACCAGCATCAGGCGGAACAGCTGGTGCGGGAAGGTCATCCGTGAGAAGGAGACTATCTGGTCGGCACACTGCAGAAGAGAACGGTCCAGCCCAAGCGCCCCGCCGATAAGCAGCGAGAAGTCGCTTCGGCCGGCCAAAGCGGCATCCGAAAACAGGGAGGCGAATTCTTCAGAGGTCACCGTCCGCCCCCCGGGGTCGAGGGCCAGGACGTACGAACCCTGAGGTATGCGCCGCCGAATCAGGGCGGCCTCGCGTTCCCGGACCCGGCGCCGTTCGGCTTCGGCGGGGCGACCCGAAAAGGGTTCGTCCGCCACTTCCACAATCTCCAGACGGGCATACGGCTTGATCCGCAGGACGTATTCGGCCACCCCGTCGGCCAGATAGCGCTCCTTGAGCCGCCCTACGGCGATGATCCGGATATGCAAAGGCTACTCCCGCCCGATATCGGCACCCAGGTCGCGCAGGCGCTGCTCCAGGCATCTGTACCCGCGATCGATGAAATGGGCGTTGGAAATCTCGGTCCGTCCTTCGGCCATCAGGCCGGCGATAACCAGTGCCGCTCCCGCACGGAGATCGGTCGCCCGGACTTGAGTTCCCTGCAGGCAGGCCACCCCTTCGACAATGGCCACCCGTCCCTCGACTTTGATCCGCGCTCCCATCCGGCGCAACTCCTGGGCCACCTGAAAGCGGTTTTCAAAGATGTTTTCCACAATCACACTGGTGCCGGGCACGGTCGACAGCAGGCTCATCATCTGCGACTGCATGTCGGTCGCAAACCCCGGATAGGGCATGGTCTTGATGTTGATCGGATAAAGCGGTTCATAAGCCGCCACACGAACCGAATCGCCCTGTTCCTCGACCAGCACGTTGGCCTCGCGCAGTTTGGCGCTTAACGGTTCGAAATGGGGCGGGATCACGTTTTCGATCACCACATCTCCCCCGGTGGCCGCGGCCGCCACCATAAATGTCCCGGCCTCAATCCGATCGGGGATAATCGAGTAGCGCACCGGGCTGCGGAAAGAGTCGACACCCTCGATCTTGATCACATCGGTTCCGGCCCCCCTGATCTTGGCCCCCATGGCATTCAAGAAATTGGCCAGATCAACGACCTCGGGTTCCTTGGCCACGTTTTCCAGGATGGTCTGCCCCTCGGCCAGCGCAGCCGCCATCATTATGTTTTCGGTGGCCCCCACGCTCGGAAAGTCGAGATAGATTTTGCTTCCCCGGAGCCGGTGCGCAGCCCTGCCGGTAACATTGCCGCATTCCATGCGCAAGTCGGCCCCAAGTCCCATCAACCCCTTGAAGTGGAGGTCCATGGGCCGGCTGCCGATATTGCAGCCGCCGGGCAAAGCGACTCTGGCGGCACCGAAGCGGGCCAGCAGCGGCCCCAAGAGGAGGTTCGAGGCACGGAGTTTTTTCACCAGGTGGTAGGGCGCCTCACAGCCCATATGAGGGGAGCACTTGAGAAACAGGCTATCCGGACCCAGCCATTTACTCTGGGCGCCCAGAGTATTGATGATCTCCAGCATCACCCGGACATCGCTGATATCCGGTACATTGTCCAGGATAATTTCCTCCTCGGCCATGATGGCCGCTGATAAAATAGCCAGCGTCGCGTTCTTGGCTCCGCTTATCCTGATTCGTCCGCGCAGCGGATTCCCGCCGCGTACCACAATTTTGTCCAAGATCTGCTTGTCTTCCTGCTGCTCAAGTATTGCTTTCATAAACCGCCCATCCTATGTGTTATTGAGATTCGACCCAGGTCCGCCAATCCTGATAAAACTGAACAGTGTCCGAACCGGCGACGATCATCATCGCTTCGTCAAACGACTTACCGGATCCCAACTCGGTCAACAAATCCAGCACCGTCCCCCACCCCCTGGTTTCGGCAAGACAGGTCACCATGCTGAAGGACTGGTGGTAAGCCCGGTTTTGATCATCCAAAGCATTAAAGCTGTCCAACTCATCTAATGTATATGCCAGCTCGACCGGAAATGTCTCCGCCTCACCGAAATTAAAGCCCGTAAGACGGTACTCCTGGTATTGGGCCACGCCTTCATTGAACCAGCGGGGACAATTACCCCGTGCGATCTGGTCGATGAACAGATGCGCGATTTCATGCGCCATCGGCCCCGACTCGGCGAACAGGGCGCTGATCTCGGCTTCCCTTTCGGTTTCAATCCAGGCCTCGGGGGTCAGGACCCGGATCGCCCCCGCCCAGTAGACGCCCATCGTGCCGGCATTGGCCGGCCAGCCGAAACTGCGGTTGAGATCTCCGACATCCCGGTATAAAATGACGGGCGTCGTACTCTGAACATCAGCCTCAAACGCAGAAGCCAGCGACGGATAAAAACGCTCCGCCGCATCCAGAACAATCCGGGCGTCGCGCTTCGCGTCCCCGACCTCGTGATAGAACACAACGAAGTTATCGCCGGGAAGGCTCTCCATACCACGCCCCGAATACCACAGAATCGCCCGCTTATTAATTTCCCTTACCAGGGAATTGATATACAGATTTACATTAAAGGGTAAATTTATTAATGTCAGCAAACCGACCAACAGACCAATGAATGAGACCTTAAACAGCCGGATCATTACTTCCGAACACCCTCCCTTACCCGCTCACTGCCCATTATAATCGCTCGATTTTGCAAGGCATAGAGGCAATATACGGAAGTCGGAGGTCGGATGTAGGAAGCCGGAAAAGCAGGCAGAAATTTGCCCGACAGATTTTCAAAACAGCCAACCAACGGGTCTCTCACTCTGACTGCTGCCCTGAAAACGACTTGATACTCCACGTCGTCCGGGTTTACCCCGGTCTCCGCTTAGCGGTTCAACCATTTCCAAGCTCGGTTCGGTGTGCGGCAAACCCATCCTGCGGATTGTTTCCGGGCGCTTTTTTCAAAGGCGGCCAGATCCTGACTACTCTGTTTTCCCTTTCCACTCATCGATCATGGCCTGCGCTTCCTGCACATACGGCCCGCTGCCAGCCAGCTCGACAAAGCGCTCCAACCGCTCAATGGCGGCCGGGTAGTCCTCCTTGCGGTCGCCAAGGATGTATCCGGCCAAGAAATGAGCGAACTGGTGTTCTGGATTAACCTCCAGCAACTGACTGATCTGGGCGAGCGCCTCATCGTCCTTCTCCAACGCTAGATAACACTCGGCCAGACTGAGCCGGGCAGCCTCATGCTCCGGATTGGTCTCCAGAATCGCTTCATACTGCTCGATCGCAACCCCATACTGCCCCATCCCGGCATAGGTGCCGGCCAGCCGCATCCGTGAGGCCGTGTCCTCCGGGTTGTCCCGGACATGGTTCTCGAGTTCCTCCAGCGCCTGGATGAAGTCGGTGAACTGCTGGTCATCCTGCGGAACAGGGGTAACCGGTTGGTCATCCCCGCCGAAAATCATCAGCACCGAACCGCCCACCAGTCCAAACGCGATCATAATGGTAATCGCCCAAAAAAAGGCCTTTTGTCCGAACGTTCTCGGTTTACGCATTCCCACATCACCCAGAGCCTATTATACCAGCTTTCCACCGGTCACGCATACAAGAAGACTCCGGCTAAAGTCCCGGAGTCCTCGTTGGTTCTTAGAGATAATTCATCGGGTTCAGCTGCCGACCGTTGACGATGACCTCAAAGTGCAGGTGCGGTCCTGAAGAATTGCCGGTGGAGCCCACATACCCGATAAGCTCGCCGCGTTCCACATTTTTCCCCACCGAAACGGCGATCGACGACATATGCGCGTACCGGGTGACCACTCCTCCGCCGTGGTCGATGTCCACCATCCGGCCGTATCCGCCGCCCCATCCCGCGTGCACCACACGGCCGCTTTCCGCGGCACCGACGGGTGCTCCGTGCCTGGCGGCGATGTCCACACCGGTATGCATTCTGCCGTACCGCATTCCGAAGGGTGAACTGATACTGCCGCGCACCGGCCAGGCCAGCTGCCCTCCCGAACGGGAGGCCACCATCAGCATCGCCCCCCGCACCTCAACCTGTGTGGTCGGAGGCTCAATCTCCTTGCTGGCCAGCTTGACACGCTCCACCAAGCGCCCGTTTTGGCGGGTGACCCTGTAAGTCACCTCTTCCCTGCCGGGTTTACCCGGTTCGACAACTTTACGCTGCCCCATCGGCAGCTTGGTGTCACGCTGTACGGTCACCTGGTACGGGATTTCCCGGGTTTCGGTGACCTCGGCCGTCGCCACTACGGTCAGCAGGGGATCCTGTTTGGATATAATCAGCGTCGAACCCAAGGCCAGGATACTGTCTTCCTTGATACCCGGATTGGCCTTCAGCAGTTGCTCGACGCTCATCTGGTGCGCCGTTGCGATATCCCACAGGGTATCGCCTTCTTTAATCTTGTACTCGATATCATCCTTGGTCCGCGACTTATAGATCCGCCACGCGCCCTCCCGGTCAACCATCTGCGCGCGGGGAGCCTCCATCTCGACCAGATCGACCGATTCGGCAAAGGAGCACTCGCTCCCCGGTTCAACCGCGTAGGCCGCTTTCAGCTCATCCAGAAAGGCCACGGCATCCTGCCGGTTCTCAAAGACCATCTTGACCTCACCGTCGATACGCAGCCCCACACCCTTACCGACAAAACCGTAGCCGGCAATCAATTGGTCGGTCAGTTCATTCGGGTTGGCCTGCTCCAGCGCCCTCGGGGCCGATATTCGAACCACCCTGACCCGATCCCGCTGCTCATCAGAAAGCGGACCGAACTCTGCTTCAATCCGGTCCAGCGCCCGCTCCACATCGGCCGCTTCCGCCACCAAAGCGACGGGTTCACCGTCAAAACACATCGCCCAGGCACCCTTGTCCGAGGTCATCCAGAAAACGGACAACACAAACAGACTGATCAGAAACACACAGGCTCCCAAAGGATTGGGACGCCGGTGGACCCTTCTGTTGGTATTAATCGGTAACAGCGGTGTCAAAGACCGTTCCCTCCAGAGCGAAACAAATAGCTTTCACATTTTAACACAGCAAACCCGAACCGTCTAAACGTTAATTGCCATGTGTGGTTAAATCAGCTAATTTAGCACGCACATAAAGCGCGCATTCCAGGCGCTTCTGCATTAATCTGCAGGCCAAATCGGGCGGCTGAAAAATCGAACCGCTTTCCTGTTCGCAGTGCGCCTGGCATCCGCCGCTGCACAAAAACTTCGCCCAGCAGCTCCGGCACTTCGGCTTGGCGTACACGTGCGCACCCCGGAACAGATCGACAATGTCCTGTCTCAGCCGTCCGTCCCGCACGTGGCCCATAAGATAATCACGACGCCCGATAAACTGATGACAGGGATAAATGTCCCCGTGTGCAGTCACCGCCAGATAGGAATGGCCCGCTCCGCAGCCTGTCAGCAGCTTGGGCAGGCAGGGACCGTCGTCGAGGTCAATTTCAAAGTGGAAAAACCGCACCGGCTTCCCGTCTCTCGCAAACGCCACATAGGCCTCGGCCAGACGTTCATACTCGGCAGACAGCGTCTGTACGTCGGACCACCGCAGCGCATGATCCTCCTCCGGCTTCGCCACCACGGGCTCCAGTGAGACATCCTCGATCCCGAGGCCGGCCAAATAAAGAAAATCCTGTGCAAAATCAAGATTGTAGCGCGTAAACGTGCCGCGCACGTAGCAGTATCCCTTCGGGCCGGGCCACCGGCGGTGCATTGCCAGGTAATTCAAGATGTGCGCCAGCACGGTTTCGTGGGAAGCTTCTCCGCCGCGCGTACGGCGCAGACGGTTGTGAACCTCGGGCCGGCCGTCACAGCTCAACACCACGTTTATCCCGTTCTCAAGCAGATACCGGCCCACCCGGTCGTCCAACAGCACCCCGTTCGTGGTCACCGTAAAGCCGATGGCCTTCCCCTCGGCCTCACCCCGTCGACGGGCATACTCCACCGTCTCCCTGATCACCGAAAAGTTCAACAGGGGCTCCCCGCCGAAGAAGTCGATTTCCAGATGCCGCCGCGCCCCTGCGTTGGCAAATAAAAAGTCAACCGCCTGCACAGCCGTTGACAGAGGCATCAGCACCTGGGTATCGCCAGCGTCGCTTGCGTTCGCAAAGCAATACCGGCAGGCCAGGTTGCAGTTGTGCGCCACGTTCAAACAGAGCGCTTTTACCTGAAATTCTCCGGGCTCATAGCCGGAAAACGGATCAGGAGTACACAGCATCTCCTCCCGGCGGAGCCTGTCTATCTCCTCCAGCGCCTCGCGGATATCGGCCTCCGCGAAGCCGTCCCCGGCGAGCTCATCCAGGGCACGCCGGGGTTCCCGGTATAGTTCCCGGCTAAGAAGCGTCCAAGCCAGGTCGTCCACCTCATGGAGTGAATGGCTGTGAACGTCGTACACCAGTTTTGTACCGCCCACGGTAAAACAGTGCAGCAAAACAACCTCCGTGATGAGATGTGAGAAGTGAGAGGTGAGAGGCTGGATGCAGTGAGGCACACCTCTCACCTGCCATTTGGCAAACTTACTTTGCCTCGGACCGCTTAAGGCAAGTCTGATTGCCTACGGTGCATGAGGTCTTGCACGCCGACTGACAGGAAGTCTGGCACTCCCCGCAACCGGTGTGCCGCCGCTTCAGCAGTGAAGAACGGGTCAGGGTCTTGATGTGCTTACTCAAAGAAAACGCCTCCCAAAACAAAAGACTGGTTAATTGAAACTCTAGTTTACCGAGACAACCTTGAAGCCCCGGGCTTCAATCTCTTCTACCAACGGACCCGGATCGGCCAGGCTGACCCGGATGGTGATGTGGAGACGGTCGCCCCCCACTTCCAAGCATACCAGACTGATGATATTGGTATTTGTTGTTTTGATGATCCCGGTAATCTCGGCCAGAACACCCACCCGGTCGGCGGTCTCAATCACAATCCGGCTTCCGGCCTTCTGCAGGCCGAACAGGCGCACCATCGCATGCACCATGTCAGTCTGGGTTACAATACCTACAAGCTTGCCGTCGTCAATCACCAAGAGACTGCCGATCTTTTTCTCACGCATAATGAACGCGGCCTCTTCGATCGGGCAGTCCGAAGAAACCGAAACCGGATTCTTGACCAGCGCCTCCTTGACGGTGAGCTTGGCCAGCACATAATTAAGTTCGTAAACACTGAGAGTAGTGGCCGGTGAAGGCGACACCGCGAGGAGTCCCCGCTCGGTGACCAGACCGACGACCTTCTCCCCCTGCAGGACGGGGAGATGACGGATTTTCTTCTTGACGACAATATCGAGTGCTTTGGAAATAGGGGTTTCCGGAGTAATGGTGATCGGATTACGTACCATGCAGTCGCGTACAAACATGGCGGTTACCCCCCTTCAGTTTTTGTAATGATTATATTGGAAAAACCGGACCGTTACAATATCCTATATCGTCGACAGCTGTTGGAACTCTTGTTTTTTGGAAAATCGGCAGACTGACTCAATGCCGCACATTAATACCCTATCTCTATGAGGAAATGACAAGACAATGTCAAAATAATTTTGAATAAATCACAGCGAAAGGCAAGAGATGGTATGTTTGCATTTATTGACATATCAGGCAGTTTCATGGACTCTCCTGAAAAGGAACCATATATAGTAGCTAGCGCAGTATGTATTCGTCAGCATTTAATTGGTGAGATTACACGGGTTCTACATAATTTCAAACGTGATATTCTGCTAAACGAAACACTTGAGTACCATGCTAATTCTTTTATTAACAAAAGCACTTTGTCCCATCCCGAATTAAATAAGCATGAGTTTAATGATAGAGTGTTTGAACGGTGCTTTGCAACAGGAGACTGCCACTGCTTTGCAGTAATTATTCCAAATCAGAACATCCGTCCAAGTTTCCAAACGGATCACCTGTCTAAGCATTATATCTATCTACTTCAGCGAATACAAAAGCTTGCTGAAGAGTATCAGAGGCCAAAGGCTATTGTGGCTATTGACAACGAGCAACGTCGCGTCGACAAACGAGTGGCCTATGCGTTCAACAACTATTTATACAGAACTGCAGATGGCATCAAAATGGATAGGATTCTTGAGGTGCCTCTCTTCGTCGACTCTGAAATGACGATCGGTATACAATTAGCCGATGCAGCAGCGGGAGTCATCCGATTGTACCACCGTCACAATTTGCACCTGTCGCCCCCAGCAAGTAATAAGCCTGATTGGATTAATAAACTTATTGATTATTATAGAATATTGGAGCGCTCAACACGCAATTACAAGGGACTGTACGGACTATACCGTTGCAATCCGGATTTTCTACTAAACTACTATACCTAAAGCAGGAAATCTAGAAAAAAGCCAAGCTTTTTTCTGACTAAGCTATTGTTTTTTACTTGCAATGGCTATAATATAAAGGTGAGACTGAGTGACGGGACTGCTGTCTCCGCAGTAGCACTGTCTAGTGCTAGTTCAGTCTCGCTTCCTTTTTCTGGGAATAGAATTACACATCAACAAAAGAGGGGTTCCATCGGAACCCCTCTGTCGTTCATTCTTATGGAGCGGGCGAAGGGGCTCGAACCCTCAGCCCCCAGCTTGGGAAGCTGGTGCTCTACCATTGAGCTACGCCCGCAACATTTGGTACCCTTAATTATACTACTTTACAGGAATCCATGCAAGTTTTCGCGGTGCCGCGCTTTACAGAAAACAAAAGCGGGCGGAATCGGCCGCCCGAAACACCATTGGGAACCTTTATGGTCAACCGCCTGGCCGGTAATCTCCTTTTCTCTTGATGCCGGCCCGGCGACTGTCGACCGCCGGCATCACCGAGCGACCGACCCCAATCTCTGTCTCCCTGAATACTGGATACTCACTACCTTCTACTGACGAAAAAGGCCATCGGCCAAGCCGTTTCCCCTATTTCCGACTTACGACCTCCGACCTCTGACTTCTGTTATATGGTGACCCCACCGGGATTCGAACCCGGGTCGCCGGCGTGAAAGGCCGGTGTCTTAGTCCACTTGACCATGGGGCCACGCAGAGCCTCGCAAAAGCTATGATACTATACGCCGTTAGGGCTGTCAAGGGTAATTACTGGCTCATCAACCGCTATTCTTCAAAACTCTCCGCAAACACATCCTGCACCACGATGGTCTGGGACCGGCGCATGCCGACGCCCACCATGGCCACCGGCACCTCCACCAGTTCGGTGATCCGTTCCAGGTATCTGCGCGCCGCCTCGGGCAGGTCATCCAAGCTACGCGCCCCCGTGATGTCTTCCTTCCACCCCGGAAGCTCCTCGTACACCGGCTCACACTCGGCCAGCACGGCGATGTTCGCCGGAAACTCGGTGAGGAGCCGGCCGCGCCAGCGGTAACCGTTACAGATCTTCAGGGTATCCAAACCGCTCAGCACATCCAGCTTGGTCACGGCCAGATAGTCCAGGCCGTTGATCCGTGCCGAGTAGCGGGCGATCACGGCGTCAAACCAGCCGCAGCGCCGCGGACGTCCGGTGGTCGTACCGAACTCACGGCCCCTGGTTCGGATGTCTTCCCCGGCCGCTCCGTCCAATTCAGTCGGGAACGGTCCCTCTCCGACACGCGTGGTGTAAGCTTTGGTCACACCCAGCACCAGGTCGATAGCCGTGGGTCCGATGCCGCTGCCGGCGGCCGCTTCGGAGGCCGTGGGATTCGACGAGGTCACATACGGATAGGTTCCGTGGTCGATATCCAATAGGGTGCCCTGCGCTCCCTCGAACAGGACGTTCTTCCCCTCGTACACCGCACGGCTCAGAATGAGAGAGGTATCGGCGGCATAGGGCCGCAGGAATTCGGCGTGCTCCTCGCACTCCGCGAGAACGGTCTCGTAATCCATCCCCTCGGCGCCGTAAATCTTTTCAATCAGCTCGTTCTTCTGTTCCATATTCCGCCGCAGCTTCTCGGCGAAGTGTTCACGATCCAGAAGATCGATCACGCGAATACCGTCCCGGCTGACCTTGTCGGTGTAGCAAGGGCCGATACCGCGGCAGGTGGTGCCGATCTTGGCCGCACCCTTACGTTCCTCCTGAAGCCGGTCCAGGTAGCGGTGATAAGGCATAATCAGGTGCGCGCGTTCACTGATGTACAGCCTGCCGATATCCACGTTGCGTGCAGCCAGCTTCTCGATCTCCTCACGCAGCACCGCCGGATCGATCACCACACCGTTCCCGATCACGCATTCCTTGTCCGGATGCAGAATTCCCGAAGGCAACAGGTGCAGACGAAACTCTTCCGCCCCGATGACCACCGTGTGTCCGGCGTTGTTTCCCCCCTGGAAGCGAACGACCAGCTGCGCCCGTTCGGAAAGGAAGTCGGTAATCTTCCCTTTCCCTTCGTCACCCCACTGAGCACCCACCAATACAACTAATGCCATAAGCTCTACACTCTCCTCAGTATCTCTCTGGCAGCCACGACACCGGCCGCAGAGGCCTGCACCAGACCGCGCGTCACACCTGCACCGTCTCCGACGGCGAACAGGTTCCTGATCTTGGTTTCCAGCGCCCGGTTCAATGCCAGCCTCGACGAATAAAATTTGACTTCGGCCCCGTACAGCAGGGTATCACGTGAATACACACCGGGCGCGATCCGGTCCAGCGCCTTCAGCATTTCCACGATCCCCATCAGGTGCCGGTACGGGAAAACCAAACTGAGATCCCCCGGCGTGGCCTCCTTCAGGGTGGCGTTCACCAGCCCCTTCTCAATCTTCTGCTTGGTGCTGCGCCGGCCGTTGGTCAGGTCGCCCAAACGCTGCACAATCACTCCGCCGCCCAGCAGGTTGGCCAGCTTAGCGATCGACCGGCCGTACGTGATCGGTTCACGGAAGGGCTCGGTGAAATTCTTGCTGACCAGAAGGGCGAAGTTGGTGTTCTCGGTCTTATTATAAGCATGGCTGTGACCGTTGACGGTGATCACACCGTCATTATTCTCCATCACCACCTCGCCGTTCGGGTTCATGCAGAAGGTGCGCACCCGGTCCTCGAAGGTCTGGGAAACATAGGTGCACTTGAGCTCGTAGAAGAGGCTGGTCAGCCGCTCCATAACAACGGCCGGCAGTTCCACGCGTACACCGATGTCCACCGGATTGACGGCGGTGCGCAGGCCCAGCCGGTGCGCCTCGGCGGTGAGCCACTCGGAACCCTCACGTCCGGGGGCGGCGATCACATATTCGGCCTCCAGAACCTGACCTTCATCGGTTTCGACACCGGTAACCCGCCCATCCTTGGTGACGATAGAAGCCACAAAGACGTCGGTGCGAATCTCCACATTCCGGCTCAGGTCCTCAAACATCTTCTGCAGGATCTGGGTACAGCGCCCGGTGCCCAGGTGTCTGATCGGCAGCGGCACCAGCCGCAGTCCGGCCAGCGTGGCCTGCTTGCGAATCTCCTCCAGCTGATCGGCACATTTCACCCCGTAGGTCTCTTCCGGGGCGCCGTAGTCCAGATATATCCCGTCCACATACGAAATCAGCTCCTGCAGGAGCTGAGCCCCGACATATGTATCCAGATGCCCGCCGACCTCGGTGGACAGGGTCAGCTTGCCGTCGCTGAAGGCACCCGCCCCTCCCCACCCGCAGACGGTGGCACAAGGTGAACAGTTCACACAGCGGCACTGTCTTTCACGCGACGGACAGACCCGTCTCTTGATGTCACGTCCCTTTTCCAGTATGAGAATACGCAGATCGTTTTTATGCTTTACAAGCTCAAGGGCCGCGAATATCCCCGCCGGCCCCGCTCCAATGATGATTACATCGTATTTTTTATTCATCTCTACATCACTCCGCCGGGTAAAACTGTAGCAGAAGGGGGGTCTTTTGTCAACTGAAGCGGGCGCCCGGGAGCGCCGGCACCACCCCGTTTACCGCGCCAGGTTCACAAAGCGGGTGAACTCCTTCATAAACGCCAGCTTGGCCGTACCCGTCGGGCCGTTGCGCTGTTTGGCCACCATCAGTTCAGCGATGCCCTTATCCTCCGAATCCGGGTTATAGTAATCATCGCGGTAGATGAAGATGATCACATCGGCATCCTGCTCCAGGCTGCCGCTCTCGCGAAGGTCCGACATCTGAGGGCGCTTATTCGGCCGGGATTCAACGGCCCGGCTGAGCTGCGAGAGCGCCACCACGGGAACATTCAGCTCTTTGGCCAGCGCTTTCAGCGAACGCGATATCTGGGCGATCTCCTGCTGCCGGTTTTCGGTCCGTTTATGCGACTGGATCAACTGCAGGTAATCGATGATGACCATGCTGAGCCCTTTTTCGCCCATCAGGCGCTTGCTCTTCGCCCTGATCTCGCGCACCGACAGGCCGGCCGTATCGTCGATATAGATGGGGAGATCGTTCAGGTTGGCCGCAGCATCCGTCAGGCGCTCCCAGTCCTCTTCCCGCAGATTCCCCGTGCGCAGGCGGTATTGGTCAACCTTGGCCTCCATGCTCAGCAGGCGCTGCACCAGCTGCTCCTTGGCCATCTCCAGGCTGAATACGGCCACCGGCAACGCCGAATCGCTCCTGGCCACCTGATAGGCGATGGAGAGCGCCAGCGCCGTCTTACCCATACTCGGCCGCGCCGCCAGGATGATCAGGTCGGAGGGCTGGAAGCCGCCACAGATGTTGTCCAGGTCGACGAAACCGGTGGGCACCCCGGAAAGCCGCCCCTTGTTGGCGTAGGCGGCCTCAATGGTTTCCCAGGTCTTTAACAGAACCTCCCGCAGTTGGGCAAAAACGGCCGACCCTCTGCGCGTAGAGAGCTCCAAAATCATCTGCTCGGCCTGGTCCAGCAGCCGCGGAACCTCGTCGTTCTCCTCGTAGCTCATCTCGGCGATCCGTCCGGAGACCAGGATGAGCGTGCGCAGAAGCGACTTCTCCTCGACAATCCGTGCATAATGTTCCACGTTGGCCGTAGTGGGCACCAGGTCCGTCAGCGAGGCGATGTAGACCGCACCGCCGGCCTTCTCCAACAGGTTGTCCCGGCGGAGCTGCTCGGTCACCGTGACCAGATCAACGGGCTGTCCCGCGTCGTGCAAAGCGAGCGCCGCCGCATATATCAACCGGTTGGCTGACTGATAGAAATCCTCCGGCCTGAGGGTGGAGGATACACGATAAATTGCGTCTTGGTCCAAAAGCAAGGCGCCGAGCACGGCCTGCTCGGCGTCCAGATTCTGCGGCGGCGTACGATGATCAAGCATCGCGATCGACTACCTCCACCTTAAAATCAGCCTGCACGCCCGGATGCAGGCGTGCCAGAGCCGGATACACACCGAGTGCCTTTATCGTGTCGTCCAACTCGATCTTCTTTCGATCCAGTTTAATTCCCGTCTGAGCAGCCAGGGCCTCCGCCACATCCTTATTCCCGACCGAGCCGAACAGCTTGCCGCCCTCGCCGCAGCGCGCCCTCACCTGCACCACCAGTCCCTCAAACCGGGCGGCCAGCTTCCGCGCCTCGGCCTCGGCCTTCGCCGCTTTCTTCGCCTTCACGTCCCTGTTTCGGCGAATCTCCTTCAGGCGGCCCTCGGTGGCTTCTTCCGCCAACTGCCGGGGAATAAGGTAGTTGCGCGCGTGCCCCTCGGCCACTTTTACAATCTCACCGCGCTTGCCGACTCCGGGCACATCTTTCAACAGTACCACTTTCACGACCCTGAAGCCTCCTTTCCGCCGGGTGCAAGATCTAACCAGCGCGTTGCCTGCCCCGCGATACTTCTCGTTAGCATACTTCGGCGGAGATAACGTCATTCCTGCCGTGAAATCTAAAGCTCGGCCGGGTGCCACAAGAAACAGAAAAGGGGGTTCCCCCCCTTTGATCCGCCGGATCCTATTCGCTTGTGTACGGCAGCAGGGCCATATTACGCGCCCTCTTGATCGCCACCGTCAGCATCCGCTGATGTCCGGCGCAGTTTCCGGAAATCCGCCGGGGAAGAATCTTGCCCCGCTCGCTGATGTATTTCTTAAGCCGGTTCACATCCTTGAAGTCAATCACCGGAATCTTATCCACACAGAAGCTGCAGATGCGCTTCCGGCGACGTCCCTTGTCGCGTCTCATCAGGTCAACCTCCTGTTAGAAAGGAATATCGTCGTTGTCATCAGAAAAATCGATCTCGCTCTTGTAAGGTGGATCGGCGACAAGGTCGCGTCCACCGTCTTTGTCCTTCGGCCAATCAAGAAACCGAACGGTATCCGCCACAACCTCGGCCGCTTTGCGGCGTACGCCCTGACTGTCATCGTACGACCGGATCTGGAGCCTGCCTTCGACAGCTACCAGTCTGCCCTTATTCAGGTTGTTGGCAACGGTCTCGGCGAGCTTTCGCCAGGTCACGATGTCGATAAAATCCGTTCCCCGCTGTCCTTGGCTGTCGGTAAACGGCCGGTCGACCGCCAGGTTAAATCTGGCCGTCGGCACACCGCTGGGCGTGTACCGCAACTCCGGGTCGCGCGTGAGGCGCCCGATCAGGATCACCCTGTTGAGCACAAGAAACACCACCTTGCAACTGAAAAACCAATAGCGCCGGTTACTAATCTTTGCGAATAATGATGTGCCTCAAGACACCGTCCGTGATCCGGAACACCCGATCAAGCTCGGCGGCTGCGTCTGCATCGCCCTTAAACTCAAACACGACGTAAAATCCCTCGCGCTTGTGCTTGATCTCATAAGCCAGGCGTCTCTTGCCCCAGACATCGGTCTTGGTAATCTCGCCGCCCCGGCCCGCAATCAGATCACTGAACTTGTCCATCAGTGCGGTGGTGGCTTCTTCGTCCAAATCGGCGTTGAGGATGTACATTACTTCATACTGCCGCACAGTCTCACCTCCTCCCTGCGGACTAACGGCCCCGGCCCGAAGCCGGGGCAGGGTGGAAAACACGGGCAGACCGCAAATATCATAACCCACATCCTGGTTATCCGTCAAGCACCGTCTCCTGCCGGTGACTGTCAGGACGCTCGGGGCATGTGAAAAAGCCCTCCGGAGAAGTACCCCGGAGGGCAGCGTCCTTTGACCATATTGTGGGGAATATGGCCAGAGGAAGGAGCTCCTGTAAACTGAGAGGAGGGATTCTCTAGCTAGAAATACCGATCCAGTGTTTCCTTTGAAACCAAAACCCGCCGCCGCGGGGCGGGCTCATCGTAATAAGTCCGCTTGAGGCGCACGGCCTTGGCGATCATCCATGCGCCGATAAGAATTATGACGGCGCCGCCGGCCAGTGTGACCGGGCTGACCGTTGCCAACCAACCGGCAACAGCAGCCGCAGAGGAAGCCAATCCCGTAATCAGGGCGGAGAGCACCCCGAACCGGCTTTCGGCCGCCATCCCGCAGATCACCGCCGCGAGGATGACCACGACCGCCGCCGTAATCGCCCTGAGGTTCAGTATGTCAGCCGGACGGTACCGCCGCGCCGGGACCGAACGGGAGCGCCGGGGGATATCGTCCGGTTCATATTCGTCATCCGGCTCATAGTCCGGTTCATAGTAATAGTCTTCCTGATCATAGTCTTGGTGCAGGTCCCGGATATGTGCGGATCTGCGGGTTCGGAACGGCTGTTCCACCTCCCGCTTAACCAAATCCGGCTCATCGATCACGCGCCGGGACTGGGGAATGCAGGCCCAATCATTTGCCGCCTGCCGTTCCTTAAGAACGTACCGTGACTTTTCGGCGGACGACCGCTTTTTCCGCACATACCGGCGGAGATTGCTCGGGCTTCCGTCGCCGACCGTTCTGGGCAATAGCCTCACCAACCTTTCAGGAATATCCGCATGAGGAAGAACTGGTGCTGGGCCTGCTACCCGGCTTTTTCCCGTGGAAAACATTCTCTCTTTAGGGTACGCATTTATCTATACGGGGAACGTATGCCTTTCAAGGAATCCTCAGCCTGGTCGACCTTGGACCAGGGGACCGGTGCAAACCGGTGTCATTAAGTGTTTAGCCTAGAGCGCCGAAGCACTCACGTATTTTTCCGTTATGTTCGCCGGAACCGCTCTGCGGCCGCCGGCTGCCTGTCCTTATACTCAGCTTGTTCATACTCGCCTCCGCCATCCCGTTTACCCCTTTCTCCATCTCCGGCCATGCACCCCGCACCGCCGGTGCAAGATGGTTGGAGGTGATCGCCGTACTCCAAAAACCGTCCGTCGTATTCCACAAAACCGGCCGGCAATTCTCTGCCACAACGGCCCCGCACTCAGGATCGCCGCCAGAGCCGGCGGATTAAACCAATCCGCAGCCGCATCTGCGGGCGCGATCATCTGGATGGGTGTATCGTAACCGTCCGGCTGTGGAGCGATCAGCCACCCCGATGCCAGACAGAAACCCAGCACCAGGGCCAGAATAAGCAAACCTTTCCTTAAGCTGCTTTTCATCATCCGCCCCCCGGACTACGCCTATACATTCTTGCGCTGTCGCGACAGCTTCGGATCTTCACCCGTCAAGGGCATCCAGCTTCCGGATGTTCACCTCCTCACGCACCAGATTCTTTACGCGGTCCCCCGGTGCGTTCGCCAACCCACCTCTTATGGGAACCGGTAAACATTCTTTTCATTGCCAACTTTATCCAGGCATTTTTTGCCCTAATGATAGCACAGCGGTGCAACTCCGCTGAGAGCCCGTCTGCGCGAAATAGGACAGCTGTGCCATGTGGATCTCCCATTTTCTTCCACTCGCATACAATTGCATTTTCTTTTTTAAGATTGGTTCGGGGTTTTGAGAAACGGAGAGATCGGGTGTTCGAACCAATTGACTACTGTTCGAACACCACTTCACGCACTGCCTTGAGGAACTTGGGCCGCGGCAGCAGGACCACGCGGCCGCAGCCCAGGCACTTCAACCGGAAGTCCACACCGGTACGCAGAATCTCCCAGCGGTCCGAGCCGCAGGGATGTGATTTTTTCATCCGAACAACATCGCCGACCTTGACATCCGTCACCGTCATCCGATTACCCCCAGTTCCGTTCAAAGAACGCCCGGTATCCCCGGAATGCCTCGAATAGATCGACCTTGCTGGCGATTTCGAAGGGTGCGTGCATACTCAGAAGCGCCGGACCGCAGTCCAGAACATCCATCCCGTACGCGGCCAGGATGTGGGCAATTGTCCCGCCGCCGCCCTGGTCCACCTTGCCCAGCTCACCGGACTGCCACCGCACCCCGGCGGCTTTAAAGGTCCGCAGTACCGCACCGACGAATTCGGCGTGGGCATCGTTGGCCGAATACTTGCCTTTACTTCCGGTATACTTGGTAATCACCACGCCCCCACCGAGCCGGGCGGCGTTGTACTTGTCCAGAACATCGGTGAAATTCGGATCCAGCGCGGCGTTAACGTCTGCGGAGAGGGCGCAGGAAGCGGCCAGGGTACGTCGCAGGATCAAATCGCTGTACGGGCCGAGGCGAGCCAGAAGCTCGGCCGCCGTGTTTTCGAAGAATGCCCCCAGCATACCGGTGTTGCCGGTCGATCCTATCTCTTCTTTGTCCACCAGTACGGTCAAACCGGTATGTGCCGGCTGGTTGGCTTCGAACAGCGCCTGAACGGCGGCAAAAGCGCAGATGCGGTCGTCCTGACCGTACCCTCCGACCAGTCCCCGGTCAAAGCCTATATCGGCGGCCTTCCACGCCGGTACGGCCTCAATCTCGGCGCTGACCAGATCATCCTCGGCTATGCCGTAAACCCGGGCCAGGTACTCCAACACCGCCTGCCGCACCGGTTCCTTTTCGGCGCCGGCCAGCGGAATGCTGCCGACGATCAGGTTCAGTCCCTCGCCGGGAACGGCCTCGCTCATCTTCTTTTCAACCTGATCCTTGGCCAGGTGCGGAAGCAGATCGCTGATCGTGAACACCGGCTCGCCCGGTGCTTCTCCGATGACCAGCGAAATGCACTCCCCGTTCGACCGGCAGACCGTTCCGTGCAGCGCCAGGGGAACGGTGAGCCACTGGTATTTCTTAATGCCGCCGTAGTAATGAGTCTTGAAGAGCGCCTGCCCCTGATCCTCATAGAGCGGGCGTGGTTTCAGGTCCAGCCTTGGGGCATCGAGATGTGCCCCGACAATGCTGAAACCGGCCTCGGGAGGCAGCTGGCCGACCCGTCCGATTATTACCGCTTTATCCCGGTTCACGGTGTAGAACCGGTCTCCGGGCTTCAGGGAATACGCCCCGGCCAGGTCCAGGAAACCGTTCTCCCGGGCCGCCTGTACGATTACGGCCACCGCCTCGCGTTCGGTCTTGGCGGCATCCAGGAAGCGCTTGTACCGCTCGGCAAAAGCAAAAACCTCACTGCGCTGTTCATCACTTTCATACGCCGCCCAGGCGCTTTTTCTTTCACCGTGCTCGGCATTCATCAGGGTTCCTCCTTGATTCATGAAAGCTCCGGGGAAACGTCCCCGCCCCTATAAAGCGGTTGCGGGCATCACCAGTCTCCAGACATAGTCCAGGAAGCCGATATAGGCCGGCACCACCTGGGACTGCTCAAGCCCGCTTGAAATGGCATTCGGTCCCATAAACAGACTGGACAGGCTGAGCAGCTTCAGCGCCCCCACCGCCAGCGCCCCGAATACAAAGCCCTTGAACAGCCCGAAGCAGAATCCGCCGGCCCGGTCCAGCGGCATCAACAGGGGCAGCCGGGGCACAATCGATAAGACACTGCCCGCTATCAGTGCGGTAGCGAAAAGGATGATCAGAAAGGCCGCCGTATTCACCGTGGCCGTCGCCAGTGTGTCGGGGAATCCCAAGCTCGACGCGGGACCCTGTCCGGCCAAGAAAAGGTCGAAACTGCTGACCAGACCGTCAATGCTGCCCGGGAAAGTCCACCCTTCCCCACCGCCGGGCGCGGCCGGCAGAGCAGTCGAAGCGGGCGCGGCGAACCGGTCGGCATAGAAACCGGAAAGCACCGGAACCAGACCGAACCGCTCGTTCAAAAACTGGGCAACCGGTACATAGTACCGCATGGCAACGACGAACCCCAGGCCAAGCGCGACCAGCCCCAGAACACTGCGCACCAGCCCCCGCATCAGTCCGCTCCAGGCTCCCATGACCAGAATGGCGATGAGCAGGTAATCGACCCAGTTCACGCGATCCCTCCTCACAGGCTTTATTTCCCAAACTCTGTGCTTATCATATCGAAAATGTGTCTATATTAGACACTTTTTTCGTGACGGCCGATCAAAAACCTGCTCAAGGGGCGCACAACCAAGGCCGCGACCAGGATCAGGCCGCCGTATCCGAACAGGGGGTACAGCAGTCCGATCAGGGTGGCGAAGTCAGCGAAAGCCAGCGGAATCACGGCAAGAGTGATGCCGATCCCGGCCATCCGGTAGCCGCGGGTGCCGGGCAGGGCCAGGCGGCTGGCAAAGCCGTGGGCGTTGGCGATGGCGGTGGTGAAAACGGCCAGCCAGATGACGACGGAGATCAACAGCCGCACCGCCGGGTGCAGCAGACCGGCCAAAAACAGCACAGGCAGCTGATAAAGCGAGGCCGCGGGATAAAAGGCGACCACCGCCAAGGTGACCAAACCGGCGGCCGCGCCCAGGATCAGCCCCCCCGACACCGCCCCCAACAGGGCCTGTTCCCGGCTGAGGTAGCGCCCCAGGGAGGATAGTACGGCTATGGGAGCGATCATATTGTAGGACACATAGAGCAACGCGGACAACAGCCAGTTGTCGAGCGCCACCCGTCCGGAGGCCGTCTGCTCGACCATGTTTCGGGTCTCGCCGCCGTCAAGGATCAGCGCCAGCAGGCAGACTCCGGACACCAGCGCAATCTTCACCGGCACCAGAACGGCGTTTACGGCCACTAGTCCGTTCAATCCGGTATAAATCACGATCGACACCATACACGCCAGCACCAGGACCCCGCCGGCCGTGGGCAGGCCGAACTGTTCCTGAAACACGGCGCCGCTACCGGCCAGCATCACCCCCAGCCCGGCCACCAGCATGCCGAGGCTGAAGAGGTCCATGGCTCCTGCCAGGGAGCCGCCCAGCAGGTGATTCAAAACCTCGCGGTAATTCACGGCACGCAGCCGCACGGCCGTCACCTGGATCACCGCCCCGAGGTAGGCAAACAGCAGGGTGGCCAAACAAACGCCCCAGATGGCCATCGACCCGTGAACGCCGAAAAACTGGAGGATCTCCTGTCCGGAGGCAAACCCGGCGCCGATAACCGATCCGGCGTAGAGCAGCGCCGTTTTCAACGCACCGGGTTTAAACACCCGCTCCACCTCCCGCACGCTTCATCTCTTAATCTGTATGCCTCACGGAATGGGCCAAAAACCCACTGAAGGGGAATAACCGGGGGGCGGGTCGGCAATAACTATATTAGTTATGTCTGATTCGGAAAGGGGGCCGTGAAATGTCTAAGCTGCCCATTCTGAAGTCCAAGCAGCCTGATCCCGAGACCACTCGGATTCACATAGAAGACCCGTTCGCCGCGACCAAACTGGCCGATGAAATCTACCGCCGCTTGTCCGAGGCCGGCATTGAACACAACCAAAGACCGGTCGTCATTCTCTGCATCGGCACCGACCGCTCTACGGGTGACGCGCTCGGGCCTCTGGTCGGAAGCAGGCTGGCCCGGTCGTCCCAAGACAAGTTTGCCGTTTACGGCACACTGGACGAACCCGTACACGCCACCAACCTGGCCCGTGTAATCGCCGAGATTCGGGCCAAGTATGATCATCCGTTTGTAATCGCGGTTGATGCCTGTCTCGGTTATCCGGACAATATCGGGTATGTGAACCTGAGCGATGGTCCTCTGAAACCGGGTGCCGGAGTAAAGAAGTCACTGCCCGCTGTCGGGGAGATGCATATTACAGGTGTGGTCAACGTCGGTGGGTTCATGGAGTATATGATTTTGCAGAACACCCGACTGAGCGTGGTCATGCAGATCGCCGATGTAATCGCTGCCGGTCTGGAGCAGACTATGGCCACCTGTCGGCAGGCCGCCGTGGCGGCCGACTGTCCGGTACGGCAGACAGCACTGAACTGAATGAAGCGAACCCCTACTCCATATTACCCCACAGGTTCAAAGGACCCCGCGGCGTGAAGCCTGCGGGGTCCCTTCTGTCAACGATATTACCTTTTAATGTTCGCCGCCCGTTCCACCTGTTCAAAAACCTGCTCGGGCGTTTTACCTTCCGCATTGACGACGGGCACCTTCAGCGCCCGCTTCTGCAAACCGGTGAAATTCTCAGTCATCCCGGAAACTACCAGCGCCGCCGAATTGTCGGCCTCGTCGGGCGGAACAACGGTATAACCCCGGTTCTCGAAATAATGCCCGAGGTCGCCCAGACCTTCACTGATTGCCACCTTCTTCATAACAATCACCTCCCGTAACTTTAGTATCCGAGAGGTTTTGCGCTTTTATACGGCGAAGCGCCTCAGGAGCTCAATCACCTCGTCATCCGACGTCTGCGGGAAATCAAGGTAGAACTGCCCCACGGCGTAAAACTCGATCGGTGACTCCAGGCAGACCACGCGGTCCACCTCCCGGGAAAGACGCCTCAGCGTGTCCGGGGGAGCTACGGGCACCGCTAATACCACTGCACGCGGATTTCCTTTCTTGATAGAGCGGAGAGCAGCCAATGTCGTACTCCCGGTCGCCACCCCGTCATCAACGAGGATCACCGTCCTGCCGCCATAGTCAGCCTTTTCCCGCCCACCCCGGTACAGGGTGTTCCGGCGTTTGATCTCTGCAATCTCCTTCTCGATCCGGGGAGCCAGATCGGTCTCGTCGAGGCCGAGGCGGGCGAGAAGTGTCCGGTCATAGATTGCCGTGCCGTCCTCGGTCACGGCACCGACTGCCACCTCCGGGTTGTGTGGCGCCCCGATTTTACGGGGGATAATGATGTCCAGCGGCAGACCCAGCCTCTCCGCCACCGGCGCGGCAACCACCACCCCGCCCCGGGGAATCCCCAGAACCAGTCCGTTGGGGAAGGAATCATCCGCTAAACGATCGGCCAAACGCCGACCGGCCTCTTCGCGATTCTCAAACACTCCGACGACACCCCCTGATAACGATCAGCGGTCAGCGTTTCCCCAGCGACCGTGCGATCACTTCCTGTTCCTCCTCGGTCAGCGGATACGGAGAAGCACCCCCGCTTACCGGTTTACAGTACGTGCGCGATTCGAGGCGGGAATAGAGTGTGGTCAGCACCGCGCCTTCGCCCTTCCCATCCAAAAAGGCGGTCGAGAAGCTGAGTTGGCTGCCCACGTCGTCAAATGCGTCGTAGCGGTACACCCGAGGCGCCCGGACACAACCGGCCAACTTCTCCTCGATAGCCTGCTGCCACCGGCCCACGTCTTCCAGCCGGGTCTCGATTCCCTCCAGCCGTGTGGTGCAGTTGTGCAGGCTCTTTTCAATGCTTTCGCCGCCGTGCATGCGTATGAACTGCAGCAGGCGCTGCTGCTGTCGGACCATGCGGCGGTAGTAAACGCCCTGGATGATACTGGTCAGGATTAGAATACCCAAGAGTGCCAGAATGATTTCATTTTGATAATCACTGATCGGCATTGCTCAGCCCCTTTTCGTACTTAAGATTGCAGCCTTGTTTGTCACGCCCCGAAGAGCAAACCGTTCCAATCCGAAGAAACACGGGCGAGACTCCGGGAGCTATTGTCCGGCCAGGCAACCACCCACCGCCGTCAAAACAGATGGACACGATGACATCGGGGTTTTATGATTCATAATCATATCTTCGGGTTCCTTTTTTTTCAACTAGTCAAGCTAAACAGACGTATATTTCCATAACATCAGGGGAACACTGAAGACTGGGGGAGCCTTGGCACACCAGACCGAAGGCGCTGTTTCACGGTCAGGTGCCACGTGAAACATTCCGGCCCGTGCACAGAGGCCGTTACAGGTTATAATCATCTTTCATCTTTTTGTAACGTTCGAACGTGGGCGGGTTGAGCAGTTGCAGCTCTGTTTCGTCCAGCACCGAAACCAGGTACCGCAGTGCCGGTCCGCGGGCCATCCACTGAAAGTAGTCCCGCCCGCCGTGATAATACGGGCCGTACAGTCTGGAACCCGGGACAGTCTTTTCAAGCCACCGGAACAGCCGTTCGTTTCGGGAATGCATGCGCACCGTCACGTGGGGCTGTTTTCCATCCCCGCCGAAGTGGCCTTCGCCAATCAGAATACCTACCAGCAGTCCCTTCTCAAAATCAGTCATTACCATCATCCTGTTGTTTCACCGTCAGGTAACACGTGAAACATTACCAACGGTTCAGAATATCCGAAACAGAATTTGGATGCAACAAACAACCACCAGCCGCGACGAGTCTCATTCCCCGTGTCATCCACAACCACCCGGTCCCGGAAGAAACCTTACGCCTTCCCCATACTCAGACCCCCGACCTTTGAATTCCAAGCTCCGTTTTCCCTGGTCTATGTCTTGCCACTTAATGAGTCTGTAGCCGGTTCCCGGCACTCAACACTCCATCGTCGCTCTGACGGGTGACACTATCAGAGCAACCAAAATGGTATGGCATTACCTCCGGACAACTTGTGCGATTCGGGCACCATTCTTAGCGAAGGAGAGGAATGTACGGGCCCCCGACGAGGACGTTTACGGGCGCTTCCGCAGTATTTTCTCCGTGGCCGACCGCCTGGATCGGAAAAGAGCGGCCTTAAACCCGGCACTCAATTTAGGGACCGCAGCCTTACACTGCACCGAATACCTTGGGTACTAAACTGAGTGTCGGGCGGGAGGGGTTTGCCGCACACCGAACCCGAGCTTAGATTTGGTCGAATCGCTAAACGGAGGCCGGGGTACACCCGGATGATACGCGATACAAAACCATTATCAGCTCAGTCTCTAAAGCAGACTGGGAGCAGAACCCTTTTGTGCTCCAATTTCGGAGCATCTCGCACAAGTCGCGGGTGCACACCCGGACAACCCGTCACCCTTCGCACCTCTCATGGTCCCCAGTACGTTATGACGCTTTCTATAGCATTTCTCGCCCAACCAGCGTGCTCCTTCTTCTCTGGAATACAACTTTACTGGTCCGCGCCCGGCACACAACACACCCACACCCGTACGGCGTCACGTGCAATGTTCATCGCCCGCTTGGATTTCTGCAACCAGGGGCGAGCAACAGCAACACGTGACCTAAAGAGGATCCGCTTGTTTCACCGTCAGGTAACACGTGAAACAAGCTCCCCCGGGCGGGAAATGAAGGAGGGGGGTGGTAAGTTTCCACCGACGGCATCCCAACGTGTTCTGGGGAGCCCCAAGCATTTTCTTGTGAAGGTGAAGTAAGGAAGATCCTCAGATCCGCAGTCGGGTCAGAGCCACAAGTGCACAACCCATCGCGGGTACCATGCCTGGTGCGCGGCAACCGGTTACCACATCGGTAGCTTACTTTTTTCTATGGTCCGACCACTGTAAATCAACAAGCGGAAAGGTTGACTTACCTAAAATCACAATCCTTTCTCCCGTTTTATCCTGGTGTCCGGGCCGCCCGCTGAACACACGCTTATGCACCTTCGCTCAACGCCCCTTGTTTATTAGACAGCCCAACTTATGGGCAGTAGCCGTTCTGCGTACCGGCGGGTGGGAATGACGGTTTCCATAGTCAAGCAGATATCGGGGTGCACGACACAAAGGGCAGGGGAGAGGCGGGGGAGACCGGGTGCATATAAAAACAGCGACCTCAGCAGTCGCTGTTCCCGATTCGCCCTGTTCAATCCCCGGTCAATTTATCCGCATCGTTGTTTCACCGTCGGGTAACACGTGAAACATACGCTCTTGTCTACCGGAGCAGATACCGTATCAATCGTTCAAATTCCTCGGCACTGCCGTACCCGATCTCGATCCGCCCCTTTTCCCGGGTTCCCTTGATCCGCACCGGCGCCCGCAGGTGCTTCCCGGCGTCACGGGCCAGTGCCCTGAGGTGCGCATCCACGGCTTTTCGCCGCGCCCGCGTTTCCTCGTCCGTTTTGCCGTCCTCCGCTATGCGCCGGACCTCCTCTTCCAGACCGCGCACTGAGAGCCCGGCCGCCACTGCCTTCTGCGCTAATTCCACCTGTTTGGCCGCATCCTCCAGCCCGGCCAGCGCCCGCGCATGCCCGGCGGTGATCATCCCCGCACCCAGCATCTCCTGGACCTGGAGGGGGAGGGAAAGCAGCCGCAGGGAATTGGTGACCGCCGAGCGGCTCTTGCCGACACGCCGCGCCACATCTTCCTGTGTAACGCCGAACTCTTCAATCAGCCGGCGAAAGGCCATCGCCTCCTCTACCGGGTTGAGGTCCTCACGCTGGATGTTTTCGATCAACACCGCCGCGGCAACGTCCTTTTCATCCATCTCCCGAACCAGTGCCGGGATCATCTTTTTCCCGAGATGCTTAAACGCCCTCAGCCGGCGCTCGCCCGAGATCAGTTCGAAACCGTGCCCGCTTCGGCGCACGATGATCGGCTGCACCAAACCGACTTCTCTAATGGACGCCGCCAGCTCCTCCAGTGCCTCGGCCGCAAAGACCTGCCGTGCCTGTCGTGGATTTGGGCTTATATCCTTGACGGGGATTTCCCGCAGTTCTTCCTTTTTCTCCACCGATGTGGGGAGCAGCGCCTCCAATCCCCGCCCCAGCGCCCGCTTCTTAGCCATTTGCCGCCACTTCCTTCGCCAGATCACGATACACTTCGGCACCGCGGCACTTGGGATCGTAAACAACAACCGGTTTGCCGTAGCTCGGGGCCTCACCCAAGCGCACGTTGCGCGGGATGAGTGTTCCGTAGACCTGATTCTTAAAATGCCGTTTCACTTCATCCACAACCTGAATGGAAAGGTTCGTCCTCCCGTCAAACATGGTCAGCAATACGCCCTCAATCGCCAGATCAGGGTTCAGATTCCGCCGCACCAGTTCAATTGCGTTCATCAGATGCCCGAGCCCTTCCAGCGCGTAGTACTCACACTGCATGGGTACGATCACCGAATCGGCGGCCGTCAGTGCATTGATGGTGAGCAGTCCGAGGGAAGGGGGACAGTCGATGAACACAAAATCGTATCCATCCTTCACCGGGGCGAGGGCGCGCTCCAGGATGCGCTCCCGGTCGGGAATCCCGACCATTTCGATCTCAGCTCCCGCGAGCCGCAGGGTAGCCGGGACCACATCCATCCGCTCCACGCAGTCACATCTGTGGATCACCGAGCTCAACCGGCTCTTACCGATCAGCACATCATAGATGCACTGTTCCAGTTCATTCCGGTCCAATCCCAGCCCGCTGCTCGCGTTGCCCTGCGGGTCGATATCCACCAGCAGCACCCGCTTCCCGTCGAGCGCCAGTGCGGCCCCCAGATTGACGGCGGTCGTCGTCTTGGCAACGCCCCCTTTTTGGTTGGTAATGGCGATTACCCGTGCCACCTTCCTGATCACCTGCTTCCCACATATCAAGGATTCAGAACACAGAACTCAGGCTTCAGGGATCAGAATATGTAAGGAGATAGCCGCCGTCCTGACTACTGAATTCTGTCTTCTGTCTTCTGACTACTGATGGTATTTTCCACGCAAACAAAAAAAATCCTTCCGTCGACAATGTCTGGAAGGATGTTCACACGTCTATTAAGCAGTTTTTAGAGCGGTTTTTTCCGTGCCGTTCCCGCCCTTCGCGGATATGTGGCGGGCGTCTCGGTCTTTTTTCGGATACAAACTAACGAGCGCTCACCGCCTCCCAGCGGAAGCCTGAATTTGAGCACTTCCTCGACCTCACCCCCCAGCAGCGCCAGGGCCCTTGCCGCCGCCGCCAACTCATCCCGGACCGCCGGACCCTTATAGGCCACAAAAAGCCCCCCGACCGTCACGAAGGGGAGACAGTACTCGGCCAGCACCCTGATCTCGGCGACGGCTCTGGCCGTAGCCACATCATAAGCGCCGCGGTGGCGGGGGAGACGGGCCACATCTTCCGCCCGCCCCCAGACCACCTCCACTCCGGTGAGTCCCATTGCCCGACTTACGTCCTCCATGAACCGGCACTTCTTTCGCACCGATTCCACCAGAGTCAGGGTGATCTCGGGCCGCGCCGCCTTCAGGGCGAGCCCCGGAAAACCGGCACCGCTGCCGATATCGATCAGGCGTGCTTGCCGCATCGGCTTCAGAACATGCAACCCTAGCAAGCTGTCCAGGAAATGCTTGACTGCTGTATCCTCGGTGCCGACCAGCCGGGTAAGATTGAACTGCTTATTTACTTCTACCAGTTTATGGTAATACACCTCAAACCGGTCCAGCACCTCCGGATCCAGCTCAAGACCCAGCGGCCCTGCTTCCCTGGTGATTATCTCCCTCAAGGTCGGCACCGGCGTCTTCCCCCTGTTTTCTTGTCCGCTGCTCCAGGTACACCAGCAGGACAGCGATGTCGGCCGGCGAAACACCCGAGATCCGGGCCGCCTGTCCCACCGAAAGCGGCCTCACGGCCTCAAGCTTCTGCGCGCCCTCGGCAGACAGCCCTCTGATGAGCGAGTAATCCAGATCCTCGGGTATTCGTCTGGCCTCCAGTTTTCTCATCCGTGCCACCTGGACCATCTGCTTCTTAATGTATCCTTCATACTTAATCTCACTCTCCACCTCCGAACAGACCTCCTCCGGCAGGGAGGGGTGCTCCCCGGGGAGGGAGAGCAGATCGCGATAGCTGATCTCCGGTCGGCGCAGCAGGTCGGCCAGGTGCGTGGGCCTTTCCGGTACGGCTGTACCCAGTCCGGCCAGGATTCTCCGGCTCTCCTCGGTAACGGGGAGGAGGGTACGCTCGAGACGCTCCCGTTCACCGGTAATCAGTTTCCGCTTTTCCTCAAAACGGCGGTACCGCTCTTCGTCGATCAGGCCCAGGCCGTACGCCTTCTCGGTCAGACGGCGGTCGGCATTGTCCATACGGAGCAGCAGGCGGTATTCGGCCCGCGACGTGAACATCCGGTAGGGCTCCTGCGTACCCTTG
Organism: uncultured Peptococcaceae bacterium; assembly: GCA_965544035.1. Classification (GTDB taxonomy): domain Bacteria; phylum Bacillota; class Desulfotomaculia; order Desulfotomaculales; family Desulforudaceae; genus CBEULR01. The sequence goes on along the minus strand of CBEULR010000005.1, from coordinate 125,643 downwards.
GTTACCAGATCGTCAATCAGTACACCGATATATCCCTCAGACCGGTCGATCAGCAGAGGATCGGTTTCCTTTATCTTCAGCGCCGCATTGATCCCGGCCACGATACCCTGCGCCGCAGCCTCCTCGTATCCCGAGGTACCGTTGATCTGCCCGGCCAGGAACAGACCCGGCAGGGCCCGCGTTTCCAATGTCGGCCCCAACTGCGTCGGCACCACGTAATCATATTCAATTGCGTAACCGGTGCGCACGATCTCCGCTTTTTCCAGTCCCGGGATGGTCCTGAGCATCTCAATCTGCACATCTTCCGGCAGACTGGTGGACATACCCTGGACATACATCTCTTCGGTATTGCAGCCTTCCGGTTCGATGAACACCGGATGCCTTTCCCGGTCCGCGAACCGGACCACCTTGGACTCGATGGAAGGGCAGTACCGGGGTCCCGCACCCTGGAGTTCACCGCTGTACAGCGCCGAACGGTCCAGGTTCTCCCGGATAACAGTGTGGGTTTCCGGGGTGGTATACGTCAGCCAGCACGGCACTTGGATGCGCCGTACGGGCGGAGACACGAACGAAAAATTCCACGGGGTGTCGTCTCCGGTTTGGGGAATCATCTTAGTGAAATCAATCGACCGCCGGGCAACCCTGGCCGGGGTATCGGTTCTGAACCGCCCCATTTCAAACCCCAGGTCCCGGATGCTCTCCGCCAGACCCACCGAAGGGCGCTGTCCGTTTGGTGCCCCCGCATAGTTCACTTCGCCGATAAGGATCCGGCTCTTCAGATAGGTCCCGGTGGTGATGATCACGTTCGGCGCAAAGAAACGAGCACCGGTTTGGGTGACCACACCAGCCACCCGTCCGCCTTGCACCAAAATCCGCTCCACCATGGCCTGCTTCAGATCGAGCAGGGGTTCGGTTTCCAACACACGGCGCATCGACTGCTGGTAGACCAGCTTATCAGTCTGCGCGCGCAGGGCGCGAACGGCCGGGCCCTTTCTTGTATTCAGCATTCTCATCTGGATCGCCGCCCGGTCGGTGTTGCGTCCGATCTCCCCGCCCAGAGCATCAACCTCTCGCACAAGGTGTCCCTTGGCCGGACCTCCGACCGCCGGGTTACAGGGCATCAGCGCCACATAATCAATATTAATGGTCAGCACGAGTGTCCGGCAGCCCAGCCTTGCCGCCGCCAGAGCGGCTTCACAGCCGGCGTGTCCGGCACCAATCACAATCACATCATAGCTGCCTGCATTGTATTCCACCTCGTTCACCTCACTTTCCAATACAAAAGTCCGCAAATATCCGATCCAGTACATCCTCGGTTACCGTCGCCCCGGTGATTTCTCCGAAGGCCTCGAGGGCCGCACGCACATCGATGGCGCTTATCTCAAGCGGCAGCCGCTGTTCCAGCGTTTCCACCGCCTCCAGCAGGTGCCGCCGGGCCTGCAGCAGGGAGGCCTTGTGCCTTTCATTCGTGATGTAAATCGAATTGTCCCGTATCACTCGTCCGCCAAGAACCAATTCGGCGATCGTGTTTTCCAGCTCTTCCAGACCCCGCCCGGCAGTGAGCTCCGTCCGGACCACGGCCTCCGCGCCCGTCATCTCTGCCACCGTATCCTCAGCCAGACCTTCCGGAGCCAGATCGACTTTATTCACAACGGCGACCAGCCGTTTGCCTTTGACCAGCTCGAACACGGCCCGGTCCTCGTCTTCGATCCCGGTGGAGGCATCCAGCACCAGAATCACCAGATCGGCACGCGCCACCGCCTCCCGGGAACGCGCCACCCCGATCCGCTCGACCACGTCCTCGGTTTCACGCAGCCCCGCCGTATCCAGCAGACGCAGCGGAATCCCCCGGATGCTGACGATTTCCTCGATCACATCCCGGGTGGTCCCCGGCACGGCGGTCACGATCGCGCGGTTCTCGCGCAGGAGCGCGTTAAGCAGGGAGGACTTGCCCACATTCGGCTTACCCACGATGGCCGTGGCCAGCCCGTCCCGGTAAATGCGCCCGGTTTCGGCCTTTTCCAGCAGCCGTCCGCAGGCCCGGGCCAGTGCTTTCAGCTTTTCTATGACCTCGTCGATGGTCTGCTCCGGGATATCCTCGTCAGGAAAGTCAATGCCGGCCTCAATCTCGGCCAGCACCCGTACAAGTTCCTCTCTGAATGACGTTATCTCCTGCGACAGCCGACCTTCCAATTGACTCACGGCCAGCCTCAGTCCGTCTCCGGTCTTGGCCCGGATCACGTCAAGTACGGCCTCGGCCTGGGCCAGATCCAGCCTTCCGTTCAGAAAGGCCCGCTTGGTAAACTCCCCCGGCTCGGCCAACCGGGCGCCGCCGGCGATGCACAGCTCCAGAACCTGACGCAGGGGTACAATCCCGCCGTGACCGTGGATCTCCACCACGTCCTCCCGCGTGTAGCTCCGCGGGGCACGCATCAGTGCCAGCAGGACCTCATCCACCACCTCGCCGTTTTTCGGATCGACGATGTGCCCGTACACCAGCCGGAAACTCGGGCCCTTTCGCAGGTCTTGCCGGTACTTCGGGCGAAAAAAGTGTCCGGCGATTTCAAGTGCCGCCGGACCGCTTATTCTGATGATTCCCACTCCGCCTTCACCCGGAGGGGTGACAATGGCTGCGATGGTATCGCCTAGCATTTCTACCGACCTACTTTCGAGGGGCAATCACAATCTTGCGGAACGGTTCCTCCCCCTCGCTGAAAGTATAAATATCATCGCGCCCGCGCAGCGTGGTGTGGATAATCCGCCTTTCCTGCGGATTCATCGGCTCCAGGACGACACTCCGCCCCCGTCTCTTGGCCTTGTCCGCCAGCTTCATCGCCAACTTCATCAACGTATCCTCACGCTTGCGCCGATAACCTTCAATGTCCAGAATGATCTTCTTGCGGTCCTCACGATTCTTATTGAACCCAAGATTGACCAGGTACTGCAGGGAGTTTAGTGTTTCCCCGCGTCTCCCGATCAGAACCCCGAGCTGTTTCCCTTCCAGATTGACCAGAATCTGACCGTCGTCCTCCACCCAATGATAATCGGCCTCCACACCCATGGCGTGAACAATACTTTTCAATAGTTCCACCGCCTCTTCGGCCGGTGATTTCTTAACCGATACCCGCACAACGGCAGGTTTACCGCCCAGAATGCCAAAAAGCCCTTTACTGGGTTCCTCGAGAACCTCTACATTTACCTGATCCGCATCCACACCCAGCTCTTGCAGAGCCGCCTCTACGGCTTCTTCAACGCTCTTACCGTTCTTCTCGACGACCTTCAAGCTTCACTTCCTCCTCCTTTGCCCGCCTTTTGCGCTCTTCCTCTTTTGCGGACTCGCGGACTTCGGCTGCGTCCGGCCCCCGGCTTCTCTCTGCTCGTTCTTCGCCGGTTTGCTCTCTTCCATAATTTCCGCCTCTTCGACAGCTTCGCGCGCAGCGTTTGCGTTCCCGGCCCGGGCCAGCGCCGCTTCCCGCATCGGAAGCATCTGTTTGTTGATGAAGTACTGCTGAATGATGCTCATCAGGTTAAACGTCACCCAGTAAACCGAAAGTCCGGCCGGGAGCGTGCTGCTGATCCAGCCGATAAACAGCGGAAGGAAAATGAGCATCATCTTCTGTGTCTGCTGGGCCGGGTTGGTTTCACCGTTCGGCAGGGTATTGGGCATCGTCATCTTGGACTGGAAATAGGTTGTGGCCCCTGCCAGAACCGGGAGAATATAGTACGGGTCACGCATGCTGAGGGTCTGCAGCCAGAAAAACCCGGCATGTTCGGTCACAGCATAAGGGAAGTCCCACAAGGCCCTGTACAGGGCGATCAGGAACGGCATCTGGGCCAGCAGCAGCAGACAGCCGGCCATGGGGTTGACCTTGTGCTCCTTGTAAAGCTCCATCATTTTCTTCTGGAGCATCTCTTTGTCTTTGGCGTATTTCTTCTGTATCGCCTGCAGCTCGGGCTGCAACAGCTGCATCTGCAGCATTGAACGCATCTGCAGTCGCGTCAGCGGATAAAGCACAAGCTTGATCAATATCGTCAGGAGAATGATGGCTACCGCGTAGCTTGGTATGCCCAGCGTTACCGTTACACCGTAAAGCCAGTTGATCAGGGCCACCATTCCGTCAATCAGCGCACCAAACAATTAGTTCTGAACCCCCTCTATTTCCGGGTTAGACCGGATCATACCCTCCCGGGGAAAAGGGATGGCACCTGCAGATACGGCGAGCCGCCAGCCAACCGCCGCGAATCAGGCCGTATTTCCGGATCGCCTGAATCGCATACGTAGAACAGGTCGGATAAAAACGGCAGGAGGAAGGGAAGTAGGGCGAAATACAGATTTGGTACACCCGGATCATCCCGATAGCCAATCTTGCCGGTGCTTTCAACCTAAATCCCTCACAAGTCTTAATAAATCATTCTCTAGAGCGGCAAAGCCTAGCCCGCGCGCGGCAGGACGGACAATGATGACGTAATCATACCCCGACTGAAAACAATTCTCGTTTAACCGAACAATTTCCCTGAGAATCCTGCGCAGCCTGTTTCGCTCTACGGCGTGTCCCACCTTCTTGGACGCCACAAACCCGAAACGGCGTTCACCCTCATTATTCGGCAGAGCGTAACACACCAGATACCGTGATGCCTTTGAGCGTCCCCGCGCGTACACGCGCCGGAATACGGAATTATTTTTTATGGTTACTATTCCCATAAAGAGACCGGGATAATCCTGTAGAAATACTGCATAAGAACAATCTAAGGCCGTCTGAGCGGCCTTAAGCTGAAAGACGCTTCCTTCCTTTGGCGCGCCTGCGCTTAATCACTCTGCGCCCGGATCTGGTGCTCATCCTCTTCAAAAAGCCGTGAACTTTCTTTCTTCTGCGCCGCTTCGGTTGGTACGTTCTCTTCAATTGCTTCACCTCCCAGGGCAATATCTGGAAATATGCAGGCACCACAGTTGATTATATAGTATTTCGTTAAAACGCGTCAAGATACATGCCCCGCCTGGCCTGCACGGTTGCCTGTTGATAACTTCAGGATTATCTGGTAGTATTGACCTAGCGAGTTTGACCACTTTTTCACATCCTGTGGACAACTATGTGTATAACTTTGTTGATGAGTGAAAATTTTTTCGCGGGAGGAAGCCATGGTCCCAGCAGAAGTAAATGAAGTATGGAACCAGGTGCTTGCGCTATTAGAGCGCAAAATGACCCGCCAGTCGTTTGAGCACTGGCTTAAGCCGCTGAAACCAGTGGCTTACCAATACGGCACTTTAATGATTGAGGTACCGAACCATTTTTCACGCGACTGGCTGTCCGACCGTTACGCGCCCATGATTAAAGAGGCCCTGGAAACGGTAGTCGGTCAGGATACAAGCCTGCGTTTCCTGCTCTCGCGTGAAGTGCCCGGGGTCATGGCCTACTTATCCAAGTTTTCTGTGGAAAACACTGGGGAAACCCCGATCAACCTGAACCCGAAATACGTGTTCGATTCCTTTGTTGTGGGCGACTCCAATCGCTTCGCCCATGCGGCCGCGTACGCCGTAGGCGAGGCCCCGGCCAAGGCCTACAACCCCCTGTTTATATACGGCGGCGTCGGGCTGGGGAAAACCCACCTCATGCACGCCATCGGCCACATGACGCTGGAAAACAACCCTCATCTGAAGGTGCTGTATACGACCTCCGAGAAGTTCACTAACGAACTGATCAACGCGATTAAAGACGACCAGACGCCGCAGTTTCGCAGCCGCTACCGGAATATAGACATCCTGCTCGTCGACGACATCCAGTTCCTGGCCAAGAAGGAAAGAACCCAGGAAGAGTTTTTCCACACCTTCAACACCCTGTACGAAGCGGACAAGCAGATCGTCATCTCCAGCGACCGGCCTCCGAAAGAGATTCCCACCCTGGAGGAAAGACTGCGTTCGCGTTTTGAGTGGGGCCTCATTACCGACATCCAGCCCCCCGATCTGGAGACCCGGATCGCGATCCTGCGGAAAAAGGTTCAAATGGAGAACGTCGCGGTACCGGATGAAACACTGGTCTACATCGCCGACCGCATCCAGTCCAACATCCGCGAGCTGGAGGGAGCCTTTGTCCGGGTGGCGGCCTATGCGGCGCTGACCAACTGCGAAATCACTCCGGAAATGGCCGCCAAGGTCCTGAAGGATATCATACAGCCGCCAAAACCGCGGCAGATCAACTGCAGACTTATTCAAGAAGTGGTGGGGGACTATTTTAACCTGCGCATCGAGGACTTTAAAGCCAAGAAGAGGACACGCGCGGTCGCCTATCCACGGCAGATCGCCATGTATCTGACCCGGGAGCTGACCGATCTTTCTCTGCCGAAAATCGGGGAGGAGTTCGGCGGGCGTGACCACACCACCGTACTGCACGCCTGTGATAAGATTGCGGCTGAGTTGAAGGAGGATCCGACCGTACAGGAAATTATCAACGAATTGATCAGCCGGGTGAACAAGGAATAAACAGTCTTACCCACACCCGAAAGCGGCACGGGTAAACACCCGGAGCAACCTTTACACATTTCCTCAGAGCCTACGACTATTACTACGGAGTTTGATAATACACATAAAAGATGACCGGCCCGAGGCCGGCCCTTTCAGGGAGGCGGAAAACCAATGCGTTTTACCACTACCAGGGACAACCTCTTCAGCGGAATCAGTGTCGTGCAGCGTGCAGTAGCGCTCAAAAGTCCGCTGCCTGCACTTTCGGGCATTCTCCTTGAGGCGGATGAAGGGCGGCTTCGACTCACCGGCACCAATCTCGACCTCTGCATCAAGTGTGACGTGACCATTGACAGTGCCGACTATCAGCCCGGAAGCATAGTCCTGCCGGCGCGCTACCTGTCGGATATCGTACGCCGTCTGCCGGACGGACCGGTTCATTTTTTGGCCGATCTGTCTTCCTATAACGCCTCACTGAAATACGGCCGCAGCCAGGCCCGGCTGAATGGGATGGACCCGAACGATTTTCAGGTCGAACCGTCGATAACCCCCAAGGCTGAGCTTACGCTTGAAACCGAAATGCTGAAAGACGCCGTGAAACAGGTGGTCTACGCCGCCGGGACCGATGACCTGAGGCCGATATTCACCGGTGTATTGCTGGAAATCGCCGACCAGGAACTGCGGACGGTGGCCACCGATACCCACCGTCTGGCGATGCGCCGGGCCGAACTGCCCGGTGAGGAGGCACAGCTGACCAATATCATTGTTCCGGCCAAGGCCCTGGGGGAATTGGCCAGGATCCTCGGAAACATCGAGGACGAAAATGTTCGGGTGGTTATGGCCGAGAATTACGTTTCGTTCTCGGTTGGGCGGATCCAGCTCCTGAGCCGTTTGATCGACGGCCAGTATCCGGACTACCGGCAGGTGATTCCCACGTCCTACCGCTCGCGCATCGCCCGTATAGAATCGGCTGTGCTGGCGCAGGCCGTGGAACGGGCGGAAACCCTGTCCAGAGACGATTCCCCGATCGTCACCTTCACTCTGGAGTCCGATCTGCTGTCGGTTACGGCCGACTCCCAGGCGGGGTCGGTGCGGGAGGAAATACCGGTGGAGAGTGAAGGAGACCGCATTGAGGTGGCGCTCAATGCCGCCTACATTCTGGATGCGCTGCGCGGCGCGGCGGATGAGGCGGTGTCGCTGGAGTTCAACGGTCCGCTGGGGCCGCTGGTCGTTCGGCCGCATGCCGACGGAGACTATCTGGCACTTGTGCTGCCTGTCCGCCTGTCCTGACAGGGGGAGGGCGAATTGCACCTGTCTTATCTGGAGGCCCGTGACTTCCGGAATTACGAGATAATGCGGGCCGATCCCCATCCATACCTGAACATCATCCGCGGGCGGAACGCCCAGGGAAAGAGCAATTTCATCGAGGCTGTATTCTACAGCCTGTGTGGTTATTCATACCGGGCCGGCCGTGAATCCGAGCTGATCCGCTGGGGCTGTAACCGCGCAGTCTTGCAGGGGAAGCTCTCCACGGGTGACCGGGAAATGAAGGTTCGGGCGGTAATCGGGCCGGAGGAAAAGATCATTGAGCTGGGCGGCAGCCGGGTTCGCCGCCGTGACTTAATGGAACACACCGGGGTGGTGCTGTTTACCCCGGAAGATCTGTGGCTGGTGAAGGGGGGTCCCCGAGAACGCCGCCGGTTCCTGGACCGGGAGATCGGCATATTCCAAAGGAGATATCTGGATGACCTGCCGCAGTATAAACGCGCCCTCTCCCAGCGCAACGCCGCCCTGCGGCGGGGTGGAGGGGGACGGGCGGCAACCCTGGAAAAGGAACTCTGGACCGAGCAGGTATGCCGTTACGGGGCGCGAATACTATTGTCCAGACTGAATTTGCTGCGTGAGTATGTGCCTATGGTGCGCCGCCTGTTTGCCGAATGGGCGGGGGGAGAGCTCGCCATCCGTTACCAAAGCTCGGTCGCGATAAGCGGCAGCGGCGGGCGGACCGAGGTTCTCGAAGAAGCGCTGCTTTCCGCCCTGGGGAACCTGGAGAAGGAAGAATTGCGCTTCGGGCGGACCCTGGCGGGACCGCATCGTGATGATCTCGTATTTCTAATCAACGGGCGTGACGCCCGGCGGTATGCGTCGCAGGGACAGCAGCGGGCGATCATCCTCGCCCTCAAGCTGGCGCAGGTGGAATACTGGCGGAGTAGTGCGGGTCGCAGGCCCGTGGTTCTGCTCGATGACGTGCTGTTTGAACTGGATGCTCCCCGGCGCCGGGCGGTGATGCAGACCCTGCACAATGATGCCCAGGTGTTCCTGACGGTCGGAGACACCGGGTTTCAGGCGCAGGCCGAGCACAAGAGTTTTTCGGTAGTAAACGGCAGATTAAGTGAGGAGGGATAGGGTTGTTCTTACACCTTGGAGCCGATGTGATGGTTTTAAAAGAGGATATTGTGGCGATTATGGATTTGCAGACCAAGATGGCGACCACAACACGCGACTTTCTGAATGTCGCCCGCGACCACGGTTTTCTGGAGTCGATCACGGACGGTGACAGCCACCGTTCTTTCGTCATTACCAGCGACCGCGTGTACCTTTCACCGATTTCCTGCGGAACGCTGAAGAAAAGGGCGGGACTGGGCTGGACAGCCGAGTAAGCGGGTGCCCCTTACGGGGCAAATTATGGAGTAGGAAGCGTTTTGTGGTACAATAGGTGCCAGTGGCTGATTGAGGAGTGAACAGGTGTTTGGAAAAGAACCTTAACGGAAACGGCTACGGGGCCGGCGACATTCAGATTTTGGAGGGTCTTGAGGCCGTCCGCAAACGGCCCGGAATGTACATCGGCTCTACCGGGCCGCGCGGGTTGCACCACTTGGTCTACGAAGTGGTCGACAACAGCATCGATGAAGCTTTGGCCGGCTACTGCGACCATATCGAGGTGGTTATTCACCAGGACAACTCAGTGAGCATCACCGACAATGGGCGCGGTATTCCGGTGGAAATACATCCGCAGGCCGGCCGTCCTGCGGTCGAGGTTGTGCTTACCAAGCTGCATGCCGGAGGCAAGTTCGGCGGCGGACAGTATAAGATCTCGGGTGGTCTCCACGGTGTCGGTGTTTCGGTGGTCAACGCGCTGTCGGAATGGATGGAAGTGGAGATTAAGCGCGAGGGTTTTCTGTACCGGATGCGTTTCGAGCGCGGCACGCCGGTGAGTGACCTGGAAGAGCTGGGCGAGGCCGATGACACGGGAACCAGGGTGACCTTCAGACCCGACAGCGAGATTTTCGAAGATATCGAGTTCCAGTACGACGTGATCAATAAACGCCTGCGGGAGCTTTCCTATCTCAATGCCGGGGTGACTCTTGTCCTGCGCGATGAACGCGACGGGAAAGAGAAGGTTTACAAGGCCGCCGGCGGGATCCGGGATTTTGTACGCCACTTGACCAAGCACAAGGAAGCCATCCCGGATGAACCCATTTATTTCGAGGACAGCCGGCAGGACGTTTGGGTGTCGGTGGCCCTGCAGTACGTGGATACCGACCGGGAGCTGATCTATTCCTACGTCAACACCATTCACACCGTGGACGGCGGCACACATGAAGCCGGATTCAAGAGTGCGCTGACCAGGGTGATCAATGATTACGGGAAAAAGCACAACCTGCTCAAGAACGGAGCCTCGTTTTCCGGGGAGGACATCCGCGAAGGTTTGACGGCCGTGATCAGCGTGAAGGTTCCTGAACCGCAGTTCGAGGGCCAGACCAAGACCAAGCTGGGGAACAGCGAGGTCCGCGGTCTGGTGGACTGGGTTGTTGCGCAGCATCTGGCGATTTTCCTGGAAGAAAACCCGTCCTTTGCCCGCAAGCTGATTGATCGGGCCGTTCTGGCGGCGCGGGCGCGGGAGGCCGCCCGGCGGGCACGTGAACTGACCAAACGGAAAAACCTTCTGGAGAGCTCGACCCTGCCGGGGAAACTGGCCGACTGCTCCGAACGGGATCCCAGCCGGTCCGAACTCTACCTGGTGGAGGGTGATTCGGCGGGCGGTTCGGCCAAGCAGGGGCGTGACCGGGCCTTTCAGGCCATTCTTCCGCTCCGGGGCAAGATCCTGAACGTGGAAAAGGCCCGCAAGGACAAGATATTTGCCAATGAGGAAATCAGGGCCCTGATTACGGCCATCGGCACCGGCATCGGGGAGGATTTTGACATCGAAAAAACCCGTTATCACCGCGTGGTCATCATGACCGACGCCGACGTCGACGGGGCGCATATCCGTACCCTGCTTTTGACGTTTTTCTACCGTTATATGAAGCCCCTGATCGATGCCGGTTACGTATACATCGCGCAGCCCCCGCTGTATAAGGTGAAAAAGGGTAAGAAAGAATGGTACCTGTACAGCGACCGGGAGCTGGAGGAAAAGCTGCGTGAGGTGGGGTATGACGTCTCCATCCAGCGTTACAAAGGTCTCGGTGAGATGAACCCCGAGCAGCTGTGGGATACCACAATGGATCCGGAAAAGCGCACCATACTCCAGGTCAGCCTGGATGATGCTCTGGCCGCCGAGGAACTGTTCTCGACGCTGATGGGCGATCAGGTTGAACCGCGCCGGGAATTCATCCAGCGCTACGCGAACGAGGTCCGGAATCTGGACGTGTAAGGGCTATGAAGAGATTACTGCTGTTATCTTGTTTGGCATTGCTTGTGTTTATGTCGGCCTGTGGGTGCGGGGCGGGTGTTCCTGACGCCGAACCCGATAAGGCCGATATAATTATCAATATAGTGAACAATGCCCGTTTTGATTTCCACGCCGTATCAGTCAACACCGCCAAGACGATGGAGGTTGTAAGCAGGGCGGATGGTTCCAAGATCAGGAAAGGAGAGACGCTCAGAATAGCCTATATTGACTCGGGAAACTTTGACGCCGAGGGTAAAGCAACGTTTAAATTTGTAGTAACTGATAAAGACGGAAATGTAATACCGCTGGAACAGAATACTGTGGAATTAGCGAGAGATAATGAATACTTCTTTGAGATTTCGGGTGATTCGGTTACCGAAGGGATACTCGTATTCAGGAAAGTGAGGCCGACGTAACCGACCGATCGTCGGCCTCAATCTTCAGAGGGACTCAGTGATCCGTAAAGGACGGTCTAAAGCTGTGGATACGGAGGATAAGTCTGTGGACAATAGTCTTTACGGACGTGCCGCCGTCAACCCTTCCCTTTAAGTGCGCCTCCCAAGAGACCCAGCAGGGCAAAGATTGTGTAATAACCGGCAATGCTGATCGGTTTTCCGGTGAGCTCAAAAACCCCCTGAATAATAAGGTCGTCCGCACCAAACAATGAGACAAACCATCCCACGATTAGACCAACGATTAAACCTCCAAGCATAATAAACCAAATATCCCCTCGTTCTTATGTTTAATGACACTATCTGATTATACCATACTTCATAGGAAAGTAAGGTCTGTCTCACTAATTCCTGACCCTCGGGAGTTTTGACCGGAAAGCCCGATACCGGGCGGCCGCTTTTTCCCGGGCGGCTTCACAGTCTGCCGCGAGTTCATCATAATTCCGGTGAACCAGTTCTACCATATCCGGTTCAAGAGCATCACCGGCCAATTTGCGCAGAACGCTTAAGGCGCCTTCGGGGGACATTCCCGGGCGGTAGGGACGGTCTTCGGTGACGGCGGCAAAAACATCGGCTACCGCCATGATCCGGGAACCGGGGGAGAGTTGTCTCCCCTTAAGACGAAAGGGGTAACCCCGTCCGTCCAGACGCTCGTGGTGGAATGAAGCCCAAGCGGTTATGGCAGCGAGTCCGGGAATGCTGTTAAGAACCCGGTGGGTATGGTAGGTGTGGGATTTGATAATGTTGTACTCCCGGGGCGTCAGTACCCCCGGTTTCTCCAGGATTTCAGCAGGTACGGCCAGTTTGCCCAGATCGTGCAGATACCCGGCCACACGTACTGCCGGCAGCTCTGATTCGGGAAAGCCGTACAACCGGGCCAGGGTTTCGGCGGCCGCCGCGACCCCGGCCGAGTGCGTGGCGGTAAACGGGCTGCGGAAGTCGATGATTTGAGAAACCAGAGAAACCGCAGTATCGTGGTCGGTTAGCGGGATAATCTCAGGTTTAACGTAACGGGCACAGGTCTCAAGGATGGCGGGCGACACAAGATCAAACCAAAAGTATTCCTTTTCGGCCAGTCCTCGAAAGAAGTCGACCATCTCCGGCACAAACATCCTTCCGGACTGCTTCCGGATTCTGCTCACTACGTGCTCAATTCGGGACAGGGGATCGGGATGACGGTCGGCTTTTCCCCCTGCTTCATACAATTCTCTGGACAATACGTCTATCCGGTCGGCCAGGTGCAGAATGTGCGCGGCCCTTGGCACGGGCAAGCCCCGCCACTCACGTCCTTGGCCGTCGTTCCACGGAATATGGTGGAAGCGGATCAGTTCGGCCGCGGCCGACAAGGGCTGAAACATCTGCAGCAGGAGGTAGCCCGATTCAGAGTGACGATGGGGTTCGATGGCCTCGAAGTGCAGGGCGTCGAGCCTTTCCTGCAGCGAAAGGGCGCCAATGTCGTGCAGTGCCGCAGCTAAAACCAGATTGTGGAGTTCCTCTTCGGGAAGGTTCATTTCCAGGCCCAAACTCAGGGCGATATAAGCTACGCGCTGGTGATGATCGGCAACCAGGGGGCTGACCAGGTCAACCGTGTGTGACAGGGATATTACCAGATCAAAGAGCTGAACTTGAGGCATGTTCAATTGCGAGATCGTCCTTTTCCATAAGTGCTGAACAAATAGATTTCGACTCAACGGGTGGAAATCCTGTCTAATTCTTAGTTCACCCGGGCACCGGCTTAGACTGTGGATACGGAGGATAATTCTGTGGATAAGCGATCGATAACGGGGTTTGGGGAATTCAAATTCAATGAATGGACAAGCCTGGTTTAGATAGTAGCCTGTTGAACGTGCTCATTAAGCGGGAGGAACTAATACGGGTAGAGCGCGGTCTGGATTTTTATGTTAATATACTTCCAGATAATGGACATACATATAGATTCAAAATGAGGTTTGAGCAGCCGGCGATGGTAGCGCAAGGCATTACGGCTCAAACATATTCAAATGTTGAAGGACGGTGATCGGTCCTTGATGGAGTTCAGCAGGAGGGGCGTTGTGGCCGTCCTCTTGGTCTCATTTGTTGTGGGCATGGTAGCCGAACGCTACCTGAGTCTCACCCAACCCGTGTATAATGCCGTGGTTCCTATTGTATCCGCCGCAGGCGGACCGCTCTTGTGGATGGCGGCGGGCGCCGTGGTCGGTGCTCTCGGTCTGACCGCTTTTCACCGGCTGCGCGAAGAGGGCCTTAGCGAAATCGGAGGCGGCAGGTCAAAAAGGCGTTCCGGCCGGATCTGATCCGTGCCGCTTTCTTGAATGAATACAGAGCTGACCGGAGATGGTAGCCGGGGATCGCTTGCGGTTCCCGGCTAGGTTCGCTTGTCGAAATCGTTTACCTGATGGTTTAATTTAGATATACTATTAACGGTGAGATATATTGGCAATATTGTGCCGATAGCGGAGGAGTGACTTTTTTGGCTGTTGATCCCGGACGTGTTATCCCAATTGATATCAACGAAGAGATGAAGCAATCCTACCTGGATTATGCGATGAGCGTCATTGTCGGACGGGCGCTGCCCGATGTCCGGGATGGTCTCAAACCGGTTCACCGCCGCATTCTATATGCGATGCACAATCTCGGGGTAACGGCGGACAAGCCGCACCGCAAATCGGCGTACGTCGTCGGTGAAGTACTGGCGAAGTACCACCCCCACGGGGATGCCGCGGTGTACGATGCCCTGGTGCGTTTGGCGCAGGATTTCTCCACCCGGTACCCGCTGGTCGACGGACACGGAAACTTCGGCTCGGTGGACGGCGATGCGGCGGCGGCGATGCGTTATACCGAAGTGCGGATGGCGAAGATCTCCGCCGAACTCCTGGCCGATATCGATAAGGAAACGGTAGACTTTATCCCCAACTACGACGGCACCAATAAAGAGCCGGTCGTGCTGCCCGCACGCTTTCCGAATCTCCTGGTCAACGGCTCGTCCGGTATCGCGGTGGGGATGGCGACGAACATCCCGCCGCACAATCTGGGTGAGGTGATTGACGGGCTGGTTTACCTGATCGACCATCCCGAGGCTGAATTAGATGATCTGATGCGCTATATTCCCGGTCCGGATTTCCCGACCGGCGGACGCATTATGGGACGGGAAGGGATCAGGGCCGCCTACGGCACCGGACGGGGAAGCATCAAGGTGCGCGGACGGGCGGTCATTGAGGAGATCAAGAACCGGCAGGCGATCATCATCACCGAAATCCCCTATATGGTGAACAAGGCTCGCCTGGTCGAGAAGATTGCCGGCCTCGTCCGGGAGAAGAAGATCGACGGGGTGGCCGATCTGCGGGACGAGTCCGACCGGACGGGAATGCGTGTGGTTGTGGAATTGAAGCGTGAGGCCAATGCCCAGGTCGTATTGAACCACCTGTACAAGCACACGCAGCTTCAGGAGACCTTCGGGGTGATTATGCTGGCGCTGGTCGACGGACAGCCGGTGGTCATGTCTCTGAAGACCATGCTGGAGCGTTACCTGGACCATCAGAAGCAGGTTATCACCCGGCGCACACGCTACCTGCTGGAGCAGGCACGGTCCCGCCTGCACATTGTGGAAGGCCTGCGGATTGCCCTGCGGTACCTGGACGAGGTTATCAAGACGATCCGGCGCAGCCGGGATGTGCACGCCGCCAGGCAGGCACTAATGGATAATTTCGGGCTGAGCGAGAAACAGGCTCAGGCGATCTTGGATATGCGCCTGCAGCGCCTGACCGCACTGGAGCGGGAAAAGCTGGAGGCCGAATACAACGAGCTCGTGGAGCGCATCGCCTATCTGGAATCGGTGCTGGCCGATGAGCGGATGGTGCTGGGCATCATCAAGGACGAACTGGCGGAGATCAGAAAGAAATATGCGGATGCACGCCGCACCGAGATTGCGCGTGACGAATCGACCTTCCGTCCGGAGGATCTGATCCCGCAGGAGGATGTGGTCATCACCATCACCAACGACGGTTACGTGAAGCGCATGGGGGTCGACATCTACCGCAGTCAAAGACGCGGCGGCCGTGGTGTGACCGGGGTCGAACCCAAGGTTACGGACTTTGTGCGTGACCTGTTCGTGGCCAAAACCCACGACTATCTGCTGTTCTTCACCGACCGGGGCAAGGTTTACCGGCTGAAGGTCTACGAGATCCCGGAGGCCGGACGGCATGCGCGCGGTACGGCGCTGGTGAATTTGATCATGATCTCCGGTGAGGAACGGATCACGGCTGTGATTCCGGTTCGTGATTTCACGGAGAACAACTACCTGTTCATGGCCACCAAACGGGGCGTGGTGAAAAAGAGCCACCTTGAAGAGTTTGACACCGCGCGCCGGGACGGTCTGATCGCGCTCTCCCTGGATGAGGGCGATGAGCTGGTTGACGTGGAAATTACCGACGGCAAGCAGCAGGTGATCATCACCACCCAGCGGGGCCTGTCGATCCGGTTTGACGAGAGAGACGTTCGCCCGATGGGGCGAACGGCGCGTGGTGTGCGCGGGATCAACCTGACCAAGAAGGATCAGGTGGTCGGCATGCACCGGATTGTGGAAGGTGCCTGGCTCCTGGTATTGTCCGCGAAGGGCTATGGAAAGCTGACCGCACTGGACGAGTTCCGCGTGCAAAGTCGGGGCGGCAAGGGAATCATCGCGACCAAGGTCAGCCCGAGCAGCGGTCCGGTGGTGGCGACGCAGGTCGTCCGGCGGGAAAAGGGCGAGGAACTGATGCTGGTCAGCCGCGCGGGCGTGGTCATCCGGCTGAAGACCAAAGAGGTGCTGCCCTTCGGCCGCCCGGCGCGGGGAGTGCTTCTGATGCGTCTGGCCGAAGGCGACGAGGTGGTGGCGGTGGCGCAGGTCACTCCTGACGATTAGTACCGGGGATGGGTTGTTTTTCTATATCATTTAGGATATTATAATCACGAAAAAAGGCTTATGGAGACCGTTGTTCGAACGGTCTCCCGGTTTTTTATCAATTCCTGGAACGCGGAGGCGCACATAATGACTGAAAAGGGAACCTGGACGGTGAAGAAGGGACTAGCGGAGATGCTCAAGGGCGGCGTGATCATGGACGTGACCACGCCCGAGCAGGCCAAGATTGCGGAAGAGGCGGGGGCCTGTGCGGTCATGGCTCTGGAAAGGGTGCCGGCCGACATCCGTGCGGCGGGCGGTATCGCCCGGATGGCCGATCCGAGCGTCGTGCTGCGGATCATGGATGCGGTAACCATTCCGGTGATGGCCAAGGTCCGCATCGGGCACTTCGTCGAAGCGCAGATCCTGGAGCACTTGGGTGTGGACTACATTGACGAGAGTGAGGTCCTTACCCCGGCAGACGAGCAGTACCACATAAACAAAAGCCTCTTCAAGGTGCCTTTTGTTTGCGGGGCGCGGAATCTGGGCGAGGCGCTGCGGCGGATCGGCGAAGGGGCGGCCATGATCCGGACCAAGGGTGAACCCGGCACCGGCAACGTGGTCGAGGCCGTGCGGCATATGCGTATGGTCAGCGACGAGATTCGCCGGCTGACCGTTCTGCCGAAGGAAGAATTGATGAGTGCGGCCAGGGAAATGGGTGCGCCATATGATTTGGTGGTCTATGTGGCTGAAAACGGCCGTCTGCCGGTCGTGAACTTTGCCGCCGGCGGTATTGCCACACCGGCCGATGCGGCGATGATGATGCAGCTCGGTTGTGACGGAATCTTCGTGGGTTCCGGCATCTTTAAGTCTGAGAATCCGGCGGCGCGTGCCCGGGCGATCGTGGCCGCCACCACCCATTACAATGATCCGCAGGTGCTGGCCGAGGTCTCCCGGGAGCTGGGTGAAGCGATGCCGGGGATGGATATTTCCACGATTGAACCGCACGAGCGGATGCAGGAGCGCGGCTGGTAGAATGAGAGTCGGTGTGTTGGCCCTGCAGGGGGCTTTCAGGGAGCACTGTCTGGTGCTTGAGCGCCTGGGCGCCGAGGCCGTTCAGGTGCGTAAACCGGAGCAGCTCGAAGGATGTGAGGCCCTGATTATTCCCGGCGGGGAGAGTACCGCCATTGGGAAGCTGATGAATGATTACGGCCTGTTTGAACCCATTCGCCGGATGGGGGAGGAGGGAGCGCCGATCTTCGGCACCTGCGCCGGCATGGTCCTGCTGGCCCGCGAGATCGAGGGCTCTGATCAGCCGCGTCTGGGCCTGATGAACATTGGTGTTTCCCGAAACGCCTTCGGGCGTCAGGTGGAGAGCTTCGAGGCCGAGCTGGAGGTGCCGGTATTGGGTCCGGAACCGCTGACCGGCGTGTTTATCCGTGCTCCGCAGGTGGTTTCGGTCGGGCCGGGGGTAGAGGTGCTGGCGCAGTACCACGATAAGGTCGTCCTGGTGCGCCAGGGAAACATGCTGGCCGCGTCCTTCCATCCCGAGCTGACCGAAGACAGCCGCCTGCATGAGTTTTTCCTGAGAATGAAGTAGGTGGACGTCCGTGTCACAATGACAGGTAACATATCAATCAAGGGTCGTGTCATCCGGGTTTGCACGACTTTATGCGATTCAGGCACCATTTGGTTCTTGCCATGGGAGATTAATCTATAGTATACTCTTTGGCATCGACACAATAGTAAACCCTATGACAGGAAAAGAGTACCCGTTGTTCCTTTCCAGAGAGCCGGTGGCTGGTGTGAACCGGTATGGGGTGACGGAGAAATCCTTCCGGGAGGGGCCCCGCCGAAACAATGAACAGTAAGCGGGGACGGTAACGCCGTTATCGTGCAAGAGCGGGTCGTCCAACCGGACGCCAAAAAGGGTGGCAACGCGGGAGTAACCTCTCGTCCCTTGTTTTACAGGGGCGGGAGGTTTTATTTTATAAATATTCCAAAAACTAAGGGAAAAGGGGAGAATAGCAAGCTATGGACAAAAAACTGCGCCTTCTGATTCCCGGTCCCACACCGGTACCGCCGCAGGTGAGTGAGGCGATGGCCCGTCCGATGGTCGGTCACCGGAGCAAGGGGTTCGCCGAACTGACCGCCCGGCTGACGGGCAAACTGCAGCAGATTATGCAGACCAAGAATCCTGTTTTTATCTTGACCAGTTCGGGTACGGGAGGTCTCGAAGCCGCGGTCGCGAATACGGTCAATCCCGGGGATAAAGTGCTGGCCCTGGTGGCCGGCAAGTTCGGTGAGCGGTTTCGTGACATGGCCCAGGTGTATGGGGCGGAGGTCATCGAACTGGCGTTTGAGTGGGGGCAGCCGGTGGATGTCGCTGCGGTGAAAGAACAGCTGGAAGCGCACCCGGACATCAAGGTGGTGCTGGCCACCCTGAATGAAACCTCGACTGCTGTTGTTCACGATATTGAGGCGATCGGCGCGCTCACCCGCAATCACCAGGCCATCCTCTGCGTCGATGCCGTGAGCGGTCTCGGCGGGGTTGAGATCAAAACCGATGACTGGGGAGTGGATATTGTGGTCACCGCTTCCCAAAAGGCCTTGATGGTCCCGCCCGGACTGGCGCTGATCAGCGTCAGTGACAAGGCCTGGAGTGTTATTGAAAAATGCACGAGCCCGCGGTACTACTTCAGCCTCCAGGCGGCCAGGAAGGCCTATGCCAAATGGAATACGGCGTACACTCCGGGTGTTTCCCTGTTCTTCGGGCTGGAGGCCGCGGCCGATCTGATTCTGGAGGAAGGGCTGGAGAACGTCTTTGCCCGGCACCGCCTGCTGGCCGCGGCCACCCGCGCGGGTGTGAAGGCGCTGGGGCTGGAACTCCTGATGCCGGAGGAAAATGCCTCGCCGGTGGTGACCGCCGTCCTGGCCCCGGAAGGGGTTTCGGTGGATGACCTGCGGAAGCTCTTGCTGGATAAGTACGGCGTGTTGTTCGCCGGGGGCCAGGGCGAGCTCAAAGGGCGGATCTTCCGGATCGCACACATGGGCTACGCCGACCGGCTGGACGTGATCGCCGCCGTCGCCGCCCTGGAACTGGCGCTGAATGAGCTGGGATACAAGGTTGAACCGGGTACAGGTGTGGCCGCCGCCCAAAAGGTGTTTCTCGGAGGTGTAAACCAATGATGAAGGTACTCGTCACCGACAACGTGTCACCGACCGCCGTCGAAATCCTGGAACGGGATCCGGAAATCACGGTGGAAGTACGGAATAAAATGACTCCGGACGAACTGCTGGAGATCATCCCCGAATTTGACGCCATCATCGTCCGCAGCGCCACCAAGATTACCGCTGCGGTAATGGACGCCGCCGTCAACCTGAAGGTTATCGGCCGGGCGGGAGTCGGCGTGGACAACATCGACGTTGCCGCTGCCACTGAGCGGGGGATCATTGTGGTGAACGCGCCGGAGGGCAATACCAACGCGGCCACCGAGCTAACGATGGCGCATATGCTGGCGCTGGCCCGCAACCTGCCTCAGGCCGATGCGCGGCTGAAGGCCGGTGTGTGGGATAAGAAGGCGTTCACTGGTGTGGAACTGCGCAACAAGACGCTGGGTATCCTGGGTCTCGGCCGGATCGGGAGCGGCGTGGCCAAGCGCGCGCAGGCTATGGAGATGAAGGTCGTCGCCTACGATCCGTTTCTGACCGAGGAGCGGGCCGAGAAGCTGAACGTGAAGCTCTTGCCTCTGGAAGAGGTTTTCCGGCAGGCCGACTTCATCACGATCCATATGCCGCTGACCAAGGAGACAAAACACATGATCGATGCGCGGGCCATCAGTGTGATGAAGGACGGCGTGCGCATCATCAACTGTGCCCGCGGCGGCATCGTCGACGAGGCCGCGCTGTATGAGGGACTGGTTTCGGGCAAGGTGGCCGGGGCCGCGCTGGATGTGTTTGAGACTGAGCCGCAGGTTGAGAGCCCCCTGTTCAAACTTCCGAATTTCATCGCTACCCCGCATCTGGGCGCCTCGACCAAGGAGGCGCAGGTGGGTGTGGCTGTCGACGTGGCCGAGGAGATCATCGCGGCGCTGCACGGCAGGGTGGTGAAAAACGCGGTGAACATCCCCTCGCTCAAGCCCGACGTCTTGCGGGAGATACAGGCGTACCTGCCTCTGGCCGAGGTCCTGGGCAGATTCCACGCCCAGCTTCTCAAGGGGCGGGTGAATAAGATCGAGGTGACCTACAGCGGGGAACTGGCCGCCAAACCGATCGCGCCGCTGACCACCGCGCTCTTAAAGGGTATCCTGGACACCATCCTGCAGGAGCGGGTGAACTTCGTAAACGCGGGGGTAGTGGCGAAGAACCGCGGGATCGAGGTTCACGAGACGAAGATTAAACGGGATGAGGACTACGCCGGTTTGATGACCGTCGTGGTCCGTTCTTCGAGTGATGAGCATACGCTGGGGGGCACCCTGTCGCGGGGTAAGTTTCCGCGTGTGGTGATCATCGACGGTTACCGCGTAGATACCGTACCGGAAGGACATATGCTGGTCATTCCGCACTACGACCGCCCGGGGATCATCGGCAAGGTCGGGACGCTGATCGGCGCACAAGACGTGAATATCGCCGCGATGCAGGTCGGACGCAAGGAGGTCGGCGGCAAGGCCGTGATGGTGCTGACCATCGACGATAAGGTTCCGGCCGAAACCCTGGAGAAGATTAAAGAGGTCGACGGTATCCTGGATGTAAAAATGGTAAGCCTTTAAGCTTCCGAACGGAGGGATCCTCAGATGTTGGATTTGAAATTCGTGCGCAGGAATCCGGAGGTGGTGCGAACCGCCCTCGAAAAGCGCGGTTTTGATTTCAATCTGAACAATCTGCTTGACGCCGACGAGGAATGGCGGCAGATGCTTTTCACTGTTGAACAGTTGAAAAGCCGGCGGAACTCCGTATCGGAGGAGATCGCCCGCATGAAGAAGGAAGGCCGTCCCGCCGACGAACTGATCGCACAGATGCGGCAGGTGTCCCAGCAGATCAAGGATCTGGATGAAAACATCCGGCGTGTCGACGAGCGGCTGCAGCAGATGCTGCTGCAGATTCCCAACATCCCGCAGGCTTCGGTCCCTTTCGGGAAGGATGAGAACGACAACCCGGAGGTCCGTCGCTGGGGAGAACCCCGGCAGTTTGATTTCGAGGCCCGCCCGCACTGGGATGTGGGTGAAGGTCTGGACATCGTGGACTTCCAGCGGGGAGGCAAGGTGAGCGGGGCGCGGTTCTGCTTCATGAAGGGGGCGGGCGCCCGGCTGGAGAGGGCGCTGATCAACTTCATGCTGGATCTGCACATCAACCGGCACGGTTATACCGAACTCTTCCCGCCCTTCATGGTGAACGGGCGGAGCATGATCGGCACCGGGCAGCTTCCCAAGTTTGCCGAGGACATGTTCAAGATCGAGAATGAGGATTACTACCTGATTCCGACGGCCGAGGTGCCGGTGACCAACTACCTGCGTGACGAAATTCTTGAGGCCGAGGCCCTGCCCGCCAAATTTGTGGCCTACAGCGCCTGTTTCCGGGCCGAGGCCGGGGCCGCGGGGCGGGAAACACGGGGACTGATCAGGCAGCACCAGTTCAATAAGGTTGAATTGGTGAAGTTCACCAAGCCCGAGGACTCGGATGAGGAACTGGAGAAGCTGGTCCACGACGCCGAGGAAGTGCTGCAGCTTTTGGAACTGCCCTACCGGATCATTGTCCTGTGTACCGGCGACCTTGGTTTCTCGGCGGCCAAGACCTATGATCTGGAGGTCTGGATGCCCAGCTATCAGAGTTACAAGGAGATCTCGTCCTGTTCCAACTTCACCGATTTCCAGGCCCGCCGGGCCGGGATCCGTTACCGGCCGCAGCCGCGGGCCAAGGCCGAATACGTGCACACTCTGAACGGTTCGGGGGTGGCCGTCGGGCGTACGGTGGCCGCTATCCTGGAGAACTATCAGGAAGCCGACGGCTCGGTTACCGTTCCGAAGGCGCTGGTCCCGTATATGGGTGGGATGACGAAGATCGAGAAGTAGTGAGCAGTGAGTATCCAGTAAAAATAGAAGTCTAAGTATGCGGTCGTGGCGTTGGGGGTTACCCCGGCGCCTCGTGCGCTCCTGACGCCATTCTTAGCGAAGAGGCAATTCTACCACCGCTGCACTCAGGGATTACCTGCACAAACATGTCCGTGGCAGCGGAATCTGCTCGCTTGCCGAGGGCGCCGCCGAACTCCCCGGCACTCAATCTGTATGCAAGCCTGTGGCTCTACGTCAGAAAATAAGTAATACAGATTGAGTGCCGGGTCAGACAGTGCGGTCGGCGCTGATCCTCGGCTCGCTGCGCATTTTTGATCTTTACTCCCAACTGTTTGTTCCGGTAATCCCTGAGCACAGCTATCCTACAAAACGAACCGGAATCCCTCGCAACGGTTGAATCCGGCAAGAGTCACCCGGGGTAAACCCGGATGACAGGGGATACAATAGTTTTTCGGGGCGGTAGTCAGTGCTTTGAATGCCCGGCTGCTTATGGTAGAATAGTGGTGGATGTACCCCGCCGCGGCAGGTGCTGCACGGCCTTCGGACGATCAGAGTTGACACTGGTGCACCCGTTGTGCTATAGTGGTATTTGCGTAAAAACGGCCACGGAGGGGTGTCCGAGCGGTTGAAGGAGGCGGTCTTGAAAACCGTTGAGCCCTAGTGGCTCCGTGGGTTCGAATCCCACCCCCTCCGCCATGTGAGGAGCGGGACGTGGGCAGTCAGAGGTGGAGAATAACGGTTGGTTCATATCGCGGAGAGATGGCCGAGTAGGTCGAAGGCGCTCGCCTGCTAAGCGAGTAGATGGGCAATAAACCTGTCTCGAGGGTTCGAATCCCTCTCTCTCCGCCACTTACAGTACTAGGATGAACCCGGAGCCGGGGTAAGGGAGACCAAGACCGGAAGTCAGTAAACAACTAGTAATATATGCGCCCGTAGCTCAATGGATAGAGCGCCAGACTACGGATCTGTAGGTTGGGGGTTCGACTCCCTCCGGGCGCGCCATAAATAAGTATTCAGTAGTCAGATTGACATAGTAGTCAGTAGAGGCAGTAGACAGTAGATGGAGAGAAGAGAGGAATGCAGCGTGCTGCATTCCGGTTTGTCTTTAAGGGATGTAATCCCGGGCCCGTAGCTCAGGCGGATAGAGCAGCGGTTTCCTAAACCGCGTGCCGGGGGTTCGAGTCCCTCCGGGCCCACCATAAATGGAAGTGAGAGGTCGGAAGTTGGAAATAGAGGAAAAGTCGACTTCGTCGACTTCGGTTTTCAGTTGGAAGTGTGAAGTGAGAGATTAGAGGTTAGAGGTTGGGTAAAGTAGGAATGAACCGTGAATTGGGTTCCTGATCTGGCCGAACACGCCGGATTTATGCGTGAAGCGCTGCGGGAGGCCGAAAGGGCTTTCGCCAAGGGTGAGGTTCCGGTCGGCGCCGTGGTGGTGCAGGACGGAGCCGTCATCGGACGCGGGCACAACCTGCGCGAAGCGGACAAGGACGCCTCGGCACACGCCGAGATGATCGCGATGCGTGAGGCCGCGAAGAAGCTGAGCGATTGGCGGCTGAACAAGGCCACACTTTACGTGACCATGGAGCCCTGCCCGATGTGTGCGGGAGCGATTGTGCAGTTCAGGGTCGGTAAAGTGGTATACGGGGTACCCGATCCAAAGGCCGGTGCGGCCGGCTCGGTGATCGACCTTCTGCGCGAACCGCGGTTCAATCACCAGGTTGAGGTTATCCCCGGTGTCCTGGAGGACGAATGCGGGGAGATTGTGCGCCGGTTTTTCCGGAGCCTGAGAAGGTAACCGAATTTACAAATACCGATAAGTTTAAGCGGAGAGATGGCTGAGTCCGGTTGAAGGCGCTCGACTCGAAATCGAGTAGGCGGCCCAAAAGCTGCCTCGTGGGTTCGAATCCCACTCTCTCCGCCATAAATTTGGGCCTATGACGGTCAGTGTCCGCCATAGGCCCTTTCCGTTTGCCTTCGATACCGAAAGCGGAACGCGGGGTGCGGTTAGAGCATGCTGGCCGCCATATACGGCCAGACCCTGAGACCGCCCTCCACGGACTTGATATTGGTAAAACCTGCTCCCTTTAAGAAGCGGAAAGCCTCATAGGCCCTGATGCCCAAGTCGCACAGACAGATGATTTCCTTATCGCGCGGCAGTGTATCGACGGCCTCGCGCAGGTTGCCCATGATCACCCACTTTACACGCGGATCATTTATCTTACGGGAATTGTATTCAATCTCCGTGCGCAGGTCCAATAGGCAAAAGTCGTCTCCGCGGTCCAGCTTCTCCCGCAGTTCACGCGCCGAAATGACCTCGATGATCCCGTCCAGTTTGTTGCGCGTGGCGTTGGCACAATGCTGCAGCGGGTCCACCGTCATATTAAACGGCGGGGCATAGGCAAGGTCGAGGTCTACCAAATCATCAATGGTTCCGCCGAAATGGATGACGGAGGCTCCGATATCAATGCGCTTGGCGACTTCCCCCGGACCGATGCCCTGCACGCCCAAAACCCGCCGTGAGGCGCGATCGGCAATCAGTTTCAGGATCACCAGGCTGTGTCCCGGCGCGTAATGAGCCCGGTCGTGCTGAGGGGATACCGTGGTGATCACGTCATATCCCAACTCGCGGGCCTGGTTTTCACTCAGCCCGGTTTTCCCGGCGGCCCAGCTGTGCACCTGCAGGATGGCCGTGCCCAGCGTGCCCTTAAACCGACTGTCCCTGCCGGCAATATTGTCACCCACCACACGCGCCTGACGGTTTGCCATGGTCGCCAGGGGCAGGTAAACCTTTCGCCCGGAAATGATGTGCACCGTTTCGCAGCAATCCCCGGCGGCATAGATGTCGGGATCACTGGTTCGGCCCCGGTCATCTACGGCTATGGCTCCCGTTTGGCCGAGCGCGAGTCCGGCGTCCCGGGCCAGAGTGACGTTCGGGCGTACGCCCACCGCCACCAGCGCCAATTCAGCGTCCAGCGTGCGCTTATCGGTGACCACCCTCGTTAAGCGTCCGTTCTCGTCTCCCTCAAACCGGATCACCTTCTCGGAGACAAAGAAATCAATGCCCTCGGTCTCCAGACGGTTCTTAAACAGCAGAGCCATGTCGTGATCCAGTATCCCGGGTAGAATCTGATCCTGAAACTCCACCACGGCCGTCAGGATGCGCAGTCGCGCAAGTGCTCCGGCCACTTCCATTCCGATGGAGCCCGCCCCGACCACTACGGCTTCCTGGACATCGGGCAGGTACTGCTTTATGGCCTGCGCGTCGGCCGGGGTTTTTAAGGTGAAGACCCCTTCAAGGTCCATACCCGGGATCGGCGGGATCACGGTATTGGCGCCGGTGGCCAGAACCAGCTTGTCGTAGCTGAAAACCTGCTCCTGCCCGGTATGGACGTTGACGGCCCGGACCTGCTTCATTTCCCTATCGATAGCCACCGCTTCCATACCGGTAAGAACGTTGATTCCGCGCTCGCGGGCGAAATAATCGGGATCACGGGGCACCCAGTAAGCGGTGTCAAACAGGTCTTTGAAAGCGGGCACCTGGTCATCCAGATAGAAGGGCATGCCGCAGCCGGCATAAGAAATGAATGTGCCCTTATCCAGCATTGTGATTTCGGCGTCCGGAACCAGCCGGCGAACCCTTGCCGCCACCTTGGGTCCGGCGGCCACCGCCCCGATCACCAGTACTTTGAGTTTTTCTGCCACCATTGTCCCTCCATATGCAGAGTTGTCTGTGTTGACGGATAGAACCGACGCCCTGTGATTCACCCGGGATGGGGCGGGGTTCTCATTTGTCGGATTACATGATTACTTCGCTGCGACTGATACGTTTCCCTACCGGCGCCGGGATGAAGGCTGAGACTTGTGCCTGATACCGGGATGTGATCACGCATCACAGTCCGTCGGTTTCTGCAAAACCGCCTGGAACAGGCACGGCGAAAATCTCGGCGTTTTCCGACGTGATTATTGATTACCCGCTTGTATCCCTTTATAATCAATTGGAACGGGGGGAGCGATATAATGCCCATTACTGACTTTCTTGCGCGCAATGCCAAGCTGTACGGACACGAAAAATGCCTCACCGAGATCAATCTGGATCTTCAGGAGCGCCACAATGTTACCTGGCGAGAGTACGAGCTGATCGAAAACAACCCGGCGGGAGAATACCGGCTGACGATGACCTGGCGTGTCTTCAACGAGAAGGCGAACAGGCTGGCCAACCTGCTGTTGAAAAGGGGAATAAAGAAAGGGGACAAGGTGGCCATTCTCCTGATGAATTGTCTGGAATGGCTGCCGATTTACTTCGGGATATTGAAAGCCGGTGCCGTGGCTGTGCCGCTCAATTTTCGCTACACAGCCGAGGAAATCAAGTATTGTCTGGATCTGTCCGAAACCAAAGCCCTGATCTTCGGACCGGAGTTTATCGGCCGGGTGGAGACCATTTTTGATCAGTTGACCAATGTGAAAATCGTACTCTACGCGGGAGAAAACCGGCCCAGCTTTGCGGAGAGCTATGATCGTTTAACGGCCAACTGCTCATCCGAAGCGCCTCCGGTCGAACTCACCGATGAGGACGATGCGGCGGTGTATTTCTCCTCGGGTACGACCGGATTCCCAAAAGCGATTCTGCACACGCACCGCAGCCTGGTGTCGTCGTGTTATACCGAAGTCGCCCACCACGGTCAGACGCGAGATGATAATTTTCTGTGTATTCCTCCGCTTTATCATACCGGAGCCAAGATGCACTGGTTCGGCAGCCTCCTGTCGGGAAGTAAAGCCGTGCTGCTTCGCGGAGTCAAGCCGGATTGGATTCTCCGCACGGTTTCCGAGGAAAAGATCACCATTGTCTGGCTGCTGGTTCCCTGGGCGCAGGATATCCTGGACGCTATCGACCGCGGCGAAATAAAGCTGGATGATTACGACCTCTCCCGGTGGAGGCTGATGCATATCGGGGCGCAGCCCGTTCCGCCCAGTTTGGTTCACCGCTGGAAGAAGTACTTCCCCCAGCATCTCTATGATACAAACTACGGCCTGAGCGAGGCCATCGGCCCGGGCTGTGTCCATCTGGGTACGGAAAACATCCATAAAGTGGGGGCTATCGGCATCCCGGGTCACAACTGGGAGGTCAAGATCGTTGACGAAAAGGGACTGCCGGTACCCCAAGGGAAGGTCGGGGAACTGGCCGTCAAGGGACCGGGTGTGATGAAGTGCTATTACAACGACCCGAAGGCGACCGCCGAGGTAATAAGGGATGGCTGGCTGTTTACCGGGGATATGGCCCGAATGGATGAGGACGGCTTCATCTACCTGGTGGACCGCAAAAAAGACGTGATTATCAGCGGCGGAGAGAATCTTTATCCGGTGCAGATTGAGGATTTCCTCCGTGCACACGATGCGATAAAGGACGTGGCCGTTATCGGGCTGCCCGACAAACGTCTGGGTGAGATTGCAGCCGCCATCATTGAGGTGAAACCGGGCTGCACATGCACTGAGAAAGAAATAAGGGAGTTCTGCATGCCGCTGCCGCGATACAAGCGTCCGCGGAAGATTATTTTTGACAAAGTCCCGCGCAATCCAACCGGCAAGATCGAAAAGCCGCGCCTGAGGGAGAAATACGGTGCGGCAAAACTGGTGGCGGTGCAGACGCAGAGATGATCCTTCCTGATTGATCACTTAACAAACAAGGCCTCTCACAGCACTAGTGAGAGGCCTTTGCTTTTGGTCTCGCGTAGTACGTGGCGGAACTTAAAAGACGGCATTCAAGAAATGCCTCAGGACCTCAACGCCTCCCACGACGGCGCCGGCGCTACTGCCGAGGTTGGCCAGGGCGACCACCAGCAGGATGCGCGTTACCTTGTTGCGCCAAAAACCCCTGAGTGTATGAACATCCTCAGTCAAGTCCTCGAAATCCCGGACACTCGGTTTTCTGACGACGGCCTCGGTGATGCCCGCGAACCAGCCGGCCGCCAGCAGAGGGCTCAAGGAGCTGATCGGCGAGACGACGGCGGCCGTCAACACCGTAAGAGGGTGGCCCAAGGCGAGCAGGGCGCCCAAGGCCGCCATGCTGCCGTTCCAGAGAACCCAGCTGGCCAATTGGTCGGCCGCCGCCGCCCTGTCCACCGAAAACGTGGAGACGATGAGGAGCAGGATCAGCAGCGGTATGCTCCAGGCAATGATCCTGGTGATCTTGGGAGTGGGTGGGACGACGGACAGTTGGTCCAGATCGTGCTCCTTGTAAAGTTCCT
Source organism: uncultured Peptococcaceae bacterium (assembly GCA_965544035.1). GTDB lineage: Bacteria > Bacillota > Desulfotomaculia > Desulfotomaculales > Desulforudaceae > CBEULR01. Next base: position 96,882 of record CBEULR010000005.1, on the reverse strand, counting down.
TCTTTATCCCCGGCACGTGGCCGGCCCCAAGTACGGCCACCACCTTTTTCCCGGGGGCGGTTTTGATTTTTTCGGCCAGGTACTGATCCCTTTCGTCGATCAGGATGGACTTGAATCTGGGCGAAAACCGGGACAGTTCTTGAAGCGCTGCGGTCAGCATGTCCTGTCGTTTCATTTTTTCCAGTTCTTCCTCGCTGACCTCTTCCCGGTCGAACAACGACAGCATAATGTTGAAGAAGAGCTTCAGTTTCCCCCACAGGCCCACTCCCCGCCACAGCCGGAGCATGGTGGTGTGGATCTCCCGGTCGGCCAGACAGAGTGTCGCGCCGGTTTCCTCAGCCGACTTGATACCCTGGATCATTTCTTGCCCCGGCTGCACCCCGAGTTGCTTGGCCAACCTTTTCTGGTAAGAGGACAGCACCAGGTTGATCAGCAGCAGCAGGGCTTTTCCGTCTTTGATGATCTTGATGATGTCCGTGTTCTTCCACCGGTCGGCGTCGGTCACGGCCTGATAGCGGGACCGGCACAATTCAACACAGACGGTATCGGGCTTCTCCGCCTCGATGACCTCCCGCACTTCATCGGCGCTCTTCTTGGAGACGTGGGCCGTCCCGATCAGAATTATCTCCTTGCCGTCGAGCTCGATGCGGTGTACATTGTCGCTTTCAGTGCCCAAACTATCCACTTCCCAAAGCGTAGTTTCATTAAACAACGTAATCATATCACATTTCGGTTGATTTTGTAGGGAAATGGAAGTGCATTTGTGTGCGGTGATTGTGTTTTCCCGGTGGCTGTTTTGTCTCAATATTTGCCACTTGCCCGAAACGGTCGTATTCTCTATCAATTACCGTTTAATGGTTTCCTACCGTCGTTGATTACCATAAAAAATTTCTATTATTCAGAAGGAATACAAGCCCTCGTCACGAATAGCTTTATCATCAGGTTTATACCGCCTTGATCGCTGCCCGGTCAGTGAAAGCGGGGGGAGACTTCCTGTCCCTGTTTTTGTCTGTCCGAAGCGGTTAGACCGTTTGTTGTCTATCGGCAGACTAGGGTGGACGTCTAGTTGACAGACCGTTGATGGACGTGCTACGCTATGCTTGGTTATTAGTCGCTGTGGTTATCTGGTGTCCCGCAGGGGATACATCAGTTACAAGACGTCGGTCAATTAGTCGGTTCACTGAAGATGGGAGGTGCGAAGAAGAAGGTTTTCACGGTTTTGTCGCCGAGGCATTAAGCCCACTAGTTCAGTGTAAGGAGGCGTGATGATAGTTATGTCTTTCAAGCCGAAAGTCCCGCAAAAAGATCTTGATTACCAGGAACTGCGGATCTATACCGACGAGGAACTGCAGAACCCGTCCGATGAAGAACTCAAGAATTTTAAGATTAAGTACGACATCCCCATGCTCGAAGAATTGGAATCCGGTCCGTGGCCGAGCTTCGTAGCCGACCTCAAAGTCGAGGCGCTGCGCAGAAGGAAGCTTGCCGATGACCGTCTGATGATCAACAGGGATGTCGTAGAGGACCTTCTGGGTCAGCTGGAGGTTTCCTTTGTAGATGGTGAGACCCACTGGAAACACGGCGGTATCGTCGGCGTTAACGGTTACGGCGGCGGTGTTATCGGCCGTTACTCAGACCTGCCAGAAAAATTCCCCGGTGTCGCGCACTTCCACACCGTGCGTTTGAACCAGCCCGCCAGCAAATTCTATAAGACCGATTATCTGCGCGCGCTTGCCGATCTTTGGGAGCTGCGCGGCAGCGGTGTCTTCAACATGCACGGTTCCACCGGCGACATCGTGCTTCTCGGCACCTTCACCGAGCAGTTGGAGCCGATCTTCCAGGAATGCACCCACCACCTCAGCAATGACATCGGCGGATCGGGTTCGAACCTGCGTACGCCGTCTTGCTGCATTGGTAAGGCCCGTTGTGAGTTCGCCCTTTACGATACCCAGGAAATGTGCTACGAAATGACGATGCACTACCAGGACGAGCTGCACCGGCCGATGTTCCCGTACAAGTTTAAGTTTAAGTTCGACGGCTGCCCCAACGGGTGTGTGGCGTCGATCGCCCGTTCCGACCTTTCCTTTATTGGTAACTGGCGTGACAACATCCGCATCGACCAGGATGCCGTCCAGGCGTACGTTGCCGGCGAATACATTCCGGGCGGCGGTTCGCACCGTGGCCGTGACTGGGGCAAGTTCGATATCCAGGCCGAAGTTATTGACCTCTGCCCGAGCGGCTGCATGAAGTATGAAGACGGTGTGCTGACCATCGACGATGCCAACTGTGTCCGCTGCATGCACTGCATCAACACCATGCCGCGTGCCCTGCGCCCCGGTGTGGACACCGGTATCAGCATCCTCTGCGGTGCGAAGGCCCCGATTCTGGAGGGCGCCCAGATGGCGACGCTGCTCGTGCCGTTTATGAAGACCGAACCGCCGTACGACAACGTCAAAGACTTCATCGACCGGGCTCAGGAGCTCTGGATTGAAGAAGGTAAGAACCGTGAGCGTATCGGCGAGATGATCCAGCGTATCGGTCTGCAGAACTTCCTGGAAGCCTGCGGACTTCCCCCGGCCCCGCAGCACGTTTTGGCGCCGCGTTCAAACCCGTACATCTTCTGGAAGGAAGAAGACGTACCGGGCGGCTTCAAGCGCGATATCAACGATTACAGAAAGCGTCACGCGAGGTAGTAGGGATCTCTTCCGCCGCCTGAAGGCGGCGTGACCGGTGAATAAACGATGATACTGAATTTCTCTGACGGGAGGGTGTTAAATGGGTCTTTCTAGTACCAGGTTTGGGGTGTATGACCCTGAAAACCCCAATAAGGACCGTATTACCGATATCGGACCGCGCCACTACTGGGACTTCTTCCCGCCGGTTATCCAGCGGAATTACGGCAAGTGGGCCTACCATGAAGTCTTGGAGCCCGGTGTTCTGGTCCACGTTTCGGAAACGGGTGAAAAGGTTTACACAGTCCGGGCCGGTGGAATGCGCATCATGTCATCGGCGTTCGTGCGTGAGATCTGCGACATTGCCGACAAACACTGCGACGGCTATGTCCGCTTCACCACCCGGAACAACATTGAATTCCTGGTTGACAGCCTGGAAAAAGTGGAGCCTCTGAAGAAGGAACTGGAGAGCCGCAAGTTCTTCTCCGGCAGCAACAAGTTCCCGATCGGCGGGACGGGTGCCGGCATCACCAATATGGTTCACACGCAGGGCTACATCCACTGCCATACGCCGGCCACCGATGCTTCTTCGATGGTCAAGGCCGTGATGGACGATCTCTATGAGTATTTCCAGAGCATGACCCTGCCGGCCAAGCTGCGTGTTTCGATGGCCTGTTGCCTGAACATGTGCGGTGCCGTGCACTGCTCGGACATCGCAATGCTGGGTTACCACCGCAAGCCGCCCATCATCGACCATGAGTATCTTGCCAAGATGTGCGAGATCCCGACGGTTATTGCTTCCTGCCCGAAGGCCGCCTTCTCACCGGACAAGACCGCGGACGGCAAGAAGACCGTGAAGCTCAAGGTAGAGCGCTGCATGTTCTGCGGCAACTGCTACACCATGTGCGCGGCCCTGCCGCTGGCCGACAAAGAGGGCGACGGTGTGGTTATTCTGGCGGGCGGTAAGCTCTCCAACCGCATCTCGATGCCGAAGTTCTCGAAGGTTATTGTTCCCTTCCTGCCCAACAACTTCCCGCGGTTCCCCGAGGTCTGCGAGACTGTTAAGCGTATCGTCGAGGTCTATGCGGCGAATGCTAAGAAGTACGAGCGGCTCGGTGACTGGGCGGAAAGAATCGGCTGGGAGAAGTTCTTCGAGCTGTGTGATCTTCCGTTCACCGAACACCTTATCGACGACTATCGTCTGGCGTACGACACGTACCGGACGAGCACCCAGTTCAAGTACACGGACGCCTCGTGGGCGGTTTCCAAGGCGGCGGGTAGCAGCGACTAGTACGCCCTACCCCAAATACATGAGGGGAGGTATGATGAGTGGCATCCATGGATGAAATGAAACAGGTCATTGTGGACTTCCTGACCAATTCCAAGAAGTCAAAACACTACTTCAAGGACCTGGAAAAGGCTGTGAAGAAGGAGTACCCCGATGCCGGCATGCGCGATGTGAAAAAGGCGTGCAATGCTTTGGTTACCGAGGGTAAAGTGGCTTACTTTATGACCGGTAGCACCACCATGTACACGCTGGCGAGCCGTCAGGGCGAAACCAGTGCCGACGACTAATGTAGTCTGGTGCAATTGCGAGGCCGCTCGCCCGTTGGAGGCGGGCGGCCTTTTTTGTGGAAGCCGGAGGCCAGAGGTCGGAAGTCGGAAGCAGCGGTAGGAATCGGCGGGCCGATTCCGAAGAATTAGGAGGTCGGAAGTCGGAGGTGTCGACGGAGTCGACGCCCGAATCTATGGAAGGAGTGACGTGGCCGGTGGCAGAACCCAGAGATGCGGAAGAATGGATCCACGAACAGAAGCAGATGCTCAAGGACAACCCGGAATGTGCGACGGCCCTGTATAACCTGGGTGTGGTCGCGATGCAGGAAGGAAGGCTGGATGAGGCGGAGCGCTATTTCAAGGAGTCCATTGAGGAAGGCGCGCGCATGTTTGAGGCCTGGGTGAACCTGGGTTACATCTTCTACAAGAAGGGGGATATCGAGGGCGTAATCCTGTCGAACCAGAGAGCCGTCCAGGTTGAGCCCCGATACGCCCGGGGGTATGCCAATCTCGGTTTTGCCTACCTGGAGCAGATGCGGACCGACGAGGCCATTGCCGCATTGAAGAAGGCCGTCGAAATCAATCCGGAAATCGTCCAGGCGTGGGCGAACCTGATCAGTGCTTACCTGCAGAAGGATGAGATCGACCAGGCGATCGAGACCGGTGAGAAGCTGGTGGAGATGGCGCCGAATTTCGGCTTGGGTCACAACAACCTGGCCTATGCGTACTACTTGAAGAAGGAATTCGCAAAGGCCGTCCGGCACGTGGACCTGGCTGCACAGCACGGTTTTCCGGTGCATCCGGATTTCCTGAAGGAACTGGAACCCCACCGCGAAGCGCAGGACGGGAACGGCAATGCTTAGCGAGTTGTTTGCGCGCTACGAGCAGCTGGGGCTGGCCGCCGACCTGGCTTTTGAGCGGATCCAGCGTGATTACGCGGAAGCCGTAAAATGCAAACGGGGCTGCACCGACTGCTGCCATGCCCTGTTCGGTCTCTTCCCTATTGAAGCAGCCTATCTGCGGGAGCACTTTTCCAAGCTTGACCCGGCCGTGCGGCAGGAGGTGCTGAAGCGGGCGCAGCAGGCCGAAGAGCGGCTGAACAGATTTCAGTCGCTTTTAAGTGAGGCCCACGGGGATGATCCGATGATGCAGTCCTACGCCCTGTCCAGGGAGCGTATCCGGTGCCCGCTGCTGAATGATCAGGGCGACTGTGTTCTATACCAGCACCGGCCGGTGACGTGCCGTGTGTACGGCATTCCCACCAGGGTGAACGGTGCCGGGCGGACGTGCTGGAAGGCGGCCTTTGAAGCCGGCAAGTCCTATCCCGCATTCAATCTGGACCGTGTGCATAAAGAACTCTATGAGATGTCGAAGGCCGCTCTGGAGAAAGAAGGGCGGCCGGATCCGGACCGGGCGGCTCTGCTGGTGTCTGTGTCTGCCGCCCTGAAGCAGCGGCCTGAAGATTAACCAATGCGAGCAAGGAAAACGGATTCGGTGGTAATTCCGAATCCGTTATTCTGTCTTGATTTTCAGCTCTCGGAGAAACCTGCTGTTCGGTCGGTAAGGCCGGCACGGGCCAGTTCGCCGATTGTCTGGTACACCAATTCTCCGTTCGTATAGACCTTCACCCGGTCAGTGTCGTTCTGCAGTTCGGCCAGGCGCTCGCGTATGCCGCGCGCACCGAGAATAACAAAGAGGCGGACCGCGTTACCTCTGGTTTCCGGATCGGGGCTGTCGAGCAGCGGCCTGACACGTTTGGTCGCCTTTCCGGCAAGGTCCGGTCTGACCTGTGCGATGCGGGCCAAGGCCCTTATGACCACGGGCCTCAGGTTGTTGTCTTCAAGGAGCGGGAACAGCCGGGGGAGGTAGCCCCCAAAAAGGCCGGGCGCGGCGGCCATGATTTCCCCGATGGCGTCGATGCTGCCCCAGACCGAGGAACTAGTGGTCTCGAACGGGGTAAACAGGCCCCTCAGGATGGCGACGGCGGCAGTCGGATCGACGGGCGCCAATACCTTCGTTACGGCCCCCAGAGCCTCAGCGGCGCGCAGCCGCACCAGTTCATCATTCGAGTACAGCAGCCGTTGCACGTACCGGCCGGTCTTCTTGTCCAGACGGGCGGAGGCCGCAATCGGCTCCAGCCGGTACTCCCTGATGCACTGCTCGACCTCTTCCTTGGTAAGCTTCCGCGCCGGTTCTCCGTCTGAGGTCTCTGCTTCGGACGGTATGCCCTTCTGCAGGGTAACGGCTCTGCTTCGGGCGATCCTCTTGGCCACACCTTTGCCCTTTATCTCCTGAACTTCGGCGTGCATCCGGACAAAAGCGAGTGCCCCACGGACGGTATGTGGCGCCAGGGTTTTCTCGGGATAAACCTGGTTGGTTTCCAGGTCGTATCCCTCGACAACCGTGTGCATATAGTCCTCTCCCGGCAGCAGATCCCACGCCAGTTCCCAGTCCATGTCGCAGGCGAAGACAAGTGCTTCCGAAAAAGCCTCGCCCATATTGTGGCCGGTGACGTCACAGGCATAGACGGCACCGCAGTTGGTGCAGCATCCAATGGGCATTTCCCGCGCGTTCCCGTCATCCACTTCCCGCGGTCGCTCAATCGGCAGACCGCAGAAGGGGCAGGCGGCATCTTCCGACGGTTGTTCGATGGATGGTCTGCGTCCCACGTGCTCAGTCCCCCGCTCCCGGAATCTCTAAAGTGTGACAGGAACTGCCCGGACTGCACGACTTGCTGGTCAACTTCGTCTTATTGCCCTTGCTGCCGCGCACGATGGAGTTCGACCTGCTGATTACCCGATCGGCTTCTTCCGAACCGCATTCGGGACACTTAATCTCCACTTCCTGATCACGATCACGGATCAGCTTCTCAAAAACCTTCCCACAGCTGACACAGCGGAATTCGAAGATCGGCATTGCCCTACTCACCTTTCAATCGGACGCGGTTGGCGGTGGCGTCCGTAGTTCATCCTTTATCGCTTACTGACGTATGTACGTATTCAATGTACCACAAGGGGGACAACCGGTGCAACTGTACACACCGCCTGCCCGGCGGGAGAACCGGCAGCCGGTGACACGCGGATGTGTTGTAACCTCCAGCAGGTTTATGAAAAAATGTTCTTAAGCAAAAGGAATATTGCTCCTGACGGCGAAATAATCCAGGTGTAATGGGCAAGTGTCAAAAACACGCACCCAAAATCATTATGTGTACGGGGTAAGGAGGTATTCCCATGTTTGTAGTCACCATCGACCATGACAAGTGTGACGGCTGCGGAGAATGTGTCGACTGCTGCCCGGCCCAGTGCCTGAGCATTGAGGATGGAAAGTGTATTTTTGACGAGTCTTCCGAATGTATGGGCTGCGAGACCTGCGTGACAATCTGCCCGAATGGGGCTCCGTCGCTGAGTGAAATATGACGCCCCGGTTTAACGGTGGCATCCAAACCGGGTAAGGCTGTGCGCCAACACCAGGGATTCCCGCCTTCGGGGCGGGGATCCTTCTTTTTTGCGCGTCGGGTTTTCTCCGCCCTTGAGGAGTAACTCCCTGGAAACAAGTGCCATATGATAGACCATATAATTCAGAAATTGGCGGGGGGTTGAGGATAATGGCGGGGTTGTATGGTTGGGCGTCATTCATGATGCCGTTTGTGGATCATGCCTATGTGACGAGCAGTGAAGGGCATAGATGGGGCTGCTTCGGCGGAACCCAAGGCGGGCGGGAAATCTGCCGCGGATCGGGCGATGCCGGAGCGGCGCACTGCATATCCCACCCTGATGCGGAAGCCGGAATTGACTATGGGGTTACCGGTGTATGCCACCAGGCGGCGAACAGGATTCTGTGGCCGGCGGGGGTGGTGGTGTCCGGAGCCGGAGGTTACGCCCTGTCGTCTATGATCTACGGGGCTTACGGCACCCCTACTGAAACTGCGCAACAGGAGTGGCAGGATGTGATTAAACGGTGTGCGGCGGATCAGGTCTCAGAACAGCCGCCCGGGGTTCAGGACGCCCTGCGGCGGCTTACAAAAAAAGAGCGGGAGTACACGGCCGCGCTGATTGCCTTGCATACGCAGGCCGGCCGCAGAGGGGCGGCCGATCTTCCGGCACAGGAAACGGCGCTGCTGATTCGGTATCGCCTTCCCGAAGCTGATGGCGGCCTGATTGAGGCGGTGCAGGGTATGCGGGAGAAACTGCTTGCGCAGAAGAGGACGCTTGATGCGGGACTGCAGGGGAAACGGTTCGACGGCGCCCGGTATGCAGCCGAGGTTAACGATCTGATCAATAAAAGCCTGGAAGAATGCGCGCGGGTGATCGGGAAGGAACCGTTCCAAAGGCTGTTCGGCCTGGTGCCCGGGGAACGCTGCGAAGTAGTCGTGCCGGAGATTGCCGCCGCCGTTCACAAGTGATTACCGCCCCGAAGTCAGTTTTATGTCCCCGTGTCATCCGGGTTTACCCCGGTTTCCGTCTTTCTCCTGATGGTGACACCCGTTAGGGTGACAACCGAAAAACGACTTTGGTTTGTCACGGATTCTCCCTCATCGGGGAGAATCCGTTTATTGGCGAAAGAAAATATTAAAAAGGGTTGACAAAGGGGTGGCAATTAATTTATAATAATTCCAAAATAGAAAGGATTATAAAGTATGAAGCCGATCGAGATGCTCAAGAGGCTGGGGCTTAGGGTTACACCCCAAAGGCTGGCTGTGTTAAGCCTGCTGGAAGGGAACACAACCCATCCCTCGGCGGAAGACATATATAACCAGTTGAAACCCCGGTTTCCTTCGCTTTCCCTGGCGACGGTGTACAACACCCTGGATTTGCTGGCCGAGGCGGGGGAACTGCAGGAAGTGAGGATCAGGGCGGATAAGCGGCATTTTGACCCCAACCCCGCCCCCCACGGCCATTTCTTCTGTCGGAATTGCCGGAGGATTTACGACCTGGATGTCGACTCTCTGGTGCTGCAGACCCCGCTGAGTGTAAGGGGTTTCTGGGTGGAACAGTACACACCTTATTTTTATGGAGTTTGCCCGGAGTGTCGGGAAGATCAAGATAAAGAAAAACTATAAAGGAGGTCACGGCATGAGAAAATGGCGCTGTATGGTTTGCGGCTACGTGCACGAGGGGGATTCGCCTCCGGAGAGGTGCCCCAGATGCGGTGCTCCCAAGGAGAAGTTTGAACTGATGAGCACCTCCGGTCCTGACCTGGTGGACTGGAACAAGATCGGTGTGGCCAAGGGTTCGGGTTTTGAAAAAGATTTGGAGATGCAGTTTAAGGGCGAGTGTATGGAGGTCGGGCTGTACATCGCGATGGCCCGCCAGGCGGAGCGCGAGGGCTATCCGGAGGTGGCCGAAACGATGAAGCGCATCGCCTGGGAAGAGGCGCACCACGCCGCCCGGTTTGCCGAACTGCTGGGCTATGAACTGAGTGAGAGCACCGAAGAGAACCTCAAGAAGCTGGTGGACGGCGAAGCGGGGGCCAATCGCGGGAAAAAGGAGATTGCGACCCGTTCCAAGAACGAGGGGCAGGATGCCATACACGACGCGATTCACGAAGCCTGCAAGGACGAGGCAAGGCACTGTATGGCCTTCTACGGACTGCTGCAGAGGTACTTCCAGAAATCTTAACCCCCATGCGAGAGCAGGGGACGGCGGCGGATAAGCCGCTGCGTCCCCTGCATCTTTTCCTGCGCAATTTTCTCCACGACATTGCTTACCTCAAAAACCATGTTTCAGCATGAAGCGTCATATTATATAGTAATCTATGCCATGAAAGGAAAGGTATCATGACGAAAAGACCGGTGCTGAAGGCCTTGGCCCTGTGTTGGGTCGCTCTGCTGATGCTGGTTTGCGCCGGGGCGGCCTGTGCTTCCGGCGGGGCGGGTATTGAAGTGCACGTGAACGGCAGCAGGGTTGAGTTTCCCGATCAGAAGCCCTTCATCGCCCCCGAGACACAGCGCACCTATGTCCCGCTGCGCTTTGTTTCCGAAGCCCTGGGAGCGACTGTGCACTGGGACGGCGCCGCTAAGACCGCCCTGGTCAGCACCGATCGAAAAAGCATCCGCATGCCTGTGAATTCAAGCGTTGCCAAGGTGGACGGCGCCGAAACCGCTTTGGATGCCCCCGCGCTGTTGGTGGACGGGCGTACCGTTGTCCCGCTCCGTTTTGTCTCCGAGGTGCTGGGTGCCCGTGTGGATTGGGTTCCGCCTGGCGGGGGCAACGCCGGACTGGTGCTGATCACTACGGAGGATGATCCGGACGAAGGTGCCCAGGGGATTTCAGGTCCCTGGACGCTGCATGCTAAAGAGTCGGACGGACGCACCCAATTGCGTATCGAGTCCCCGGTGCCCTTTGAATACAACATCTTCACGTTGGCCCGTCCCGATCGTCTGGTGATTGACCTGGTCGGGGTTTCGGGTACCGATATCCCCGGTGACATTGAGTTGGGTTCCGAAGCGGTGGAGCGGATACGAACCGGATTCAGCGAAAACCCGCCTACCGGACGAGTGGTGTGTGACCTGGCCGACGGTTTGGGATTTACCCGCTACCGGATTAAAACCGGTGCCGACCGGCGTTCCCTGAGCGTGGAGATCTGGACGGTGGAAAGTGTTCTGGAGGACCGGGTTATCGTCCTCGATCCCGGTCACGGGGGAGCCGATCCCGGAGCGATCGGACCGAGCGGTCTGCAGGAGAAGGAAGTCAACCTGTCCGTGGCCCACAAGACTGCCCGGCTGCTCCGTCAGGAAGGGGTCGAGGTGATCCTGACGCGCACCGGGGACGTCCGCCTGGGAGAGGTGCAGCGGGAGGATCTGGAAGCGCGGAGCCGGATCGCGAATAGCCATCAGGCCGACCTGTTTATCAGCATCCATTCAAACGCGAGCGTATCCCCGTCGCATCAGGGAACCAGCGTGTATTATCATGCGCATCCCGTGAACGGTGCCGAAAATGTAAAACTGGCGCGCGCTCTGCAGGACAGTCTGGTCCGGGAGTTGGGGCGGAAAGATCTGGGCGTATTCGGCTGCAACTTTTATGTGCTGCGGAACACCAAGATGCCGGGGGTGCTGGTGGAAATCGCCTTCATGTCCAATTATGAAGAGGAACAGCTTCTGGCCCAGGATTGGTTTCGGGAGAAGGCGGCTGCCGCCATAGTCAACGGGATCAAGGCCTACTGGGGAGAGTAATCGCGCTCCACGTCACTCTGGCGGGTGACACAACTAGAGGAATGACAACGGAGTCATGTCATCCGGGTTTACCCCGGACTCCGGCTTAGCGATTCGACCATTTCCAAGCTCGGTTCGGTGTGCGGCGAACCCCTCCTGCGGATTGTTTCCGGGCGCTTTTCCCCAAGGCGGCCGATCCAGACGGTCGGCCGCGGAGAAAGTAACTGCGGAAGCGCCCGTAAACGTCCTCGTCGGGGGCCGCACAGCCCTCACCTTCGCTAAGAATGGTGCCCGAATCGCACGAGTCGCCCGGAGGTAAACCCGGATGACACGTTGAGAAAGTTGTTTTCTCGTTGGCATCCTTCGGTTTCGGGGCGCATTCCGGCTTGGGAATGCGCTTTTTTCATCAGGCTTTTCCGGGATTACTTAATTGTCGGAATAGTGATAAGATATTCCCGAGGGGGGATAGCGATGAGTATGAACGAACTGGCACGGCGGGTGAGGGAAGCGTCGATACAGCTGGCCGGCGCCGACACGGCGCTGAAAAACCGTGCCCTCGCCGGGATTGCCGAAGCACTGACCAGCCGAAAGGATGAGATCATTCGGGCGAATCAAGAGGACCTGCGCCGCAGCGAAATGGAGAATCTCCCGGCGCCTCTCCTGAAAAGACTCACTTTTAACGAAGCAAAGATTGCCGATGTGGTGGACGGGATACACAGCTTGGCCGAACTGGAAGACCCGGTAGGGAAGACGCTCTTGTCCACCGAGCTGGACGAGGGGCTGGAACTGTACAAAGTGACCTGTCCGATCGGGGTGATCGGTGTCATCTTCGAGTCCAGACCCGATGCCCTGGTGCAGATCTCGACCCTCTGCCTGAAGAGCGGCAACGGCGTTCTGCTTAAAGGCGGATCGGAGGCCAGAGAAACCAACCGGATACTGGCCGAAGTGATCGTCGAGGCATCCAAAGAGGCCGGCCTTCCCGCAGATTGGCTGGCCCTGCTGGAGACCCGTGAGGACGTGGGCGAAATGCTGAAGATGGACGAGTACATCGACCTGATCATCCCGCGGGGCTCCAACGAGTTCGTCCGCTACATCATGGACAACTCCCGCATTCCGGTCATGGGACACGCCGACGGCATCTGCCACTGCTACGTGGATGCCGACGCCGATTTGCCGATGGCGGTCCGGATCGTCGTCGATTCCAAGACGCAGTACGTGGCTGTGTGCAACGCCACCGAGACCCTGCTGGTGGATGAGAAGATTGCCCCGGCCTTCCTGCCTGAACTGCAGAAGGCCTTTGAAGATAAACGGGTTGAGCTGGTGGGGTGTGAGAAAACCCGCGCGATCATACCGGTCGCCCCCGCATCGGAGGACGACTGGATAACCGAATACCTGGACTATAAGCTTTCCATCAGGGTGGTCGGGGGGCTTGACGAGGCGATCGACCACATCAACAAGTACGGGTCGGGGCACACGGACAGCATTATCACCAGGGACAAAGACAGAGCCGCCCGGTTTATGGATTACGTGGACTCGGGCAACGTCTTCTGGAACTGTTCCACCCGTTTCAGCGACGGATTCCGCTACGGATTCGGGGCCGAGGTCGGGATCAGCACCGGGAAGATCCACTCCCGGGGCCCGGTCGGGCTGGACGGACTGGTTATCTACAAATACAAGGTCATCGGGAACGGACACATTGTGGAGGATTACGCCAACCGCACCCGGTCCTTTACCCATAAGTACTTGGGCAAGGACTTCCCGTTGTAGCAGCGACCAGACGGGCCCCACCGCCGGTGGGGCCCGTCGCAATTACTTATTCACTTTCTTGTGGTAACCGCGTTCCCCGTACGGCTGGAGGGAGTCCAGCCACTTTTGTTCCATGGCCGCGACCGCTTCCCGCCATTTATCCTTGGCGACCTTCTCCGGGTTGATCGTTTCCAGAATGTCGAAAGAGAAGGCATCCGGTCCGTACTGTTTCCAATCAGCCTGCAGCGCCTGGTTGCGGTGGCTTCCCATGTTCAGCTGGAAGCGGTTGCTGTTGAGGCTTCCCGGAAGGTTCATACTGCTGCCGAGAAAGACCTTTCCGGTAGCCCGATTCTTTATCTGGTACACGCCCATCGGGCGAGGGGTTTCCTTATAGGTCCTTTTCAGTTCTTTTCGCCTGTCCATTGCGGGATCACTCCTCCAAGGATAGTTCGCTTCGGGTGCGGATTCCGTCCAGTACGCACGCCCGTCCGGAGTCCGGTTCATCAATCCGTAGTCGATCAGGCAGCGGCGCAGCAGGGCATAGTCGTCGTAAAACGCGCGCAAGGTATCGTTTACTTCCTTTTCCGTATACGTTCGCCCCGCCTCAAAGTTCTTGACCAGATGCCTCAGGATGGCCACCCGCTTCTTCTCTTTTCGTGGAAAAGATGCCAGGGGGCCGTCGGGTCCGTGCTTGAAGTGGGCGGCGAGAATCTTTTCATTCTCCTCTTCGGTGATTGCATAACGCTCGTCCCCCTGCCCGTAAAGGTGCGGGATATGCCCAGAGAACCGCCTTTGCGCGGGCCTTTCCTCGAGCAGTTCCATTATCGCCAGAAACACCTTGGCCTGCTTCTGCTTCTCCCGCAGGTTGAAGCGGTGATTGCGGACGGTGGAGGTGCTGTGCGTGCCGATGGCTTCGGCCACCTCACGGTCGCTGAAACCCCCGTAGAAGAGTTCCAGAATTCTCTTCTGATGAGTGGTCAGGCCGGTCAGCTTCCGGTCCAGATTCAGCAGAGAATGGAAGGCGGACTGGTGGGCCTGTTTGATGTGCATCTGCATATGCTTTTCAGCCTCATAGAGCAGACCGTCATCGCCGGCATAAACGATGCCTTTACTAAACCGCGTGCCGCAAATCAAACAAACGAAGGCGTCGTCAGGCCTGTGGTAAAGGTATCCCTTTTTCAGCTCGGCGAGTGATGCCTGCCAAAAGAGTCGCGGGACCGCATCCATTAAGACCTCTCCTTGTCTATAAATAATGTAGACATAATATGCTTACGTCTATTCATCTGTCAATGATGATTTACGCTTTGCGGAACCGGAAATCCTTCGTTGACGCAGGCAAAGGTTGGAATTATACTCAAAAGGAGTATTCCGCTAAGGTAGCGACACTGAAGAATTGGGGGAAATAGAGTGGAGTATAAGATTGAGGTTGAGGAGCGACCGGCGCAGCCCGTGCTGTCTGTTCGCACCAGAACGGCGGTGAGTAATCTGCCGCAGGAGTTGGGTAAGGCCTTTCGGGCGATCATCGCGTATCTGGATGAACTCGGCGAAAAACCGGCGGGTGCCGCTTTCACCGGGTATTACAACACGGATATGAATGATCTTGATGTGGAAATCGGGTTCCCGGTTGCGAAGGCGCTTCCCGGCAGGGGCGTGATCAAGGCGGGCGAGATACCCGGAGGGAAGCAGGTATCGTGTCTGCACAAAGGACCCTACAATCAGGTTGAACCGGCTTATGCCGCGCTGATGCGGTTTGTGGACGAAAACGGGTATACGGCCACGGGCGTGTCCTATGAGTTCTACTACAATTCTCCGGCCGAGGTGCCGGAAAGCGAGCTACTGACCAAGATCGTATTTCCGCTTGAGTAAAGCGGTGGAGTAAAAGAAGGACCGGGGGATCCCGTCGCGTTGCGGGATCCCTTCAGATTAAAGATCAGCTTGGTTTGTAGAGGTCCTTGTGCTCTGGATTCCGGCCGGTTTTGTACTCCATGTCCAGGCGGACGTTCTTCTGCACGTCGTGACGGTGTTTGCTCCGCAGTTGGGCCTGCTGGGACTTGATTTCCCGCGGTTGGGGCGATCCGGGCGGCCGATGCTGGTCAAAGAGGGTTTCCGGCCGCTCCACACGTTCACCCTTCCGGTACTCGTCCTTGTCCATCTGCCAATACCTCCTTAGTTCAGGCTTCCACCTAGTATGCCCTTGCGGGCCGGGTCCGGCCCTTGGTATAATCACCCAAGAACGCGTCTGGAATGGGCGGGGGGAACCGCCCAAGCCTGTTTCGGGCCGGGGAGCTTTCCGGCTGTTGTACCAGTGTCGGGTGCTTGAAATCGGGCGTAATTGATGATAAAATGAGTGAGTCGCGGCAATCAGCCGTTGAGGCCGAAATGCCGGGCGCAAAACGTTCATAGCTTTAGTGGAGAGATGGCCGAGCTTGGCTTAAGGCGCACGCCTGGAAAGCGTGTGGGTGGGAAACTGCCTCGGGGGTTCGAATCCCCCTCTCTCCGCCATTATTTTAGTAGTGAGTAGTGAGTGGGGGACCCTTCCCTTGCTCCTGAATTCTGACTCCTGACTCCTGAATACTGAATAAAGGTTTGCCGTGCTAGACGGGGAGGTAGCGGTGCCCTGTAACCCGCAATCCGCTACAGCGGGGTTGAATTCCCGTCCGAGGGCTTGGCTTGTGGGGTCCGGCCGCCGTAAGGGGCGTTGACGGTTGGGTCTCGCGCGACGGAGCTTCTCGAATCGTGTCAGGTCCTGACGGAAGCAGCACTAAGGGAACCCCTCCGGGTGCCGCGAGGCTGCCTGGCCTGAGCAACCTGCGGGAGGTAACGCCCGGAAGTCATTGTTCAAAGGCGGGTGCACGGCTAAATAAAATGCTCGAAAGAGGCGGTTTGACCCGCCTCTTTTTGCTAGAAATGGTCAGCAGGGGGGCGGGAGGCTTGTTCCCCTTTTTGCTTCTTGGAAATGATATACTCAATATTAGATGACAACCGGCATAATTCCAACCTGGAAGGGTTGAGACGGAGTTGGGTAAGCAGGAACAGTATTTCAATGCGATAGAGACCTTGGTGCGGGATGATGGGGCAGGGGCCCTGGATGGCTATCTGACCGCCAATTCCGGCCTGCCGGGACCGAGGGCGAACCTGGAACTGGCAGCGGCTTTCGCCGATTATTTCGCGGCCAATGTTGATCTTGACCTGTGGCTGATGGTTCGGGATTGGGCGCGGCTCAACCCGGACGAGGCACCCGCCGATTCACCGCGCGAGTTCCTGCCTTTCTGCGCGCTGCAGGCTTTCGGTGCCGTATACGGTCGTTGTGATCCGGTGGTGATGGGGGAGATATTCAACCTGTTTTCTGATGCGGCGGAGGATCCCCGCTGGCGGATACGGGAAGCGGCGGCTATAGGACTCCAGCGGGTTGCCCGGCAGCGGTTCGAGGATGTATTCGTCCTTTTTAAGAAATGGGTGCAGGTCGGTACGCCGCTTTTTTACCGGGCGGTGGCGGCCACTCTTGCTGAACCGGATTTGCTTGCCAAGCCCGAGCAGGCACGGGATGCCCTCTGGCTTTCCGAACGGATCATGCGCCGTGTTTCAAACCTGTCGCCCGGGGAACGCCGAACGGACGAGTTCAAGACGCTGGTCGATACCATGGGCTATGCACTAAGTGTCTTTGTAGTGGCGCTGCCGGAAGAGGGGTTCTCCTTTTTGGAGAAATGGGCCGCATCCGATGACCGTGACATCTCACGGATCATCAGGGACAACCTGAAGAAGAACCGCCTGGTTAAGGCTCATCCCAGTCGGGTGGCCGCGCTTCGGAAGACCGTCGACGGGACCGGATAACTCCCGCATACAACCGCTCAACAGCTATTTCTTGACCATACATGGAAGGGTATGCTAACCTTGAATCGGGGTGAACACAGTTGACGTATCAGGCGCTGTACCGAACCTGGCGACCGCAGCGGTTTAAGGATATCGCCGGTCAGCAGCATATTACCCGTACGCTGGCCAATGCGGTGGTTTCCGGGAGAACGGCGCACGCTTACCTGTTCTGCGGGCCGCGTGGGACGGGCAAGACAACCACGGCCAAGGTTTTGGCCAAAGCCGTCAACTGCACCCACCGGGACGGGGCTGAGCCCTGTAACCGGTGTCCCGGTTGTGTGGCGGTGAATAACGGGGTTTCAGTCGACGTGCTGGAGATAGATGCCGCCTCCAACCGAGGAATCGATGAAATCAGGGAGTTGCGCGAACAGATCAAGTTTCGTCCGGCTTCCTCCTTGTACCGGGTCTACATTGTCGATGAGGTGCACATGTTGACCGGGGAAGCCTTCAACGCGCTCCTCAAAACCCTGGAGGAACCGCCGGGCCACGTCATATTTGTTCTGGCCACCACCGAAGCACACAAGGTGCCGCTGACCATCATTTCCCGGTGCCAGAGGTTTGATTTTCGGCGGATCGGCACGGAAGATATTCTGAAGAGGCTGGATGAAGTCATCCGGGCAACCGGTTTGGTTGTCGACGACGGCGTACCCGAACTGATCGCCGGGGTGAGTGAGGGCAGCCTGCGGGATGCCTTGAGCGTACTGGACCAGGTTTCGGCGCTCGGCGGTGAACGGATCACGATGGATGATCTGCACGCCGTACTGGGTACGGTGCGGCGGGAAGTACTGGATGAGCTTACCCGCCGGCTGCTGGACGGTGACGCCGGCAAGGCGTTGGCTCTGCTGCATGAGGTGGAAAGCAGCAAGGACCTCCGGCTGTTCGCCCGCGAGTTTAACGATCACCTGCGCGAGCTCCTGCTGGCCGCCATTGATTCCCCAAAGGATTCCGAGACCGGCCGGGAACGGCTTCTGCGCCTGCTGACCCTTTTCGCCAATGCGGAGCAGGAAATGCGGTTTGCCTCCCGCCCGGGTCTGCCGCTGGAACTGGCCGTAATCCGTTTTGTGCACGGCGATGACGATCTTGAGGGGCGCATTTCCGCTCTTGAACAGAAGGTTCAGCGGCTTGAACGCGGCCTCCGAGAGAGCCGGAACCGGTTACCCAAGGCCGAGCCTGTGAAACAGGCACCTGCGGAGCGTAGTTCTGCTGTGCTTTGCCCCAAACCGCAGAATGCCGGAGATCCCCCCTCCGGCCCGGGGCCGGACGCGCGGCCTGCAGGCAAAGAGACGCGGGCAAAGTCCGGTGTGAATCTGGATACGGTACGGCGGCGCTGGCCCGAGGTGCTGGCTGCTTGTCACAAGAGCCAGTATATAAGGCGTGTGCGGCCGGTGTGTCTGGACGGTCAAACGCTGACCGTTGCCTTCGTCGACCCCTTTACGATGAGGTTTTTCCAGCAGCAGGAACACACCGCTGCGTTGGAGGAGGCACTTTCCCGGGTATTGGCCGTTCCATTGCGTATAAACTGTGTTACCGATGAATCATCCGGGGAAGCTTAACTAAGGAGGTAGTGTCAAGTGGGCATGCAGAAGATGCTGAAACAGGTCCAAAAGCTCCAGGCCGACATGATGCGTCTGCAGGAAGAGCTTGGCGAACGCACGGTGGAGGCCGCTGCGGGCGGCGGTGCCGTGAAGGTGGTGGCCAACGGCAAGCAGGAGATTATTTCGGTAACGATCAGCCCCGAGGCCGTCGACCCTGAAGATGTGGAAATGCTGCAGGATCTGGTGCTGGCCGCCACGAACGAGGCCCTGCGCCTGTCGCGTGATATGGTTTCTGCTGAAATGGGCAAGCTTACCGGCGGGCTGAATATGCCTCCCGGGCTGTTTTAGCCGGGTGTCCGATGTATCAGGTGCGTTCGATCAGGCGACTGGTTGAGGAACTTGCCAAGCTGCCGGGCATCGGGCCCAAGACGGCCCAGCGGCTGGCCTACCATTTGGTGACCGCGCCGCCGGAAACGGCCGCCGGTCTGGCCGCAGCAATTACCGAGGCGCGGGAGAAGATCCGCTACTGTTCGGAATGTGCGAATATCACCGATCAGGACCCCTGTGCCTTGTGTACCGATGCCGGACGCACCCGACGTATCATCTGTGTTGTCGAACAGCCCCGTGATGTGGTCGCGTTGGAGAAGGCGTACGGCTTTTCGGGCCGCTACCATGTGCTGCACGGCAGTCTCTCGCCGATGGAAGGCATCGGCCCGGACCGGCTGACCATCGGTCTCCTGCTCGACCGTGTCCGGCGCGGCGGGGTTGAGGAAGTGATTCTGGCGACCAACGCCAACCTCGAGGGAGAGGCGACGGCGCTTTACCTGGCCAAGATTTTGAAACCGCTCGGCGTGAAGACAACCAGACTGGCCTACGGGCTGCCCGTGGGCGCAGACCTCGAATACGCCGACGGGCGTACGCTGGCCAAGGCCATAGAGGGGCGCAGAGAGGTATAATTTTCCTCCCGGCTCAATAATTATTGGTAAGGACAACCCGGGAGGAGGATGTATCGTGGACTGGAAACTGGTCTTGCTGGGTCTGTTGGGGCTGGGCGGCCTGTACCTTATCGCCGGTTTTCTGCTCACCCCTTTTCGGTATTTCTGCCGTTTGGTGGGCTATACGTTCGTGGGGGTGGCGCTGCTGGTCGCGGTCAATCTGGGCGGTGCTCTGTTCGGCTTTCATATTCCCTTTAATCTGTTTACCATCGCGACGGCAGCCGTTCTGCAGGTTCCGGGTGTGGTGCTGCTGGTCTTGCTGAAGTTGTTTGTAGTCTGAGTTTGTTGGACTTGGTTTTAAGTATTCAGTATGCATTGTCGGCTAATGTTGACTTGCGCCTGAAGCCTAACGTATATTAAATGAAATTTTGGAATTTTTCAAAAGTTAAAGGGTGAAGATTTATCGCGCGCCGTATTGTTGAAGCCTATGTCGGTGAATACGCCGGCGGCAAGAGCGAGGTGGCTGTGAACCGCGCTCTGGATCTGGTTGCGATGGGGCGCGAGGTTACTCTGGTAGATATGGATGTGGTGGAGCCCTGCTATACCCTGCGCCCGATAAAAAAAGAGCTCCAGGCGCAGGGTCTGAACGTGGTGGCTTGGGAAACCAGGGATACGGTTGGCTTGGGGGAGGCCGGAACCATTCTCAAGGCTGAAGCCAGATGGGCCCTGAGACGTTCCGGCGATATTATTTTTGATATTGGATACGGAGTGGATGGCCTGCGTACCCTAAACCTGATTGAGGGTGTGGAGGATGAACCGTCTTTCACGGTTTTGGCCGTGGTTAACATCAGCCGCCCGATGACCGCCACCGCCGACGACATCGTCGCGTACACCCGTGAGATGGGTGTGGTCGACGGCCTCATCAACAACACCCACATGGTTGAGGAGACAACGGTGCAGATGGTTCAGGAAGGGGCGCGTGTGGTTGCTGAGGCTGCACGGCGCCTGGGTATCCCGGTGGTGGCGACCACTGCGGTGGCCGGGATTGCCGATAAGATCGGCCCAAAGGATGCGGCGGGCAATCCCGTCCGCGTTATCAAGCGATATATGCCGCGCACATTCTGGTGAGATGAGCGGAATTGGAGGTGCTCAGATGTCGGAGAAACCGATCACGGGTGAAAAGCGGGTGTTTATGACCGGTAACGAGGTTGTGGCTTGGGCGGCTCTTGCCGGGCAGGCCGATATCATGTACGGCTACCCGATTACCCCGCAAAACGAGGTGATGCACTACTGGACCCGGCTGGCGCCCAAGTACGGCAAGGTCTTTCTGCAGACTGAAGATGAGCTGTCCGCCGGGTTCACGACGATCGGCGGGGTTATGGCCGGGAAAAAGACTTTTACGGCGACGGCCGGTCCGGGTACCGTTTTGATGCAGGAACCCCTGGCGATGGCCGAGATGATGCGTCTGCCCGTTGTGGTGGCCGTTATGCAGCGGGGCGGTCCTTCAACAGCCACCGTTATTTACTCGCAGCAGGAAGTCATGCTGACCACCTTCGGCGGCAACGGCGAGGGATTCCGGATCGTGTACTCGACGGCCACCCACCAGGAGCTGTTCGACTATATGATCAAGGCTTTTAACACCGCTTGGAAGTACCGGTTCCCGACCTTTGTGCTGGGTGACGGCTACCAGGCGAAGATGCGTGAACCGCTGACGATATATGATCCGCTGGAAAAGGGTATCGAGCTGGTGAAACCGGAACCCTATCTGGGGTTGCCCGGTATGCCCGGCGTCGATCGCCTTCCCGGGCACTACCGGAACACATACAATACCGAAGAAGAGCTGTACGAAGTACTCTCCAACCACATCAAGGCTTACGACCGGATTGTGGATGAAGTGGCCGAACACGACGAATTCGGCACTGAAAACGCTGATGTGGTGATCGTGGCGCACGGGGTAGTGGCCCGCGCCACCAGGCAGGCCGTCGAGTCGCTGCGGGCCGAGGGGCTGAACGTCGGTTATTTCCGGCCGATCACGCTCCGGCCGATGCCTGACCGGGCGCTCCGGGCGATGGCCGACCGCACCAAGAAGATTCTGGTTGTGGAGTCGGCCCAGGGACAGCTGGCCCGCCTGATCAAGGAGTCCCTGTACGGCAAGACGGTGGAGATCGTACCGCATTTCCGGCCGGGTGTCGGGATCACTCCCGAAGAGGTTGTCGCCCGTTCCCGGGAACTCGTAGCATAAGGGGGTTAGACTGTGGCAGTTCAACCGGCAATGCCGCGGAGTTGGCGAAGGGAAACCAAACCGCACAAGTTCTGTCCCGGATGTGGGCACGGTATAGCCCTCAGGGTGCTCGGACAGGCTATTGATCAGCTGGGCATCCAGGACCGGGTTATTTTCGGGTGCGACATCGGCTGTTCGCTCTTGGCCTGGGACTTTTTCAACGTGGACAGCGTACAGACGCACCATGGCCGTACGACACCGGTGATGACCGGGATTAAGCGGGCCCGGCCGGAACTCATCTGTGTGGCGTATATGGGTGACGGCGGCGGCTACGCGATCGGTGCCCAGCACCTGGTCAGCGCGGCCACCCGCAATGAAAAGATTACGGCGATAGTTATTAACAATACACAGTACGCGATGACCGGCGGGCAGATGGCCCCGACCACCCTGCCCGGGCAAAAGACCGAGACCACGCCGTACGGGCGTGACGTGGAGCAGACGGGCAGCCCGACGCAGGGACCGGAGATGGTGAGCGCGATTACGCCCGAGGGGGCGTACGTGGCCCGGGGTACGATTGCCCGGCCGAAGCAGCTGCTGAGAATGATCACCAAGGCCCTGCAGAACCAGATGGAGGGGCGCGGTTTTTCGTTTGTAGAGGTGCTTTCTACCTGTCCCACGAACTGGCGCACCAATGCCAAGAAAACGTGGGAGTTCATCGAAGAAAAAATGCCGGCACATTTCCGTGTGGGTGAGCTCAAGGATCCTACAGCGCCCAAACCGAAAGACGGAGAGGGGGCGCGCAGCAATGGCTAAGCTGGTTAAGATACTGATTGCGGGCGAGGGGGGCCAGGGCATCCAGGCCGTGGCGCAGATTCTGGCCGAGGCCGCCTATGAAGAAGGAAAACAGGTGCTCTACATCCCCAATTTCGGTGTGGAGCAACGGGGCGGTGTGAGTGTGGCCTTCCTCCAAATCGGTGACGAGCCGATCGGGTCACCGAAGTTTGCGATTGCGGATATCGTCGTTGCGCTGAGCGAGCGGGCGGTGGGACGGGTCGGTCAGTATGTTGGCGGTGAAACGGTTTTCGTATACGACACGATGGCGGCCGGCGCTAAGACCGAACTCCCCCAGGGGGCGGCGAAGGTGCTGGCCATTCCGGGAGTGGAGATTGCGAAGAAGGAACTGCACCCGCGGGTGTTCAACATCCTGATCATGGGTGCGGTGATCGGGGCCACCAAGGTGGTCAGCCTGGATAACGCGAAGAAGGCGATTGAAAACCGGCTGGGCTACAAGTTTGAACAGGATCCGAAACTGCGTGAACTGAACTACCGGGCCATCCAGAGGGGAATGGAACTGGTCAGTGAGGTGCTGCGGGGAGGTCAAGAATAAATGGCTTTCGAACACGAGACCAAGAACACCAAACGGGGAACCTTTACTGTCTTCCCCGGTTTGTGCAAGGGCTGCGGCCTGTGCATCGAGAAGTGTCCCAAGGAGTGCCTGGGATGGTCCAAAACATTGGGCGTGTACGGCACGCCGACGGTTGAGCCGATCAATGACGAATGCATATCCTGCGGCATATGTTCCACGGTGTGCCCCGATTGTGCAATTCTGGTGGTCCGGGAGAGCAGGGAAGAACGGAAGAAGAAACTAAAGCACTAAAGTGGAAGCCTGTTTGGTGGTTGTGTGAGGCCTCTTCCCCGTGGAAGAGGCTTTGTCTCTGCCCGGATGATACGATTCCATTCGTTTCTTTGAAAGTGTCAATCTTTAGGGAATACAGCCTCCGGCTACAATTGAGGGGGTGAAGCGCATGCGCCAGGCAAAGGCGCCACTGTGGGAAGCACTGCGGCGGCACGTGGGGAAGGGGTATGCCGGCTTTCACTTTCCGGGGCATGGCGGCGGAAGAGGACTTGCCCGTACGTTGAGAGCTTTGGCCGGTCAGTTAGCCCGTTATGATCTGACCGAACTCCCCGGACTTGATGACCTGCACGCCCCAAGCGGACCGATCGCGCAGGCCGAGGCCTTGGCTGCCCGCCTCTACGGTGCCGACCGGACCTTTTTTCTGGTGAACGGCAGTACGGTTGGAGTGGAGGCGATGATGACTGCCGTCCTCCGGGAGGGGGACACCGTGATTCTGCCCCGAAACATACACCGATCGGCGGTGGCCGGTTTGGTACTGACCGGGGCGAGGCCGGTTTTTGTAACCCCGCCGGTCGATCCCGATTTTGGGATTCACCTGGGAGTCAGACCAGCCGATCTGGCCGAGGTCGTCCGCAGGCATCCCGGTGCCCGGGCTTTTCTGCCGGTGCACCCGAATTATTATGGGGCGGCCGGTTTGAACGAGGCACTGGTGCAGTTGATCCGGGAAGCGGGAATCACTCTGCTGGTGGACGAGGCGCACGGCGCGCACCTCCCCTTTCATCCCGCCCTGCCGCGCCCGGCACTGGCTTGGGGGGCGGACGCGGCGGTGCAGAGCATGCACAAAATGGGTACCGGATTGACGCAGACGGCGCTGCTGCACCTCCGGGGCAGCCGCATCGACCAGGCGGTGGTCGGCCGCGCCCTGAGGATGCTGCAGACATCGTCCCCGTCATACCTGCTGATGGCCTCCCTAGATCTGGCGCGCCGGCAGATGGCGCTGCAGGGCGGCCGTTTGGCGGGGCGGATGGTCGATTTGGCCGGTGAACTGCGCCGGGGTCTCGAGGGCGCCGGTTTCCCGGTGTTTCACGCGCCTGATGGGCAGGACCCGGCCAAGGTGCTGGTTTCCTTCCGGGCGGCGGGGATTGACGGCAGGACTGCATCCCGGCTTCTGATGGGCCGTGCCCACCGCATTCAGGCCGAGCTTGCCGATCAGGATAATCTGCTGCTGGTGATCGGGCCGGGCAGCCGCCGGGAGGATGTGCGCCGTCTGCTGGCGGCCGTGCGCAGGCTGCCCCGGAGTCGCCGGACACGCGGCAGCCGTCCGGCGTTGCGGCCGCCCGAAGTGCCCCTCGTTCTCACCCCTCGGCAGGCCTTCCTGGCTCCGGCCGAGTCTGTGAGACTGTCTCGGGCCGAGGGACGGGTGGCTGCAGAAACGGTTACCGTTTCACCCCCGGGTATCCCGGCGTTAATTATGGGCGAAAAAATAACCGCAGAAATGATAGAATATATTCTGGAAGTCCGGAGCGGGGGACAACTTCTCACGGCCCACGACCCGACGGGCGAAACACTGCGGGTGGTGGCGGAAAGGTAAAGCACGGATGTTTATTGCGTTTGAAGGTATAGACGGAGTCGGGAAGACCACGCAGATTGAACTGCTGCGACGGGTGCTCGCGGCGTCCGGCTGCCGGGTGCTGGTTACCAGGGAACCGGGAGGTACCAGAATCGGCGAGGCAATCCGCGCGATGCTGCTCGATCCGGCATACAGGGAGATGACTCGCGAAACCGAGGCACTGCTTTATGTGGCGGCGCGGGCCCAGTTTGTGAGCGAGGTGGTCAGACCGGCCCTGGAGGCCGGGCAGATCGTGCTTAGCGATCGTTACACCGACTCCACCCTGGCCTATCAGGGGTATGGCCGGGGACTCGACCTGACCCGCCTGCGGCAGATGAATCACCTGGCGACGGGCGGGCTGCAGCCGGTGCTGACCGTACTGCTGGATCTTCCGGTGGATGCGGCTCTGACCCGCTGCGCAGGGCACGAGGCCGACCGCCTGGAACAGGAAACACAGGAGTTCTATCAGCGTGTGCGGCAGGGTTATCTTGAACTCGCGGCGGCAGAGCCCGACCGTTATCTGGTGCTTTCGGCCGACGGCACCCCGTCGGAAGTAGCAGCCGCGATCCGGGAACGAGTAGAGGTGATTTCTAATCCGGTTAAGTGATATCATCGGTCAGGAAACGGCCAGACGGTCACTGACGGCCGCTCTGCATAACGGCCGGCTGACCCGGGCCTACCTGCTGCATGGCCCGGAGGGTGTCGGGAAGAGAAGTATGACCGAGGCTCTAATCGGCCTGCTTGTGTGTTCCAGACCGAGGACCGATGGGGGATGCGGCTCCTGTCCCGACTGCCGGATGACGGCGGCAGGATCGCATCCGGATGTGCTGCGCTTGGAAGGGACCGGTCAGCGCTTCGGCATCGACCAGGTGCGCCGGATACAGGCGGCACTGGCTTACAGACCGCGCGGGGACCGGCACATCTTTGTGGTCGATCCGGCTGATCAGTTGACCACCGAGGCGGCCAACGCCCTGCTGAAAACCCTGGAAGAACCGCAGGGCAAAGCGGTATTCTTCCTTCTGTCACCCTGTCCGGAGCGCATCCCGCTCACCGTCCGTTCGCGCTGTATTCGCGTTCCCTTTCGCCGCCTCTCGCGTGATGAAATCCGCCGCGGTTTGGAAACAATGGGATATATGGGGCCGGAGGCGGAGGTTGCGGCGGCTCTTGCCGAGGGAAGTCTGGGATGTGCGCTGGAAATAGTCCGGGGCAAACAGCACCTTCTGGTCAGAGACGAAATGATTGATCTGGCGCAGAGGGCGCCCGCGATGCGTCCGGCGGAAATCACCGTGATCGCCCGGAAAATCGGAACCCGGGACGCTTTGGAAGAACGCCTGCGCACCCTGTTGGTTTGGTACCGGGATGTGCTGCTCTGGCGCGAAACCGGGGAGACCGGTCTGCTGGTGAATGCCGACCGTCTCGATGAGATCAGGGGGGCGGGGACCCGTTACAGTGCAGGAGAATTGGCAGGGATCATCCGCAGCATTGATGAAGCCATAAAGATGCTCGCCGCCAATGGTAACCCGCGGCTGATTGTCGAAGTGCTGCTGCTCGCCCTAAGCGGCAGGAAGTGCAGCGGCGGCCGGGGGGTTGTTGGCGGATAGACTCTATTCTGACGAGAAGGAGGTCTGAATATTGACCAAACAGATGGTAGGAGTATCCTTCAGACCGGCCGGTAAGATATACTGCTTCGATCCGGGAAACCTGGAATTGGCGGTTGGTGATCCCGTTATCGTGGAGACGGTACGTGGTTTGGAATATGGTACCATCGCTTCCGGTCCCGCACCCTATGAAGAAAACGGTGCCGAACAGCCGTTGAAACCGGTGATCCGCAAAGCGGATGAAGATGACCGGCGCCGGCTGGAGGAAATCCGGGCAAAAGAGAAGGAGGCTTTCCGGATCTGTGCCGACAAAATTGCGGCCCATGGCCTGCCGATGAAGCTGGTGTCGGTGGATTACACCTTTGACGGAAACAAGATTATCTTTTACTTCACGGCGGACGGCCGTATTGATTTCCGGGAACTGGTGCGCGATCTGGCTGCCGTGTTCCGTACACGTATCGAATTGAGGCAGATCGGCGTCAGGGACGAGGCCAAGATGATGGGCGGCCAGGGCTGTTGCGGTCGTGAACTCTGCTGCGCCAGCTGGCTCAGGGAGTTTACTCCGGTGTCGATACGCATGGCGAAGGAGCAGAACCTCTCACTCAACCCGGCCAAAATTTCCGGGATATGCGGCCGCCTGATGTGCTGTTTGAAGTATGAGAGTGACACCTACGAACACGCGAAGAAGGAAATGCCCGTGGTCGGCAGCAGTGTGCTTACACCCAAGGGTGAAGGCAGGGTCACGGCGGTAAACATGTTTAAGTCTACGGTAACCGTCGAGCTCGAGGACGCCAAGGAACCGGAGGAGTTCGAGCTGACGGCCGTCAGGACCTGCGGGTGTCCCGCGAAGCGGGGTTAGGAAATGGCTGCCGGTACGCTGTATGTATGCGGCACCCCGATCGGCAACCTGGAGGATGCCGGCCTGCGCCTGGTGCGTATCCTGGGGGAGGTTGACCTGATCGCGGCCGAGGATACCCGTATGACCCGGAAGCTGCTGTCCCACTACGGCATCAGCACTCCCCTGACCAGCCTGCACGCCCGTTCCGAGCGGCGCAAAACCGAGTCGGTGGTGGACGTGCTGCAGCAGGGGAAATCGGTGGCCCTGGTCTCCGATGCAGGCATGCCGGTGATCTCCGACCCCGGGGGGCTCCTGATTGCGGCCGCCCTGGAAGCCGGAATCCGGGTGGAAGCCGTTCCCGGTCCCAGCGCACTGCTAACCGCGTTGGTACTCTCCGGTCTGAAGGCCGACCGGTTTGTTTTCGATGGTTTTGTCCCGCGCAGGGGACGCCGCCGTGTGCTCGAGGCCTGGCGGAAGGAAGAACGGACCATCGTGTTCTACGAGTCGCCGCACCGGATACTTGATACACTGCGGGACGTGCTGGAGGTTGTCGGCGACCGCAGGGTGGCCGTGGCCCGGGAACTGACCAAGAAGTTTGAGGAGGTTTTTCGGGGCCGGGTATCCGAAGCGGTGGCGCATTTTGAAAACAAGCCTCCACAGGGTGAGTTCACCATTGTGCTGGAAGGCGCGGCGGAGGGGGAGAAGGCGGCCGATGCAGTGCCGCCTCCGTCTGCCGAAGCCCTGCGGCGGGAGTACGAGAGGCTGGTGGCCGAGGGCGTCGACCGGCAGGCCGCGGTAAAGGAATTGGCCAGGCGCTATAGTATGCACCGCCGGGAGGTATACGACCTGTTGCATAAATAGGGACAAAAGCAAAAGAGGCCCTAACGGCCTCTTTCGGAAAATTGATGGGTCCGGCTCTCGGCTCCGCCTAACCGACCTGAGCTTTTTCAAACATGGCAATGGCGCATTCCCGGCACACCAGTTTGCCCTTGTAGTGCTGGACGTCTCCCGCGTTGCCGCAGAACACACACGCCGGTTCATATTTGCGGAGAATAATCTTTTCGGCATCAACGTAGATCTCTAGCGCGTCTTTTTCTTCGATGCCGAGCGTCCGCCGGAGTTCGATCGGGATCACAACCCGCCCGAGCTCGTCCACCTTGCGAACAATACCCGTTGACTTCACCTGGCTCTCTCCCTCCCCTGAATTTTGTTTCGACATCATATAACAAAATGGCGCAAGTAAATGGTACCAAGCATTCCATTATAAGTCAACACCTTTTCCCCAAATTTTTTCAGTTTGTTGTCGCACGGTGGATGTGGGGGCTGTAACTTGACAATTTACAAATTATTGGGATAGAATTGTCGGTAACTTTAGGGAAGGAAGGGACAGGGTTTGGGGAAACCGACCTTTTACATCACTACACCTATCTACTACCCTAGCGATAATCTGCATATCGGCCACGCCTATACCACGGTGGCGGCGGATACCGTGGCCCGCTTTAAGCGGATGACCGGTTACGATGTCTGGTTTCTCACCGGCTCGGACGAACACGGTCAAAAAATTGCGCGTATGGCCCGGGCCAACGGTCAGGATCCGCAGGCTTATGTCGACAAGATTGTGGAGGGTTTTAAGCATCTGTGGTCAAAGCTGGAGGTGGAGTATAACGACTTCATCCGGACCACTGATGAGCGGCACAAGAAGGTCGTGGCCGACATCTTCACCCGGCTCTATGAACAGGGCGACATCTACAAGGCGAAGTATGAAGGCTGGTACTGCACACCCTGTGAAACTTTCTGGACCGAGCGGCAGTTGGCGGACGGGAAGTGCCCGGACTGTGAGCGTGAAGTGGAACTGCTGCAGGAGGAGAGCTACTTTTTCCGTCAGTCGAAGTACGCCGACCGCCTGCTGGAATATATCGAAACCCACCCCGATTTTATCCAGCCGGTGACCAGGCGGAATGAGGTCGTCAGCTTTATCAAACAGGGACTGGAGGACCTGTGTGTCTCCCGCACGACGTTCGATTGGGGGATCAAGGTGCCCTTTGACTCCAAGCATGTTGTTTACGTGTGGGTTGATGCCCTGACCAATTACATCTCCGCCCTGGGTTACGGGACCGAAAATGACGAGCTTTTCAAGCGTTACTGGCCGGCTGACGTACACCTGATGGCCAAGGACATCATCCGCTTCCACTGTATCATCTGGCCGATTCTGCTGATGGCGGCCGGAATCGAACTGCCCAAGAAGGTTGTCGGCCACGGCTGGCTGTTGCTCGAAAGCGGGAAAATGTCCAAATCCAAGGGCAACGTGATCGACCCCCTGGTACTGATCGACAAATACGGGGTGGACGCCATCCGCTATTACCTGCTGCGTGAAATGCCCTTCGGTCTGGACACCAATTACTCCGAAGACAGTCTCATCTTCCGGATCAACGTTGATCTGGCCAATGATCTGGGGAATCTGCTCAGCCGGACGACGGCAATGATAAATAAGTACTTTGACGGGCGTATTCCCCAGCCCGGGGCGGCCACGCCTTTGGATCAGGACCTGATCGATCTAGCGCTGTCCGTACCGGCCGAGGTCGAACGACTGGTGAGTAATGTGGAACTGTCGAACGCGTTGATCGCCATCGGGCGCCTGACGGCCAAGGCCAACAAGTATATTGAGGAGACCGCTCCCTGGACGCTGGCCAAAGATCCGGACCAGCGGGAACGCTTGGCGACGGTGATGTACAACCTGGCCGAGTCCTACCGGATCATTACGGTATTGCTCACGCCGTTTATGCCGGGCTTCCCGGCACGGGTCTGGGCGCAGCTCGGTATTGCCGACCGTGCCGATCTCCACACTTGGGAATCCCTGAAGTGGGGACTGATTCCCGCCGGTACGACAATATCACGGGGAGAGCCTCTGTTCCCGCGTATCGAAACGGAGAAAAAATAAACATGCTGACCGATAGTCATGCCCACCTTGACGACAAGCGCTTTCAGGGCGAAGTGGATGCGGTCATCGCCCGCGCCAATGAAGCCGGGGTGGGTTTAATCCTTACTGTGGGAAGCGACCTGGATTCATCCCGACGGTGTATCGAGCTGGCCGGGCGTTATTCCTGCGTCTACGCGGTGGTGGGGGTGCACCCCCACGAGGCGGCGCAGGCACCTGAAGGGTATCTGGAACAACTCCGCAGACTGCTTGCGGCCCCGAAGGTGGTTGGTCTGGGCGAGATCGGCCTGGATTACCATTATGATTTCTCACCCCGTCCGGTCCAGCGGGATGTTTTTGCGGCCCAGCTCGCCCTGGCCCGCGAACTGGACTGCGCGGTGGTTGTGCATACCCGGGAGGCCGATGAGGACACCTACCGGATTCTGGCGGAAAGCGGTGTGCGCCGGGCGGTTATGCACTGTTTCTCCGGAAACTGGGAGCAGGCGCGGCGCTACCTGGAGCTGGGGTATTATATATCGCTTTCGGGGGTGGTGACTTTCCCCAAGAGCGAAGATACCCGCGAAGTGGCTGCCCACGTGCCTTCCGACCGCTTGATGCTGGAAACCGATGCGCCTTATCTGGCACCGGTGCCGCGGCGCGGACGCCGGAATGAACCGGCCTATGTGCGGCACACGGCCGAGGCGGTGGCGGGTATCCGCGGTGTTGCGCTTGAGGATTTGGCGCGGGAAACGACGGCCAATGTGCGGAGAGTATTTGGTATTTAGACTCTCACGTCACTCAGACGGGCGACACCAGATTCTTCTGGCTACTGACTACTTCGCATAGGATAGTGAATGTGGTGATCAATAGAGGGGAGAATCAGATGGCCGAACGCGGACTGGTGATGGTTTTTACCGGCAACGGCAAGGGCAAGACGACGGCGGCTTTGGGCCTGGCGCTCAGGGCGCTGGGCCAGGGGATGCGTGTGCTGATGCTGCAGTTTGTAAAGGGTGACACCGGTCCTGGCGAGTTGAAGGCGGCCGCCGGGATACAGGGGTTTGAGATCCGCCCGATGGGTCTGGGATTTGTCCATCTGGGCGATGAAGAGTCACTGGCGAAACACCGTGAGGCAGCGGCCCGGGCATTGGCCGAGGCTTGGACGGCGGTGCGTTCGGGTGAGTATGAGATGATTATTCTGGACGAAATCCTGTATGCGGTCAAGCTGGGACTCATTTCCGAAGCCGACGTTCTGGGTCTGGTCGAAGGAAAAGCCCCCGGTCTGCATCTGGTCCTTACCGGACGGGATGCCTCGCCGCGTTTGGTGGACGAAGCCGATCTGGTTACCGAAATGCTCGAGGTAAAGCACCACTACCGTAACGGTGTTAAAGCACAGAAAGGGATTGAGTTTTGACGGCCTGCCGGCAGGATTTTCGTCAGCTGGTCAAGAATGGTATAAGTTGGTGATTGCGAAATGGGTTGGCATACCTTCCACAGACGGGATCTGGGTGAGGGAGAGCGTGCGCCGGCTCGAAAAAGGGCGCTTATCATTGCGGCAGTGATTTCCCTCTTCGTGTTTGTGAGTTTGACGGTAGTTGGTTTCGCCTGGGCGAAAAAGGATGTCGTTTTACTCGATGACGGGGATAGGCAGACGGTCTCTACTTTCAAACGCACCGTGGGTGATGTGCTGGAGGCATCCGGCGTCGAGCTCGGGGCACACGATCGCGTTGATCCGTCTCTCGATACCAAATTGGAAGACGGTATGGAGATCGTCATTACCCGGGCGATACCGGTGACCGTTCAAATCGACGGCGGTGAACGGCGGGAGATGACTACGGCGAGAACGGTGGGGGAATTGATCGATGAGCTCGGTCTCACCGTGGGTTCCCAGGATCTGGTCAGGCCGGAGCGGTCGACCGTCCTGGAGCCTGATCTAACGGTGACCGTCATTCGGGTGACCGAGGAAACAGTGGAAGAGGAAGTCGAGATCCCCTTCGGTGTGACACGGCGTACGGCCTATAATCTCGAAAAAGGGAAGACCAAGGTGCAGAGCGCGGGTTGCCCCGGTCTGGAGAAAAAGACCTGGAAGGTGACTTACCACGATGGCGTAGAGGTGTCTCGCGAGTTGGTTTCCAGCGAAACAGTTCGTGAGCCTGTTAACCAGGTGGTTTTGGTGGGAGCGGTGGACACCGTCAGCCGTGGAGGGCAGGACCTGCGTTTTTCCAGGGCACTGACGGCCCGGGCGACGGCTTACACTTATACCGGGCGGAACACGGCCACGGGCAAGCCGCCCGGACCGGGCACGGTGGCGGTCGACCCCACGGTGATCCCGTTGGGTAGCAGGCTCTACATTGATGGTTACGGCCACGGCACCGCGATGGACGTCGGCCGGTCGATCAAGGGTAACCGCATTGACGTCTTTTTCCCCACTCGTGCGCAGGCGCTGAACTGGGGATCACGGACGGTGAATGTGTATGTTCTGGAATAAAATCACGGGTTTCAAAGACAGCGCCCTGTTCCGGGGCGTTATTTTTTGGCGCCCGCTGTGATAAACTGGATATAGCATGGTGTGGGAGGAAGGACCGATTACCGATTTGGTGTCACCGGTGCGGCTGCGGGAGGCGCTTTCGCGGCACGGAATCAGGCTGCGAAAGAGTCTGGGGCAGAATTTCCTGATCTCGGGGAACGTGCTCGATCGGATTGTTTCCGCGGCCGAGATCGGGCCGGGCGATACGGTGATTGAGATCGGGCCGGGAGCCGGAGTGCTTACCCGGCGTCTGGCCGCAGCCGGGGCGCGGGTGATCGCCGTTGAACTGGATGCGCGCCTGTTGCCGCTGCTGCAGGAGAGTCTGGCCGATCTGGGCGATGCCGTTTCGGTTATTGAGGCTGATGCGCTTAAGGTGGATTACCGGCGGCTTCTCGCCGAATACGGTGTTTCCGGCGGCTTCAAAGTGGTGGCCAATCTTCCGTATTATATCACCAGCCCGTTTATCGCCCGCCTGCTTGAAGAGCGGTACGAGTTCAGTCTCGCCGTGGTCATGGTGCAGAGGGAAGTCGCGGAGCGTTTGGTGGCGCATCCGGGAACCAAAGCTTACGGGGCACTCTCGGTGCTCATCCGCTGTTATACCGAACCGGAGATTGTGCTGCGGGTCTCTCGCAATAATTTCTTTCCTCCACCCGATGTGGACTCGGCCGTGGTCAGGATGCGGCGCTTGCCCGAACCGCTGGTGCCGGTCCAAATGGCGCCCGAATTCTTCGCCTTGGTACGGGCTGCTTTCGGTCAGCGCCGAAAGATGCTGTCCACTGCGCTGGCCGGCGGAGGACTTGGCCTTGACAAACGCTCCTGGGCGGATGTTTTTGAACGGGCGGGCATCGATTCCCGCCGCCGGGGGGAGACTCTTACGATAGAAGAATTTGCGCGCCTGGCCGAGGCCTATACTCGGCATCGGTATGGAGGACCCGGGAAGTGAACAAGAGATGTTTCTGACCAGCCCCACAAAGGGAAGGCTGACCTTTGAGGAAGTGATCGCCGATATTGTCGATTATATTACCGGCCTGCCCTCTTCCTCATACAAGGTCATCATCGGCAGTGACTCGCAGGTTATGAAAGGGAGCACCTGCTTCATTACCGCCGTCATCGTGCACCGCCGGGGCAAGGGGGCCCGTTACTATTACCGTAAGAAGACCCACCGCAAGATCAAGAGCCTGCGCCAGAAGATATTTTTCGAGACGGCCCTGAGCCTCGAACTGGGGGCAATGGTGGCCAAGGAGTTCGGGGAAAAGGGGGTGACCGACGACATCAAGGTGGAAATCCACATCGATGTGGGCAATCACGGTGAGACCAAGGACCTGATCCGGGAGGTGGTCGGGATGGTTACCGGCAGCGGATTCAGCGCCCGGATCAAGCCCGAGGCCTTTGGTGCTTCGTCGGTGGCCGACCGGCACACCAAGTAGGGTGCGTAATTACATCGACTCCAGAAACTTTTCCAGAATGTCAAAGCGTCGTGTTGAGTGATAACCGTCAAAGATGGTCCCGTACAGCGTACGGGACCTTTCTCTTCCATGGTAGACGGCAAAGGCCTCCAGATAATCACCCATTAGAGTATTCAGGATCAGCCGGGTGTGTTTGCTGCTTTTATCCGGTGAACCCAGGGCACAGTGCGGGATCACCGCCCCGATTACCGCCTTCAAACCGCTCCGGGCGCATACGGCCAAGGTTACCGGCGGTACGCCGAGGTCCGCCATCGGAACGGTCTCCAGGAAACGCCTGCTCACCGCGTGCGGACCGTGCGATGGAGAGGCCGTCCGCAAATGATCAAACCCGATTGTCCGGTTGAATAATTCCCTGAGGTAACAGATGTGCAGTGCCTGTACCGAACCCGGTTGGTACCGACCGGCGTAGCAGTCGGTCAGGGCCACGTCGGCGTGGTGTTCCTTCAGCGCATCCAACAACCGGATCAAGTCGTGTCTTATATTCCCGATCATATCTCCATCCACAAACAGGACGATATCCGCTCCCAGGCGTTTGGCATAGGCACCGCCCACCGCTCTTGGGACATCAATTCCCAGAGGAGTGTCAAACTCCAGCACGTGCACGCGGTCGGAGGGGTATTCGCCGATGATCTCGGCAGAGCGGTCGGTGCTGCCGTTGATCACCGGAATAATGATCTCGGTGGGCAGCGAAAGCAGGGTAGACATCACACGATCGATATTCTCAGCTTCGTTTTGGACGGGTACAACTGTGCAGATCATTTTATCATTCACCATCCTAATCCCAATATATGGAGGACGCCGCCGAAATGTGGTTGTCCGCTGTTTGACCGAATGACAATGATCCACATATCATGTAGAAATTGTAAGAGGGGGCGCAGCAATGGCTAAGATCGAAGTGGGGGACATTGTTGGGAGAAAGTCATATAAAATGGACCTCTATTTCAAGGTTCGCGAGATTCGAAAAAGTCCGGACGGCAAGCATACGGCATTGCTGCACGGATTGGATGTCAGACTGTGCTGCGATGCGCCGCTGGATGATCTGGAGAAGGTGAGTTCGGAAAAAGTGGCCGAACACTGGCGGAAAGTGATGATGAAAAGCGGAGATTGCATCAGGCGGAGTTTTGCGCGCCGGGGGAAAGAGATGTCGCTGATCAATTCGCGGAAAGCGGTTGGAGATATAGAGACCTTTGAATTGCCGGGACGAGTATTGCACATGGACGGTGATCCCGACTATCTTGATCTGTGTGTATCCACATACAAGCAGTTGGGTGTCCCGCACAATGCCTACCACATCAAGGAGAGTAAGCAGCCGGGCGAGGTCGTCGCACTTCTGGAGAAGCACAACCCCGACATCCTCGTGGTGACCGGCCACGACGCCTTTTTAAAGGA
Organism: uncultured Peptococcaceae bacterium; assembly: GCA_965544035.1. Taxonomy (GTDB): domain Bacteria; phylum Bacillota; class Desulfotomaculia; order Desulfotomaculales; family Desulforudaceae; genus CBEULR01. Next base: position 61,225 of record CBEULR010000005.1, on the reverse strand, counting down.
AAAGAAGGATTTCAAGAGCTTGGACAGCTACCGCAACTCGCGCTATTTTGTGCAAACGGTGGCGGCGGCGCGCAAATATGAGCGCAGCCGTGATGATCTGGTTATCTTCGCCGGTGCCTGCCAATCCCATTACGAGGCCATCCTGAACGCCGGAGCAAACTTTGCCAGTTCCCCGGAGCGGGTTTTAATCCACGCCTTTGATCCGGTGTTTATCGTGGAACGTGTGGCCTATACACCGATGCACCAGCCGGTCCAGCTGCGTGAAATCATTGAGTCGACCATCACCGGTTATCCGGGAATCGGCGGCTTGGATACCCGGGGCAAATTTCGTATGGGGGCTCCGAAGTCTGCATATTGAAGCCAAACTTGGCACTAGTTTTGGTAACTCATTCCTATCTACCCATAATAAACTAACACCCGGCCTTCTGCCTTCATATAATAGGCAAAAAAGGGAGGGTGCCTATGTCGGACGAAATCGTGCTGGATTTGATCAACGATGTTCCGGTGATCGGCGCCCGCTTCAAGGAGAGGGATCGGGCTTTGGCCGAGGCCGAACGCCTGGCCCGGCGTGTTGCGCTTTTTGTACAACCGGGCGGAGAAGCGGCCGTGCAGGTAAATTTTGAGCCTGATGATACCGGAACCTATGCACTCAGGCTGTTTAGCGGAGATGAACCGATCACCACTATCTCGGGTCTGGATGAAGTGACGCTGTGGCGGTTCAAAAAGGCTTACGGCGCAAAAAAGATGTTTATTCTAACCTGCTTCGTGGACAGCGTTGACCAGGGAGCACAGTCCCTGGTTGTGACCGACGGTCTGGGTGTAGTGATCTACAAGCCCGCTGTTGGTAAGGGGTAACCGTGGGGAATGACACTTGTGTAAAGTGCTCATTCCCTTCTCTCCCTTCTTTTAGATAGAAGATAGAGCCTGGGAGGAGAATAAATGGGAAGTCGTGACTGGGAGTTGGGCTACAACCAGGGATACAGTATCGGTTTCGAGGACGGCTACACGCAGGGCTACAATCAAGGGGTGACCCTGGGTCACAATAATGGGTTTATGGCGGCCCTGGAGGATGCAGGGGAAAAAAAGGAACAGACCACCCCCTTAAGGTTCTTGCAGAAGCTGACGGCGGCCGGCCTGGTTGAGATCGTTGTGTGGGGTGCTGCCGCCAATAAGGCGATTGAATTACTTGAGCAATTAGACATAAAAGCCAGCATTGAACGCCCATGACCAAAACAAACCATATTGTGGCATATAACCTAATTAATGAACATGTTGCCGTCATGTCACCTTATAGGAATAATGAGCAATATGAACCAAACTACAGCAACGATAGCGGGGTTTGCCTGAATTGGTCATTTAGTTTACACTTTGGATGGACAAGACCAAGTCAGGAAGAAGGAGGGTGTTCATGCAAAAAGTAGACAAGAGAATAGTGGCGCTTCTAGTTGTGTTGGTGGCAAGTGTAATGTTCCTTGTGCCGGTTGCCTTCGCGGGTGAACCGACAAACGATGACGTCAAGTTGGCCAAGCTGATCAATCAAGCCCGGGAAAAGGCCGGATTGGCCCCGCTAAGCCTTAACCCTGCCCTTTGCGATCTGGCACAGCGCCAGGCGGCCACCTGTTCCATGGATGTGAACGGTTTGGTTAAACTGATGCTGAACGGTGAAGTCAAGAGTCCGCTGGCGACGAACACGGCAATCACCGGCAACCTGGATTGGGCGGCTAAATCGCTTACCGGATACAAGGCGACGGCTCTGCAGCCCGGGTACAAGCAGTTCGGGGTGGCCTTCCGGAACAACCGGGCGGTGGTCATTTTCACCGGCGGCGACTGCAAGGCGCCGGCTCCGCAGCCCAAGCCCGATCCCAAGCCGCAGCCGCAGCCGAAGCCGGATCCGAAGCCACAGCCGCAGCCGCAGCCGCAGCCGGATCCGAAGCCACAGCCGCAGCCACAGCCGTCGCCCGGAATCAGTCTGAATGCGGATGAGGCCAGGATGTTCGAGCTGGTCAACCAGGAGCGGGCGAAGTATGGTCTGAAGGCGTACAAGATCGATCCGGAACTGGTGAAGGTGGCCCGGGTGAAGGCCAAAGACATGGTCGATCTGGGTTACTTCAGCCACACGTCTCCGACCTACGGTTCACCTTTTGATATGATGAAGCGGTTCGGCATCAGCTACCGGACGGCCGGGGAAAACCTGGCGGGAGCCCCGACCGTCGACCGGGCCCACGTGAACCTGATGAACTCGCCCGGGCACCGCGCGAATATCCTGAATAGCAGCTTTACCAATATCGGTATCGGGGTGGTTCAGGGCAGCCCCTACGGTAAGATTTTCGTGCAGATGTTTACCGGATAACCGTACAATTAGTCAACCGGTGAAATCACAATTCCTCCTTTTCGGCATATATTATGGTAATCATGCCGAAAGGAGGAATTTCTTTCATGGGCGAAATTGATATTCAGCATAATGAAGTCCGATGCGAGACCGTTCGTGTACGCCAGGTAATTGGTGAGGACACCAAACAGGCTGCGGTCCGTGCCCGGATCGTGATTCCGCAAGAGAAACCCCCCGCAGAGCAAGTGATCAACGCCCATGCCCAGACTGCGGTCGAGGACGTCAGGATTTTTGATGACAGAGTGGTCGTCGAGGGTCGGGCGCACGTTCAGGTGACCTATGTGGCTGATAAACCCAGTCAGCCCGTGCACCACGTGAGCGGCGACGTCAAGTTTATGGAGTCGTTTGAAATCGAGGGCGCCGAAGACGATCAGGATGTGGTCGTCAAACTGACGGTCGAAAAGGTGAAGGTGCATCTTGATGAAAATGACAATTCCCGCCGCGTGATCGTCGTCGTTATCGTAGTCAAAATCTTTGTCAAGGTCACCGAAACGGTCGAAGTCGATATCCTTAAGAAGGCCCCGAAGCAGCTCAATCCGGTCACCAGGACGATCACGCTCTCGGAAGTCATTGCCGCAGGGGAGCGGCAGGTCGTTGTCAGCCAGCAGGTGGACTTCAAGAAGATGTTTGAAGGGGTGAAGCCCTGTCCCGAAAAAATCCTCGACGTGATCTCGGATATCCGGATTACGAAGAAGGATGTCATCAAGGACAAGGTGATCGTGGAGGGCATAATCACCCTGCAGATCATCTATGTGGCGAAGACCTGGGAGGGCAGCCAGCCGGTACACCATGCGCACGTGGAGATCCCCTTCACCGAGTTCGTGCACGTCAAGGGCGCCAAACCGGACATGATGGTTGACCTCAACGTGGAAATCGAGGACGCCAGCGCACGGGTTAAGGGTCACTGCCAAGTCGGTATTGCGGTTGTGATCCAGATCAAGGCCGAGGTCACGAAGGAAAAAGAGAAGAAGGTAGTCGTCAAGATCAAGCCGAACAACCTGTTCGATACCATCACCCTCTTCCTGGATAAGGTTCTGAAAGAGGTCACCAAGGATGTCGTTGTCAGGGATGTCATCACCATTCCGCCGCAGAAGCCGCCGGCCCAGAAGATCCTGGATGTGTTCATTGTCGCCTGTGAGATCACCGAGGAAGAGATCGTGGCCAACAAACTGATCATCCGCGGTATTGTCACGGTGAAGGTCACCTATGTGGCCGATAAACCCACCCAGCCCGTACACGCCGTTGAGGCGGAGGTTCCCTTTACCACCTTTGTTGATCTCCGGCGTGTTGATGCTGATCTGGACGATGTCCGGACGATGGTTGACTGCACGGTGGAATTCGAGACGGCCGAGCTGGAAGACGCGCGCGATATCGGTTTGAACCTGGTGGTCCGCGTCGATGTCAAGGTCACCAAGGTAGTGCAGCAGAAGGTAGTCGTCTGTTTGGGCATCGGCGATCTCATGGAAGACGATGACGATGACGATAACGATGATGATGACGATAACGACAACAACAACGACAAGAAGAAACATAGATTCTAGAATGTCCTGATTGGAAACAATTCCCATCGCTCGACTGGGTAGCCGGTCGATTCTCACACTTCCTCCTTGTCGGCATATATTATAGCAAAATGCCGAAAGGAGGAATTTTTCTTGGGTGGAGTAGAAGGTCCGGCCGCTGCAGCTCCAGGGCGGGTAAGATGCCAGCGAGTCCGTGTGCGGCAGGTGATCGGGGAAGAAACCAAGCAGGCCGCCGTACGGGCCCGGGTGATTATCCCGAGTGAGAAACCGCCGGCCGAACAGGTTCTGGCCGCACGTGCGCAGGCCCGGGTCAAGGAGATTCGGATAATCCCCAACAAGGTGATCGTCGAGGGTAATGCACACATCCAGGTGACATATGTGGCCGACAAGCCAAGCCAGCCCGTGCACCATGTGGGGGCGGACGTCAAGTTTGTCGAATCCTTCGATATTCCGGGAGCCCGGCCGGGACAGGACGTTGTGGTCCAGCTGACGGTGGAGAAAGTTGCGGTTCACCTTGATGAAAACGACAAGGAACGACGGGTCATCGTGGTGGTGGTGATCGTCAAGATTTTCGTCAAAGTCACCGAAACCGTTGAGGTCGATGTTCTGGAGGAAGCGCCTCAGCAACTGCATCCGGTGACCCGGGATATTACCTTGGAAGAGGTTGTGGCCTTCGGCGAGCGGCAGGCGGTAGTCAGTCAGCAGGTGGACATCAAAAAGATGTTCGAGGGGGTAAAGCCCTGTCCCGAGAAGGTTCTTGACGTCATCGAGGACATCCGGATTACCAAGAAGGAGGTCATCCGCGATAAGGTCATCGTTGAGGGCGTCATCACCCTGCAACTTATCTACGTGGCAAAGACCTGGGAGGGCGACCAGCCGGTGCACCACGCCCACGTGGAGATACCGTTCACCGAGTTTGTCCACGTCCAGGGTGCCCGTCCCGAGATGATGGTCGACGTGCAGGTGACCATTGAGGATGCCGATGCCCGGGTGAAGGGCCACTGTAAAGTGGGCGTAAGTGTGGTCCTGCAGATCAGGGCGCAGGTAACCAAGGAAATCACCAAGACTATTGTGGTGGACATCGACGGCAACGAGCGGTTTGAGCAGATTACGCTCTTCCTTGATAAAGTGCTGGCTGAAGTGATGCGGCAGGTGACTATTCGGGATGTCGTAAGCATTCCCGACCAGAAGCCGGACGCCCAGAAGGTACTCGATGTCTTTGTGGTTTCGTGCGAGATAATCGAGGAGGAAGTGCTGGCCAACAAGGTGATCATCCGCGGTGTGGTGACCGTTAAGGTTACCTATGTGGCTGATAAACCCACCCAGCCGGTACACGCCTTCGAGGTGGAGATCCCCTTCACCACCTTCGCCGATATCAGAGGCGTCGGAGACGAGGATCCGCGGGTGAATGTGATGTGCACCGTGGAGTGGGCGGCGGCCGATCTGGAATCGAAGCGCGACGTGGGCCTGAACATTGTAGTCCGGACCGATACGCGGGTGACCAGAATCGTGCAGCAGCAGGTCATCATCTGTTTGGAGGACGTCGAGGACATTATCGTGGAGCCCGAGCCGAAGGTTCCGGAGGAGAAGAAGCCGGGTACAGGCCGGCAGTATACGATTCAGGCCGGTGACACCTTCTTCTTGCTGGCCCGGAGATTCGGCACGACGGTAGCCGCTATCCAGGCCGCCAACCCCGGGGTTGATCCGAATAGACTGCAAATCGGCCAGGTGATCAACATCCCCGTTTAACCCAACCGAACAAAAATAGGCTGCCGTTATGTGGCAGCCTATTTTTGTATGCTTTCCATACTCCAACTGTTTGTTCCGGTAATCCCCGAGCACAGCTGCTAGATACTGGATGCTCACTACTCACTACTCTGCTTCTCACCAGCCCCGGTAGTGTCTGCCGAGGTCACCGGCAAAACGGCCGGCGACAAACTTCTGCCAGCGGTCGGCCGAGATGAACACGCCGGTCTCCCGCCCACCGGCGATTTGCGGATGCACCCCGGCCCGGGCGGCGACCACCGTTCCCCCGGTCACCTCGGAAAACTTGCGGGCATAATCTTCGTTCGCCAGGTTGCAGCCGTACATGGCGACCACCGAACCGCTCGCAAAGTGAATGCGCCCGGCCCGGATTTCGGCGCGCAGATCGTCCAGATAGGCGGCCAGCTCGTTGTCGCTGGGACCGGGTGAGTAATAAAACCCGCTCCAGTTGGACAGGATTACTCCGCGCGGATAAGAATGGCTGAAAATCTTCAGGTTTTTGATCGGGCCGCGTCCCGAAAGCATCCTCAGCAGTTCCTTGCCGGTGGTCGGTTTAAGCACGGTGTAGCCGGTCCGCGAGGCGCGATGGTCGAAGGCCCCCTCGTCTCCATAGCCGTGCGCGGAAACGGCCAGATTAACGACACTCATCTGATCACCTCCGTTATCCAGCATATGCACGGACCGGGGTCGTTGTCAGGGAACGGCGCCCGGGCGGTATTATCGGTAAAATGCCGGAAACAATAAATGTGATCCGGGCAGGGAAGGATGGGGTTCTTGATTATCAAACTCATTCCGTACATCATTGCCGCCGTTTCCGGCATCGCCATGGCCTTTCAGGGTTCGATCAACTCCGGGCTGTCCAAAATCATCGGCTTATTGGAAGCTACCTTTGTGGTTCAGGTCGTCGGTATGGTGCTGGTGGCTGTGTTGCTTTTCGGTTTCGGTTTGGGCGAGGGTAGCTTCGCCCGGTATGCCGAGGCCCCGTGGTACCTGTATCTCGGCGGAATTCTGGGTGTGTTGATCGTCTATTTGGTGGTGCGGAGTATCCCGCAGGTGGGGGTGGCCCCGGCCACGACCGCGATTATTCTCGGACAGGTGCTGACGGCGGCCGTCATTGACCACCTGGGTCTCTTCGGCCTGAAGACCATTCCCTTTACCTGGTACCGAGTGGCCGGGGTGTTCCTGATGGCGGGCGGGGCCTTCCTGATTTTAAAGAAGTGAACTGAGGATAATGACGATGAGGAGCCCGGTGATGATGCCTCCGGTGGAAAAACGCACACTCTCCTGCAACGCGCGGGGAAGCAGTTCGAGAATCACAATGTAAGACATGGCGCCGGCGGCTGCGGCGGAGAGGATGGAGATCGGAAGCAGACCACTGCGTGCCAGGGCCAGACCGGCCAGCGTCCCGACCGGGGTAATGAGGCTGACCAGTCCGTTCAAAAGCATTACCCGGGCCGGAGAGACCCCTGCCGCACGCAGAGGGACGGCTATGGCTATCCCCTCGGGCAGGTTGTGCAGGCCGATGGTCAGCGCCATCAGAAGGCCCAGATTGGTATAGCTGACGAACCCGGCGGCGATGGCCATACCCTCGGGCAGATCGTGGAGGGCGATTCCCAGCGCCACCAGGATGCCCGTCTTCAGAAAACCGTGCTGGGCGGGGCCGAAAATGCGGGATATCTGCTGGTCAAGCAGGGCGACCACGGCCACTCCCGCGGCGAAGCCGAGGACCACCGTTTCCCCGCGGCCCTGGGTGAGGGCGGCGGGAATCAGATCCCATACGACAACGCCCGCCATCACCCCGGCGGCCAGACCGAGAAAGGCGGCCAGCGTTTTGTTTCCCGGTCTTCCGATCAATAGCGCAAACGCTGCTCCGAGAAGTGTGCAAAGGCCGGCCAGCAGACTGACGGTCAGCTCTATGCCCAAATCCAACCCTCCCCGGCAGATAATGCTCCGGTGTGTTTTATAACTACGAGAAGGCAGGATTATTTATACTGAGGTACAATTTTAGAAGGACGGGGGAGGGAAGTCAATGCTGGCCGTCAAGGCTTTTGCCAAAATAAACTTCACACTCTCCGTCCGGGGCAGACGAGCGGACGGGTACCACGATCTGGAATCGGTTATGCAGACGCTGGAGTTGCACGATCGGCTCGAATTTGTCATCGCGGAGCATGATGTGACTCTGACCACCGACAGCTCCGAAATCCCTACCGGTCCGGACAATTTGATTGTACAGGCGGCCGATCTACTGCGCCGCCGTTCGGGCTGCCGCTGGGGGGCACGGATCAGGCTGATCAAGCGCATTCCGGTTGCGGCCGGGCTTGGGGGCGGTTCGGCCGACGCCGCCGCAGCCCTGTATGGGTTGAACGGTCTGTGGGGTTTGGGGTTCACCATGGATAAACTTATGGAATTCGGAGCCCGGCTCGGTTCGGACGTGCCGTTCTGCCTGCTTGGCGGCACGGCACTGGCCCGTGGTCGCGGCGAGATTCTGGAACCGCTTCCCCCGGCACCGCCGATGGGGGTGGTGCTGGTGAAACCGCACTACGGGGTCAGCACGGCGGCGGTGTATCGGCGTTTTGATGAACTGCCGGTACCGGCGGCATCGTCCGACGCGACCTCCCTGCTTCAGGGATTGAAGGAGGGCGATTTCGAGGCGGTGGCGCATGGTCTGCACAACGATCTGGAAGCGGCCGTTTTTTCCATGTATCCCGAGCTTCCCGAACTAAAAGAACGGCTTAAGGAAGCCGGTGCTGCCGGGGCGCTGTTGGCCGGCAGCGGTCCCACGATCTTCGGTTTGACCCGTTCTTTGGAGGAAGCGGGAATAGTGGCCTCAAGGCTGCAAAACCCCGAAGTCGGGGTCTGGGTGACAAGTACGGTGGGATTTTAGCGTTGCCGGTTGTCCAGTGAAACGGTAAAATAATTCTAATTAACCGAGAGAGGGTGCTCTAAATGGAAGAGACAAGGCGTTTGTTGCCGGTCAGGCTTGATAGCTACAAGCCGCTGCGGGAGGTTGTCTTTGAATCCCTGCGTGAGGCGATTATTCAGGGCATCCTCAAACCCGGCGAACGCTTAATGGAATTGCAGTTGGCCGAGGAATTGGGGGTCAGCCGCACACCGGTCCGCGAGGCGATTCGTAAGCTGGAGCTGGAAGGTTTCGTAGTCATGATCCCCCGTAAGGGGGCCTATGTGGCCGGAATTACCTACAAGGACATTACCGAAGTATTTGAGGTGCGGGCCGCACTGGAGTCACTTGCCGCCGGGCTGGCGGCCGAGCGGATTACCGATGAGGAATTGGATAAACTGGAGCGGTCGGTAGTACAGATCGGGGAAGTGGTGGACAACGACCTCGAGGCGATAGTGAGGTACGATACCGAGTTTCACGAAATCATTTATAAAGCCAGCCGCAACAAACGGTTGAAGGCGATCGTTCTAAACCTGCACGAACAGATCCAGCGCTTCCGTATGACTACCTTGGCTCAGCCGGGCCGTACCAAGCATGCCCTGGAGGAACACAAGAAAATTGTGGATGCGATTTCGGAACGCAATGTGGAATTGGCCTCGGCCCTGGCCGGTGAACACATAGCCAACGCGGAAAACAGCTTGCTCAGCGCAATTGAAGAGGAGAAAAAGAATAAATGATCGACTGTGTGCTTCTGGCGGGCAGTCCCAACAACGGTGCGCTGCAGGACGTGAGCGCGGCCCCGTATGAGGCGACGATCCCGATCGGCGGCAAACCGATGTTTAAACTGGTTCTGGAGGCGCTGCTCGGTTCGGCGAAGCTGGGACGGATTGTGGTGGTTGGTCCGCCCGAACTGGAACAGTACCTGGACGATCCCCGTACCCGTTTGGTTGCAATGAAGCATGATCTGATGGACAATGTGGCCGAAGGCTTTAAGGCGCTGGGGATGCCGGACAAACCCGTACTGGTGGCCACGTCCGACATCCCGCTGCTTACGCCGGAAGCTCTGGACGACTTTCTGGAACGCTGTGGCGAAATGGATGCGGATATTTACTATCCGGTGGTGTCGGAACAGGCGGTGAACAGGTCTTTCCCCGGTGTGAAACGCACTTATGTCCGGCTTAAGGACGGACGGTTTACCGGGGGGAATATTACTCTTTTCCGCCCAACCGCCTTTGCGCGGTGCCGGGCGAAGGGTGAGGAGTTCAGCCGTTTTCGCAAGAAACCGCTGAAGCTGGCGATGTTGGTGGGCGGCGGTTTCCTGGTTCGTTTCCTGCTGGGCGCGGTTTCCCTGGCCGACGCCGAAAGGAAGGTGACCAGCCTGGTCGGCATCCGGGGACGGGTGGTCGTGTCGGAATATCCCGGGATTGCGGTCGACGTGGATAAGCCGAGCGATTATCAGCTGGTTAAGAAGATCCTGTCGGCGGGCTAAGCCACAGTGACACAGGGACAAAAAAAGCAGGCCGGGGAGAGAGAGCCTGCTTTTTCTGATGTGGCGCATACAGCGTCCGCTTTTTACTTTTTACTCTTTTGTGAGTGTCAGGTAGTAGTCTCCGTCCTTTTCTTCAATCTGTACGGTCCAGCCTTTACTGAGGGCCAGCCGCTTGATGTTTTCCCGTGCGGCCTCTGCGTCGGCGATGGCGATGACCGTGCCGCTGCCCTGGGCTTCAATCTGCCGCTTCACCATCAGCATGGGCTCCGGACATCCGAGACCGCGACAGTCTACCGTATTAGGCACTTCCCGTCACCTTCCTTTGCTGCAGTGCGCTCGCACCTGATAAACCGAAACCGATTATAACCACGACAACCAATCCGAGGCCCACGGCAATCTGCCCGTTAACGGGTACGCCGGCCGGACTGGCGGCGAGCCCGAAGTTATGTGCCGCGGCGGCACCGAGGATGATGCCGAACAGGGTTACCGCCGAGTCGGTATTCCCCTCCGAGGCCGAGATCATCTGGCGGAGCGGGCAGCCGGCGATCAGGGTGAAGCAGAGGCCGCCGAGAGCCATCCCCAGGAAATTCCAGACAGCATCGGAGTGGGCGATCGGCTGGTTTTCAAAACCTATGTTAATATTACCAACCAGCAGGTTACCGATCAAGGCGGCCGCAAAAACACCCACCATACCGAACATCAGGTAGGGGTCACGGAACATGATCAGGTCGCGGATCGGCCCGATCAGGCACATACGCGCGCGCTGGGCCAAGATTCCGACGACGAGTCCGGCGCCCAGAGAAAGCACAAGCGGTGCCCGCATCGAGGCCGGACCCTCGGAGCTGTAGAGAAGTATACTAGAATTCATAAGCAGGAAGAGCAGCAGGATGGCGAAAATGGCCGGGAAGACGTATCCGTGGGCGGCGGGCTGCCGTACGGCCCGGCCCAGGGTGAAGCCGCGATTGATGAACCAGACGCCGGCCAAGATCCCGGCGGCTAATCCGACGATACCGATCCAGGCGTTAAGATCGCCGGCGGACATGCGGAGCAGCATGCGCAGCGGGCACCCCAGGAAGACGAGCAGGCCGATCATACCGATAAATCCGAGAACGAATCTGGTGAGCGCGCTTGAACCGCCCATCGCCCGATAGGATCCCGTGGCCAGCGCGGCCCCGAAGGCCCCCAAAACTATGCCCAGCACTTCCGGGCGCACATACTGCAGATTGCCCGCGCTGTGCAGCCCCAGACCTCCGGCCACATCGCGCAGAAAACAGGCGATACACATGCCCATGTTGGGCGGGTTGCCCAGTTTCATCAGCACTATGGCCAGTGCACCGACGGTGAGGCCGGTCAGGGTGATTAGTCCTTTCCCCTTAAACAACTTGACTCACCTCGTAAGATATAAATTCTGGAGGAGGGAAGTGGGAATCGAACACCACCCCCGCCTTTCGGCCTGGGCCAGCGGATTTGCATTCCGTGGGGAGCACCAGCTCCATTCCCTCCATGAAAACTGAACCGCTTGTGCACCATCACCTCCCTGTTATGACCATCAGTCCCTTATTCTATAAATAAGTATCATATTCCTTTATCGAGACAATAAAAAAACGTAATAGATAGTGCATAAGAATGCGCCCGCCCCCGGTTTTCAGGACCGTCAGAGGCGTGCGACGCTACTGTTGCCGACAGTGTTCATGGGCCAGGACGAAATCAATGAAGGCCTGTGTGGGACGTGTGATCACCCGGTTGCGGGCGTAGATCAGGTAAAGACTGCGCTTAATGGAGAAGCCCCGCACAGAGAGGGTCCAAATTTTGCCCATTTCCCGAGCTCGGGCGACCGACCACCGGGAGACGAAAGAGATGCCCAGCCCGGCCTCCACCGCCGCCAAAACGGCTTCCGTGCTGCCGAATTCACCGGCCGGTGCAAACGTATCCAACCCGATTCCGGCCGCGGTGAGCCACTGCTCGATAACCCTTCTGGTTCCGGATTGGGGCTCGCGGGAAACCAGGCGCTCACCCGCCAGTTCGGACGGTTCGATTTCCGCCCGCCGGTCGAAGCGGTGTCCCACCGGTACGGCTAAAACCAGTTCATCTTCGGCGAAGGGTTCGCAGGCAATGTTATCGTCGGCGACCGGGGCGCCGACCGCTCCGATATTGATCGCTTCCTTGTGCAACAGGGCGGTGATCTTCCCGGTATTGGAGATTTCGAGGGAAGGTTTTACGCCCGGGAACCGTTTTGAAAACTCGCCGATCAGGGGGGGCAGGATGTAATGTCCGGGGATGGTGCTGGCACCGATACGGAGCCGCCCCTTGATTTCACCGGAAAAAGAGCTCACATCTTCATAGGCGCGGTTCACCGCATCGATGATCTGTACGGCATAATCGTAGAGCACACGGCCGGCGTCGGTAAGCTCAACACGGCGGCTGGTGCGGTTCACCAGCTGGACGCCGTAGTGCTGTTCCAAAAGCGCGATGTGTTTGCTGACCGCGGGCTGGGTAAGGCTTAGGGCCTGCGCAGCCTGAGAAAAACTGTGGTAACGGGCCACCGCGACCAGCGTCTCCATGTAGTTCAGATTCATTTCAATCACCCTTGTGATGAGTGGTTGTGCTTAATTATATAACATCCGGTTATAAAACAATAGTCAATAATCCGTAGCCGGTCAACATTGACTTCTGCCCTGAGAATAGTTTTACATCCTGTGTCATTCCGGGTTTACCCCGGTCTCCCGTTTAGCGATTCGACCATTTCCAAGCTCGGGTTCGGTGTGCGGCGAACCCCTCCTGCGGATTGTCTACGGGCGCTATTTCCCAAGGCGGCCGATCCAGGCGGTCGGCCGCGGAGGAAACTGTTGCGGAAGCGCCCGTAAACGTCCTCGTCGGGGGCCGCACAGCCCTCACCTTCGCTAAGAATGGTGCCCGAATCGCACAAGTCGACCGGAGGTAAACCCGGATGACACGACTAATTCTTGCCCCTCTGATGGTGTAATCGTATCGGTAGATCCGGGGGACGCTATGTGGTGGGTGAGGTTGTCTTGGAACTTGCCGATGTTCAGTCCGCCCGGAAAGAGCTGAGACCGGTGATCCGGAGAACGCCGCTCCGCTATTCCCGTTCGATCAGCCGACTGGTGGGGCGTGAGGTGTACTTCAAGTTTGAGAACCTTCAGCGCACCGGTTCGTTCAAGATCAGGGGCGCCTACAATAAGATGTGCCGCTTGCCCGCCGATGTGCAGGAAGTGGTGGCCGCCTCGGCGGGGAATCATGCGCAGGGAGTGGCGGTGGCCGCTGCTGAACTCGGTCTGAAGGCCACGGTGTTTGTGCCTCGGGAAGCGCCCAAGGGGAAAATCTGCGCGGCCAGGGCCTACGGTGCCCGGGTGGTCCTGGCGGGACATACCTATGATGAAGCCTATGCGGAAGCCTTGCGCACTGCAACGCGGCCCGGTGTCGCTTTTGTTCCGGCTTTTGACGACCCGCTGGTTGTCGCCGGGCAGGGCACGATCGGCTTCGAGGTACTGGAAGCCCTGCCCGATGTGGCTGCCGTTCTGGTGCCTGTCGGCGGCGGCGGCTTGATCGGCGGGATCGGCTTTGTAATCAAGACGCTGAAACCCGACACCAGGGTGATCGGCATCACCACACGTAATGCCCCCGCTGCACTGCTTTCCGGCGGTCAGATGAATACGCGCAAAGTACCGAGGGAGCGCACGATCGCCGACGGGATCGCCGTCAAGCGGCCCGGTGCTCTCCCGCTGGCGCTGATCGCCGAATACGTGGACCAGATCGTACCTGTAGATGAGCACCTGATCGCCAGGGCCGTTCTCCTGCTCTTCAGCCGTACAAAAACGGTTGTGGAGGGAGCGGGGGCGGTTGGACTGGCGGCTATGCTTGGCGAAGGGCTGGAGCTTCCGGACGGCAAGGTGCTGATCATTCTAAGCGGCGGAAACATCGACCCCATTACCGTCGCCCGCATCGCCGGTAATCGAAAAAACCTGCCCAAAGGGCAGGAAAAGGGCTATTTGTGCAGAAATTTCTTACATTAAGTAGTAAGAAAAAGGTGGTGGGCGTCACGTGGAGGTAACTGATGTTAGAATCCGTAAGGTACTAGATGAAGGCAAAATGAAGGCCATAGTGTCGGTCACGCTGGATGATGCATTTGTCATCCACGATATCAAGGTCGTGGAAGGGCAAAACGGCTTATTCGTGGCCATGCCCAGCAGACGCACGCCCAGTGGTGTTTTCCGGGACATAGCACACCCGATAAATGCTTCGGCCAGGGCGCTTATTCAGGATGCCGTGCTGAATGCTTTCAGTGCCCGAGACCGGGTTGAACTGTAAATATGAAATCCGAACAAGGAAATAATCATCTTTTGGCGAACTAGCTCTATGATATATTAAGCGATATATCAAGCGTCTCAACCGGGGAGGTTGCCTGATTGGCATTAGCGGCGGTCGTACTGGCTGCGGGAAAGGGGACAAGAATGAAATCGCGCCGGCCGAAGGTGCTGCACCGGGTAGCGGGCCGGCCGATGTTGGAACATGTATTGAAGGCGGCCGGAGAGGCCGGTGTCGACCGGCTGATCGTGGTCGCGGGTTATGGGTTTGAAGCAGTGGCCGACGCGGTAAAAGACCGGGCTGAGGTCGTCTGCCAGGCCGAACAGCTGGGTACGGCGCACGCCGTGCTGCAGACCAGAGATATGCTGGGCGGATTTGAGGGGGACATTCTCGTTTTGTGCGGGGACACCCCTCTTCTTACTGGGCGGACTCTTTCCGAGCTGGTGGCGCACCACCGGAGTGCGGGAGCCGCGGCGACGGTACTGACCGCCCATCCGGACGATCCGTTCGGGTACGGTCGGGTGCTGCGGGATGAGGCCGGTATGGTCCGGCGGATTGTCGAACAGAAGGACGGGTCACCGGAAGAATTGGCCGTTTGCGAGATCAATACCGGTGTGTACTGCTTTTCCCGCGAGCGGTTCTTCGAATCCCTAACCGAGATTAAGCCGCATAACCGGCAGGGGGAGTTCTATCTTACCGACATTGTGGAATTGTATGTGGCTGCGAATCGCCCGGTTGCGGCCTATGAACTGGGTGATTTCCACGAGGTATTGGGAGTTAACGACCGATACCAGCTGGCGCAGGCCGAGCGCATCATGCGGGACCGGGTGACGAGACGCCTGATGGCCGAAGGGGTGACCATAGTCGACCCGGCCACCACCTTTATCGATGACGGGGTTACCGTGGGTATGGATACAGTGATCCAGCCCTTTACCTTCCTGGAGGGCTCTACGGTGGTCGGCGAAGACTGTGTGATCGGTCCGGGGGCGCGGCTGGTGAACACCGTTGTCGGTGACGGCTGCAGCGTGCTGCAGTCGGTTCTCATCGACTCCACGGTTGGCCGGGAAGCCAATATCGGTCCTTTCGCCTATGTCCGGCCGGGCAGCCGGATCGGCGACCGGGTGAAGATCGGCGACTTTGTGGAGATTAAGAAGTCGAGCATCGGGACAGGGAGCAAGGTACCTCACCTGTCCTATGTCGGGGATAGTGAAATCGGAAGCGGTGTAAACGTCGGAGCGGGTACCATCACCTGTAATTACGACGGCGAGAAGAAGTGGACGACGGTAATCGAGGACGGTGCGTTTATCGGCTCCAACACCAATCTGGTGGCACCGGTGAAGGTCGGTCGGGGCGCCTATGTGGGAGCGGGATCAACGATAACCAAAGACGTTCCACCGCGGGCGTTGGGTTTAGCCAGAAGCAGACAGACCAATTTCGATGGTTGGGTAGATAAGAAGAAGGGGCGTACGGAGGGATAAATAATGTTTTCCCGTCACAAGAAACTGAAGATCTTCACCGGTAACGCAAACCCGGCACTGGCTGAGGAGATTTGCCAGTACCTGGGGGTGCCGCTGGGGGTATCTTCGGTAAGCAGGTTTTCGGATGGTGAGATTAGAGTTCGGATTGACGAGAATGTCCGTGGCGCGGACGTTTTTGTGGTTCAGCCCACCTGTCATCCGATTAACGAAAACATCATGGAACTGCTGGTTATGATCGATGCTCTGCGGCGGGCGTCGGCCAGGCGGATTACAGCGGTGATGCCCTACTACGGATATGCGCGGCAGGATCGTAAGACCAGGTCGCGGGAACCTATCACCGCTAAACTGGTGGCCAACCTCCTGACGGCGGCCGGAGCCAACCGCGCGATCACCATGGATCTGCACGCCGGACAGATACAGGGTTTCTTTGACATTCCGGTTGACCATCTGCCTGCCGGTCCGATTCTGGCGGAGTATATCATGCGGAGCCACCTGGAGAACGTGGTCGTGGTTTCGCCCGACGTCGGAGGCGTGGTGCGCGCCCGGGATCTGGCCGAAAGGATCGGGGCCCCGCTGGCGATCATCGACAAACGCCGGCCCGAACCAAACGTGGCCGAGGTGCTGAATGTCATCGGGCCTGTCCAGGGCAAGACGGCGGTCGTTTTGGACGATATCATCGACACGGCCGGCACCATCAGCACGGGTGCCGAAACTCTGCTTGCATTCGGCGCCAAAGAGGTGTGGGTGGCCTGTACGCACCCGGTCTTTTCCGGTCCGGCCGTCGAGCGCCTCGGCAATTCGGCGATCAAAGAGGTGATCGTCACTAATACGATCCCGATTCATCCTGAGCGTATGTTGGACAAGGTTAAAGTGCTGTCGGTCGCTCCCCTTTTGGGCGAGGCCGTGATTCGTGTGCACGAGAACCTGTCGGTGTCCAAGCTGTTTGATTAGCGGCTAATCGGATTCATTCCCGCCTTTGGGTTTGTTTCCGCCAAATCGGGTTTTCCCTATCGAAAGGACTCGGCGCAGTCTCTCCTCCAAGCCGCCGCCTAGCTGCTCCATTGACGCGACGGCCTGGTCGGCGACCACGATGGTTTCCTTGGCGATGGTGCGGACCAGGTTTGCGGGGATGAAGGAATTCCCCTTCAGCACCCGGTTCAGGCTCGAATCGGCGAGTTCGATGCCTTCAATGCGGCCGTTTTCGACATTTACGGTATAATCTTGGACTCGGCCCAGAACAGTACCGTTTTCGCTGATCACCCTGCTTCCCGTCAGGGTGATTCTGTCTTTCCAGAGTTGTACGATGTGGGGGAGAGCGGTTCCTTTTTCGGCTCCGGCGTTTTTCTTAACGGTAACGGCATCAAACCGCATGGAGTGTATTTTGGTCAGCGGGATGAACCGCTGTTCCCTGATCAGGCCTCCCGATTCCACGATAACGGCCGCCAGGGCCTTGTTCGGCGGATCAACCACCAAACCTCTGACGTGACCCAGCTTTAGCCCGTCATCCAGGCTGATTACAGGCAATCCCAGCAAATTCCTCGACCGCTTGGTCATGGCAGCGCACCTCCTTTTCGGGTAGAATACTAATGGGATAATATGCCGGATCAAAGTTTGATATGACCGGGTTGCGGGAATAATCGGGCTTAGGGACGAGAACTACTACAATGTTGGAGGTGGTAAGGTGTCTATCGCGCAAATCGAGGCAAGTCCGCGAACGGAAAAAAGCAAGGGGTATCTTAATCAGATCCGGTCACAGGGTCTGGTTCCCGCCGTGGTGTACGGGAAAAAGATCGGAAGTGTCGGGATCGAGCTTAAGGAGAAAGAGCTGGACGGGATCCTCAGGCGCTACGGCAGGAATACGCTGATCGACATGCGTATAAGATCTAACGGAGAGAAAGGGAAAAAGTACACCGTAATGGTTAAGGAAATGCAGTATCACCCGCTAAAGAACCAGATGCTGCATGTCGATTTCCAGCAGATTTCTCTGAAAGATGAGATTACGACCACGGTCGGACTGGTGTTGACGGGCCAGGCACCCGGAGTGACGGCCGGAGGTCTTTTGTCGCAGAGTCTGCGGCAGCTTGACATCAGCTGCCGGGCGACGGATATTCCGGACGCGATTGAAGTCGATGTTTCCGGACTGGAAATCGGCGACGCCCTGCACGTTTCTGATCTGAAGATACCCGACGGGGTAAAGGTGTTGAATGATCCCGAGACGCTGGTGGTCAACGTCACGGCCCCCAGAAGGGCCGTGGAAGCCGAGGAGCCCGAAGAGGGCGAGGCTGCAGAGACTGGGGAAGCTGCGCCGGCGACGGAAGAACAGTAGTGGGTAGCGAGTATCTAGTATCTAGTAGTAATGGGAATTGCATACAGAGTGTGGCGTTAGGGGTTACCCCGGTCTCCGTTTAGCGATTCGACCATTTCTAAGCTCGGATTCCCAGTTAAATAAGGGGTCAGGACAAAAAAATAGTCAGACCCTTGCGTCACCATGATTGGTTGGCGACACTATCAGATGAACGAAAATGGGGTTGAGTCGTCCGGAGGTAAACCTGGATGACACGGAGGTAAAAAGCTATTTTTTAGAGCAATAGTCAAACTCCTGTGTCACCCTGACGGATGACACGGAAGCATAGAGAGAAGCAGAGATGAAACTGATTGTAGGACTGGGCAATCCGGGAGAGGCGTATCAAAATACCAGGCACAATATCGGATTCATGGTGGCCGATCGTCTGGCGCGGCGACTGGGGATCAGCATTAAGAAGCGGGAATGTTTCTCCTTGACGGGGGACATTCACCTGGACGGAGAGAAGCTGATTCTGGCCAAACCGCAGACGTACATGAATCTCTCGGGCCGGGCCGTCCTGGCCCTGGCCGAATACTATAGGGTACACCCTGAAGAGCTCCTGGTCGTCTGTGACGACCTGGACCTGCCCTTCGGGCGTTTGCGCTTGCGTCTGCGCGGCGGTTCGGGTGGTCACCGGGGGCTTAGCTCAATAATCGGCCTCTTGGGGACGGACCGTTTCCCGCGTCTGCGGATCGGTATCGGTCGGGGAGAAGAGGTGGTATCCTACGTTTTGGGCCGGTTCGGTTCAGAAGAGGAACCATTGCTCAATGAGGTGCTGGATGCGGCGGTTGAGTGTATAATGACGGCCCGAAAGGAAGGCTATGACCGGGCTATGAACCGATACAATAGAGATGTGAGATGTGAGAAGTGAGAAATAGCGGAAATATCGGAGGGGAATCGGCAGGAGTTGATTCCGGGGAGAATGGGTGGAGAGTTGCAAGTCGGCAGTGAGAGGTTGGGACTGGGAAAATCGCAGTGAGAAGCGCGAAGTGTCATTTCACACTCCGTCGCTCTCAAAGGGGTTTCTTGATGCGAGAGGGTTTGGCTGAGCTGGTGCGCCGTGTATCACCGCTCCCGCAGGTCATCGAAACGCTTGACGGAGGTTACGGCCCCCAGCAGTTGTACGGGGTGGGCACAGATTATCAGGGTCTTATCTGTGCCGCCCTGGGCCTCAGGGACAAGTCGATACTGATTGTCACCCCCGGGGAAAGGGAGGCGGCGGCTTTAGCCGAGGACCTGTCTACCCTGCTCCCGGAGCGGGGGATTTTTGTGTTTCCGCCCTGGGAATTGCTTCCGGTTCAGGTATTGGCTTACAGCAAACACCTGACCGTAAGACGGATGAAGGTGCTGGCTGCGCTGAGCATGGGGCAGAGTCCGGTGGTCATTGCTCCGGTGGATGCCCTCGCCCGGCGGCTCCCGCCGCCTGCAGCCATCGCGTCGGCCGTCTTTGAATTGAAGTCCGGACAATCCTGGGATCCGGAGACCCTGCGCCGGAGGCTGCTCGATCTGGGGTATGAGCATGTCTCGCGGGTGGAGTCGGAAGGGCAGTTCGGTTCACGGGGCGGTATCCTTGATATCTTCCCGGCTGTTTCCGAAAAACCGGTGCGCATCGAATTCTTCGGTGACGAGATTGAGTCGATGCGCGCCTTTGAGGTCGAGACCCAGCGTTCGGAAAAGGTTCTGGATGATCCGGTTCTCGTCACGCCGGTCGGGGAGCTGTATGTCGAGCCCGAACGTTGGGAATCGGGTTATGCCGATCTTGAAAAGGATTTCAGGGCCCAGACGGCGCGTCTGATCCGGGAAGGGCGCCTTCAGGCCGCCCGTCAGCTGGAGGAAAGCCTTTCCGAGACGTTGGCCCGAATCGGGGCCCGGGCCTACTTTCCGGGAATGGAGGAATTCCTGGACTACTTCTATCCGGATGCCGTCCGGCTGCGTGATTATCTGCGCCCCGATACGCTGGTTGTGGTATCGGAACCGGAACGGGTCAGCGATGTGGCGCGCAGCTTTGAAAACCAGCGTGCCCAAGGTTACAGCAGCCTGATGGAGCAGGGCCGGGTCCTGCCCCGTCAGTTCGGGGTTTACCGCAGTTGGGCACAGATGAGGGACGATATTGACCACACACGCACTGTCTACCTGTCCTTTGCCGCAGGCTGCGGCGATTTCCCGCCCCCGCGGCGGAGTGCCGAATTTCCCGTGCGGGAGGTTCCGGGGACGATGGGCCGTCCCGAGATCCTGATCAAGGAGATTCAGCGTTGGCAGGGAGAAGGTTATGCCGTAAATCTCCTGGTCGGAACCCGGGATCGGGTGCGCAAACTGATGAAGGCCTTGAATCATGGCCGGCTCCGAAATATCCGCACCTCAGGCCGGACAGCCGGTCCGGGGCAGGTGCTGATCAGACAGGGCGTGCTGGGTGTGGGCTTTGAACTGCCCACGCTGAAGCAGGTTGTACTGACCGAAACCGAGATCTACGGCAAGAAGCTGCAGACGAGAAAGCAACCCCACCGCAGAGCGGCCCGCACTCTGGAAGACCTGGAGCTTAATCCCGGGGATTACGTTGTGCACGTGAACCACGGCATCGGTCGTTTCCTGGGGATTGTGCCGCTGGAAATCGCCGGGGTGAAGCGGGAATACCTGCATATCAAGTACCAGGGCGAGGATAAGCTGTATGTTCCGACCGATCAGCTGAGCCTGGTACAGAAGTACATCGGAGCCGAGGGGGAAACGCCCCGTCTTTCACGTCTGGGCGGCAGCGACTGGGCGCGGACCAAGAAGCGGGTTCGGGAGTCTGTTCGGGAGATGGCCGAGGATCTGGTCAAACTGTATGCCCAGCGGCAGTCTCTTCCGGGCCATGCTTTTCCGCCCGATACTCCTTGGCAGCAAGAATTTGAACTGGCCTTCCCGCATGAGGAAACCCCCGACCAGCTGCGCGCGATCGCCGAGATCAAACGTGATATGGAGAGCCCCCGCCCGATGGACCGGTTGCTGTGCGGCGACGTCGGCTTCGGCAAGACCGAGGTCGCCATGCGGGCGGCGTTCAAGGCGGTGATGGACGGCAAACAGGTGGCCGTGCTGGTGCCGACGACCGTTTTGGCCCAGCAGCATTATCATACCTTTCGTGAACGGTTTCAGAACTTTGCCGTCCGGGTGGAGATGCTCAGCCGTTTCCGGTCGGCACGTGAACAGAAAGAAGTGATCAAGCGCCTGAACCAGGGGCGCGTGGACATCGTCATCGGCACCCACCGCCTGGTTCAGGATGATGTACGGTTTAAGAGCCTGGGGTTGGTGGTGGTAGATGAGGAACAGCGTTTCGGTGTGGCGCATAAGGAGCGCCTGAAAATAGCCTATCCTTCGGTCGACGTGCTGACGCTTACGGCCACACCCATCCCGCGCACGCTGTATATGTCCATGGTCGGAATCCGTGACGTGAGCCTGCTGCAGACGCCGCCGCTCGACCGGTTCACCGTCCAGACCTACGTGGTCGAGGAGGATCCGGTGCTGATCCGGGAGGCCATCCTGCGTGAAGTCGCCCGGGGCGGACAGGTTTATATCGTCCACAACCGGGTGGCCGAACTGGATCGGATGCTGCATTGGCTGCGTGAACTGGTGCCCGGGGTCCGGATCGGGGTGGGGCACGGTCAGATGCCTGAGGACCGGTTGGAGCGGGTGATGATGGATTTTGTGGACGGTGAGTATGATATTCTGCTATGCACGACCATTATTGAAACCGGATTGGACATTCCGAACGTCAATACACTGATCGTGAAAGATGCCGACCAGTTCGGACTGGCTCAGCTCTACCAGCTTCGCGGCCGGGTGGGCCGCTCCAACCGGCTGGCCTTCGCCTATTTCACCTACCGCCGGGATCGCATGCTGGGTGAGGTGGCTGAGAAGCGGCTGCGGGCGATCCGCGATTTTACCGATTTCGGTTCGGGTTACAAACTGGCGAAGCGCGATCTGGAGATCCGGGGCGCCGGGAATCTGTTGGGCACCGAGCAGCACGGCAACGTGTCGGTAGTCGGCTTTGAGATGTACTGCCGCCTGTTGGAGGAAGCCGTGCGCGAGATCAAGGGCGAGACCCGGCCGGCGGAAGAGTTGGAAACGCTGGTCGAACTGCCGATTACGGCCTACATTCCCGATGACTACATTCCGGACAGCGAGCAAAAGGTGCGCATGTACCACGCCCTGGCCGGGGTGCGGCGCCGGGCCGACGTGGAGGAGTTGGCTGCCGAGATGGAGGACCGTTTCGGGAAGCATCCGCTTCCCGTCCGCAACCTGTTGGCCGTGGCCAAACTGCGCGCGATCGCTCGTCAACTGCGCATCAAGAGCATCAGCCGGCAGGGGTTTTTCTACCGGTTTGTTTTTGGAGAAACCCATCCTTTGAGTGGTGAAAAACTGGTAAATGTTGCGGCCCGATACCCGAAAACACTGCGCTTTAAGGAAGAAAATGGTGCTTTCGAGATATGGTTGAAAAGCGCAAATAAAGACGAATCAACCGGTTTGGTATCCGAGGTGGAGGAATTCCTTACCAATATAAGCTAAGCGAAAGATAGCCTGAGAGGCCGTCCAATCCTTGGAAAAATATGAATAAATGAAAATTCAGCGATGTATACTATTCTCAGGAAACAAGGCGCAATCCCATGTAGAAAAGGAGGGACGGAAGTCTTATGAAAGCCACCGGTATTGTACGACGCATCGACGACTTAGGAAGGGTGGTAATACCAAAAGAGATCAGACGCACGCTGCGCATTCGTGAAGGCGATCCCCTCGAGATATTCGTAGATCGGGACGGTGAGGTCATTCTCAAGAAATACTCCCCCATCGGCGAACTCGGGGAATTTGCCAAAGAATATGCTGACTCCTTATATGAGGCTACCGGACACATCGCCTGCATCGCGGACCGGGACGTGATAATCGCGGTATCGGGAGCACCCAAGAAAGAGTTCCTGAACAAGATGATCGGGCCGGCTGTGGAAAAGGTGATGGAAGACCGGAAGCCGGTGATGGCAAATATACCCGGAGATGAACCGCTTGCGCTCATTAATGAAGAGACACCAAACTACTCCGCTCAGGTGATTGCCCCGATCATCTCCACAGGCGACCCGATCGGTGCGGTGATGCTGATCTCGAGAGAGCCGGGCGTGAAAATGGGACAGCTTGAGCTGAAACTGGCTGAGACGGCAGCAGGATTTCTAGCCAAACAAATGGAACAATAATGGCCGAAAGGCCATTTTTTTTTTTGGAACTGGGGGTTAGTGGTTTGGCCAAAGAGGTTGTGATTGTCGGCTTGGGCCCCGGAGCGGTTGAAGCGGTGCCGATCGGGGTCTTGGAGATGCTTCGCCGTAAGGACGCCAAAAACATTCTGCGCACCGAGCGGCATCCGGTGGTGCCGTGGCTGAAGGAGCAGGGTATTGATTTTGTTTCCTGTGACCACATCTATGAGCTGTGTGACGACTTTGAACAGGTGTACCGCGAGATTGCCGATCTGGTGCTGGAGGTATCACGCTGGAGTCCGGTGGTGTATGCCGTGCCCGGTCACCCGATGGTGGCCGAAGAAGCGACCAGGCTGATTCTGCAGGGGGGGCCCGGTAAGAACCGTAAAGTGCGGATCATCCCCGCGATGAGCTTCTTGGATGCCGTCTTTGCCGCCCTGAGGCTCGATCCCGGCGAGGGGATAAATATTATGGACGGCTTGCAGTTGGAAAGGCAGTCACCCGTCACCTCGACCGGAAACATTATCATGCAGGTTCACGACCGTCTGACGGCTTCTGAAGTGAAGGTCGCCCTTATGGAGTACTATGCCGACGACCAGGCGGTGACCGTCGTCCGGGCAGCCGGAATACCCGGAGAGGAGCGGGTGGAGGAGGTCCCGCTCTATGAGTTGGACCGTCTGGATTGGATCGACCACCTCACTTCGCTCTACATTCCTCCCGTCCGGACCCGGGTGTGCGGCGGGGGTATGGACCGTCTGGTGCACATCATGGCCGAGCTTCGGTCTGAGCACGGATGCCCCTGGGACCGCGAACAGGATCACGCTTCCCTGAAGAAGTATCTTATCGAAGAAAGCTATGAAGTGGTCGAGGCCATTGAAAGCCTTGATATGTATAGTCTTTGCGAAGAATTGGGAGACTTATTGTTACAGATCGTATTTCACGCCCGGATTGCGGAGGAGAACGGACACTTCAAGTTCGACGATGTGGTCCGGGGCATCTGTGAGAAAATGATCCACCGTCATCCGCACGTGTTCGGTTCGACCGAGGTCAAAGATTCCGAAGAGGTCTTGGTGAACTGGGAACGCCTGAAGCGGGACGAGAAGGAAGCCGGACGCTCCTGCCTGGCCGGGGTGCCCAAGAGTCTGCCCGCCCTGCAGCGGGCCGATCAGGTTCAGGCCAAGGCGGCCCGGGTGGGCTTTGATTGGCCCGACCACCGGGGCGCGCTTGCCAAAGTTGCGGAAGAACTGGACGAGCTGAAAGAGGCGCTGATGACGGAAGACCGAGGGAGAGTGATGGACGAACTGGGAGACCTGCTTTTTGCATGTGTGAATGTGGCCCGCCTCGGCGGGGTTGACGCTGAGGAAGCACTGCGCCGGACGATCGATCGGTTTTCGAGCCGATTCGCGTATATTGAGCAAAAAGCGCGCGAATGCGACACCGAATTGGGACAAATTTCACTCGAAGTGATGGACCGGTGGTGGGAAGAGGCAAAAAAGTGTGAGTCTTCCTAGGAAATCTTTGCTACAATGCAGGAATGTTGCGGATTATAAAGAATAGGTAACACAAATTTCATTACCAGGAGGGATTGCTTTGAATAAAGCAGAACTGGTCTCCAGCGTTGCTGAAAAAACCGACCTCACCAAAAAGGACGTCGAAAAGGCTGTAACCGGGATTCTGGACAGCATTACCGAGGCCCTGGCGAGAGGTGAGAAGGTGCAGCTGGTCGGTTTCGGCACCTTCGAGATCAGAGCTCGTGCCGCGCGCAAGGGTAGAAACCCCCAGACGGGCCAGGAAATCGAGATTGCGGCGACCAGTGTGCCCGTGTTTAAGGCCGGCAAGGCTCTGCGTGAATCGGTTGCCAAGTAGCACGTGCGACTTGACAAGTTTCTGAAGGTTTCGCGCATCATCAAGCGGCGCACCGTAGCCAAGGAAATGTGCGAGCGGGGGTTGGTTGCCGTCAATTCCCGGCCGGCGAAGGCTGGCAGCGTGTTGAAGCCGGGAGATGTGGTATGTATTCAGTTTGGAGCCCGCCGGGTGGAGTTTGAGGTGCTGAAACTGGAAGACAATGTGCCGGCCAAACAGGCCGGGGAGCTTTACCGTCGCATAAGCGATACCGGGAATCTTGATCAAAACGTCTAACATTTGTGCAAGCCGAAAAACAGAACGTCTGATAAAGAGACGTTCTGTTTTTGTTTTTTCGGAGGCGGTTTCGTTGGATAGTGATGATTTCAGTGATTTCCACAGAGGCATATTTGTGTTCGGCGAAGGCATATCCATTAGTGAACCGCTGACTGCATCGGAGTGTGTGCTGAATGGGGGGCTGAACGGATGGAAGCCGAAGTAAAACACCGCTTGGAGATGTCTGAACGGAAAACGCTCCGCATCGAAGGGGTGCGGCACGTCGAGAGCTTCACCGATGAATTGATTGCGATTGATACCAATATGGGCTACCTGATGTTGTCCGGTGAGAATTTGCACATTACACAGCTGAATCTCGATGAAGGTACGATGATGATCGAGGGTTTCGTGAACGGCCTGCAGTACCGTGAGTCCGGTCTGAAGCAGGGGCGTCGGGGAAAGAACATCCTGAATCGCCTATTGAAATAACCGGGGAGGGACGGCATTCTGTCTTTATGCGAACAGTTTGTCGCGTTTCTGATAACAATCGGGATCGGGATCACGGCGGCGTTCATCCACGATCTTTACCGGGTGATTCGTTTTGCGCTCGGCCTGCGTAGGTTGGGAAGCAGTGTGGGTGACGTTCTGTTCTGGGTTGTCCTTACTGGGGTCGTCTACGGGATGCTGCTCCTGGGCACCTCCGGAGACGTGCGCTGGTACGTCTTTCTCGGTCTGGGTACCGGTGCGCTGATCTACCGTCGCTTTTTCTCGGAGAGAGGCTATGTCTTCTGGACAGGTCTGCTCCGGGTATCGCGGCGTGTACAGCGCACCGTTTGTTACCCGTTTGTTTGCTTGTGGATGATCCTGAGCTGGCCGTTGCGGGCTCCGGCGCGGCTTCTGCGGGCGATCGGGCGGCGATTGCACCGGCCGGGGAACCGGCCCCCATCCAATCCTAACGGCGGAGCTTAATCCGTGAGCCCAGCAGGGCACCCGCGATCGCGCCCAGGCCAACGGGCACCCAGAAATCGGCGACTTCCCGCAAAGCGGCCCAACCGCTGCTCGCTTCAGAGATCAGAAGAATTACGAAGGTGCCCAGCGCCGGAAGGCTGCCCAGCAGCACCTTGTGTCGGGGGGCCAGGAATGCGAGCATCAGGCCGAGTCCCAGGGCGAGAGCGGCTACCGCCCAAGCGCTGTTCCCCCGGTCTGCGGCCGCCCAGAGTATGGCCCCGCCGAAAATAATTACGGGGACAAACATACGGAATAAGGACGGATCCTGAGTTCGCCGGGCATACTGGGTACTTACCCGCCTCTGCCCCGTCGACCCCCGTTTATCGCGCACGTTGCTTGTCTGCTTGGCCATCCCGCCGCACTCCCTTTTCTGCCGATGATCATACTGATCAGTGTTCGAGCTCATCATCCCCCTTTCCTTTCGCATCTTTACACTATTCACTGGTGATTTCTAAATTTTTGGGGTTGAAGCAGGAAATGTCTACCCTGGTGCCGAAATGCTTTCAGTACTTTTGTAGTCAAATTATACACAGTTTGTGGATAGAGCTGGGGATAAGCCGTGCAAATAGAGATCCGTGGTGCCGAAAGGCTGAGCTTTCGTGAGCGCCAGGTGGTGGTGCTCAAGGAAATGAACCGTTCCAATGAACAGATCGCAAAAAAGCTGGGGCTGAGCGCGAGTACGGTGGCTACCCTTTACAGCCGCGCTCGTGCCAAGGGCTACCAGGTGGTCATTCTGCTCGGCGGTGATGTGCTCGGTCTGTTCGATGAGGATGAAGATGAGGGTGGTGACGGCGATGAAGGCGGCGCCGAAGAAGCGCAGGTTTAATCTGATGAAAAGCAGGCTGCCGATTCTGATTCTCACCATAGTGCTTTTGTATATCTCCATTTGCCTTGGTTCACAGGTGACGCGGCTCTGGGCGATGCAGGCTTCTCTGGATGAGGTTGAAAGCCAGGTAATAAAGCTGAAGGAAAAGAACGAGGAGTTGTGGGACCGCCTCACGGTGCTTGAGAGCGAGGGATACATCGAGGATGCGGCCCGGGAGCGGTTGGGCCTGATTAAGCCGGGGGAGACCAGGATTGTGACGGTGTATGAGGGTGCAAATATTGATACCAGTATTACGGATTGAGCGTCAGTAGTGAGTAGCGAGTAGTGAATAGGGGGCGGGAAGCTTGCGTGTTTGGTTCCGGTTTGTTAAAGTGAGGTAAACCGGGAATCACATGGGGGGATAGCGGTGTCTGTGGAAAAAGCTCCGTCAAAGTGTCCCTTCCGGATGCTGCGGATCCGGGTGCGACGGACGGTAGGCTTTGCGCTCGGTTTGGCCGCTTTGGTGCTGCTTGATCTGCGGTACTGCCTTTGGCCGCGGCTTACGGGCCGGTCCGGCGGGAACAGATAAAAGAGAAAGCCTCCGGTAATCACCGGGGGCTTCACGGTTCTTGGGAAGTGGTTTATCGGGTTAGGGAATGACCTTGTTCAGCGGATACTCGATGATGTCCTGCGCGCCCGCCTTTTTCAGCCAGGGGATGAGATCCCGCACCTGTTCCTCGGGAAGGATGGTCTCCACCGCCACCCAACTGCTGTTGTAAAGCTTGGAGACCGTGGGGTGTTTCATCGACGGCAGGTTTTCGAGCACCTCATTGATGCGGTCGCCCGGGACGTTCATCTTCAGCCCCACGCGGGATTCGGCCCGGAGTGCGCCCAACAGGAGTACGGCCATGTCCTCCAGTTTTTCGCGTTTCCAGGGGTCTTTCCACGCCTCCCGGTTGGCGTGCAGTTTGGTGGTCGACTCCAGAATGGTGGCGATCACCCGGAGATTGTTCGCCCGGAGGGAGCTGCCGGTTTCGGTCAGGTCGGCGATGGCGTCGACCAGGTTCGGAACCTTTACCTCGGTGGCGCCGTAGGAGTACTCCACAACGGCCTGGACGCCGTTTTTCGCCAGATAGTCTTTGGTGACCTGGACCAGTTCGGTGGCGATCCGTTTTCCCTGCAGGTCGGACACCGATTGGATGGGGCTGTCCTGGGCCACGGCCAACACGAGCCGTACCGGACGCTGGGACTGGCGGGCATAGACCAGATCAGCCACTTCGACTACGTCGGCGCGGTTCTCCATGATCCAGTCCAGACCGCTTAGGCCGGCGTCGAGTACGCCATCGTTTACATAGCGCGGGATTTCCTGGGCGCGCATCAGCAGGATCTCCAGTTCCGGGTCGTTTACCTCGGGGTAGTAGGAACGGGAGTTTACGGTAATCTTATAACCGGCCTTGCGGAACAGCTGAAAGGTTTTTTCCTGAAGACTTCCTTTAGGTAAGCCAAGGCGCAATTTCAATGGACGGATCCTCCTTATGAAGTGACAGGGTTTCCCCCGTCCATACCTTATTAATGATACCTTTAATGTATATATGAAATGGCCGGTTCAGTCAAGAATAACGTGAGGTGAATCACTTGGCGAGAAAGGTGGGCGCAGTTGATATCGGTACCAACTCCACCCGTCTCTTGGTGGCCGAGGTAGAGAACGGCCGGGTGAGGCCGGTGCGCACCCGGATGGTGATAACCAGGCTGGGCGAGGGTACCGGTAAGACCGGGCGGCTGAAGCCCGAAGCCGTCCGGCGGACGGTAGAGGTGCTCCGCGAATACAGTGAGATTCTGCGCGAAGAGGGGGTAGAGCAGGTCGCAGCGGCGGCGACCAGTGCCGTCCGCGATGCGGTGGACGGCGATGCGTTCCTCGAAACGGTGCGGCGGGAAACCGGGATCGCCGTCCGTGTCTTGAGCGGCGAGGAAGAAGCAAAGCTGGCCTACCGGGGGGTGGAGGCCGGGTTGGTCATTGATTCTTCGGCCTTCGTGGTGATTGATGTGGGCGGCGGGAGCACCGAATTCGTCTGGAATAAGGAAGGTACTCTGCAGTACCGAAGCCTCAATGTTGGCGCGGTGCGTATGACCGAACAGGGGGCCGGCGAGCAGGAGATCAGGACGGCGCTGGCGCCCGTAACCAGGGAATTGGCCGCCCTGCGCGAATTTGAGCTGGTTGGGGTGGGCGGCACGATCACGACTTTGGCCGCGATGAACCAGCGGCTTGTCGATTATGATTCCGCCCGCGTGCACGGTTACCGCCTGACTTATTTCGATGTCGGACGCCTGTTGACCGAGATCAGGAAGAAATCCCTGGAAGAACTCCGGCAAACTCCCGGACTGCAGCCTGAGCGTGCGGATATTATCGAAGCCGGCGCATTGATTGTGGCGGTGGCGATGCGTGAGCTCCGGCGGGGGCGGATCGTGGTCAGCGAGGCCGATATTCTACATGGTTTGGCGCTCACCGCCGCCGACGGTGTCGAAATAAAACTCTCCGGTGCCGATGCATATTGACAATTATTTCCTGTCACCTGTCCTATAATAACAGTAGTCGGTAGCCAGACTGTTGTGTTCCCCTGACGGTTGACACCATCAGAGGACCGAAATGGTATCGTATCATCCGGGTTTACCCCGGTCTCCGTTTAGCGATTCGACCATTTCTAAGCTCGGTTCGGTGTGCGGCAATCCCCCTCCTGCGGATTGTTTACGGGCGCCATTTTCCAAAGCGGCCGGTCCGGGCGTCGGCCGGAGGGAGTAGTGCGGAAGCGCCCGTAAACGTCCTCGTCGGGGGCCGCACAGCCCTCACCTTCGCTAAGAATGGTGCCCGAATCGCACAAGTCGCCCGGAGATAAACCCGGATGCCACCAATCCGCACTTCCTTCCCTTGAATGCTGGATACTGACCACTGACTACTGAAGCTAGGCAGGTGACGGTTTGTGGCCCAAGAGGACATCAACGTTATCCGTGACGGCCGGGCGACGCACTGGGCCAGTGCGGTCCCGGTTGGACGGAGACGGCCCGCGCGCACCGTTCGCTGGGAAAGGGTTCTCGAATCGTTGAACTGGCGGATACTTGCGCTCTGCGGTGCCGGTTTCTTTTTGGGCCGGGCCGTTCTGGTCGGGGAACTCACCCCTTTTACACCCGCGGTATCGGCGGCCGCCCTCTTCAGCTTCGGCCCCGGCGCTTGGCCGGTGGTTTTCTTTTCGCTCCTCGGACAGGCCTCGGTATTGCCGGCCGCGGAAATGGGGCGTTCCCTGTTGGCTGTGGCGGTTATTGTCTTTGGCCTGCGTGCCATTCCCGGTGATATGCGCAATCCGTGGCCGGCCGTCATCGTGTTGACGGGTGCGGCCGTTCTGATAGTAAAGGCTTCTTTTTTGGCTTTTGAGGCGGGGACCCTCTATGAATACGTGGCCGTCCTTTTTGAGGCGGTGATCGCGGGCACTCTCGCCTATGTATTCCTGCGGGTTTTTGCCGTGCGCGGCCGTGCGCTTTCCGCCGAGGAGGTATTCTGCGCCGCCGTGCTGGGCGCCGGTGTACTGGCGGGAACGGCGGAGATCGGCTATCAGACGGTGACCTTGAGCGGGGTGCTGAGCAAGTTTGTGATTCTCGCGGCCGCCCTGGCCGGGGGAGTAGGAATGGGGGCGGCGGCGGGCGCCGTGGTAGGAATCATACCCGGTCTGGCCTACACCGTTACGCCGGCCGTGGTGGGTGTGTACGCCTTTGCCGGTTTTCTGGCCGGACTGGGCCGGCATTTCGGCAAGCTTGGTGTGGCGGCGGGATTTCTGCTCGGCAACATCGTGCTCTCCATTTACACGAGTGACTATGCCGTCCTGGCCGGTGTACTGGCCGAAAGCGGGCTCGCTATCGGTGTGTTGCTTCTGATCCCTTACAGCTGGCGGGACAAGCTGGTGGCCGCACTCCCGTCCTCGGTTACCACAACCGGTGTTTCGGGAAACGACCAGGTGGAGGAGATCGTGAAAGGGCGCATCCGGAACTGGGCGAAGATGTTCGGCGAGCTGTCGCGCACCTTCAACCAGACGGTGCCGCCGCTGCCCGACACCGGGCCCGGGAAGTCGTTCGAGGAAGTGCTGTCCGAAGTCGGGGAACGGATCTGCAAGGAGTGTCCGCTCTACCGGAGCTGTTGGGAAAGGGACTTTTACCGCACCAGCCGGCACCTGTCCGAGGTGCTGGAAGCGATTGAGACCACCGGGCAGGTGCGGGCCGAGGATTTCCCGGAACACATCCGGAAGCGCTGCCTCCGGGTCAAGGAACTGGCGCTGGCCCTAAGCTGCCTTTATGAGAATCACAAGATGAATCAGTACTGGTACCAGCGGCTGGTTGAGAGCCGTGAGGTGATTTCGGAGCAGCTGCGCGGGCTCTCCCACATCATGCACAACCTCTCGGCCGAGCTCACGGCCGGTATCGAACATGCCGGGCGCCTCGATTCCACCCTGCGACGCAAATTCAGACAGCTGGAGATTCCCTTTCATACGGTAGAGGCCGCGGCAAGGGACGATGGAAAACTGGAAATCACGATCACCCGTCCCCCGTGCCAGGGCGATCTGGCCTGCCGGTACATTATGGCTCCGGTGGTGTCGAAGGTCATGGGGCAGCCTTTCACCGTCTGCCACACCGGCTGCGTGGAACCGGGCGAAGCGCCCGAATGCTCCTTCCGCCTGCACCCGGCGGTGCGCTTTCAGGTCGAGGTGGGCATGGCCAAGGTGGGGAAGGACGGGGAAGCGGTTTCGGGGGATACCGAATCCTGCATCACTCTGCGTGACGGCAAGTTTGCCATGCTCCTGAGTGACGGGATGGGGTCGGGGGCGGCGGCTGCTCTGGAGAGCAGCACCACCGTTTCGCTCCTGGAACACATGTTCCAGTCCGGCTTCGGGCGCGATCTGGCCGTCAAGACGGTGAACTCCATCCTGCTTCTGCGTGCGCCCGATGAGAGCTTCGCGACCGTTGACATCACCGTTATCGACCTATACAGCGGGCGCACCGAATTCGTGAAAATCGGGGCCTCGCCCAGCTTTGTCCTCGGCAGTTCAGGCACGGTGCGGATCGTGCGGAGCGCCTCGCTGCCCGTCGGTATCCTGAAGGAGATCGAGGTCTCTTCGGTGGTGCGGAATCTGTCTTTAAATGATATGGTGGTGATGGTGACCGACGGTATCCTGGACAGTCTCTCCGGCGAGGCCGACAAAGAGAGCCTGTTCGCCGGCTTTCTGCGCGACCTCCCTCGTGCCCACCCCCAACAGACGGCGGAGACAATCCTCCAATACGCCCTTCGGTTGTCGGGCGGCAAGCCCCGCGACGACATGACCGTCCTCGTCGGCCGCCTCAGCGAGGGGTCAGGCACTTAAATTCTTTACATTTCGCCGGAATCCCGCGCCAATAGGGCATTACAAGGGGTCAGACCTCTGAGTCATTCTTTTCACATTTCTCCCGAATCCCGTGTCAATTGGGCATCCACGGCTTTTACATCAGCCAACCATGCCCTGTCCTTGTTTTCGATTTTCCTGCTTACGTGAGCCGCGGCGATGCTCACCAGGCTGTCGCACTTGTTGAGGTATGTCGCGATTTCAGTCATCGAGTGTCCGCCAAGATAAGCTGCGCAGTACGCGAACAGCCGGCGTGCCCTGACAATACTGCGTCCTTTACCCGGTCCGGTGATGGCCACGGGGGCAATCCCGGTCACGGTAGCGACCGCCTTGAGCAGCTTCTTAGGCGGAACAGAACCTGAAAGAGGGCGCCTTTTCACCGCTTCGGGAGCGACTATCTTGGTCCGCAGAGGTTTTTCCGGAAGAAGGATGTAGCCGTCTATTTCTCGGGAACCATACTCGGCCATCACCGATTTGATGAACCCGGTTTCCACTCTCCCGGGGCCGTATCCCCGCATATAATGCCGGTGGCTGGACCACCGGTAGTCGAGGGGATCGGTGCAGAGACCGGCTTCCACGGGATTCATATGGATATACTTCACCAATGCCAGGAGATAAGTCTCATCTTCAACCAGCATCGCCTGGTAACGCCCCTGAAACAGGTGCCCCACCCGCTTATACTCCTTGTTGTGTGCTTGGGTGTAGGTTTGCTGCAGAACTTTCATTAAATGAGAGAGCGGCTCGGTGCCGATTTGAACCAGCAGATGAACATGGTTGGGAAGAAGAGCATAAGCGTGGACTACAACACCGTGTTTGGAGCTGTACTTATCCAGAAGCGATAAATACAGGCGATAATCCGCGTCCTTGAGAAAAATATTCTGCTTGTTGTTTCCACGCGCCACAACGTGATAATAAGCGTTGTCCACGTGCGTCCGGGGCATTCTTGGCATAAGATCACTCTTCCATGGAGATTCACATTTCCTCAATTCGCTTGTCTCCCTGGCAATCCTGCCGAAATGTGAAAAATGTAAGTGCCTGACCCTGACTGCTCCGCTGCCCCTAGCTGCTCCGGCTGGGAAAAGAGGGAATGGGTGGGGCGGTGTGGAATGTAGCAGAATCTGTATAATATGGGACGGGTGTCGTTTCTGTGGACATTGCGGAGCGTGTACGGGAGACAGTAAGCCGGTACCGGATGTTTCGGAATGGTGAATCGGTATTGGTGGCCGTTTCCGGCGGACCGGATTCGGTAGCGCTGCTCGACGTGCTTTCGCGCCTGGCTGTTGATTGGGGACTGTCGCTGACGGTGGCGCATCTTAATCACATGTTCAGGGGAGCGGAGGCCGATGAGGATGTGCTCTTCGTGCGGAATCTGGCCGCCCGCTACGGCCTGCCCTGTGTGGCCGAATCAATTGACGTTCCGGCTTACCGTCAGGAGCACGGACTCTCGGCGCAGGTGGCGGCGCGCGAGATTCGCTACCGGTTTCTTGATGAGACGGCGCGGGCGGTCGATGCCACCGCTGTGGCGCTGGGGCATAATGCCGACGACCAGTGTGAAACTATCCTGCTGAATTTTCTGCGCGGTACCGGTTTGGCCGGTCTCGGCGGCATTCCGCCGGTGCGCGGGATTTACGTCCGGCCGCTGATCGGTGTGTGGCGGGCGGAAATCGAGGCCTACTGCCGCCTCCGGAACCTGGTCTACCGTCAGGACAGTTCGAATCTGGAGGCGATATACACCCGCAACCGGATCCGCCACCACCTGATTCCCCTGCTGGAGCGGGATTACAACCCGGGATTGCGCACCGCACTCTTGCGCCTCGGCGAAATTGCAAGGGCGGAAAACGGCTATCTGGATGGTGAGGCCGGCCGGGCACTGAACCTGGCCCGTCAATCCGTGTCCGATGAAGGCGGGCTCTCGCTGGATTTGGACCGCTTGCGGGAGCTGGACCCGGTAATCTGCCGGCGGGTGCTGAAACAGGCCTGGCAGGAAGCAGCGGGGGGTGCGCAGACCGATTATAAGCACATTGAGGACTTGTTTGATCTGGTGCATTCGCCGGTTGGAGGACGTTTGGTGGAGCTTCCCGGCGGCTTAACCGCCGAAAGGGTTCGGCGCTGTCTGGTGATCGGCAGGGCGGCCGGGATGCCCTCAAGCGCGCCGTATGCGGTGCCCCTTGAGGTCCCCGGGGAGACCCGGGTTCCCGGACAGGACTGGTCGGTCCGGGCGGTGCTCTGGGACGGTGAGATTGATCTGGACACCGTGCGTCGGGGGCAGGACCGCTCCCGCGTCTACCTGGACTATGACTGCCTTACCATGCCGCTTCAGTTGCGCAATCGCCGTCCCGGCGACGTGTTTTCGCCCTTCGGGCTGGACGGCACGGTTAAGCTGAAGAAATACTTCAGCGACCTCGGCCTGCCGCGCGCCGAACGGGACGATCAGCCCCTGGTGGTTGATGCACGGGGGCGGATCGTCTGGGTGGTGGGGGTTCGTCCCGCCGATTTCTGCCGCATTACCCCGATGACGAAAAAAGTCCTATTCTTGCAGGTCGTAGGACAGGTGCCCGAATCGGCGGCCGATCAGGCGTGAGCCAAATTGAAATGAGTTGCGAAAGTATGTTAGAATACCTCTGTTGTGGGCCAACTAGTTAAGGAGAGGAGTGGCCTGTTTGCATAAAATCGCTAAGAATCTGAGCATATATCTCTTAATTGTTCTCGTTATTCTTGTGCTGCTGCGGGTACTGTCTCCGGATGAGGGGCCCGTCCAGACTCTCAGCTACTCGCAGTTTTTCACAGCCGTTGAACAAGGGCAGGTCCGGGAAGTGCTGATCAAGGCCGACGAGGGTACCAACCTGATCACCGGCAAGCTGGTGGACGGGCGTGATTTCGAGACCAAAGGTCCGCTGAACGACCCCGATCTGATCAAGCTTCTGCGTGACCGCAAGATCCAGCACGAACAGGATTTGCCGCCGCGCCCGAGCTGGCTGGCGACGATGGCCGTTTCCTTCCTGCCGATCCTGTTGATTGTGGCCCTGTTCTTCTTCTTGATGCAGCAGAGCCAGGGCGGCGGCAGCCGGGTGATGTCCTTCGGTAAGAGCCGGGCGAAACTGCACAGCGAGGGCAAGGAAAAGGTCACCTTTATGGATGTGGCCGGGGTCGACGAGGTCAAGGAAGAACTGGAGGAACTGGTCGATTTCCTTAAAGACCCCAGCAAGTTCAACGAGATCGGGGCGCGTATCCCGAAAGGAGTATTGTTGTACGGGCCTCCCGGGACGGGTAAAACACTGTTGGCCCGTGCCGTTGCCGGGGAGGCCGGGGTGCCGTTTTTCAGCATCAGTGGTTCGGACTTTGTGGAGATGTTCGTCGGTGTGGGCGCCTCGCGGGTGCGTGACCTGTTTGAGAATGCGAAGAAGAACTCGCCCTGTATCGTCTTTATCGACGAGATTGATGCCGTGGGCCGCCAGCGCGGTGCCGGTTTGGGCGGCGGTCACGACGAGCGTGAACAAACGCTGAACCAGCTGCTGGTCGAGATGGACGGTTTCAGCCCGAACGAGGCCATAATCATTATCGCGGCCACCAACCGGCCGGATATCCTGGATCCGGCGCTCCTGCGTCCGGGGCGGTTCGACCGGCAGGTTGTGGTCAGCATGCCCGACATCAACGGGCGGCGTCAGATCCTGGCCGTGCACTCGGCCAACAAGCCGCTTGATGACGATGTTGATCTGGATGTGCTGGCCCGCCGGACGCCTGGTTTCTCGGGGGCCGATCTGGCCAACCTGGTGAACGAGGCGGCGCTTCTGGCTGCGCGCTTGAATAAGAAGCGCATCGGAATGCGCGAATTTGAGAATGCTATTGAACGGGTTATCGCCGGTCCGGAGAAGAAGTCGCGTGTGATCAGCGACGCCGAGAAGAAGCTGGTCAGCTACCACGAAGCCGGCCACGCCCTGGTCAGCTACTTTCTGCCGACCAGCGACCCGGTGCACAAGATTTCGATCATTCCGCGGGGACGGGCCGGAGGTTATACGCTGCTTCTGCCCAAGGAAGAGCGTAATTATATGACCAAGACCCAGCTGATGGACCAGATCACCATGCTGCTGGGCGGCCGGGTGGCGGAGGCCATCGTGTTGAAGGAGATCAGCACGGGTGCCCAGAATGATCTGGAGCGGGCCACCGATATCGCCCGGCGGATGGTTATGGAATACGGCATGAGTGAAGAACTAGGCCCGCTCACTCTGGGGCAGAAGCAGGGCGCCGTATTCCTCGGACGGGATATCGCGCGTGACCGCAACTACTCCGAGGAAATTGCCTATGCGATTGACAAGGAAGTGCGCCGGATTGTGGATACGTGTTATCGCAAGGCGGAGGAGATCCTGCAGAAGAGCATGCACGGTCTGCACATGGTGGCCGGAAGACTGTTCGAGGTCGAGACAATCGAGGGCAAGGAGTTTGAAGAGCTGATGCGGCAGGCCACGGGCGCGAGCCCCGCAGAGGCCTGAATCCCGCAAGCTGCTCCGTTGTTGCCCTGATAGTCACGCTGTACTGAGGGCGGGGGCATTACCCCCGCCCTTACTGCGATATTAAGGAGGCGACAGATATTGGAAAGGACTTTTATCATGGTGAAGCCGGACGGCGTCCAGCGCGGACTGGCCGGCCGGATCATCGCCCGCTTTGAGACCCGCGGGTACAAGCTGGTGGGGCTGAAGCTGATGCAGATCAGCCGGGAACTGGCCGAAGAACACTACGGTGAGCACAAGGGAAAGGGATTTTTTGAGCCGCTCGTTTCCTATATCACCTCCGGCCCCGTTGTGGCGATGGTCTGGGAGGGGAAAGACATTATCCGGGGGGCGCGCGATATGATGGGTGCGACCAACCCCGCCCAGGCGGCTCCGGGTACCATCCGGGGAACCTTCGGGATCGATGTGGGCCGTAATGTGATTCACGGATCGGACTCACCGGCCAGTGCCGAGCGGGAAATCGGACTCTTCTTCAAACCGGACGAGCTGTTGAATTACACCCGTGCCCTCGAACCCTGGATTTACGAGTAAATACCGTGCACAGCCCAACACTCACAGCTTAGCATGCGATAGGGAATTCATACGGGAGGCAGTTTTAGATGAGCATTCCCAGCGACCTGGAGATCGCCCAGGCCCACCGCATGACTCCCATTACAGAGATTGCGCGTGGTATCGGCCTGGATGAAGAAGAAATCGAACTGTACGGGCGGTACAAGGCGAAGATCAACCTTTCGGTTTTGGAGCGGCTGCGGGACAGACCGAACGGAAAACTGATCGACGTGACCGCGATCACCCCTACGCCCCTCGGTGAAGGAAAGACACTGACGACGATCGGTCTGACCCAGGGGCTCGGCCGCCTGGGGAAGAGGGCGATATGCACCATTCGGCAGCCGTCGATGGGCCCGGTATTCGGGATCAAGGGCGGTGCGGCCGGGGGCGGTTACAGCCAGGTAGTGCCGATGGAAGACCTGAACCTGCATTTCACGGGTGACATTCACGCCGTGGCGCTGGCGCACAACCTCTTGGCGGCGATGGTTGATGCTTCGCTGCTGCATCAAAACCCCCTCGACCTGGATCCGCTTTCAATCAATTGGCCCCGCGTGATGGACGTGAACGACCGGGTGCTGCGCAACATCGTCGTCGGACTCGGCGGCCGGGCGAACGGCATTCCCCGCGAAACCGGCTTCGATGTGGCGGTGGCTTCGGAGGTCATGGCCGTTCTGGCACTGACCACCGGGGTGAGCGACCTGCGCCGGCGGCTCGGGCGGATGGTCGTCGGCTATAACACAGCCGGCCGGCCGGTGACTGCGGAAGATATCCGCGGGGCGGGAGCGATGGCCGCGATTCTGAAGGATGCCGTCAAGCCCAACCTGATCCAGACTCTGGAGGGCCAGCCGTGTATTGTACACGCCGGTCCGTTTGCAAATATCGCTCACGGCCAGTCATCGGTTCTGGCCGATCAGATGGCCTTGAAACTGGCCGATTATGTGGTTACCGAGAGCGGCTTCGGAGCCGATCTCGGGATGCAAAAGTTCATGGATATTAAGTGCCGTCAGGCCGGTCTGCGTCCGAACTGCGTGGTGATCACCGCGACCATCCGTGCCCTGAAAATGCACGGCGGTGTGGGGCGCATCGTGCCGGGGCGTCCGCTGCCGGAAGAGATCCTGCAGGAGAATGTGACTGCGGTTGAAGAAGGCTGCCGCAATCTGGCGCATATGATCAAGATTGCCCGCTACTACGGGGTGCCGGTGGTTGTGGCCATCAACCGGTTCGCCGGCGATACCGACGCGGAGATCGAAGCGGTACAGCGCATTGCCGTGGAAGCGGGTGCCCGGATGGCCTATCCGAGCACCGCATACGCCGAGGGCGGCGCGGGAGCGGTCGATCTGGCGCGGGCCGTTGTCGAGGCCTGCGAACAGGACGCCGACTTTAGATTCCTGTATCCGGATGACTTGTCGATTCGTGAGAAGATCGAAATAATGGCCACCAGAGTGTACAATGCCGATGGAGTAAGCTACAGCCCGGCGGCAGCGAAGAAGATCGAGCAGTATGAGGCTTTGGGCTGGGGCCGCCTCCCCATCTGTATGGCCAAAACCCACCTTTCTATTTCGCACGATCCGGGAATGAAGAATGTTCCCAGCGGGTACGTTTTTCCGATTAGAGATATCCGTGCCTCTATAGGCGCCGGTTTCCTCTATCCGCTGGCCGGGGCGATGCTGACAATGCCGGGTCTGCCCTCGCGTCCGGCGGCGCATCAGATCGATATAGACGAAAGCGGTCGGGTCACGGGGCTTTTTTAGGTCGTTGGTCGTTGGTATCATCCGGGTTTACCCCGGTCTCCGGCTTAGCGATTCGACCATTTCTAAGCTCGGTTCGGTGTGCGGCTGCCCCGTCTGCGGATTGTTTCCGGGCGCTTTTTTCCAAGGCGGCCGATCCAGGTGTTCGGCCGCGGAGAAAGCAACTGCGGAAGCGCCCGTAAACGTCCTCGTCGGGGGCCGCACAGCCCTCACCTTCGCTAAGAATGGTACCCGAATCGCACGAGTCGACCGGAGGTAAACCCGGATGATACAAGCGCTGCAGGTTTCTTGCCGAATTAAATAAGAGTATTTTACCTAACAAACTAGGTATTTTGTTATTGACCGAGAATACATAGGGATAGCCCGGTGCGGCCGGGCGATCCCTGTCGGTTTTAAGAAAGCCTCTTGGTGACGTGGTCGTCGGTAATCGCCGGATCTCCTTTGGGGACAAAGGTTTTGCAGCACGTAGCCATGCAGGTATCGGCCGGCGTCGGCGCCGCGTTGCTGGCCTGCATTGCGTCATAGGTGTCCGGGGCGTCTTCGCCCACGCTGTCCGACACGACCAGGATGTCCGAAGCCGC
Source organism: uncultured Peptococcaceae bacterium (assembly GCA_965544035.1). Taxonomy (GTDB): domain Bacteria; phylum Bacillota; class Desulfotomaculia; order Desulfotomaculales; family Desulforudaceae; genus CBEULR01. The sequence goes on along the minus strand of CBEULR010000005.1, from coordinate 21,078 downwards.
GCAGCGGTTTCCTTCGGACCAGTAGTGACAGTTGTTCACTGTACACCTTACTGTCATTGTTCCGATGCCTCCTTTCATAAGGGTAGCTTGCATTATCTAAAGTGAATTATGCATCGGTTTTGCGGACAGATTTCATCCGGGTTAAGGGTGGTGGGACGGCTGTTATTGACGTATGCCCTAAAGAGTTCTTATAATAAGCGAAGGTGATGAAAAGTATGGGAAGACCTCCAAAATGCAGACGAGTAGAGTTCCTTCCCCAGTGTACCTTTTTCAAACCGGCGGGTATTCCGCTGTGGAGTCTGGAAGAGGTTTCGTTAACGGTAGAGGAGGTGGAAGCACTCCGGCTTAAGGACATGGAGGGGCTGGAGCAGGAAAAATGCGCTGAACGCATGGGAGTTTCCCGCCCGACCTTTCAGCGGATTTTAACCGCTTCGCGCCAAAAGGTTACCCAGGCTCTGGTCGAAGGTAAGGCGATTCGCGTCGAGGGTGGGCACTATGAGTATGTGGCCCGCCGGCTGCGCTGTACGGAGTGCCGGGAGGAATGGGAGACCCGACCCTCTGATCCTCTCGACCCGGTTTGTCCCCAGTGCGGCAGTCGGGATGTTTCCCGGATGCCTCGCCGTCGTTGCCGCAGTAAGCTCAGAAACCGGATGGAGCCTAAAGGTGCACTGGAGCGGGAATAGTATACTTGCCGATGTTTGAGGCCGATATCACTGTCAGACGATGAGGAGGATCCGTTAATGGAAAACAGCAACGACAACAAAGGTGTGTCTTGTCCCGCCGCGCAGGGCGGGAAGTGTCCGGGGAGTGCGGCCTGCAGCAGCCCGGAAGCGGCTACCTGCGGTGTGGAGAAGAAAGCCGGCATCGATCTGATTCCGGTTAACGATTACTCGGAGATCGGGCGGATCATCGCCGTGGCCAGCGGTAAGGGCGGAGTGGGCAAGTCCTCGGTGACCGCACTGTTGGCCGTGTCTCTGGCGCGGCGTGGTTTTCGGGTGGGTGTACTGGACGCCGACCTTACCGGTCCGAGTCAACCGAAAATCTTCGGCCTGACTGCCCGCCCCGGTGTGATCGGACAGGCCCTCGCTCCGGTGGAAACGGCCAACCTGGGGATCCGGGTGATGTCGATCAACCTGATGCTCGAACAGGAGGACGAGCCGGTGATCTGGCGCGGTCCGATTATCGGCAGCGTGATTAAACAGTTTTGGAGCGATGTTGCCTGGGGCAAGCTGGACTATCTGTTGATCGACCTGCCCCCCGGCACGGGCGACGCTCCCCTGACCGTAATGCAGTCGATCCCGATAGACGGTGTGGTTATGGTGTCTTCACCGCAGTCGCTGGCGGGGATGATCGTCCGCAAGGCGATCAAGATGGCGAATCTGATGAGCATCCCGATCATCGGTGTGGTCGAGAACATGAGCTACGCCACCTGTCCGAAGTGCGGCGAGAAGTACGAGCTGTTCGGTCCTTCCCGGATCGAGGAGATCACCGAAACCACGGGCCTGGCCGTGTTGGGCAGGATGCCGCTTGATCCCGCCGTGGCCCACCTGGCCGACCAGGGCAGGATTGAGGAATATGAGGCCGACTACCTGCCCGACCTGGCGATCAGCCTTGAAAAGAGAGTGAACGAATTGCCGCAAAGGCCTAAGACTTCTGCATAATCGGGAATCGCGGTCAAGTTTTTATAAAAGAATTGACAATGAACCAAGAGTGATATTATACTGGGGACAAGATACAGAATATTCTATAGGATTTGCTCCGCGGGCTGGGCCGGGAAGGCCAAGCCCCGGATTTCGTTTCTTCAAAAAGTGTTCAATCAGCTAACGGGAAAAAGATCAAGAGGGGGGATGCAGTCCAAAAGCTCCAATCTCAAGGGTGGCGAATCAAAGGTTTTTCTTGGCTCGGTTTTATCCGAGACGCTCAAATGGGAGGACGGGTGTGAAACGGTATGCCAAATAAAATTGGATCTGTAATGGTAGTTGGTGGTGGTATTGCCGGTGTTCAGGCTTCCCTGGACCTGGCCGATGCCGGTTATTTTGTGTATCTGGTTGAGCGCTCGACAGCTATCGGCGGCACGATGGCAGCGCTGGACAAGACCTTCCCCACCAATGACTGCTCGATGTGTATTCTCTCTCCGAAGCTCGTTGAGTGCGGCAGGCACCCCAATATTGAAATCATCACCCTGGCCGATCTGGTCGACCTGCAGGGTGAACCCGGAAACTTCAAGGCTACGATCATTCAGGCTCCGCGTTATGTGGACGGCGACAAGTGCGTGGCCTGCGGCGACTGCGCGGAGAAGTGCCCGGTTAAGATTCCGGATGAGTTCAACGAAGGGCTCGCCATCAAGAAGATCATCGGAAACAAGTATGCTCAGGCGGTTCCCAACACCTACGCGATTACCCATCCGGAAAAGTGTCTCTACCTCACCAAGGGTGTGGCCACCGGCAAGCCGGTCTGTAAGCTCTGCGAAAAGGCTTGCAACAAGGGCGCCATTAATTTTGACGATAAGGAGAAAACCCTCAACCTGGAAGTCGGCGCGGTCATTCTTGCGCCCGGTTTTGACGAGTACGAACCCCACAACCTCAAGTCATTGGGCTACGGTGTGTATAAGAATGTGGTCACCAGCATCGAGTTTGAGCGCATCCTGAGCGCCTCCGGCCCGTTCAGCGGCCACCTGGTACGGCCCTCCGACAACAAAGAGCCCAAGAAGATTGCCTGGCTCCAGTGCGTGGGCTCCCGTGACCGGGGAATCGGCTGCACCTACTGTTCGTCGGTCTGCTGCACCTACGCGATCAAGGAAGCCATGATCGCCAAGGAGCACGCCGGTGATTCACTGGACACCGCCATCTTCTTCATGGATATGCGGACCTACGGCAAGGGCTTTGAGGCTTATTACAACCGCGCTCAGGATGAGACTGGTATCCGCTTTGTCCGGTCGAGACTCTTTGAGGTGGGTCCGGGCAGCGAAGAGGGCTCCCTGAAGCTCCGTTACAGCGACGAGAGCGGTGAAATCAAGAACGAAGAGTTCGATATGGTTGTGCTGTCCGTCGGTCTGAGGCCGTCCAAGAGCGCGATTGAGATGGCCGGCAAGATCGGCGTGGAGCTGAACGAATTCAGCTTCGCCAAGACCAGCAGTGCGGCTCCGATCGAGACCTCGCGCCCGGGCGTGTTTGTCTGCGGTGCCTTCCAGAGCCCGATGGACATTCCGACCTCGGTTATGCAGGCCAGTGCGGCGGCCGCCGGTGCCGGAACCCTGCTCGCCGAGGCCCGTGGTACGGCCCTGCCGCCTGCGGCTGAACCGGTACAAGAAACCGATGTTACCGGTCAGGAACCCCGGGTCGGCGTATTTGTCTGTAACTGCGGCATCAACATCGGGGCATACGTCGATGTCCCGTCTGTCCGCGACTATGTGGCTACTCTGCCGAACGTAGTCTACGCCGAAGAAAACCTGTACACCTGTTCGTCGGATACGCAGGAAAAGATCAAGGACGCGATCAAGGAACACAATCTGAACCGTGTTGTCGTCGCGGCCTGCACCCCGCGGACACACGAACCGCTCTTCCGCGCCACCTGCGCAGAGGCCGGTTTGAACCCCTATCTGTTTGAATTCGCCAACATCCGTGAGCACTGCTCCTGGGTGCATATGAAGGATAAGGAAGCGGCCACCGCGAAGGCCAAGTCCATCGTCTCCCGGGCGGTTGCCAAGTCGCGCCTGCTGGAGCCGCTGTACACCGTGACCATCGGTGTCAACAAGAGCGCGCTGGTACTCGGCGGCGGTATCGCCGGCCTGAATGCGGCGCTCGATTTGGCCAGCCAGGGCTTTGATGTCAATCTGGTGGAGAAAGCCGATGAGCTAGGCGGTATGGCCCGGCGGATCCACTTCACCCTGGAGGGTCTTGATGTTCAGGCGTACCTGAACGGCCTGATCAACGCCGTTAATGCCAATCCCAAGATCAAGGTATACACCGGTGCCAAGGTCAAGGACGTTGCCGGTTACGTAGGCAACTTCACCACCACCGTCGAAGTCGCCGGCCAGGATCTGGAGATCAACCACGGTGCCGTCGTGATCGCCATCGGCGGCCGTGAGCTGAAGCCTGCCGAGTACCTGTACGGCCAGGACGATCGTGTGCTGACCGGGCTCGAGCTTGAGGAAGAGCTCGTCAAGGGTACCGATCGGGTGAAGAATGCCAAGGCTGTAGTGATGATTAACTGTGTGGGCTCCCGTGAACCTGATCGTGTGTACTGCAGCCGCATCTGCTGCAGCGAATCGGTTAAGAATGCGCTCAAGATCAAGGAGCTGAATCCCGACGCCGCCGTTTACGTGTTGTACCGCGATATGCGGACTTACGGCTTCAAGGATGGCTTCTACGATGAGGCCCGCGGCAAGGGCGTAATCTTCCTCCGTTACAATCCTGAGAACAAACCGGTGGTCTCGAATGACGGCGGCAAGCTGACCGTCACCGTGACCGACCCGATTCTGAATCAGGCTTTCACGATTGATGCCGACCTGGTAGGGCTGGCCGTGGCAACCCTCCCGCCGGAGGATTCCAAGGAGATCGCCCAACTCTACAAGGTTTGCGGTGACTATGACGGCGGATTCTTCCTGGAAGCGCACATGAAGCTGCGTCCGGTGGACTTTGCAACCGACGGTGTCTTCATGGCCGGTCTGGCCCACGGACCGAAGTTCATCGAGGAGAGCATCGCCCAGGGTAGAGCGGCGGCGGCCCGCGCAGCGACCGTTTTGACCAAGGATGAACTGGTCGGTGGCGGCGATGTGGCCGAGGTCGATAAGACCAAGTGCTCCGGCTGCCGGATCTGCATCACTCTCTGCCCGTACAACGCGATCTCCTTCCTGGAGGAAGAGAATGTGGCCCAGATTAACGAGGTGCTGTGTAAGGGCTGCGGCACCTGCGTGGCGGCCTGCCCGTCGAAGGCTTCAACGGCGAAGGGCTTTAAGGATGAGCAGATCTTCGCCGAGATCGAAGCGTTCCTGGCCTAAGCGTACAGTGTGGTCCTAAATTCAGGTTGGTGGAGGGATATCATTTATGGAAGCCAAGAAACTGAACGAGGTAAGGGACCCCAAGTTCAGAGATGAACTTGTGGCTAAGATGTGCCTTGAGGACGAGGCGAGGAAGTTTAATCTGAACTACTGCCTGTCCTGCGGCACCTGCGCGGCGGGCTGCTACTTCACGGAGCTGGTTGACAACCATGACCCGCGGAAGTTCATGCGCAAGGTCGCGCTCGGCCTGAAGGACGAGGTCTTGAACGACCAGTTCGTCTGGCTTTGCAACATGTGCGGACGCTGCACCATGACCTGTCCCGGCAATATTCCGCTGGCAAACGTGGTGCGCACCGTTCGCGGTCAGTTCGGGCTGACTGCGCCCGGCCACCTGCAGCAGGTTGCCGAAACCCATATGGAAACCGGCAACCAGATGGCCGTAACAGAGGAAGACTTCCTCGACACCGTCGAGTGGATGGAGGAGGAACTCCAGGAAGAGTTCGGTGATCCGAACTTCAAGATTCCGGTCAACGTGGAGGGGGCGGAGATTCTTTTCATCGCCCACCCGCGTGAGATCAAGTACTACCCTGAGGACATCAAGAGTTGGACCAAGATCATGGTGGCGGCCAAGGAGAGCTGGACGCTCAGCTCGAAGGCCTTTGACGTAACCAACTTTGGTCTGTTCAACGGTCGCGACGACGAGGCGCGGAAGATCATGGACTTCACCGTAAATGAGGCCAAGCGCCTCGGCGTCAAGCGGATTGTAATGACCGAGTGCGGCCACGGTTACTGGGCGTTCAAGTGGGGTAAGCAGGTCTGGTACAAGGAAGGCGAATGTCCGTTCACGTTCGAGCACTTCGTGGAGTATCTCGCCGACCTGATCAAGACCGGCAAGATCAAGGTTGACAAGAGCAAGAACCCGTTTACCGTAACCTTGCACGACCCGTGCAACACCGTGCGTAAGGGCGGTTTGCTGGAGGAGGGCCGTTATGTCCTCGACCATGTAGTGGAAAACTACGTGGATATGTGGCCCAACCGTGAGTTCAACATCTGCTGCGGCGGCGGCGGCGGCGCCCTGCCGATGGGCGACCCGATCAAGCCGGCGCGGTTGAAGAAGGGCAAGCTGAAGGCCGACCAGATGATGGCCACCGGTGCGGATATCTGCATCGCACCTTGCCACAACTGCTATGACCAGCTGAACGACATCAACAAGGAGTACAAACTGGGCATGAAGATCAAGCACCTGCACCACTTGGTGGCGGATGCTCTGGTCTGGGATGAGGGTACCGGTCCGAAAACCGAAGAGGAATAAGCCCAGCCACTCTTAGGATGCGACCAAAGGGACCGTGAAGGCCGCAACCCTTCACGGTCCCTTTTTTCAAATTTCCTTCCGCTTTCTGTTATCCGGCAACCGGATTCTGATAATTGCATTCGGGAGGACACCGATTTGGACCAAGACAAGAGCCGATCAGCCATCCTGCTACTATTTCTGACCCCGGTGTTCTGGGGGGGAGCCTTCGTGGCCGCCAAGTTCGTGGTGCCGGAACTGCACCCGGTGGTGGCGGCCAGCATCCGCTTTCTGCTCTCTTTCCTGTTTCTCCTTCCGGTGCTGATGATTTGGGAGGGGCGGCGCTGCCTGCCCGCACTTCGGGACGTGCCGCTTCTGATGTTCCTTGGTCTCACGGGCATCTTTGCGTACAACGTCCTGTTTTTCTATGGTATGCAGACTTCACAGGCGGCCGATGGAGCCTTGGTGGTTGCATCCAGCCCGGTATTCACCGCTGTGGTGGCCGCCATATGGCTACGTGAACGCTTCCGTCCGGCCCAGCTGGCAGGTTTCGCACTCTGCCTGCTCGGGGTGCTCACTATCGTGGCCAAAGGTTCTCCGTCCGTGTTGATCAATCGTCAGTATGATCCCGGCGACCTCCTGCTCCTGGGCTGTGCCGTTTCCTTTGCGCTTTATTCTGTGGCCGGTAAACTGGCTATGCAGCGCATGTCGCCTCTGGCTTCCACCACTTGGGCGATTGGATTCGGGGCCGCATTTCTCACGCTGTTGGCCATCCCCTTTTACCGTTGGAAGATGGTGGCCGGCATGTCGGCCGATGCGCTCTGGGCCGTTCTTTTCCTGGCCTTCTTTGCCTCCGGCATCGCCTATGTCTTCTGGTTCTCCGGCGTAAACAGGGTGGGCGCCGGCCGCTCCTCGGTGTTCGTGAACTTCGTGCCTTTTTGGGCGGCTGTGGCCGGTCTGATCCTGCTCCGTGAACAGCTGGCCCTGTTTCACCTGGTTGGTGCCGTACTTACCGTGGGCGGTGTCTATATGGTAACCCACGTCAAGAGTCCGAAAGCCCCGTCATCGGAATGCCTCTCCCCTGCTTCCGCTTCGGCCGGGACATCCAGGCAGTGATTTCCATATTGATGTTTTTTCGGTATAATAGGGTAAATAGAATAAGTCGGAGGATACATGAACCAGTATCAGATTCGGGTGATCGCGGTTAAGAACCGGGCCGAGGCCCGGCTTGAAATCGAGCGGGTCGGGGCCGACGAGGCGGGATGCCGCTTGATGACACCCAAAGCCGTACACCGTTTGGTAAAGATCGGCGGGCTGCGGCCGGTGCAGGCCAATATCGTCAAGCAGGAAATGCTCGCCCGCGGCGGAGACGCCGCCGTGAGCAGAGGAACGATTATCCACGCCGACAAACAGACCGATGTGCTGCTCATGGGCACCCTAAAACAGTATCAGGGCTTCTTGGCAAAACTGCGGATGCAGCCCTTCGGTCTGCCCGCCCTGGCTGACCAGATCGAGCGGGTGCTGAAAGCCCAGGAAGGCGGCGGCGTGCGGGATCTGAACTGCCGCGGCCGGATACTGCCCTTGGGAAAGCGCACACTGGTGATGGGGATCTTGAACGTCACTCCCGATTCCTTCTCGGACGGGGGGCGTTATCTAAATATAGACGAGGCAATAAACCGCGCCCGGGAAATGGCGGCCGAGGGGGCGGACATAATCGACGTCGGGGCCGAGTCCACAAGACCCGGTGCGGAACCGATTCCGGCTGAAGAAGAATGGCGGCGGCTCGAGCCCGTTTTGGAGCGGCTTGTTCAAGCCGTCGAGGTCCCGGTTTCCGTGGACACCTCTAAGACGGCGGTGGCGGCAAAGGCTTTGGACGCCGGTGTGCATATACTCAACGATCAGTGGGCGTTGGCCGACGAAAGGATGGCCGAACTGGCCGGCCGTTATCAGGTGCCGGTGGTGGTAATGCACAATCAGAAAGGGACGGCATACCGGGATCTGATGGGCGACCTTACCGGGTACTTTCAAAGGTGTATTCAAAAGGCCGGACAGGCTGGAATCAGTCACGAGCGGATCATCCTGGACCCCGGTTTCGGGTTTGGAAAGACACCGGAGCAGAACCTGGAAGTGCTGCGCCGCCTTGCGGAACTGAAGGGGCTCGGGTGTCCGCTGCTCATCGGTACGTCGCGCAAGTCCACCATCGGCAAAGTCCTGGATCTGCCCGTCGACCAGCGGGTGGAGGGGACGGCGGCTACAGTGGCGGTGGGGATCGCCAACGGTGCCGACATCGTCCGCGTGCACGATGTGCGTGAGATGGTGCGGGTGGCGAGGATGACCGATGCGATTGTCAGGGGGTGGACCGATGGCTGATAAAATCATTCTGGACGGGATGGAGTTTTACGGATACCACGGGGTACATGCAGCGGAACATGAACTGGGACAGCCCTTTGTGATCGACCTGGAGCTCTGTCTTGATTTGGGGCCGGCAGGGCGCAGCGATGATATCCGGAAATCGGTGAACTATGTGGAAGTGTACAATGCGGTCCGGGATATCGTGGAGAAGGGGCATTTCGCCCTGCTCGAGGCCTTGGCCGAGCATATCGCCCGGTCACTGCTGAAAGCATTCCCGGTGGACGAGGTGATGGTGCGGGTCAAGAAACCGCGGGTGCCGATCCCCGGACACCTGCGCTTCACCGCGGTAGAGATCAGGAGAAGCAAGTAGTCAGACTCCCTGGTAACCCCATTAGAGGAACAAAAGTAGGGTTGTGTCATCCGGGTTTACCTCCGGACGACTTGTTTGATTCGGGCACCATTCTTAGCGAAGGTGAGGGCTGTGCGGCCCCCGACGAGGACGTTTACGGGCGCTTCCGCAGTTCCCTCCGCGGCCGACCGCCTGGATCGGCCACCTTGGAAAAAGCGGCCGTAAACCCGACACTCAATTTAGGTACCGAAGCCTTACACTGCACCGAATACCTTGGGCACTAAATTGAGTGTCGGGCAGGAGGGGTTCGCCGCACACCGAACCGAGCTTAGAAATGGTCGAATCGCTAAACGGAGACCGGGATAAACCCGGATGACACAGGAATCAGGGCAGTAGACAGTAGGAGGAGCCCAGAGAAGGAGGGATGAGCGTGGCCAGGGTTTATTTGGGTTTGGGTACGAATATCGGGGACAAGGAGGCCAACATTCGGACGGCCCTGCAGCACCTGGATGCGGAGCGGGGAATCAGGGTCGTCAGGGTGGCTTCCCTTTACCATACCGAACCGGTCGGCTTTGCCGAGCAGGATTGGTTCCTGAATACGGTGGCCGAGGTGGAGACCTCTCTCCCGCCGTTTGAACTGATGTCCCAGCTCCTGTTCATTGAGAATCTGATGGGGCGCAGACGCACGATGTACTGGGGGCCGCGCGTGATCGATCTGGATCTGCTGCTGTACGATGATATCCGCCTGAATATCCCCGGCCTGCAGATCCCGCATCCCCGTATGACCAGCCGCGCCTTCGTGATGGTGCCGCTGGCCGAACTGGAACCGGAAATGCTGCTGGACGGGAGACGTGCAGACCACCTGGCGGCGGAACTTGCAGCCGTGCAGAAGGTCAAGCGGTTATCACCCGTTGCGCTTACGACTTAAGCCCCACATTCGGCAAACCGTTATAGGGCTTGCCCGCCTGCCAATCTCGCCGTGGCCGATGCCGCGGCAGGTTCATCTCTGTCCATGTCTATTGGACTGCCTCTCCGCCCATCCGGTTATACTTGTCGTAACAGAACCGCCGCGCTTGGTTTTCACCAACCGAATGGTGATCTGATTACATTAGCCGGAGGGAACAATGTCGGTTTTATCCTACCTGATCAACCTGGCCGCGATGATCCTCATCACCGTTGGTGTGATTGTTGTCACGAACATCCTTTTCCGAAGGTTTATATGGCAGCGCTGAACGCTGAAACAATGAAGGGGCCACGCTTCACTGGTGAAACGCGGCCCCTTGGGGCGGGGGTTGGGGCACAGAACACAGTCCATGCTTACACCCGACGGACAAACCCTTTCATATCGGCTTTTTCTCTTGCCATAACCGTGTTATGCTAAATGTATCCTATTTCTTTCTCTGGGAGCGTTCCGGTATCTTTTTTACCGCCACGCCCCAGATTCTTTTTTCTTTAGAAAAGAGTCTGGCGAGCGAACCGACGGCCTCCACGCGGTCTCCCACCTTGATGTTTTCCCGCGGAGCCGTGAAGAGAACCACCTTTGTGGTAGCGTTACCATCGGTCAGTTCAAGGTGCGGCCGGTTCATCCACTTAAAGGAAATCCGCTGCACTTCACCCTGAACCCGGACCTGTTCGCCGACATCCAGGTTTATCAGGTCGGAAATACGGTACTTGCGCGCCTGGCTGGTGTCGACTCTGGCCATCGTCCTGCGGTTCATCTCGGTCAGCAGCATCGGAATGAGCAGCAGGGCCAGGAGCATCGGTCCGATGGTCAGCAGCGACCGGGTACTGGGATCTCCGATAACGGCAAGTATCGAAAGGATCGCCAAAAGGGTGAACGTCAGGTATGCAAGCAAGGACATTCTCATTATTCTGCAGGCAACTCCTTCCTGAAGGCATAGAAGTATACAACACCGATCAACAGGAATCCACCCACGATGTTGCCCAGGGTAACCGGAATGATGTTCCACAGCCAGACGTCACCCCAGGTCAGGCCGCCGTTGGCGTGCAGAAGCGGGTTCCAGAAGCCGCCGCCCTCCACCGTCTTGTCAGCCAGGCCGGGGAAGCGCTGGTACAGCCAAAGACCGGTCGGCAGGAAGTACATGTTCGCCACGCAGTGCTCGAAGCCGGTGGCAACGAAGGCCATAATCGGGAACCAGATGCCGAAGAACTTACCGATGACATCTTGGGCGGTGATTCCCAGCAGTACGGCGATGTTTACCAGGAAGTTACAGCCGATGGCGGCCCAGAAGGCGGACCAGAGTCCTGCGGCCCCCACCGACTTATACGTCAGCGTTTTGGACACGGCTATCGCCACCGCGTTTAATCCGAAGGCGTTCGGTTCGTCTACCAGGAAGTTGCCCTGGGTAAGCGGCCCGACCACCATCATATACGCGTAGAACAGTGATCCCAACAGGTTGCCGATATAAACCCATAACCAGTTGTTCATCACTTTACCCCAAGTTGTCTTGCCCATCATGGCCGCCATCGGACACAGCATGGCATCACCGGTAAACAGTTCCATACCGGTGAGTACGATCGCGATCAGGCCCACCGGGAAGACCGCACCGGCGATCAGTTTCCCGATACCCGGTCCCAGGTAACTCGCCACGGCCGTGCTACACACGGTAGCCAGAGCGGCGCCGATGGCGATGTAAGCCCCGGCCATAAAGCCACGCAGCAGGAGCTGAAATATGGGAAGCTCCGCCTTATATTTGCCGGCGTTTCCCGCCAGCAGCGTCATTTTGGCTGGAGGATTGAAACCCATCGTAATACCCCTCTTTCTAAATGATAATGATTATCACAGTGCCCGCAGGGCTGCAGCACAAGCTTTATACTCCGGAACCGAGCAAATTGGATCGAACACCGCGTTGGTGAGTACGTTGGCCGCTGCCTCACCGTAATGGAACGGCAGGAACAGCACGCCCGGTTGGATACGTTCGGTCACGCAGGCCTTGACAACGATCTTACCCCTTCTTGAACTGACCTCAACCTGTGCGCCGGGCTCAATGTTGTATTTTTCGGCGTCCGCCGGGTTGATCTCGACGTAACATTCCGGAGCTTCGTTCTCGAGGGTCTGCGCACGGCGGGTCATTGAGCCGGTATGGTAGTGGAAGATATGCCGGCCCGTGGTCAGGACGAAGGGGTACTCTTCATCCGGCACTTCCTTGGCCGGCTGGTACCGGATAGCGCTGAACAGGCCCTTCCCCCTAGTGAAAGCCTTGCTGTGCAGGATCGGTGTCCCGGGGTGATCGGCACTGGGACACGGCCACTGCAAACCGTCAGCTCCCAGCCGGGCAAAGGACATCCCCGCATACGGGGGCGCCACGGAGCAAACCTCATCGAAGATCTCTCCCGGGTGTGTGAAGTCAAAGCCGCGGAGGCCTAGACGGTTGGCAACCTCGCAGAGTATTTTCCAGTCCTCCCGCGCCTCACCGGGGGGATCGACCGCTTTGCGTACAACCTGTGCCCGGCGCTCGGAATTAGTAAAGGTGCCGTCCTTTTCGGCCCAACAGGAAGCCGGGAGAACCACATCGGCCAGCACGGCCGTTTCCGTGAGGAAGATGTCCTGCACAATCAGGAGATCCAAATTCCGCAGTGCTTTCCCAACGTGAGTAACATCCGGGTCGGAAACCATCGCGTTTTCACCCAGCACATAAAGCGCCTTAAGAGTGCCTTTGCCGGCGGCTTGAACCATTCCGACGCCGGTGAGCCCGAGCCGTCCCGGAATCTCAAAGCCCCACTTCTTCTCCACCGCGGCCCGCTTTTCATCGTCCACAACGGGTACGTAGCCGGGGAGGACGTTAGGCAGTGCACCCATGTCGCAGGCTCCCTGTACGTTGTTCTGACCGCGCAGGGGATTTACGCCTGTTCCGGGTCGCCCGATGTTGCCGGTGAGCATGGCCAGGTTAGCCAGGGACTTCACGTTGTCAACCCCGGTGGTATGCATAGTGATGCCCACGCAATATACGATAGCCGCCGGGTCGGCTTTCGCATACATACGCGCTGCCTCCCGGATCAGCTTCGGGTCTACGCCGGTGATCTCGGCCACCGACTCCGGGGTGTATTCGGCGACTGTCATACGAAGATCTTCAAATCCTTCGGTACGCTCGTTTATGAATTCTTCATTGTGAAGACCTTCAGAAATGATAACCTGCATCATCGCGTTGATCAGGGCCACATCTGAACCGGGGGTGTGGTTCATTTCAATATCGGCAAATTTGGTCAGCTGGATGTGACGGGGATCGGCGACGATGACCTTGGCTCCCCGATCGATCGCCCGCATTAAGCGCCGAGAGACCAACGGGTGGTTTTCGGTCGTGTTGGAGCCGATAATGAACAGACATTCCGCCTCCTCAATATCCCTGAAGGAGTTGGTCATTGCGCCGCTGCCAAACGCTATCGCCAAACCGGCGACGGTCGGGCTGTGTCAGACACGGGCGCAGTTGTCCACATTCGGGCTCCCAAAGGCGCGGGCCAGCTTCTGGAACAAGTAGTTTTCCTCGTTGGTACATCTCGACGAGGACCGGAAGCCGATCGCATCGGGTCCGTAGGCCGCCTTAATCTCTTGGAGCTTGCTGGTTATATAGGAGAGGGCGTCCTCCCAGGTGGCGGGCTCCAGTTTATCCCCCCTGCGTATGAGGGGAGTGGTCAACCGGTCGGGATGGTGGACGAACTCGTGGGAAGTCCATCCCTTGATACAAAGTCTGCCTTCACTTACCGGGCTTCTGGCCCATGGTTCCACACCCACAACCCGTTCGTTTTCCACCACCAGGAGCATTCCGCAACCGGTACCGCAGTGAGGGCAGATAGTTGGTACAAAGCGCATATCGCTTTTCACCTCCTGATCCTAAATAAATGAGTCGGCCTACGCCGGCCCCTGGACAGCTGTAAGCGGCGGTGGGGTGGCATCTATGCCCGGAATGTAGCCGAAGCTTTCAGCCAAATCCTTGTTCAGCATGTGGTACAGCTTGGAGATCGGGATCTCCATCGGGCAGGCCAGATCACACTGTCCGCAGTTCAGGCAGGAATCGGCCACGTGGGCCAACCTGGTCAGGTGGAACATCAGTTCCGGAGCGATCTCCCCGGGACGAACTAAGCCCCGGTCCGCATTCAGGTAACAGTCCTTGCAGAAACAAATCGGGCAGGAGTTCCGGCAGCCGAAGCATTTGATGCAGCGCGCGAAGTAACCGGCCCAGAAGTCGAAGCGCTCCTCCGGGATCAGTGCCCTTACGTCCTTAAACTGGTTATCCTGCTCGGTGCGGGCCTCGTCTGCAATGGCCTCCAGGTTGGGAAGCGCGAAAGACGGCCCTTCAACAAGGCTGGCCGATTCCAGAATCTTGGCCCCGACATCGCTTTCCGCGGTGACCATTGTCGAATCCGGACCCACGGTACAGTTAAGGTCGGCGGTGGGAACCACACGATGTTCACAACGCCGGCACGATGACCGTGATTCCCCACGGGGATCCTTGCTTCCCGAACAAAAGACATTGACCAGTATTACATCCTCGGAAACCTGGTAGCGCTTGCGCAGCTCCACAAGAGCCCTGATATCACAGGCACGACCAATTACGGCAACCTTCATCGTCTGAAGATAGCTGCGGGCAAAACGCGCCAGACCGTAGGGATTGGTTTCCCCGAACTGGATGCTCGAAGCGTCGTCAGGATTGGTCAGTACCACCGGGCGCATGTCGAACTCGTCAAATCCCTGCTCATAACTAAGCACCGCATCAGCCAGGCCTTCCGCCAATATTACCCGGCCGATTTCATTCACGACCCCGCCTCCGGAGCCGGTTTTTTCCCCCTTAACTACAACGAAATCTTGCATCATTCATCACCTTCAAAGGGTTTGGCCCTTTGGCCCGCAGTTCGTCCACGAACTCACTCACCAGCTTGGCATAAATCGTACCTTCAGCGGCGGAAATGTGGGCGAAACGAACACGCTCAGGATCCAAACCGACGTTATTGAGCAGCCGGCGCACCATTTCGAAGCGGCGCTTGGCGTACACGTTGCCACTAACATAGTGGCAGTCACCGACGTGTCAACCACTGACCAGAATGCCGTCCGCACCCGACAGCATCGACTTCAGTATGAACAAAGGGTCGACACGCCCGGTACACATCACCCGCACGATACGCACATTCGGCGGATACTGCAGGCGTGAGACCCCGGCCAGATCGGCCCCGCCGTAGCTGCACCAGTTACAAAGAAATCCCAGGAGCTGCGGCTCGAATTGAGCCTTTTCCATATCCTCACCTCCTCAGTTAGTTGGCAAGAAACTGCGTCAGTATCGTTCGGGTATCATTTATCACCTCCCAGACGGCCGGACCTTCGGTTTCTGAACACAGTACATTCAGGATGAATGAAGGTTTGTGAAGGTTGTCTCACGCACTTTCCGTTCACGTGTTCTTGGCATCTCTTCCCAAGGGCGGTTCGACCGTATCTATGGACAGTTTTCAGTGTCCGGCAGGTGACAGGTAAACTGTCGTCCGGAATGCCCGAAAAGTGTGCCCAAGTGCTTATGGCTCAAGGGTTGGTGCAAGATGGAACTAGATCGTACAATCGTGTGCAATGGCTTGTGCTTGTAATAACTTTGCCGATCACCCGAATTCTTTTAATTTCATGTTCAATTCCTATTCGAAAACCCCTGCCATTTGACCCACAAACATTCTAAAAAATCTTAACAGTGAGAATAATCTGTAATTATGTCGAAAAATGTAGATAGATGGATACTAGTTTTGGTGGGGTAGCAGGAGTTGGACATAATATGGTAAACTGATATATTAACGGAGTACAAGGAAAAGAAGGGAAAAGCGAGTTTTGATGACTAGTTTTGAAGAACTGAATCTCAGACCTGAATTGATTAAAGCGGTGGATGCCATGGGGTTTGAGAGCCCCACGCCTATCCAGGCCCAAGCCATCCCGCTGCTGCTCAAGGGGCGGGATATCCTGGGACAGGCCCAGACGGGCACCGGCAAGACGGCGGCCTTTGGCCTGCCTTTGCTTAACGGGATTGACCCCGGCGGCGGTCTGCAGGGGCTTGTGGTTTGTCCCACCCGTGAACTGGCGGTGCAGGTCGCCATGGAGATAACCAAGCTTGGTCGTTTCCTGAATGTGCGTGCCCTGCCGGTGTACGGCGGACAGTCCATTGAACACCAGATCCGTTCTCTGCGCAAGAAGCCGCAGGTGGTGGTGGCGACACCGGGGCGATTGATGGATCATCTGCGCCGCCGCACGATCAGTCTCAACGACCTCACTACGGTAATCCTGGACGAAGCGGACGAAATGCTGGACATGGGCTTCCTCGACGATATCAAGTATATCCTCGCCCGCTGTCCCGCCGAGCGACAGACGATGCTTTTTGCGGCGACCATGCCCCCTGAGATCCGGGACCTGGGGCGGTCCTTCATGAATGATCCCGAGGTGGTGGCCATCCGCGGGATCGAGCTGACCGCCCCGCTGATTGAACAACGCTACTACGAGGTAAATCCGCGCCAGAAGGTGGAAACGCTCTGCCGGATTCTAGACGTGGAGAGTCCGCCTTCGGCGATTGTCTTCTGCAACACCAAGCGAGGGGCCGATGATCTGGTACAGACACTGAGGCTGAGAGGCTATACCGCCGAGGTGTTGCACGGCGACCTTTCCCAGCGCGAGCGTGATTCGGTGATGACGCGCTTCCGGCAGGGGCAGATCGAACTGCTGATCGCGAGCGACGTGGCCTCCCGTGGACTGGACATAAGCCACGTGACCCACGTCATCAACTACGACATCGCCCAGGATCCGGACAGCTATGTAAACCGGATCGGCCGCACCGGGCGGGCGGGGCGCGAGGGCGTGGCGATTACGCTCGTGGCACCGCGTGAGGTGAAACACCTGCGCTTCATCGAGAATATGATCGGTAAGAAAATCAAGCGGCACAATCTCCCCACCCTGGCCGAGGCCATCGAACGCCGGCAGCAGTTTCTGGTCGAGCGCGTCATCGCCGCGGTCGACGGGCCGCTGGCTGACTACCGTCCCCTGGCCACACGGATGCTGGATGAACACGACTCGGTGGATCTGCTGGCGGCGGCCCTTAAACTGCTTGATGATATGGGCCGTGACATAGAGCGCAGTGAACTGCTGGATGCGCCGATGGAGAAGGAGCGGATCAGGCTGCCGGTAGGCCGCATGCAGGGGATCAAGCCGCAGAACCTGGTCGATTACCTGGTGCACAATACCGAAATTGCACCCAGCCAGATCAGCAATATTGATATTCTGGACAACTGGTGTTTTGTCGACGTTCCTGTAAAGTTCGTCGATGAAATACAGGGCCTCTTTAAGCTTCCGGACACGCTCAGACGCCGCAAAGGACGCAGGCGGCCGAAGCGCCGTTAACAACCCGGGGCTGTTCGTGGAGGTACCAGCATTGAAGGGAGTGGTTGACGAATTGAGTGAGGAAAAGATCGCGGTAGTCACAGACAGTACCTGTGACCTGTCTCCCGAACAGCTTTCAGAGCTGGGAATTCATCTGCTGCCCTTGAAGGTCGTGTACCAGGACCGGGAGTACGCCGATCGGATTGAAATCCAGCCTGACGAGGTTTACGCTACTTTGGACGAAGAAACCCCCGGCACGTCAACGCCTTCTCCCGGTGAGGCCCTGGCCCTGTTCGAAAAACTGCGCGGTCAGGGATATACCCATGCTATCGCCCTGCACATTTCGGGTGGTCTGTCCAGCACACCCGAGGTTGTCCGGATGGTCAGCCGCCAGATCAGTTCAATGCGGATTGAGGTCGTTGACTCCAAGGGGCTCTCAATGGCCCTCGGTTTCCAGGTGATCGAGGCCGCCAGGGCCGTACGAGAAGGCCTTCGCTTCGAAGAAATCGTCAAACGGGTGTACGAAGTGCGTGACCGCATGAAGGTGTTCTTTGTGGTCAAGACGCTGGAGTACCTTCGCCGCGGGGGCCGTATCGGTTACGTCCAGGCGACGCTGGGTGAGATCCTGAATATGAAACCGATTATTTCCATCAACGAGGAAGGCAAGTACTACACCGTGGCCAAGGTGCGCGGATGGAAGAAGTCCCTTTCCCGCATTGCCGAACTCGTGGCTGAACACGGGCGCAACAAGGTACTCAACCTGGCCGCCATGCACGGGAACGCTGAGGAAGAGTGCCGCAGTCTGCTTGAGAGGCTGAAACAGATGGCCGAACTAAAAATCAGAGAGGCGGCCTTTGGTCAGATCGGCCCGGTGATGGTGGTTCACACCGGTCCGGGCCTGGTCGGGGTTGCCTTTTACGAGGCTGATCGAGGCCGATAAGGAGGTGCTTCCGTGTGACTCCCGCCGGTCAGGTAAATGAACTGGCCCGCCTGCTGCGTGCCTCAGACCGCACATTCGCCTTAACCGGGGCGGGGATCAGCACTGAGAGCGGCATTCCGGACTTTCGCAGCCGAGGTACCGGCCTGTGGGAAAAGGTTGATCCGGCCGAGGTCTGCAGCGTGAACGCCTTCCATCGCGATCCGGCCGCCTTCTGGCGAAACAATCTTCAGTGGTGGCATGCGTGTCTGGCGGCGAAACCGAACATTGCCCACTACGCACTGGCCGCGCTGCAACAGGCGGGGCTTCTGTTCGGGGTGATCACACAGAATATCGACGGTCTGCACGTGGAGGCCGGCTCCACCACGTGGGAGGTCCACGGACACCTGCGCACCGTTCGCTGTGAGCAGTGCGATGGGCATCATCCCTTTGATATTGTCCGGGAACGGATTGCGGCGGGTGAGGATGTTCCGCGCTGCAGTTGCGGCGGTCTGCTGCGCCCCGATGTGGTCCTGTTCGGGGATCAGATGAGCGAGGACTTTTGGGTGGCCACACAGGTGCTGTCGGGATGTCAGCTTCTCGTCGTCATCGGTTCAAGCCTCCAGGTGTACCCGGTTGCGGGCCTGCCCCGATTGGCGCGCGAGCTGGTGATCATCAACCGTGATCCCACTCCCTTCGATGATCAGGCCAGGCTGGTGATTCGGGACGAGATCGGTCCTGTCTTTGAACGCCTGCTCGAAGAACTGGGCCTGGAAAAACCTATTGCTTAGGATTAACCCCACGTGCTAGAATTTCAACAAAGGTTCACGGGACGGGGGAGCTTTTCGGCGGGTAGTATCCCTGCGGAACTACACCACCAACGTTTCTCACCTCCCACTTCCCACATCACAAATCGGGCCGCTTGGAGCCATCGTTTGGACCGAGACGGGATTTCAAGAGTTTCAAATCCTTGGATCTGTCCGGGGATTTTTTGTTTTTTGAGGCGGCCCTGAGGGGAGGCTAACCAATATGATGACCGCGCGTGCATCTGTATTGAATGTGGCCGTGGTAGGGGCCGGCAAAGTTGGTTCGGCTCTGGCCGTCGCCCTTGATGAGTGCGGAGGCTATCGGATCAGCGGGGTGGCCTCACGGTCGTTGGAATCCGCCCGGCGCTTGGGAGAACTGGTGAAGGCGCCGGCATCGAACGATCCCCTGGATGTTGTGCGGTCGGCCGACGTGGTCTTTATTACCACTCCCGACCGGGAAATCAGGCCGGCGGCGGACGAAATCGCCCGGAGGGGCGGATTTTGTCCCGGTCAGGTGGTGGCGCACACGAGCGGTGCCCTCACTTCCGAGGAGCTGAGCGCCGCCCGGGAGGGCGGGGCCGATGTTGTCTCCATCCATCCCCTCCAGTCGTTCGCGAACACCGAGAACGGGGCGTCCCGCCTGGAGGGCGTGTATTTCGCGGTGGAGGGTGATGCGGGAGCACTACCGACGGCTGACCGGATTGTGAATGATCTGGGGGGCATCCTGCTGCACCTGCGGGGGGAGGACAAGGCGCTCTATCACGCGGCGGCCTGCGTGGCCTCTAATTACCTGGTGGCACTGATCCATCTGGCGACCGGCCTGCTTGAACGGTGCGGGCTGGACCGGGAGCACGGTCTGAAGGCACTGGTTCCGCTGCTGGACGGAACGCTGCAAAACATCAAGGAACTGGGCGCCGTCGACGCCCTGACCGGACCGGTGGCGCGGGGCGATGTTCCGACCCTGCAGTGGCACCTGGACGCCTTTGCCCGACGCGACGCGGAGGCGGGGGAGCTATACCGCCGTCTGGGACTGTACGCGCTGCAGGTGGCCCGGGAAAAAGGGTCGGTGGAATCGGCCCGGGCCGCGGCCATCGAGCGACTCTTGGAAGGGGTTGAACACAATTGACCAAACGGGTTACCACCGCAGAGCTCACCCGGATGAAACAAGAGGGAAGGCGCATCACCATGCTCACGGCCTACGATTACCCGACGGCGAAGCTGGTGGATCAGGCCGGCATCGACGTCATCCTGGTCGGCGACTCCCTGGGTAATGCCGTGCTCGGCTACGAGTCCACCATTCCGGTCACCTTGGAGGACATGATCCATCATTCGCGGGCGGTCTCGCGGGGCGTCTCCCGGGCGATGGTCGTCTGCGATCTTCCTTTTATGACCTACCACCTTTCCACCCGGGACGCTCTGGCAAGTGCGGGCCGGCTGATGCAGGAAGGCCGGGCGCATGCCGTCAAGCTTGAAGGGGGCCGCGAGGTGACCGATCAGATCAGGGCCGTCGTTCGGGCAGGCATCCCGGTAATGGCGCATATCGGCCTGACACCGCAGTCGGTGCACCAGCTGGGCGGCTTCCGGGTGCAGGGCCGGGATGCGGTGGCCGCGGTCAGGCTGCTCGACGACGCGCGTGCCGTTCAGGAGGCGGGTGCCTTTTCGGTGGTGCTGGAGTGTGTGCCCGTGCCTCTGTCCCGGATGGTCACCGAGGAACTGGATATTCCCACCATCGGTATCGGTGCCGGCCCGCACTGTGACGGCCAGGTGCTGGTGTTCCACGACATTATGAATCTGGGCGGGGGGTTCAGCCCGAAATTTGTGAAAAAGTATGCCGATCTGACGGCGGAGATCACCCGTGCCCTGGAGGCCTACCGGGACGAGGTGGTGGCCGGGACCTTCCCGGGGCCGGAACACGGTTTTACGATGCCGGAGGAGGAAGTGGAGAAGCTGGTGCGGGGCAAGTAGTGATTCGCTCCCAAAAACTTAGCGCTTTTGGGTTATGCGTAACACCTAAG
>CBEULR010000004.1:0-164038 GCA_965544035.1 uncultured Peptococcaceae bacterium | reverse complement strand
TGATTGGGTTATATGTTATACCCTAAATTGGACCCTTTTTGGGGTCGAATCAGTAATGAGTAGCAAGTATCTATAAGGACCGGAAGCGGTTCGTACTGACTACTTTAGAATCCCGCTGCCCTGGAAACAGATCTATGTTTCGCCAAGAATGGTGCCCGCATTACAGAAGTCACCCGGAGACAAACACAGATACCATAACGTGCTATTCATACCATCACTACTCACTACTCACTGCTGAAACCGCTACCACAGTGAATACCCGCTATAGACTTCTAGATAAGAGGAGGCTTACTCGTTGGATCTTCAACTGAAGGTACTGGAACTGCTGGCGGAGAATGCCCGTCTCACAACCGGACAGCTGGCCACAATGCTGGATATGCCGGAGGACGAGGTTGCCGGGCTGGTGAAACAGCTGGAGGAAAACCACACCATTATCGGCTACCGTACGCTGGTCAACTGGGAAAAGGTCGGGAAGGAGAAGGTGACGGCGCTGATCGAGGTGAAGGTGACGCCCGAAAGGGACGTTGGCTTTACCGCCATCGCCGAACGGATCGGACGCTTCCCCGAGGTCAAGACGCTGCACCTGATGTCGGGCACATTCGATTTGGCCGTATTTATCGAGGGCCGGACGATGCAGGAGGTGGCCTTCTTTGTGGCGACCAAACTGGCGCCGATTGACGGCGTGACCAGCACCACCACCCACTTTGTCCTGCAGACCTACAAGAAGGAAGGAATCCTCCTGGAAGACGAAGACGGTGACCACAGGCTGGTGATGCTGCCGTGACCAACTGGGCTGACCGCCTTAATCCCACTGTGCGCGCGATCAAGCCGTCGGGTATCCGCCGCTTTTTCGACCTGGCCGCCGAGATGAAGGGGGTAATCTCGCTCGGCGTGGGCGAGCCGGACTTCGTCACCCCCTGGCGGATCAGAGAGGCATCGATCTACGCCCTGGAAAAGGGCTACACCATGTACACGGCCAACAGCGGACTCCCCCAACTGCGGCAGGAGATCAGCCGCTTTACGGCGGAATACTGCGGGCTGGAGTATGATCCGGGCCGTGAGGTTCTGGTCACCGTCGGGGTGAGCGAGGCGCTTGACCTGGCCCTGCGTGCAATCGTGGCGCCCGGCGACGAGGTAATTGTGCCCGAGCCCTGCTACGTCTCGTACCTGCCCTGTGTCTCGCTGGCCGGCGGAACGCCGGTCACTGTGCCGACCGAAAGCGGGTCCGGGTTCGTGGTCACAGCCGACCGGATCGAGGCGGCGATAACCCCCCGCACCAAGGCTCTGCTGCTCTGCTACCCGAATAATCCCACGGGTGCCGTGATGCCGCGCGCTGAGCTCGAGGCCATCGCCGAGATTTGTGCCGCGCGGGACATCCTGGTGGTCGCCGACGAGATCTATGCCGCACTGACCTATGAGGGAGAGCACACCTGCTTCGCTTCTCTGCCCGGAATGCGTGACCGCACCATCCTGCTGCAGGGGTTCTCGAAGGCTTACGCCATGACCGGCTGGCGGGTGGGGTATGCCCTGGGCAATGCCGATTTCATCGGCGCGATGACCAAGATTCACCAGTTCACGATGCTCTGCGCCCCGATCACCGCGCAGATGGCAGCCATCGAAGCTCTGCGCAACGCTGCCGACGATATGCACCGGATGGTCAACCAGTACAATTACCGGCGGCGCTTGGTCCTGCGTGCCTGCCGCGAAATCGGACTCCCGTGCTTTAATCCCGGGGGTGCCTTCTACGTCTTTCCCGATATCCGTTCCACCGGCCTTACTTCGGAGGAATTCACCGAGCGCCTGCTCCTGGAGGAAAAGGTGGCCGTGGTGCCGGGGAACGCCTTTGGTGACTGCGGGGAGGGGCACGTGCGCTGTTCCTATGCCGCTTCGGTGGAGAACCTGACCGAGGCCTTCAAACGGATGGGGAGAATGGTCCACCGCCTCCGTAAAGGGAAGTCGAAAGCCGGCGGTTGGAAGTCGGCTGAATTGTAAAGGCGTCCGGTAGTTGGTAGCAGGGGAAGAAGAGTTATGAGTTATAATGTTGGCTTTGTGTCTCCGTGTCGAATCGCCAGACTGGAGACCGGGGTAAACCCGGGTGGCACGACCGCATCATCGTTCCTCCATCGGGTCGCCCGACAGGGTGACAAGGGGGGCTGAATAACTAACACTGACTACTGAAATACTGGCTACTTTACTTGACAGAGGTGTGGGGAAGTATTACGCTAGAGTATGGATTAGACGGACAGGGAAATATTAGGTTATCATGCCCTTTCGATAAACGTCGAGGAGGTTTAGAATGGATTACCTTCTGGCCGGCCTGCGCGCAGGTATCGAGCGGGCTCTGCGCAGTGCCGCCGAAGCAGCACGGGGCGAATTAGGGCTTACGCCCGAAGTCCCGCTCCCCGAGTTCACAGTCGAAGTGCCACGTGAAAAGAACTTCGGTGATTTCGCCACCAACCTGGCTCTAATGCTCACCAAACCGGCCCGGCGTCCCCCGCGCCAGATTGCCGAAACCCTTGTCTCCCACCTGAACCTTCAGGAGTGTGAGGTCGAAGAGGTAACGATCGCGGGTCCGGGCTTTATTAATTTCCGCCTTCAGCCCGACTGGATCTACCGTGTCCTGCCCCAGATTGACGCCGCGGGCATGGATTACGGCAGAAGCACCATCGGCGGATCCCGCAAGGTACAGGTTGAATTCGTCAGTGCCAACCCCACCGGTCTGCTGCATATGGGCAACGCGCGGGGCGCCGCCTTGGGCGACAGCCTGGCTTCGCTGTTGTCTTTTGCCGGCTTTGATGTCGAGCGCGAGTTTTACATCAATGACGCCGGGCACCAGATTGAGAATTTGGCCCTGTCGGTTGAGGCCCGCTACTTGCAGGAGCTGGGGCAGGAGGGCGAGATCCCGGAGAACGGCTATCACGGGGAAGACCTGATTGAAACGGCACGCCGGTTCATCGCCCAACATGGGGACCGGTATCTGGCGGAGGAACCGGAAGTCCGGCGCCAAGCGCTCGTCCGGTTCACTCTTGACGAGAAGCTGAGTGCCATCAGGGAGACGCTGGCCGCCTTCGGGGTCCGGTATGATGTCTGGTTCTCGGAACAGTCGCTGCACGACAGCGGGGCGGTGGCCGAGACCATCGACCTGCTGCGGGAGCGCGGCTGGCTGATTGAGAAGGACGGTGCGCTGTGGCTGAAGGGCAGCGCCTTCGGTACGGACAAGGACGAGGTGCTGGTCCGTGCCAACGGGGTGCCGACTTATTTTGCGGCCGACATCGCCTACCACAAGAACAAGTTCGACCGCGGCTTTGCCTGGGTGATCAACATCTGGGGCGCTGACCATCACGGTCACGTCGCGCGGATGAAGGGGGCGCTGGCTGCCCTCGGTCTGGACCCGGATGCCCTGGACGTAGTGCTGATGCAGCTTGTCCGGCTGTACCGGGACGGGGAAATCGTCCGCATGTCCAAGCGCAGCGGGCAGTACATCACTCTGGACGAACTGTTGGAAGAGGTGGGCAAGGACGCGGCACGCTACTTTTTCATAATGCGCAGCGCCGACAGCCACCTGGACTTCGACCTCGATCTGGCCAAACGCCGCACGAATGAAAACCCGGTGTATTATGTCCAGTACGCGCACGCCCGCATCTGCAGCGTGTTCCGCCAGCTTGCCGAGCGGGGAGGTGCCGTGCCCGACGCCTCCACCGTCGATTTCACCGTGCTGCGGGAGGAGACCGAGCGCGCCCTGATCCGGCGGTTGGCCGATTTCCCGGAAGAGGTATCGCAGGCCGCCGTCGATCTGGCCCCGCACCGCATTGCGCACTATGTGCACGACGTGGCCGGGCTGTTCCACAGTTTCTATAACGCCCACCGGATCATCGGTTCCGGCGAGGGATTGGAGGAGGCACGCCTGGTACTGGCCGGGTGTACCCGAACCGTGATTCGTATCTGCCTTGACATCATAGGTGTAACCGCACCCGAGAGAATGTAATAACTAGTGGTCAGTAGCCGGTAGTCAGTAGTCAGTGGAAAGCGGAAGCCGTTCTGACTTCTGAACTCTAGCTGCTGCCGAGAAACGGGAGGAGATTATGGCCAAGTTTATTTTTGTGACCGGGGGCGTGACTTCTTCGTTGGGCAAAGGGATCACCGCCGCTTCTCTGGGGCGTCTCCTGAAAAGCCGCGGGTTGAATGTAACCATTCAGAAGCTTGATCCCTATCTCAATGTTGATCCGGGTACAATGAGCCCCTATCAGCACGGGGAGGTCTATGTGACCGAGGACGGCGCGGAGACCGACCTGGACCTGGGGCACTACGAGCGGTTTGTGGACGTGAACCTGACGCGGTCCAGCAACGTGACCACCGGCGGGATTTATTCATCGGTGATTCGTAAAGAACGCCGGGGAGAGTACCTGGGCGGCACTGTTCAGGTCATTCCGCACATCACGAACGAGATTAAAGAACGGGTGCTTCGGGTGGCCGAGGAAACCGGCGCCGACGTGGTCATTGTCGAGATCGGCGGTACGGTTGGCGACATCGAATCCCAGCCATTTCTGGAGGCCATCAGGCAGCTGAAAACCGATCTGCCGCGCGGGGACACCCTGTATATTCATGTGACTCTGGTGCCCTACCTGAAGGCCGCCAATGAACTCAAGACCAAACCGACCCAGCACAGCGTGAAGGAACTGCGCGGTATCGGTATTCAGCCCGATGTGCTGGTCTGCCGCAGCGAGAAGCCCTTTCCGCCCGGCATGAAGGAGAAGCTGGCCCTTTTCTGCGACACGGAGAAGCGGGCGGTCATCCAGGCACTGGATGCCCCGTCCATCTACCAGGTTCCGCTGAATATGGAGGAAGAGGGTCTGGGCGAATTCGTCGTTGAACGCCTGGGCCTGCAGTGCGGTCCGCCCGACCTTGATGAATGGCGGGAGATGGTGAACAGGCTGCAGAACGCCACTCACGAGGTGACGATCGCCCTGGTCGGCAAGTACGTTTCCCTGCCCGATGCCTATTTCAGCGTGGTCGAGGCACTGCGCCACGCCGGGGCCGCCCACGACGCGCAGGTAAATGTTAAGTGGGTGAACGCGGAGGATCTGGAGACCGGTTCAGTCGAGGAGTATCTGACTGACGCCGACGGGATTTTGGTACCCGGCGGATTCGGCGACCGGGGGGTCGAGGGGAAGATCAAAGCTCTGCGTTATGCCCGGCTCAACCGCATTCCCACGCTGGGTATCTGTCTGGGGATGCAGCTCGCGGTGGTCGAGATTGCGCGGGACGTGTTGGGATTGACCGGCGCCAACAGTCCGGAATTCAATGAGCATACCCCCCATCCGGTGATTGATCTCCTTCCCGAGCAGAAGACGGTTTCCGATAAAGGCGGTACGATGCGCCTCGGGGGTTACCCCTGCAAGGTGCTTCCCGGCACGCTGGCGCATAAGGCCTATGGGGTTGACGAGGTTACCGAACGGCACCGCCACCGTTACGAATTCAATAATGAATACCGGAAACAGTTTGAGGAGGCCGGCGTGGTGCTGAGCGGGCTGTCGCCCGACGGGCGGTTGGTCGAGATTATCGAACTCAAGGATCACCCGTGGTTTGTGGCCACCCAGTTCCACCCCGAGTTTCGCTCCCGGCCGAACCGGCCGCACCCGCTCTTCCAGGATTTTATCGGTGCAGCGCTGAGGAATCGGGGACAGACTAAACGGGCAGACATTGATTAGGCTGTGGGGGATGCTTCTTGCGTAAGTTTTGGGCCGGAGTGATCCTGATCGCCGTAGTGGCCTCCCTGCTTACCGTACTTGTGATCGGCGGGGACACCCCGGATTATTACAACGAAGAGCGCCGGATCGCCGTGATCCGGATTGAAGGCCTCATCAGCAGCGGAACGGGCACGCCCCTGTTCGGCACCGGTGTGGCCGGATCGGAGGGCATCGCCCGTCAGCTGGAAAGGCTGGCCGAGGACCCGACGGTCGGTGCTGTGATCATCCGTCTGAACAGCCCCGGGGGCACGGTGGCCGCCGGGCATGAGATTGCTGCGGCGGTAGATTTCGTGCGGGATTCGGGCAAGGTGGTCGTTGCCTCCATGGGGGATACGGCTGCTTCGGCCGCGTACTGGATCGCCTCCCGGTGCAACTCCATTGTGGCCGCTCCGACCACGACGACGGGCAGTATCGGCGTGATCATTCAGACGGCCAACCTGCAGGGATTGTACGAGAAGCTGGGGGTTGACATGGAGGTCATCAAGAGCGGCCCCCTGAAGGACATGGGCTCCTCGAGCCGACCGATGAATCCTACCGAACGGGATATCTTTCAGAACATGGTGGATGACATGTTCGACCAGTTTATAGATGCGGTGGCCGACGGGCGCAATATGTCCCGTGAAGACGTGCTGGCCGTGGCCGACGGGCGCGTGCTCACCGGACGTCAGGCCTACGCCCTGGGGCTGGTCGACCGGCTGGGGTTTTTCCGTGACGCCGTCGATGAGGCTTCCGAACTGGCCGGACTGCGGGATCCCGAAGTGTACGAAGCCGGGCTGCCGAGTCCCCTGACGCAGTTACTCGGGGGCATGGGTGCTCTGATTCCGCGTGTCGGCCCGGTAGTCCAGCCGATAACCTGGGACGTACAGTAGTGGGTAGTGAGCATCCAGTATCTAATAGGGTATCCAGTATTCAGGAGTCAGGAGTCAGGAGAATGAACCTGAGAGTGAGTACTCGGCCGTGCCAAGGATACTGGGTTGTTTGTGGGACTTGTTTTCAGGGCAGTGACTACCAAGGTGGAAGTGGAGGATACGAATGACCGAGACCGGTCGGGAAAAGGATGACCTAATCCGGGATGAGGATCCGGCCGCGTGTCCGGATGGTGTTTCAGACCATGCGGATGCCGCATTGAACCCGGTTGCCGATCAGCACGAAGAACAGCGCCCCGGCTTTCTGGAACTGATCTACGGGGTGCTTTTTGAACCAGTGGACACCTTCCGCCGCATCGCCCCCGAACCGCCGATTCTCCTGACCCTGTTTATCGTAACCTTTGTCAACCTCGCCACCAGCCTTATGGGCGTTCTCACCTACCGGTCGATCGCCCCTCGCGGCTTCACGGAATGGGAGGCGATGCTCACCGTTCTGCTGCCGTTCCTGACGCTGATCGGCTTCTTCTGGTGGTATCTGAAGTGGCTGGGCTACGGGGCCGTGCTGCACCTGGTCGCCCAGCTGTTGGGCGGCGCGAACGGCCCCAAAGCCACCCTTGCGGTTTACGGCCTGGCGTCACTGCCCGGGCTGTTTCTGCTCCCGGTGGAAGCCCTGATCATCATCGCCGGTCTCGGCGAGACGGCATCGGCACGGCTTATGGCCCCGGCCGGACTGGGTGTTTGGGTCTGGAGCCTCGTCCTGTTGGTGATCGGGCTGCGGGAGGTGCACGGCTTCACCACCGGACGGGCGGTTGGCGTGGTTGCCCTGCCCGTGGCCGCCGTTGTGGTCCTCGTTTTCGTGACCGTCGTCATCCTGGGCATAGGACTCTCGGCCTCATTAGCCCGGTTTTCCGTCCCCTTTTGAGAATTTCTTTGGCATTTTCATTATACTGAGATTCCCTGCAGCAGGAATTCGGCCCGATCCCAAGAATACAAGTTTATGGCACCTGCCCCAAGGGTGCGTGTGAGTTGGAATAATGCAAGGTGGGATTGGTTATGCTGTTGGTCGTAGATGACCAACCGGCGATCCGCCAGCTGTTGCTTGAGACTCTCGTCAGCGAAGGCTACGAGGTGGTATTGGCGGGAAACGGGCGTGAGGCCGTGGAAAGGGTAAAGGAACAGACGCCGGAGCTCATTCTGCTTGACCTCAAGATGCCCGGAATGAGCGGGTTGGAAACGCTGCGTGAAATTAATAAGGTAACCCCGGGATTGCCCGTGATACTGATCACAGCCTACGGAGAGCTTTCTGATCCGGGTGAAGCCGAGCGGCTGGGCGTCCGCTGCCTGATTCTAAAACCCTTTGATTTGAACGAGGTTAGATCGGTGGTACGCAGGGTTCTGGAAAAGGTTTCGGTGTGAAAACAGGAGAAAAAGGAATCTGACCCATAGTGGCGAACTAGGCTACTTGAGGAGGTCCCGGGTATGTTGATTAAGGCCGAAACCACATTAGCGCTGCGCTGTCCGGACTGCGGGCGGCTGCTTCTGCACACCCTGTCCCGGTTCGATTTCGGACGGGAGAAAACGAAAGAAATAACCTGTTCCTGCGGCAGCCCCCAGGTGGTCGTGAGCACCAAGAAAAACAAGTCCTTCTGGCTTGAAATCAACTGTGTGATCTGTGATTCCGTGCACCTGTACCGCCTGTCGGCGAAGGAACTCTGGTCGCGCGATGTGGTCCACCTGTCCTGTCAGGAAACCGGTCTTGAACTGGGGCATGTCGGTGCCCGGGATAAGATTAAGGAATACATTAAACATCATGAAGAGGCTCTGGAGGCGCTCGTCGAGGAGATGGGCGGCCAGGACTATTTTGACAACGCCGAGGTTATGCTGACCGTACTGGCTTATGTGCATACCTTGGCGGAAGAAGGAAACCTGAAGTGCGCGTGCGGGAAGAACCGGATTGAACTGGAGATTTTTCCCGACCGGATCGAACTTCACTGCCGGTACTGCGGGCGGATGCACGTTCTGCCCGCCAACGCGGAACAGGATGCGCTGAGCCTGTCCGAGGACGAGGAACTCGAACTCACCCAAAAGGCCTTCACAAATACCCCTTGGGTGCGCCGCAAGCACGACAACCAATAGGAGGATTCTTATGCCTCTGGTCAATCTCTCCCGAATTCTGGCACGGGCCAATGAGGGCGGTTGGGCGGTAGGAGCGTTCAACTGCAACAATATGGAGATCGTGCAGGCGATCATCCGGGCCGCGGAAGCGGAAAACGCCCCGGTGATCCTGCAGGCCAGTCAGGGCGCGATCAAGTACGCCGGGCTGGGCTTCATCGCCGCGCTGGCCCGCCAGGCCGTTCACGAGACGCGGATCCCGGTGGCTCTGCACCTGGATCACGGGACAAGCTTCGAGCAGGTCGTCCGGTGTATTCGGGCCGGTTTTTCCTCGGTGATGATCGACGGTTCCGGGCTTCCCCTGGAGGAAAACATTGCACTTACCAAGCGGGCGGTGGAAACCGCGCACCCGGTCGACGTTTCCGTGGAAGCCGAACTGGGGCGGATCGGCGGGACCGAGGATGACATCAGCGTGGATGAGCGGGATGCTCTGTTTACCGATCCGGACGAGGCGTACCGGTTTGTGCAGGAGACCGGGGTCGACGCCCTTGCCGTCGCCGTCGGCACGGCGCACGGCCGGTACAAGGGTGTTCCCAAGCTCGATTTTATGCGGCTCAGGGAAATCCGCGCCCGTGTGAAGGTACCCCTGGTGCTGCACGGTTCATCCGGTGTCCCCGGTGAGGCCATCCAAGAAGCGGTGCGGCTCGGGGTGAGCAAGGTCAATATCGACACCGACATCCGTCAGGGCTTTACCGACGAGGTACGCCGGGTGCTGGCGGAAAACCCGGACGAGATTGACCCGCGCAAGGTGCTGGGACCGGCCCGTGAAGCGGCGGTAGCCGTGATCCGGGAGAAAATCCGCCTGTTCGGCAGTGCCGGAAAGGCGGGAGAAATCTAACCAAAGCAATGGAGGACCAAAGATACCATGAGACTATTCATCGATACGGCCAACGTTGATCACATCCGTGAGGCCGCCGCGCTCGGAGTCATCTCCGGCGTCACCACCAACCCCTCTCTGATTGCCAAGGAAGGCCGGGATTTTGTTCAGGTAGTTAAAGAGATCACCGAGATTGTGGATGGCCCGGTGAGCGCCGAAGTGATCAGCGTCGAGGCCGGCGGTATGGTGGCCGAAGCAGTCGATCTGGCCAAGATCCATCCCAACATCGTCATCAAAATCCCGATGACCACCGAGGGCTTGAAGGCAGTCAGCGAGCTCACCCCGAAGGGGATCAAGACCAACGTAACCCTGGTCTTCTCGGCCAATCAGGCCCTGCTGGCCGCGCTGGCCGGGGCGACCTACGTCAGTCCTTTCCTGGGCCGGCTGGACGACATCGGGCACGACGGCCTCCAGGTGGTGGCCGACATTGTCGACATCTTCAACATACACGAATTGTCGACGGAAGTGATCGCCGCTTCGATCAGACACCCCATGCACGTTGTGGAGTCGGCGCGTGCGGGCGCGCATATCGCCACCGTCCCGTACAAGGTGCTGATGCAGATGGCCAAACACCCGCTGACCGATGTCGGCATCCAGAAGTTTTTGGATGACTGGGCCACACTGAAGAAGTAACAGGCACCGGGCCTCACATCCGGGTCTCACCTGTGAGCTTCCATTTTCCTGATCGTTATGCTGTTACCCCGGTAAATTGCCCAATACTTCGGACATGTTAATGTTAATACCGGTTCCGGGCGGACGTCGGTCCGCCTTGCACTGGTGCCCCGGCCGAATCAAAAACCGACCGTATAGTAGTGAGGGGGGGATGCCCTTGTCGATACCCGATTTGGAAAACCGGACGGTTACCGAACTCTACAACATCGCGAAGGACCTGAATATTCCGGGTTACTACCGTCTGCGTAAACACGAGCTGATCCAGGAAATCAATCGCGTCAATATGGAGCGTAGCGGGCTTTTTCCGGGCCAGGGAGTGCTTGAGATCCTGCCCGAGGGATACGGTTTCCTG
The DNA here is from genome assembly GCA_965544035.1 of uncultured Peptococcaceae bacterium. Taxonomy (GTDB): domain Bacteria; phylum Bacillota; class Desulfotomaculia; order Desulfotomaculales; family Desulforudaceae; genus CBEULR01. Next base: position 153,352 of record CBEULR010000004.1, on the reverse strand, counting down.
AGACCCTTCCAGTTTGTCCCTTCCAACGATGACATCTATGTTTCCGCATCCCAGATCAGGAGGTTCGATCTCCGCACCGGTGACACGGTGGCCGGCCAGGTTCGTCGCCCGAAGGACAACGAGAAATACCTGGCGCTCCTGCGGGTGGAAACGATTAACGGCGAGGATGCGAACACGGCCGCCAATCGCCTGCACTTCGATGCGCTGACGCCGCTGTATCCCAACGAGCGGATCAGACTGGAGACTACGCCGAACAAGAAGGCGATGCGCATCATCGACCTGATTTCACCGCTCGGAAAGGGCCAGCGCGGGCTGATCGTGGCGCCGCCCAAGGCCGGCAAAACCACTCTCCTGAAGGAAATTGCGAACAGCATCACCACCAACCATCCCGAGATTTACCTGATGATTTTGCTGATCGACGAGCGCCCCGAAGAGGTGACCGATATCCAGCGTTCGGTGCAGGCCGAAGTGATAAGCTCGACCTTCGACGAACCGGCCGACAATCACGTTCGGGTGGCCGAAATGGTGCTCGAACGGGCCAAGCGGCTGGTTGAACACAAACACCACGTGGCCATCCTGCTGGACAGTATCACCCGCCTCGGGCGGGCGTACAACCTGGTGATCCCGCCCTCCGGGCGCACCCTCTCCGGCGGTGTCGACCCGGCCGCGCTGCACAAGCCGAAGCGGTTCTTCGGCGCGGCGCGCAATGTCGAAGAAGGCGGCAGCCTGACCATCCTGGCCACCGCTCTGATCGACACCGGCAGCCGGATGGACGAGGTCATCTTTGAGGAATTCAAGGGAACGGGCAATATGGAGCTGATCCTGGACCGCCGCCTGGCCGACCGCCGCATCTTCCCGGCGATCGACGTACAGCGTTCGGGCACGCGCAAGGAGGAACTGCTTCTGAGCCGTGACGAGCTGGAACTGATGTGGTATTTCCGGAAGACGGTGAACCAGATGACGGTCTGGGAGGCCATGGAACATATGCTTGAAGAAATCCGGCGCACCAAGTCCAACGAGGAACTGCTGCGCAACTTCCAGGCGTTCCGGCGGGCGGCCAGCGCGAACGGCTGGACGAAGGAACACGGCCCCGGGGAACTGGTGAAAAGCTGACCGCACACCCCCGGCAGGTTATCTAGTTAACGGTATATCACCTCGCTCTTTTGGCAAGACTAGCAGCGAATGCCTTTTTTGAGCGAGGTGATTCATTTATGCGGCTCAGACAATTGATCGGCGGTGTCCTGGTGGGCACGATGCTGGCAGTGTCGGTGTCGGCCCCGGCGGGCGCCCGTCTGGACGAGCGGATCGAAATCCCGGTCGAGGAACAGGAGGCTGCCCCGGCGGCCGACGACAGGCCGTGTCTGTATCGTGTGCAGCCCGGCGACAGTCTGTGGACCATTGCCGAGAGGCATCATACCGATGTGCAGACGCTGGCCGATATAAATGGATTAGACGAAAGCGATTTCATCCGGGAAGGGCAGATTCTGACCCTTCCGGGCGGCGCTATTGGGAGCACAACCCATCTTGTGGGTGAGGGCGAGAACCTTGCGGTCATCGCCAAGCGCTACCGGGTTACGGTATCCCAGCTGGTTCGTGAGAACGATTTGACCAATCCGGACCTGGTCCGGGCCGGTCAGGAACTGAAGATACCGGTGGCTTCACGCGGCGGACCGGCGGCGCCGGCCGGTTTCGACTGGCTGACGCTGGTGTGGCCGGTGAGCGGCCCGCTGACCGACGGCTTTGGGATGCGGGGCGACCGGCCCCATTATGGGATCGACATTGCCGCCGATCACGGGGAAATCATCCGGGCGGCGGCCGGGGGCAGGGTAACCCACGCCGGACCGGCCGGAACGTTCGGCCTGCTGGTGATCCTTGATCACGGCAACGGGCTGACCACCTACTACGCGCACTGCTCATCGATCAGCGTGCAGGTGGGTGAAGAGGTATCGGCCGGCCAGAAGATCGCCAGCGTTGGTGACACAGGCCGCTCCTTCGGCCCGCATCTCCACTTCGAGACCCGCTGGGACGGTCAGCCCTACGACCCCCTCCTCTACCTCCTCTAAGGGGTCAGGCACTTAAATTCTTTACATTTCGGCGATAAGCCTTGGGGCTGTAGCAGTTGCCGGGGGCCGGACCTGTATAGTTGGATATTCTGAAAGTGGCGTGAAAAGGCGGGAGCCCCGGAGCCGGGGATTTCGCCTGTCGTCTTACAATTACATTAGATTAATCATTTTTGATTTTACGAGCTCCCGCACCCCCGCCATCAGCAGGACGGCCAGCAGGATGAAGATGATTGTGCGGTAGTCCCAGCTGTTCAGCACCAATCCGAGGGCCATGCCGGTGGCCGGAGGGTGTTCGGTGTTGGTGATGGTCATCACCAGGATGGCCACACCGACGGCCAGCGCGCCGAAAATAATGTAGGAGATGCGCTCGTCCGGGAGCAGCGGTGTGAGGAACTCGGCGCACGATAGGTAGTAGCACAGACAGCCCACGGTGATACCGACGGCGTACCCGCCTAGCAGCGGCCGGAGTTGCGAGGTGTAGTAGCGGGGCATGGTGAAGACGATAAAGGCGCTCGCACCCAGACAGGCGATGATCGCCGTGTGGGTGATCACGTCCAGGAACAGCAGGATGACCGCGAAGGTGGCCGAAGCCAGGGTGCACTGAAACAGGTAGCTGCCGACATTGTGGCGGAACTTCGGGTCGATCAGGTGGAATCTCTTGTTGGCAGGTTGGGATTCCGGATCATTGGCTGGTGAGGAGTCTATAAATCCTTCAGTGTCCAGAGCCTGTTTGTTCCGCGCGTTCATTGGTCCTCCAGCTTCTTTTGAAAATAGCTTTTATTTCGTAACCCTTCGGGCATACAAGTCGGACATATAACAGAATCTCTTGTCGCGGTGAGGCTGTTGCCGGAGCAAACAGTTGGAGTATAAATCAAAAATGCGCAGAGAGGCACGGAAAAGCGTCGACCGCATTGTATGACCCTGCACTCAATCCGTAAGCAAGACTATGACTCTTGTATTGGTAAATTGGCATACGGATTGAGTGCAGGGGAGTTCGGCGACGCCCGTGCCGAACGAGCAGATTCCGCAGCCACGACATGTTTGCGAGGCAATGCCGAAGCGCTTTCTGAGCGAGCCAACCAAGGCGTGACACGCCTAGGCCACAACAGGAGCAGTCCTTCGGATGTAAACCCGCGTGGATATATCCGTAGGCAAACCCGGATGATACGCCTGCGTTACTGTCTTTGATGTAAGGCTTTCGACAAAATAACCGGCCGGACCTTCCGGGCACGGGGCCAAAAATCCGGCCCCGATTTCTGGTATGATATGTAGCGGAAGGAGTAATGCGACAATGCAGCTGCTTTATGCCGACGAAGAGGGAACCCTGTACGAAGACCCGGAATACCAGGGGGCGGGTTCCAACGGCGCGGGCGAGACGGTGCGTCTGACCAGCAGGAACACCATTCCGCTGCCCGAGGGTGCCGACCTGATGCTGCTGCCGGGGATGGCCCCGGTCGGATGGGACGCGGAAAAAAAACGGCCGGTCAAGGAGATAAAACGGGTGAGAGGCGGGGACAGGCTGTACGCCGTCGCCGCCATTCTGCCCGCGGGGTATACCCGGACGCTGCTTCCCGCATACCGCCCGCACGGGGCGGCGGGCATGCTGGGGCTTTTCGGGTACACGGCGGTGGCGGGGCGGGACGGAAACCTGTTTGTGGCGGCGGTGCAGACCGATGAAACCTACAAGTGGAACCCGTTGGTGTACGGCGACCTGACCCTGCCCAAGCGGATCAAGCGGAAGAAGAAGGAGCTGCCCGGCAACCGGCTGGTGGAGCACCTCGCGCGCTGCGCCACCGAGTACCACTGCCTGACGGCGCAGAACATCTTTTACCAGCGCTGGGAGGGCGGCATCCCGGTTTCCCCCGGCTGCAATGCCGAATGCCTGGGCTGCATTTCGCTGCAGCCGTCCGAGTGCTGTCCCTCACCCCAGGAGCGGATCGGTTTCGTCCCCACCGTGGCCGAGGTGGCCGACCTTGCGGCGGCGCATCTGGAGCAGGGGGCGGAGCCGATAATCAGCTTTGGGCAGGGCTGCGAAGGCGAGCCGCTGCTGCAGGCCGATTTGATCGCCGAGGCGATCGGCGAGGTGCGCCGGCGCACCGGCCGGGGTGTGATCAACATCAACACCAACGCCGGAGCCACCGCCGGGCTGGAAAAGCTGTGCGCGGCGGGGCTCAACGCGGTACGGGTCAGCCTGCTGAGCGCCCGTCCCGGGATTTACGCCGCCTACCACCGGCCGCATGGGTTTGGCCTGGAAGATGTGCGTCGTTCGCTGGCCCTGGCACGGGACAGGGGGCTTAAAGTCTCGCTGAACCTGCTGGTGATGCCGGGGTTCACCGACCGGGCCGAGGAGACCGAAGCACTGCTGGAACTGCTCGATGAAGGCTGGGTGGATATGGTGCAGCTGCGCAACCTGAATATCGACCCTTACCATTTCTTCAAGGCGCTCCCGCCGGCAGAGGGAAAGGTGCACGGCATTCCGAAGCTGATTGAGCTGATCAGGGCGCGGGGCGTCCAGGTGGGGAATTACACGCATGGGTAATGTCAGGAACTTATGGGGACAGACTTCAAAACTTCAATAAATCGCGTAAGCGGAAATAATATACCCTTATGACAGAGAGGAACCGTTAATCTCGTCCGTATATTGCAGACATTATCAGTGATTTATTGAAGTTTTGAAGTCTGTCCCTCCTTGCCCTGTGGATTGAGTGCCGGGAACCAGGGGTGACATTTTCTCAGACCGATTACGTTCTTACAGAAAATCGTTGATTATTGTTAAGTATATGTTACAATTATAAAGGATAAAATGTAAAATAGGTGATGTATAATGAGCATTGTGGGTGAGGAGCGTTTGCTCAAAGTCCTGTTTTCATTCAACCCTTGGTGGACGACCGGCAATGTTCCGAAGGATTCTACGAAACCGGTGAAGAGGTTTGCCTACTATGAAGCTTATAAGGTTCTTCATCATAGGACCATTCGCCGTTCATTAGTTCTTTGCGGAGCTAGGAGGGTTGGAAAGACTACGATCTTATACCAACTTATTGAACATCTATTGAGCAGTGGGGTGTCCGGAAAACAAATCATTTATATTTCACTGGATCATCCGCTGATGAAGTTTTGTACCATTGGGGAAATTGTTGAGATATATGAAACGAATGTTGCCGGAAGCAGCGAAGACCTGTACTTATTCTTTGACGAGGTCCATTACGCAAATGACTGGAACCTTTGGCTAAAGCATTTCTATGATCATCGGCCGACCTGGAAGATCGTTGCCACTGGTTCAGCCAGCCCCGTTCTCGCAGCGCAGGTGTCGGAAAGCGGGGTTGGGAGATGGACCGTTATAAGGATTCCGACCCTGTCCTTCTATGAATACTGCGATTTGTTGAATTTACCGGACAGACCGAGACTTCGTAGTGTTAAGCCGAGTCAGCTGAGCAAGCTGGATCCTTTCGAATTGGCGGACATAATGCGGTCTCTTTCTGTATTGCAAAAGCACTTTCACCGGTACCTGTTGCTGGGCGGCTTCCCCGAGATTGCGCTTTCCGACGACGTACCTTTTGCTCAACGACTACTCCGTGAGGACGTGGTCGATAAGGTCCTGAAAAGAGATATCACAGTGTTGTTTGGGGTTCGCAACGTAGCCGAGCTGGAGAAAGTCTTTCTCTATCTGTGTATTCATTCGGGCGGGCTGATTACTATTGACACGGTTGCAAAAGAAATCGGCGTGGCCAGACAAACCGTGGTGAATTATCTAAATATCTTGGAGGCGGCAAATCTCATGTATGTCAGTCAGCCGGTGGATATCAGCGGGAAGAAGGCATTGAAAACCAAACCCAAGGTTTATATAGCCGATGCCGCGATTCGCAATGCAGTTCTCATGGCTGATGATGTCCTGACCGATCCGGAAGAGATGGGGATTATTGTTGAGACTGCGGTCTACAAACATGTGGCGTCTTTTTATTATCAGCGCCAAACCAGGGTTGGCTACTACAGACAGAGGAATAAAGAAAAGGAAGTAGACATTGTGGTTGATTACCCTCCTCTGGGTTGGCTGTTGATAGAGGTCAAATATAGAGATCAATACAGGATAGGCAAGAAAGATGCCATTGTCGAATTGGCAGATGACCCACACACTGTTGCGGCAATGGTGATCACTAAACGCCCTGAAGACTTCGGTGTGTTGGATGTCAACACAAAAACTCCCATTATTCAAATCCCGGCTTTTGCATTTCTCTATATGTTGGGCCACGCGGAAAAACAGGGATATCTGTTTCCTGAGCCCGAAGCAAAATGACAATTGTTTTTGTGGATATACTGCGCTGATGCGGTTTGTGGACGAAAACAGGTATACGGCCACGGGCGTGGCTTATGAGTTCTAATACAATTCTCCGGCCGAAGTGCCGGAAAGCGAGCGACTGACCAAGATCATGTTTCCGCTCAGTAAGGCGGCATGGGTGACATTTTCTCAGACCGATTACAGACTACTAATTTTTGTTTGCTCTGCGTTGTCCGGCTGTGCTATAATATTTGCGTTCTGTATACCAGCCGGAAGAGAGGTGACATAAGTTGAAGAAGGATATTCACCCGCAATACCAAAAGGCAAAGTTCACCTGCATCTGTGGTGCAGTCTTCGAGGTCGGATCGACGGTCAAAGAACAGCGCGTAGACATCTGCTCCAAGTGCCACCCGTTCTACACCGGCACGCAGCGGACGGTGGAAACCCACGGAAGAGCAGAGAGGTTCCGCAAGAAGTACGGTCTCGATAAGGGCAAGTAGCAGAGTCGGTGCTCTGCTATTTTTTTCGAGGGGGAGCTTATGAAGCCGGCCCCGAGTTACGGCGGGCAAGCCGTTATCGAAGGGGTAATGATGCGCGGGCCCGACACCTGGGCTGTCGCCTGCCGATGTCCGGACAATTCGATTTCGGTCGAGAAACGGCCCGTAGAATCGGTGACCCTGCGGTTTCCGTTTCTGAAGTGGCCGTTTATTCGTGGCAGCGTCGTGCTGATCGAATCCATGGCCATCGGCGTCCGTGCCCTGAACTATTCGGCCGGTAGGGCGACCGGCGGGGAGGATGAACCGGTCCCCCCGCGGGAAGTGACCGGCACCATCATCCTGGCCCTGAGTCTGGCGGTCGTGCTCTTCATCGTGGCGCCCGCGCTGCCGGCCCATTTAATGAAGCCGCTTGTGTCGGGCGGTCTGGGCCAGAATCTTCTGGAGGGCGCAATCCGGGTATCGGTTTTCCTGGCGTACGTGGCCGGAATCGGGCTGATAAAGGATATTCAGCGGGTTTTCCGGTACCACGGGGCCGAGCACAAGGTGATCAACGCCTTTGAGGCCGGTGTCGAACTGACCCCCGCCAACGTACGGCCGTACCCGGTGGTGCACCCGCGCTGCGGCACCGGTTTTCTGCTGCTGGTGATCATGCTGACGGTTTTCGTTTTTGTGCCTCTGCCCTTGGAACCGTTATGGTGGCGCATCGCGTCCCGGATTCTGGTGCTGCCCCTGGTGGTCGGGATGGCCTATGAGTTCGTCAAATTCGCTGCGCGCCGGCCGAAGTCGCTGTGGGGCGGGGTGCTGACGGCGCCCGGTCTGGCCCTGCAGCGCCTCACTACGCGGGAACCGACCGATGACCAGGTGGAAGTGGCCATTGCCGCCCTGAACGCGGTAAGATTAGATGAGGGAAAAGAAGGAGATCCAAATGCTGGCCAAACTAGAGGCTTTGGAAGAAAAATTTGATAAGCTGAACGAGCTGATCAGTGATCCCGAGGTCATTGCCGACCAGGAGCGCTGGCGCGGTTATATGAAGACCCACGCCGAACTGGAAGAAGTGGTCGCCGTATACCGCGAGTATAAGAAGGTGCTCAACGAGATCCAAGGCACCCGGGAGATGCTGGCCGAGGAGACCGATCCCGAACTGCGTGAACTGGCCGAGACCGAATTGGATGAACTGGAGGCCAGGCGCGAGCAGCTGGACGGGCGGCTTCGGGTACTGCTCCTGCCCAAGGATCCGAATGATGAGAAAAACGTGATCATTGAGATCCGGGCCGGCACGGGCGGTCACGAGGCGGCGCTGTTTGCCGCCGACCTGCTCAAGATGTACCTGCGCTATGCCGAGCGTCAGGGTTGGCGGACCGAGCTGATGAGCGCCAACGAAACCGACCTCGGCGGGTTTAAAGAAGTGTCGGTACTGATCGAGGGCCGGGGTGCTTACTCGCGTCTGAAATTCGAGAGCGGCGTTCACCGGGTGCAGCGCGTGCCCGACACCGAGTCCAGCGGCCGGATTCACACTTCGGCGGCTACCGTCGCCGTGCTGCCCGAGGCCGAGGAAGTCGACGTCGAAATCAAGCCCGAGGACGTGCGCATCGATATCTTCTGTTCGACCGGTCCCGGCGGCCAATCGGTGAATACCACACAGTCGGCCGTGCGGGTCACGCACCTGCCCACCGGGATCGTCGTCAGCTGTCAGGATGAAAAGTCCCAGCACAAGAACCGTGAAAAGGCGATGAAGGTGCTGCGCTCGCGCATCCTCGACAAGCTGATGCAGGAACAGCAGGAGCAAATTGCTTCGACGCGCAGGACCCAGGTCGGAACGGGCGACCGGAGCCAACGGATCCGCACGTACAACTTCCCCCAGAACCGGGTGACCGATCACCGGCTGAACCTCACGCTGCACCGTCTGGAGGAAGTGCTCCAGGGTGAGATCGACGAATTGGTCGAGGCCCTGATCACGGCCGACCAGGCCGAAAAGCTCAAGTCAATGGAATGATGGCTAGTGTTTATCTGCACAGTCAGAGATGCTCTGCTGTGGGGTCGCGAACGCCTGCAGACGGCCGGGGTGGAAACGGCCGTTCTTGATACCAGGGTTCTGCTGGCGCATGCCCTGGGCTGCAACCCGGAACAGCTTTACCGCGAACCGGAGAGCAAGATTCCGGTTCAAATCCAGGCACAATTCTGCGGACTGGTGGAAAGCCGGGCGTCGGGGACGCCGGTGGCTTATCTGACCGGTCAAAAGGAGTTTTTCGGCCTGGATTTTTCCGTCAACCAGGGTGTGCTCATCCCGCGGCCGGAGACCGAGATGCTTGTGGCCAGGGGACTGGAGTTGCTGCTCGGGATACCGTCTCCCTGCGTGGTCGACGTGGGCACCGGCTGCGGCGCGCTCGGAGTCTCCATTGCCAAGCACTGCCCGGAGGCCCGGGTCTGGGCGACCGACATCTCCAGCACCGCCCTGGCGGTAGCCAAGCGCAACGCCAACTACCACGGCGTGGCGCGGCGGATGCGCTTCTACCAGGGAGACCTGGTGGATCCGCTCAAGCGGATCCTGGAAGGCCGTGTCGATTTGATCCTCGCGAATCTGCCCTATATTCCGGAAGGGGAAATCGAACTGCTGCCCCGGGAGGTCCGGGCTGAGCCGACAGTGGCGCTCAACGGCGGCACCGACGGGCTTGATGTGTACCGGCGGCTGATTCCGTCCGCCCGCCGGCTGCTGCGGCCCGGCGGGCACGTGCTCATGGAAATCGGGCCGGGGCAGGCGCTGCCCCTGCTGGAGATTGTCCACGCCGGGGGACTGGCCGGGTGGCACGAGTATGACCTGGCCGGACGCGAGCGTGTGGTCTTCGCCCGCCGTCTTCCTTCCGACCACTGACCCTTCCCCTACAAGCGGACGATCCCCTTTCCCCGGCGCTCCCCACGCGCAGAGCGGAATAGTTCATCCCTGCATTTCGGTGGCGTAGTCTCTCCTGTTGTTTCCGGTTCATCCTAATGCCCTGAAAAAGGGCTTTATGCTCCCGTGTCATCCGGGTTTACCCCGGTCTCCGTTTAGCGATTCGACCATTTCTAAGCTTGGTTCGGTGTGCGGCAGACCCCTCCTGCGGATTGTTTACGGCCGCTATTTTCCAGCGGCCGATCCAGGCGGTCGGCCGGAGGAAAACACTGCGGAAGCGCCCGTAAACGTCCTCGTCGGGGGCCGCACAGCCCTCACCTTCGCTAAGAATGGTGCCCGAATCGCACAAGTCGCCCGGAGGTAAACCCGGATGCCACGACCCGGCCTGGGAGTCTCAATACTGACTACTGTTTCCGGCTTGTGGTATACTATCGGCGAGGTAATTCACGGTGCTGCAGGATAATCGAACCACTAAAACAGCCCTCTGGACCGTCGATCCCGAAAGGCCCGACCCGCAGGTGATGGCCCGGGCGGGGCGGATAATCCGCGGCGGCGGCCTGGTGGCCTTCCCTACGGAGACCGTCTACGGCTTGGGCGCCAACGCCCTGGACGGGGCGGCGGTGCGCCGTATCTTCGAGGCCAAGGGCCGTCCGGCGGACAACCCCCTGATCGTCCACGTCGGAGAGAGAAGCGATCTCGACGGGGTGGTGGAGAGAACGGGACCGGTTGCCGAGAAGCTGATCGCCCGCTTCTGGCCGGGGCCGCTCACCCTGGTGCTGCCCAAACGGCCCGGCATACCGCCCGAGGTGACGGCCGGGCTGGATACGGTCGGTGTGCGTATGCCCGCCCACCCGGTGGCCCTGCATCTGGTGCGTGCCGCCGGCGTGCCGATCGCCGCCCCCAGCGCCAACGCGTCGGGCCGCCCCAGTCCCACCAGGGCCGAGCACGTGCTGGCCGATCTGGACGGCAGGGTAGAGGTGATCCTGGACGGCGGTCCGGCCGCCGTCGGGCTGGAGTCCACCGTCCTCGACCTCACCGGGCCGCAGCCGGTCGTGCTTCGGCCGGGCGGTGTGACCGTGGAGGATCTTCAGGAAGCCCTGCAGACCGAAATCCTGGTTTCCGGCGAAGACAGTGAGATTCCCCGGGCTCCCGGAATGAAATACAGACATTACGCGCCGCGGGCAGAGCTATTGTTAGTTATCGGACCGCACGCGGCGGTGCGGCGGGAGATTCTGCGGCTGGCCCGCGAACTCGGTGCGCAAAACCGCCGGGTGGTGGTGCTGGCCAGACTGGAGTCGGCCGCGGATTATGCCGGACTGGACACCGTCCTGTGCGGATCCCGGAGCAATCCCGCAGAAGTGGCCGCCGGGCTCTATTCCGCCCTGCGCGACTGCGACGCCGCGGGTGCGGACGTGATTCTGGCCGAGGGAGTCGAGTCCCGGGGTGTGGGCCGGGCCGTGATGAACCGGCTGCGCAAGGCGGCAAGAGAGGTTATTGAAGTGATGGCGCAAAAATGAGTATCGGAACTCTGGCATTGCTGGCGGCGGCGCTCGGCACCGACGCTTTTTCGCTTAGTCTGGGCCTGGGTTTGGCCGGTGTGCGCCGCAAACAGGCTATCGCCCTGATCGTTGTCGTGTTCGTGCTGCACGTGGTGCTGCCCATCGCCGGCTTCTGGCTGGGCGGCTTGTTCGGGCGCATCGCGGGGCGGTGGGCGGCCTATGTTGGTGCGGGCATCCTGTTCTACCTTGGTCTCAAGATGATCCGCGATTCCTTTGGGCAGGAACCGGCTGTTCAGGCGTCGGCGCTGGCCGGACTTGTCGGGGTCTTCGCGCTCGGCCTGAGCGTGAGCATGGATGCCCTGAGCGTGGGCTTTACGCTCGGTGTGGCCGGGGCGCAGCTCTTCCTGGTGGCCGCAGTCATCGGGATTGTGGCCGGCCTGATGACGACCGGCGCCTTCATCCTGGCCAAATGGGTGCAGGGCTGGGTCGGCCGCCGCGCGCAGCTGGTGGGCGGAAGCGTGCTGATCGCCGTCGGTGTGCGCCTGCTCTTCTAGGGATGCGCTGATCGACGGCCCCGTCTCCTGAAACAAATCCCGTAACCCTTCAGGCATAGCGTTTTGGGCGAAATTGAGGAGAGGTGATGATGGATGGATTCCAAGACCATAGTTTTTGTCTGCACCGGCAACACCTGCCGTTCGCCGATGGCGGCCGGCCTGGCCCGACATATCCTGGACGGGGACGGGGAACGGGGGATGCTGGTATTGTCGGCCGGTGTTCACGCTCTGCCCGGGGTGCCGGCCACCGAGGAGGCCGTCGAGGCGCTGGCCGGGGAGGGGATCGATATCTCCCGCCACCGGGCGCGCCGGCTGACCCCGGAACTGGCCGAACAGGCCTCACTGATCCTGACGATGACCGGTTACCACAAGAATGAGGTGCTGCGGGTCGCTCCCGGGGCTAAGGCGAAGACTTTCACCCTGACCGAGTACGCGGGCTTAAGCGGCGATCTCACCGACCCGCTCGGGCAGCCGCTGGCGGTGTACCGCGACTACGCCTCCCGCCTGCGGGTGCTGGTTACGCTGGCCCTGAAGCGCTTCAGGGGCGAAAATGCTCGAACGGGGCAGGATAATAACGATAAGATGTAGAAATCTGTGGCTTGTGCATAAAGCAAAGAGAAAGGGGATCCGAATATCTTGCGCGTGGCAGTAGCGAGCGACCACGGCGGCTTTGAGCTGAAGAAGGAGATTGTGCGCTACCTGGAATCCGAGGGGATAGAATACAAGGACTTCGGCACCTATTCGGCCGAGTCGTGCGACTACCCGGACATCGTACTCCCGCTGGCCCGGGCGGTGGCCGACGGTACCTTCGACCGGGGCATCCTCACCTGCGGCACCGGGATCGGGGTGTCGATCGTGGCGAACAAGGTGCCCGGCATCCGGGCGGCGCTGTGTCACGACACCTTTTCGGCTCATGCCTCACGGGAACACAACAACGCCAACGTGCTCACCATGGGTGAGCGGGTGATCGGTCCGGGACTGGCCCGGGACATTGTCCGCGTCTGGCTGAACTCGGAGTTTGAGGGCGGCCGCCACGCCCGGAGAGTGGACAAGATCACCGCCATCGAACAAGCATTCGGAACCGGTCGAATCTCTAAGGAGGAGTTGGAATAAATGCCTGATATGCGTTCACTGGCCGAAGTCGATCCCGAGGTGGCGCGCGCTATTGCCCTGGAAACCGAGCGGCAGCGCTCCCGTTTGGAGCTGATTGCCTCGGAGAACTTTGTGAGCCGGGCCGTCCTGGAAGCCCAGGGTTCGGTCCTGACCAATAAATATGCCGAGGGCTACCCCGGCCGCCGCTACTACGGCGGCTGTGAATTTGTGGATATCGCCGAGAGTCTGGCCATCGAACGGGCCAAGAAGCTCTTCGACGCCGAACACGCCAACGTGCAGCCGCACTCCGGCGCCCAGGCCAATATGGCCGTCTACCTGACGATGCTGAAGCCGGGCGACACCATCATGGGCATGACCCTCTCCCACGGCGGGCACCTGACCCACGGGGCGAAGATCAACTTTTCCGGCAAGTACTTCAACATCGTCTCCTACGGTGTGGAGGAAACGACCGGGATGATCAATTACGACGAGATGCGGCGCATCGCCCGGGAAAGCCGGCCGCAGCTCATCATCGGCGGGGCCAGCGCCTACCCGCGCGCGCTCGACTTCAAGATGATGCGGGAGATTGCGGACGAGGTCGGCGCCATTCTGATGATCGACATGGCGCACATCGCCGGCCTGGTGGCCGCGGGCGCGCATGCCAACCCCGTGCCGCACGCCCAGGTTGTGACCACCACCACCCACAAGACGCTCCGCGGCCCGCGGGGCGGGATGATTCTCTGCGGGGAGGAACACGCGGCCGCGATCGACAAGGGAGTCTTCCCCGGGGTGCAGGGCGGTCCTCTGATGCACGTTATAGCGGCCAAGGCCGTGGCCTTCCATGAGGCGCTGCAGCCCGAATTCAGGGAGTACCAGTTCCAGATCGTGAAGAACGCCCGGGCCCTGGCCGAAGGGCTTATGGAGTACGGGTTTGACCTGGTTTCGGGCGGCACCGACAATCACCTGATGCTGGTCGACCTGCGGAGCAAGGGCCTGACCGGCAAGGACGCCGAGAACATGCTGGACGCGGTGGGCATCACCTGCAATATGAACGTGATCCCGTTCGATCCGCAGCCGCCCCGCATCACCAGCGGCATCCGCCTCGGCACCCCGGCCGTCACCAGCCGGGGGATGGACGAGGAGGCGATGGGCCGGATCGCCGAGGCCATTCACCTGGCCCTCGACCGTCCGGACAGCGCCGCCGATCAGGAGCGCGCCCGGAACATCGTGCGCGAGCTCTGTGAGGATTTCCCGTTAAATTACTAAACCGTAGATAGATCATTCAAGCCTCGGTGCGCTGAGGGCATTGCCGGAGCAAACAGTTGGAGTATGAATCAAAAATGCGCAGTGAGGCACGGAAAAGCGTCGACCCGGCACTCAATCTGTATGCAATAATATGGCTCTACATTGAAAAATAAGTAATATAGATTGAGTGCCGGGCGACGCCCGTGCCGAACGAGCAGATTCCGCAGCAACGACATGTTTGCGGAGGCAATGTCGAAGCGCTTATTCACGATATGGAGCGATTATGAAGAAAGTCTGCGTCGTATTCGGCACCCGGCCCGAGGCCATCAAGATGGCCCCGGTGGTCAAAGAACTCGAACGTTCGCCCTGGTTCGACCCCCGGGTTGTGGTCACCGCCCAGCACCGGGAAATGCTCGACCAGGTTCTCGATCTGTTCGAGATCACCCCTGCCCACGACCTCAACATCATGCAGCCCGGACAGACCCTCTTCGACATCACCTCCCGGGTGCTGACCGGGCTCGGGGCGGTCTTTGAGGCCGAGCGGCCCGAGGCCGTGCTGGTGCACGGCGACACCTCGACCACCTTCGCCGGGGCGCTGGCCGCCTTCTACCTGCAGATCCCCGTGGCGCACGTCGAAGCCGGGCTGCGCACCCGGAACAAGTATTCCCCCTTCCCGGAGGAGATCAACCGGCAGCTCACCGGGGTGCTGACCGATGTCCATCTCGCCCCGACCGCCGGGGCCAGGGATAACCTGCTGGCCGAAGGCGTCGACCCGGCCCGCATTTACGTCACCGGGAACACCGTGATCGACGCTCTGCTGGAAACGGCCGCCCGTCCCTTCCGGTTCGAGGATCCGGAGCTGGCGCGCGTGGAAGAGTCCGGCCGGCGCATCCTGCTGGTGACCACTCACCGGCGTGAAAACCTCGGCGCACCTCTGGCCGGAGTGTACCGGGCGCTGAAGGCGCTGCTGAAGCGGTATCCCGATACGCTGGTCGTCTTTCCCGTACACAAAAACCCGGCCGTCCGCCGGGTGGTCGAGGCCGAACTGGGCGGCTGCGACCGCGTCGTCCTGACCGAGCCGCTGCCCTACCTGCCCTTTGTGAACCTGATGAAGCGCGCCCACCTGGTGCTCACCGATTCCGGCGGACTGCAGGAGGAAGCACCGAGCCTGGGCAAGCCGGTACTGGTTCTGCGCGACACCACCGAGCGGCCCGAAGCGGTGGCCGCCGGAACGGTTCGCATGGTCGGGGCCGACGAGCAGGCCGTGTTCGCCGCCGCCGACCGGCTGCTGTCCGATCCGGCGGCCTACCGGGAGATGGCCGAGGCCGTCAATCCTTACGGTGACGGGCGGGCCGCCCGCCGCAGCGTGCAGGGTCTGGCGCACCACCTGGGTCTGGCCGAGGCCCCCACCCCCTACTTGTTACCACAAGCACTATTTCCGGCCGCCCGGCAGGAGTAATTGATCCGCACATCGAAATCCCCTGTAAGCCTAATAACCGCAGCAGTTTCTGGGTTTCGCGCAGTCTGTCGCCGGTCGACCTAAGGCTGCTGTATCAGGAGTTATTTCTGTCATCCGGGAGACAAGTCGACCCAATCATTGACAATTAGATAAAAAATCTTTCACAAATACCCCAAAAAGGTGACGAGGTCGGAAGGAATAAACGCAAATCCGTAGAAAGTATACTGTAAAAAATGTGGCCAGGTAGTACCTTCTCTTCATTATCTGGTTTTATTTTGTGCCACTATCGGCGGGCCCATTTGGGAGGCGGACGCGGTGAATGACAAGAAAAACGGCAGCCTCCACAAAGGAATGCGGGCGTTTACTCTGGGCTCTACCATCGCGATTCAGTTTGCTGTTGCCGTGCTGCTCGGTCTGTGGGGAGGACGGTTTTTGGATTCATACTTCGGAACCGATCCCTGGCTCATGCTGACCGGCCTATTGCTGGGTCTGGCGGCGGCTGTTTCAAGTGTTTATCGATTAGTGTCCCGTTGGTTTAAATAGGAGGCGTGTATTACTTGTCCAGCCGGATATTTTACAGCCACGTGGAGAGAACGCTGAAAAAGACCCTGGTGGTCCTCATCGTCGCGTGCCTCGTGCTCTTTTTTGATCCGACGAATTCGCTCCTGCTGGGCTTTGTCGCCGGTTTGGTCTTGAGTATTGTCAACGCTTTCCTGCTGGCCCTCCGCATTGACGGTATGGCCAGAATTGTGCTTATGGATCCGCGCAAGGCGAGCATGTTTATGCATCTGGGTGTTGCCTCCCGCTGGGTTCTGATCATCGGTGCCTTCTGGTTCGCTACCGTTTCCGGATGGGTCAATCTGTTCGGAATGGCGGCGGGCTTTTTTGTGCCGCTGACCTTCAGCCTGGGCGGGATAATGCGTTCATGGATTTACCAGGGCGCGAATAACGGGGCTAAGATTTAGCGAAGGGAGGTGAAACGACTGTGGCAGCAGGGCATGGACACGAAGAAGTCGATTTCATCACACAGGTTCACCACGATTTGAACATATGGGGGTTTACCGAGGAACCTTGGCATCTGGGCGATATCATGATCGGGTCGGTGAATATCCCGATCGACATCAACGGTGCCACCGTATTCTTTACATGGATCGCGATGGCCCTGACGATTTTGGTTTTTGTCATCGCCGCCCGTGGAGCCGATGTGAGAAGGCCGGGCAAGATGGCCGCGTTGTTTGAACTGCTTTTTGACTTCTGGCGTGGGATGATCAATCAGACGATCGATCCGAAGAAGGGCGCGAAGATTTTCACGCTCGTCGTAACCTTCTTCGTATTCATTTTGATGTGCAATATGGTTGGTCTCCTGCCGACCGGTGTGGCGCCGACGGCGGATACGCAAACCACCTTTGCTTTCGCCATGATTACTTTCGCCATGATCTTTATCATGGGTATCAGGTACAAAGGCGCCAGCTACTTCAAACATTATCTCCAACCCTACCCGTTCTTCCTGCCCATTGTGATCATTGAGGACTTGGCCAAACCCCTCACCCTGGCTTTCCGACTTTTCGGCAACATGAAGGGTAAAGAAATTATGATCCTGGCGCTCCTTGGTTTGATCACCGGGTGGTCGCAGGTATTGGGCGGATTTACCGCCAATGTGATCTGGCTGCTCTTCTCAATCTTTGTATCTGCTATCCAGGCTTTTGTGTTTACCATCCTGACTGTGGCCTATATTGGTGTCGCAGTGGAGGATCACTAGGTTTGTGAACTCAACATCCTTAAACTTTAGAAATTTTAGAAGGGAGGGTAATGAAGAATGGAAGTTGCTGCCGCTGCTGCTATCGGAATGGGTCTTGCCGCAGGTTTGTCGGCCGCCGGATCTGCTATTGGTGACGGTCTCGCTTGCGGTAGAGCAATCGAGGGTATCGCCCGTCAGCCGGAGGCCCGGGGTAACGTAATGACCCTGATGTTCATCTCCGTCGGTCTGATTGAGTCGCTCCCCATTATCGGTATCGTTGTTGCCTTTATCCTGATGGGCCGGATGTAATCGGGGCCCCACGTGTTTTGGTCAACCGACTAGAATGTCTGTGGCAGGCTCCGGCTTCCAAGACTGGAGCCTGCCGCACACTTCCCTCTCTCAAAATCGTTAAGGAGAGCCGCTGAGCCGATCAGCGGTCTCCCATGGGAAGGAGGAGAGCCCGTAGGTGAATATTAGCCTTGACTTTAATGCCACACTGCTGGCGCAGATGTTCCACTTCATTCTCACGCTGATCATTCTGCGTCTGGTTGCCTATAAGCCGCTGATGAACATTATTGAACAGAGGCAGAAGTACATCGCGGACAACATCGCCATTGCCGAAAATCAGAAGGCGGAAGCCGAAAAGTTTAGAGCGCAGTACGAAGCTGATCTGCAGCGCGCGCGTGATGAAG
Organism: uncultured Peptococcaceae bacterium; assembly: GCA_965544035.1. Lineage (GTDB taxonomy): Bacteria > Bacillota > Desulfotomaculia > Desulfotomaculales > Desulforudaceae > CBEULR01. Next base: position 135,353 of record CBEULR010000004.1, on the reverse strand, counting down.
CGAAAGCGATTGTTGAACGGGCCACCAAGGCTGCCGAAGAACAGGCCGCCGAAATTATTGAAAACGCCAAGGCCGAAGCGGCGAAGGCGAAAGAGGGTGCCCTCGCCGATATTCAGCGTGAAAAGGAAAAGGCTGTCGTCGAGCTTCGTGATCAAGTGGCATCGCTGGCCGTTCTCGTGGCCGCCAAGGTTATTAAGGGCGGCCTGACTGTGGACGAACACCACAACCTGGTCCAGGATGCCGTTAAAGAGGTGGGTCAGCTGCAATGATTAAAGGAGCAGTAGCTACCCGTTATGCACAGGCTCTTTTCGACATCGCCAAAGACACCGACAGCATTGCCAAAGTGGAGGAGGAACTGCGCGGCATAATCCAGGTCCTGGATGAGTCGCGCGAATTTCAGCAGGTTGTGTTCCATCCTCAGGTTCCGGTCGGTGTGAAAACGGAGATCATGAAGGAGCTCTTTGCAGACCGGATCTCCAAGACCACGTTCAACTTCCTGTGCGTGATTTTGGAGCGCCACCGTGAAGCGTACCTTAAGGACATTGCCGAGGCCTATATCGGCCTGGCCAACCAGACCCGTAATATCGCAGAGGTTGAAGTGACCTCGGCGGTTGAACTGCCGACGGTGCACAGGGTCAACCTGATGCAGGCTCTTTCCAAGATGACCGGTAAAGAAATTCGTGTCCGGTATCAGGCCGATCCCGAGATTCTCGGCGGCCTTGTCATCCGGCTTGGAGACCGTATTGTGGACGCCAGTGTGAAGAGGCAGCTTGAACGAGTGAAAGAGCGCATCCGCGAAACTCAAGTTGGATAGGGGTGAAAGAGGCATATGAATCTGAGACCTGAAGAAATTAGCTCCATCATCCGGCAACAGATCGAGAAATACGAGGTCGAGGTCGAAGTCACCGATGTCGGTACGGTTATCCAGATCGGTGACGGCGTCGCGCGGGTGTATGGGCTCGAAGAATGTATGTACTCTGAGCTGCTCGAATTCCCGGAAGGAGTTCTGGGGATGGCGCTCAACCTGGAAGAGGATAACATCGGTGTCGTTATTCTCGGTCCGTACCGGCACATCAAAGAGGGTGACGTTGTCAAGCGCACCGGTCGTATCGCCTCGGTACCGGTGGGTGACGCCCTGATCGGACGTGTAGTGAACCCGGTCGGCCAGCCGCTGGACGGCAAGGGCCCGATCAAATCCGATAAGTTCCGGCCGATTGAGAGAATCGCCTACGGCGTTATTTACCGCGGCCCGGTTAACACGCCGCTGCAGACCGGTATCAAGCCGGTCGACGCCATGATCCCGATCGGACGCGGCCAGCGTGAGCTGATCCTCGGCGACCGCCAGACCGGTAAAACGGCCATCGGCGTGGACGCCATCATCAACCAGAAGGGTCAGAACTGCATCTGCATTTACGTGGCCGTCGGCCAGAAGAACTCCACCGTGGCCAACGTGGTGCAGAAGCTGCGCGATGAGGGCGCGATGGATCACACCATCGTGGTTTCCGCGACCGCTTCCGACCCGTCGCCGCTCCTGTACATCGCCCCGTTCGCCGGCTGTGCGATGGGCGAGGAGTTTATGGAGCAGGGCAAAGACGTCCTGATTGTTTACGACGACCTTACCAAGCAGGCGGCCGCCTACCGCGAGCTGTCGCTGCTCTTGCGCCGTCCGCCCGGACGTGAGGCCTTCCCGGGCGACGTGTTCAACCTGCACTCCCGTCTGCTCGAGCGCTCGGCCAAGCTGAGTGATAAGATGGGCGGCGGCTCGATCACCGCACTGCCGGTTATTGAAACCCAGCAGGGCGACGTGTCGGCCTACATTCCGACCAACGTGATCTCGATCACCGACGGTCAGATCTACCTGGAGCCCGACCTGTTTAACGCCGGCCAGCGTCCGGCCGTCAACGTCGGTCTTTCGGTCTCCCGTGTGGGCGGTAAAGCCCAGCGGAAGTGCATGCGCCAGGTTGCCGGCCAGCTGCGTCTGGCGATGGCCCAGTACAACGAGCTGGCTGCTTTCGCCCAGTTCGGCTCCGACCTGGACCGTGCCACCCGCGCCAAGCTGATCCGCGGCGAGCGCATGTTGGAGGTTCTGAAACAGGACCAGTATGTTCCGATGCCGCTGGAAGAGCAGGTTATGATTATTTTCGCCGGCGTCAGAGGCTTCCTGGACGATCTCCCGGTCGATATGGTGCGTCCGTTTGAGGCCGAATTCCTGAAGTTCATGCGGACGGAAAAGGCCGCGATCGGCGAAGATATCAAGACCAAGCTCGAAATTACCGAGGAAACTGAAGCCAAACTGAGTCAGGCCATCGAGGAGTTTAAGGCTACCTTCAAGTCACAGCACGGCATCAGCTAACGGGCGTATGAAGGTGAGGTGTTGATATGGCGTCTGTACGTGACTTGAGACGCAAAATCAAGAGTGTTAAGAGCACCCAGAAAATCTGCAAGGCGATGAAGGCCGTGGCTACGGCCAAGATGTCCAAGGCCCAGGAACAGGTGCTCGCCGCCCGGCCTTACGCCCGTCAACTGCATGAGGTTCTGGGACGGGTTGCGCAGGGTGCCCGCAACGTGAAAAATCCGCTGCTGGCCGTTCGTGACCCGAAAAAAGTGTGTTATGTCGTGGTTACCGCGGACCGTGGTCTCTGCGGGGGGTTCAACTCGAACATCCTGCGCCTGACCGCGAAGGAAACCGCAAAGTGGTCCGATGTGGCGTTGGTCGCCGTGGGCCGCAAGGCCCGCAACTACTTCCGCTTCCAGGAGTGGACCACCGATGCCGAGTACATCGGGCTGGGTGAAGACATCAAGCCTGAGCTGGCGAATGAAATCGCCAACTTTGTGATCAAGAAGTACGAGGAAGAGGAGTACGACGCCGTCTATCTGATCTTCTCGAAGTTCCAGAGCATTATGGTTCAGGTCCCGACGGTGGTCAAGCTCCTGCCGGTAGAGCCGCCCGAGGCGGAGGAGGGTGAAGGAGAGGCCGGAGCCAAGAAGAGTCAGGCGGCCTACCTTTTTGAGCCGTCCGCCGAGGATGTTTTGGAGTTCCTGCTTCCGAAGTACGTCCAGAACAGCGTTTTCCAAGGCTTGATCGAGTCCAAGGCCAGTGAGCACAGCGCCCGGATGATGGCCATGGACAACGCCACCAAGAACGCGGAAGAGCTGATCGACCGTGTAACGCTTGAAATGAACAAGTTGCGCCAGGAAAGCATCACGACGGAGCTTCTGGATATCGTGGGCGGCGCATCTGCGCTGGAATAAAGGAGGTTCGGGAACACGATGAATGTAGGTGAAGTTGTACAGATTATCGGCGTTGTTGTGGACATCCGGTTCCCTCCCGGACAGGTTCCGGAGATTTACAACGCCGTCAAGATTACGAGCGAAGAGGAAGACGTCTTCGGACGGAAGATCGACCTGACGCTCGAGGTGGCACAGCACCTGGGCAATAACGTGGCCCGGACGATTGCGATGTCGACCACCGACGGCCTCACCCGCGGGATGAAGGCTGTGGATACGGGCAACCCGATTATGATCCCCGTTGGCCGTCCGGTTTTGGGACGCCTGCTGGACGTTCTGGGCCAGCCCATTGACGGTAAGGGCGAAGTGAAGAGCGATACTTACTATCCGCTTCACCGGCCCGCTCCGCCGCTGGTCGACCAGTCGACCCAGGTTGAGCAGCTCGAAACCGGCCTGAAGGTTATCGACCTGCTGGTGCCCTTTATGAAGGGCGGCAAGGTTGGTATGTTCGGCGGCGCCGGCGTGGGCAAGACCGTTATCGTTATGGAGCTCATCAACAACATCGCCAAGCAGCACGGCGGTATCTCCGTGTTCGCCGGCGTGGGTGAGCGTACCCGTGAGGGTGCCGAGCTCCTCGAAGAAATGACCGAGTCCGGCGTTCTGGACAAGACGATGATGGTGTTCGGCCAGATGAACGAGCCGCCGGGATGCCGTCTCCGGATCGCACTGACCGGTCTGTGCCTGGCCGAGTACTTCCGCGATGAGGAAGGTGCCGACGTGCTCCTCTTCATCGACAACATGTTCCGTTTCACCCAGGCCGGTTCCGAGGTTTCGGCGCTTCTCGGCCGGATGCCCTCGGCCGTGGGTTATCAGCCCACCCTGGCCACTGAGATGGGTCAGCTCCAGGAGCGTATTACTTCGACCGTGAAGGGTTCGATCACCTCGGTGCAGGCCGTATACGTGCCCGCCGACGACTTGACCGACCCCGCCCCGGCGAACACCTTCGCGCACTTGGACGGCACCGTCGTTCTGTCCCGGCAGATTGCCGAGCTGGGCATCTACCCCGCGGTGGACCCGCTGGACTCGGTCTCGCGGATTCTCGACCCGAACATCGTGGGTGCCGAGCACTACCAGGTGGCCCGTGGCGTGCAGAAGGTTCTGCAGCGCTACAAGGAACTGCAGGACATCATCGCCATCCTGGGTATGGAAGAACTTTCTGAAGAAGACAAACTGGTCGTGGCCCGGGCGCGGAAGCTGCAGCGTTTCCTCTCGCAGCCGTTCCACGTGGCCGAGGCCTTCACCGGACGGCCCGGCCGGTTCGTTTCCCTGAAGGACACCATCCGTGGGTTCAAGGAGATCCTGGACGGGAAGCATGACGACCTCCCCGAGGATGCCTTCTATATGGTCGGCACCATCGAGGAAGCCGTGGAGAGAGGTAAGGAGATCTTAGAAGAAGCAAAAGCCTAAAGGATGTGGATAGCACATGGCGGAAAAGACCCAAAAGTTATCGATAGTCACGCCCGAACGGGTGGTCTATGGTGACGAGGTGCGCTTTGTCCAGGCCCGTGGCGCGGAAGGTGACGTGGGTATCCTGCCCGAGCATGCTCCGCTGATCACGAGCTTGATGCCCTGTGTGCTCCGCATCCAAAAGGACGGTAACTGGTCCAAGTACGCAGTTGCCGGCGGGTTTTTAGAGGTGCGCGACAGCCGCGTTGTCGTGCTGGCTAATGCAGCCGAAAGTCCGGACCAAATCGACGTCCAGCGGGCCGAGGCCGCCAAAAAGCGCGCGGAAGAGCGTCTGGCCTCAAAGGCGGCGGACATTGATCTGGTGCGGGCAAAGGCCGCGCTGATGCGTGCCCTGGCCCGATTGGAAGCGGCACAGGGTAGGTAGAGAAAAAGCTCGGTTGCGAGCTTCAAAGTAGCCGTTTTATTAAGCCGGAGCGGTTCACCGCCCCGGCTTTTTTATGGGTGACGGGAGCGTATAAAAGGCGGCTCAAAAGCATATCCTCATGCTAGGTATCCATATATTGCCATTAGTGTGAGGGGAGCTACAGATGAAGAAGTTCCTTTTGGGTGTGATCCTGCTTGCGGCCGCCGTCTATCTGGCCTTTCCCGACCAGGTTCGCCGGCAGTATGACGAGTATGTGGACATTGAGCGTCCGCGGCCCCCGTCGGTGGTGCGGATGTACATTCACGAAACCGGGGAAATCATCAATCTGTCGCTGGAGGACTATGTCATCGGGGTGGTGGCGGCCGAGATGCCGGCCGAGTTTCACCCCGAAGCGCTGAAGGCGCAGGCCCTGGCCGCACGCACCTACATCCTGAAGCGTCTGGCGGCGGGCGGGGTGGCCAACAACCTGCACCCCGACGCCGACACCTGCAACGATCCGGGGCACGGCCAGGGGTGGTATTCCCGCGAGGAACTGCGTGAGCGCTGGGGCACCCTTGATTACTACCGCTACTACTACAAGATCAAGAAGGCGGTGCAGGACACCGAGGGCTTGGTGCTCACCCATAACGGAGCGCTGATCGATCCGGTGTATCACTCCTCCTGCGGGGGACAAACCCAGAATTCCGAGGACGTCTGGCAGGTGGCGGTGCCGTATCTGCGCGGGGTGCACTGCCCGTATGACCACGACCCCTACCCGGGCGAAGAGAAGGAGTTCAGCCTGGAGGAAGTGGACCGCGCCTTGAACACCGGTTTGGCCGCCGTGGCCGTCAGCACCGGGTCGGCGCCGCCGGTCGAGATCGTGGAATACACGTCGACCGGCCGGCCGAAGATGCTCTCACTCGGCGGGGAGGTGGTGGCCGCGACCACTGTGCGCAATCGGCTCGGCCTGCGTTCGACCGATTTCACCTACACGTATGCGGACGGCAAAGTTAAATTCACCACCCACGGTCACGGGCACGGTGTCGGTATGTGTCAGTGGGGGGCGAACGGGCTGGCCAAGCACGGGTACGGCGTGGAGGACATCATCGAGCACTACTATGCCGGCGTGACCATTGAGGAATACTAAGACCCCCGGCGGCGATGTCCCAACTAGAATTGATATGACGGCTTGAAAAATCACCTCTTGGGGTGATTTTCTTTTGTGGGCCAAGCATTTCCGGGATTTGCGGGCATATAGATTGATTAACAGCAGACCGGGGGGTAGGAGGATGCAGGAGTACATTCAGAAGAGAGTGCTCGAGATCTCGGCCTACATTCTGGAAACAAACGCCACGGTGCGTCAGGCGGCCACCGTATTCAACGTGAGCAAGAGTACGGTGCACAAGGATATGACGGAGAGACTGCCTTCACTGGACAAAAAGCTGGCCAAGAAGGTGCGCATGGTTCTGGAGCAGAACAAGGCCGAGAGGCATCTGCGCGGTGGTGAGGCCACCCGGCGGAAGTATAAAGAAACGGGGTAAGTTTTTGCCGAACAAGGAGGAAGAATACTATAATATAGAGAAGTAACCAATGGATGTCTCCGACAATGTCGATTCGAAAGGCTTGGCGCGAGCGGCGAACGCTTCCTCATTAATTACCGAATACCGTTGGACAGGCCTGCCGAACGCGAAGTATGCTCAGTGGAGGATGGTACCGTTGTTTAATCTTGCACCGGATATGGGCGTGGATTTGGGCACCGCTACCGTGCTGGTCTACGTCAAGGGGAAGGGCATCGTCCTGCGGGAACCCTCGGTTGTGGCAATCAACAAGGATAACGGCCGGATCATCGCCGTCGGCACCGAAGCCAGACGGATGCTCGGGCGCACTCCCGGCAATATTGTGGCGATCAGACCCTTGAAAGAGGGCGTCATCGCCGATTTCGACGTTACCGAAAGAATGCTGCGCTATTTCATCCAGAAGGCGGGCTGCCGCAGATTCTTAATGCGCCCGCGGGTGATGATCTGCATCCCGGCATTGGTCACCGGTGTTGAGGAGCGGGCCGTGCGCCAGGCGGCTGTTCAGGCGGGCGCGCGGCAGGCGTACCTGATCGAAGAACCGATGGCGGCCGCCCTGGGGGCGGGGGTGGATGTCTCGTCTCCCTCGGGAGTAATGATCGTGGACATCGGCGGGGGAACGACCGATGTGGCCGTGATCTCTCTCGGCGGCCTCGTCTGCGCCAGTTCGCTCCGCGTGGGCGGGGACAAGTTTGACGAGGCGATCGTGAAATACGTGCGGAAGGAATTCGGCCTGTTGATCGGCGAACGCACGGCCGAAGAACTGAAGATAGAGATCGGGTCGGCCTACCCGCGGCGCAGTCAGGAAAGGACGCTGACCATCCGCGGCCGCGACCTGATGACCGGCCTGCCCCAGGGGGTTGAACTGAGCACCAGACAGGTGCATGAAGCCATCAGAGAGCTGCTGAACGCCGTGGTACAAGCCGCCAAGGATGTACTGGAGCGCACACCGCCCGAACTGGCCGCCGACCTGGTGCACAGGGGCATCATCCTCACCGGCGGGGGAGCCTGCCTGGACGGGATCTGCGAACTCTTAAGCGCGGAGACGGGCCTGCCCGCTTCGCTGGCCGATGACCCGGTGAGCTGCGTCGCTGTGGGTACCGGCCGCGCCCTGACCATGATGAACTACCTGCCCAAGCCCAAGGACAGGGACAGCAAAATCTTCCGCCGCGTGGTCTAACCGTAAGGGGACCTCACCATATCGTCATCTTTCACCCCGTGGATATAACCCGCGGGGTTTCCTATACCCATGACAAAAATCTGAATATCGGATATACTGATTATGGGAGGTGAATGATATGTCTTCAGAGGTAACCAGAGTCGGGCGAAGGGGTACCGTCGTCATTCCGGCCTCCTTAAGGCGTGAGTACAAGTTGAACGAGGGCACGCTGCTGGTGGCCGAAGCACGGCCGGAAGGCATTATGCTGCGGCCTGCTGTGGCATTACCGATAGAGAAGTACACGCCTGAACAAAAGGCCGAGTATTTGTTGAACAATGCCGTTACGGAAGAGGATATACAGTGGGCGGAAGAGGAGATTCGTAAAATGGGAATCGACCCGGCTTCAGTAGTCGGCGATCGCAGGGTATAACATATGCATCGACTGTTCCTGGATGCCAATGTATTATTTTCTGCCGCGTACGGCAGTAAAGGTCTAATCACCCTTTGGGACCTGGCCGAAGCAAAACAGTGTGTGCTTTTGAGCTCGGCTTATGCGGTAGAAGAGGCACGCCGGAATCTTGAAGCCGAACACCAGGTACGGTTAAAGCAGCTGTTGGTTCACGTGCTCATTGTACCCCAACCAGCGGTGCCTGTCACGGAGGGCCTCGGATTGCCGGAAAAGGATATCCCGATACCGGCGGCGGCAGTCGGCGCCCGCGCGACCCATCTGATAACCGGTGATTTGCGCCATTTCGGGCATTTGAGGGGCAAGACCGTTGACGGGGTACTGGTGTGTTTACCACGTGACTACCTGAAATCTGCGCGACGGAAAGCCTGATTTGCTATGACCAGAGAAAGGACTGATAACCATGTACTTTGACACAAAAGGGAAGCAGCACACCGAAGCCACCGTGCGGGCCGCCGTCGAGCGGGCGCGGGAATTGGGGATCAATAAGATCGTCGTGGCCTCCTGCACCGGCCGCACGGCCGCGATGCTCCTGGACTCCGGACTCGATATCGTCTGCGTCACCCACCAGGTCGGCTTTGACAAGCCCGGCGAGGACGAGATGCCTGCCGAGATGCGCCGCAAGCTGCAGGACAGCGGGGTAGCCGTGCTGACCACCACCCACCTCATGGCCGGCCTGGACCGCGCCCTGCGCTTTCAGTTCAGCGGCGTCTACCCGTCCGAGATCGTGGCCACCACCCTGCGCATGTTCGGCCAGGGCGTTAAGGTCTGCGCCGAGATCTGCGGCATGGCCGCCGACGCCGGTCTGGTCACCCCCGGGGAGGACGTCATCGCCATCGCCGGCACGGCCACCGGCGCCGACACCGCCGTTGTGATCAGCCCGGCCCACTCCCAGCACTTCTTCCAGACCAAGATCCGGGAGATCATCTGCAAACCCCGCGACTTTTAACATCCTCCATATTATCCGGAAATTGACACTGCCCGGTTAGGCAAAGTGTGGTAAAATACGGGGGAGCCTGTCAGTTAGTTGAGAAATTGTGCGGGTTGTCTGGAAACCTCGGCCGCGCTTCGCGCGTCTTTTGTCTAGAGGCGGAGTGCCCGACCCCTTTCCATACTGAGGTGGTTATGCGCTACAGACATCTGATTGCCTTGGCCGGTGGCGGTCTGGTGATGCTCGTGCTGGCCGTCCTGCTGTTCACCGGAAGGCTTCCTTATTTCACGGCGGAGGTGCCGGAGGATGATCCCGCCCCGCCGACGAACGTGCTTACATCCCGAAGTGGTTCAAATGAGCTCGCCGCAGGCGGGCTGTTCGTGTTTCGCCCGGGCGCGGACACGCCGTCCGACTGGGCCGAAACCCTGAAGAGCTGCGGCGTTACCATAGGCAGCCCCACCGGTGACGGGGCCTACCTCATCCGGGTGCCGGAGGGCGCCTCCCTTGATGCCGATAAACTGCCGGGCGCGCACCTCAGGGCTTACACGGCGGAGGATCGCCTGTCAGGTGAACTCCGCGCGGCAGTTAGCACCATCAAATCAGAAGCCAAAGTCGGAGCGCGGACTGGGAAGGAAGACTCTGCGGGAACACCGTCCGACGCCGCCGAGCGCCCCCCGGAAACACCGTCTGCCATCGGAGAGATAACGGTCACCGTTTCGCTGTTCGATCCGGGGGACAAGCACACTGTGGCCGATCTGGTCCGCGAATTGGGCGGATCGGTGCTGCGCGGCCTGGACGAGGATGACGCCGCCGCCCTGCGCGTCACCCTGCCCGCCCAAAGCCTTGCGGAACTGGCCGCCGCCCCGGAGACGGTCTACATCGAAAGCTACACCAGCCCGGATATGCTCAACGACCGGGCTGCCGCCGTTGCCGGGATCACCCCGCTCACCGTACCGGGGTTTGCGACCCGCACCGGGCTGACCGGAGCCGGGCAGATTGTGGCCATCGCCGACAGCGGCATCGATCACGGCTCGCTGAGCGGCATTCACCCCGACCTGGCGAGCACCCCCGGCCGGATGCCCAAGATCGTGTCCATCAACCCGTTTTCCGGGGACGACCCGTCCGACCCGATCGGACACGGCACCCATATGGCGGCCACCATTGCCGGAACGGGCGCGGCCTCCGGCGGGAAGTACCGGGGGGTGGCCCCGGGAGCCGGACTCCTCGTCCAGTCCATCCTGAATAATCAGGGCCGGATCGACCCGCCCGCCGACCTGGTCTCCTTGTTCCGCCCGGCGTACGAGGCAGGCCCGCGGATCCACGTCAACGGCTGGGGCGGTCAGACCAACGCTTACCGCAGCGCGTCCGCGCAGGTCGACCGTTTCGTCCGGTATTACCCGGACTTTCTGGTGATCTTCGGTGCCGGCAACGACGGCCCCCACGCGCGGACTCTTACCCCGGAGGCGAACAGCAAAAACGCCTTAGTGGTCGGTGCTGCCCAAAACCCGCGTCCTGCATACGGTGAAAACAGCTGGAAAGCGGGAGAGATGGCATCCTTCTCCAGCAGAGGTCCCACGGCGGACGGGCGGATCAAACCGGACCTGGTTGCTCCCGGAACCGCGGTGATTTCAGCCCGTTCACGGCTCGGGCCGCAAGGGGTGACCGGGAATCCCGATTATATCCGCATGCAGGGAACCAGCCAGGCGGCTGCTGTGGCTGGCGGGGCGGCGGCCATCCTCCGTGAGTATTTCACTAAAGAAGAAGAATTGTCATTCGTGCCGGCCGCACTGCTCAAGGCGGCACTGATCAATGGTTGTCGCCCGATGGATGCCGGCGTCGAGGGAGCGGGATTCGGGCTTCTCGATCTGACCTCAACCGTCCTTTCACTGCGTACGAAGTCCTTCCTCTACGCCGACCACCGGGACGGGCTTGCCGAAGGGGAAGAGGCGGTATACAAATACGAGGTTAAAGCGCCGGGTACGACTTTTCGCGCCACACTCGCGTGGACTGATCCGGCGGCAGCCCCCGGTGCCGCAAGAACTCTTGTAAACGACCTTGATCTGGTGGTGCGGGCACCGGACGGCTCCATTCATCTGGGGAACGACGATGGCGGCACCGGAACCAGAGACCGTGTGAACAATGTGGAGCAGGTGACCATCGACAATGCAGCCCCCGGCACTTATACGGTAACGGTGCGGGGTGCTTCGATCACCGCCTCGGCGGTGCGGAACTCGTTCGCCCGCGCCCAGGACTTCGCTCTGGTTTACGGCGAACTGCCCGTTCGCGGGGTTGTGGCCGGTTACCGCAGTGGAACTCTGGAACTCAAAGACGGGGTTCGACTGGCGGTTCCCTCCGGAGTGCAACCCTATGCTGTGGTTGATCATCAGGTTACCCGTGATATCGTGGTCGGCTCCGATCTGTATTTCTTCCCAAGAGACGCTGAACCCCGCCTCTACCTGTTTGCCCAGACCTGGCAGGCTCAAGGGATTACCACGCTTTCGGTGGGCGGGCAGACCATTTTTACCGAACTGAACGGCAAGTTCCGCGACGGAGGGTATCTGTTTGATCCCCTGTCGGTGAGCGAACTGCGTATGAACGGAGAAAAAAGGAGCGGAGATACGCCGGTTCCGACCGGTGCCGACCTCTTTGCCGTGGTCAATCCGTCCACGCAATGTCTCTGGCAGGGCGAGCTCAGGTTTGCCGAGCGGTGGGGGACGCTGGCCGGCATTGATGCCGATGCGCAAACGCTGCGCCTCATTGGCGAGGACACCGGTTACCGAGTCGGCGGTGCGGTTGTGGCCGTAACCGACCGGATCGTGGACGGGGGCTGGGCCGATACGCCCTTCGGCGCAACGGCGCCGGCCGATTTCCGGCAACTATTGCCCGGCACGAACTTGTATCTGGTATTGTCTCCCCAAAATGGAGCGGTGCGCTATCTTGAAGCGCGGCGCCTCATCGCCCTGGGTATGGTAAGGGAGATCAGTGCGAACTGGATCGCGCTGGACACCGGCGAGCGGTATCAGATCTTCCCCGGTGCCTCCGTGAGACGTGACGGGGTGGACTGTGCAATCTCAGACATTCGTCCGGGTGATCACGTCTCGGTCGTGCTTATGGATGATCCCCGCCAGGTATTGTCCATTGAGGCCCGTTCGTGGGTGCGCTACGGCCAGGTCGTCTACCTCGACGGGCCGGGGCGGTCTCTTTATCTGCTTGATGTCAACAACCGCTTTCAGATTCTCCGGCTTGCGGAGGCAACAACGGTGTTCCGGTGGGGGACACTGGCGGACGCCGCCGCCCTGGCGCCCGGACAGTGGGTGCGCCTGACTTTCGATCCGTCGAGCGGGACGGTGCAGCGCATCGACATTGCCGAAACGGCCGAACAGAGTACGGGCGTGGTGGCCGCATATTCCCCCGACGAATGTCTCCTGCGGCTGGAAGACGGACGAGAGTATAAAGTCAGTCCCCGGGCCAGGATTACCAGAAACGGTTTCCCGATAAGCCCGGCGGACCTACGCACGGGTGAAACCGTTGGTTTTACCGTCCTGGCCGCCCCGGCACCAACCAACGCGGTTTTGACCGCGCTGGCCGCCGAAACCGGGGAACGGGCGGCGCCTCCGGAACTGACCGTTTCCGCTCTTCCCCTGCGCGAATACCTGTTTATCAGCGGCCGCACCTCGGCAGACAAAGTGTATCTCTGCCGCGCGGACGGCAGCCGACAGCGCGTTGCGGTAACGGACGGGGCCTTCAGCATCCCGGTCGAAAGAATGCCGGGCGAGGATGTTTTGCGTGTGGTGGCGCTCAACACGCGGGACGGCGGCGTGAACGGCGTGGATCTGAGCTTTCAGCGGACGAGCGCGGTGCACACCGGGGGTTTCACCGACATCTCCGGCTCCTGGGCCAAGGTGGACATCGAAACCCTGGCCGACCGGGGCCTCTTGTCCGGATACCCCGACGGCACTTTCCGCCCGGATCATCCGGTGAGCCGGGGAGAGTTCACCGCCATCCTGGTACGGGTTTTGGGCTGGTCGGCGAAGACCCCGGTCGAACTACCCTTCAGTGACCGTGGGCAAATCCCCGCGTGGCTGGCCCCGTCGGTGGCCGCCGCCGAAAGCCGCGGTCTGGTGAGCGGTTATCCGGACGGCTCCTTCCGGCCCGGGGCCCGGGTCACCAGGGTGGAGGCCGCCTCAATGCTGGTGCGGGCGCTCACCGACTTTACGGATGCGCAGGACGATACATTACTGCCCGATCCGCCGTTTGCGGACTGGTCCCGGGTCCCCGAATGGGCGCGCGGCTCGGTCTCACGGGCTTACGAGGCCGGTTTCTTCCAGGGGCGGCAGTACCGGCTCTTTGCTCCGGATGCGCCGATCACCCGGGCCGAACTGGCCGCCATCATCAACCGTTATCTGTCGTCCGCCGAAAACTAAAGCCCGACCAGCTTAAACATTACTTAAACATTAATAAAAGGGAGCCTGCGGGGGCTCCCTTTCAATTTGGATTCTCTATATTCCTATATTCTCATTCTTACCTTACATTGACTGCAGCCACAGCACGATCACGTACTGCTCGGCTTCGCGATCCCACTCCGTAAGCTGATTTTCCAGCGAGCGAAGGTTTGCCTCGATTTCGGCAAGCCCGCCGCTATCTTTTACCGCGTTTCGCTGGGCCAGCAAGGCCTGGTACTGCTCGCGCGTGCGGTCAAACTGGCCGGTGATGTCCTGAACGGTGGTATCCCGGGTTACGACCGTGCCCAGCGCGGCCAGCTTCCCGATCAACACCTCGGCCTGCTCCCGCCCGACGGTAAGCCGCACAACCTCGATTTCGCCGTTACCGATCTGTTGCGCGGGCTGGAACCGAGCGCCGTACGTTCCGCCCAGGCTCAGGGCCTTATTCAGCGCGGCCGGCACATTATCCACCTGCAGTTTTAGAAGGGTACTGCGGATGGCCCGCTGCTTGCTCAGAAACACCCGTTCTTCATAATTAGAAGCAATTGCCGGGGCTTCCGTGCCCGCCGTCCGCACAGTCGGCGCGGTACTCGCCGGGGTTTCTTTCTCCGGTGTCCCGGTTCCATCCGGTTCGTCATTTCCTCCGGACGGCGTCACCGGTTCATTATAATTTGGTTTAGCGTTATTCGGCTCGGCCGCCTTGCCCGGCCCCGGCGCATTCACGCCCGGATCAGACTGCGTCGCCGGACCCGGCGCCACCACCTGCGGCCCGGACGGGCCCTCCGCCACCTGCACTCCGGCCCGCGTAAACAGCTGCCCCAGGCCCATATGCAGGCTGCCCGCCGCAATCAGCGCCAGCGCCGCCGCGGCCGCCACCGCCTGCTTCCAGACACCCGGCAGGCGTGTGTACCACGGCACCCGCCGCGGCTCCAGCGCGGCCATAACCCCGGCGGCAAATTCCGGGGGTGCCTGTACCGTATCCGCCTCGGCCCGCAGCGCCTCGGAAATCCGGCGCAGGGCTTCCATTTCCTCACGGCAGGTGACGCACGTCTTCAGATGGTACTCCAAATCCGCGGCCTCAACAGCCGGCAGTTCGCCATCCAGGTATGGCGAGAGGAGATCCACCGCTTCACGGCATTTCATCTGTGCGTCACCTCCTTCAGAAAAATTTCATTACAAGATATTCGCTTAGCGGGAACGTCCGGCCAGCTGCTCCCGCAGCGCCCGCCGCGCCCGGCTGATCCGCGATTTCACCGTTCCCAGGGAACAGTCCAGGATTTCCGCGATCTCATCGTAGCTGTAACCCTGTATCTCCCGCAGCACCAGCACCGCCCGGTGTTCGGCAGAGAGTTCCATTAACGCTCCCCGTACCATATCCCGGGTTTCCCGGCGCTCGGCCGCCTCTTCCGGCGTTTCGGCCGCCGCCGCAAGCTCCCGCTGCACCTCGCCGCCGTCGTGTGTGTTCACCGGCTCATCGAGGGACACCACCGGGCGCTGTTTGCGCTTGACATTGATCCACACATTCACCGAAATCCGGTGCAGCCAGGTACCGAAGTCGGCCTCATTTCGAAAGCCCTTCAACGCATAATATGCTTTCACGAAGGCCTCCTGTGCCAAGTCCTGCGCATCGGCATGGTTTCCGGTCAGGTGATAGCTGAGCCCATATATGCGATCCTGGTATAAGGTGACCAGTTGCTCGAAGGCGGCTTTGTCGCCTTTCTGCGCCCGGCGCACCAGTTTCTTTACATCGTCCAAAGGAGACTCTCCTCTGGGCCGGTAAATTATTCCGACAATTCTTAGACAGAGCGGTTCGGTGAAAAGTTCCGGCCCCGGTACACATTCTTGTAACAATTAATGAACAAAAGCCTGCCGGCTTGTAGTCTAATTGTTAACCTATTTAATAATTTAGCGCATTTACCATAGTATTGAAAGGGTAACCCGCCGATTTGTGTAGGAAAATAGCGGAAACATATCCTGATCGTGGAGATTATTGGCCTCTCATCGCATCCTCATCACTCGGGATATTTTGGAAGGTTTCTCTGGTTTAATATCGAATCTGGAAAACACGACCGAAGCATCGGCTTTGGGACGTTCGAGGTGATTGAGCAGTATATGTTTTGGTCGAGAGTTAATTGATCATTGGGATTTCCACAGCAGGGGTGTTTGATCAGTCTGGTATGGATCTAGCAGTTGTTGGTGGAGAGAGTTGGGCCAGAACGCCCCCGATGAAACCCGAAAGGGTACATTCAATTATGAGGTAAACATAAGGTAAGCTGAGTGACAGTTAAAGTAGCTTTTTTCAAGCAGTGCGGATCTTACGGGTTTAGATGGTGTAAAGCGCACCGAAAGACAAACGGCTAAGCCTCAAGGCATAGCAATGTCCGCCAGGCGGGGAAGCGGGCGGTTTTCAGGCCGATTTTATACTGTCCATTAACAAGGTGTTAGCCTGACAAGCAGAGACTCTTTACCCAAACCGAACATAATACCCATTCCTCCCTTGCGCATTAATTTTGATGCTTGGAGCGGCATACCTTTCCTCCAAGATGGCTCATTCCGTTCGAATTAGCAACTCGATTTTACACAGGTTATTGGACCCAACTGATGCCCACCTGGAAGAGCGTAGAATTATCAACACTCTAGTGGTGAGCGGCTCAGTCGCGGCTCATCCTTTAGTGCGTGACCACCTGCTCTTCAGCGCCGCGAGGACGGCGGCGCCGGCCATCGCCGAGAGCGCCACAAAGTTCGGCCACACGTGGGACCAGCCCAGCTCTTTAATGGTCACCATACGGAAACCCTCGGCCATCCAGGTGTAGGGCAGCAGCCGGGCCAAACCGTTGACCGCGTCCGGGATGTGCGTCGCCGGCCAGGTGTAACCGGAGATGATGAAGACGGGGAAGGCCAGGGGCAGAATAAACCGCGTGGCCTGCAAGGAATTGGGCGCATAGACCGAAATGACAAAGCCCACCGACACCACGATCACGCTGAACAGCGCCCCCAGCGCCATAATCAGCGCCGGTGATCCGGCCACTTTGGCGTGGACAAAGGAGGCGGCCAGCCACACCAGCAGCCCGAAGTTCACGAAGTTGGCCGCCAGATAGGGCAGGGACTTGCCCAGGAAAATCTTCCACCGGGGCAGCGGTGCGCACAGGAACTGGATCCAGGTGTTCTGCTCCTTCTCCCGCGTGACCGTCAGGCCGGCGGGCAGCAGGCCTATCTGGTGAATGATCATGATCATAATCCCCATAAACAAGAAGTTCACATAGCTGTAGGTGGGATTATACCAGAACTCGTAATGCAGGGACACCCCGTCCAGGGTGTGCCGGATCTCGGATTCGGTGAACCCCAGCCCGGCCAGGTACTTCGCCCCGTGCCGGGCGTTGAAATCGTTCATCACCTCCAGCGCGTTCTTGCGCACGTTAAAGCCCCAGATCAGGTTGGAACCGTCATACACAATCAAGACCTTGCCGGACCGTTGCCCGGCGACCTCGCTGCCGAAGCCCTCCGGAATCACCACGCCCGCCCGCACGGTGCCCTCTTTCATCGCCCGTTCCAGGACCTCGTAAGAATCTATTTCGCCGCGCACGTGGAAATACGGGCTGGCGTGAAAGGCCGTACTCACCTCACGGCTGAGGGCGCTATTATCCAGGTCGACAATGCCGGTGGGAATGTCCCGCAGCACCCCGGAGACAAAGGCCGCACCGAACACGGTGGCGTAGAACAGGGGAACGGCCGCCACGATGAGCAGCAGGATCGGATCCTTCAGAATGTGGCGTATTTCGTAGTACGCGATATTCCAGATTTGTCTCACGCGCTTAACACCCCCTATTTCCGCGCCGTAAAGACGGCGGCGACCCCGTAGCAAACCACCGCGATGATCACGAGCGCCAGAAAATAGGTGCTCATAAAGGGCCAGCCCGGGTCCTTAAAAGTTAGATAGTTAAACCCCTGGAAAAACCAGGTTTGCGGCAGGACCTTCACCACGGCCTGCACCACCGGATGCATCGCTTCCAGCGGCCAGGTGTAACCGCACACCACAAAGGAGGGCAGGGCGGTGGCCATGCCCAGCCGGGTGGCGCCCACCGCGTTACGGGCGAGGCTGGACATCAAAGTGCCCACACTGTGCACCGCGATGATAAACAGAAGGGTGAACAGTAATAAGGTGCCGGATCTGCGTCCGGGCGGCCAGTGCCTGTTCCAGCCCGGCCCGGGCCTCATCCAGCTGCCTCTGGGCCAGGTTAAGATTGTTTTCCGCCTTGTCGTATTCGCTGGCTGCCACGGCGCCCGCCTCGTAAAGTGCAGACACCCGCTCATACAGCTGCCGGGCATCCTTCAAACCTACCTCGGCCTGCGCCACCTTGGCCTCCAACTGGGCGATCGTGGCTTCCACCTGCTCCGCCGTGAGGGTCATCGCGCTGCCCGCCTGGGCGGCTTGGGCCCGCGCCGCCTCGTAGGCGCCTTCGGCCTGGGTCAGCTTGGCCAGCAGCTGCTGGTTTTCCAGCGCGGCCAAAGCCTGCCCCTCTTCCACCCGCGCACCCTCCTCCACTAATATGGAGGCCAGCTTGCCGGGAATTTTAAAGGAGGCGTTCACCTGTTTGCCCTCAATGGTGCCGGTGGCCGTCAGGCTCGCCCGCTCCTCCGCGATGACCGTGCTTTGCCGGGTGAGATATCCGGCAAACATCATCACCGCCGGCAATACCAGGAGCGCTAACGCCACCAGCAGGCTTCGCTTCCTCCGGTCAATGCGCTTGAAGGTTTCGGCCGACATCATCTTCACTCCGTTCCCTCTTCTGGTCTGGTTTTCGGTGCCAACATGCCACGCAGGGTGAAATCCAGGATATGCTGCAGCCGCTCCTCCAGCATATCCGGGTCCGCCATATCCCGCCTCCAGAAGAACTGATAGACGTGCTGGCGGGAAAAATAATGCAGGCACATCGCGTTGATGCTGATCAAGAGGTGCCGGACATCCAGATCCCGGCGGAAAACGCCCTCCCGCACCCCGTTTTCCAGGATGGCGCTCAGTCTGGGCAGCGCAGTCTGGGTGATTTCGGGCAGTACCAGGTGCGAAAAACGGTGGGCCTGGAGCGACTCCCACTGCAACAGCTTCACGAATTCTTCGTTTTGGGCCAGAAAGTAGAAATAGCGCCGGATGTAAGCCTTCACTTTGTTCAGGGGGGGTAAACCGGTTTCGCCCACTTCGCGCTCCATATCCAACAGCCGCCGGTAGCTGTCCCGCAGCACCTCCACATATAAACCCTCTTTACTGCCGAAATAATGGTAGATCATGCGCTTGTTCAGTCCGGCGGCATCGGCGATCTCGTTCACCCCGGTGCCGTCGAAACCCTTTGCCGCAAAGAGGGTGGTTGCCGCCTGCAAGATGCGGCTGCGTGACTCTTTGGGATTCCGTTTTTGTTCCGTCACGATGCTCCCTTCCATAGCCAAACACAACAAGTAACCAAACGGTTACTTGGATTTTATATCCTGCGGTTTGTCCCCGTCAATACCGTTTCGCAGCTTTAACCCGGCCTTCTTGAGGTGCGGGCCCCTCGGTTTCCCTTTTCGGGGTGCAAAATTTTTTCGCAAACACGGAACTTTTTTGAAACCCGGCCCGTCTAACTAACCAGGTAAATCAGGAGAATGCCGCCAGGGCAGGAGGAGTTCTGCCGCCGCGCGTAGAATATACCGTGATTGTGCGGCGTCATCCAGGTTTGCCGGTTCACGGGAGACTGTGCAGAAACTAGTGCTCGATAACAGTCTCTTGGAACCCAGGCAGTTAGACACCTATAGCACCTTCAAATTTGGCGCGGCACAGGCCGTGAACGGAAGGGGGGATGCCGGAACAGTCGTTGGTCGTTGGTAGGTTAGCCGTTAGACTGATTAACCGGCGACAACCACTATAAGCACCTTTGTTTCCGGGGCGTAAGCCCAAATCTAAAACAAACAAGGAGGATACGCGGTGTATAAATTCCGTAACAAAACCTTTGCACTGCTGACCGCGCTGATTTTCGCGCTGGCGTTTGTGCTTCCGTTTGCCGGTCCGGCGAGTGCGTCGGTGACCAGCTACTACGCGTTGGACAAACCCACATTGGCTGCCGGCGCTAAAGGCAATCTGGGGGCCCTGTATATCAAGATTGACCCGATGGCGGCAGGTTCCACTGCCGAGGCGATTGTTAAGTTGCCGAAAGACTTTATTATACCGGCCGCTGCGCCCGATGGACCAGTGACCATAACCGTGTCTTCGGCTTCCGGCGCGACGGGTGCCATTGTGACTCAGCCGGGCACCGCTCCCTGCGGTCCGAACGAGTTTAAGTTTAATATTAATAATGCGGGCGCCGGCGCAAAAACTGAAAAAGTGGAAGCCACCATTCCGTTGAACAACGTTACGGTCCCGGCGGGCTTCTCCGGCGACATCACCGTCGAAATCATCGGCGTGGATGGTCAGCTGGATGATGGTAAAGTGGTGGCTGGCGTCGTTCCTTCCGCTGCCGTTGATGTCACTGCGGATGGTCCCGACTTTTTGAACGAGGGCAGCGTAACTGCGAACGAGATTGTTTTCACCATTAAGGAGAATAAACCTGCTGCTCTCAAAACTGGCGCGAGCCTGAAGATTACGCTGCCTAAGGGTTTCTCTTGGAATACCGTTACCCAACAGGCTGTTCTTCACGGTGACTTCGCGTTTGCTGGCGGCAATACCGCTACCATAACCGGAACCAACAACCGTACCTTGCAGCTCAATGTAACGACGCAGAGTACCCAAGCGAGTGTTGTCAAAGTAGCGGCTACTGTAAGTATTGACGAGTTTGAGGCCAAATACGGCGATGTCGAAGTTTCCCTGAGCGGCGTGAGCTCCGTTAACCCGTCCAGCCTCGTGGTTTCCCAGTACGTTGATTTCGGGGTTGAAGTCAGCGTTGAGGATGCCACCGAAATCCTGGCCGGCCGGGTTGATCAGCCGATCGGCGAGATCGTCATCGAGGAAACTGCCCCTGTAAGCCTTATCCAGAATAGAACCATTCTTCTGACCCTGCCGAAGGGCGTGGAATGGGAAGACGCGGGCAACTTGGACAACACCCATGTGAATGCCACAGCCAGCATTACCAATGACAGAAAGACTATGAAAATTGTTGTGACCGGACAGAGCACCAATAAGTCGGGCAAGATCGTTGTGGAAAAAGCCACGGTAAACACGGCCGTTAATTTCCGCGGCGACCTTGAGGTCGAAATAGACGGCAGCGCCGGTGTTTCGGGCGAAGTGGTAGTGGCTGAAGTGGTCGCTCCCATCACCGTGACCGCCGAGAAGCCGAACGTGAAGATCGGTGTCCAGAACCAGGCAGCCGGTGACCTTGTGATCACCGAGGCCGAAGCCGAAACCCTGAAGAGAAACAAGGACCTCGTGATCAGCCCGTCGCTGAGTGGCGTGAGCTTTAACGCTACGCCGAAGGTGGAAGTTACCGAGGGCGACATTGAGGTTAGCCTGAAGAAAACCACCAATAGCCTGATCCTCACGATCGATGCCGAGAGCTCCAAGGCCAGCACGATCAAGATCAGCGGCATTACGGTGACCGTGGACCGCGCGTACCCCGAGGGCGAGGTTGAGCTGAAGTTCGAGGGCGATGCACTTGACGAAGCGAACGATGGCCTCGTGAACAAAGCCAGAGGGGCTGTGGCGCTCTTCCCGAGAGACACAGTCGCCGCGACCGTGGTCAACGCCGCCTGCGTGACCCCGGCTCCGGGTGAAGAGAAGCAGAATGCGACCTTCGTGATCGGCTCCACCACCTACACCGTGAACGGTGTGGAGCAGAGCATGGATGTGGCCCCGTATGTGAAGGACGGCCGCACCTACCTGCCCGTGCGCTATGTCGGCTACGCTCTGGGTGTTGCCGAAGACAACATCTTCTGGGATGGCAAGACCGCTACCCTGATGAAGGGTGATAAGGTCGTCCAGGTAACCATCGGCAGCAAGGGGATGGTCGTGAACGGCGCAACCATCAATATGGATGTTGCTCCGGAAATCACCAACGGCCGGACCATGCTCCCGTTCCGGTGGATCGCCATGGCCTTTGGCGCTCAGGTGGATTGGGATCAGACCACCCAGACCGTGACGATGGAACTGTAAACACAACAGCCATCGGATAACGGAACCGTATAAAAAACCCGGGTCTTCGGACCCGGGTTTTTTTATAAACCAGTGGCGTTGACAGGGGCGGCAAGGCAATTTATACTGGCCATGACACTTACTTGGTTTGAAAGCAACATTTTTTCGGGCGGGGGAGGGTCTTTGGATGTCCAAGCACAGTTGGTGGGTACGGGGTTTGGTGCTGGCAGTGGTGTTGCTGCTGTTTCCGGGTTTTGCAGCGGGTGCGGAAAAGGTATCTTACCGGACAACCGGGGTGACCACGGTGACCGCGCCGCAGACCCAGGCGGTGAGCCTCGGTATGCTTGTCGTTGAGTTCTCCCCTTTGCAGGAAGGGGAGCATCACGCGATCGTGGCCTTGCCCCAGGGCTACACGGCCGTGGTGGAGGGGCCGGTTCGGGCGACGGAGAATCCGCACGTATCTATGGATATCACGGTTACGGGCCAGAAGAACGAATTCGGTCTGCGGATAGTGTATACGGGTGACCCCCGGGAACTGACTTTTTCGGTGCCGGTAAGTGTTATGGTGCCGTCGGGGGCGAAAGGGGACATCACGCTCAAGGTTAATGCCATCGATGGCCAGTTTACCAATGACGAGCTTCTGATCGGACGCATAGCCGGTGGTGAAGTGAATCTGTCAAGCACGCCCACGGTGGTGCGTGCGATCACCCCCGGGCTGGAAATTCCCTTCCGGTTGGAGGTGGCTGAATCGAAGAAAGCAACTCTGCGCGCCGGATCGGGCACGCTGCGGTTTGACCTGCCGGAGGGGTTCAGCTGGGGGGCGGCGGAGGCCGAGGTAGTGCTGGATGGAGGCTATGAGCCGACGGCCCGGGTGGATGAGGATAACCCGGGACAGCTTTATGTGGACATCCGGGAGACGGCAGTCCGTAACAAGGGCAGTTTCGCGCTGTCCGGCTTTGTGGCCGCGCATAGAACCCTGCTCGAGGGTGACGTCAAGGTGCGCGTGAGCGGCATCGATCTGCCCCGCGATGTCACGCTCGTGCTGGCGCGGGCGACCGCCCCGGAAATAGAGGCCCGGTTCTTCGTGGGACGGGATCTGTACATCGTCAACGGCACCTCCCTGACGCTGGACGTGGTACCGTATATTAAAGAAGGGCGTCTGTTCTTGCCCTTGAGATATGTGGGGCTTAGCCTGGGGGTTGAGCCCGATGATATCAAGTGGGATGGAGCCGTGGCCACACTGACCGGGCACGGCAAGACAATTAAAACCAGGCCCGGAACAAAGCAGCTAATCGTGAACGGGACGACAGTGGAGATGGATGTGGCGTCACAGTTGGTGCAGGGCCGGGTGATGTTGCCGTACCGGTTTATCGCGGAGGCTTTTGGGGCCGATGTGGACTGGGATCCTGAGGATAGAACGGTGAGTATAACTATTTAGGGGCCGTTTGTGCCTGTTTGTTTGGACGGTCAAACGGTGCGGATGGGAGTTGTTATAGTTGCAAAGAATAGCACAGGTGTTTCTGGCTGTGGTTTTGATTACGGCGTTTTTGTGCAGCCCGGCTGCCGCCGACACGCAGGCGGAACGGGAGCTCACCTTGCATGAGGCGATTGACTTGGCCCTGAAGAACAGTAAGGAGCTCCGCAAGGCACGGCTGGATGTGGAGCGGACACGGGAACTGCGCGCCCATCAGTCCGAACAGCTGGATTATATCCCGTTGGGCATTTCGGGCAACCCGGTGGTGGAGAGCGCCTGGTACAGCCTGCTTATGGCCGATCTAAATTTGCAGATGTCGATAAGGTCCCGGAGTATTCAAGAGGACAAAGTGGTGCTTGACGTGTGCCAGAAGTATTGGGATGTGCTGCAGGCCCGGGGCAAGGTGGCCGCGAAGGAAAAATCCCTTGAGCAGGCGGAGTGGGAATGGCGGAAGGCCCGGGCCAGTGCCCAGGTGGGGTTGATTAACCCGCATACTCTCTCCAAGGCGGAGGCGGGACACGCGGCCGCGGAGGCCGAACTGGCGAAGGCGGAGAACGAGCTGGCCCAGGCTTATACCAGGCTTAATCAACTAATTGGTCTGGGCTCGGGGAACCGCCCGATACTGGTGGATGATGTGGAGTACAGCCCGACCAGCGTGCCGAATGTGGAAACTGCGGTTCAACGGGTGATTAACCAGAGTCCGGCCGTTTTGCTGGCGCAGGAAAGGGCGACTATGCAAAAGTATCTGGAGAATATAATGTTCTATAGCGGGGAGTACCGGCCCTACCAGGCACGAAAGATCGAAGTCGAGCAAGCGGAACTCGACGCGATGAGCGCCGCCGACCTGACGCGCTTGTTGACCCGTACGCTGTATTATCGTCTGACCAATCTGGAGGAAGATTATCCGACATTGGAGGAAGCGGTAAAGATAGCGCAGGAGGATCTCCGTCTTACAAAGCTTAAATATGATCTGGGAATGGTGACGAAAGCAGATGTGGCGGCGGCGGAGGCTGCTTTAGCCAATATGGAGCACAATTTATTGTATCTTAAGTGCCAGCACGCCTATCTGAAACTGGCTGTGGAAAAGCCTTGGGCGGTCAGCTTGGAGTAGGGCTAACGGAGGGATAGGCATGCGTGTTACCCCGGTTTCCGGTGATCAGGTTTTGCCGGCCAAGGAGACGCAGAGAACACCGGCCGGCGGGGCGGAGTCCTTTGATGCGCAATTACGGATGGCACTGGAATCCGGTATGGGAACCGACCGGGCAAAGGAAACGGCGGCGCCGGAGCGTGTGCCCCGGTCTTCGCCCGACTGGACGCCGGAGACGGACAACGCATACCGGTGGGGACTGCTGGACCCGCAGCGCGCCCCCGCGGGTCTGCAGTTCAAGAAGGATGGGGTTTCCACAAGCAACGACATTTATGAAACCTACTACGAGGTTACCCCGTTCGGGAACATTGTACGCTATGATATTGTGGGTGGCGCGAACGGTCCGCGGCACGTTACCTTCATTCCGAACCCGGAACCAAGGCTCGTGCAGAACACCAACCCGGAATCCGGTAAACGGGAGTCAAACTATCTTATGCAGCATTCGGCGTACCACGCGCGTTCACGGGCGCAGGATCATCCACTGGCCTCCGGACCCCCGTCGTGGTTCGTACCTAAACTAAGCGAGATATGGCTCCGCAATGCCCTGGAGCAGATTACCCTGGAACTCCTCCGGTCAAGGAAGTCCGGTTTTTAACTTGAATTTCAGGTGTTGTTTTTAAGCTTCCGGTACCGCTTCAAGAGCGGTGCCGGGGGTTTTTTGTTGTAGTGGCGGGAAATTATGCTTTAGATGGCAGGGAATTGGAAATGCCGTGTCGAAGAACTCAAGGTCAATCCATATTCCGGAAAGGGGTGGGGTTTGTGCGAAAGGCGGTAATGACGTTCGTGGCGGCTGTAACAGTGGTGTTATTATCGGCAGTGGGGGCCTGGGCATCGACGGAATATGATTTTATTCAAAAGCAGTCGTGGTTGTCGCCCCAGCCGGCACCGGTGGATCTGGGAAGTTTAGTGATAAGAATTGACCCGTTAACGGCCGGGGAGCACAAGGCCCTGTTCATACTGCCCGGCGGGTTTGAGCTACAGGCCCCGGGAGATGTTGCTGCCCTTGAGGACGGGGATGTTCAATTAAACACTACCAAGGTGGGGGATAATGAGTTCTTGGGGGTGATTACGGCCCCGAAAATGACAGGGAAGTGCACCTTTGTCTTGCCTCTTAAAAGCACAGTACCGGACGGACTTCAGGGCGATGTGGAGCTGCGCGTGATGTCAATTGAGGGTCAGCTCCGCGACGGAGCGGTTGTGATTGGTTCCGGCCGGTCTGGGCAAATCACTATAGAGACCCGCCGGGTGGCAGACTTTGACGGGGGCAAGGCCACTGTGGAAATCGCTCTCAGCGAGAACAAGGCCCGGCTGCTGCGGAAAGGGAGCCCGGTGAAGCTGACTTTACCGGAGGGTTTTGCCTGGACGAGGGCGGAAGGGACAGTGGTGAGCGGCGAGGGATTGACGGTCACCCCGGTCACTGATGGGCGGGTGCTGGAGATACGGGTAGATACGGAAAGCACCAAGCGGGCCGAACTGGTTGTGCGGGCCGAACTGGAGATTGACGCCGAGAGGGCGGCGCCCGGAGATGTGCGGGCGGAGATCAGCGGTCTGAGTAACCTTTCGGCACGGACAATCTTGGTGGGTCACTATGAGACACCGGCGGCTGAGCCCGAACCGGAGCCTGAGCCGGAGCCGCGGGAAGAGCGGACGGTGGTGTTTACCATTGGCGCGGGGAAATATAATGTGAACGGTACATTGGTGCAAATGGATACCGTTCCGTATGTGAAAGACGGGAGGACTTTCCTGCCGCTGCGCTATATCGGCCTGAGCCTGGGCGTGGATGAGAAGAATATCGAATGGGACGGCAAGACCGCGACGCTGACCAAGGGTGATAGGGTGGTCAAGGTGGCGGTGAATGTCAAGTCCGTCAATGTGAACGGCCAAGAGAGGGCGATCGACGCCGCGCCGGAGATAGCGCCGCCGGGGCGGATTATGCTGCCCTACCGTGCGGTGGCGGAAGCCTTCGGGGCGAAAGCGGACTGGGACGCGGCGACGAAGACGGTGACAATGAAATTGTAGACGAGTCTAGTATCTATCCGACCAGAGAAGAGTAGGACTATTCTCCAAGGAGGAGAATGGGGCAAGCATAACCCCCGGTATTGCCGACCGGCAGCCGGGGATTTTTGTTTTTCGGGGTAGTTTTTCCTCGTGGGCGGTAGGTTATCGGTGGACAGGTGTCGAAGAAATAGATACCATGGATAAATCTTCTGGAGAGGGGTGGGATTGGTGCGAAAAGCGGTATTGATTGCTCTGATTACGGTTATGGCGGTGTTGTTTGCGGCGGTGGGCGCATGGGCGGCCGGGGCCGAGTACCGGGCGCTGACGACGCCGGAGGTGGTTTCGCCCGGAGAGGAACCGACGAAGCTGGGTTCCCTGCACGTGCGGGTGGCGCCGCTGGAGAAGGGAACGCACAGTGCGTTGGCGGCTTTGCCGGAGGGGTGCACCGTGGTGCTGCCGGCGGACATGCACGCGCTGGAGTCGGAAATGGTGCTGATGAGCTTTAAGGCGACCGAGAAGCCGAATGAGTTTCTGATGACGGTGGAGGCGATGACGGCGGCCAGTGCGGCGACCTTTGTCATTCCGTTGTCCGCCGGTCTGGCCGGGCTGGAAGAAGGGGACATCCCGCTGACGATCACCGGCCTCAGCGGCCAGCTGGGCAGTGACGTGGTGACCGTCGGGGAGGTTGTGGATGCGCGGGTCAGTGTCTCGGTGGCCAAGCCGCCCGTGATCGGGGAAACCGGCAGTTCGGGCGGACAGGTGAGCATCCTGGTGACCGAAAACTCGCCGGGGGCGCTGAATGCCGGCGCGGGGAGTCTGGAGTTTTTGCTGCCCGCAGGGTTTTTCTGGGACGCTAAAAGTCTGTCGGTGGAAGTGCTGAAAACGGGCGGATACAAGCTGACGGCAGCGGTGGACGGTGCCAATCCGCGGATACTGACGGTCGATGTGGTGGAGACCGGGAAACGGGCGCAGGGCACGGTACGCATCAACGCCGATGTACTGGTGAGCGGTGTTGACGCGCCTTTTGGTGATGTTACGGCCACGCTCGGGGGCGCCACCAAGGCCGACCCGGCCAGCCTGGTGGTGGCGCGGTATCAGGATTACGGTGCCGAACTTACCGCGCGGTCGGTTCCGGATGTTCTGGCGGGCCGGCTGGCGGCAGC
The DNA here is from genome assembly GCA_965544035.1 of uncultured Peptococcaceae bacterium. Classification (GTDB taxonomy): domain Bacteria; phylum Bacillota; class Desulfotomaculia; order Desulfotomaculales; family Desulforudaceae; genus CBEULR01. The sequence goes on along the minus strand of CBEULR010000004.1, from coordinate 107,812 downwards.
GGTCGGCGAGCTTGCGTTGACCGAAACGGCGCCGGACAGCCTGGCATCCGACCGGACGATTACCCTGTCGTTGCCGGATGGCGCGAAGTGGGCTTCCTTTGGTTCGGTCAAGGGCGAAGGCGGTCTCGGCGTTGCGGGAACACCCGAGATTGCTAATGACGGGCAAACCTTGCGGTATAGTGTGAAGCAGGTCCGCGATAACAAGGTCGGCAAGATCAGCTTCAAGGATATGAAGGTGGATATCGCGGTCGACTTTACCGGCGATCTTACGGTTGAAGCCGGGGGCAGCGCGGGCGTCACCGGTAAGGTGACGGTGGCCAAGGTGCTGGCGCCGGTACAGGCCCAGGCGGCCCAGCCGGGGGTGGGCATCGGCAAACAGGACCAGCCGGCGGGTAAGATCACGCTGACCGAAGGGGCGGCCGGGGCGCTGCTGCGCGGGAAGAACCTGCTGGTGCGCTTCCCGGACCGGATCAGCCTGGAAATGCCCAAGGTGCGCGTGGTGAAGGGTGATCTTGACATTGATGTGAACGGCGTGGAGCTGAAGGATAATGTGCTGACCATTCCGGTGCGGACACAGAGCACGCTTGCCAGCACGATTGAGATCAGCGATATCACCTATACGCTGGACCGCTTTGCGGCGGCGGGGCCGGTAGTGGTAGAGGTATTCGGACCTGCGGTGAACCAGGTGAATGATAAGGCGGCTCTGGCGGGGGTGACGCGCGGGTTCAAGATCGGCGCGGACGGGATATTCCCGAGCGCGGTCGCCGCGGCGAAGGTGGCCAATGCGATCGCGGGCGGCGGTGTGCCGGCGGGCGATGTGCTGTTTGTGATCGGTGAGGCCTCGTACACGGTGCAGGGCGTAAAGCAGAAGATGGACGTGGCCCCGTATCTGAAGAACGGGCGGACCTACTTGCCGCTGCGCTATGTCGGGCTGAGCCTGGGCGTGAGTGAGGAAGACATTGAGTGGGACGGCAAGACCGCGACGCTGACCAAGGGTGACACGGTGGTCAAGGTGACGGTGAATGTCAAGTCCCTCAATGTGAACGGCAAAGAGAGCGCGATCGATGCCGCGCCGGAACTGGCGCCGCCGGGGCGGATTATGCTGCCCTACCGCGCGGTGGCGGAAGCCTTCGGGGCAAAGGTGGACTGGGACGCCGCCACCAAGACGGTAACGATGACGCTGTAGGAATTAGACCGAGTGGAACACATACGACCCCCGGCGCTGCTGAACGCAGCACCGGGGGTTTCTCGTTAGGAGGGACAGACTACAAAACTTCAATAAATTAGTTCTGGTCGATTATTTTGAAGGCTGTTCCCTGGGATCTCTTACCCGGGGCGGGGCTCGGACTAGAAAATAGTTGGGCCTTTGGTGTGCTAACGGGTTATAATAGTACTGACGGTAAGTATGAGAAATGGGGTGATTCGCGTGGAAGTGCGTAAGGTTTATAGGGCCGGTAATAGTCTTGTGTTTTCCATTCCTAAAGATTATCTTGAGGCGCTGGGAGTGCGGGAAGGGGAGAGTCTGGCTGTATATTGTGATCTAAAGACAAGGAGCATAGTGGCTCGGCCGATAGATGTCGAAGGCCGCATTGATCCGGTGTTTGCTGCACGGGTCGAGGGGTTCATTGATCGGTATGAGCAGGCACTGAAGGAGTTGGCGCGTTGATTACGCCCACAGAGGCTCTTTACATTCATGACCGAATCATTGAGAGAACGGGAGGCAAACACGGGTTGCGAGACTCGGCGCTATTGGAATCGGCTTTGGCAAGCCCGTTCGCCACCTTTAACGGCAAGGACCTTTATGAAGATGTTTTTATGAAAGCGGCGGCGCTAATGTTTGGGATTGTCAAGAATCACCCGTTTATTGACGGTAATAAGAGAACCGGCGTGGCCCTTGCTGCGATCTATCGCGAGACTGAAGGATGGTCACTTACAGCAGGGCAGGATTCAGTAGTGCATTTTGCCGTTGGTGTGGCTGAGGGGAGAATCGAAATCCCGGCGATGGCGGAATGGTTTCGGAAATGGTCGCATTCAAGCGGGGACGGTTCTTGACTTGAATTAGGAGTGCCAGCAATACGATCGGTATGAGCGGGCACTGAAGGAGCCGGCCTGTTGAGACAGGAAAGTCGGGCGCGGACGGGAAAACCGGAAGCGCACTTTGTTCGTCATACTTGGTAACCGGGGAAAAATTGCTCGGGTTTGGCAGGATTTACGCGGGGAAACGGCAAATCTGTCTGAGGAGAGAGTTGCAAAGTGTGCCGGGGGAGGGGAAATCTTGAAGTCTGGAACAAGAGTGATCATCTTTCTGGTGGCGATTATCTTCCTGTTTTCCTGTGGGGCGGGTATCGCCGCGGCAGACAACGGCTTTGCCGAGTTTCGGGATACCGAGGGATACTGGGCGGCCGAAACGATCGCCCGGGTTGCCGCCCTGGACCTGGTGAAGGGCTATCCCGGCGGTAAGTTTGAACCGCGGAATCAGGTGAGCCGGCAGGAACTCGTGGTGATGATGGTGCGTACGCTCGGCCTGGAGAATGAGGCCTCCAAGTACGGCAACCCGGCGACGTACGGGTATTCCACGCCCGATGTGGGCGACTGGGCCAAGGGACCGATCGTCCTGGCGGCACACAGGGGCTGGATCGGGACCGATCTAAAGGGAACGAATTTCCGCGCGGCGGCTTCGCGGCTGGATGTGGCCATGATTGTGGCGAGGGCGCTGAAGCTTTCGACGGACAACGCGGTTATCACTTTCGCCGACCTGGACAAGATCCCCCAGTCCCACCGTCCATATGTGGCGGCGGTGGTGCGGGAAGGAATTATGCAGGGTGTGCCGGGCAATATGTTTGAGCCCACACGCGGGGTGACCCGGGCGGAGATGACCGCGCTGATCACCAATATACTGGATGCCGGGCTGGCCGATCCGTATCCGGGGCGGCAGTTTGTCGCCCAGTTGCGGGCGGTGGCGGGGAATACCGTTACCCTGCGGACGGCGGCCGGTGACAAGACCTACGACCTGGCCGGTTTCTACCTGGCGTTCCGGGCGAATAAGAAGGTGACGCCGGGCAGCCTGGTCGGTGAAAACGTGAACGTGGTGCTGGACGGCAATAATAAGGTGCGCTTCCTCGGCTACACCACTTCCGGCGTGTCGGGTACGCCGGGGCCGGGATCCGGCGATGTTAAGGATCCGGTTAAGGATCCCGACAAGGATAAGAGTAAAGACAGTGTGCGGGCGTATGTGATCAACAAGTATTTGGATCACATTACTGTGCGTTATGATGACGGGAAGCGTGAAGAGCTGGATATCCACTCATCCACCCGGTTCTACCAGGGCACCCGGCTGGCGGATTACAGCGCGGTCAGCCGGGGTGTGCGGGTGGAATTGACGAAGTCCGGCTCTGTTTTGGCAGAGGTGCGTGTGCTGGATGAAGCCCGCAAGTTGTTTGGTAAGGTGGTATCGCTAAGTTCGTCGAAGGTGAGTATTGAGGATGGCGACGGCCACCAAGTGAGCGTGGAGTTTGCAGACCGGGTGCGTGTGCAGGATTCCGATGGTGCCCGGATGGATTTGGACGACATCGACCGGGATAACCGGGTGGAACTGCGTCTGGACAAGGATGGTCGTGCAGACCTGGTGACCCTGGACTTCAGAAAAGGCGACAAAGAAGGCGTGGTCACCCAGATCCGGACGGGGCACACGCCGCGGATCACCATCGAGGACGACAGGGAACGGGAGTACTCCCACTACATTCGGGACGACGTGCGCGTGACCAAGGATGGCAAAACCATCCGCCTGAGTGACGTGGGCGAAGGGGACAAGGTGCGCCTGTGGCTGGACCGCTACGATGAGGTTATCGAGATCGAGGTATTGGAAGAGGATCGCGGCTTTGGGCAGTGGGGCACGGTGACCGGGCTTGACCTGTCGAAGAAGCAGATCACGGTCCAGCGGGGGTCGCGCACCGAGAAATACGACCTGGACCGCGACGTGCGGGTGCAGCGCGACGGGAAGACCCTGTATCTGGACGAGGTGCTGATCGGGGCCGAGGTTGAACTGACGGTGGTCGGCGGCCGGGTGATCACGATCGAGATCATCGATGATGAGAACATTTGGGTGGAAGGCGAGATCGCGGAGATTGACAAGGACCGCGGGCGGCTGATCATCGAGCAGGAAAACGGGGCGAAGTTCCGGTTCGACTTCGCGAAAGGCGCCATCCTGCGCGACCGCAACGGCGACCGCATCGACATCGACGACCTGCGCACCGGCTGGATGGTGGAACTCGACCTGCGCGACGGTGAGATCTACCGCCTGAATCGCATCTAGGGGAAAAGTAAAGGAACTCCCGGGCCGCCGAGCGGGCGGCACCGGGAGTTCTTGTTGTCGAAGAACCGCGACTCAAGATGAAACTTATTCCAGGGGTTGTGTGTCCAACGATATAGGGACTTTTCACGAATCAAGAATAGAGAAGTGGTGGAGGTCAGGTCTTGAAGCGTCTGCTGTATATCTTCTTTATCGCTGTGGTGACTGCATTGCTGCTTGCTCCCGCCGTTGCGCCGGCCGATGGTGCCAATGCGGGAGCCGAACCTGCGCCGGACCCGGAGCGGGAACTTGTGGACGGGTTTATCGCTCTGGGGCCGATCGGAGAACCGGAGGATGACCTTTTTGGCGAGGTTGATGAGATTATTGGTGAACCAGCCGACGAGTCGGTGGGCGAGTCGGTGGATGAGGCGGTTTATCCGATTCCGGACCCCGAGGTCTGGGATCTGCTGGTGGTGGGCAGTGACCCGGAGGGGATTGCCGCAGCGGTGTCGGCGGCCCGCGAGGGGCTGACGGTGGCGCTCGTGGACAGCCGGGACCGCGTGGGCGGGCTGTACACACTGGGTGCGCTGAATATGCTGGATTTGAACTTCAAACAACCGGGTGGGCCGGAGATCATCCACACCGGGTTTTTCGCCGAGTTTCACCGGGCGATGAAGGGCGGCGCGGCCTTTGACATCGACCGGGCCGAGCGGTGGTTTGAGCTTGTGCTGGCCAAGGCCGGGGTGCGGGTGTTTCTGGAGCACGAGTTTGTTGCGCCCCTGATGGACGGTCAAACGGTGACCGGGATTCTCGCCGTCCACAAAGGGGGCGAGCGGGTGTTCAGGGCGCTGAGGGTGATCGACGCCACGCAGGATGCCGATGTGGCGGTGAAGGCCGGAGCGGGTTACCGCAAGGGCCGGGAGGAGTTCGGCAAGCCGGATGAGTACGCGGCGGCCACACTGGTGTTCGCGCTGGAGGGCGTGGACTGGAACCAGGTTTCCCAGTATCTCCGGAAAGACGGCAAGAAGACCAGCGGCGCGAATCACCGGTCGGCGTGGGGCTACGACCATATGTTCCGGTATGAGCCGAAGGATCCGGATATCCAGCTGCGCGGGTTGAATCTTGGTCTGCAGGAGGACGGCACGGTGGTGGTGAACGCCCTGCAGATCTTTAACGTCGATCCTCTGGATCAAAACTCAAAGAAGAGGGGAATGGAACGCGCGCTGGCCGAGTTGCCGTCAATCGTGCACTATATGCGCTGGAACTGTCCCGGCTTTATCGATGCCCGGCTGGCCTGGGCGGCGGACGAACTGTACATCCGCGAGTCCCGGCGGATCATCGGGGAGAAGACGCTGACGGCCGAGGACGTGTTTGAAAGCCGCTTCCCGGCGGACAGGGTGGCCCTGGGCAGTTATCCAATCGACTTGCAGGCCGCGCGACGCGGACAGCAGGGTGCGGCACTGAGCGGCACGAAGCCCTACGGGATTCCGTTCGGCGTGCTGGTGCCGAAGAAGGTGGAAAACCTGCTGGTGGTGGGCAAGGCGGCTTCCTTTGACATCATCGCGCACGGGAGCGCCCGCACGGTGCCGGTGGGGATGGCCACCGGACAGGCGGCCGGCGTGGCGGCGGCGTATTCCATTGAAAATGACCGGAGCTTTCGGGAGATGAGCGGCAGCCTGCGGATGATCGGCGAGGTCCGGGAGATGCTGGAGGAGCAGGGTGTGGACCTGACCCCGGTGGAGGTTGATTATCCCGAGCGGGAGCACTGGTGCTATCCGTATATCCAGCAGCTTCGGGGCAAGGGGCTGCTGTCGAAGGGGTACGGGAACGACTACCGCCTGGACGAGCCGGCCTCGATTCCGCAGCTTGCCGGGTCGGTGCTGCTGCTGGCGAACTACCACACTGACCGGAATTACGATGTGTCATTGGTTGACGCCTATCCGGAGGAATCGACAGCGGCGGACTGGCAGCGCCTGGCGGCCGAAATCCTGCGGGCAAAGGAGCGTTCCTTCGAGGAACTGTACAACGCACGCGTGCTCGATGCCAAGACGTACCGCCACCTGGCCGGCGTGTCGGACGAAGATGAACTGACCCGCGCCCAGGCCTACGCCCTGCTGGCCAACATCCTGCTCTAGGAGGGACAGACTTCAAAACTTCAATAACTTCGCATGTAAAAACCCCCTCGGGCTGTGAGGGGGTTATGCTTCACTTGGCGGAGCGCTTGAGTAAGGCATCGTGATGGTGAACTTTGACGAGGGCAAATTTCAGGCCGTCCTCAAACTCGTGAAACTCCCTTTTCATTTCCCCGATGTCGATTGTAAGAAACTCTACTTTATCGCTGATCTTCCCAGCGTAATCCTTTAGTTCTCCAAACTCGCCTTTCAGGTGTGTCACGTCGCCTTTGATAAGCGCGGTGTCTTCCAGCAGACGAATGACGTTGGCGCCGGTGACATCGGCGCGGTGTTCCAGGGCGCGCAGCAGGCCGCCGTGTTCTTCCCGTATGGCGCTAACATCTTCACGCAGGTCCTTGACTTCGTCGCGCAGGCTCTTGAAGTCGGCACGCTGGACCTGAAGCTCGCTGTGGATGCCGTTGATTTCCTTGCGCTGGTCTTTGAGTTCCGTGCGCAGACCTTTCAGTTCGCCATTGATGCCGTTAATCTCCTTGCGCTGGTCTTTGACTTCGGAACGCAGGTTGTCCATTTCACTGCGTATACTCTTGAGCTCATCCAGGATTTGATTCAAGACTTTGTCCACGCGATTGACCCCCTGTCCCCGGTTTTCTCCCAGCTTACACCGTCAGACTGACTGCTGTATGTCAATGTCGCGTATTTTTTTCCCAAACTTATGATACCACATCCTGCCAGGATGGGGTAGGCTGGGAAACGGCCTGCCCGCCCTGCCGGGATGGGGTAGGCTGCGAAACCACCTGCTTATCCACGCGGGCGCCGGCGGCCCGGAGCAGTTTGCGAATTTCCCGGATGTCCTCGATGGTGAGGCTGCCGGGGGTTTTCCCGTTCAGAGCGCTGTACGCGGCGGCCATACCGGCGGCGTCTCCGCAGACGGCCAGGTTGGGGATGACCCGCATCGAGGCCCATGCCTTGGAAGAGGTGCTCTGGGCGTATCCGGGCAGCAGCAGGTTGTCCACGGCGGGCGTGGTCAGCGCGGCATACGGAATGTAGTGCGGGTTGGCCGGGGTTTCCAGCGTTTGCACCGTCTCGCCCTTGCGGTAGGCGTTGATGTCGATGTAATAGAAGCCGAGGCCGACACCGGTGGGGTACAGCCCGGCGTCGCGGCCGATGCCCGCCCGGTCCCCGGCCTCACGCACGGCCACAGCCGACAGGGCGAAGCTGCCGTCGGCCCGCACGGCGTGGGCGGTTTCCCGGAGATACAGCACCTCACCGACCACCGGGCGCCCCATCTCATCACGGACCAGCTGCACGTTCTCAAACCCGGGGAAGCGGCGCAGCGCCTGGATGAAGCGCGGCTGTCCCAATTCGGCGATCGCTTCACGGTAGGCCTGGTCGGTTGACCACTGGCCCTCCTCGACCAGTTCGGCGGCCAGTTCACGCTCGGTTCCCCGGTCGAGTTCCTGCATCATCCCGTTAACGTCGTGGATCAGGAGGATGTTCAGCCACCATTTGCCGGGCGTGTCCTCGGCAATGTTGTATCCTTTGAGGGTGAAACGGTGATCGCCACGGTTGTATGCCGAGACCACTGCGTCGTATTCGGTGAATTCCTTTCCGCCCCAGCCGAGACGGCTCCCGCTCGGGTCGGTGGAGTAGAAGAACTCGGGCCTGTTGGTTCCCGGGTTGCGGTAGGCCTCCGCCGCCGCCGGATTGACGCCGGTGACCTGAATCATCAGCGTGGCGGCCTGCTGCCGCCCGTCTTCGGCCCAGTCGGCGCGTCCGGGAGAGAGCGGCACCCCGGCCAGACGGGCCAGGCGTCCCGTATCGGAAGCGTCGATAAAGATCTGTCCGGCGATCTGCCGGCTTTCGCCGGCCCATTCTACTTCAAGCGTTTTACGGTTCCGCTGAACCGGGCGCACGGTGAGCCCGGTGATCGTGTTTCCGGTCTCATTCAAGTACACCTTCTCGATTTCGTGGGCGAACAGGATCTGCACCCGGGCGTCACCGTCGCGGGTGACCTGCCGGTGGAGCATATCCGCCATCAGCTTCGTGGGGTAGCCCTGGCCGTAGGCCTGAAACCAGCGGGCGAAACTGCCCTGCGTGGGCGGCGCACCCCGCCAGTTGCGGATGTCGAAGAAATTCTGCCCCCCGACCGTGCCGATCGAGCCCAGCGCCGTTTCGGGGACGATCATCAGGATGTCCTGTTCCGGCGCCAGATGTGCGGCGGCCTGGCTGGCGGCGGCACACCCGGCGAAGCCTCCGCCGTAGATGACGATGGTGTGGGTGGATTCCGGCCCGTTTTCTTCGGCCGGCGCTGGTGCGACAAAGGCGAAAAGGACGGCGGCGGCCGCCAGCAGGCTCAGCAGGGTGGTGCCGATTCGTTTCAAGGAAGTGATGCCCCCTTTGCAGTAATTCTTCATGATTTTCGCTTCGGCGGAAGTGATTCCCTGCCGGGGGAAGGCCCTTTGTGTCGAGAGTCTTGCGAGGTGACAGGAGAACCGTCCCTCCCGTCACCCGGGTTTGACTGCGCGGCCGATACTTTGCTTTAATGAGAAGAGGATAACCTCGCTTTCTGCCGAATTGGTTGATTAAGAGCGGTAACCCCTGGAGGGGAGGGTTTTTCTTGGGTGACAGGTTTACCGGTCTGTCGGCCCCGTCTTCAGTGGCGGCGCCGCAGCAGCCCGTCAATGTCAAGTACGGCCCGTGGGAAATCGTGAAGGCCTATATCCAGGTGACCAAGCCGGTGTCGGTGTTCCTGCTGGTTTTCACCGCGTTCGGGATGATGGTGGTGGCTGCCGCGACGCATCCCTATTCCTGGGGGCAGGCGGTACAGGCCCTGGTCGCCGTTACGCTGGCCTGCGCCGGGGCGAACGCGGTCAGCTGCTATATCGACCGCGATATGGACGCCGTGATGGGGCGCACGCGCCACCGGCCGATTCCGTCGGGCCGCATCAACCCGCCTATCATGGCCCTTTACTGGGGGCTGCTGCTGTTCCTTATCTCCCTGGTGCTGGCCTGGGGCATGAATATGGTTGCTTTCGCCGCCCTGTGGGGCGGGATGCTGGGCTACGTGGGGCTGTACAGCCTGTGGCTGAAGCGGCGGAGTGTGTGGAACATCATCATCGGCGGTTTTGCCGGCGGGCTGCCGGCCATTTTCGGCTGGGCGGCGGTGACCGGGGAACTTTCCCTGTTGTCGGTGGCGGTGGCGGCGCTGGTGGTGCTCTGGATTCCGAATCACATCTGGAGTCTGGCCATCTTCTACCGTGAGGAGTACGCGCGGGTGAAGGTGCCCATGCTGCCCGTCGTCTGCGACATCAAGAAAGCCCTGCACTGCCTGCTGGCCACCGTGGTCCTGATGGTTATCCTGTCGGTGATCATTTACTTCCTGGGGGACTGGGGGATGGTGTACCTGGTGACGGCGGCCGTGCTGGGCGTGGCCGCGCTGGCGCTTTCCACCCACGTCTACCGGCACCCCGAAAAACGCAAGGCCTGGACGCTCTTTAAGTTCTCCAGCCCGTACCTGTTCCTGCTGTTCCTCGCGATGATGATCGACGTCTGGGTCTAGGATGAGTGACACCGCCGGTTTCCTGTCCGGCGGTGTTTCAATCTGCGGCGGGTGAATGTTTCGGATTCACCACGGCCGCCTTCATATTTTGCGCATCCCATTCCACGCGATATCCCAAAGATTCGGCCAGCGTGCGCAACGGGAGGTAGGCGCGGCCGTTGTATATCCGATAAGAGTCTTCTCCGGGCCGGAACGAGGCCTGCTTTTCGGTCGCCCGGGAGAAGACGGTGAGCTCCCCTCTCGCGGCATCCCAGGTCAGTCCCAGTTCGGGCAGGGCATTGACGAGGGCACGCACGGGAACCTCCGCCCGGCCCGCGCGTAGAACAGGCGGGTCGAGCAGGATGGGTCTTTTGTCATCCCACTGCAGGTCTATGCGCAGGGCGGCGCTCTCCTGGAAGGTATGGACGATGCTCGTCAACCGGCGAATCTGGGCAAAGGCGGCGGCGTGCCCCGGGGGTGCCTTTGCTGTAGATCGTCAGGATGTAGGGCCGCGTGGGGTGCTGGACGTAGGCCGCGTCGTTGTACGTGCCGGTGGCCGGCCAGTAGCCGATCTTGTTGGCCACCGCGATTCCGGCCGGAACGGCCGCCGGGATGCCTTCGCGGAAGACCGAGGTCCGCATGTGCTGCAGCACCGGTCCGCCGGCGGCGGGATGTTCGTCCGCGAACCGGACCAGGGCGCGCATGATGACGGCCATATCCCGGGGACAGGTGGTGTTCTGCTTATAATCGACGACCTCGGCCCCCAGTGACCGCATGAAACTCTTCACGTTGGAGTGCCCCAGGTACCCGAGCAGCATGTTGGTGGCCACGTTGTCGCTGGTCACGATCGAATCCCGTGCCAGCTGCGCGATTTTATAACGTGTGCCGAACTCCTGATACTGCAGGTACCCGGTACCCCCTTCAAAATGCTCTTCCTTATATTCCAGGTAGCGATCCGGATTAACCTCACCCGCCGCCACCTTGGTAGCCAGGTAGAAGTTGAGCGGAACCTTGAAGGTGCTGGCGGCGTGGAAGACCTCGCGTTCATTCAGGCCGAACTCGCTGCCGCTTTCCAGATCGATCAGGCACAGCCCGTACGTTCCCTTTGCGTCCTGAAGCGCGGCTTTCAGTTCGGCCTGCAGACGGCTGTAATCCGGCCCGGCCGCCTCCGCGGGCATTACCCAGCCCCAGATCCCCATCCAGACCAGCAGCACCATGGGGACAGACTTCAAAACTTCAATAATTTTCTCTTGCGCTGTCCTGAACACCGTCGTAACCACCCGAAGCTCCATTTCAACTCAATCTCCGAGTGTTATTTCTCCAATAAGGTATGCATCACCTGCTGCAAAAGAGGGGAAGAAGCCCCCGGGTCGCCGTTTTCAGCCGTATATGGGGGAGATGGTCACAGGTCAGATATATCGCCTCTGTTGTTGATGGCATAAATTGGGGGCCTAGCGAAGGGTGTTTAACTTTAGAAAGCCTGCGGCGGTGCAGATAGAAATAGCTCCATAGCGGGACAAATGAAGCAGGTGTTTGTCGCCCGTCAGGATGAAGTCGGCTTTGGCACCTACGGCACAGGCCAATATATGATTGTCCGCCTGATCTTCCTGAATAATGTTGGGCACCGAATCCGGTTCGGACAGGGTGGCAATTCGAATCAAATCTTGGAGAAGAGCAACTTTATGACGTTGCGGGAATTTGAATTTGGGATATTCCATTACCCGGAGCAATTCCTCAAGTATGGCCGGACAAAGGCATAATTCAAGCCATCCCTGTAAGCACATTTCATACACGCGCCGCTCCGGGCCATTCCAGCCCAAGGCGGAAATGATGACATTGGTATCCAGGACTACTTTTGGTCTCGCGCCCAACGTACAGCCTCCTCAACCGTTTCCGGTTCAATCCCTTCCTTCTCGAAACGCTGTGCAGTTTCAGCAGCGATTTCCTGAAATCTGGCTAATGGGGAGACCGCGGCTTTTTCCACACGCAGCCCTTGCCCCTGGGGGAATATCAAGAGAAAGTCACCCTCTTTAAGGCCATACTTTTCTCTCAGCTTCTTCGGCAGGGTCAATTGGCCCTTTCCCGAAAGCTTGGCAACAAATTGTTCGGACACTTTCAAGCACCCCTTACTCTCAATCCTACTTGATATTATAACCTGTAGGATAATTGGTATTCAAGAGGGGCATAAAGTTTTTCTTGACGGCGGAAAGGTCCTGCCATATTATTAAATGGATAAATAGTTAACCAAGTTAAGCAATGCCCATGTGGAGGGAGCGATGCGGATTGCAAGGTAATGCGCTGGATCAGTGTCTGCAGCGTGTGGACGAAGTAATGGGGAAGCTGATCCGGCTGCTGCACGTGAAACTGGCGCGGCATATCCCGCCGGTGATGACGCACAGTCAGTTCATCATTTGCCGGACTCTATTGTTTCAGCGGTCGGTGACCGTGTCCGAACTGGCCGAGCTCTTGGGCGTCAGCCTGAGCGCGGTGACCGCGTCGGCGGATAAGCTCTGCGAACTGGGTTTCGTGGTGCGGCGGCGCGATGACCGGGACCGGCGGCTGGTGCGGCTGGAGCTGACCCCGGCCGGAGAAGCGGTGATCACGGGTGGGCTGGAGGCTTGGGAGGCCGCCCTGCGCAAATACTTCGCCCAGCTGCCGCTTGAGGACGTGGCAAAACTGGCCGAGGTGCTGGAGAAGCTGTATGAAGTTATGCGTGCGGAGGATGAGGAAGAGGAAGAGAAAGAGCCGGGAACCGGGGCAGAAGAATGATTCTGACCTGCTCTGTGTGGTAAGACGGGGACAGCCCCCTTCTACTAAATACTAGATACTGACTACTGGTTCGATGGGAGAGGTGGACGTGAGGCGAAGGAGTATCTTGATGCTGATGGTGCTGCTCCTGGCGGTCGGGATGCTGACGGCCGGCTGCGGGGGCGGCGATGAGGAGCCCGAGGCCGAGAGGGCGGTGCTGGTGGCCGTGGCCGAGGCCGAGAAAGGGCTGCTCAGCCGGGGGGACATTCTGACCGGTAAGGTGGCGGGCAAGGCCGAGGTGAACCTGGTGCCGAAGATTCCGGGCAAGGTGGAGTCGGTGGCCGTGGATGTCGGTGACCGGGTACAGGCCGGACAGGTCCTGATGCGGCTGGAGTCGGCGGATATACAGGCGCAGGTCAGACAGGCCGAGGCCGGGGTGGCCGCGGCCGAGTCCGGGCTGCTGCAGGCCGAGCTGAATCTGCAGGACACCGCGCGCAACTACGAGCGGATGAAGCTCCTCTACGAGCAGGGGGCGATTCCGGCCGCCGAGTTTGAAAAGGTGGAGATGGGATACAAGATCGCCCGCGACCAGGCCGAGAAGCTGGCACCGGCCCAGTTGGAACAGGCCCGTGCCGCGCTCGAGGCCGCGCAGACGGCCTACAGTAATACCATCCTCACTTCCCCCATAGCGGGTATCGTAGCCGCCCGCAATGTTGATCCGGGCGAACTGGCCGCGCAGACGATGCCGGTGTTTACGGTTGTCAATATAGACAGCGTGCTGGTGCAGGTCGGGGCGTCCGAGCAGCAGGTGAATAAGATCAAGGCCGGACAGGAGGTTAACGTCCTGATCTCGGCCGTTTCCAGCGAACCGTTTACCGGCAGGGTGACGAGCATCGGCCCGGCGGCCGACCCGCAGACGCGGACCTATCCGGTGAAGGTGGAGATCGCCAATCCCGATCACCTGATCAAGCCGGGCATGTTTGCCGAGGTCGATCTGTCCACGGCCGAGAACGAGGTGATCCTGATCCCGCGCGACGCCGTGGTGCACCGTGGCGGCACCACCGCCGTGTTCGTGCTGACCGGGAACGAGAAGGCGGTCGAGCTCCGCGAGATCAAGACCGGCGGCTCCGACGGCCTGAACATCGCCGTGCTGGAGGGCCTGGAGGAAGGCGAAAAGGTGGTCGTTTCCGGGCACGACACCCTGGATGACGGCACTGAGGTAGAAGTCACAAGGTTGGGAGTTTAGCCTATGAAACTCGTTGATCTTTCGGTAAAGAGGCCCGTCGGGGTCACGATGATCGTGATCGCCCTGATTATCCTGGGGATGGTCTCGCTCGGCCGCCTGGCCATTGACTTCCTGCCGAATATGCGGCTCCCCTACGCGGCGGTGATCACCACCTACGAGGGGGCCGGTCCGCAGGAAGTGGAGAGCATGGTCACCAAGCCGATTGAGAGCGCCGTGGCCATGACGGAAGGCTTGAAGCGGATGCAGTCGGTTTCCGGCAGCGGCATTTCCATGGTGATGGCCGAGTTCGACTGGGGCACCGATATGAACTTCACCGTCCAGGATATGCGCGAACAGATCGACATGTTATCGTCGATGCTCCCGGACGGTGTGGGCAAACCCATGGTGATGAAGCTCGACATCTCGATGATGCCGGTGGCCGTGGTGGCCTTCACCGGGGACCAGGATCTTGCAAGCCTGAAGCAGACGGCGGAGGACGTGGTGCTGCCGAGGCTGGAACGCATTGAGGGCGTGGCCTCGGTGTCCGTCATCGGCGGTTACGAACGCGAGATTCAGATTCTGATCGATCCGGTTAAGATGCAGGGCTACGGCGTATCCCTGGATACGGTAACGCAAATGCTGCGCGCAGGCAACCTGAACCTGTCCGCCGGAACGGTGGACGAGGGCCGGCGTGAGTTCATCGTGCGGGTGCCGGGCGAGTATGCCGACCTGCACGACATCGCCCGGATCGCGGTGCCCACGCCTGCAGGCGGGATGGTGCGGATCATGGATTTTGCCGAGGTCCGCGACGGTTACCGCGATGCCGCGCAGAGGAGCCGGCTGAACCAGCAGGACAGCCTGGCGTTCGTTATTCAAAAGCAGCCCACGGCCAACACCGTGCAGGTGATGCAAGGTGCGCGCGCGGTGTTCGCCGAGTTGGAGAAGGAACTGCCCGGCAATGTGCAGTTCCGAACGGCTTTCGACCAGGCGGAGTTTGTTGAGCAGTCCATCGGCAATCTATGGAGCGATATTCTTGTCGGCGGCACGCTGGCCGCCCTGGTTATCTTTTTCTTCCTGCGCAGTCTGCGCAGTACGCTGGTCATCTGCACCGCGATCCCGGTGGCGCTGATCAGTGCCTGCACGCTTATCTATTTTTCCGGAGAGACCCTGAATATGCTGACCCTTGGGGGACTGGCGCTGGGTGTCGGGATCATTGTGGACGACGCCATCGTGGTGCTGGAGAACATTTACCGGCACCGTCAGGGCGGCCTCGGCATAATTGAAGCGGCCCGGCAGGGCGCTTCCGAGGTGAGCCGGGCGGTAACCGGTGCCACCTTGGTGTCGATGTCGGTATTCGTGCCGATTGTGTTTGTGGAGGGTCTGGCCTCTGAGATCTTCTCACCTCTGGCGCTGACCGTGGCCTTCGCGCTGGGCGCTTCGCTGCTCACGTCGCTGACCCTGATCCCCATGCTCTCATCCCGCATCCTGCGGGTGGGTACCGCTCAGCGCGGGCCGAAGTTCGTGCGGCGGGCACTGACCCTGTTTGAAGCCGTTATGGAGCGCCTGAACGCCACCTACCGGCGGGCATTGGAGTGGGCGCTGCGCAACCGGCGGAAGGTTGTGGGCGGGGCTGCGGCGATCTTTATCGGCAGTGTGGCGCTGCTGCCCGTGGTGGGCACCGAGTTCCTGCCGGCCTCCGATGAAGGGCTGGTGCAGGTGACGGTCAGCCTGCCGATCGGCACCGGAATTGACGAGACCGACCGGGTAACGCAGGAGATCGAGCGCTTGGTGATGAGCGTTCCCGAGGTGGAGACGGTATTCGTCACGGTGGGTGCGGGCAGCCACGAGGAACAGTCCGGTTTCGGGGGAGCCTCGCCGCACCAGGCGATGATCGACATTATGCTGGTCGGCGCGGGCGAGCGCAGCCGGAGTTCCGAAGAAGTGGCCGATTGGCTGCGCAGTGCACTGCCGGAGATTCCCGATGCGGAGATCGAGGTCAGTGCCTCCAGCCAGATGATGAGTATGGAGGGCGGGGCGCCGCTGATGGTGATGCTTAAGGGCGACGATCTCGATACGCTGGCCCGGATCGGGGACGAGGCGGTGGATATCATCGCCGGTATCCCCGGGACGCGCGACGTGCAGTCCAGTCTTTCCGAGGGCAGGCCCGAGATACAGGTGCTGGTCGACCGTGACCGGGCGGCGCAGTACGGCCTGAGTGTGGCGCAGGTGGCGTCGACGATCCGGACCTCGATCGAGGGTTCGGTGGCCACCAGATACAAGGTGGGCGGGGAAGAGCTGGATGTGCGTGTGCAGTTCACCGAGGCCGCACGCAAGAACATGGCCGACCTGGAAAACCTGACGATGACCACACCGATGGGCTCATCGGTGCTGCTGCGGGATCTGGCCCGGTTTGAAATCGGCGAGGGGCCGACCAGCATCACCCGGATGGACCAGGCTCGCACGGTGGTGATATCAGCCGCTTTGTCCGGACGCGACCTGGGCAGTGTGACCAACGATGTCCGCAGTGCCCTGGAGAGGTTCCCGCTGCCGCCGGGATACCGGTTTGAATTCACCGGTGAGGCGCAGGAGATGGCCGAGGCCTTCGGCAACCTTACGGTGGCGCTGGTGCTGGCGATTGCGCTGGTGTACATCATAATGGCGGTGCAGTTTGAGTCGTACCTCTTCCCGTTTGTGGTGATGTTCAGCGTCCCCGTGTCCCTGACCGGGATGGTCCTGGGACTCTTGCTCACCGGGCGGACGTTCAGCGTGATTTCCTTTATCGGGGCGATCGTCACCGTGGGCGTGGTGGTGAAAAACGCCATTGTGCTGATCGACTACGTGAATATTCTGCGGGAGCGCGGGATGAGCTGCAGAGAAGCGGTGGTCACGGCCGGTCCGATCCGGCTGCGCCCGATTCTGATGACCGCCCTCACCACCATCCTGGCGATGTTCCCGCTCGCCCTGGGCATCGGCGAGGGGTCCGAGATGCAGGCCCCGCTGGCCACCGTGGTCATCGGCGGGCTGCTCTTTTCCACGCTGATCAGTCTGGTGCTGGTGCCCACGGTTTACACCGTCTTTGACGACTGGGGCCAGGCGCTCAAGCGCCGCAGGCAGCGGAAGAGCGAGAAACCGGTTGAAGCATAGCGGGAACGTGGGAGGCTGGAATGGAAACGGTGGAGGTCCTCGGGGCGCCGGTGGCGCGCCTGACATTGGATGAGACCGTCCGGAAGGTCGCCGGGTTCGTGCGTGAGGGCCGGCCGCGGCAGGTGGTCACGCTGAACCCGGAGTACCTGTACCGGGCGCAGAGGGATAACCGGATGATGGAGATCGTGCGGCGGGCCGATCTGGTGACGGCCGACGGCGTGGGCATCGTCTGGGCGGCCCGCCGGGCGGGCACGCCGGTGCCCGAGAGGGTTACCGGGATTGATCTGTTGCTGCGTCTGGCCGAGGAAGCGGGGGCGCAGCGGTGGCGTGTTTTCCTCCTGGGCTCGGCACCCGGGGTGGCCGAGGCGGCCGGCGCGGAACTGGTCAAGCGGCACCCCGGGCTGGTATTGGCCGGTACCCATCACGGCTACTTCAAACCCGGGGAGGATGCCGCCATCGTGGACATGGTGCGGGAGTCACGGGCCGACCTGCTGTTTCTCGCCCTGGGGGCACCCAAGCAGGAGTTCTGGGGCGCGCGCTACCTGAAGGAGCTTAATGTTCCGGTGGTGATGGGTGTCGGCGGCAGCCTGGATGTGCTGGCCGGGAAGGTGAAGCGCGCGCCGGTCTGGACACAGCGCCTCCATCTGGAGTGGCTGGCGCGGCTGGTGATGGAGCCGAAACGCTGGCGCCGCCAGCTGCTGCTGCCCAAGTTCGCCCTGCTGGTGTTGTACCATTATGGGCTGCGTGGAAAGGGACGGACTTAAAAACTCCAATAACTCAAGTCCGTCCCTCCAGTACATAACTGGTCCAGAGGTAGAGGTCGCCCCGCGTGAGCGGGGTGTTTTCGTCAATGCCGGCGAGTTCGGGCGGGATGAGGCCTTTTGCGCGGGCCAGGTCCCAGGCGGCGTCGGCCTTCGAGGGGGTGCCGGTGATCCAAAGCACCATGCGCGCGGCTTCGGCGGCGGAGATCGGCTCGGGCGGGACGGCCAGCGGGTAGCGCACCTCGTCCGGATTGGACAGGCGGCCGAGCGCCTGCGCCCTGGTCAGGGCACCGTGGAAGACGTTCGCGAATTCCAGGTGCGTGGTGGGGCGGTCGAAGTCGAAGTCGTTGTCGTATCCGGCGCTGATCAGACCGAGGCGCATCACCTCGCGGGCGGCCGGGTAGGCGGGATGCCGGGTGAAGCCGGGCTGCAGGTCGAAGGGCTGCAGGTAAGCGCCCTGGGCGGTGAGGATATCCTGGATCGCCCTGATGTGCGGGCCTTCCGGTGCGCGGGCGATCTCCCGGAACGAGATGCTGTGTTCGATGGCGTAAGCCGCGGCCGCACCGGCGGCCTCTCCCGCGGCCATGCCGACCGGGATGACCCGGGCGCTCCCCGCGGCCAGCGAGGTGAATGAAGCCGCCCGCCCGACGACCAGCAGGTTTTCCACCTTCTGCGGAACAAGGCAGCGGAAGGGAACGCTGTACTGCACCGGATCCCCGATTACGAATCCGAATTCGCCCTGCCGGGCGGCCTGGATGTCTACGGGGTAGGTGCCGATCGCCACACGGTCGGGGAAGTCCCGGTTTTCCATCACGTCGGTGATATCCAGCACATACTCGCCGAGGATGTGCCGGCTTTCGCGGATGTAGAGCATCTCCGGGTAGCCGGCGATGACGGCGTTCTCAAACCCCGGGAACTCCCGGCGCAGGAACTCCAGTACGTGTCCGGTTTCGGTTTTCGCCCGGGCGTAGGCGTCGGCGACGGCCTCCGGGTCGAGCGGATTGAGACCGTAGATGAGCAGGGCGTTGATCACCACCGTGCCGTCGCTCTGGCGGGTGATGTTGAAGCCGCGCAGCCGCATATCGGGGTCTGCCGGTTCATACGCTTCGAAAAGGCGGGCAAAGCCCCAGCGGTGATCTCCGCGGCCGCGTGCTTCACCGAAAGTCCCGTCCCCGGCGGCCCGGCACATGCCCCCCCAGTCGACGTTGTCGAAGTGGAGCATCAGTGTGGCCGCCATCGTCCCTTCGCGCCCGTAGTCGTTCTGGCCGAAGGTGAAGGGTGCTCCGGCCGCGGCGGCGATGTCCCCGTCGGGGGTGGCGTCGATGACGGCTTTGGCCTCAACCGCGATTGGCCGTTCCCGGTAGTGGAAGAGCACGCCGGTGACCTGATCCCCTTTCATCAGGGGGAGCGGGCTGGCGACCGGCCGGACGACGGTCAGCCGTTCCTCCCCGGCGAGCATGTGCTCAAAGACGCGGACGGCGTGTTCGATATCAAAGGGCGAGCCGACCCGCCGGTAAAAATCCATAAAGATGCCGCGGGTGGTGATCCGCCACAGGTGTCCCCGGTCGATATCCACCAGGTTCAGCATTCCGGCCGTCATCAGCCCGCCCACCGTTTCCCGTTCGGACAGCAGCAGTGTGCGCGCGCCGTTGCGGGCAGCCGAAAGGGCGGCGGCGATGCCTTCCGGTTCGCTGGAGACGACGATCACATCATAGGAAGCGGCAATATCACCGGGAGCGGGGGACGGCGGGAGCGAACGCTCCGCGAATTCCGGTGGTGCGGCCGACCAGGCCTGGACAAAGGCCAGCCCCACGGCGGCGGTGATGAGAAGGGCTAAAATTATTGGTAAGACCCGAATAATTCTATGGATGATCGGCATGCGGCATGGTTCGGTGCGCACGGTGGTTTTTCCTTCCGCCGCCGTTTTAAGATTATGGTAACCGTGCGTTTGGTCGTCCGGCAGTAACCGATCTGTGATAAGATAAACCAGAATCGGAGAAAATCTCGAAACCGCGAGCGATGTGTCGTCGTCTTTAGGACAGGGGAGGCATATGCAGCATTCCGCAGCAACAGCCGAGAGACTGAAATCCCGGCCCCGGGTGTTGATTTCGGGGTATTACGGGTTTGACAACGCCGGTGACGAGGCGATTTTGTATGCCCTCGTGCAGGGGCTGCGCCGCCGCCGGCCGAATTTGGACCTCACCGTATTGTCCGCGAACCCGGAACGGACCGCCGCTGTTTATGGCGTGCGGGCGGTACCGCGCCGCCGTCTGCCGGTGCTCCTGAGGGAGATGCGCCGGGCCGACCTGTTTGTGATGGGCGGGGGCGGGCTGCTGCAGGACATCACCAGCCTGGCCAGTCTGCAGTACTACCTGGGTCTGGTCGCTATGGCGCGGGCCTGCGGGAAGAGGACCTTTTTCTACGCGCAGGGGATCGGACCGGTGCGGACGGGAATCGGGCGGCGGATGACGCGGTTGCTGGTGAACCGGGTGGAGGCGGTCACCGTGCGGGATGAGGAATCCCGGCGGGAACTGGCCGAACTCGGCGTCAGGCGGCCGCGGATCAGAGTGACCGCTGATCCGGTGCTGGGGCTGGAACCGCGCCCGGAGTGGCTGGAAAGGGGGCGCGCCCTTCTTGCCGAGCTGGGGCTCGGCGGTGAACCGGTGGTTGGTATTTCGATGCGCCCCTGGCCGTCGGCTGCCGGATACATCCGGACGGTGGCCGAAGCGGCCGACCGGCTGGCCGGGGAAGGCCGGCGGGTGCTGTTTCTGCCGTTTCACCACCCGGGCGACCTGGAAATTTGCCGCGAGACGGCGGCGCTGATGCAGGCCCCGGCTGTGGTGCTGGAAAAGCCCTGTGATTTCTCGGAATTGATCGGTGTCTGCGCGCACCTTGATTTGGCCGTTGGGATGCGTCTGCATTTTCTGGTGTTTGCGGCTCTGGCCGGGGTGCCCCTGGTGGGGCTGCCCTACGACCCGAAGGTCAGCCGTTTTCTGGCCCGTTTGGGTCTGGAGACGGGGAAACCGGGGGTGATTACCCCCGATGATCTGGCGGGGCGGCTGGCCGGGGTGCTCGACAATCCGGACGCGGTCCGGACGGCCCTGCGGGAGCGTGTGGCCGTTCTGCGCCGGGCGGCCGATCAGACGAATGACCTGTGTCTGGGTGTGCTGGATCGGCAGCTCGGATGCTGTATCTGAGGAGTAGTGAGTAGTGAGCATCCAGCATCAAGCAGGGGAGAAGGAGATAGACCGGGGCTGGTCGAAGAATCCGAAAAGAAAATGAACTCAAGTTGTATTTCATACTCTAGCGAGAGGCGATAAACGGTGGATCAGGAAAGACGTTCGTCAGGATCTAAACGAAGAAGAAAACTCAATCCGCTGCGCTTGGGCGCCCTTCTGGCCGCACTGGCGCTGGTGATTCTGGCCGGATATGCCGGGGCGAAGTACACCATGGCCCGGCTCTTCCCGGATCATTCGCAGGAATCCGGGGAGACGGAGGAACAGCTGCCGGACGGTCAGATGAATCTCCTGCTGCTCGGGGTGGACACCCGTGACGGCGAGAAAATCGCCCGGGCGGACTCGATCATCTTTGTGCACGCGGATACAGCCGAGCAGAAAGTGGCGATATTGTCCATCCCGCGTGATACCCGGGTCCAGATTCCGGGCCGGGGCATGGACAAGATCAACGCGACCACGGTGTACGGCGGGCCGGAGATGACCAGAGAAGTGGTCTCGGAACTGCTCGGCGTCCCGGTGCCCTATCACGCGGTCGTTGATTTCAACGGATTCAAAGAGATTGTGGATATCATGGGCGGTGTGACCATTGATGTGGAGACCCGGATGTACTACCGCGACCCCAGAGAAAAGCCGCCGCTGGTGATCGACCTGCATCCCGGGGTGCAGCGGCTGGACGGGGAAAAGGCGATGCAGTACGTCCGCTATCGGGGCGACGCTTTGGCCGACATCACCCGGACGCAGCGGCAGCAGAAGTTCTTGATGGCACTGGCCGACGAGATGCTGAGTCCCAAGACGATTCTCAAGCTGCCCAAGCTGGTTCCCGAGCTGAACAAGAATATCGATACCAACTTGAGTCTGAAGGATATGGTCAAGTGGGCCGGTATGGCCAAGAATCTGAACAATCTGCAGATGGTTTCGGGCACCCTGCCGGGTACTTTCTGGGACAGCAGCGGCATCAGCTACTGGTATGTCGATCCGGATCATGCCAAATTGGCTTTCGCCGACCTGATGGCCGGAAACCCGATCACCGACCCGATCGACCCGGAGGTCAGGCCGCCGGCACCGGTTGTGGTGCAGAAACCCGAAACCGAAGAGGAGTCCGAACACCCGGAAACCGGCATCGGAGAGAACACGGACGGTTCCGAACCCTGGGAATGGGATGAGGGCGAACGGGGTGACAATACAGAGCCTGGTAATAATACCGTGCCCCCGGATGCGACGGCACCGCCGGGTGATCCGCCTGCAGACGGAAGTCCCCCGGATGGCGGGGGCGTTCCCGGATGGATACCGGTTGATGAAAATACCTCCGGTGCCACCGGTAACAGCCGGTGGCGGGATGAACAGCGGCAGCCCCGTGACGGCCGGCCTGCGCCCGGCGCGGGGGTTCAATACGGATCACTGCCGGACGGCGGTTCGATGGCCGGAGGGTAGAGATAACGGAGAGGATGTCGTAATATACAATGCAGTCAGCTTACCGGATCGGACTAATGGCCGTGATCGCCGTCGCCGTCGCGGCGGCTGTTTTCCTTGGTGTGCAGCGTGCACAGCTGGAGCAGGAATTTCGCAATGTAGAACTTGCCGTCATGTATGACGAGGCGGCTTATCTGGCCGGACTGCGGGAGCAGGACATCACGCAGACGCTGCGTGAACTCGGTGCATCCGGGGTGACCAGTGTATTCTTCAAGGAACCGACGCTGGGCGAACTGGCGGCGGACGGCCGGGTGGATATGGTCGGCGGCGCCGGCCTGGAAACCAGCCACCCGGAACTGGCCGAACGGCTGGGATCGATCGACCCGGATCTGACCTACATCGTCTGTGATGAGGGCACCTTCCTGAATATCGCCCCCTACCTGCAGGCCCGGATCGGGGTGGAGACCTTGCTCGGTGAGCCCGGGGCCGATCCGTACCTTCTGGCAACCAAGCTTCCGCCCGCCCATCTGAGAGACCTGGGGGCGGGCTTTAGCCGGCAGGAGATCGACCGGGTGAATGCGGCCGGGCTGAACGTGGTGCTGCAGGTCCGAAGCTGGAACGGGGTGACGGGTGACGGCATCCGTGACCTGGTTTCCGTGTTGGAGACCGTTCCCGGGCTGTCGGTGGTTGCCTTCAACGATCCCTGGGTACCCGGGTATCCGGGAATCTCATGGCTGCTGGCGCAGGAACTGAGCCGGCTCCAGGTGCCGGTTGCCGAGATCGAATTTTTCGCCCAGGCCGGATTGAAGCAGGTGGGCGCCCGGGCGGCGGGCGGCCTGATTATGGCGCACACCATTCCGACCGAGGAGATGCCCCGGTACACTATCGCGCGTGCGGCCGACCGCTATGAACTGGCCGCCGTGGAACGCAAGGCGCGGCTGCTCCTGGTGCGTACCTTCCTGCGGCCCGAGCAGCCCGATATCTGGCAGCAGAACATCGAACTGTTTCAGGGACTGGCCCAGCGGCTTGAACAGCGCGGGCTGAACCTGGGCCCGGTTTCGCCTCTTCCGCCTCACGAGCCGTCCAAACCGCTCATCCTGCTGATCGGGCTGGGGGTGATCGCGGGCGGCGTCCTGCTGTGGGAGCGTCTCTTCCCCGGGCGGTCGGGCTATTACCTGGGTCTGGCGGCCGTTCCCGTATGGATCTTTCTGGCAATGTACAGCGGTGGTTCGGCGGTGAAGCTGATGGCCCTGGCGGCCGTGATCATTTTCCCCTCTCTGGCTGTGATCAGCCAGGTCTCGCCGCAGCGGGCCGGTGTCGGCCTCGCCGCCGGTCTGGTGCTAAAGACCACCGCCATTTCGCTGATTGGTGCGGCCCTGATGGTCGGGTTGCTGTCGGACGCCCGCTTCCTGTTGAAGCTCGACCAGTTTGCCGGAGTGAAGCTCGCGCACGTGGTGCCGCTGATTCTGGTCGGCCTGGTGTTCGCCTTCAAGCCGGGGCCCCCGGGATCGTGGCTGCTTCAGGCACGGAATCTGATGGACAAGCCGATTCTGATGAAGTATGCTGTCGCGGCCGCCGTCGTGGGCGCGGTGGGGCTGGTTTATCTATTGCGCACCGGGAACGAGGCCACAGCGCTGGTTTCGCCGCTCGAGCTGGAATTCCGGGCGTTTCTGGATCAGGTGCTGGCGGTACGCCCGCGGACCAAGGAGTTCCTGCTGGGCTACCCGTTCCTGATGCTGCTGTTCTATCTCGGCTGCCGGGACGCACGCTATATGCCGCTGGCCCTGCTGGGCACGATCGGACAGATTTCGGTGGTCAACACCTTCGCCCACCTGCATACGCCGCTTCTGGTGTCGCTGATCCGGGCGGCACACGGGCTGTGGCTCGGCCTGCTGATCGGTCTGGCGCTGGTTGCCGTTTGGTGGTTCGGCGTAAAGGTGTATAAGGCCCTGGTGCCGCCGGATATTCCGGTCGCCAGGTGGAAATGATCGGGAAAAAGGAGTGGTGAGCGCGTGGATATCAACGCGATCAAGGAAATCCTGCCGCACCGGTATCCGTTCCTGCTGGTCGACCGGGTGGTCGAACTGGAACCGGGGAAGCGCGGTGTGGCCTACAAGAACGTGACCGCGAACGAGCCCTTCTTTCAGGGGCATTTCCCGGAGTACCCGGTAATGCCCGGGGTGCTGATGGTGGAGGCCCTGGCCCAGGTGGCCGCGCTGGTTGTGCTCAGCCTGCCGGAATACCGCGGCAAGACCCCGCTCTTCGCCGGGATCGACGGCTGCCGCTTCCGCCGGCAGGTGGTGCCCGGAGACCAGTTGCGGCTCGAAGTGGAGATTGTCAAACTCCGGGGCCGGATCGGCAAATGCAGGGCCGCGGCCTATGTTGGTGAGGAAACGGCGGTCACTGCCGAACTGCTGTTCGCCGCCGGTGACAGACAATAAACCGTCCCGATCGATTAATGGGGAAATATGCTTTCCTGGACGGTTTAGCTCCGATATTCAAGGTATTCGACCGTTTGTCAGATCTGCAAGAATAAGGTAGTGTTATGCTTAACTGGTGCAGTATGCGTTGGGGGATGAAAGTTTTTGGAAATACCGCTCGTGGCACTGGTAACAGCATTTGTTCTGGCTCTGGCCCTCACGCCGCAGGTGATCAAGCTGGCCTACCGGTGGGGTGCCGTGGACAAGCCGGACCGGCGTAAGATCCATAACGGCCTGATGCCCCGGATGGGCGGGCTGGCGATTTATATTGCTTTTGTAGTCAGTTTGCTGATCACTCAGCCGATGACGATGCCGATCATTGGGCTGCTTCTGGGCGCGACGCTGATCGTGCTCCTGGGCATTTGGGATGACGTGCGCGGTATGCCGGCGGTGGTGAAACTGCTGGGCCAGATTGCGGCGGCGGCCGTGGTGATCCCGTTCGGGCTGTGTGTGGAGTTTATCACCAACCCGGTGGGTGAGGGCGTGCTGCTCCTCGGGCTGTGGGGCATTCCGTTGACCATCTTCTGGCTGGTGGCGGTGACCAACGCGCTCAACCTGGTGGACGGACTGGACGGCCTGGCCGGCGGTACGGCGCTGATCGCGGCATTGACCTTGGCCGTGATCGCCTTCTTCGAGTCCCAGGCAACGGCCTTCACGGTGGCGCTGGTGCTGGCCGCAGCCGTGCTCGGATTCCTGCGGTACAATTTTCATCCGGCCAAGATATTCCTCGGTGATACCGGTTCGATGTTGCTGGGGTTTATCCTGGCGGCCACCGCGATAATGGGTCTGACCAAGAGCGCGACGGCGCTTTCCATTCTGGTGCCGATTGTGATTCTGGGCATCCCGCTGTTTGACACGGCTTTCGCCATCGTCCGGCGGTGCCTGAACGGGCGGCACATTTTTGAACCCGATAAGGAACATCTGCATCACCGGCTGCTGACGGCCGGGTTCAGCCACCGGGGAGCGGTTCTGGCCGTATACGGGGTGAACCTGGTGCTGGCCGCGAGTGCCGTTCTGGTTACCAGGCTGAGCACCGACCAGGCACTGCTGCTGTTGGTTGTTGTGGCCACACTGCTCCTGACCGCGGCAAACAAACTCGGCGTCATGGGTGCCGCTTGGCGGGCGCGGGTTTCCAAGCAGGTGGACGGTGAAGAGGCCGAACGCTGGGAAGTCGGCGGCTAAGAGGTCTGCAAGCGCTCTGCCGAGGGCGCTTTTTTCATGTAAGGGAAGGGGCATTTTTTACGAACCAAGGTCGTACAGTTGTAAGGATGACTGGAGAGGGGGAAGCGGCGGATGAAGGTAAGGAAGGCGGTTATTCCGGCGGCCGGGCTCGGTGTGCGTTTTCTGCCGGCGACCAAGGCTCAGCCGAAGGAAATGATCCCCATCATAGATAAACCCACTATTCAGTACATCATTGAAGAAATATTGGCGTCGGGAATCAATGAGATACTGGTGATCACCGGACGCGGCAAGCGGGCGATCGAGGACCATTTTGATTATTCACCGGAGCTGGAGCGGCACCTCGAGGGCAAGGGCAAGACCGAAGCGCTGAAGGCCGTGCGCCGGATTGCGGAGATGGCGGACATCCACTATGTGCGGCAGAAGGAGCCGCGCGGATTGGGCCACGCGGTGCTGTGCGCCCGTTCGTTTGTGGGTGATGAGCCGTTCGCCGTGCTTCTGGGGGACGATGTGGTGCGCAGCAAGGTTCCGTGCCTGAAGCAGATGCTGGACCGGTACGAGGAACTCGGCGCGAGCGTGATCGCGCTTGAGGAGGTGCCGCGGGAGGACGTCAGCAAGTACGGGGTGATCAAGGGGCGTGAGGCCGGTCCGCGCCTGTACCGGGTTGAGGACTTGGTTGAGAAGCCGGCGCCCGAAGCGGCCCCGTCCAACCTGTCGGTAATGGGGCGATACATCCTGGACCCGCGGATTTTCGACCTGCTGGCCGTGACAAAGCCGGGGGCGGGCAACGAGATCCAGCTCACCGATGCCCTGCGTGCATTGGTGCAGGAACAGCCGCTGTACGGCTACCTTTTTGAGGGCCGGCGTTATGATGTGGGTCACAGTCTGGGGTATCTCAAGGCGACGGTCGAATTCGCCCTGGAACAGCCGGACCTGAAGGAACAGTTTGATCGGTATTTGCGGGAGATGATTGGTAAATCATAAGGGTGCGGGGAGCACCCTGCGGAAAATAGATCCGGACGGGTGTCCGGGTGGGAGAAAAAACGGGCGGCCCTGCGGGCGCCCGTTTTAATGTTAGGCCTTCTTTTTGGCCGGTTCTTTCTTCTTTGTGCGAAGATCGCGGAGATACTTCTCAAACATCTGCTTCCGTGCGTTCAGCTTGTCGCTGAGCCGGGTATTCGGCATCAATGATCCCTCCTGTTAACATGTATTTCCAGGAAAGGCGGCCGCCTATACCTGCGGCCGATGCCGGAATAAGGATGCCGGGGCAGGGAAGCCTTATCTAAGGGTTCCATTTATGATAATTATGGAGTAGATGGCGTATTTATGGCGGAATTGGCAGCAGGGGTAAACGAAAATTGGGTACTGGAGATATTTCTTCGCGGGACCAGCGCCTTTCTTGCAGTGATTTTGATCACGCGTGTCGTCGGTAAGTCGCAGATGGGACAGCTCACGGTGACCGACTTCGTGAACGGGATCGTGGTCGGTTCGCTGGCGGCGGCCATGATCGTGGACCTGAGGACGCCTGCCCTGTATTACGTTTTCTCCCTGATTCTGATTGCGGCCCTGACCATTGGGGTAGAGTGTCTGACACTGAGAAACCGCATCATCCGCAAAATCTTCGAGGATGAACCGACGATCGTCATTCACAACGGCAAGGTTCTTGAGGACAAGATGGCCCGCATGCGCTACCACATGGATGATCTGATGATGCTGCTGCGGGAGAAGAATGTGTTCAACATCGCGGATGTGGAGTTCGCCGTGGCCGAACCGAACGGGGAACTCAGCGTGCTTCTGAAATCCCAGAAACGCCCGGTCACCCCGGAAGATCTGCAGATCCCGACCAAATATGAGGGGATGTCCACCGAGCTGGTCATGGACGGCGTGGTGATCAAGCAGAACCTGGTGCAGAACGGTCTGACGGAGGAGTGGCTGTTCGGCGAGCTGGAAAAGCGCGGGATCACAAAAATTGAGAATGTGACCCTGGCCACCCTGGATACGCAGGGCAACCTGTATATTGATCTGCGGCGCGATGTGATCGAGGACTACACCGATGCCGACGATAGGTGATGTGGAAAGTGGGAAGTTTGAGGTGGGAGAGGGGAAGGGATTGGGCGCCTGCGGGGAGAATAAAGACTGAGTCAAATAATGGAAAGGATTGAATGATCCGTGCCGCAACAGATTAGATTTGGAACTGACGGCTGGCGTGGTATTATGGCCGATGACTTCACCTTCGGGAACGTGTCCGTGGTGGCCGGGGCAATCGCCGACCATTTGCTCGACCGGGGGCTCGCGGAGCGCGGGGTGGTGATCGGATACGACAACCGGTTTCTCTCGGAGCATTTCGCCGCGCGGGTGGGCGAGGTGATGACGGGACTAGGAATTCCGGTGATGATCGGCCGGACGGCGATGCCCACCCCGGTGACCGCCTTTGCGGTGCGGCATTACCAGGCGGCCGGAGCGGTGATGCTTACGGCCAGTCACAACCCGCCGGAATACAACGGCATTAAATTTATCCCGCATTATGCCGGGCCGGCCCTGCCCGAGACTACCGAGCGCATCGAGGCTTACATCGCCCGCCGGCTGAGCGGGGAAAAGCCGCATACTGTGGCCGGCTCTCCCGGGCGGCGGGAGGAGATTGATCCTTCGGACGACTATATAGCACACGTGCTGGGACTGGTGGACGGCGACGCCATCCGGAAGGCCGGGCTGAAGGTAATCGTCGATCCGCTGCACGGTGCGGGGATCGGCTACTTGGAACGGATGCTCGGCGGGCTCGATGTGGAGGTGTCCGCCCTGCACAACCACCGCGACCCGCTGTTCGGCGGTTCACTGCCCGATCCGAGCGCCGAGAAGCTGAGCGGTCTGCGGGAGCGGGTACTGGCGGATGGGGCGCACCTCGGTCTGGGTCTGGACGGGGACGCCGACCGCCTGGGCATCATCGATGCCGACGGCAGCTACATTTCACCGAACCAATTGCTGACGCTGGTTTACTACCACCTGCTGGCCGTGCGCGGCTGGCGGGGACCGGTGGCGCGGACGGTGGCCACGACCCATCAGCTGAACCGCATTGCCAAAGCTTACAGCCAAGAGGCTGTGGAAACGCCGGTCGGATTCAAGTATATAGGGCAGTGCCTGCTGGAGCCGGGCTGTATCTGCGGCGGAGAGGAGAGCGGGGGGCTGTCGATTCGCGGTCATGTACCCGAGAAGGACGGCATTCTGGGTGGGATGCTGGCGGCCGAGATCCGGGCGGTGCACGGGAAACCCCTGAAGACCCTGCTGGATGAGATCGGGGAACGGTTCGGGCGGATGTACAGCGAGCGGATCGACCTGCACACCACGCCGGAACAGAAGCCGGCCATCCTGGATGCCGTACGCGATTTGGCTCCTTCGCATTTGGCCGGACGGGCGGTGGCGGAGAGGATTGCCGTTGACGGCACCAAGCTGGTGCTGGATGACGGCGCCTGGGTGCTGATCCGGGCTTCGGGTACCGAGCCCGTATTCCGCATCTATACCGAGGCCAATTCACCGGAGCAGATCAAGGAAATCCAGAGCGAGATCCGCCGCCTGGCGGGGATTTAGGGCTAATTTCCGTGTCATCCGGGTTTACCCCGGGCTCCAGCTTAGCGATTCGACCATTTCTAAGCTCGGTTCGGTGTGCGGCGAACCCCTCCTGCGGATTGTTTCCGGCCGCTTTTTTTCAAGGCGGCCTATCCAGGCGGTCGGCCGCGAAGGGCATGACTCTGTGGAAGCGGCCGTAAACGTCCTCGTCGGGGGCCGCACAGCCCTCACCTTCGCTAAGAATGGTGCCCGAATCGCACGAGTCGCCCGGGGGCAAACCCAGATGCCACCTTCCTTGTTTCTACTGAATACTGAATACTGACTGCTGACTACTCTTTTTGAGGTGATTCTCGTTTGATCGGCCGGATGTTGTTTCAGGCCACCCTTGTAATTGCTGCACTAAACCTGCTGTCGCGCTTCCTGGGCCTCGGCCGGGAAGTGGTTATCGCCCATATGTTTGGGGCGACGGCGGCCACCGACGCCTATCTGGTGGCACTCACGCTGCCGATGCTTTTTTTTGCCATCCTTTCGCAGGCCCTGGCCTCGGTTGTGGTGCCGGTTTTCACCGAGTACAAGGCCCGGGGTGAACACCGCGAGGCCTGGACCCTGTCCGCAAACGTGATCAACCTGCTGTTCGTCCTGCTCTCAGCTCTGACCGTGCTTGGTGTGCTGGCCGCGCCCCTGGTGGTGAAGATCATCGCGCCCGGTCTGTCCGGAGAGAGCGCCGCACTGGCGGCAGGACTGACCCGCGTGATGTTCCCGGTTCTGGTCTTTGCGGGGCTGGCCACGATTTTCACGGGTTTCCTGAATGCGAACAATATCTTCGGTATTCCGGCCTTCAGCGGTGCGGTCAACAACATGGTGATCATCGCCGGGGCGCTGACCCTGGGCGCCGTTTACGGCATCCACGGTCTGGCTTACGGGACCGTGCTGGGGATGGCCGCTGCCGCCCTGATACAGTTTCCCGCCCTGCGCAGGGCCGGTTTTCAGTTCCGGTTTTCCTTCGACTGGCGGCATCCCGGTGTGCAAAAGCTTTTCGAACTGGTGGTGCCGGTGACGATCGGCATTACGATCAGTCAGTTGTATATCGTCGTGGACCGCTTTCTGGCCTCCATG
This sequence comes from uncultured Peptococcaceae bacterium, assembly GCA_965544035.1. GTDB lineage: Bacteria > Bacillota > Desulfotomaculia > Desulfotomaculales > Desulforudaceae > CBEULR01. Next base: position 76,994 of record CBEULR010000004.1, on the reverse strand, counting down.
CTCGCCGAGGGCAGCATCGCCGCGCTGAACTTCGGAAACAAGCTGATTCAGCTGCCGGTTTCGCTGTTCGTGCTGGCGCTGAGCACGGCCGTTTTCCCGACGCTCACCACCTGGGTAGCCGAGGGCCGGCACCAAGATGTTGCCGATTTGATGCGCCGTGCCCTGCGGATCATCATCATGACCACCATCCCCGCCGGGGTGGGGCTGATCGTCCTGCGTGTGCCGATCGTGCAGCTGCTGTTTGAGCGGGGGGCGTTCGATGAGCGGGCCACGGCGATGACGGCCGTCGCCCTGCTGTTCTACAGCGTGGGGCTGGTCGGTTTCGCGACGAACATCATTCTGACCCGCGGGTTTTACGCCTTTCAAGATACTGTCACGCCGGTCAAGCTCCTGGCCGTAAACCTTTTCCTGAATCTTATTCTGAGTATTATCCTGATGGGGCCGATGGCGCACGGCGGCCTGGCCCTGGCCAGTTCGCTCTCGGCCCTGGTCAACACCATCCTGCTGGTGTGGTATCTGGAGCGGCGTCTGCCGGGCATCTGGCACGCCGGCTGGCTGCGCTTTGGTGCCGCCGTGCTGCTTGCTTCCGGTGTAATGGCCTGGGCGACGCTGATCGCGAATGATATCCTGTCTACGTTTACAGCCTCTTACGGGACGCCGGGTCTGATCGTGCAGGTGGGAGGCGCGATTATCGTCGGTGTGGCGGCCTTCACCATTTCCTGCGTCGCGCTCCGTTTTGAGGAAGTGGCCATACTGAAGCGGGGCGCGCGCCAGATTTTGGACGGCGTCCGCCGCTTTCTAACCGCTCGCGGCCGGTGACCGAATTCACCCCCGGTTCATAGTATGGGGTGGGGGTGAAGAATGGATGAAAGTAAGCGATATGACCAGGCGCGACATCATTGACATCGGCGACGGCACCCGCCTGGGTGCGGTAAAGGATATGCATATCGATCCGGACACCGGGAAGGTCACGGCGATCGTCCTGGAGAACCCGAAGAAACGTTTCGGGCTGCTGAGGGGCGGGCCGGACTTGGTGGTGCCCTGGGAGCAGATCCGCAAGATCGGGCCCGACGCCATTCTGGTGGAATCCGGACTTACCGAAGTCTAACAAACAGGTGGGTGTTTTGAAAAAGGGGTCAGGCGCCTAAGTTAAAGACCTTAAAAAGGTGCCTGGTCCCTTTTTACAATTAAGGTACTAGGTCTTTTTTTACAACGAAGCCCAACTTACATTGTCAACCATTCACTAAAAAGTGGTTGACAAAGAGCGGCGCCCGGTATAAAATACCTCCATTCAGAGATGGAGGTGGGTGCCGGATATGGAAGCGGTATTGCGTTTACGCCGCAGTGCGGAGCGGGCGTTTTGGCGGTGTGAGGAACTGCCTTTGGGCGGAAAGATAGCGCTGGCCCTCGGGTTCGCGTTGCTGATCGGATTGGCGGCTCAGGTGCGGGTGCCTGTGCCCTGGTCGCCGGTGCCGGTCACAGGGCAGACTTTCGCGGTGCTGCTGGCCGGGGTCATGATGGGGCGCGCCTGGGCGGGCTTCGGCGTGGGGTTTTACGCCGCTGCCGGGGCGCTGGGAATGCCCTGGTTTCAGGGGATGGCCGGGGGGCTGGCCTACCTGGCCGGACCGACGGGCGGTTATATCCTTGGCTTTGTGGCCGCGGCCGTTACTGTCGGTTACGCGGTGCGCACTTTCCCGACAGCCCGCACCGTGCCGGGTCTGATCGGGCTTTTGCTGTGCGCTGACTTTTTGATTATCTTTGGTGCGGGCATCGTGCATCTGGCACTCGTGACGGGGATCACCTCGTTGCCGGAACTGCTGTGGCTGGGGCTTGTCCCGTTCATTCCCGGCGAGCTGACCAAGGTGGCTCTGGCTGCTGCCGTCGCCGCCGTGTTTCTGCCCCGTGACGCGAGCGGGTAATCAGACCGGCAATAGAGAATCCACAGCACGAATATGGAAAATGCAATGGTCCGTCCCCCCGGTGTTTCGCCGGGGGTTCTTATTTCCCAAGGCTTTCCGCCGAAATGTAAAAAATTTAAGTGCCTGACCCTCCTGATTGACATTAATTGCTGGCCTTGCTAGAATAATGCCGATTTCTCTATTAGGAAACAGATAGGGGAGGTACAATTGGCCAGACATCTTTTTACGTCTGAATCCGTCACCGAAGGTCATCCGGACAAAGTGGCCGACCAGATATCGGACGCGATTCTGGACGAAATCCTCAGTAAGGATCCGAACGCTCGGGTGGCCTGCGAGACGCTGGTGACGACCGGGCTGGTGTTTATTTCGGGTGAGATTACCTGCAAATGCTATGTGGATATCCCGGCGACCGTCCGCAAGACGGTGTGTGATATCGGTTATACCCGGGCGAAGTACGGCTTTGACTGCGAGACTTGCGCGGTGTTGACAGCGATCGACGAGCAGTCTCCGGATATCGCCCTCGGAGTGGACAGGGCACTGGAGGCGAAAACCGGAGCCGAACTGGACGACATTTTCAACCAGGTTGGTGCCGGGGACCAGGGGCTGATGATCGGTTACGCAACCAACGAGACCGAAGAACTGATGCCCATGCCCATCATGATCGCGCACAAGATCGCCCGGCGGCTGGCCGAGGTGCGGAAAAACGGGATTCTGGATTATCTGCGCCCTGACGGCAAGACCCAGGTCACGGTCGAATACGAGAACGGGAAGCCCGTGCACGTCGAAACGGTGGTTGTTTCGGCGCAGCATCACCCGGATGTCGATCGAAAAACCTACACCCGCGACATCATCGACCACGTGATCCGGCCGGTGGTGCCGGCGCATCTTCTGGTCAACGGGACGCGCTTTCTGATCAATCCGACCGGCCGTTTTGTGATGGGCGGGCCGCAGGCCGATACCGGGCTGACGGGCCGAAAGATCATCGTCGATACTTACGGCGGCATCGCCAGGCACGGCGGCGGCGCCTTTTCGGGCAAGGACCCGACGAAGGTTGACCGCTCGGCAAGCTACGCCGCACGCTATGTGGCGAAAAACATCGTGGCGGCGGGACTCGCCGACAAGTGTGAGGTACACCTGGCGTACGCCATCGGGGTGGCCCAGCCGGTTTCGCTCCGGGTGGACACCTTCGGCACCGGGCGGGTGGACGAGGACCGCCTGAGTGCGGCCGTGCGGGAGGTTTTCGATCTGCGCCCGGCGGCGATCATTCACAATCTGCAGCTGCGCCGCCCGATATACAAGCAGGTTGCCGCTTACGGCCACTTTGGGCGGCATGACCTGGATCTCCCGTGGGAAAAGACCGACAAGGCGGAGGCACTCTTAGAAATGGTCGGCAGGTAGTGTTTGGAAACCCGTGTTACCTTGGCGGGTGATATCATCAGAAAAACAATAACTGGAATCGTGTCGTCCGGGTTTACCTCCGGGCGACTCGTGCGATTCGGGCACCATTCTTGGCGAAGGTGAGGGCTGTGCGGCCCCCGCCGAGGACGTTTACGGGCGCTTCCGCAGATACTTTCTCCGCGGCCGACCGCCTGGATCGGCCGCATAGGACAGTAGCGCCCGGAAACAATCCGCAGGAGGGGTTCGCCGCACACCGAACCGAGCTTAGAAATGGGTCGAATCGCTAAGCCGGAGCCCGGGGGAAACCCGGACGACTCAGGAGTTTAATAGGGTATAGAACTGGTCAAAAGGTGCCGGGTGAAAACCCGGCACTTTTGTATATTTCAGGGGCGAAAGGGATCCTCTGGAGGAATCAGGCGCTCCCTGTCGAATTTACCGGGGGAGGTGGACTGCAATGCGGGCGGGACAGGCACTGAACCTCCTGTACCTGTGGGTGGTGATCGTCACCGGCGGCTGGGTGCTCGGCCGCTGGTTTTCCGATCTGAACTTTGACTACGCGGTTGAGTTCGGCGTGCTGATGCTGGTGCTCATCGCCGCCGAATGGCTGGTCGTCTTCCTGCCGCACGGGCGGCTGACCTGTGGTTTCGCCGTCACGCTGGCCGCCTTTCTCCTTTTCGGTCCCGCAGCGGCGGCCTGGGTGACGGCACTGGGAACGATGTTCGGACAGGGGATCATGAACCGGGGCAACCCTTTCCGCACCACCCTTTTCAATGCCGCCCAGCTCGCCGTTTCGGCCTACGGTGCTTACCACGCCTATCTGCTCGCCGGCGGACTGCCCGGACAGCCACTCGTTCTGGGCAACGTTCTGCCGATCGCGGCTTTTTGCACGGCCTATTTTGTTGTCAACCACGCGCTGGTGGCCCTGTACATCCGGCCGAAACGCGGGCGGTTCCCGCTGATCGGGCGGCGGGCGGGGATCGAGTGGGATGCGTCCGCCTATCTGGTGCTGATTCCCCTGGGCGTGCTGACCGCAATGCTCTACCAGACGATCGGCCTGTCGGGGGCGGTTATGGTACTGCTGCCCGTGCTGGCTGTGCAGTGGATCCTGGCCCGCTTCGTGCGCCTCGAGCTGCAGAATCTGGAGATGGAGGCGCTGTACAAGGTGGCCAAACGCCTGGGTACAGGGCTTGATCTGGAAAGACTGCTCGACCTGATCCTGGAGGAAACCAGGCGGATTCTGTCCTACCACACCGCAGTTGTTTACCTTTGGTCGCCGGAGCGGGAACAGTACGTGGCGGTGGCAATCAGCAGCAAGTTTGCCAGGGATTTGCAGGATTCGGCTTTGGAGAAAGAAGAAGGAATTGTCGCCTGGGCCGTGGAACTAAAAGAGCCAAGCATTGTTTACGACACCCGCAGTGAACCGCAGTTGACAAAAGCACAGGGACTTCCGCAGTTTCTCCGTTCTTTACTGATCATTCCACTCGTCGTTGATAACGAAGTCAAGGGTATTCTGCTGGTCGGTGACCGGCGGCCCTACGCATATGATGAACGCAACCTGCACATTTTGACCATCATCGCCGGTCAGGCGGCGGTGGCGATCAACAACCTTTCCCTTTCCCGCCGGGCGGGGCGTCTGGCCGACGCCGATCCGCTGACCGGTGCGCTGAGCCGAACGGCGTTTTGGCGGGTGCTGTCGGACGAGCTGATAAGCGCCCGGGAAGGCCGCCCCCTGTCTGTTGTTCTTCTTGGTCTGAACGGGTTTCGGGCGGTGAACCGGGAGTTCGGTTACCGTTCGGGTGACGGGATTCTGGTACAGGTGGCCGCCCTGCTGCGGTCCCGCATCAAGGACAAGGGATACCTCGCGCGCTATGACGGTGCGGTTTTTGCGCTCCTGCTGCCGGATACCGGTAAGATCCAGGCGCTGGAGATCGGTGAGCGTCTGCGCCGTGCCGTGGAGAATACGCCTATGCGTGTTGAGGGCTCTCGCTTTCGGGCAAATCTCGAGGCCAGTATCGGTGTCGGCACCTGTCCCGCAGACGCGGACAACGCCGACGACCTGGTGCTTTTCGCCGAGAATGCATTGCACAAATCTCCATATAATGAGCATGACAGGACGGCACGTGCATATTGAGTGGATTTTTAGAAATGATGGATGGTGTTGGAATGCATTGTTAATGGGTGGTGTTTTGGGTGAGCACCCTTCTGCAGTCTCTTATAAAACTGATTTACCCTTCCCCCGACCGCTGTCCCCTGTGTGGGGCTCCCACACGTCACGGTTTCTGTGCGGCCTGCCGAAAAAAGATGACCCCTCTAGCCAGTCAGCCCCATTGTGAGACATGCGGCCGTTTTTTTGTCTCCTCGGGTCCCGAACGCGTCTGCTATTCTTGTCGCACGACCAAGCTGCCGTTTTGGCAAAGCCGCGCCGTCGGACTGCACGACGGCATCTTCAAGGAAATAGTGCACGCCCTGAAGTATCGGCACCGCCTTTCGCTGGCCGAACCGATGGGCCGGATGATGGCTTCGGTCTTCCGCTCCGACCCGATGTACGCCTGTGCCGAGGTTATCGTGCCCGTTCCTCTCGGGCCTGACCGCCTGCGGGAGAGGCGGTTTAACCAGTCAAAGATCTTGGCGCAGGAGATCGGTATTCAATTGGGACTGCCGGTAAGCGATGCCCTGACCCGCAAAGGGAGGACCGAACCCCAGACCGGTCTTAGCGGTACCCAAAGAAGGCATAATGTGCGGGGCGTCTTTAACGTGGCAAGGGTTAACCACGTCCGGAACCACATCGTGTTGCTGGTGGACGATGTTTTTACAACCGGCAGCACCATCACGGAAGCTTCGCGTGTGCTGATGGAGGCGGGGGCCATAGGGGTACTTGGTTTGACTTTTACCGCGGGAAGAGCGTGATCTCGACACAGAATTTCACCGCATTTTTCCTTATCCACAGATCGAGGCGTTGAAATCCCTGTTATGCACAAGTTTATCCACCTTATCCACAGGTTTTGGTGTGGGTTTTCTGTTTTGACAAATCCATTTTTCGACACTACTGTTTTCTGATTCCAGCGGGAGGATTTTTTTTACCGGGAGGGAATAATATAGGCAACTGGGGCGAAAGGAGTTGAAGAGAATGCAGGTCAATGTACGCGGAAAGAACATTGAGGTGACGGATGCCCTTCGTGAGCACGTCGAAAAGAAGGTAGGAAAGCTGGAGAGGTTCTTTAATGAGTTGGGAGACGCCCAGGTGATACTCTCGGTGGTAAAGGATTCACACCGCGTGGAAGTGACCATCCCCCTAAACGGCATGATCCTCAGAGGCGAGGAAGCGACCCAGGATATGTATGCTTCGATTGACCTCGTTGTTGAGAAGCTTGAGAAACAGCTGGAGAAATATAAAGGGAAATTGACGCGCCGGCTGAAACCGGCTTCTCCGGCGGCGACGGCACAGCGGGCGGCCGAGGAAGCCTTCAAGATTGTCAGAACCAAACGATTCGCCCTGAAGCCGATGTCGGTGGAAGAGGCCGTGATGCAGATGAATCTCCTTGGACACAGCTTTTTTGTCTTTACCAATGCCGACACGGATACCGTGAGTGTGGTTTATAAGCGCAAGGACGGAAACTACGGGATTATCGAGTCGGATTAAGTAAAGTGTTCAAGGAAACACGAGGAAACAATACTACAGGGGAGCCGCGAAAGCGGCTCTCGATCTTTTTTGAGAGTAGTGAGTAGTGAGTATCCAGTATTTAGTAGGGGGGCATAACTGCCAGTTACTGGGGATGCTGTTGCCAGCATGCTCACCCCGGTGGTAAAATAAGAAGATGTCAAAAGGCAGGAACCGCAAGGTTCTTTTGTGTATAGAAGGGGGTTTTCACCCGATGTTGGGGTTTCTTAAGAATATGCTGGACGACAACGCGCGGGAGATCAAAAAGCTGCAGCGCGTGGTCGCCCGGATCAACGAGGTGGAGCCGGAAATCGAGCGGCTCTCGGACGAAGAACTGCGGGGGATGACGGCCAAGTTCAAGAAGTACCTGGCCGACGGTGACACGCTCGACGACATTCTGCCGGAGGCTTTCGGCGTGGTCCGGGAGGCCTCACGGCGTGTCCTGGGCATGCGCCACTACGACGTGCAGCTGATGGGCGGCGTGGTGCTGCATCAGGGAAAGATCGCCGAAATGAAGACCGGCGAGGGCAAGACGCTGGTCGCCACCCTGCCGGCCTATCTGAACGCCCTGACCGGACGCGGTGTGCACATTGTGACGGTGAACGACTACCTGGCCAAGCGGGACAGCGAGTGGATGGGTCAGATCTACCGCTTTCTGGGCCTTTCGGTGGGCCTGATCGTACACGGTCTGGACCATGCCCAGCGCAAGCAGGCTTACGGGGCGGATATCACCTACGGAACCAACAATGAGTTCGGTTTCGACTACCTGCGGGACAACATGGCCGTGAACGCCGACGCCGTGGTGCAGCGCGAGCTGCATTACTGCATCGTGGACGAGGTCGACAGTATTCTGATTGACGAGGCAAGGACGCCGCTGATTATTTCCGGCCAGGCCAATAAGCCGACCGATATGTACTACACCATGGCGCGGCTGATCCCCAAGCTGAAGGCCGAACAGCACTACACCGTTGATGAGAAGGCGAAGACGGTGGCCCTGACCGAGGAGGGCGAGGCCAAGGTCGAGGAGATGCTGAAGATCGACAACCTTGCCGACGACAAGAACATCGAACTGCGCCACTACGTCAACCAGGCGCTGCGCGCGCACGCCCTGATGAAGCGCGACCGGGATTACGTGGTCAAGGACGGCAAGGTCATCATTGTGGACGAGTTCACCGGGCGCCTGATGTTCGGAAGGCGGTACAGCGAGGGGCTGCACCAGTCGATCGAAGCCAAGGAAGGTGTGGAGATCGAACGTGAGTCCCAGACGCTGGCGACGGTGACTTTCCAGAACTATTTCCGGATGTATGAGAAGCTGGCCGGGATGACCGGTACGGCCGATACCGAGGCTGAAGAGTTTAAGAAGATTTATGAGCTGGACGTGGTGGTCATTCCCACGCACCGCCCGATGATCCGCCGGGATCTGCCCGACGTGATCTTCAAGAGTGAACCGGCCAAGTACACGGCCGTGGTCGAGGAAATCGCCCGGCGGCATGCCACCGGCCAGCCGGTGCTGGTGGGCACCATTTCCATTGAAAAGTCCGAACTGCTGAGCAAGATGCTGAAGCGGCGCGGGATAAAGCACCAGGTGCTGAACGCGAAGTTTCACGAGCAGGAGGCGCAGATCGTGGCCCAGGCCGGACGTCTGGGGGCGGTCACCATTGCCACGAACATGGCCGGGCGCGGGACCGATATCCTGCTCGGCGGCAATCCTTCGTATATGGCGAAGGAAAGAATGCGGCAGCGCGGCTACCCCGAGGAGGTCATCGCCGAGGCCGACGAGTGGGGTCCGTGCAGCGAAGAAGTGGCCGAGGCGCGTCGGGTGTACCGTGAACTGCTTGAGGAGTGCAAGAAGATCACCGACGCCGAGCACGATCAGGTGGTTGAGCTGGGCGGATTGTTTATCATCGGTACCGAGCGTCACGAGAGCCGGCGGATCGACAACCAGCTTCGCGGCCGCTGCGGCCGCCAGGGTGACCCGGGGGCGGCGCAGTTCTTTGTATCTCTGGACGACGACCTGCTGCGGCTGTTCGGCGGTGACAACATCGCCGGACTGATGAACAAACTGAAGATGGAGGACGATGTTCCTCTGGAGCACCCGCTGATCACCCGGTCGCTGGAGAGCGCCCAGCGGCGGGTGGAAAGCCGCAACTTCAGCATCCGGAAACACGTCCTGGAGTATGACGATGTGATCAACCAGCAGCGTGAACTGATCTACGCCCAGCGGCGGCAGGTGCTGCTGGATGAGGATCTCCGGCCCGTGATCCGGGATATGATGAAGCAGGTGGTTGAGAACGGAGTCAATATGTTCGCGCCCGAGGGGGTCTACCCGGAAGAGTGGAACCTGGCCGGGATGATCGATCATTTCAGCCAAATCTTCCTGCCGGCGGGCAGTGTGCAGCCCGAGGATATCAAGGGCCTTTCCGTGCAAGAGCTGATCGACTTCTTCCTGGAAAAAATGGAGAAGGTGTACGCGGCCCGGGAGGCTGAGCTCGGGGCCGAGACGATGCGCCAGATTGAGCGCGTGGTGCTGCTGAAGGTCGTGGACGAGAAGTGGATGGATCATCTGGACGCCATGGACCAGCTGCGTGAGGGTATCGGCCTGCGGGCGTACGGGCAGAAAGACCCGCTTGTGGAGTACAAGTTTGAGAGCTACGAGATGTTCCAGAATATGGTCGCCTCCATTCAGGAGGATGCCGTGCGCTATCTGTTCCGGGTGCGTGTTGCCGTGCAGCCCGAGCAGCGGCAGGTGACCGAGAACCGGCGGCAGGAGGGGCCGAGACGGCCGGTGCAGCGTGAGGAAAAGAAGGTCGGCCGGAATGAGCCCTGCCCCTGCGGCAGCGGAAAGAAATACAAGAAGTGCTGCGGCCGGCAGAAGGCCGGCACGGCGTAAGATTACGGGGACAGACTTCAATAGTTCACTGATTTGGGTTTATTGATCGGTCAAAGTCACTCTTATTCAGCAGCAAGGCAATTGCTGAAGTCTTGGTTTTTGGTCTGTCCCCGTGGCAAGGAAGGGGAGATTCGGTATATGTACGTTGAACTTAGAAAAATGCAGGAAGACCTGTCCCGCCGGCTTGCCGCGCTCGAACACTCTCTTTGACCTGGCCGGCAAGGAGCAGGAAATCGCCGCCCTGGAAAAGCAGATGGAGGCGCCCTCCTTCTGGGATGATCAGGAAGAGGCCCGTAAGGTGACCCAGAGGCTCTCTGCGCTGCGCGACCGGGTGGAGTCTTTTCAGAGGCTGAGCCGCTGTTTTGAGGATGCCGTCGTCCTGCTTGAACTGGGTGAGGATGAGGGCGACCAGGAAACGGCTGTTGAAGTTCAGGCCGATCTGAACCGGGTGGATGAGGCTGTCCGCGCTCTGGAACTGGAACTGCTGCTGTCCGGACCTTACGACGACCGGGATGCCATTCTCAGCCTGCATGCCGGGGCGGGCGGGCTGGATGCACAGGACTGGGTGGAGATGCTGTTCCGCATGTTCACCCGCTGGGCGGAACGGCGCGGATTCAATGTGGAAGTGCTCGACCTGCTGGCCGACGATGAGGCCGGGATCAAGAGCGTCACCTTCCAGGTTTCCGGGCCGATGGCTTACGGATATTTGCGTTCGGAGAGGGGCGTACACCGGCTGGTGCGCATTTCTCCGTTTGATACCGGTGGCCGCCGGCACACGTCATTTGCCTCGGTTGACGTCATGCCCGTGGTGGATGAGGACGCCGAGGTGGAAATCAATCCCGACGACCTGCGGATTGACACCTTTCGCTCCAGCGGAGCCGGAGGACAGCATGTGAACAAGACCGACTCGGCGGTACGCATCACTCATTTGCCGACCGGAATTGTGGTCTCCTGCCAGAATGAGCGTTCGCAGCTGTCCAACCGCAACGCGGCGATGAAGATGCTGAAGTCGAAGCTCCTGGCTTTAGAGATCAAGCGGCGCGAGGAGGAGTTGGCCTCGCTGCGCGGCGAGCAGATGGAAATCGCCTGGGGCAGCCAGATCCGCTCGTACGTCTTTCATCCGTATTCTATGGTGAAGGACCACCGTACCAAGTATGAAAAGGGAGATGTGAGTGCGGTGATGGACGGGGAGATAGACGAGTTCATCCAGGCGTATCTGCTCTGGCAGGCCCGCGGACAGAAGTAAATAAACCAACAGTGGCCATTGTCCGGCCCGGCATTCAGCCGGGTCTTCTTTGTGTCATCGGGTTCACCCCGGGGGACTTGTGCGTTTCGGACACCATTCTTAGTGAAGAGGTAATTCTACCAGCGCTGTACTCAGGGATTACCTACACAAACATGTCCGTGGCAGCGGAATCTGCTCGCTCGCCGAGGGCGCCGCCGAACTCCCCGGCACTCAATCTGTATTACTCATTTTTCGATGTAGAGCCATAGTTTTGCATACAGATTGAGTGCCGGGTCAGACAGTGCGGTCGGCGCTGATCCTCGGCTCGCTGCGCATTTTTGATCTATACTCCCAACTGTTTGTTCCGGTAATCCCTGAGCACAGCTATCCTATCAAACAAACCATAATCCTTATGGTCTAGTCCGGGCACAAGTCGCCCTGGGGTAAACCAGGACGCTACGCCCCTATTTCTTGTTACTTTGATGGTGTGGCCCGTCAGGGTGACGTGGGCGCCTGAATACTGTTTTTCTTTTTGCAGGATTTGCCGTCGAAAAAAAGAATACTTTGATTCGTATTGGCAATAAAGCTTGGTTTTTCCGGCAGATGGCTGGTAGTAACCCGGCAGGATGGGTATTCTATCCTGAGGGGTCTAATTTGGCACGCCTTTTCCGCGAGTTTCTCGTTTTGAATGCCGGCGTCCTGATCACGGCGGCCGGGCTGGCCATGTTCCTGGTGCCGAACCGGATAGCGGCGGGCGGGGTGGGCGGCATCGCCACCATCCTGTACCACCTGTTCGGGTTGCCCGTCGGCGTGATGATGCTGGTCTTGAATGTGCCGCTGTTTGTCTGGGGGATCACCCGTCTGGGCTTTACCTTCGGGCTTCGCACCCTCTATGCGACCATTCTGTTGTCGGTTAGCATTGACGTTCTGGTGAACTTTGCCCCGGTGCCGACCCAGGACGTTTTCCTGGCCGCCGTGTTCGGCGGGGTGTTGGTCGGGCTGGGGCTGGGGCTGGTCTTTCGGTCCAAGGCCACCACCGGTGGTACCGATTTCGGGGCCGCCATCCTCCGGAGCTACCTGGGGGTGAATATCGGGCAGCTCCTTTTTCTGATCGACGGTGTGGTGGTGCTGGCCGCCGGTCTGGCTTTTCGCTCTGCGGAGCTGGCTATGTTCGCCCTGATCAGCATCTTTGTGGCGTCGTGGATCATCGACATGGTGCAGGAAGGGTTCGGATTTGCGAAGGCCTTTTTTATCATTTCGACCCGTCCGGCCGAGATCACAAGAGTGGTGCTGGAGGACCTGAAGCGCGGGGCGACCGTATGGAAAGCAGCGGGGGCATTCTCCGGCGAGGGGCGGGAGATTCTGTTCACCGTTGTGGTCCGGAGTGAGGTTACCCGCCTGCGTGAGATTGTGCACAGTGTGGATCCGGGGGCCTTTGTCGTCGTCACCGATGTGCGGGAGGTGCTGGGCGAGGGCTTCAAAAAACCCGGAACAAGCTGAATATAAGATTGGGAGGCAGCCAGATGAACAACAGCAACCCGTCCGCGATCAGAGCCCGGGCGAATACGATCCGCCGCCATATCATCAATATGATTCACGCCGCCGGCTCGGGTCATCCCGGAGGTTCGCTCTCCGCGGCCGATATTGTAACCACCCTGTATTTTCGTGAGATGCGCCTGGACCCGGAGCACCCGGACTGGTCCGACCGCGACCGGTTTGTGCTCTCCAAAGGGCACGCGGCGCCCGTGCTGTACGCAGCGCTGGCCGAGCGGGGCTATTTTCCGGTGGAAGACTTGATGACCCTGCGGAAGCTGGGCAGCCCCCTGCAGGGACACCCGGACATGAAGAAACTGCCCGGCGTGGAGATGTCCACGGGGTCGCTCGGTCAGGGGCTCTCGGCGGCGAACGGGATGGCACTGGCCGCCAAGCTGGACGGTCGGGACTACCGGGTGTATGTCCTGCTCGGCGACGGCGAACTGCAGGAAGGACAGGTTTGGGAAGCGGCGATGGCGGCCGCGCACTATGGCCTGGACAACCTGACGGCTTTTGTGGACTTTAACGGGCTGCAAATCGACGGTCCGGTGACCGAGGTCATGTCCCCGCTGCCCCTGTCCGAAAAGTGGCGGGCCTTCGGCTGGGAAGTGATCGAGATCGACGGACACGATGTGGAGCAGATCATCGAGGCCGTGGCGAAGGCGAAAAACGTAAAGGGGAAACCAACCGTCATTATCGCCGAGACGGTGAAGGGCAAGGGTGTTTCCTTTATGGAGGCGCAGGTAGACTGGCACGGTACGGCACCCAAGGATGATCAGAAAGAGCAGGCCATCGCCGAGCTCACGGAACGGAGGCAGGACTAATGAAAAAGATTGCAACGCGCCAGGCATACGGGGAAGCTCTGCTGGCACTGGGTGCCGAGAACCGGGACGTGGTCGTCCTGGATGCCGACCTGGCGAAGTCGACGAAGACCATCAATTTCAAGAAGGCCTTTCCGGAGCGTTTTTTCGATATGGGCATCGCCGAGGCGAACATGATCGGCACGGCGGCCGGACTGGCCGCGGCGGGCAAGCTGCCGTTCTGCAGCACATTCGCCGTTTTTGCCACCGGCCGGGCCTACGATCAGATCCGCCAGAGTGTGGCCTATCCCGGCCTCAATGTGAAGATTGCGGCGAGCCATGCGGGAATCACCGTCGGGCAGGACGGGGGATCACACCAGTCGATCGAGGATATCGCCCTGATGCGGGTGCTGCCGGGGATGACCGTGTTCGTACCGGCCGACGCCGTCGAGGTCCACGGCGCGGTGGCCGCCGCGGCCCGGATCGACGGTCCGGTTTATATCCGTCTGGGACGCTCACCGGTGCCTGTGCTGCACGGTGAAGAGTTCGAGTTTGTGCCCGGGCGGGCGGTCGAACTGCGCCCCGGCAAGGACGTAACCCTTGTGGCCTGCGGTATCATGGTGGCCGAGGCGCTGGAGGCCGCCGGGATTCTGGCCGGGGAAGGGATTGACGCGGGCGTCCTGAACATCCACACCGTAAAGCCGCTGGATGTGGAGGCTGTAACCGCCGCCGCCCGGCGCACCGGCGCGATCGTGACCGTGGAGGAACACAGCATCATCGGCGGTCTGGGCAGCGCGGTCGCGGAGGTTTTGGTCGAGAATCACCCGGTACCGATGGTTCGCGTGGGCATCAGAGACGTTTTCGGCGAATCGGGCAAGCCGGATGAGCTGATGGAGAAATTCGGGCTGACCCCGGCCCACATTGCGGCAGCGGCGCGGGAGGCCATAGGGCGCAAATAGCCCCGTCCTGCTGGCATTTTTAGGCTGACTGATTAGCCAACTGCCATCTATTTCTGCATAATTTTCCTTTTTTAGAGGACTCGCGAGTATGGTGTCGAAATAGAACTACGCTGACCGCTTAAGGGGTGCGAGCGCTTGATTCATTTCTACAACGTCACAAAGGAATACCCCAACGGTGTCAAGGCTGTAAACGACGTCACCCTGCGCATCAAGCGGGGGGAGTTTGTGTTTCTGGTCGGGGCGAGCGGGGCCGGAAAATCAACGATTACCAAACTGATTTTTCGCGAAGAAAAGCCGACGTCCGGGCAGATATTTTTCGATGGTCGAAATGTGCTGCGGCTCAAGGGCCGCGAGGTTGTGGCGATGCGGCGCAAGATCGGGATGATCTTTCAGGACTTTCGGCTGCTGCCGCGTAAGACGGCTTTTGAAAACGTGGCTTTTGCGCTGGAGGTGATCGGTGTCTCCCGGCGGGATATCAGGACGCGGGTTCCCGAGGTGCTCAAGCTGGTTGGGCTGGCTGAAAAGGCCGACCGCTTTCCGAACCAGCTGTCGGGCGGTGAACAGCAGCGGGTGTGCGTCGCCCGGGCTATCGTGAAAAACCCGGTACTGATCCTGGCCGATGAACCCACCGGGAACCTTGACCCGGAGAACTCGCGCAGCCTGATGGAACTGTTTGAACAGATCAACCGGTCGGGGACGACGATGGTCATTGCCACCCACGCCTGGGATATCGTGAATGAAATGAAAAAGCGGGTTATTCATCTGGAAAAGGGCCGGGTGATCCGTGACGAGGAACAGGGGAGTTACGGTTATGGCACTTAACGCTCTCCGGTACTGTCTGGTCCAGACCTTCGTCTCGCTGCGGCGCAATTTCTGGCTGGGCATGGCCTCGGCGGCGATGATCACCGTTTCCCTGCTGATCTTGGGCGGGTTTTCCCTGGTGGCCCTCAATGCCAGTCAGTTCTTGAGCCAGGTTGAATCCGAGATTGAGATCAACGCCTATTTGAAAGAGAACGCCCGGGTCAATAATCTCGCCCGGGAGATCCGGGCGATGCCCGGTGTTGACCGGGTGACTTACGTTCCGAAGGAACAGGCGCTCGAGGAAATGCGCGAGTCGCTCGGCGAGCGCCGGAATGTGCTGGACGGTCTGGAGGAAGACAATCCGCTTCCGAACAGCTTCCGGGTGCAAACCGAGAGCGCCGAGGTTGTGCCGGCACTGGCCCGTGAGATCGAGCGGCTGCCCGGCGTGGACAAGGTGCGCTATGGGCAGGGTTATGTGGAACGGCTGATCGAGGTCACCCGGTGGGTGAACGTCGCGGCGCTGATTGCCGCCGGGCTGCTGGCGCTGGCCGCCGTCTTCCTGATCATGACCACGATCAGGCTGTCGGTGATGGCGCGGCGGGATGAGGTCGAGATAATGAAGTACATGGGTGCCGGCAACTGGTTTATCCGGTTTCCCTTCTTGCTGGAGGGGATGCTGGTCGGTTTTCTCGGCTCGCTTTGGGCCGTACTGATCCTGGGCGGCGGCTACTGGTACCTGCTGATGCAGCTGGAGCGGCTGTCTTTCTATCTGCTGCAGCCGGTTAGCGATCAGAATACGCTGCTGGCACTTGGCGGCGGGCTGCTTGCCCTCGGGGTGTTCATCGGCGGGCTGGCAAGCAGCATTTCGATCCGGAAGTATCTGAAGGTGTGAGTGTGGTCGTTGGTCGTTGGGGCGTTAGTAGTGAGTGGTTCCGGGAGGTAGTTCAGGGGTGACGCGTTCGCTATTGAAAATGGCGCTTGTGCTGGCCGTTATCGCCGCCGTGATGGGCGGTACGCTGTCGGCGGCCTGGGGCGATCTGGAGGACGAGCTGCGGCAAACGCGGCAGCAGCTTCAGAGCCAAAAGCAGCAGGTAAACGCCGGCAAGAGCACGGTGCAAAACTACTCCAGGCAGGTGGCCGCGCTGGACCGTGAGATCGCGGAGAAGATGCGCTTGATCAGCCAACTTGATCAGGAGCTGGCCGAAGCCACAAAGCGCCTGCAGCAGACCGAGGCCGAGCTGGCCGAGGCCGAAGAACGCCTGGAGAAAAACGACCAGCTCTTCAAACAGCGGATCAGAAGCATGTACGAGAACGGGCAGGTCGGATATCTGGAGATTCTTCTGGGTGCCGGCAGCTTTAACGAATTTGTCAACAATATCGAGTATCTGAAGGCCATTCTGGATCGGGACGTGGCTCTGATCGAGAAGATCACTGCCGAGCGGGACCGGATCAACAAGGTTAAGGAATCGATTGAGGAACGCCGCGACAGCATCGCCGCAATGGCTCGGGAGCAGCAGAATATCTACCGTTCGCTCTCGGCGCAGCAGCAGGAGAAAAAGACGCTGCTCAGCCGGGCGAGCGAAAACCTGAGTGCGGCACAGCGGGAACTGGAAGCGCTGGAGGCCAAGGAGCAGGAACTGCTGCGGCAGATTGCCCTGCAGCGTGCCGGCAGCGGGCAGGTTTACAGCGGTCAGTTTGTCTGGCCCGTGCCCGGGCATACCGGAGTGTCTTCCGGTTACGGGATGCGTCTGCATCCGATTCTGAAGACCAACCGGATGCACGACGGGATCGATATTCCGGCGCCGCATGGAGTGCCGGTGGTGGCCGCACAGTCGGGTACGGTGATTTACGTGGGTACGCTTCAGGGGTACGGTAACGTGGTTATGATTGATCACGGGGCGGGGGTCACCAGTTTCTACGGCCATCTCTCGTCCTTCCTGGTGAGGGAAGGGCAGCCGGTGGTGCAGGGACAGAACATCGCCCGGATCGGAAGCACCGGCTGGTCCACCGGGCCGCACTTGCACTTTACCGTGCGGGAGAACGGCAATCACGTTAACCCCTGGAACTATCTGCGCTAGCGTCTATTTCGATTCCCAGATATTTCACTTTTCGGGATACCGCCGTTAAGGGCGGTATTTTTTTTATCAGAGCAGATACAAGCAGAATTAGGACGTCCGCCCGCATTTGTAATTTGAAAATTGCTATTATAGTATAATATCGTATGCAAAAACGAGAGTGCGAAAGCGGTGTTGTGTTTGTCAGGAAACGGTGGGGCGAGACGGATTCTAGCGGGCCTAGGGGTCCTGTTTATCGTCCTTGTTGTATCGTCGGCCCTTCTTGTTTTAACTAACTACAAGAACCTCGGCAACCTGGTATGGGTGGTGCGGCTGGTGCGGGCCAATTATCTGGAAGAGGTGGATGCCTCCACCCTGATCAACGGGGCGATCACGGGAATTGTCGAAGCACTGGATGATCCGTATTCGGTGTACCTGGACCCGGGAACCTTCAAGCGCTTACAGGAGCAGATCGAGCAGTCTTTCGGCGGGCTGGGAATCGCGGTCGGGTACGGAGAGGACCAAAGCCTGACCGTGCGCAGGGTGTTCGAAAACAGCCCGGCCGAGAAGGAGGGCCTCCGGGAGAACGACGTGATCATTGAAGTGGACGGCACTTCGACCGAAGGGATGGATCTGGAAACGGCGGTCACTCTGATGCGGGGTGAGGTCGGCAGCAAGGTGGAAGTGGTTGTCCGGCGTGCCGGTGAGGATCAGCCTCTGCGTTTTATCCTGACCAGGGATACGATTCATAATCCGACCGTCGACTCCCAGGTGCTTGAGGACGGGATCGGGTACCTGAGCATTTATCAGTTCGGACGGAATACCGGCAGTGAGGCGGTCTATGCCCTGAATGCTCTGGAACAGCAGGGCATTACCTCCCTGATTTTGGATCTGCGCGGCAATCCCGGCGGGGAGCTGTTTGCGGCGGTAGATGTGGCCGACCTGTTTATCGAGGGCGGCCCGATTGTGCACATCGACTATCGGACGGCCGAGGACCAGATCCTGACGGCTAATCCGAGCACGCTGGATTTGCCGCTGGTTGTGCTGGTGAATGGATATACGACCAGTGCGGCCGAGATCGTGGCCGGAGCGCTCAAGGATGCGGGGGCCGGAACGCTGGTCGGCACCAAAACGTACGGTAAAGGGGTCGTGCAGACGGTATTCCCCCTGGTTGACGGGTCCGGTCTTAAACTGACCACGGCCCGGTACCTGACGCCCAAAGGGCACGATCTGAACATGCAGGGTGTGGAACCGGACATCGTGGTGGAACAGGATGCCTACGGAGAAACCGATACCCAGCTGGAGAAGGCGATCGCACTCCTGAAAGCGGGTAATGTGTAATGGAACCCATCTTCCCTTTCGGCTGGGCATTCACAGCCGTACTGGGTCGGGTGTTTGAGGTATTTATTAATCCGATATTCTGGGTGGTTATTGCGCTGGTTGCTTTTCAGTACCGGCGGATCGCCGCCATGCGGAACACCTTTCTCGGCAGCGGCAGTTCCTCGGTGATCGGTGAAACACTGCAGTCAACCGCCTTCGGCCTGATTGGCGGTGTGGTCGGCAGTTACCTGATTGTGCTAACCGGGCTGAGTATTGCCTGGACCGACATTATGTATCTCCTCCCGGTTGCCATCCTGCTGATGCTGATTGATGCGCGATTCCTCTGCTTTGCGTACAGCGGAGGGCTCCTCGCGACCCTGCATCTTCTCACCGGTTTTCCCGACATCGGTGTGGCCCAGGTGATGGCGCTGGTGGCCATGCTGCACTTCGTGGAGAGTATACTGATTCTGATCAGCGGGCATATCGGTGCCGTTCCCGCCTATATCCGTCTGCCCCGGGGGCGGGTCGTCGGCGGGTTCGCCCTGCAGAAGTTCTGGCCGCTGCCGCTGATCATTCTGAGCATCGTATCCGGGGTTGAGGTTCTCCCGGGGGCGGTGGAAATGCCCGGCTGGTGGCCGTTGATTGAGCCCGCGGGAGGGATTGATGCGGAGACGGTGGTCTTTGTGATGCTGCCGGTGGTGGCCGCGCTGGGTTACGGGGATCTGGCCGTGGCCCGGACCCCGCGCCAAAAGACGCGCGCCAGTGCGCTGGCCCTGGGCGCATACAGCATCGTTCTCTATCTGCTGGCCCTTCTGGCATCCTTAAACCCCGTGTTTGCCTGGGCGGCGGCCCTCTTTTCCCCGCTGGGCCATGAACTGACGATACACCTCAGCAGGCACAGGGAATTCAACGAGAAACCGGTATTCGTGCCCCGCGTGGACGGGCTGCTCGTCCTGGGGGTGCGTCAGGATTCACCGGCATGGAGAGCAGGCATTCGCAGCGGTGACCTGCTGCGCGAAATCAACGGCCGGCCGGTGCGGTTCAAGGCCGAACTGCAGGCGGCGGTGCTTCAAGAAGGGGTGCAGGAGCTGGGCTTCGTCAAGGATGACCGCCGGTACTACCGCGAGTTGGTGCATGTACCGCCGGGAGGGACGCTGGGGATAATGCCGGTGCCCGAGGGCGGCGAAATCCACTATGTGGAGATGAAACCGTCCCTGGTGTCCCGGTGGCTGCGGGGCAAGGTTGACAAGAAAATGTGAGCATCACTATAATGGAGCGAAACGTGATCATTGTCACGGACGGGAGGCTTGGGTGACGATGTGTGAAGCGAATGCCTACCTGATCGAGGGTGATCGTGAAGAAATGATCCTGGAATCGGTGGATCGCGTTCTCCCCCATGAGGACGGTCTGCTGCTGGAGGATATTTTCGGCCGGCGCAAGATTGTCAAAGCCAGAATTAAAGAATTGGCCCTTGTCGATCACCGGATCATCCTTGAGAAGATCTAAGAGAGTGATTTGTTCGGATTTCCGGTACTTACCGGAAATTTTTCTTCTCCTGAACCAACCGGTTGTCCACGATGCGGCGGGTGCTGCCCGGTACTCAATCCGAGACGAAGGTTATGTTGTGAACACCTGAGGATGGAGACCGGATAAAGTGCCCGCTTTGAAACGGGAGATGACGATGTCTGGAGAAGTTTTGCTCCGGCTGTCAGGGGTCTGGAAAACATACCGCATGGGCGAGGTGGAGGTTCCGGCTTTGAAGCCCACCGATCTGGAGGTGTACCGGGGTGAGATCCTGGTCATCCTGGGACCCAGCGGTTCCGGAAAAAGCACGCTTCTCAACATTATGGGCGGCATTGACCAGCCCAGCGGCGGAGAACTGCTTTACGAAGGCCGAAACCTGACCGAAGCCGATGACAATGAACTGACTGCCTACCGCCGGCATCACGTCGGGTTTATTTTTCAGTTTTTCGATCTGATTTCCAATCTCACTGTTTCCGAGAACGTGGCCCTCGGCGCTGAGATCGCCGGGCGGCGTTCGAGCTTTGATCACATCCTGGAAAGCCTGGGTCTGGAGTCCAAGAAGGACAGTTTTCCGGCGCAGCTTTCCGGCGGGGAGCAGCAGCGTGTGGCCATCGCCCGGGCGCTGGCCAAGGAGCCGGATCTGCTGCTGTGTGACGAGCCGACCGGTTCCCTGGATTTCAAGACCGGGATCAAGGTGCTGCGGCTCCTGCACCGCGTCAGCCGCGAAATGGGCAAGACCGTGGTGATCATCACGCACAACACCCCGATCGGGGCGATGGCCGACCGTGTGATAACGATGCGGGACGGGTATATCGACCATATCAAGACCAATCAGAACCCGGTCGATCCCTCCCTGATCAGTTGGTGATCATATGCTGTGGCGCAAGCTGTTCCGCGACGTGCTGCACTATAAGGGCCAGTTCTTGGCCTTGGCCTTGCTGGTTACCCTCGGCGTGGCCCTCTTCTGCTCTTTGTATCTGGCCTACCTAAACCTTCAGACCTCCGCGGAGAACAGTTTTGAACGGCTGAACGCCGCTCATCTGACCGCCTATTTTGCGTCCGGACCGGAAGCCCTTGTCGCGCAGGCGAGGCAGATCGAAGGGGTGCGGATGGCTGCCGGACGCGTGGTCGAGGATGTGGCGCTGGATCTGGAGGGGGTCGAAGAGCGGATCACGGCACGGCTGATTTCCCTTCCCGGACCGGGTGAGGACCCGGTGAATGATGTTTATCTGGTGCGGGGGCGGCTCTTGGAGGGGGACGGGGAACACCGGCGCGGTGTCCTGCTGTCCAGCGACTTCGCGAAGGCTCACGGACTGGAGCCGGGGGACCGGATTTACCCGATTGTAAACGGCATCCGGCAGGAACTGACCGTTCAGGGTCTGGTGATCAGCCCCGAATACCTGTTTCCCGCGCCCGATACCGGGCAGCTTTTCGGCGGTGCGCAGACCTTCGGGGTGCTGTTTGTCACCCGGGAAACGATGGCCGAGATTATGGGTACCGGCGGCCGGATCAACGAGATTACGCTGTTGCTGGAACCCGGGGCGGACCGGCAGCCGGTCAAGAAGGCGCTGCAGACGCTGGTTTCGGGTTCGGGCTACCGGACGATTGTGGAAATGGAGGACCAGACCAGCTACCGCATGCTGGAGACGGAAGTCGAGGGCCTGTCGGCCTGGTCGGTGATGCTGCCCGTCCTGTTTCTCGGTGCGGCGGTGATGATCATCCTGGTTCTGCTCGCCCGGATCGTCAACCGGCAGCGGTCCCATATCGGACTGCTGCGGGCGCTGGGTTACAGCCGGGGAGACATTCTGCGCTACTACCTGGGTTTGTGCTTTCTGGTGGGATGCACCGGCTCGGTGCTGGGAATCCTGGCGGGGTACTGGATGTCGCTGGGACTGACCGATTTGTACGGGCAGTTCTTTAACCTGATTTATGTGACCGAGAGCGTGAACTGGGGCGTGCTGCTCTCGTCCGCCTTGCTCGGGATCGGCACCTGTCTGGCGGCGGGATTCTATTCGGCCCGCCAGGCGGCGGCGATTCAGCCGGTGGAAGCGATGCGTCCGCCCGCCCCGCCTCCGGGCCGCCGCTTCTGGGGTGAGCACCGGCTGGCCTTCATACAGAAGCTGCCCGCCTTGTGGAAGTTCCCCGTGCGGAATATCACCCGCAACCCGTGGCGCTTCAATTTTTCCGCCGTCGGGATCGCGGTGGCGGTGAGCTTCCTGATCCTGACGGGTTCCTTCTACAATCTTTTTGACCACATGCTAAACCGCTATTACGGCGAGATGGTTCCCTATGACGCCCGGATCGATTTCACCGGTCCCACCGGGTGGGACGCGGTGCGTGAAATCGAACTCTGGCCGGAAGTGGAGCGGGCGGAGGCGGTGGTTGAGATCCCTGTACGCTACCGGAACGGGCATATCGTGCACGAGGGACAGCTCACCGGTCCCCAGGAGGATACGGAACTGTATGTCCTCGAGGACCCGGACGGGAACCGGGTTTTGCCCACGCGGGACGGGGTGCTGCTCTCCTCCAATGTCCAGAAGATTCTGGGTGTGGAGACCGGGGAAACGATCATTATCGAACCGATGCTGGAAGGGCTTCCGGCCAGGGAGGTGCCGGTGGCCGGGACGGTCGAGCTGTTCATCGGTGCCGGAGGGTACTTGCCGCTGGAGGAGGTCCGTGCCATCCGGGGCCCCGGGACCCCGATTTCGGCGGTGCTGGTCTCGGTCGCACCCGATGGGCTGGACGCGGTACGGGAGCGCACCCGGGCGCTGCCCAACGTGGTCGGCATCCAGGATATCACCGAAATGCGGGCGGAAATCACGCAGTACCTCGATCTGATGTATGCTTTTATCGGTGTCGCCCTGCTCTTCAGCATGCTGCTCTCCGGAGCGATTGTGTACAGTATGAGCTCGATCACGACAATGGAGCGGATGCGGGAACTGGCGATTCTCCGGATGCAGGGCATGGGGCGGAAGCGCACGGGCCTTCTGATCATGGCCGAGGGTGTGCTGCCGGCGCTGCCCGGTCTCGCGCTCGGGGTACTGCTCGGTTACTTGTGGACCGCAGTGTTTACGGCAGCCTATGCGGCGCTGAGTGATATGATGACGATAGAGCTGGCCATTTACCCGTTGACGATCGTTCTGGCGCTGATCGGGATAATGACGGCCGTGCTCGTGGCGCAGGTGCCGGCCATCAACCGGGTGGGCGGCATCAACCTGGCGGAGGCCTCAAAACACCGGGAGTAGAAAAACGGAGGTCGGAAGTCGGAGATCAGGAGTCAGGAGTCAGGAGTCAGGAGTCAGGAGTCAGGAGGGGGGGAAGGATTGGTTGATAATCAGGCCCCCTGTTACACAACGGGTGTCATTAGGGTTTACCCCGGTCTCCGGCTCAGCGATTCGACCATTTCTAAGTTCGGTTCCCGGCACTCAATCCGTAAGCAAAATGATGATTCGTTATAAGTATAGGGGACCTCAGGCTTTTATGGCATCCTGGGAGAGGGAGTGAAGATGTATGAAGTCCCGGAAATTGAAAATCGGGCTCGGAGTGGCGGTGGTGATCTTACTCGTGGCCGCGGGGACGGTGGCGTCCAGCCTGCGGGGGGTGGCCGTGGAAACGGCAGAGGTTACTGCAGGGGAACTGGCCGTCACCGTGCGCGGTACCGGCGAGGTCAAGGCGCAGGATCCGCTGTCCATCGCGGCGGAGGTGGGCGGCCGTGTGGCTGTCGTGAACGTTGAAGAAGGGGACCGGGTGGCGGCCGGGGACCTGTTGGTGGCGTTCGACACCGCTCCCCTGGAGGACGGCCTCGCTCGGGCCATTGCGGAGCGCCGGGCGCTGGAGGCACAGGTGGCCGAGGCGCGCGAACAAAACCGGGTGGCTGTGGAGTTGGCGGAACTTGCTCTTAAACAGGCCGAGACTGAACTGAAGCGCATCGAGTATCTGCACGCGCACGAGGCTGTCAGCGATAGTGAATTGGAGGCCGCGCAGCTGGCCTACGAAAAGGCAGCCGGCGAAGCCGAACAGGCCCGCGCCGGGAAGCTGACGGTGGACACCCTGGAGGCTCAGGTGCAGGCGGCCGACGCGATGGTCCGTCAGGCCGAGCGGGAACTGGCCCGGGCACGGATCACCGCTACAAGAGACGGTGTCGTTCTGACTCGCGCGGTTGATCCGGGGGCGGTGGTCACTCCCGGCACCCCGTTGATCTCCATAGGTGATCCTGAAGCGCTGACCATCGATGCCCGCATCGAGCCCCGTGACGCGGCCTTGGTGAAAACAGGCCAGACCGTGCGGATCACCCACCTGACGGGAGGTGTGGCCGTGGCCGGGGGCGAGGTGACCAAGGTGGCCCCAACGGGTGTGACAACCGTTTCGGCGCTGGGGGTGAAAGAGGCCAAAGCCGCGGTGGAGATACGGATCACGGAGGGCGTGGAACACCTGAAATCAGGCTACGAAGTGAGTATCGAGATTGTGGTCGACCAGACGGCTGCCGATGCGATTGTTCCGGAGTCAGCGGTCTTCCGGAAGGCCGGTCAGAGCCTGGTTTTTGTCGTTCGCGACGGGCGGGCGCATGCGGTGGAAGTGGCCCTGGGCCGTGCGACCGGCGGGCTGGTCGAAGTCACTGGGGAGATTCGGACCGGAGACCTGGTTATCATTGATCCGCCGCCCGAGGTCGGAGACGGCACGAGGGTCAGCATTAAATAGGGGGTCAGGCACTTACATTCTTTACATTTCGGCGGAAAGCCTTGTCCAGTCTGGGTTATAGGTGTGTCCCCTCCCCAGGTGGAGGAGCCAAAGCTTTTGAGACGGAAGTTGAGCTGAAGGCCGCCGCTAAAGGGTTTCGTGTCTTGTATTCAAGATCGTTTCGATGACAGCAACCGCTGCTCGCAGCGTTTTGTCTTCCTGGTCCAGATCCGGGTTGTATCCGGTAATATTTACGGCGGCGATGGAAAAATGCCGGGCGATCGACCTGATTAGCCCGTCGAGTTGGGCGCAGGTCAGACCGTTGCGGGCCTTAAAAATAACCCCGGGGGCTTCCGAGGGGTCAAGGACGTCCAGGTCAATGTGCAAGTAGACTTCCCGGACCCTTGACGCCAAAATCTCCAACTCGGTAGCGCGCTCGACGTGTTCTACTTTAAGTAGTTGGATCTTGGAATTTAGAAGACTCTCGCGCTCCAGGGGATCAAGATCACGTGCCGCAACAAGCAACACATTCGATTCGGCCACGGGTGCGACGCCTATCGCCTGCCGGATTGAGGCGTGACAGCGCCCCGTAGCGATCGCCAATCCCATCCCGTCAAGGTAACCGCTCGGGGTGATTTCAGGTGTGTTGAAATCACCGTGCGCATCAATCCAGATCAGACCGACCTCCCTCTTGAGCCCGCCAAGCACCCCGAGACAGGTGTAGCAGTTACCGGACAGCACGAGGGGGAGGGCGCCCTTACTTACGGATGAACGGACCTTTCGGGCGATGATTGAGTTTATCCGGATCATTGCCTCCGGTTCACCGTCATTCGCAAACGTACACTTGACTTGATCGAAGCGGTATCCGGGATCACCCGGGCGAGCGGATTCCCGCAGGATCGGTGCCAATCGCAGAGGACCCTTTCCGTTTCCAGCACCCTCATTTACTCCCTGGTATGGAACAACAACAAAAACAGTATTCATAGGCCCCTCCCCTATTGCCAAACCCCATCCTGATACTCAGCCTTAAGGTGTTTCAGGTGCTCTTTATTCATCTCCAAGAGCTCGTCAAGCTTTCGTAAGATATCCTCTTCACGTTGACGTTGGGCGTCTCTGTTTCGTATAAAGGATCTGCACATTCTGCAGAAAAGATATATGAGTAGAACACGGTCTTCGCCTAAAGACAGCAACTGCAGCCGTGGGGGAGTGATGGCTCCAGATTTCTGCGCATACGCCCAAAGTTCCTGCCAGGAAAAACTTGTGGGCCGGTACCTGTTTCTGAGGTGAATCGATGGGTTACGAGAATTAAAAAAGAAGAGGGCCCCCCGCTTTGTTTGTGATAATATAAATCCGTAGACGGCTGGAAGGGGTGCCTTTTACGTGGAATTCGCGCCCTGTACGATCATCGGAGGGTTGTAAACGATACATTCCAGCGTACGAAAGAAGGCTGGACGAACACGAAGATCGCCTCGACCTGCGCCGGCAGGAGATTTCGGCCCTAAGAACCAAGTGTCGTAATCATTATGTTTCGGAAGGCGGTTTGAAGTGTGTTTGACGAACTGGTGAAGGGACAGGTGACCCTGGACGACATGGGGCAGCCTCAGACACTGGAAGATCTGCGGAAAAGCATGGGTGACTGCCGCTGCTGCGGATTGGCGGAGGGCCGCACCAACATTGTTTTCGGGGAAGGCAACCCGAACGCCCTGCTGATGTTCATCGGCGAGGGGCCGGGGCGGGACGAGGATCTGCAGGGGAGGCCCTTTGTCGGGGCGGCCGGGCAGCTGTTGGACAAGATCATCGCTGCGGGCGGATGGACACGGGAAGAGGTATACATCGCCAATATCGTGAAGTGCCGCCCGCCCGGGAACCGAGTGCCCAGCCGGGAGGAGGCCGAAGCCTGTAAGCCCTGGCTGCGGCGTCAGATTGAGCTTATCGCGCCCCGGATCATCGTGCTGCTCGGCGCCACCGCCCTGCAGTTCACCATCGACCCTAAGGCGCGGATCACGGCCTGCCGCGGAAGGTGGATCGAGCGGGGCCGGATCAAAATCATGCCCACCTTTCATCCGGCTGCGCTTCTGCGCGATCCTTCCAAAAAGCGGCCGGTCTGGGAGGATATCAAGCTTGTCCGTGATGAATACAACCGGTTGGCCGGAAGATGATCCGGCCGACCGCGCTATGCGGTTGAATTACTTTTCGTTTGATTCAGATCCGTTCACGGGCGGGCGCAACGGTACGTCCCAGGCCGTCAGGCCGCATTTTTTCGCTTCTTTAAGCAGAGCGATATACTGGGCGAGCGCGGAGTTGATCCGAAACACCGCGTAGTCTATAAATTCGGTTTCAGCAAAATCGAGCAGCCGCACGGCCTCGTGCCATTCCACGCGTGCCCGCTCGATTTCGCGCAGCAGAGGCTCATCGGCCTTGCCGTTAATAATGGGAATCATTTCCACACCTCCCTGCTCACTTATTTTATTCCAGTGGGTATCTATGTAGAATCAAGACCCGTCCGAAAAGGAAGTCTAAATAAAGGAGGCTGATCAGAATGCGCCTTTATTTGCGGCTCTTGGCGGCCTTTTTGGCCGTTTGTGTAATAACAACGGCGGGGTGCAACCGCGGGGAGGGCGAGCGTCGTCCGGCCGACGAGCAGCCCAAGATCGGATTCAGCATTGCGGACGAGAGACGCGACGGGAACCGGACGATCAAGAAGACGGTGGAGGAACGCGCCCGCCGGGATAACGTGCGCATAACATGGATGGATGCCAAGGGCGATCCGCTGCAGCAGGAGCAGGACATCGACAAGATGATTGAGCAGAAAATGGACGCGGTGGTGCTGCAGCTTGCCGATCCGCAGATGGGACCCGGAATTGTGCGCCGCCTCTCGATGAACAAGATCAAGGTGGTGGCACTGGAGACGCTGCCGCAGGACTCGCCGGTGGACGGTTTCGTGGCCTCGGAACACGCCACGGCGGGGGCGCTGCAGGCGCGCTACCTTATTGAAAACACGCCCCCGGGCGGGCAGGCGCGGGCGGTGATGCTCAGCGGTGACCCGAACGACCCAATGGCGCGGGCAATTGTGGACGGGGTGCGGGAAGCGCTGGACGGCACGGGCTGGACGCTGGAGGTGCACGATCACCCGCGCAGCGATCCGTCTCAGGCGGCGACCACGGTGGACGAGGTGCTGGCGGAGGGGGTGCCTGACGCCATCCTGGCCACTGATAGCCGCATGGCGGTGGCAGCCGTGGAGAAGCTGCGGTCGCGGGGGCTGCTGCAGCAGGTGCTGACGGTGGGCGTGGGGGCCGACCGCACGGCCGCTGAGGCGCTGGTGATGGGCGATCACGATGCCGAGGTGGACGTGATGCCGGAACAGCTGGGGCAGTTTGCTTACGAGGCAGCCGTCGGTCTGGCCCGCGAAGGCCGCTGGCAGTACCACTCCCAGACGATGGACGGGAGCTTCAGTGTCCCGACCCGGATCACGCCGGTGCGGCTGATTGAGGCGAATAACGCCTTTCTGCTCGAAGAACGGTATGGCGATCTGACGCGTGTCGCAGAGAAGCAGCGGAGTAGGAACGATGATGGTAGCAGAACCAGTAGTGAAGGCGAGAGCGGTAGTGAGGGCAGTCGGCAATCGGGCGGCAGTGATCAGGGAGGCCGTCAGCAAGAGCAGGCGCCGGTTACCAGGCTGACGATCACCACCCAGGAAGGGAAGACGATGGAAATCGATGTCCCCGGCGAGGTGCAGAGCATCGAAACCCGGCAGATGGGTGGGCGGCAGCAGGGTCAAAGCGGCGGCGAGGGCGAAAGTGGCGGCCAAAGCGGTGGCCAAGATAGCGGTCAGAGCGGCGCATAGGGGTCAGGCACTTAAATTCTTTACATTTCGGCGGAAACCCTTGTCCTGCCTTGCTTTAAGGTGTGTCTCCTCCCTGGTGAGGGGCAGAGGAGGGTTAATGTCAATAATGAAAGCAGGACTTAAAGCTCTTGTGTCAAAATATTGATGTAATTCTAATGTCGACAGATGCTTCCAAGAAAAAACAAAGAAAAGGGGTGGGGGATAATGACCTACAAGCTTCCAGACTTGCCGTATGCCTATGATGCTCTTGAGCCTTATTATGATGAACAAACGGTAAGGCTGCACCATGACGCACATCACAAGGGCTATGTGGACGGGCTCAACAATGCCGTAACCAAGCTTGCCGAGGCACGCGCGGCCGGTGATTTTGCCCTGGTCAAGCATTGGGAGAGGGAATTGGCGTTTCACGGGGCGGGGCACATATTGCACTGTCTGTTTTGGGACAATATGTCTCCTGACGGCGGCGGCGAGCCTCAGGGTGATCTGGCGAAGCAGATTGAAAAGGATTTTGGCAGTTTTGAAGCTTTTAAGAAGCATTTCAGCGCGGCAACGGCTGCGGTTGAAGGGTCCGGCTGGGGCATCCTGGTCTGGAACCCCTACTCTGCAAAACTCGAAATCATGACGGCGGAAAAACACCAGGACTTGTCTATTTGGGGTGTGACTCCATTGCTCGTATGTGATGTTTGGGAGCACGCGTACTATCTAAAGTATCAAAACAAGAGAGCCGCTTGGATCGAGGCCTGGTGGAATCTGGTGAACTGGCCGGATGTGGAAGCGAGACTGGCGAAAGCGATTGGTTAACTTGATATTGCGCGAGCAGTACTAGAGTTTTGTAAGACGCAGTCTGAGCTGCGTCTTACTTCTTTTTTGCATGGGGTCAGGCACTTAAATTCTTTACATTTCGGCGGAAAGCCTTGCCCTGCCTCGCTTTGAGGTGTGTCCCCCATCCCTGGCAGGGGTAAAGCTTCAAGGATTCAGAAGTTGAGCTGAAGGCCGCTACTCAAGGGTTTTCGCTGTTAGCAAGTGGATCGAGACATCCCCTGTTGCAAGGTAGTTCCGACGCTACCCGCCTCACGAAATCATATCCTCAGATTTCTACCGAGATCCTCGAAAACCCTCTCACTTTGCTGATGCTTTTTCTAGGCAGGTGTTGCTCTAAACCCAGACAAACCAAAGGTTTGCGCTAAAATGTGAAAAATGTAAGTGCCTGACCCTCCTGCCCTTCTATTTTGACCTTGTGGTATAATGGGCCACGGAGGTGAAGGGCCTATGCCGCCCTTTAAGCTGGTGTCCGAGTTTGAGCCGCGGGGCGATCAGCCGAAGGCGATTGCTTCGCTGGTCGACGGGATCAACAAGGGGTTTCGCCACCAGACGCTGCTGGGCGTGACCGGTTCGGGCAAGACGTACACCATGGCCCAGGTTATCCAGCAGGTGCAGCGTCCGACGCTGGTGATGGCGCCCAACAAGACGCTGGCGGCTCAGCTGTGCAGCGAGCTGAAAGAGTTCTTTCCGGATAACGCGGTCGAGTATTTCGTCAGTTATTACGACTATTACCAGCCGGAGGCCTACATCCCGTCTTCGGATACCTATATTGAGAAAGACGCTTCGATCAATGAGGAAATCGATAAACTCCGCCATTCGGCCACGGCGGCGCTGTTTGAGCGGCGCGACGTGATCATCGTGGCCTCGGTTTCGTGTATCTACGGCTTGGGCGACCCGGAGGATTACAAGACCCTGGTCGTTTCCCTGCGCAGGGGCGGCACGTACGACCGCGACCAGGTGATCCGCAAGCTGGTCGGCATCCAGTACGAGCGCAACGACATCGACTTCGCGCGCGGCCGGTTCCGCGTGCGGGGCGATGTGCTGGAGATATTCCCGGCCGCCTCGACCGAGAAGGCGCTCCGGGTGGAGTTCTTCGGCGACGAGATCGAACGGATCGTGGAGTTTGACGCCCTGACCGGCGAGGTGATCGGGGACCGTTTCCACGCCTCGATCTTCCCGGCCAGCCACTACGCGACCTCGGCCGAGCGCCTGGAAAGGGCCGTGCGGTCGATCGAGGAGGAACTGGAGGAGCGGCTGGCCGAACTGCGCGCGCAGAACAAGCTGCTTGAAGCCCAGCGCCTGGAGCAGCGGACGCAGTATGATCTGGAAATGCTGCGCGAGATGGGCTACTGCAAGGGGATTGAGAACTATTCACGGCACATCACCGGGCGGGCGCCGGGCGAAACACCCTACACCCTGCTCGACTACTTCCCCGAGGATATGCTGGTATTTATGGACGAATCGCATATCAGCGTGCCCCAGGTGGGGGCGATGTACGAGGGGGACCGCTCACGGAAGATCGCCCTGGTGGAACACGGTTTCCGCCTGCCGTCGGCGTTTGACAACCGTCCGCTGACCTTCGAAGAGTTTGAGGCGCGGGTTAAGCAGACCGTTTACATATCGGCGACGCCCGGACCTTACGAACTGAAGCACAGCCGGCGTATTGTGGAGCAGATCGTGCGGCCGACCGGCCTGGTCGATCCGGAAATGATTGTCCGCCCGGTGCGCGGGCAGATTGACGACCTGCTCGGCGAGATCCGGAAGCGGGTGGAGCGGAACGAACGGGTGCTGGTGACGACGCTGACCAAGCGCATGGCCGAGGATCTCTCCGACTACCTGAGAGAGGTCGGGGTCAAGGTGCGCTACCTGCACTCCGAGATCAACGCGCTGGAGCGGATGGAGATCCTGCGCGACCTGCGCCTGGGTACCTTTGACGTGCTGGTGGGGATCAACCTGCTGCGCGAGGGGCTTGATCTCCCTGAAGTCAGCCTGGTGGCCATCCTGGACGCCGACAAGGAGGGCTATCTCCGCTCGGAGCGCTCGCTGATCCAGACCGCCGGGCGTGCCGCGCGCAATGTCCACGGACAAGTAATTATGTACGCGGACACGATCACTCAGTCGATGCGCCGGGCGATGGAGGAGACCGAGCGCCGGCGGCAACTGCAGATCGAGTACAACCGCAAGCACGGCATCACGCCGCAGACCATCCGGAAGGCCGTCCGGTCGGTGATCGAGGCCACGCGCGCCGCCGAGGAACCGGAGCGCTACACCGTCTCCGGAAGCGGCCGGGATCTCAGCAAGAAGGAGATCCGGAAGCTGATCGCCAGGCTGGAGAAGGATATGCGGGAGGCGGCACGCCACCTGGAGTTCGAGAAGGCGGCCCAGCTGCGCGACGCCCTGATCGACCTGCGGCTGCAGCTGCAGCCGGGGGTAAAACGGGCGCGTCCCGCCGTCGGCGATTACGAAGGTCCTGTGTAGGTGAGGATCAAAGGGGGTGTCGCAATGTGAAGTACAAAAACCCGATATACCGGAAGCGGCGGGGCACTTTCCCGCTGGAGGTTTCGTGCGGCTATTGCAAAACCCCCATCCTTATTTATGCCAAAGGGAGTAAGGGAAATTTAATAAAGCTTCAGTATCCCCGCATTATCGCCTCGGAAATGGACCTGCAGAATCACGAGGGCCATTTAACCTGCACCAACTGCCACCGAAAACTCGCCCAGAGGGGTACCTTTGGTGATAACGTGACCTTTTGGATTGTCCGGGGCAGGGTCCATACCAGAAGACTTGATCGCTATTGATACTGCCTCGGTACAAAACGGCATCGGCACCGGGCCTTAAGGCCCGGCTTGTTTGCATGGGCGCCTTTTCGGTATGATATAATGATCGGCGGCGTTTGGAGCACACTGGTAATAACTATAAACGGAGGCATGCCATCCAACTGATGAGAGACAAGATCACCATCCGGGGCGCCCGGGTGCATAATCTGAAGAACATTGACGTAACGATCCCGCGGGATAAGTTTGTGGTACTCACCGGATTATCCGGGTCGGGGAAATCGTCCCTGGCCTTTGACACCATTTACGCCGAGGGGCAGCGCCGCTACGTGGAATCGCTCTCGGCCTACGCGCGCCAGTTTCTGGGGCAGATGAGCAAGCCCGATGTGGACTACATCGAGGGCCTGTCGCCCGCCATCTCGATCGACCAGAAATCGCGTTCGCACAACCCCCGCTCGACGGTGGGCACGGTGACCGAGATCTACGACTACCTGCGCCTGCTGTTCGCGCGCATCGGCCGGCCGCACTGCCCGAACTGCGGTCACCCGATTTCGGGGCAGACCATCGAGCAGATGGTCGATCAGGTGCTGGCCCTGCCCGAGGGTACCAAGATCCAGGTGCTGGCGCCGGTGGTTCGGGGGAAAAAGGGTGAACACGCCCGGATTATCGAAGAGGCCCGAAAGAGCGGTTTTGTGCGGGTGCGGGTTGACGGGGAGCTCCGCGAGACCAGCGAGGAGATCAAGCTCGAAAAGAACAAGAAACACCACATTGAGATCGTGGTCGACCGGCTGGTAGTGCGCGACGGCATCCGCTCCCGGCTGGCCGACTCTCTGGAAACGGCCGTCAAGCAGACGGGCGGGCTGGCGGTGATTGACATTCTGGAAGGGACCGAGATGGTCTTCAGCCAGAGCTTCGCCTGTGTGGACTGCGGCTTCAGCTTCACCGAGATCTCGCCGCGGCTGTTTTCCTTCAATAATCCGATGGGGGCTTGTCCCTCGTGTACCGGTCTTGGTTTCAAGATGGAGGTCGATGTCGACCTGGTGATCCCAGACCGTTCGAAGACGCTCTACGAAGGGGCGGTGGCCGGATGGTCCTGGTGGACCGGAGGGTATCACGTCCTGGAGGGTTTGGCCGCGCATTACGGATTCAGCCTGACAACACCCGTCGAACAGCTGGACCCGGACCACCTGGACATCATCCTGTATGGAACCGGGGGTACCCGGGTGACCTTCAAGTACCGGCACCAGTACGGCGGTGTGCGGAGATACAGCGCACCCTTTGAGGGTGTAATCAACAAACTGGCGCGCCTGTACCGGGAGAGCACTTCCGAAAGCGTGCGTGAGGATATCGAGCAGATGATGCGTGAGCACCCCTGCGCGGTGTGCGAGGGGACACGCCTGAAGCCAGAGGCGCTGGCCGTGAAGGTCGGCGGTCTGTCGATCGCCGAGGTGTCGCGCATGACCATCCTGGAGGCCGACCGGTTTTTTGAAAACCTGGAGCTGACCGAGCGGGAGGCGCTGATCGGGCAGCGTGTGCTGAAGGAGATCCGGGAGCGGATGGGCTTCCTGCTGAACGTCGGCCTGGACTACCTGACCCTGGACCGCAAGGCCGGCACGCTCTCGGGCGGGGAGGCGCAGCGCATCCGTCTGGCCACCCAGATCGGCTCGGGCCTGATGGGGGTGCTCTACATTTTGGACGAGCCCAGCATCGGCCTGCATCCCCGCGATAACTCACGCCTGCTGGATACGCTGAAACACCTGCGCGACCTGGGGAACACCCTGATTGTGGTCGAGCACGACGAGGAAACGATGCGGGAGGCCGACCACATCATCGACATCGGGCCGGGCGCGGGGGTAAACGGGGGCCGGGTAGTGGCCGCCGGCACCCTGCAAGAGATTATGGATACTCCGAATTCGCTCACCGGCCAGTATCTGAGCGGACAGAAGCGGATCGAGATCCCCCCGGTACGCCGTCAGCCCGACGGGCGCTGGGTGGAGGTGGTCGGCGCGCGCGAACACAACCTGAGGGATCTCCGGGTGCGGTTCCCGCTGGGCGTTTTCGTCAGCGTGACCGGAGTGTCGGGCTCGGGGAAGAGCACTCTGGTGAACGAGATCCTCTACAAGGCGCTGGCCCAGCGGCTGAACGGCGCCCGCGCCGTGCCGGGGGTGCACGACGGCATTGAGGGCATCGAGCACCTTGACAAGGTGATCAATATAGACCAGTCACCGATCGGGCGGACGCCCCGGTCAAACCCGGCGACTTACACCGGGGTGTTCACGAGCATCCGTGAACTGTTCGCGCTGACCCCCGAAGCCCGGGCCCGCGGCTACAAACCGGGCCGGTTCAGCTTTAACGTCCGCGGCGGGCGCTGCGAGGCCTGCCGGGGGGATGGCATCATCAAGATCGAGATGCACTTTCTGCCCGATGTGTATATCCCCTGTGAGGTGTGCAAGGGGGCGCGTTACAACCGGGAAACCCTGGACGTGCGCTATAAGGGGAAGTCGATCGCCGATGTGCTGGATATGACGGTGGACGAGGCCGTCGAGTTCTTCGCGGCCATTCCGAAGATCCACCGCCGCCTGCGCACCCTGCAGGACGTCGGCCTGGGCTACATCCGCCTCGGTCAGCCGGCGACCACGCTCTCGGGCGGCGAGGCGCAGCGGGTCAAGCTGTCCACTGAACTGTCCAAACGCGCCACGGGAAAAACCCTGTACATCCTGGACGAGCCGACCACCGGTCTGCACTTCGCCGACATCGACAAGCTGTTGAAAGTGCTGCACCGGCTGGTGGATGCGGGCAATACCGTGGTGGTGATCGAGCACAACCTGGACGTGGTGAAGACGGCCGACTACATCATCGACCTCGGGCCGGAGGGCGGCGACCGGGGCGGGACGGTGGTGGCGTGCGGAACGCCCGAAGAGGTGGCCGCAAATGAGCATTCATATACCGGTGCCTTCCTGAAGTCAGTATTCGGCAGATAGCAGACAGTATCCAGTACGAGCGGTAAGAGGAGTTTCAAGGAAGGGGCCGGGACACTTACTCAACAGTAGGGGACGGAGCCGGGGGCGTGAGAATGCGACAGACCGAGAACTGTCTTGTTATGCCACAGTGAGGTGAGCAAGGAATGCGCATCTAGGATGTCCCGCCGGAACTGCTCTGCCGCAGCCACCTGCTCGGTGAACACCGGGAACTGCACGGTTTGTGGAAGATCCTGACCGAGGGCCGGAAGGGATATGCCCATCATCCGGAGACCCGGCGCTGGGTGGGAAGGCTGAAAGCGCTGTACCTGCGGCACGAGCAGTTGGTCGAAGAAATGGCCCGACGTGGCTACCGGCACAACAGCCCGCTGCCCGCGGAGCTGGCCACCGGTGCGGACCGGCAGGACGAGTATGTGGACACGCCCGCGGAGCAGATCCGGATCCTGCGGGCCAAAGGCTGCCCCTGCCGGGTGTGATTTACCAGTAGTCAGTATTCAGTAGTGATTCGACCCCAAAAAGGGTCCAATTTAGGGTATAACATATAACCCAATCATAGCCAATGGCAATCTATTGCGCCAAAATCCAAGAAATACAGCGATATCGGCCCAAAACACAGCGTTTTTGTGGTATAATTAGTAGTCAGTAGTCAGTAGGAGGGGCGGGAGACCGGAGCCAAGCCTTATACTCCCGTGGCGTCCGGGTTTACTCCCGGTCTCCGGTTTAGCGATTCGACCATTCTAAGCTCGGTTCGGTGTGCGGTGGCCCCGTCTGCGGATTGTTTCCGGGCGCTGTTTTCAAGGCGGCCGATCCGGGCGGCCGGCCGTACAAACACAGCACTAGGGCGCTGAGGCCGTTGCCGGAGCAAACAGTTGGAGTATAGATCAAAAATGCGCAGTGAGGCACGGATCAGCGTCGACCGCACTGTTTGAGCGAGCGATAGCGAGCGAGTTCGGCGACGCCCGTGCCGAACGAGCAGATTCCTCAGCCACGACATGTTTGCGGAGGCAATGCCGAAGCGCGTTCAGAGAGAAGGGCAAGTAAGGCTTAACTAGGCCGCCGGATTTGTCCTCCGGGTTTACTCCCGGTCTCCGGTTTAGCGATTCGACCATTCTAAGCTCGGTTCGGTGTGCGGTGGCCCCGTCTGCGGATTGTTTCCGGGCGCTGTTTTCAAGGCGGCCCGGTCGGCCGCGGGGAGAGTGTTTTCGAAGCGCCCGTAAACGTCCTCGCCGGGGACCGCACAGCCCTCACCTTCGCTAAGAATGGTGCCCGAATCGCACAAGTCGACCGGACGTAAACCCGTCGGACGTACAAACACAGTACTATGTGCGCTGAGGCCATGCTGAAGCGCGTTCACAGCAAGCCGAGAAAGCCCAGGCATGCCCAGGTTGTTACCGAGGACCAGGATTTTAACCGTTTTCATTGGAGGAGTGTAAGCGATGACCCTGGCGGAGAAGGCCGCGACATTCCCGGAAAAGCCCGGCGTCTACCTCTTCCGCGGCAGCCGCGGCGAGGTGCTGTACGTCGGCAAGGCCGTATCCCTGCGCAACCGGGTCCGGTCTTACTTTACGGGCGCCCAGACCAACAAGGTCCAGGCCCTGGTCCGCCGCGCCGCCGACATCGAATTCATCGTCACCGGCAGCGAGATCGAGGCGCTGATCCTGGAGTCCAACCTGATCAAGGAACACCGCCCGCGCTACAACGTGCTGCTTAAGGACGACAAGAGCTACCCCTACATCAAGGTTACCGTGCAGGAGGAATACCCGCGCGTCTTTCTGACGCGCACCCAGCCGCGGGACGGATCGCGCTACTTCGGACCTTATCCGGGCGTCGGGGCTGTGCACGATACACTGCGTCTGCTGCAGAAGCTGTTCCCCCTGCGCACCTGCCGGCAGAGCCGCTTCCGTAACCGCCGTCCCTGCCTCAATTTCCACATCGGGCGCTGTCTCGGTCCCTGCACCGGGGAAGTTGATCGGGAACAGTACGCGGCGATGGTGCGCGAGGTGCTGCTGTTTCTGGAAGGGCGCCACGCCGATTTGGTTCGCGCCTTGACGCGCAAGATGGAGCAGGCGGCCGCCGAGCTTCGGTTTGAGCGCGCGGCCGAACTGCGGGACCAGCTGCAGGCGATTGAGCAGGTTTCGGCCAAGCAGAACATTGTCTCTCAGCGTCTGGAAGATCAGGACGTGATCGCTCTGGCCCGGGACGGCAACCGGGGGCGCGCCGTCGTCCTGGAGATCCGGGGCGGCAAACTGCTGGGGCAGCAGAGCCTTGCCCTGAACGGCATTGCCGACCGCACGGACGCCGAGGTGCTGGCCGCCTTTGTGAAACAGTACTACCGTGAGGCCGGGTTTATCCCGCCCGAGGTGCTGCTGGCCGAAAGCCTGGGGGACGAACAGGAATTGATCGCCGAATGGCTCACTATGCGCCGCGGCGCCCGGGTTTACGTGCGCGTTCCCAAGCGGGGGCGGAAGCGCGAACTGGTCCGGATGGCGGAGAAGAACGCCGCCCTGGCCCAGGAGCAGATGCAGTTCGAACGGAACGCGGAGGATGCCCTGGCCGAGCTGGCCGCACTGTTGGGGATGGATGAACCCCCGGCGCGTCTGGAGGCCTTCGATATCTCCAACATCCAGGGCGCCCAGACGGTCGGCGCCATGGTCGTATTTCTGGACGGCAGGCCGGCCCCGGCCGAGTACCGGCGCTTCAAGGTCAAAACAGTCGAAGGGCCGAACGACTTCGCCGCGATGGAAGAGGTGGTGACCCGCCGCTTCAAGCGGGCGCTGGAGGAGCAGGCGCTGATCAGCTCCGGTACACTCTCCAGCAAGGAGGCCAAGTTCCACCGCCTGCCCGATTTGGTCCTGATCGACGGAGGTAAGGGACAGCTCGGAGTGGCCCATCAGGCTATGCAGAACCTCGGTTTTGGTGATATTCCGGTTTACGGCTTGGCCAAAGAGGATGAACTGGTGTTCGCACCGGACCGAAGTGAACCGCTCCCGATCCCGCGGGACTCCCAGGCAGGCTATCTGCTGCAGCGCCTCCGCGACGAGGCGCACCGGTTTGCGGTGACCTACCACCGGCAGAGCCGCACCAAAGAGGGGCTGAAGTCGCTGCTGGATGAGATCGAAGGTATCGGACCGCGCCGCCGCCGGGCACTGCTGACGGCCTACCCGTCGCTGGACGCCTTGCGTGCCGCCACCGTTGAGGAACTGGCGGCTGTGCCTTCAATGAACCGCAAGGCGGCACAGGCGGTCTATGAATTCTTCCATGACGAGGGGATGCCGGGTTAACCCGAATCACGGACGTTGAGACCCCAACTGTTCTGACGCGCGATTTAGACTGACCGTCCTTCCCGAATTCCAATGCGGTCAAGACTGTGTTATCCGTCGGAAGGGGCGGCCAATTGTTTAAGCACCTGGCTTAGCGGGGCGAACACCTTTATCAGGTAATCGTTAGGGTTCGGCAGATCATATCCTAGAACGCCGGGCAGCGCGATAGACGCTCCCAGGATTAGCAGCGTGAAATAAACCACTAGCCCGCGAAAATCCTTATCGATGCTATACTGCCTGAGACCAAGGTAGGCGATGATGCCTATGATCAACAATACAACTGCAACTCTCAAACTTACATCACTCCGGGCGGAATGATAGTGGTCCCGCGGTGTCGCATTACTGCTCTTACCGAGACGGTAACCTCAATGTTCGGATAAATCTGGTCCCATATGGGCGCTAACCTCTGATAGCTTCGGTTGTCCTGCCTGCGTAGTTGTTCCGCGAGATTGAGGATGTCCGCATTAAGCTCCTGCTGTGTTTTCCGGATCGTATTTTCGACTTCATTCTTGACAAAGAGGCTCAACTGCCGGTTTAACATTCCGAAAGAGCCGGGGTCACTGATATCTTTTAATATCCCGTATTCAGCGATGTCTGCCCTGACTTCAATATCGATGTTGGCCCATACCCGGTCTTCCCGGGCGACCACCTTCGTTTTGGCAAAGTTTCTCCGGATCTGAATCGCAATGAACTGATCGGGAGGGAAGTCGGGGAAACGTAGATTGATGATCGACAAGGGAACTGCGCCTTGTGCCCAGAGGAACCCGCGAGTTTCCGTGGGAGAAAGAAAGCCCGCTATTGTCCCGTTGGTGAACACGGCGGTGCCCACCGATTCTATGGTCGGTTGTGGATCTTGTCTTGTGCCGGTTTCCGGACTGGCTGCGGATAAACTGAAAGCCGGGGCGATTGCGGCGGCCGTTTTGCTGTTCAATGCCGCCAGGAAATCCCTCAGTCTTATGTCCGGGATAAAGCCGGTGTCGATTTGTTGGTCAAGCAGGCTGATGATCCCCGCGGTGGGGGTATCGGAAAGCACTACCCTGGCGGATAGCAATTCCTTTCCCGGAACGCCCTTGGACACCACAATACGTGCCGCACGGCGTGTCTGAAAGCCGATCCCGGGACGCTCCATAAGTCTTCTGACGTCCTCATATGTGAGGTCTTCACCCAGTACAACGAGTTGGGTTTGGCCGAAAAACAGGTTGCGGGCCACACCGAGTCCCATGCGCGTTGCGGTTTGGGTGGGACCTTGGCCGGTCAACGAGATGTTTTCGAAGGACCGGCCCCCGGATTGCTCCCGGTCGGAGACCCTGTCCGAAGTTCGTGGGGTTATGACCTGAGCTGTCACTTCCATCGGTTCTGTGGACGATTCGGGAGCGGCATCAAGAGCAACTCCGATGATTATGGCGATTTGATTCAACTCTTCACGGTCCCAACAGGAGGCCAGGGTGAAGATGAAGCAAACCATTAGCGCGATAGAGAGTAACCTTGGATGGATCACGCTGCCACCGCCTTGTTGCGCAGGAGTGCTGCTACGAACAATAGAATGGGCAATCCGATTTCAAATATGCCGAGTGCGTATAAAGACCATACTTCTCCAAGAAAAGAAGTGAGTTGCGCGATATTGTCATAGAGAAGCGTTGACAATGATGCGGTCAAAAATGCGGCCGGGGCCAGAATCCCCTTGAACGATTTCAGCCTTGTCAGCTGGGAAAGGGCAAGCGTACCGGCCAGTAACCATACCGTCAGTTTAATGGCGGCTCCGGTAACCCATACCGTAACAAACAAGGAGTCCAGACGATTAAGGAAACTCCCGATGAATATATAACGGGCCAGAGAATAAAAAGGGAATTGCAGGCGAACCACTTCATCGGCACTAAAAACGGCGACCAGTGCCGCCAATACCAGCGACAATATGACAGCCGTGACCACCAATCCCTTGGTAATGGCGCGCGTTGGGTTTACGCCCGGTTTAACATAGGGCAGAAACAGACTCAATAGGACCACTTCGCCCAGGAAGCTTGCCGGACCGATGGAAGCGATGAGGACGCCGGGAGTTCCTCCGTAGGAGACGAGGGGTGCCAAGTTGCCGGGATCCATATGCGGAGCGACCAGGAGTACAAATACCAGAAGGGCTATAGTGATAATCGGCCACAGCAGATGGCACAGGTAGATCAGAACATGGGCACCCCGCCACAGAGTATAGAAGGAAAAGATGAGCAGCGAACCGTATAACACGGCGGCCGGTGTTTCTGTGAGGATAGTGGAGTCCAGGAACAGCGAATGCTGCTGGACGATTGTGGCCAGAGCGTGGAAAAACCACAAGACGTAAAGTACCCCGACCAGAATGCCCAAGGGTTTGCCCAGTATTTCAGGGGCGTATTCGATCAAAGTCTTTCCCGGATGGCGGGCGTGTAGTCTCACTATCACGTGCGCCAGGAGCAAAGAGACCGGGAGCGCCAGCCAGGGTGTCAGCCAAGCGCTGTGTCCGGCTTGCATCACTATCACCGTTGGAAGGATGAGTACGGCCGTCGGCAAAATGGTGGCGATGACAAGCGCGATTAATTGACCTTCGGTAATAAATCTTGGCTTCATAGATCTATATCTCCGGCGGGACGATGATGAACGAATCGGCAACCCCTGCTTTGTGGGCAGGAGCCAACGGGAATAAATAAGGAACACCGAACGATCTCAGGGAAACCAGGTGTGCCAATACAAACAGATAAATGATAATCACTCCATACAGTCCCAATACGGCCCCTCCCAGTAAGAAGACTATCCGCAGAATTAACTGTGGTGTATCGAGAGACAGGCTGGGAACGGTGAAGGAAGCGATGCCCGTCAGTCCGACTACGATAATCATTGCGGGTGAGACAAGGCCCGCGGTTATCGCCGCCTGGCCCAGGACGATGCCGCCGACGATGCTCACGGTTTGCCCTACAGGCCGCGGCAGTCGTACTCCCGCTTCCCTC
This sequence comes from uncultured Peptococcaceae bacterium, assembly GCA_965544035.1. Taxonomy (GTDB): domain Bacteria; phylum Bacillota; class Desulfotomaculia; order Desulfotomaculales; family Desulforudaceae; genus CBEULR01. The sequence continues at coordinate 35,529 of CBEULR010000004.1, read as the reverse complement.
AGTCCTTCGAAGACGATCCCCATGATTATCGCTTCGAAAACGGCCGGAAACGGAACCAGCTCTCTTTGGTCGACCAGGGAGAAAAGGAGAGTGGACGGAACCATCTCTTGGTGATATGTGGTTATGGCCACATAGAGGGCGGGTCCGAGAACGGCCAGGTGCAGCATGATGTAGCGCATCGTCCTTATGATGCTTTGAAGAAGGGCGTTTTCAAGGTAATCCTCGGAGCTTTGCAGGTGCTCTACGAAGACACTCGGGACCATAACGCAGAACGGGGTCCGATCGATAAGAATGGCGACCCGGCCTTCCAGCAGGCCGGCAACTACTCTGTCGGGCCTTTCGGTTATGAGTGTTGTCGGGAAAAGAGGGTAGGAGGAGGCTTCCATCATTCTTGTCACGGTTCCATGACCGATCACTCTCTCAACTTGTTTTTCATTCAAACGCTGCATGACCTGTTTTAGAATTGCCGGTGCAACGATGCCTTCGACATACAATACGTTGAGCCTCGTATTGACAAGCCGTCCAACATCAACATTCTTGATGCGCAGATCCGGTGTTTTGAGTCCCAGACGGACGAGGGCGACGTTGGTTCCAATGTCCTCCACGAACGCTTCTCGTGGCCCGCGTATTACGGTTTCCACACTTGGCTCATCAACATTCCTTGTCTTTGGGTTTAGAGTGTCCAGGACAAGTGCGCCTTTACCACGGTTTTTGAACAGCACCGTTTTACCGTTGAGCAGGTCGTCCAACACATCGCTGAGCCCGGTACGGAATTCAACCGCCGGATACGGCAGTGCCGACTCCAGTGGTTTGGAACGGCAAGGGTGGTTTTCGATTAGCGTTTCCAATATGGTTTCGGACAGGAGTGTTGTGTCGGCAAGGCCGTCAAGGTAAATCATTACAAGACGTGAGTTATGTGCAGTCAGGTCACGCGACACGAGGTCCGGGGGATTCCCTAGTCTGGTGCCGATAAGGTCGACCAGATCGGTTGTGCTTTTTCCTTCAATGCTCTGGTTATCCCTAAATATCCGTGGCATCCATACTCCCCCACATAACCGTTTAGGTTATGGTGTACGTATGCTGTTTCGGCTATTCTGAACCGCGGCAATGGCACTTCAACGTTCTCCCTTGGCGGCTCCTTGGGCTGAATCCGGATCGGTTACGGTTATGTGAGGGAACCACCGTACTGCCGGATGTGCCCGTAACCGGCGGCCGGTTTCCGGCCGATGGCCGCGAGTTCCCGCCGCCACCAGGCAAATGACGTCGCGCCTTCCCCGGCGGGACGGCTGCGTCCGGGATAGATTCCATAATGGCGGCGGTACGACGCCGGGGTGAGATCGGGCATAATCACGTTGGCCCCGGCCTGCAGCGCCCGCTGCCTCCCGTCCGCAGCCAGGACGGCCACGGCGGTGGTTGCCGGTAGGTGGGCGCGGGGCAGCAGAAGACGGGTGATCGCCAGCACCTTCAGGGTCATTTCCAGGGAACCGGCCGGGAGACGGGCCAGCGGGGTGTCCGGGTGGGGGATGAAGGGGCCGATCCCCGCCATTTCGACGCCGAGTTCCCGCAGCAGCAGGATATCCTCGACCAGTGTCTCCAAAGTCTGGCCCGGGAGACCGACAATGTTCCCGGCGCCCACCTGGTAGCCCAGTTCCCGCAGCCACCGGAGCTCCCGTAGCCGCGTCCGCAGGTTGGTGCCGGGGCGCAGGCGGGCGAACAGCCCGGGGTCGGCCGTTTCGTGCTTGAGGAGGTAGCGGTCTGCCCCCGCCTCACGCAGCCGCCGGTAGTCATCCCGGGAGCGATCGCCGAGGGAGAGCGTTACGGCCACGTCCAGTTCTTCTTTCATCCGCCCGATCAAATCCGCCAAAGTATCCACCGTGTAGGCCGGGTCTTCACCCGACTGCAGCACAATGGTCCGGTATCCCTCGTCCCGTGCCTTGCGGGCGGCGGCCAGGATTTCCTCCGGGGCCATCCGGTAGCGGGAAGCCAAACGGTTGCCGCGGCGCAGACCACAGTAAAAGCAATTACGCACGCAGTAATTGGAGAACTCGATGATGGCGCGCAGGTGCACCTCTTTGCCCAGGTGGGCGGCGCGTACCCGGTCGGCCGTACGGAGAATTTCCGCGGCCTGTTCCCCCTCGGCGCGCAGGAGGGCGCTGATCTCCTCCCGGCTCAGGTTGCGGCCGGCGGCCGCTTTGGTCAGGGTTGCGGCGAGATCGACAGTCATACCGCACTACTCCCTACAAGTCTGTTGGGCGCGGTAGAGCGGCCGCGTCGTCAAGAATGGCCAGGGCCGCCGGGAAGGGCGAGAGTGCCCGGCGCAGAACCCCTTGAACATGGGCCAGAAGTACACCGTAGTTGACTATGGGAACGCCGGCCTCCCGCGCCTGCATCAGACGATGGAGCATCTGCCGCCGGTTCAGCATACAGGCCCCGCAGTGTACGATCAGCTTGTAATCACCGAGGTTTTCCGGCAGGGCGCCGCCGCCGGCGACCGTGTCGAAGCGGAGATCGCCGCCCGCTGTCTGCTGCAGGTAGCGGGGGATCTTCACCCGGCCGATATCGTCTTCAACCGGGTGATGGGTGCAGGCTTCGGCGATCAAGACCCGGTCGCCGGGCCGCAGCAGGTCAACCGCCCGGGCGCCGGCGGTCAGAATCTGCAGATCGCCCTTGAAACGGGCGAACAGGATCGAGAAAGAGGTGAACAACACGTCGTCGGGCGTGCCGGCTATGGCCTGCCGGTAGGCCGACGAATCAGCCACGACCAGCTTCGGACGCGTGATCATGCCGCGCAGAGTGCGGGGCAGGTCGCGGTCCTTGACCATCACGGCGATCGCATCGTGGTCCAGAATGTCGCGGATGACCTGCTGCTGCGGCAGGATGAGCCGTCCCTTCGGCGCGGCCTTGTCGAGCGGGATCACCAGTACGACGGTATCTCCCGGCGCGATCAGGTCGCCGAGGATGGTCGTGACTGTCCAGTCTTTAGGCGCGTGCCGGATGAACAGTTGGATCAGACGGTCGATACCCTGTCCGGTGCGGGCACTCACCGGCACCCACGGGGCCGATCCGACGGCCCTGGGGGCGGCTTCGGCCGCTTCCGGGTACCGGTCGGTCTTGTTGGTCGCCACGATCACGGGGAGGCCCCGCCGGCGGGCGGCGGCGATGATGTGCTGTTCGCACGCGCCGAACCCCTGTGCCGGGTCGACCACCAGGATTGCCAGGTCGGCCCGGTTCATCACCTCCATACTCCGCTTCATCCGCGCCGTACCCAGTTCACCGTCATCGTCCAGCCCCGCGGTATCGGTGAGCATCACCGGCCCGAGAGGCGGGATCTCCATCGCCTTCGCCACGGGGTCGGTGGTGGTGCCGGGTACCGCGGAGACGATGGCGGTCTCCTGGCCGGTCAGGGCGTTGATCAGGCTGGATTTGCCCGTGTTCCGCCGCCCGAAAAGGGCAATCTGCAGACGCGCGCCGCGGGGTGTCGTATCGAGCTTAGAAATAGAGGTCACGTTCCCCACCGTCCATCCGGGAGAGCATCTCCTTCAGTTTTGCAGCTTGTTGAGGCAGACGCGCGGCGTATTCCTCCACGTACCGGCGGATGGTCTGTTCCCCGGCCTCCCTGGTGGCGGGTGAGGCATAGTCCAGCAGATACTCCTTGAAGGTGAGCACGGCGTTCGGGATGCAGAAGTTCTTGACCAGCCCCTTCTTGGCGAAGGACATAAAGTGACATCCCGTCCGTCCGGCGCGGTACCCCGCGGTACAGAAGGACGGGATGTACCCGTCACGGCAGAGCTCGTGAATGAATTCATCCAGGGAACGGGTGTCGCCCAGCTGGAACTGCTCGCGGTCGGGGATGTGTTCGCGTTCCATCTCTTTGTAGCCGCCTACGGCGATTCGGGAACCGGCATCGACCTGCGAGACGCCCAGCGGGATCAGTTCCCGCCGGAAGGCCGGCCGTTCACGGCAGGTGAGGATCATGCCGGTGTAGGGCACGGCGCACCGCAGTATGGCCACCGCCTTCTTGAGGTCTTCATCCGAAACGGGATTGGGGGCTTTCCCCGCCACGGGTGTATTCAGGGCGGGCTCGAGCCGGGGGAAGGAGATGGTGTGCGGCCCCACGCCGAACTCCCGTTCCAGGTCCCGGGCGTGGTACAGCAGTCCCAGCACCTCGAACCGCCAGTCGTAGAGCCCGAACAGCGCCCCGATGGCCACGTCGTCGATGCCTGCTTCCTGTGCCCGGTGCAGGGCGAACAACCGCCAGAGGTAAGAACCCTTGAGGGTGTGCGCCGGGTGCATTTTTCGGTAGGTGCCGGGGTGGTAGGTCTCCTGGAAGACCTGATAGGTGCCGATGCCGACCTCCTTCACCTGCCGGTATTCCTCCACGAAGAGCGGTGCGGCGTTGACGTTGACCCGCCTGATCACGTCCTTTCCGTTTTTGTAGGCGTAGATCCGCTCGATCGTCCGGCACATGAAGTCGACGTCGCTGTCCGGGTGCTCTCCGTAAACCACGATCAGACGCTTGTGCCCCTTGGCGGTCAGCGCCCGCACTTCTTCGTCCAGTTCGGACAAGGAAAGAGTCCGGCCGACGACCTGATCGTTGCTGTGACGGAACCCGCAGTAAACGCAGTTGTTGACGCAGGGACTGGAGATATACAGCGGGGCGAAGAGCACGATGCGGTTTCCATAGACCTCCTGCTTGATCCGGTTTGCGGTCTGAAAGATTTCCGTCCAGAGGTCGGGGTCACGATTGTTCAAAAGCACGGCGGCCTCTTCGGGAGTGAGTCCGTGCAGCTCCCGGGCCTTGCTTAATACCTCTTCCACTTCGCCGCGCTCGGGATCGGCCTTCCGCCTCAGGATGCCGTCGATCACCTCCTCATCAATGAAACAGTGGCGCTTCTCCGCCTCCTCATAGGCCCTGATGCGTGCCAGGCGCTGTTCCCGCCAGTCACGTTCGGCTGCCGTCAGCATTGAGAAAAACCCCCTTAATAATCTTCATCCCGGGTCAAGTGCGCCGCGCGGTCAGGGCGCTTTTCACTTTTACTCCCGGCAGGGCGCCGAGCTGACCCGTCAGGGCGCCTATCCCGTCGGTGGTGCCATCGACGATCAGAGAAATCACCGAGAGGTTTTTCTCCCGGTAGGGGATGCCCATGCGCCCGACGATCATGTCCGCGTGCTTGCTCAGGATCTCGTTGACCCGGGGTGCCGCTTCCCGCCGGTTTTCAACCACAATGCCCAGGACGCCGATGCGTGTTTCCATTGTCATTCCTCCTCCAAATACAAAAGCCCACCACAGCAAGGGTGAGCCTGCCCGGCCGTCCCTTGCCTTCAGGTCCGAAACCCTCCGCGCAGGACACCAGTATAAAGATATGCGTATGTGCTTACTTAATCACCTTTCGACGGGTGCTGCCGAAAACCTGCCGGGTGAGGAATAATATGTCTGGTCAGGGGTATGCAGTCAGTTGAGGAATATCAAGGACAACGCCTCTGCGGCGGCCCCCTGTGGTATAATCAGCGATAACAGGGTGTTCTTACACATATTTGTAAAAAATCGAGAGCGGAAGTGCGGAAGGAGGACGGCGCTTGTCGAAATACCGTTTGCTGGCGATTGATCTGGACGATACCCTTTTCAACAACCAGCTGGGGATCTCCCCCGAAAGCAGGGAAGCAATCCGGGCGGCACAGCAGCAGGGGGTGCTGGTGACGCTGGCCACCGGGAGGATGTTTCGCTCGGTGCAGCCGATCGCCCGGCTGCTGAACATAGACATGCCGGTGATCACCTATCAGGGTGCGCTCGTCGCCCATCCGGAAACCGGGGAACAGCTGCTACACCGTCCCCTGCCGTCTTCGGACGCACACTCCGTCATCCGCTTCATCAAAGAATTCAAGCCGGATTGCCACATAAATCTCTACCTCAACGACAAACTCTACATGGAGCGGCTGACCGATCACGGACGCCGCTACGCCGCCATTTCCGGAGTGGATGCGTATCCGGTGGGCGATTTGGCCTCCTTTCTGGGGGACCGCGCACCGACCAAACTGGTGGTGATTGCGTCTCCGGATGAGGTCGACCGCCTCCTTGGCGCGGCGCTGCCCGTTTTCGGCCGAAGGATGCACCTGACCAAGTCCAAACCCCAGTTCTTGGAGTTTTCGCATCCCAAGGCGGCCAAGGGATGTGCACTGGAATGGCTGGCGGCCTCCTGCGGCGTGGACCGTGAGGAGGTTCTGGCCATCGGCGACAGCTATAACGACATGGATATGGTGGAATGGGCCGGTCTGGGGGTGGCGATGGGAAACGCCCCGGAACCGGTCAAGGATGTGGCCGACCACGTGGCGGCGACCAACGAAGAGAACGGAGTGGCCGAGACCATCAGACGATTTATCCTCGGCCGCTGAATATGCTGCCCTGAAAATAGCTTTGTGTTCCCGTGTCATTCGGGTTTACCCCGGTCTCCGTTTAGCGATTCGACCATTTCTAAGCTTGGTTCGGTGTGCGGCAAACCCCTCCTGCGGATTGTTTCCGGGCGCTAATTTCCAAGACGGCCCATCCAGGTGGTCGGCCGGAGGGAGTACTGCGGAAGCGCCCGTAAACGTCCTCGTCGTGGGCCGCACAGCCCTCACCTTCGCTAAGAATGGTGCCCTAATCGCACAAGTCGTCCGGAGGTAAACCCGAACGCCACGACCCCATTTTCGTTTCTCTGTTGATGTCAACCTTTAGGGTAACAGGGAGTCTGAATAGGGGGCGGCCCCCGGTTTTGGGAGGGCGAACGTATGCCCGCTTACTATGCTGCAGTTGATCTGGGCGGAACCAAAATCTATGCCGGGGTGGCCGACGGTCAGGGGCGGCTCCTGAGTGAGCTGAAAGTGCCGACCGAGGCCCGATCCGGTTATGCGGCCGTTCTGGAGCGGGTTGCCTCCACCGTCCGCGAGGCCATGCGACGCGCCGGGGCGATCGACGGTGAACCGGCCGCCATCGGGGTGGGGGTGCCCGGGCAGGTCAACCCCGAAACCGGGGTGGTGTACCAGGCGCCCAACCTGGGCTGGAAGGACGTGTCCTTCGGAGATGACCTCCGGTCTCTGCTGCCCGGGGAGATACGCCTTGAAAACGATGCCAATCTGGCCGCCCTCGGCGAATACCGGTTCGGGGCCGGACGGGGCGTGGGTGACCTGGTCTTCATAACGGTGAGCACGGGCATCGGCGGAGGACTGGTTCTGAACCACCGGCTTTACCGCGGGGCCGGCTTCGGGGCGGGTGAGATCGGACATACCGTTGTCGAGCCCGGAGGCCCGCGCTGCGCCTGCGGGAACCACGGTTGTCTGGAAGCGGTGGCCTCTGGCGGGGCGATCGGCCGCCGGGCGCGGGAACTGGTCGCGGCCGGCCGCGGGCGGCGGATGCTTACCCTGGCCGGCGGTATGCCCGACAGGGTTTCAGCGCGCACCGTCTTCGAAGCGGCTGCCGAGGGTGACGCGGAGGCGCTGGATCTTGTACGCTGCGCCGCCCGCTACCTGGGAATCGGCATCGCCAATATCTTAAACGTGCTGAATCCGGCGTTGGTCATTCTGGGCGGGGGCGTAATGGAATCCGGTCCGCTTATCTGGGAGCTTGTCCGGTCCGAGGTGGAGAAGAATGCTTTGAACCAGTCTCTGGCCTCGGTGCGCCTGGTGCCGGCTGCACTGGGCGGCAGGATGGGGCTGATGGGTGCCATGGCTCTGGCGTTAGACAGCAAGGAGAACGGGGATTTGTAATTAACTGGATGGGCCGGGATTGTGTTATTCGGGCGGCCGTCTGTATAATTATTCCATAAGCATGTCTGTGGTATGGGAGAATACTAGACGCACACAACTTAAAAGGAAAGTGAGCGATCGGGTGCGAATGATTAAGGTGGATGTCGGCCATCTGGCCGCCGATGGCCTCAATTTGGATCGTCACACGCAGGCCTTCCGGGGTTTTCAGTCTGCGCTGGAGGCCGGGGATACACCCTTGACCCTGTCCCTGAACGAAGGGGAGAAGATACCCCGGATCAGGACTTTGGCCGATGAGCTGAAGGCGAAATATGAAAACATACTCCTGCTGGGCATCGGGGGTTCGGCCCTGGGTGCCCGGGCGGTGCTTCAGTTTCTCAAGGGGCCTTATTACAATCTGGAGGGACATCCCGAGCCGCGGATGTTCATCTTCGACAATCTCGATCCCGTGTTGGCCGATAAGCTGGAGCGGCTCCTGGACTTTTCCAAGACTGCGATCATCTATACCAGCAAATCGGGGTCGACGCCGGAAACGGCGGCAAACTTTACCTACTTCTACGAAAGGTACCGGGCGGCCGGGGGGAACCCGGAAGACATCGTGATCATGTGCGATCCCGCCGACAACGGCATCAACCGGATCGCCAGGAGGCTGGGCTGCCGCCTCTTCCACATTCCGCGCGACCTTCCGGGCCGGTATTCGGTGCTTTCCAGTGTCGGTTTTCTGCCGGCCGAACTGGTCGGCATCGACAGCGCGCGCCTTCTGGCGGGTGCGCAATCAATGCACCGGCATATCGTAAGCACCCCGGCAGCCGAGAACGCCCTGTTCCTGCTGGGCGGCAGCCTTTATGAGCTGAGTACCCGGGGGAAATCGGTGCACGTGCTCTTCAACTACTCGAATCTGCTTTTTGAATTCGGGTTGTGGTTCATGCAGCTGTGGGCTGAAAGCCTCGGCAAACGGGTGTCGGTTTCCGGAGAGGTGGTTCACGCGGGCAGCACGCCGCTGGCGGCGGTGGGCGCCACCGACCAGCATTCGCTGCTGCAGCTGTTTAAGGAGGGGCCGGCGGACAAGGTGTTTGGCTTCATCACCATTGACCGGCTGCCCGATTTGGCGATGGGCGACCTCTTCCCGTCGGAGGTGGAGTACAGCTACTTCGCGGGTCGGACGCTGCGGGAACAAATCCACATCGAGCAGCTTTCGACCGAGATGAGCCTTGTGCGGTCGGCGCATCCCTGTTACCGGATCACGCTCGAGGCCGTTACGCCCGAAGTGCTGGGAGGCCTGTTTTATTTCTACGAGGCGCTCGTCGTTTATATCGCCCGTCTGTGGAAGATCAACCCGTTCGATCAGCCCGGCGTGGAGGAAGGAAAGCGGATCACGTACGCGCTGATGGGCCGCCGGGACTATGCCGACAAGCGCGCGGCCTATGAACAGGATGTGGCCGCACACACCGCGCGGGGAAGAGTGATTGAGATTAAGTAGCCAGTATTGAGTAGCCGGTATTCAGTAGCCGGACTCCCGTGTCAGCCTGATGGATGATCAGAGAAAAGAAAAAGTGATCACGTCATCCGGGTTTACCTCTGGCCGACCCGTGCGATTTCGGCACCATTCTTAGTGAAGAGGTAATTCTACCACCGCTGTACTCAGGGATTACCTACACAAACATGTCCGTGGCAGCGGAATCTGCCCGCTCGCCGAGGGCGCCGCCGAACTCCCCGGCACTCAATCTGTATTAGTTATTTTTCAATGTAGAGCCATAGTTTGGCATACAGATTGAGTGCCGGGTCAGACAGTGCGGTCGGCGCTGATCCTCGGCTCGCTGCGCATTTTTGATTCATACTCCCAACTGTTTGTTCCGGTAATCCCTGAGCACAGCTATCCGAAAAAACAAACCAAAATCATTTGCAACGGTCGAATCGCCAAGCTGGAGACCGGGGTGAACCCGGATGACACTCGCACCCTGAAACACCATTAGGAAAGAATCGGGTAGACAGTAGCCGGTAGTTGTAAATTCCTCCTTATTCTACTGACTCCTGACTACTGACTCCTGAATACTCTTGGAGGTAATCATGCAACCTCGTTTACTAATCGTCACCGGGCTGTCCGGTGCCGGGAAAACCACCGTAATGCGCTGTTTGGAGGATCTCGGTTTCTTCTGTGTCGACAATCTGCCGCCCGACCTGATCCCCAAATTCGCCGAACTGTGCGCCCAGACCGGGGGCAAGATCCGCCGGGTCGCCCTGGTGATTGATATCCGGGGCGGTGAGTTCTTTTCCAGACTGGTTGGCGTGCTGAACGACCTGCGCCGCCAGAAGGTGCCGTTTGAGGTGCTGTACCTGGAGGCCACCAATGAGACGCTGGTGCGGCGGTTCAAGGAGACGCGGCGCCCCCACCCGCTCAGCCCCTCAGGGGAAATCGTCGAGGGAATCGCGGAGGAACGGCGGATGATGGTCGAACTGCGCGGGCTGGCCAATAAGATCATCGATACCTCCAATCTTACGGTCAATCAGTGCAAACAGGAGATCGCCAACCTGTACGGGGATGAGGGTGAACGGCCGCGCCTGGCCATCACCATCGTCTCCTTCGGTTACAAGTACGGCATACCTCTTGATGCCGATCTGGTAATCGATGTCCGGTTTCTGCCCAATCCCCATTATGTGCCCGAACTCAAGCCCCTGACCGGCTTCGACGATGATGTCCGGAACTATGTGTTCGCCTCGCCGGTCACGTTGGATTTCACCGAACGGCTGCTGGGGCTGCTGGAGTTCCTGATCCCTCACTACATCAAGGAAGGAAAAACCACGCTGACCATAGCCGTCGGCTGCACCGGGGGATGTCACCGGTCGGTGGCCCTTGTGAATTATCTCGGGGAACAGCTGAAGAAGCGGAATCAGTACCGGGTTGCCGTGCGGCATCGCGATATCGAGCGGACCTGATCGAAGGCGGCTCAATAGTAGGACATAATTATGCCGGTAATGCGCAATTGATGCGAATAATTAGGGATCAATGTGCATTCTTTTTGGTGCGAGATCGGCAAATTAAGCAGGCATTATTAGCGTGCTGTGCTATAATATATATGGAGGGTGGTCCACCTTGTCGTTTTCCGTCCAAGTCAAGGATGAGTTGGCGCGTATCGAGGATCGCCGCTGCTGCAGGGCGGCTGAGTTGGCCGCCCTGATCAGACTCAATGGGCGGATCGGCAGCAATCAAGAGCGGTTGACACTCACCATCGGCACCGACCGTGCGGCGGTGGCGCGGAAGATATACAAGTGTCTGAAGGAGGTATTCGGTCTCCCGGCCCGGGTTACCGTCCGTAAAAGGGCGCGGCTGCGCAAGAACAACCGGTATGCCGTGGAGGTGGAGGGCACCCCCGGCCTGGAAAGGGCGCTTTTTCGCCTCGGGGCGTCCGTGCCGGGAGGGAGTGAGCAGACCGGCATTAAACCGGACCTGATAAGTCGTGAATGCTGCCGGCGGTCTTACCTGCGCGGTGCTTTTCTGGCCCGCGGATCGGTATCCAATCCGCAGTCCGAATACCACCTGGAGATCCTGGTTGATTCCGAGTCCGAGGCGGTAAACTTGACCCGCGTGATGCGGATGCTGGGACTGGAGCCCGGGATAACGCCGCGCAAGCAGAAATGGGTGGTCTATATCAAAGACGGCGGGCGGATCGTCGACTGCCTGAATATGATGGGGGCGCACGCGGCGCTGCTGGAGTTTGAAAACGCAAGAATTGTTAAAGAGATGCGCAACCAGGTGAACCGGCTCGTGAACTGTGATACGGCCAATCTGAACAAGACCGTGCGGGCCGGTGTGCGCCAGGAGGAAATGATCCGGCTGCTGATCGACCGGATCGGTCTGCAGAAGATTCCTCCCAACCTGAAGGAAGTGGCCGAGCTGAGGCTGCAGCAGCCCGATGCCAGCCTGCGTGAACTCGGGGAGATGGCCAGTCCGCCCCTCAGCAAGTCGTGCGTCAATCATCGGCTCCGGAAGCTTGAGGCGCTGGCCCGCCGTATATTGGCCGATGAGCAGCATTAATTGGCCCGCATTGCTGTATTATGTATACAACAATGCTTTAATTCGAACAAATTATGTGTTAGAATTGGGCCAATACCGCATCATTTTGCCGGGAATTTCATATTTCAGTCAGCTGATTAGTTACCCGTATCTCGCTATAACTTTGAAAGGAGTGGGCGGTTAAATGGCGGTCAGGCTGGGGATTAACGGATTCGGCCGAATTGGCCGGCTCGTGCTGAGAGCGGCGCTTTCCCGCGACGATGTGGAGGTTGTGGCCATCAACCATAAATCCCGGCGGATTAACGTGACACCCGACTACGGGGCCGTACTGGCGCACAGCTTTAAGTACGACTCGGTGCAGGGGTGTTTCCCCGGTGAAGTGAGCGGTACCGGTGATACAATGACGGTGTCCGGAAAGACGTTCAAGGTATTCGCGGAGAGGGATCCGAAACAGATACCGTGGGGCGAGCTGGGAGCGGACATAGTGGTTGAATCCACGGGTGCCCTGAAGGATCGCGCCCTGGCCGCACAGCACCTGGAGAGCGGTGCGAAAAAGGTGATCATCTCGGCTCCGAGCAAAACCGCCGATCTGATGGTTGTGATGGGGGTTAACCAGGAGGATTACGATCCCGCCAAACACCAGGTTATTTCCAATGCGTCCTGCACAACCAACTGTCTGGCTCCGGTAGCGAAAATCATTCACCGCAAATACGGGATCGTCCGGGGCTTCATGAATACGGTTCACGCATACACCAACGGCCAGCAGCTCTTGGATATGCCCTTCAAGGATCCGCGCCGGGGCAGAGCAGCGGCTGTTTCTATTATCCCGACCACCACCGGTGCGGCGGCCGCCGTCGGCCTCGTGCTTCCCGAATTGGCGGGGAGACTCACCGGCTTCTCCATGCGGGTGCCGGTGCCCAATGTTTCGGTGGTGGACCTGGTTGTCGAACTCGAGCAGAAGGTCACCGCGGATCAGCTGAACGAGGACTTCAAGGCGGCCGCAGCCAGCGACGAGTTCAAAGGTATCTTGGACTATACCGACCTGCCGCTGGTATCGGCCGATTTTAACGGAAATCCCCACTCCTGCATTGTCGACGGGCTCTCAACTTCGGTCCTTCAGGATAGTATGGCGAAGGTTGTTGCCTGGTATGATAATGAATGGGGTTATTCAAACCGGGTAGTCGACCTGGCGCAGCATATCGCCGCACAGGGTTTGTAGGCGGAGCCGGGGAGACTCCACGCGATTCTTTAGTTGGGGGTTGACACAGTGACCAAGATGACGGTGCGGGACATCAATGTCCGCGGAAAGAGGGTTTTTGTCCGCGTCGATTTCAATGTTCCTTTGGATGATGGTCGGGTGGCCGACGACACCCGGATACGGGCCGCCCTGCCGACTATCAATTTTTTGACCGAAAGAGGGGCCAGGGTTATCCTGGCCTCACACCTGGGGCGGCCCAAGGGGAAGCCCGACCCGAAGTTTTCGCTCCGACCGGTCGCCGCGCGGCTGTCCGAAATGTTGGGACGGGAGGTCCGATTTGCCGAGGACTGTGTCGGTTCTCCGGCGAATGACGCCGTCGGCGCGATGGCTGACGGGGATGTAACCCTGTTGGAGAACGTCCGTTTTCATCCCGAAGAACAGGCTAACGACCCGGAATTCGCCAAGCAGATGGCTTCTCTGGCCGACGTCTACGTGAACGACGCCTTCGGCACGGCGCATCGCGCGCACGCTTCGACTGCCGGCATTGCGGCCCATTTACCCGCCGTGGCCGGTTTTTTGTTGGAGAAAGAGCTCAAGGCTCTGGGAGTGCTCCTGGCGGACCCGCAGAGACCGTTTGCGGCCGTGGTCGGGGGAGCCAAGATTTCGGATAAGATCGGGGTACTTGAACAGCTGATGAACAAGGCCGACTGCCTGATCATCGGCGGGGGGATGGCGAACACCTTCCTGGCGGCACAGGGTAAGGATCTCGGCAATTCCCTGGTGGAATACGACCGTCTGGAAACCGCCCGCGAACTGCTGCAGAAGGCCGAGAGTGAAAAAGTGAATCTGGTGCTGCCGGTGGACCTGGTTGCTGCACCGGCAACCGATGCCGCCGATCAGAGGAAGACCGTCGGGGTCGACGAGGTGCCCTCGGGCTGGATGGCGCTGGATATCGGTGCGCGTACCGTGGAGCTTTTTGCTTCCCGGATTAAGGAGGCAAAAACGGTGTTCTGGAACGGCCCGATGGGGCTGTTCGAAGTGGACGGATTTGACGCCGGCACCATCGGTGTGGCGCACGCCCTGGCTGAGAGCGGGGCGGTGAGTATCATCGGCGGCGGCGATACCGTACGGGCCGTAAACAAGGCCGGTGTGGCCGAGAAGATGACGCATATGTCGACGGGCGGCGGCGCCTCGCTCAAACTGGTGGAAGGAAAGAAACTGCCGGGGGTGGAAGCGTTAATGGAGGCCGGAAATCGGAAGTCGGAGGTCGGACGGTAGGAAGGAATGCGCGGGGCGCATTCCGGGACTGAGTAGAAGGGGAGGATTGAATGCGTACCCCATTGATAGCCGGTAACTGGAAGATGTACAAGACGCCGCAGGAGGCGGTGTCTTTTGTCGAGGAGCTGAAAACCGCGGTTGCGGGCGTTCAAGGTGTGGAAATTTTGCTCTGTCCTGCTTTTCCGGCCCTGGTGCCGGTAGCCGGGGCGCTTTCCGGTTCCGAGATCAGACTCGGAGCGCAGAATATGCACTGGGAGCCCGAGGGTGCGTATACGGGTGAGGTTTCAGCCCGGATGATCAAAGATGCCGGCTGCACCTACGTCATCATCGGCCATTCCGAACGGCGTCAGTACTTCGGGGAGACCGATGAGGCGGTCGCCCGGAAGGCCCGGGCCGCTTTGGATGCCGGATTGGTGCCGATCATCTGTGTCGGAGAAACGATCGATCAGAGACGGGCCGGCCGGACCAATGAAGTAATCGAGCGTCAGGTGCGCGGCGGACTGCAGGGGCTAAAGGCTGCCGAGGTCGGCGGACTGGTAATGGCTTACGAGCCCGTTTGGGCGATCGGCACCGGGCTGACGGCCAGTCCGGAGGACGCCCAGGAGGTTAATGCTCTGATCCGCCGTTTGGTGGAGAACCTGTTTGACACGGGCACGGCCGAGACCGTCCGCATTCAGTACGGCGGCAGTGTCAAACCGGGCAACGCTGCGTCCCTGATGGCGCAGCCCGACATCGACGGAGCCCTGATCGGCGGGGCCAGCCTCAAAGTTGCCGACTTTGTCGGTATTATTAGAGCTACGCAGGAGGTCCTGTAGCAGATGGAACCTCGCAGACCGCTGGTCCTTATCGTACTCGACGGCTGGGGCTTATCCTGCAATGCGGTGGGGGATGCCATCGCCCGGGCCCGTACACCGAATTGGGATGAAATGTGGAACCGGTACCCGAGGACCACTTTGTGTGCTTCAGGTGAGGACGTCGGACTCCCACCCGGCCAAATGGGCAACTCCGAGGTGGGACACCTGAACCTGGGTGCGGGCCGGGTTGTCTATCAGGAACTGACCCGCATTTCAAGGGACATCCGCAACGGGTCCTTCTTTGAGAATCCCGTTCTGCGGCGCGCCGTGACGGGCGCCAAGGAGAACGGGAAGGCTCTGCATCTGATGGGTCTTCTTTCCGACGGCGGGGTGCACAGTCACATCAGCCACCTGTTCGCGCTGCTGGAGCTGGCCCACGAATTCAAACTGGACCGGGTTTACGTCCACGCCTTCTTAGACGGACGGGACGTGCCTCCGGCCAATGCGCTGGAATACATCGATGCTTTGGAGGACAAGCTGAATTCGTTAGGAACGGGAGCGGTGGCCACGGTTATGGGCCGCTACTTCGGGATGGACCGGGATAAACGGTGGGAACGCACCGCCCGGGCCTACAAGGCGCTGGTCTATGGTGACGGCATCGGGGCCGAATCGGCGCGCGAGGCTGTGGAAAAGGCCTACCGGCGCGAGGAAACCGACGAGTTTGTGCAGCCGACGATTATTGTCAATCAGGGGGAACCGGTGGCCCGGATCGAGGACGGGGATTACGTCATCTTCTTCAATTTCCGGCCCGACCGCGCCCGTCAGATTACGCACAGCCTCATTGATGAGGATTTTACCGCCTTTGACCGGGGACCCGAGCCGCCCCGGGTTGATTTCACCTGCTTCACCCAGTACGAGAAGGGTATTGAAGCCCCGGTGGCCTTTCCGCCGGAGTCTCTGACCAACACTTTGGGCGAGGTGCTGGCCGGACACGGATTGAGACAACTGCGGCTGGCCGAAACCGAGAAATACGCTCACGTCACCTTTTTCTTCAACGGGGGCGTGGAGGAGCCCAATCCGGGTGAAGACCGGATTCTGATCCCGTCTCCCCAGGTGGCAACTTACGACCAGAGGCCCGAGATGAGCGCCCGGAAAGTGACCGACACTTTCCTGGAACGGTACCGGGACTATGACGTGATCATTATGAACTACGCCAACCCGGATATGGTCGGGCACACCGGCAACATGGAGGCAACCATTGAAGCGGTGGAAGTGGTCGATGAGTGTCTGGGGCGGGTGGTCGAGGCCGTGCTTGCCGCCGCCGGCGTCGCCCTGGTCACGGCCGATCACGGAAACGCCGAGATGCTCTGTGATGAACACGGAGGTGCCTACACCGCGCATACCAGCAACCGGGTGCCCTTCGTGATGGTGGGGAATGACGCCGGTCTGTCCCTGCGGGAAGGCCGGCTCGAGGACGTGGCCCCGACCATGCTGCACATCCTGGGACTGCCTGTTCCGGATGAAATGACGGGGAGAAGTCTCATTGTCAGTAGTTAGTAGTCAGTATCCAGTATTCAGTAGGGTCAGAAGGAATCTAAAGCTGTTTTCAGGGCAGTAGTCAGTATTCTTTGCTACTGAATGCCGGCTACGGACTACTGAATACTGTCTAATCTGCATAAAACTAACTGTTAGGAGGTCCAGTGTATGTCCACGTTTATCGCCGATGTTTTTGCCCGTGAGATTCTTGATTCACGCGGCAACCCCACCGTGGAGGTCGACGTCACCCTGGAGAACGGGGTACTCGGGCGGGCGGCCGTGCCGTCCGGTGCTTCGACCGGGACTTTTGAGGCCGTTGAACTCCGGGATGCCGATCCGCTGCGCTTTAAGGGCAAGGGCGTAAGCCGGGCGGTGTCCAACGTAAACACCATCATCGCCCCCGAGATCGAGGGGATGGACGCCGTCGACCAGCTCGAAATCGATCAGGTCATGATAGACCTGGACGGAACTGAAAACAAGAGCAGGCTCGGTGCCAACGCCATATTGGCCGTATCCCTGGCGACAGCCAAGGCGGCCGCCGAATCGGTCGGCCTGCCGCTCTACCGTTATCTGGGCGGCATTTTCGCCCGGGAGCTGCCGGTGCCGATGATGAACATTCTCAACGGCGGGCAGCATGCGGACAACAACCTGGACATTCAGGAGTTTATGATTGTGCCCGTCGGAGCGGCCACCTTCGGCGATGCCCTGCGCTGTGGTGCCGAGATTTACCAGCAGTTGAAGGCCGTACTGAAAGAACGCGGTCTGGCCACAGCGGTCGGCGATGAGGGCGGTTTCGCTCCCCGGCTCGAATCCCACGCCCAGGCGCTGGACTTGCTGGTCGAGGCCATCGAGGGGGCCGGTTACCGGGCGGGCCAGGATGTGTTCCTGGCGCTGGATGCGGCGGCTTCCGAGTTCTACAAAGAGGGACGCTATGTGCTTGCAGGTGAAAACAAGAACTTGTCGGCCGTGGAATTGGTGGATTTCTACCAGGATCTGGTGGAACGCTACCCGATCATTTCCATCGAAGACGGTCTGGCGGAAGAGGACTGGGACGGGTGGCAGGAGATTACGGCCCGTTTGAAGAATAAGAGAGTACAGCTGGTCGGCGACGACCTTTTTGTTACCAATGCAAAGCGCCTGCAGCGTGGTATCGAGAGCGGCGTAGCGAATTCGATTCTGATCAAGGTCAACCAGATCGGTACGCTCACCGAGACGATGGAGACCATCGATATTGCCCGCCGTGCCGGGTACACCACGGTTATTTCCCACCGTTCCGGCGAAACCGAGGATGTCACGATTGCGGATTTGGCGGTGGCCCTCAATCTGGGGCAGATTAAGACCGGTGCACCCTGCCGCAGCGAGCGGGTGGCCAAGTACAACCAGCTGCTTCGGATTGAAGAAGAACTGGACGAGATCGGCTTCTACTCCGGCCTGAAAGCGTTCGGCCGCCTATAATTCCGTATACTTGACGGCGGTGGTCGAGTTTGTGAAAAGACTGTCAAAAAGTCGTTGTCAGTTTGTCCGCGGGCGTGCTATAATCAGATTCAAGATTAACAGAGGGGATTAAGTATGCTCAAGAGTATTGTGATGGGATTTCACGCCATTATTGCTATTGGTCTGATTGCCGTGGTTCTGCTGCAGTCGGGGAAAAGTGCCGGACTCTCCGGGGCGATCGCCGGCGGGGCCGAGAGCTTCTTCGGCAAGAAGAAGGGGCTTGACGAGTTGTTCGGCAAGATCACGATCGTGCTCGGTGTAATATTCGGTCTCATGTCGCTGGTTTTGGCGGTGTGGAATTAGTTTTGGGGCCTGGCGGCGGGAATAGTTGCGCGCATAATGCCGTTCAGGCCCAACTAACTGGTCACAATATTGCTGGGAGGTGGTGATTAAGCAGCTTCCTCGTTGTTGTCGGAGTACCTTTGTCTTCGGCTTCGTTGTCTTTGTTTGGTTTTGGAGTCATTGGGTTTTGGGTTTTGGAGTTATCTAAGTATTTGCGGAGGTGAATTCCTTTGGATTTCAATTGGGTTCTGTGGGCAGGTATTGGTGCCGCCGGACTCGGCATTCTTTTTGCGGCCTTTTTGATTAGTTCAATTATGTCGCAGCCGGCCGGTAACGAGAGGATGCAGCAGATCTCCAGAGCCGTCCAGGAAGGCGCCATGGCGTATCTGAACCGCCAGTACACCACCATCGCGATGGTCGGTGCGGTTGTGGCGGTCGCCCTCGGTGTGTTCCTCAGTTACGTAACGGCGATTGGTTTTATTATCGGTGCTACCTTCTCCGGTCTCTGCGGCTACATCGGCATGGGTGTTTCCACCCGCGCCAACGCTCGTGTTGCTGAGGCGGCCAGAAGCGGATTGGCCAAGGGTCTCAGCGTGGCCTTCAAGGCCGGTGCCGTGACCGGTATGATGTGCGTCAGCCTCGCCCTGCTGGGTGTGGCCGGCATGTATTTTGTGTTCCAGGATATTCACGCTCTCGTCGGACTTGGTTTCGGCGGCAGCTTGATCGCGCTCTTCGCCCGTATCGGCGGCGGTATCTTCACCAAGAGTGCTGACGTCGGTGCCGACCTCGTGGGTAAGGTCGAAGCCGGTATTCCGGAAGACGACCCGCGCAACCCGGCGACCATCGCGGACAACGTCGGTGACAACGTCGGTGACTGTGCCGGTATGGCGGCCGACCTGTTTGAAACCTACGCCGTAACCGCGATCGGTGCGATGCTCCTCGGCTACCTGATCTTCGGCGATGCACAGCATATCCTTTACCCGGTCCTGCTGGGCGGTATCGCCATCGTGGCCTCCATCATCGGTGTGTTCTTTGTGCGTCTCCCGGCCAACCAGGATATCATGGGCGCCCTGTACAGAGGCGTTTGGGTTTCGGCCATCCTGGCGCTGATCGGCTTCTACCCGGCTACCACCACGCTGCTGGGTGACGCCACGTATTTCTATGCAGCGCTGATTGGTGTGGCTGCTACCGTGCTGATTATGTACATCACGGACTACTACACCTCGACCAAGTACCGTCCTGTTAAGTCCATCTCCTACGCTTCCCAGACCGGTCACGCCACCAACGTTATTACCGGTCTGTCGGTTGGTATGGAATCCACTGTGGCCCCGACGCTGACCATCGTCGGCGGCATTCTGGCGGCCTTCTACATCGGCGGCGGCGGTGAGCAAGGTCTGTACGCGATCGGTATCGCCTCGATGGCGATGCTCTCGATGACCGGTATGATCGTGGCCCTTGACTCCTACGGTCCGGTTACCGACAACGCCGGCGGTATCGCCGAAATGTCCGAACTGCCGAGCAATGTCCGTGAGTCTACTGACGCTCTGGACGCCGTCGGCAACACCACCAAGGCCGTCACCAAGGGTTACGCCATCGGTTCCGCGGCGCTGGCGGCGATCGTGCTCTTCGCCGACTACACCCACGCTCTGATCGAGCAGGGTGCGGAGCTGGTCTTCCTGCTGAACGACCCGCTGGTTCTGGCCGGTCTGTTCATCGGCGGCTGTATCGTCTTCCTGTTCTCCGCGATGGCAAACGGTGCCGTCGGTCGTGCGGCCCACTCCGTCGTGGAAGAAGTGCGCCGGCAGTTCCGTGAGATCCCCGGCATTATGGAAGGTACCGGCAAGCCCGAGTACGGCAAGTGCGTGGACATCGTCACCCGGCGGGCCCTGAAGGAAATGGTCGTTCCCGGTCTGCTTCCGGTTCTGACCGCGCTGCTGGTCGGCTTCCTCCTCGGCCCCTTGGCCCTGGGCGGCGTGCTGATCGGCGTTATCGTGGTCGGTATCTTCATGGCCTGCTTCCAGAACAACGGCGGCGGTGCCTGGGACAATGCGAAGAAGTACATTGAAGAGGGTATGTACGGCGGCAAGGGCAGTGAGGCCCACGCAGCGGCCGTTACCGGCGACACCGTCGGTGACCCGCTGAAGGACACCGCCGGCCCGGCTATCAACCCGGTTATCAAGGTCGTGAACGTTGTCGCCCTGCTGATCGTGGCCCTGATCGTGTAAGGCATTCGCGCAGTCGTTCACGGTTAACCTCTACAACAAAACCCCCGGCACAGTCTGTGCCGGGGGTTTTTGTTTATCCTTCCCAAAGCCTTCCGACCACAGCTTTTTTGAACATTTACCCCGCCTTCTTATTGACATATGCCCTATTTGGCGTTATGCTATTATGAGCAATAGATCATAATGGTGGGAGGGTCAAATGAAGATTGCACTTTCTGCAGCCGGCAAGAACATGAAAGCCGGATTGGACAAGCGGTTCGGCCGCTGTGCTTGTTTTGTCGTCTATGATACGGAAACGCGTGATGTGCAGGTGCTGTGTAACCCGGCCGGTGAAGCGGGCGGCGGTGCCGGGGTAAAGGCTGCGCAAATCGTGGTCGGAACTGGGGCGGAGGCCGTGATCACGGGAAATGTCGGCCCGAATGCCCTGGATGTACTGCAGCGGGCGGGTATGAGGTGCTTTACCGCCGACGGCACCACGCTTGAGGAAGCGGTGGCCGACTATCAGGCCGGCCGCCTGCGCGAAATCACGTCTGCTACCGTCGGTCAGCATGCCGGAATGGGCGGGAGCAGAAGGCACAGGTAGTCTGACTGGAGGCTTCCTGATAACGGAGCGGATGTGTTGTTCCGGTCTTGAAACCGCCTCTTGAAGTCCGGCAGTCATACAAGAATTACCACGTAGGAGGTTATGGCAGTGAGGGTAGCCCTGGCAACTGAAGGCGGCAAGGTGGCCGCGCATTTTGGTCATTGTCCGGAATTCACCATTTGTGATGTCGAGGGGAATAAGATCAAGGCGTGGCACGTAATCCCCAATCCGGGACATAAGCCCGGTTTTCTGCCACGCTTTTTGGGAGAGCAGGGGATCAACCACATCATCGCCGGCGGAATGGGGCCGGCCGCCATAAATCTGTTTCAGGAAAGAAATATCGAGGTGACCATCGGCGTGCAGGGACAGGTGGAGGAAGTGATGGAGCGGTTGCTGCGTGACGGCCGTCTCGAGTCCGGCCCGTCGCTCTGCTCACACGGAACTGAAGGTCACCACTGCGGAGAGGGGCACTAAACAATGATTGTGGCAGTGGCCAGTGGCAAGGGCGGTACCGGAAAAACAACGCTGGCCACGGCGTTGGCCGTATCACTGGATCAGGAAGTCACGTTGATGGACTGCGATGTGGAAGAGCCGAACGCGGCGCTGATGCTTCGGCCTGAGTGGTCATCAGCCGATCCGGTATACACCCCGGTACCCGCGTATGAATCGGCCAAATGCACCCAGTGTGGAAAATGTGCAGAGGTTTGTGCGTATAATGCCCTCGCCCTGGTGGGCAAGACCGTGATGGTTTTTGATCAGCTCTGCCACGGCTGTGGGGCCTGTTTCTATTTCTGCGAAACAGAGGCGATCACGGAGGCAAGGCGTGAGATCGGAACGGTCGAGTCGGGGCGGGCGGGGCACGTACAGGTGGTGCAGGGCCGTCTCAATCTGAGTGAGGTGCTTGCGCCCACCGTGATCAAGGCTGTCAAGAAGGATTGGCTGCAGTCATCCCGTGGGATCATCGACTGTCCGCCGGGGATGTCCTGTCCGGTGGTCGAAGCCTTGGACGGAGCGGATTTCTGCTTAGTGACCGCCGAGGATACGCCCTTCGGGCTGCACGATATGGAGGCCTTGATCAAGGTCCTGAAGATATTGCAGGTTCCGTTCGGTGTGGTCATTAACCGTGAGGGATTGGGTGATGGCCGCGTTGCGGCGTACTGTCGGAAACGTGGTATTCCGGTCCTGTTGACCATTCCCTTTGACCGGAAGATCGCCCGTCTTGTCGGAAGAGGACAGGTTTTCGTGCGGGAGATGCCCGAGTGGCGGGAACCCTTGCAGGGGCTCTGGAATAGAATGGAAGAGGTGGTATCGGGTGCGCGAACTGGTAGTGCTGAGCGGTAAGGGTGGCACCGGAAAGACTACGCTTGCAGGTTCGGTGGGCACGTACCTCGACAGCCTGGTCTATGCCGACTGCGACGTCGACGCCCCCAACCTGCACCTTTTGCTTGAGCATCAGACGGTGGATGAGGAACCGTATTACGGCGGGAAGAGGCCCGTTGTGGATCCCGAAGTTTGTACGGGCTGCGGGCTTTGCACCACACTCTGCCGCTTTGAGGCCATCGAGGACGGGAAGGTTAACGAGCAGCGCTGCGAGCTTTGCGAGTTCTGCTTCCACGCCTGTCCGGAACAGGCGATTCATTTGGAGGATGCCCTTTCCGGTCACCTCTATGTTTCCGATACGCCAATGGGCCCGTTTGTGCATGCTCTTCTGGCCCCTGCCCAGGAAAACTCGGGTAAACTGGTCGCCTCGGTGAAGAAAAAGGCCCGCGAGATTGCGGAAGAAAAGGGCTATGATTACGCGGTAGTCGACGGTCCGCCGGGCACCGGCTGTCCGGTGATTGCTTCGATTTCCGGGGCACACATGGCGGTGATTGTAACCGAGCCTACGGCGGCGGCGCTGCATGATCTGGACCGGGCGATTCAGCTGGCCGGGCATTTCGGTGTGCCGGTTGCGGTCTGCCTGAATAAGTGTGATCTGGACCCCGAAAAGGCGGAGGAAGTCGAAAAATACTGCGCAGACGCCAAGATCCCGTTGGTCGGCCGGATTCCCTTTTCGAAAGAAGTGGTTGCCGCCCAGCTCGAAGGGCGGGCTCCCGGTGCAAAGGGCCCCGGTTTGAGGGACAAGTTCAAAGAGGTGTGGGGAAACATTTTTCGGACGCTCGACGCTGTTTGTGCCGAAGGCGACTGATTCTTGACAAGCTGGTTCACCCCCCTGGCGCGCGGAAGGTTTTTGATCCCGGCAAGGACCTTCCGCCTTTTTGTTTGCTTTTTGATTGTATATTGTATACATTCCCCATCTGGGTCTGCAAAAGCAGGAAATGTCGAATCTTTGTTTAATAGCAAGAATGTCAGGTAGTCTGACAACCGAACTATGGGAAAGTCATAATTGAAAACAGGGAGAGATATGTTTAAGTGTATTAAACCCACACGGGTAAGCGACCAAATCGTGGAGCAGATAAACCGCTTGCTGCTGAAGGGCAAGCTTGAGCCGGGCCAGCGTCTCCCCAGTGAAGCGGAACTTGCCGAAAAATTCGGCGTGAGCAGGGCCACCGTCAGGGAAGCACTGTCCGCCCTGGAATCGGATGGTGTGGTCGAAAGAAGCAAGAACGGCACCTTCATCCGGCGGTACAGCATCCACCGCATCCTGGACGCCGTCGATTTTCCGCGCAAGTTGGACCACGAGCTGTTTGCAGATCTCCTGGAAGCACGCATGAAGCTGGAACTGCAGATTATTGACCTCGCCTGTCAGCGTGCGGATGAAGTCGACCTTCTGAAAATTGAACTGGCCCTTGGTCTCATGGAAAAAGATCTTCTGTCCGGTCAGGTTAAGGTGGAGTCGGACATCATGTTTCATCAGTGTCTTGCGGTGGCCACGAAGAATCAGGTACTTGCCGGATTGGCCCGTTCCATCGGACAGATGCTCAAAGATATGCGCAGTAAGACTCTGTTGGTTCCCGGTCGTCTTTCGGTTTGCCTGCAGGAACACCGGGCCATATACGAGGCGATCAAGAATCGCGACTCGGAGTTGGGCTGTAAGCTGATCCAGGAACACCTGGAAGCGGTACAAGGCATTTTGGATTCTTTACACTTGGAAACGAGGGGAGAGGGATAGTGGCCCCTGTATTGGAAGTGCAGAGTATAAGCAAACGTTTCCACGGCTTGGTTGCTGTGGCCGATTATTCATTAAGCCTGGAACGCAAGAGTATCGTTGGACTTATCGGCCCGAACGGCGCCGGTAAGACAACGGTGTTCAATATCCTTACCGGTGTTTACAAGCCTACCTCCGGCAAGATCTTCCTCAACGGCGCGGATATCACCGGTTTGCGCCCTGACCGGATTGCCGTCCGGGGTATGGCCAGAACCTTCCAAAACCTGCGGCTCTTCGCTAATCTCACCGTGTTGGACAACATCCTGGTCGGAGCCCAGATGCACAGACAATACGGTCTTCTTGCCGCTGTGACCACCTTCCCGAGTTTTCTCCGCGGTGAGAACGAATTGCGGGAACAGGCCATGGAGCTTCTCGAAATCATGGAACTTGCCTCTGATGCTCACCAGTTGGCCGGCAACCTGGCTTATGGAAAGCAGCGGAAGCTGGAAATCGCCCGCGCGCTGGCAACGAAGCCGCAGGTTCTGCTTTTGGATGAGCCGGCGGCCGGGATGAACCCCAGTGAGAGCCGGGAACTGATCGGCACGATCCAACATATCCGGGATCGTTTCGATTTGACCGTCTTGCTGATCGAGCACGACATGCGGGTGGTAATGAATCTCTGCGAGCATATTCAGGTTCTGAACTACGGCAAGATCATCGCCGAAGGGGCTCCGACAAGTATCCGTTCCAACCAACAGGTCATTGAGGCCTATTTGGGGAGGTCTGCGTTAAGTGCTGGAACTAAGTAACGTCAACCTCTTTTACGGCGGCATCCATGCTCTGAAGGATGTTTCCCTGACTGTTAATGAGGGTGAGTTGGTGGCCCTGCTCGGATCAAATGGGGCCGGTAAGACAAGCACGCTTCGTGCCATTTCCGGTATCCATCCGATCAGGAGCGGCAGCATCACTTACGAGGGCCAGGATCTGCGCAAGGTGCCGCCCCACCTGTTGGTCGATCTGGGTATCGCCCATTGTCCGGAGGGCCGGCAGATCTTCAGCCGGCTCAGTGTTGAAGAGAACATCGAACTGGGTGCTTTCAGAAGGAGGGACAAGGCTGCCGTCAGGCGCGACCAGGAGTGGGTCTACTCCCTGTTTCCCAGACTGGCCGAACGCCGCCTCCAGTCCGCCGGGACGCTTTCGGGCGGGGAACAGCAGATGTTGGCTATCGGACGCGCCCTGATGTCCCGTCCCCGCCTGGTGTTGTTTGATGAACCGTCTCTCGGCCTGGCTCCGGTGATTGTGGAGCAGATCTTTGAGGTTATCAGCCAGATTAAGGAACAGGGCTGTACCGTGCTGCTTGTTGAGCAAAACGCGTATCAGGCGTTGGGCATTGCTAACCGCGCCTACGTTTTGGAAACGGGAAGAATCAAGCTTTCGGGCACTCCCCAAGAGATACTGGCCAACGAAGAGATCAAAGACGCCTATTTGGGAGGTTAGCTTATGGATGCCACCTATTTACTGCAACAAATCGTCAACGGAATCAGTCTCGGCAGCATTTATGCTTTGGTCGCGATCGGGTTTTCGATCACATACAGCATCCTCCGTCTCATCAACTTTGCCCACGGCGACATTTTGATGGTTGGCTGTTACGCAGCTCTCTTCCTGATGCTCCTGGGGATGTTCCCTCTGGCGCTGGCTTTGGTGGGTTCGATGATCATTGCCGCGCTGGTCGGCGTGATGGTGGAGCGGGTTGCGTTTCGCCCCCTGCGTGCAGCCAGCGAAGAGTCGATGCTGATCACTTCGATTGCGGTATCCATGATGCTGCAGAATCTGGGGATCCTGCTTCTCTCTCCCCAGCCCCGCAAGTTTCAGTTTCCCGAGGTGTTTGCCCATTCCCACAATATCGGGGGCGTCAGTTTTACCAATATGACACTGCTTACCGTAGGTGTGGCCGTCGTTTTGATGCTCGCCCTGACCTTGTTTGTGAAGCGGACCAAATTGGGCAAGGCTATGCGCGCCTGCTCCGAGAATATACAGGCCGCACGCCTGATGGGTATTGACATCAACGTGGTGGTGGCCACGGCGTTTGTGATTGGTTCGGCGCTGGCCGCTGTGGCCGGGGTTATGCTCGGCGGACAGTACGGCCGCATTGAGCCGCTGATGGGTTTCGTTCCGGGTTTGAAGGCCTTTGTGGCCGCTGTGATCGGGGGAATCGGCAGCATCCCCGGTGCCGCCCTCGGGGGATATGTCCTCGGCATATTTGAGATTGTACTGGTCGGTGTCCTGCCGGTGGCGCTCACCGGTTACCGGGATGCGGCGGTGTTCCTGCTTCTGATTCTGGTCCTTTTGCTGCGGCCCAATGGGATTCTCGGTACTGTCGAGGGAGGGAAGGTATGATGCGAGCCCCGGCGCGGAACATACTGTATACCATTGCCGCCCTTGCCCTGCTATTTGCCGTGCTGGCCGTACTCAACAATACGTTGTCGGCTTATCATCTGCGGCTTGTGAACCTGATCGGCATTAACATTGCGCTGGTGGTGAGCCTTAACCTGACTAACGGCTTCTGTGGTGTATTTTCTCTCGGGCATGCCGGTTTCATGGCGGTCGGCGCCTATGTGGCGGCCATCCTTTCTCTTCCGCTCGAAAGAAAAAGCGTGATCCTTCCCGAGCTGCCGGCCTGGCTTGGCGGCATCGAATTGAACTTCTTGCTGTGCCTGATCATCGGCGGCCTGGCTGCCGCCTTCTGTGCCCTGATCATCGGGTTCCCCATTTTGCGGCTGCGCGGACACTATCTGGCTGTGGGCACCCTGGGGTTTCTGGTGATTGTCCAGGTGACCATCACCCAAATGCAGGATATTACCCGCGGAGCGCGCGGGATTAACGGGTTGCCCCAGTACACCGACGTATGGTGGGTGTGGATTTTTACCTGCCTTACCGTTTACGTGATTTGGCGAATTGTGAATTCGGCCTATGGGCGCGGGATGCTGGCCATCCGCGATGATGATCTGGCCGCGGAGGCCATGGGGATCAGCCTGACCAAGCACAAGTTGCTGGCCTTCTGTGTGGGTGCCTTTTTTGCCGGTATCGCGGGTGCCCTGTGGGGGCATCTGATCACCGTGGTCACTCCCGGTTCATTTTCCTTTGACCGGACCTTCGATTTGGTGGTGATGTCGGTTATCGGCGGTATGACAAGCATCACCGGGGGTGTGGTGGGCGCGAGCCTGATGACGATCATCCCCGAGGTGTTAAGAAGCAATCTTGAAGTGGGAATCACGGTAGCCGGGTTCACCATTCCCCCGCTGTACGGTTTGAGTCAGATTGTGCTGGCGACAGCCCTGATCATCGTTCTGATCTTTCGTCCCAAGGGCATTGTGGGACGGTGGGAGTTCAGCTGGGATGCGGTAGGGAGTTGGTTGCGGAAGAGGGATAAGCGTTCCGCTTGAAGGTCAAGGTTTGTGTAGCTCATATAGGAGGTGATAATGGCCGGGATAAGGATATCGGTTTTGGGGATTCCGCAGAATCTTAATTGACTAGAGGAGGTTGCTGAATTGAAGAGGGTATTGGTATTGTTTCTTGCGCTGGCCGTAATGGCCTTCTTTGCCGGTTGCGGCGGCGGCGGTGATGCTCAGGACCAGGGTGCTGCTGAAGATGTGATCAAGCTGGGTGCTCTTTACAATGTTACCGGGGCTCAGGCTTCCCTGGACGGCCCGTCTCTGAACGGTGCCAAGCTGGCTGTAAAGGAAATCAATGAAGCCGGCGGTTTGCTCGGCAAGAAAGTTGAGCTCGTGTCCGTGGACGGCAAGACCGATCAGACTGCCTCCACCAACGGTGCTTCGAGACTGATTGAAGTGGATAAAGTTTCGGCGATTATCGGTTTCAGCGACTCCAACTATGCGCTGGCGGCCGGTCCGATCGCCCAGGCGGCACAGGTGCCGTTCGTGACCTCCGGTGCCACTCTGCCGAGTCTGCCGGACCAGGTGGGCGACTACTTCTTTATGGCGGCCTTCGGTGACGATGCACAGGCCTACGCAATCGCCGACTACGCCATTGAGGAAATGGGTGCGAAAACGGCCTACGTGCTGAAGGATACCGCGATGGACTTCACGATGAACCTGGCTGCTTTCTTTGAAGAGCGTTTCAAGGCGGCAAACGGTGAAGACTCGATCGTCCTGGAAGACACTTTCAAGACCGGCGACCAGGATTATTCCGCCCAGATTACGCGTCTCAAGGCTTCAGGTTTGAACCCTGATGTTCTCTTCGTGTCTTCCGGCCCGTCCGACTGCGGCCCGATCGTTAAGCAGCTGCGTGATGCCGGTATTGACATCCCGGTGATCAGCGGCGACGGTTTCGACACTCCGCTCCTGGTGGAACTCGGCGGGGGTGCCAAGGATGTCTGGTTCTCCACGCATACCTGCCTGAACAGTGAAGATGCAAAGGTTCGGAACTTCGTCGAGGCTTACAAGGCCGAGTACGGCAATGAGCCTGAAAACGGTTTCGCTGCCCTGGGTTATGACGCGATTTACCTGTTGGCCGATGCCATCGAACGTGCCGGTTCCGCCGACCCGAGCGCAATCCGCGACGCTCTAGACGCGACCAGGGGCTTTGAGGCCGTTACCGGTACCATTTCTTACGAAAACGGCCGCTGCCCCGTTAAGTCGGTCTCCATCCTGAAAGTGGAGGACGGCGTGTTCACTTTCATCAAGGAAGTCACTCCCTAACGAAGCCTGATTGCTTTGACGGGTGCTAGACGGCTTCTGTCGTCTAGCACCTTTTTAACAATTGTCAAGGGGGATGGTTAGCATGTATGTTTTGCAGAACATGACGGGTAATCAAATTCAGAACGCCCAATTTGACAAGGCCATTCTGGCCGTTGGTTCGTGTGAGAACCACGGATACCACCTCCCGCACGGCACAGACACTTTCGTATCCTATATGCTGGCTGAAAAGGTGGCCGAACAGGTTGAAGGGCTGCTGGTACTCCCGCCCGTGAACGTGGGATACAGCGAACACTACGCACACTTTCCCTTTACCCTCAGCCTTTCGCAGGACACGCTGATTGCCGTGCTGAAGGACTTGATGCGTTCGGTTATAAAGAACGGCATCAAGAAGATTTTCATTATGAACGGGCACGACGGCAATATCGCTCCCATTGAAATCGCCACGCGCGCAATCAAGATGGAGTTTCCGGATGTCCGAATCGCCTCTTTGGACGCCTGGTGGGTAACCGCCGGCCGGTTGCTTCCGAAGGACACCTTTGAGGTTTGGGACGGTCTGGGGCACGCCGGAGAGGGCGAAACCTCAATGGCGCTCGCTTTGTTTGAAGAGTTGATCGAAATGGAACACGCTCGTGGAGTCGTTCCCAACCTGCCCGCCAATGTCGAGATCAAGTGGAATTTTGCCGAATTGACCGACTGCGGCGCAACGGGGGATCCTACCAAAGCCACCAAGGAAAAGGGCAAGAAGATGGAAGAGGTACTGGTGCGTGCCGTGGTTCAGTTCCTGAAGGATATGGATGCCTGTGACTGGAAGTACAACTCTGAACAATCGGCACTTTAGTTAACTGGGGAGATAGGAAGATAAGAATGGGTGTAGTCTTAGTACACGGGAGTGTTGAAACAAGCTGTGAACCTCCTTACATAGCAGCCCTCCAGGAAGCCGCCCTGACCGGACACCGAAGTCTGGGCAGCGGCATCGTGGACGCCGTCGAGAAAGCCGTAATGGTCTTGGAAGACAATCCTCTGTTTAATGCCGGTTATGGTTCTGTGTTAAATCTGGACGGAGAGGCTGAGATGGATGCGGCCATCATGGATGGTGTAAACAAGACCTGTGGTGCCGTGGCCGCGATCAAGTCTGTTAAGAACCCGGTGTGTGTCGCCCGAGGAGTGATGGAGCGAACTCCGCACACGATCCTGGCCGGTGAAGGAGCTCAGCGTTTAGCGCGCGAAATGGGGTTCGGCCCCTACGACCCGGTGACCGCGGTACAAAGGGAGTCTTGGCGAAAGGCCATGTCGCTGCGTTCCGAAAAGAAAGACTTGCCCTACAGCGCCTTTACCGGATTGCCGACTGCCTGCGATACCGTAGGCTGTGTTGTTATGCATCAAGGCCGTACGGCAGCGGCCTCAAGCACCGGGGGATCCTTTCTGAAGCTTCCCGGCCGGGTGGGGGATACCCCGATCTTCGGCGGGGGGATCTACGCCTCTTCCGACGGGGCCGTCGTTTGTACCGGCCTGGGTGAGGCGTTTATCCGGCTGAATCTTGCCGGACAAACCCTGAGCCTTATCGCGCGTGGGGTATCCGTGCTGGATGCCGCCGTTCAGGCGGTCAGACAGGTCTCCGAACTGAATGCTACGGGCGGTCTGCTGGTGGTGGACAAGGACGGAAATGCCGCCGCCGCCCATAATGCCGATAGTTTCCCGGTGGCGCTGGTGATCGACGGTGAGGTCGTCCGTGATTTTCAACCCGTAAGAATATGACATAGCTTATTGGATCACCAACCGATTTCAGACCGGTCATAAAGGCCGTACCTGACCAGAGGTGCGGCCTTTATTCATGGCGCGACAGGATTTGTCGCCGATTCGGGCGGCCGGGATGTGCGCCCGGGCTCCTGCCTTTAGACCAAAATTTGCTGAAACAGGTAAGAATATCTGATAAGATGGATTTGAAACCAGCCACAGACTGTCGAGGTGATCTCCGTGGCCGACCGTCCGGTGCCGTATATGTGTTTTGCCTGTAGCCCCCACAACCCGATCGGGCTGAAGCTCAAGTTCAAAGATGCCGGTGAGGTGCTCAAGACAAGTTTTACCCCGCGAGAGGAGCACCAGGGGTGGCCCGGATGGACGCACGGCGGGCTGGTGACCACCGTACTCGATGAGGCGATGGCGCAGTGGGTTTGGCGGCGGGAGATCACGGCGGTGACGGCCGAGATGACCATCCGGTTCCGCAGCGGGTTGCCGTTGGGTGAGACTATGTTTGTGGAGGCCAGGAGGGTGGCGTCAAGGGGACGCCTTATGGAATTGGAGGCCGAAGGCAGGTTGAGAGACGGAACGGTAATCGCCCTGGCCGGGGCGAAGTTTATGGTGGTAAAGCTGGACTTGGAC
This sequence comes from uncultured Peptococcaceae bacterium, assembly GCA_965544035.1. Lineage (GTDB taxonomy): Bacteria > Bacillota > Desulfotomaculia > Desulfotomaculales > Desulforudaceae > CBEULR01. Next base: position 4,208 of record CBEULR010000004.1, on the reverse strand, counting down.
GGGGTCGCACTGTAGATCGGCGCCGCGATGAATAATCAGGAGAAAGGCCCGTTAAATGGTGAAGGAAGCCGTTTCGGGACAGAATAACTGACGGGAGGTAGTCTTCTTGAACAGGGATGAAGCCTGGGAACTGCTGAAAAAGAACCTGACCAACCGGAACCTGCGCAACCACTCGCTGGCCGTCGAGGCCGTGATGCGGCGGTTGGCCGAGCATTTCGGCGAGGATGTGGAGAAGTGGGGTCTGGCGGGGCTGCTGCACGATATCGATTACGACCGGACCAAAGACGATCCGCACCGGCACAGCCTGGAGGGGGCCCAAATGCTGGCTGAACTGGGCCTGCCGGAGGATGTCGTACACGCGGTAAAGGTGCACAACCACATGCATGGGGAGCCCCGGGTGTCTTTAATGGACAAGGCCTTGTTCTGTGTTGATCCGCTGACCGGATTCATTGTGGCCGGGGCGCTGATCCGCCCGGAGAAAAAGCTGGAAGCGGTAGATGTGCCGTTCTTGAAGAACCGCTTTAAAGAAAAGGCCTTCGCCCGGGGTGCGAATCGGGAAACGATGTCGACCTATACCGAGCTCGGGCTCAGTTTCGATGAGTATCTCGGTATGGGTCTGGAGGCGATGCAGGGCATTGCTGAAGAAATAGGACTGTAAAAGGATGATTGATTACTGTATATGACAACGAAAGAAGACATTCTGAATTACATGCGCAAGGCGGCGTACCGGCCGCTGACCGAGGACGAGCTGTTGAAGGTCTTCGGGGTTAAGAAGCGCGAACGGCGGGAGTTTAGGGCGCTGCTCAGGGAAATGGAGATGGCCGGCCTGGTCTATGTGACCCGTGCCGCCCGTTATGGTCTGCCCGAGAAGATGAATCTCGAGGTCGGGCGTCTGCAGGGCAATCCCAAAGGCTTCGGTTTTGTGATTCCGCTGAAACCGGGCGTCCCCGATGTTTACGTGAGTGCGGCCAATATGAACGGGGCGATGCACAACGACCGCGTTGTGGTGCGGCTGGTTCCCAACCGAATCGCCGGCCGGCGCCGTGAAGGGGAAGTGGTGAAGATCCTCGAACGCGGCAGCCGCTATCTCAGCGGCACTTTTTACCGCAGCCGGGGGAACAGCTATGTGGCGACCGATGAAAAGCGGGTTCCGTACGATGTTGTGGTCACCCGCGGCAAGTTCGGCGGTGCCAAGAACGGGGACAAGGTGATTGCCGAGATCACCGAGTTCCCCTCGGCCCGGAGAGGCCCGTTGGGACGCATTGTCGAGGTCCTCGGACGCGAGGGGGATCCGGGCGTGGACATGCTGGCGCTCTGCCGGCGGTACGGTCTGGAAGAGGAGTTCCCGGCCGAAGTCGTCCAGGAAGCCGAGGCTGTGCCCGATGAGGTGGCGCCGTTCGAACTGGAAGGCCGTGAGGACCTGCGGGATCAGACGATTTTCACCATTGACGGTGCGGATGCCAAGGATCTGGATGACGCGGTCAGCCTGGAACCGCTCGCCGGCGGTCTGTACCGTCTGGGGGTGCACATCGCCGATGTCGGTTACTACGTGCGGGAGGGGAGTGCGCTGGACCGGGAAGCGGCGAAGCGCGGCAACAGCTTCTACCTGCCGGATCGTGTCATTCCGATGCTTCCGCAGCGGCTTTCCAACGGGATCTGCAGCCTCAACCCCCAGGTTGACCGGCTGACGATGAGTGTCACCATGGATATCGACCCCGACGGGAAGGTGGTCGATTACCGCATCTTCCCCTCGGTTATCCGGACGGCGGAGCGTATGACCTACCCCGATGTGAACAGGATTCTGGGCGGCGAGAACGGGGAACTGCTGCAACGCTACCGGCCGATTGTGCCCATACTCCGCCGGATGGAGGAGCTGATGCTCATCCTGCGCCGGCGGCGCTTTGCCCGCGGGGCGATCGACTTCAATCTCCCTGAGGCCAAGGTTATTCTTGATGAAAAGGGACGGGTCGCCGATATCCGCAAGGTGGAGCGCGGTGTCGCGGAGCAGCTGATCGAGGAGTTCATGCTGATCACCAATGAGGTTGTGGCCCGGCATTTCCACCGGCTCGAGGTCCCGTTCCTGTACCGCATTCACGAGAAGCCGGACGAGGAGAGACTGGCCTCCCTGCAGTCGCTCCTGCAGACCCTGGGTTACGCCATACCGGGCTACCCGAAGGTCCATCCGGGACAGCTGCAGAAGGTTCTGGAACAGGTGGCGGGTAAGACTGAGGAACGCTTGGTAAATGCGGTCACCCTGCGCACGATGAAGCAGGCCCGCTACAGTCCGGAGCGTGTCGGGCACTTCGGTCTGGCGGCGAAGGATTACAGCCACTTTACCGCTCCGATCCGGCGCTATCCCGATCTGGTGATCCACAGGATCATCCGGGAGGTCTTGGACAACGGCGTGCTGGAGCCGAAGCGGGTGCGGCAGCTTCAGGCCGTGCTTCCCGATATCGCGCAGCATTCTTCCGATCAGGAACGGCTGGCGATGGAAGCCGAACGGGAAGCCGTCGACATCAAAAAGGTTCTGTATATGCAGGATAAGGTGGGCGAGGAGTTCGACGGCTACATCAGCGGGGTGACTTCTTTCGGGATTTTCGTGGAACTGGAGAACACCGTTGAGGGTCTGATCACCCTGACCAGCCTTACCGATGACTACTATGAGTACGAAGAACACAACTTCCGCCTGGTCGGTCAGCGCACACGACGGGTCTTCCGCCTGGGCGATCCCATCCGGATCAGGGTGGTGCGGGCGAGCACCGAGGACCGCAAGGTGGAGTTCGTTCCGGCGGAAAACGGAAATATCCGCCTGGAAGAGTCGGGCGGCAAAAGACGCCGGAACGCACAACGCAGAAGGTGACGAGCAGCGTCGTTATTGACGTGGCGGCCGACAAGGGAGTATGCTCATAGGGTGTACTCCCATTTTGATCGGGTAAGGAAGTAGAGTCTGTCATGCCTGCTGGGTTGATTGTTGTTCTGGCGTTGGGACACCTGGTGGTCGATCTGGCCCAGGGTGCCCTGCCCATCCTGCTCCCGTTCCTTCAGGAGTCTTTTAAGCTATCCTATACGGCGGTAGGGGCGGTCGTCCTGGTCGCCACCTTCAGTTCATCCATTGTGCAGCCGCTGTTCGGCGTGTTCAGCGACCGGATCCCATCACGGTGGCTTCTGCCCGCCGGCTGTTTTCTGGCCTGTCTGGGGTTGGTCCTGGCCAGTGCGGCACCGGCCTACTGGCTGGTGCTGGTCGCCGTTCTCATCGGCGGAATAGGCAACGCCGGGTACCACCCGGAGGGCGCGCGGGTTACCTACTATATCACCCGCAAACTGCGGGCGACCACCATGTCCTTTTTCTCGGTCGGCGGCAACATCGGCTTCGGTCTGGGTCCGTTGCTGGCGTCTTTTTTGATTGTGCTCTGGGGTCAGGCGGGTTTTACCGGTTTCATCGTTCCCGGCCTGCTGATGGGACTTGTCCTGTGCCTTGCGCTTCCGGCGATCGAGCGGGAGGTGGGGCCGGCGGAGAAGGCGGCCCGAAAGCGAGCTACTACCGGGGAACAGCCCCCGATCAGATGGGGCCCTCTGGGGATCCTGGTGACCGTAGTTTCCCTGCGGTCCTTCATACATGCCGGGATGAACACCTTTATCCCGCTCTATTATGTTAACTATCTCGGCGGCGGAGTCGAGGGGGCCGGGTACCTGTTATCGGTATTCCTCCTGGCCGGGGCACTCGGAACGCTTGTCGGGGGGCCTCTGGCCGACCGCTGGGGCCGGAAAACGCTCATCCAGGCCTCCTTTGCCGCCGCGCTGCTGCCGCTGCTGGTCTTCCCCCACGTCGCCGGCGTCTGGATTTACGTGGCCGTTTTCCTGTCGGGTTTCGCCCTGATTTCCAGTTTTGCCCCCACGGCGGTGATGGCCCAGGAGCTCGCCCCGCGGGCGGTCGGCCTGGCCTCGGGGCTGGCTTTCGGTTTTGCCATCGGCATGGGGGGCGTCGGTGCCCTTCTGCTGGGTCTTGCGGCCGATATCTGGGGCTTGCCGTTGGCGCTGACCATTGTCGGCCTGCTGCCTGTACCGGCCTTCTTGCTGACCCGGATGCTGCCGTTGCCGGGTGAAAACAGAGCAGTTCATGCGGATAAAGCCGCAGAGAACTGATTCTGTAAATGTTTTGTAATGGGCCAGAGTTTCATTCAGTTTCTTGGTATTGCGTGGTGAGTTGT
>CBEULR010000003.1:0-191331 GCA_965544035.1 uncultured Peptococcaceae bacterium | reverse complement strand
CAATGCCTTCTTAACCCGGGCAAAATGCGCTGAACGAAACTCTGGTCGATCTACGTGTATCTTGAAAATAGTGCTTGACACCCGGCGATTGTCTTATATATACTGGTCAATATCCCTAAACAGGTTAAAGGCGAAGAAGGGGAAATAAGGAGCTGGACGGTCGGCCGCCACAGAGAGCCGGAGTTGGTGAAAACCGGTGCGGGACGCAGTTTTCCGCGATCACCCCGGAGCCGCGCACTGAACTGGGAAGTGGGAAGTGCGAGGTTAGAAGTGGGAAATAGGGGTTGGTATTCGCCGGAGGCGAATACCCTCGAGTTTCTCACCTCCAACGTCACACCTCGCACAACTCCTATAGTAGGTGTTGCCGGGTGGGACACCCGTTACCAAAACCACGCGCTGATTGGGCGCGGGAAAGGGGCCGGTGTTTGCTACCGGCAATCAGGGTGGTACCGCGTGAGGAAGCCTCTCGTCCCTGGCAGATGAAACTGCCTGGGATGGGGGGCTCTATTAGTATACAGACTATATTAGGACAAACAAGGAGTGAGAGTACGATGGGGCTTATAATCTACGCAGACGGCGAGTTTGTTCCGGAAGAAAAGGCGGTAGTCTCCATTTTTGACCACGGTCTGCTGTACGGAGACGGTATTTTTGAGGGCATACGCGCGTACCACGGGCGGGTGTTCAAACTGGATGAGCACATCGAGCGGCTGTACGATTCGGCCCGTTCGATTATGCTGAACATCCCGCTCACGCCGGAGGAAATGACCGAGGTTGTCTTGGAGACGATGCGCCGTAACGGACTGCGTGACGGCTACATCCGCCTGCTGGTCACCCGCGGCAAGGGCGACCTGGGTCTGGATCCGAAGAACTGTCCGAAGGCTTCGGTCTTCTGCATCGGGGCTTCGATTCAGCTGTATCCCGAAGAACTGTACGAGAAGGGCCTGGAGGTCGTGACCGTTCCCACCAGGCGCAACTTGAACGAATCGTTGAGTCCGCGTATCAAGTCGCTGAACTACCTCAACAACATTCTGGCCAAAATGGAGGCTGCCCGGGCCGGAACAATGGAAGCGATTATGCTGAACAATGAGGGTTATGTGGCCGAGGCCACCGGCGACAACATCTTCATCGTCAAGAAGGGTGTTCTGATCACCCCGCCTTCGCACGTGGGCATCCTGGAGGGGGTCACCCGGAACACGGTGATGGATTTGGCCCGGGAGCAGGGCATCCCGGTCGAGGAGAGACTCTTTACCCGGTATGATGTTTACGTTGCCGACGAGTGCTTCCTGACCGGTTCGGCCGCCGAACTGATTCCGGTGATCAAGGTGGACGGGCGGACAATCGGCGACGGTGTCCCCGGAAGCATGACCCGGAAGTTGATCTTGCTGTTCCGCGAACTGACCAGGACCGACGGCCCGCTCATCTTTCCGGAGTAAACGATGTGATTCAACCGGGAGACTGCGGGATCGGCCCCGGATAATGAACAGAATTGCGGTTTCCATCCTGCCTGGAAGGGAGAGTTTACTTTGCGCAGCCATACCGTAACGAAGGGCATCGAGAAGGCGCCTCACCGCTCACTCTTGAAAGCCCTCGGTTATACAAACGAAGAACTGGAACGGCCGCTGGTGGGCATCGCCAATGCCCGGACCGACCTGGTGCCGGGACACCAGCACCTGGGTGAACTGACTGCTGCCGTGAAGACCGGAGTACTGATGGCCGGCGGGACACCGATGGAGTTCGGCTCGATCGCGGTCTGCGACGGTATCGCGATGAACCACGAGGGGATGAAGTATTCCCTGGCCAGCCGGGAACTCATCGCCGACAGTGTGGAGACGATGGCCCGGGCGCATGCCCTGGACGCGCTGGTTTTTGTCACGGCGTGCGACAAAATTGTGCCCGGAATGCTGATGGCGGCCGCCCGGCTGGACCTGCCCTGCCTCATCGTCAGCGGCGGCCCGATGCTGGCCGGCAGTTTCCGCGGGCGAAAGGTTTCGCTGACGCAAGTGTTTGAGGCCGTCGGGCAGGTCAAGGTCGGCAAGATGACTGAAGCCGATCTGGCCGAACTTGAGGACTGTGTCTGCCCCGGCTGCGGTTCCTGTGCCGGCATGTTTACGGCCAACTCTATGAACTGTCTGACCGAGGCCATCGGGATGGCCCTGCCCGGCAACGGCACCATCCCGGCCGTGAGCGCCGCCCGCCGGCGCCTGGCCAAGGAATCGGGGATGAAAGTGATGGAACTGCTGGCCAAAGATATCCGGCCCTCAAAAATCCTGACCCTGGAAGCTTTCTGCAACGCGCTGGCCGTCGACATGGCACTGGGCGGCTCTTCAAACACCGTCCTGCACCTGCTGGCCATCGCCCGCGAGGCCGGAGTTGAAGTGAATCTTGAATTGATTAATGAAATCAGCGCACGCACGCCCAACCTGTGCCGTCTGAGTCCGGCCGGCTCCCATCATGTGGAGGACCTGAACGAGGCCGGGGGCATCCCGGCGGTGATGGCCGAACTGGCGAAGAAGGGACTGCTTGACTTGTCCCTGCCCACCGTGTCCGGACGGACGGTGGGTGAGCTGATCGAGGGACGTACGGTGTCCCGGCCGGAGGTCATCCGTCCGGTGGATGATCCGTATTCAACCACCGGCGGGCTGGTGATCCTGAAGGGTAATCTGGCTCCGGACGGCGCCGTCGTCAAGGCGTCGGCGGTTGCTCCCGAAATGCTGGTCCACCGTGGTCCGGCCCGCGTGTTCGATTCCGAGGACGAGGCGATCAGCGCGATCGGCGCCGGGGCGATCAAGGCCGGCGACGTGGTCGTGATTCGTTACGAGGGACCGCGGGGAGGGCCGGGAATGCGTGAGATGCTGTCACCGACGGCCACTCTGGCCGGTATGGGGCTGGCCGGAAGCGTCGCCCTGATCACCGACGGCCGTTTTTCCGGGGCCACGCGGGGTTCGTCCATCGGACACGTGTCGCCCGAAGCCGCCCAAGGCGGTCCGATTGCCGCCCTGCGCGACGGCGATATGATCGAGATCAACATTCCGGAGGCGTCCCTGCGGGTCGACCTTCCGGATGAGGAGATTAAAGCACGTTTAGCCGACTGGCGGCCGCCGGCACCGAAGTACACCAAGGGTTATCTGGCCCGGTACTCACGAATGGTCGGTTCGGCCTCCGATGGTGCCGTGTATAAAGAATAATGCTCGTGGGAGTTGAGAGTTTTGTTGTTAAGCGGAGGACAAATACTGATCGAATGCTTGAAAGAGCAGGGTGTGGATACCATCTTCGGTTACCCCGGCGGTGCGGTGCTGCCCATTTATGACGCTCTCTACGATGCCGACATTACCCACATTCTGACCAGGCACGAGCAGGCTGCGGCGCACGCCGCCGACGGCTACGCGCGCGTCACCGGAAAACCGGGTGTCTGTCTGGCGACCTCGGGGCCCGGCGCCACCAATCTGGTCACCGGCATCACCAACGCCATGATGGATTCGGTGCCGATGGTCGCGTTCACCGGGCAGGTGGCCACGTCCCTGCTGGGCAAGGATTCCTTTCAGGAAGCGGACATCACCGGTATCACTATGCCGGTGACCAAGCACAATTTTCTGGTGCGGGATATTGACGACCTGGCCCGCATCATCAAGGAAGCCTTCCACATCGCCACCACCGGACGGCCCGGTCCGGTACTGGTCGACATCCCGAAAGATGTTTCGGCCGGGACCACCGAGTACACCGATCCGGGTCCGGTTTATAAGAGAGGATATCGTCCGCCGTACAAGGCCGATCCGAAACAGGTGCTGGCGGCGGCCAAGGCTATTGCCGCCTCCCGCCGGCCGGTGATCTATGCCGGGGGCGGCGTCGTGAACTCGGGCGCGAGCGCCGAACTGCAGCGACTGGCCGAGATGATTATGGCCCCGGTGGCCACCACGCTGATGGGGCTGGGCGGTTTCCCGGGGAATCATCCGCTGTCCCTGGGCATGCTTGGGATGCATGGTGCCCGGTACGCCAACTATACAGTCTATGAGTGCGATCTTCTGATCGCCGTCGGGGCACGCTTCGACGACCGGGTGACCGGTAAGGTGGAAAGCTTTGCGCCGGAGGCGAAGGTCATTCATATTGATATCGACCCGGCCGAAATGGGCAAGAACGTCCGGGTGGATTACCCGGTCAACGGCGATGTCAAAGCCGTGCTGAATCAGCTCCTGGAGGTACTGGAGGTGCGCCCGGACCCCGAATGGGGTAAGAAGGTGCAGGCCTGGAAGCGGGAGTACCCGCTGCAGTACAGCAAAGAGGGTATGCGCCCGCAGGCCATCATCCGCGAACTGTCCGACCTGACGGAGGGGAACGCCCTGATCGCGACCGAGGTCGGCCAGAACCAGATGTGGGCCGCCCAGTACTACACCTTTACCAGGCCGCGCTCGTTCATCACTTCGGGCGGGCTGGGCACGATGGGCTTCGGTTTTCCGGCGGCCATCGGTGCGCAGGTAGCCTGCCCGGACGAACTGGTGTTCGACATCGCCGGTGACGGCAGCATCCAGATGAACATTCAGGAACTGGCCACCGCAGTGAACTATGAACTGCCGGTGAACGTGGCCATTTTGAACAACGGGTATCTCGGCATGGTGCGCCAGTGGCAGGAGCTGTTCTACAACCGGCGCTACTCGTACACCAAGCTCGAAAACCCCGAATTTGTGAAGGTGGCCGAGGCTTACGGGGCCGAGGGCATCAAGATCACCGAGAACGCCGGAATTCGGCCGGCACTGGAACAGGCGATCGCCTCCAGCAAGCCCGTCTTTATGGACTTCATCATCGAACCTGAGGAGAACGTTACGCCGATGGTGCCTCCGGGAGAGGCGATCAACAAGATGCTTGGTTAACATTATTTCTCCGGTGCCTTTCGGAAACGCTAAGCATCGGACTTAGGAGGTCATCCCGTGCGCAGTACCCTATCCGTGTTAGTAGAGAATAATCCCGGTGTTCTGGCACGTGTCGCCGGGCTGTTCAGCCGCCGGGGTTACAACATTGACAGTCTGGCGGTGAGCACTACCGACAATCCCCGGGTTTCCCGGATGACGATCGTGGTTCAAGGCGATGAGGCCATACTCCAGCAGGTCGTGCGGCAGCTGCGCAAACTGGTGGACGTGATCAAGGTGCTGGACATCAGCAGCAAGCCCAGCGTCGATCGGGAACTGATCCTGATCAAGGTTAGCGCCGATACCGCCGCTCGGGGGGAAATCATGCAGATCGTCGACATCTTCCGTGCCCGGATAGTGGACGTCAGTCAGGACAGCCTGATCGTGGAGGCCACAGGGGATCAAGGCAAGATCAACGCGATCGAGGACGCCCTGAAGCCGTTCGGTGTCCGGGAGATGGTGCGTACCGGTAAAATCGCCCTGTTGCGCGGCAGCGTGACGGCGGCCGAATATGAGGAGGACTAGAAATGGCGAAAGTATACTATGATGCAGATGCTAATCTGGAACTGCTCCAGGGGAAAAAGGTGGCCGTAATCGGTTACGGCAGTCAGGGACACGCCCAGGCGCAGAACCTGAAGGACAGCGGCGTCGATGTGGTGGTCGGCTTGCGTCCGGGCAGTGCGAACGGCGAGGCGGCGGAGGCCGCGGGTTTGACCGTACTCCCCGTAAGTGAGGCGGCCGCGGCGGCCGATATTGTGCAGATCCTGATTCCGGACGAGGTTCAGGCCCGGGTCTACAAGGCCGAGATTGAGCCCAACCTGACCAGCGGTAAAGCGCTGATGTTTTCGCACGGCTTTAACATCCACTACGGTCAGATCGTGCCCCCGAAGGATGTCGATGTGTTCATGGTTGCGCCCAAGAGCCCGGGACGGATGGTGCGCCGGCTGTACGTTGAAGGAAACGGCGTGCCCGGCCTGATTGCGGTCTATCAGGATGCCACCGGCAAGGCCAAGGATTTGGCCTTGGCCTATGCGAAGGCTATCGGCTGCACCCGCGCCGGCGTTTTCGAGACCACCTTCCAGGAGGAGACCGAGACCGACCTGTTTGGCGAACAGTGTGTGCTCTGCGGCGGCGTGAGTGAGCTGATCAAGGCCGGGTTCGAGACTTTGGTCGAGGCCGGCTATTCGCCCGAGATGGCCTACTTCGAATGCCTGCACGAGCTCAAACTGATCGTCGACCTGATCAATGAGGGCGGCCTGACCAAGATGCGCAACAACGTCAGCAATACCGCCGAATTCGGCGACTACTGGTCCGGCCCCCGGATTATCAACGATGATGTGCGTGAGGAGATGCGGCAGGTGCTGGCCGAGATCCAGGACGGCAGTTTCGCCAAGGAGTGGATTCTGGAGAACCAGGCCAACCGCCCGTTCTTCAATGCCACGCGGCGCCGTGAACGCGAGCACCTGATCGAAGAGGTCGGGGCCGAACTGCGCAAGATGATGCCGTGGCTGAAGTCGGAGTAGTTGGTGGTTGGTCGTTAGTAAGCACGTCAAAAAAGGGGGGCAGGACACTTATTTAAAAAGTGGCGGAAAAACTGTCCCCGTTGGGGAGGCGGGATCGTGGCTGATCGTTTGTATATATTTGACACCACCCTGCGTGACGGCGAACAATCGCCGGGGGTGAGTCTGAACATTCATGAGAAACTGCAGATTGCTCGCCAATTGGCGAGACTGGGTGTGGATATCATCGAAGCCGGCTTCCCGGTGGCATCGGAGGGCGATTTTCGCGGTGTACAGGCCGTGGCCCGTGAAGTGCGGGGCGTGACGGTGGCGGCGCTGGCCCGGGCCAATTTCCAGGATATCGACCGTGCCTGGGAGGCAATCCGGGAGGCCGAGCAGCCGCGGATCCACACCTTCATCGCCACCTCGGATATCCATCTGCAGTACAAACTGCGGAAAAGCCGGGAAGAGGTGCTGGAGGCGGCGGCAGCCGCCGTGGCCAGGGCGAAAAAGTATACGTCCGACGTTGAATTCTCGGCCGAGGACGCTTACCGTTCCGATCCGGAATACCTGTATCAGGTGCTGGCTGCCGCCATCAAGGCCGGGGCTACCGTGGTGAACGTGCCGGACACGGTGGGTTACGCCACGCCCGACGAGTACGGGGAATTCATTCGCAAGGTATGCGAGAATACGCCCGGTATCGAGAACGTGGTGGTCAGCGTGCATTGTCACAATGATCTGGGGCTGGCCTCGGCCAACTCCATCGCCGCCGTGCGGAACGGTGCCCGTCAGGTGGAAGGCACCATCAACGGTATCGGAGAGCGGGCCGGCAACACCGCCCTCGAGGAAGTTATAATGACCCTTTACACGCACCGTGAGCGGTTCAAGATTGAAACCGGGATCAAGACGGAAGAGATCTACCGCACGTCGAAACTGGTGAGCACGCTGACCGGCATGCCGGTGCAGTTTAACAAGGCTGTGGTCGGGAAAAACGCCTTCCTGCACGAGTCCGGAATTCATCAGGACGGAGTGCTGAAGGAGCGGACCACATACGAGATCATGAATCCGGCAATGGTCGGTATTACCGACACCAGTCTGGTGCTCGGGAAGCATTCCGGGCGGCATGCCTTCCGGGAACGGCTGGCGGAGATGGGTTTCAGCCTGACACCCGAGGAACTGGATAAGGCGTTTGTCCGCTTCAAGGAGCTGGCCGATACCAAGAAACAGATCAGCAATGAGGACCTGGAGGCCATCGTCGAGGAGCAGATCCGTCAGGTTCCGACCACCTATGAGCTGGATTACCTGCACATCTTCTCGGGTACCACCGTGAAGCCGACTGCCGTTATCGGTCTGCTGATTGAAGGCGAGTTCATACAGGAGGCGGCCTGCGGCAACGGTCCGGTCGATGCCATCTTCAAGGCAATCGAGAAGGCCACCGATATGCGCTACGACCTGGTGAGCTACGTGATCGACGCCGTAACCGGCGGAACCGATGCCCTGGCCAACGTGACCTTGAAGCTATCGGACGAGAATCAGAAGGTGTTCACCGGACGCGGCATCAGTACCGACGTGCTTGAGGCCAGCGCCCGCGCCTACATAAATGTGTTGAACAAGATCGTTTACGACCGGAAGTCCCGCAAACAAGACTTGTTACGGGAGCAGGACAAGTTAGAACGGGAGTAGGATGAGCAATGGGAATGACCATCACCGAGAAAATACTGGCCCGGCACGCCGGGCGTGAGCGGGTGGAACCCGGCGAACTGATCTCCTGCCGGGTGGACGCCGTACTGGGGAACGACATCACGGCTCCGCTGGCCATCCGGGAGTTCGAGAAGATCGGCGTGGAGCGTGTATTCGATCCGGAACGGGTGTATCTGGTGCCCGATCACTTCACACCGAACAAGGACATCAAGTCGGCCGAACAGGCCAAGCAGGTGCGCGAGTTCGCGCGCGCCCAAGAACTGGTGCACTATTTCGAGGTGGGCCGGATGGGTATCGAGCACTGCCTGTTGCCCGAGCAGGGACTGGTTGTCCCCGGCGACGTGATCATCGGTGCCGACTCGCACACCTGCACCTACGGAGCGCTGGGGGCGTTCGCCACCGGCGTCGGCAGCACCGACCTGGCGGCGGCGATGGCCCTGGGCGAGACCTGGTTCAAGGTGCCCGAGTCGATCAAGTTCGTATACGAGGGTGACCTGCCCAAGTGGGTGGGCGGCAAGGACCTGATCCTCTACACCATCGGCGATATTGGGGTGGAGGGCGCCCGCTACATGGCTATGGAGTTTACCGGTCCGGTGATCAGGAATCTGTCGATGGACGGCCGGTTCACCATGTGTAACATGGCGATCGAGGCCGGGGCCAAGAACGGGATCGTGCCCCCCGACCAGACGACGGCCGAGTATATGTACGACCGTGCCCAACGGTCGTGGAAGTTCTATGAGAGCGACCCGGACGCACGGTACGCGAGGACGGTAACCTATGACGTTTCCCAGATCGAGCCCCAGGTGGCCTTCCCGCACCTGCCCGACAACACCAGGGCGGTGACGCGGGCCACCGACGTGCGGATCGACCAGGTGGTCATCGGCAGCTGCACCAACGGGCGGCTCGAGGATCTCCGCGTAGCCGCCGGCCTGCTGAAAGGACGCAAGGTGGACTCCCGGGTACGGCTAATCGTCATCCCGGGCACCCAGGCCATCTACCTGCAGGCAATGAAGGAAGGGCTGCTGGAGATCTTCATAGAGGCGGGCGGTGCCGTCAGCACGCCCACGTGCGGGCCGTGTCTGGGCGGGCATATGGGGATTCTGGCCCGGGGCGAACGTGCTGTGGCCACGACCAACCGGAACTTCGTCGGCCGGATGGGACACCCCGAGAGCGAGGTTTACCTGGCCGGCCCCGCAGTGGCCGCCGCTTCGGCAGTGATGGGCCGCATCGCCCACCCGGAAGAGGTGATATAGATGCTGTTGGAAGGAAAAGCGCACAAGTTCGGAGACAACATCGACACCGACCAGATCATCCCGGCACGTTACCTGAATACATCGGACCCGGCCGAACTGGCCAAACACTGTATGGAGGACGCCGATGCCGGTTTTGCCGCCGCCGTTGCGCCGCAGGACCTGATCGTGGCCGGGTCCAACTTCGGCTGCGGTTCATCACGTGAGCACGCACCCCTGGCCATCAAGGGTGCCGGGGTGAGCTGCGTGATTGCCAAGAGCTTCGCCCGCATATTCTACCGCAATGCTTTCAACATCGGCCTGCCGATCCTGGAATCGGCCGAAGCGGTGGAGGGCATCAGTCAGGGTGACCGGGTAGCGGTGGACGCCGGCACCGGTACCATCCGTAATCTGACCACCGGCAGGGAATACCATGCCAAGCCGATTCCTCCTTTTATGCAGGAAGTGATCGCTGCGGGCGGCCTTATTGAACACGTCAAGCGTAAGCTGCATAAATAGGAATTGACCAATTTTTAAAGGATTGTGTGGCAAATATGGACAGAATCCAGATCTACGATACGACCTTGCGCGACGGAGCCCAAGCCGAGGGCATATCGTTTTCTCTGGAAGACAAGATCAGAATCGCACGCCGGCTGGATAAGATCGGGGTGCATTATATTGAGGCGGGTTGGCCCGGTTCCAACCCCAAGGACATGGAGTTTTTCAAGCGGATGCATAATCACCGCTTCCGCCACGCGCGCCTGACCGCCTTTTGCAGCACCCGGCGGGCAGGCATCGCTGCCGAGGAGGATGTCAACCTTCGTTCGGTGCTGGAGTCGGGCGTACGCACGGCCGCCGTTTTCGGCAAGAGCTGGGATTTCCACGTCTTCCGGGCGCTGAATACCACGCTGGAAGAGAACCTGAACATGATCCGCCAGTCCGTGGCGTTTCTGAAGGCTCACGGCCTGGAAGTGTTCTATGACGCCGAACACTTCTTCGACGGCTACAAGAACCGGCCCGAATACGCCCTGGCCACGCTCCGGGCGGCGGAGGAGGCCGGTGCGGACACCATCGTACTCTGCGACACCAACGGCGGGACGCTGCCCAATGAGGTCAGCGAGATCGTGACCGCGGTGCGCCAGGCACTCCGGGCTCCCCTGGGCATTCACGCCCACAACGATTCCGGGGTGGCCGTGGCCAACAGCCTGATGGCCGTCGATGCCGGAGCCGTAATGGTGCAGGGCACGGTCAACGGTTACGGCGAACGGTGCGGCAATGCCGACCTCTGCGTCGTGATTCCGAACCTGACGTTCAAGAAGGGTCTGTCCACCATCCCCCGGGAGAACCTGGTTTACCTGTCCGACCTCTCCCGGTACGTGAGTGAACTGGCCAATCTGAGTCCCGACCCCAGGCAGCCCTATGTCGGCTCCAGCGCCTTCGCGCATAAGGGCGGCATTCACGTCAGCGCGCTCCTGAAGGACGCCAACACCTATGAGCACATCCCGCCCGAAACGGTGGGCAACAAGCGCCGTGTTCTGGTTTCCGAGCTTTCGGGACTGTCCAACCTGGTTTACAAGTTCCGGGAGCTGAACGTGAACGGCGACCAGGGCGAAGAGAGCCGGCGGCTCCTGGCCGAACTGAAGGAGCTTGAGGCGCAAGGGTTCCAGTTCGAGGGGGCCGAGGGTTCGCTGGAACTGCTGCTGCGCAAGGCCTATGACGGTTACCGGCGCCCCTTTGTCCTGGAGGCCATGCGCCTGCTGACCGACATGAAGGACGACCACGTGGTCCAGTCCGAGGCGGTGATCAAACTCCGGGTGAACGACCAGGTGGTGCACACCGCCGCCGAGGGAAACGGGCCGGTTAACGCGCTGGACAACGCGCTGCGGAAGGCCCTGGAGGAGTTTTACCCGCAAATCGCCCGGATGAAGCTGAACGACTACAAGGTGCGTGTGCTGGATGAAAAGGCCGGCACCGAAGCCGTGGTCCGGGTGCTGATCGAGACGGGCGACGGGCGCAAATCCTGGGGTACGGTCGGGGTTTCCTCGAATATCATCGAGGCCAGCTGGCAGGCACTGGTCGACAGTCTGGCCTACGGCATCCTCAAGCTTGAGGAAGACCAACCTGAAGAATCCAACGAGGAAGAGGCGCTGTAACCACGGCGCCTCTTCTGTCTCCATACCCAGATACAGCCATCGCACCCCTACCAGGTGGTGCATATACTAGTTTTAGGAGTATTGTCCACGACCTTGATCTGTGATAAAGTTTCCACATTAGGATGAGGAGGTGTTATTGCCGGCAATGAGTTTATTTGGGACGGACGGTGTCCGCGGTGTCGCCAACACCGAGCTTACGCCGCAGCTGGCCTTTCAGCTGGGCCGGGCGGGGGCGTTCCTCCTTACCAGTGAAACAGGGCTCCGCTCCATCGTCATCGGGCGCGACACCCGCCTGTCGGGAGACATGCTTGAGGCGGCGCTGGTGGCCGGCATCTGTTCGGTCGGGGTCGACGTCCTGCGTGTGGGAGTCATACCCACCCCGGCGGTGGCCTACCTGACCCGGGCGCTGGAAGCGGGTGCAGGCGTGGTGATCTCGGCCTCGCATAACCCCTTTGAGGACAACGGGATCAAGTTCTTTGGAACCAACGGTTATAAGCTTCCCGACGAGTTGGAAAGCCGGATTGAAGAACTGGTTCTCGACCCGAATTTCTCATTTCCCCTGCCGAAAGGCTCCGAAGTCGGCCGGGTGCGGGATGTGGACGATGCGCGGGAGCGCTACATCCGCTACGCCGCAAGCACCGGACCGGAGACACTGGCCGGTCTGAAGATTGTACTGGACTGTGCAAACGGTGCGGCCTGCACTGTGGCGCCGAGGCTGTTTAGCACCCTTGGCGCGATTGTCGTCTCGATTCACGACAATCCCGACGGAACCAATATCAATGTGAACTGCGGTTCCACCCATCCCGAATCGCTGCAGAAGGCTGTTGTTGAAGCGGGGGCCGACATCGGCCTGGCCTACGACGGCGATGCCGACCGTCTTATCGCCGTGGATGAGAAGGGCCGGCTCGTGGACGGTGACCACATTATGGTCATCTGTGCCGGATATCTGCAGGAACGCGGTGCGCTGAGGGAGAATATCCTCGTGACCACCGTAATGAGCAATCTGGGTCTGCACATCGCCCTGCGTGAGACCGGGATCAAGGTGCTGACCACCAAGGTCGGCGACCGCTACGTCTTGGAGGAGATGCTCCGCTGCAACGCCACCCTGGGCGGAGAGCAGAGCGGACACATCATTTTCGGGAACTACGCCACCACCGGCGACGGTGTGATCACCGGACTGCAGCTGCTGAAGGTGATGACGGACACCGGTAAACCCCTTTCCGAGCTCGCCGCGAAGATGGAACGCCTGCCGCAGGTGCTGCACAATGTGCGGGTGAAGGATAAGGAGCGGGTGATGGCCAGTCCTCTGCTCGCCGACGCCATAGCCGGGCACGAATTCGAGCTGAACGGGCAGGGGCGGATCCTGGTGCGTCCGTCGGGAACCGAGCCGCTGGTACGGGTGATGGTCGAAGGCAAGGATGAGGCGCTGATGATGCGGGTGGTCGAGGACCTGGTCAGCCTAATCAATCGGCTGGACAGCTGATGAAGGAGGTGATGGATTCGGCTTAGGACACAACGACGGGCCTACTGAACTGAATACCAAGCGCCGGACCCGGCACTCAACTTGAAGTACAAAAAGTATGTTTTAATTGATACTTATGCCATTCAAGTTGAGTGCCGGGTGACGAGGGGGAGGTTAATCGAAGTTTTCGGCGGGTGCCTCCCGGCTTCGGTCACGGCCGTGAACGGTACTACAAATCCGGCGGGTAACCGCCGGGACAAAAGGTGCCAGGTGACCGGAAGGCAAAAGCAAAATGGGTTTGCTGTCAGGGGTTGGTCTGTGCCCTCGAAAGGGTATCATCCTGAATAAGTGCCGTGCTTTTGGGCCGGCACTTATGTTTGTGATTCTTTAAGGAGGTATCTCTCTAGAATATGTCTGGTATCGCTCA
The DNA here is from genome assembly GCA_965544035.1 of uncultured Peptococcaceae bacterium. Lineage (GTDB taxonomy): Bacteria > Bacillota > Desulfotomaculia > Desulfotomaculales > Desulforudaceae > CBEULR01. The sequence goes on along the minus strand of CBEULR010000003.1, from coordinate 177,962 downwards.
GAGCGTCGGTTGTCGGGCCGAGCAGGACGAAAAGGGCGGCTACGCACACTTCATGCTGAAAGAGATATACGAGCAGCCCCGCGTGTTGCGTGACATCCTGAACGGCCGAATCGATGAGTCCGGCCGGCGGGTCGTTTTTGAAGAGCTTGATCTGGATCCCGCCTATGTCCGGGGTCTGAACCGTGTTTTTATCACTGCCTGTGGCACTGCCTATCACGCCGGCATGACCGGGAAGTACCTCATCGAGAAGCTGGCCGGCATTCCGGTGGAAATCGACGTTGCTTCCGAATTCTGCTGCCGTGATCCGCTGATCGGCCCCGGCGACCTGCTGCTGGTGGTCAGCCAGTCGGGCGAAACCGCCGATACCCGGGCGGCCATGCGTGAGGCACACCGGCGCGGTGCCCGCATCATCGCGATCACCAATGTAGTTGGCAGTTCGATTTCCCGCGAGGCCGACCACGTGATCTATACCCATGCCGGGCCGGAGATTGCGATTGCCTCTACCAAGGCCTACACGGCCCAGCTGGCGGTTTTTTACCTGCTGGCGGTCCGGCTGGCCGGGGAGCGGGGTACCCTCCCGGAGGATGAACAGGCGGCGATTTTGCAGGCTTTGCGGAATATCGATAGCGCTTTGACCCTTATTCTGGGCGATGCCTCTAAGGTTGCCGCACTGGCCGAGCGTTATGCGCAAAACGACAGCGTTTTCTTCCTCGGGCGGAATCTGGACTACGGGACTGCTCTTGAGGGCAACCTCAAGTTGAAGGAGACTTCATACGTCCATGCCGAGGCTTTCCCGGCCGGTGAGTTCAGGCACGGGCCGCTGGCACTCGTGAGTGAAGGCGTGCCGGTGGTCGTGCTGGCCACCCAGCCCAGCCTTTTTGACAAGGCCATGGGTATCATCCGGGATGTGCGGACCCGCGGCGGCCGGGTGATCACGATCACCCTCCGGGGGCAGGACGCCGTGGGGAATCTGGGCGACCACGTTATCTACCTGCCGCCCGTGAATCCGCTCCTGGCACCCATTCCGGCCGTCGTTCCGCTGCAGCTTTTTGCCTACTACGCTGCCGTCGCCCGCGGCTGTCCGGTCGATAATCCGCGGAACCTGACCAAAGCCGTGACGGTAGAGTAAGACGGTTGAGCGGTCTGCGACAAAGGTGATTACCACGGGGGTAACAGCCGTCTCTCTGTTGCCCCCGTAAAAGGAATCCAGTAAAACTGAATATCAAGCGCCAGACCCGGCACTCAATTCGAAAGGCATAGGTATCGATTGGAACATACGTTTTGTACTTCGAATTGAGTGCCGGGTGACGAGGGGGAGGTTCATCGAAGTCTTCGGCGGGTGCCTCCCGGCTTCGGTCACGGCCGTGAACGGTACTACAAAACCGGAGGGCAACCGCCGGGACAAAGGGTGCCAGGTGACCGGAAGGCTAGGCAAGTAAGGGTTTTCTGTGCCATTTTCCGGGGTCAAATTGTGCCCCTGGGGTTGGCTTTGCAACAACATGCCGTGCTTAGGCCGGCATTTTCTATTTTGGGGCTGTGCTTGGAGCGGTGTACTGCCCCGGCACCAAGGAGGTTCCTCAAATGTGTGGCATTGTAGGTTACACGGGAAAACGACCGGCCGTCCCGATCCTGATCGAGGGACTGAGGCGGCTTGAGTACCGGGGTTATGACTCGGCCGGCATCGTGATCTACGAAAACGGCGGGCTGACCCTGAAGAAAAAGGCCGGAATGCTCAGCGTGCTGGAGGAAGTGATCAACGGTGGGAGCTTCTCCTCGACCGCCGGCATAGGGCATACCCGGTGGGCCACCCACGGTGCCCCCACCGACGACAATGCCCACCCCCACGTTGACTGCACCGGTCGCATTGCCGTCGTGCATAATGGGATTATCGAAAACTACATCAAACTGCGGCAGTGGCTGCAGGCCGAGGGTCACGTCTTCACCTCGGGGACCGACACCGAAGTCCTGCCGCATATGATTGAGCATTATTACCGGGGCGATCTTAAGACCGCCCTGCTGAAGACGCTGGATCAGGTCGAAGGCAGTTACGCCATTCTTGCCGTCTGCCACGATGAGCCCGGCCGCATCCTGGCGGCCCGCCAGGACAGCCCGCTGGTGCTCGGCCTGGGGCAGGAGGAGAACTTCATTGCCTCCGACATCCCGGCCCTTCTGACCCACACCCGTGACACCTACCTGTTGGACGACGGGGAAGTGGCCGACGTTACTCCCGGCGGCATCGCGGTATGTGACAAGAAGGGCGCTTCTGTGAACAAGGAAGTCTTTTACGTGAACTGGGAGGCCGAACAGGCCGAGAAGAGCGGCTACGACCACTTCATGCTGAAGGAGATCAACGAGCAGCCCACGGCTGTCCGGGAAACCCTGCGCGGTCGTATTGATGAATCCGAACAGCATGTTGTTTTTGACGAGCTTAGCATCGACAGGTCCCTGGTCAAGAACCTGCGCAAAATCTTCATCACCGCCTGCGGTACGGCTTACCACGCCGGTGTCGTCGGCAAGTACGTTATTGAAAAACTGGCCCGCATCCCGGTCGAGGTCGACATCGCCTCCGAGTTTCGCTACCGTGACCCGATCATCAGCTCCGGTGATCTGGTGATCGTCGTCAGCCAGTCCGGAGAGACCGCCGACACCCGTGCCGCCCTGCGTGAAGCCCGCCGGCGCGGCGCGCACGTTATCGCCATCACCAACGTGGTCGGCAGTTCGGTTGCCCGCGAGGCCGACGATGTCATCTACACCTGGGCCGGACCGGAGATCGCCGTAGCCTCTACCAAGGCCTACATCACCCAGCTCACCGCTTTCTACCTGCTGGCCGTCTGGCTGGCTGAACAACAGGAGACGCTGTCCCAGGACGAGCAAGCGGCAATCCTGCAGTCGCTGAAAAACCTGCCCAAACATATCGAAACCCTGCTCAAACGGTCTCAGCAGGTTGCCGAAATCGCCAATCGCTATAAGGAAAGAGAATGTCTGTTCTTCCTCGGACGCGGCTTGGACTACGCTGTGGCTATGGAAGGCAGTCTGAAGCTCAAGGAGATCTCCTATATCCACGCCGAGGCTTACGCCGCCGGCGAAATGAAGCACGGTACGCTGGCCCTGATCGTCGAGGGTGTGCCGGTCATCGCCCTGGCCACTCAGCCCGACCTGTTTGACAAGACCGTCAGCAACATCAAGGAAGTGAAGGCCCGCGGCGCCGAAGTGACTGCCGTGGCCGTCGAAGGCTTCACCGAGATTGAAGAGGTCGCCGACCAGGTCTTCTATCTGCCGGCCACCCATGCGGTTTTGGCTCCGATCCTCTCGGTTATCCCGCTGCAGCTGTTCGCCTATTATGCCGCCGTCGCCAGAGGTTGCTCGGTTGATACTCCCAGGAATCTGGCCAAGAGCGTCACGGTGGAGTAGTAAACGGGCGTAATGCGGTCTGGCGAAAACGTGGCAACAACTCGTGAATAGTGGTAATGAATGTGGTAATAACATGGGCCATTAAGAATGCCCGGGCGACCGGGGATAGTATTCTGTATACTTGTGAGATTTGCTGTAATAGGGGTTGCAACTCTCGACCCGTCGATCTATAATAATACAGTCAAATACAGTGAATCCGGGGCAACGACGTCCCTTTGGAAATCCTGCTTTGCGGTGTTTCCAAGGGACGTTTTTGTGTTTAGGGAGGTACTTTAATCCGATGCAGAAGACTTTGACGGCCGAAGATGTCACCGTGTTGGCTGCTGAAAGGAATGTGAAGTTTGTCCGGCTGCAGCTCACCGATCTGCTCGGCGCTTTGAAGAATGTGGCGATTACGGTCGAGGAACTGGAACAGGCTTTGGCCGGAAGAGTGCTTTTTGACAGTGCGATTATTGAAGGATACATCCCCGGCAAGTCCAAAGATGTTTTGCTTCAGCCCGATCCATCTTCCTTCGTGATTTTCCCCTGGCGGCCCCGTGACGGGGCGGTAGCCCGGCTGATCTGCGAAGCACGCAATCCTGACGGATCGACCTTTGAAGCGTGTTCCCGTTCGGTCCTGCGGCGCACGGCTGCGGCGTTGCATGAGGCGGGTTTTGAACTGATGGCCGGTGTGGAAATCGAGTTCTTTCTGCTGCACACCGATGAGCAAGGCCGGCCGAAGCTGGAGAGCCATGACCGTGCCGGCTACTGTGACCTCTCACCAGTTGACTTCGGCGAGAATGCCCGCCGGGACATGGTGCTGACCCTGGAGGAAATGGGAATCGAAGTGCTGTCGTCCCATCACGAGGAGGCGCCCGGTCAGCATGAGATCGGACTCAAACCGGATAAAGTGGTATCCATTGCAGACAAAATCGCCACTTTCAAGTTTGTGGTGCGCACTGTGGCGCAGCGGCACGGGCTGCACGCTTCGTTTATGCCGAAGCCGCTGCCGGGACGCAGCGGTTCGGGCATGACGCTGAAGCTTTCCCTCCGCCGGGACGGGGAGGACCTGTTCACTTTCAGGCAGGGAGAACTGAGCGAGACGGCACGGCAATTCATGGGCGGAATCATTCGTCACAGCGGTGCGCTCACGGCGCTGACCAACCCGCTTGTCAATTCATATAAACGTATGGTGCCCGGGCAGCTTTCGCCGTATTTGGCCGCGTGGTCCAGAGACAGCCGGTCCACCATGCTCCGCGTGCCCGAACAGAGCGGCGAAAGCGTCTGGCTGATGCTGCGCAGTCCTGATCCGACCGCTAATCCGTATCTGGCACTGGCCGGGTTGATTGCGGCGGGTTTGGAGGGGATGCAACAGGGGATTCAACCCGAGCCGTTTATCAACGACTCCGTGGAGCGCGATCTAAACACTCTACGGTCTCACCTGAAAAACAACGGCCTGCCGCGCAACCTGCTGGCCGCCCTGCGGGAACTGGAAACCGATGAACTGATCCGTGATACGCTGGGCGAAGGGGTTGTGGAGCGTTATCTCCACCACAAAGAGGATGAATGGACAAGGTTTGAGTCCCAAATCCACCTCTGGGAGATTGAGGAGTATCTTGCCAAGTACTAGAGGGAATATCCCTGACCGATACAGAGGGTTTTGAAACTCAAGAGTTGATGATGGTGATCATTATAGATTCATAGTCGGGTACGGCGAAGTACCCCGGAGCGGCAATGATGCCCTCAATCAGCGGCTGCGGCGATATGCCGGAGGTTGTCCACTGATGAGGGCTTGTTTTTTGAGAGGAGGTCTAGCGGTTTTGACCGGACAGCAGCGTGTAGTTCTGGTAGATGGGAACACCCTTGGCCGTAAGAACATCAAGACCACTTTAACCAAGGCCGGCCTGATGGTGGTTGGTGAGGCCGAGGACGGCATCACCGGCCTGAAGATCATTCGCGACAGACAGCCGGATATCGTTCTGGCCGAAGCGGTGTTACCCGGTATGACCGGATTGGAGTTGGCAACCATTGTCCACAGCGATAAACTGGCGCCCGTGATTCTAATGTCGGGCACTCATCGCCAGGACCTAATGGAGAAGGCGGTTGCCGCGCACGTGTACGGGTTGTTGGTCAAGCCCGTGGACGAGGTGGCGATAGTTGCGGCGGTGGAGGTGGCCAGGGCCAAGTATGCCGAAGTCGTCGCCTTGGAAAACGAGATCCAGGTGCTCAAGGACAAACTGGAAACGCGAAAGGTAGTGGACAGAGCCAAGGGAATCCTGATGTCGAATCTGGGATTGAGTGAAAATGAGGCCTTTAGACGCATTCAAAAACAGAGTATGAACCGCCGCATATCTATGCGTGCCGTGGCCGAGGCCATCATTCTCACGCACAATATGTAGCAGATCAGATAATCAACGGCACACTGTGGTGCCGCAACGGCGATGGCGCCTTCAAGGACCGGTTCCGCTTGAAAACGGAGCCCCGTCTTTGAAGGTTTGTTTATTTTGAGGTGATGCGATGTCTGCGTGTTAGTAATGTGATTCACCGTCTTGAAAACCAGATAAGGAGGATTATCAATGGATCGTACCGCCAAACAGGAGATTATGGAAAAGGCTCGCGAGTTTGGAGTCAAATTTGTGCGACTGCAGTTCACAGACATTATGGGGGTATTGAAAAACGTGGCCATTCCGCTGGAACAGCTGGAAAAGGCCCTGGACGGCGAACTGATGTTCGACGGTTCTTCGATTCACGGTTTTGCCCGTATTGAAGAATCCGATATGTACCTCAGGCCCGATCCGCGAACCTTTGCGGTCTTTCCCTGGCGGCCGCGGGACGGCGCGGTTGCCCGCCTGATCTGTGACGTTTATAACCCGGACGGCACACCGTTTCAAGGCTGCCCCCGGAATACGCTGAAGCGGGTCTTGGCCGAAGCCCGCAGTATGGGGTACACGATGTATGTCGGCCCCGAAATGGAGTTCTTTCTGTTTCACGTCGATCAGAACGGAAGACCGCTTCTCGACACGCATGACCGGGCCGGGTACTTTGATCTGTCACCTATCGACCAGGGTGAGAACGCCCGCCGTGAAATGGTCCTGGCGCTTGAGGGAATGGGCTTTGAGGTTGAGGCCTCCCACCATGAGGTCGCTCCGGGACAGCACGAGATCGACTTTAAGTATGCGGACGCGCTGGATGTCGCGGACAAGATCGTCACCTTCAAGTTTGTGGTCCGCACGCTTGCCCGGCGACACGGCCTGCACGCCACGTTTATGCCGAAGCCGATCTTCGGAATCAACGGTTCAGGAATGCACATGAACCAATCGCTTTTCGCCAAGGGGGAAAACGCCTTCGCCGATCCGTCCCAACCCGACGGTTTGAGCCAGACCCTTCGGTGGTACGTCGGCGGACTGTTGAAGCACGCCCGCCATCTGGCGGCGCTGACCAACTCCACGGTTAATTCCTATAAGCGCCTTGTACCCGGTTACGAAGCTCCGGTGTATGTCGCGTGGGCCAAGGGAAACCGGAGTGCCTTGATCAGGATTCCGTCGAAGCGCGGTTTGTCCACCCGCGTCGAGTTGCGTAATCCGGACCCGGCGTGCAATCCATACCTGGCGCTGACCGGTATGCTGTCTGCCGGCCTGGATGGAATCAAGAACAAGATCGACCCGCCGGAAATGACCGAAACCAACATCTATCACTTGACCGATACCCAGCTGGATGAACGGCACATTCCCAGGATGCCCGGCAGCCTGGAAGAAGCCCTGAGTGAGCTGAAGTCTTCGGCGATGCTGAAGGAGGCACTTGGTCCGCACGTCTTCGAAAAGTTCGTTGAGGCGAAGACGGTTGAGTGGGAAAACTATCGTGTCCAGGTCCACCCCTGGGAGATTGAGCAGTATCTGGCAACATACTGATCCGTACCGTTACCCTGCAGAATTTAAGGTAGGTGTTCATAATGAGAGAGGGAATGGTCAGAATCCCATCCGGTTGTGCAATCAGTGCGGTTATGCACGTAAAAGGGGTTCGATTCAACGGAGAGGCCATTATCACATCCATAAGTCGTATGCACGAACGGTCCAACGGTCTGGGTGGCGGATTTGCGGCGTACGGCATCTATCCGGAGTTTCAGGAGCTTTACGCGCTGCACCTGCTGTTCGAATCGGACAGGGGGCGGTCCGATGCCGAATCCTTTATCCAAAAACATTTCGTGGTCGAGCACAGTGAACCGATCCCGACCCGGCCAATGGTCTCGATCATCAATCCGCCGGAGTTCCGGCGGTACTTTGTCCGTGTCCGGCCTGGTTTGCCGGATGAACTCCACGGACAGGATGAGACCGACTACCTGGCTTGGGCGACGGGGACTGTGAACAGTAGTATTGAAGACGCCTGGGTGCTGTCCGCCGGCCGCAATATGGGCGTCTTCAAGGGGGTCGGCTATCCGGAGGATATTGGACGATACTTTCGCCTGGAGGAATACGAAGGCTATCTGTGGACGGCGCACGGCCGGTTTCCGACGAATACTCCGGGCTGGTGGGGCGGGGCTCATCCTTTCGGGATCCTGGACTGGACTGTTGTTCACAACGGTGAGGTCTCTTCATACGGGATCAACAAGCGTTATCTGGAGATGTTCGGGTACCATCTGAACCTGCAGACCGATACCGAGGTGGTGGCTTATCTGTTCGATCTTCTGCACCGCCGTCAGGGAGTGCCGCTTCCACTAGTGGCCAAAGCATTGGCCCCTCCGTTCTGGAAAGATATCGACCGCATGCCGGAACGGGACCGGGCGCTGCATCAGGCCATCCGGATGGTGTACGGCCCGGCGATGCTCAATGGTCCTTTCAGCATCATTGTAGCCTTCAGCGGGGGGATGCTGGGTCTCAACGACCGCATCAAGCTGCGCCCGTTAATCTGCGGCCGGAGCGGCGAGTATGTCCTGATGGGCAGTGAGGAGAGTGCCATCCGCGGCATTGTTGGTGATCTGGAAGAGATCTGGGAGGTCCGGGCCGGTGAGATGGCTCTGGTGGAGCTGGATCAGGGGGGTGTGGCCGTTGGCTGAGAGCTTCTTGCCGCCGGAATATATAATCAGGGTTGACCGCAACAGCTGCCGGCGCTGTGGGCAGTGTATACGCGGCTGCGGGTTCGGTGCGCTGAAATGGGCCCATGATGACTGGCGCGACAAGATGAGTGTTTTTAAGCACGGCCGGGAGGATCTTGAAATTGTCTATCAGCGCGTGGTGCAGGTCACGGAAAACCACATTGTGGCCGACAACCGCCGCTGCCGCCAGTGCCACTACTGCGTGGTACACTGTCCTGAAGGCGCCATCAGCGTGGTAAAAAACCCGGCCGCCTACAGGGCCAATGAACACTGGGCGGCACACCACATGCGGAATATTCGGCTGCAGGCCAAGACGGGCGGTGTCCTGCTGACCGGATCGGGCAATGATAAGGCCTACTTCAGTTACTTCGACCATATGGTGCTGGACGCATGCCAGGTCACCAACCCGTCCATCGACCCGCTGCGTGAGCCCATGGAACTGCGCACTTTTCTCGGGGCGTGCCCGGACGATCTTCAATTTGAGCGTACCCCTGACGGAGGTTTCCGTCTGCTGACCGAGCTGCCGCCCCACGTGCAACTTGAAACACCGATTATGTTCCCGGCTATGTCCTACGGTGCGGTCAGCCTGAATGTGCAAAAGGCGTTCGCCATGGCCGCCCAAGCAGCCGGAACCCTGGCGAATACAGGCGAAGGCGGGATGCATACCGACCTGTACCCGTACGCCGATCATATGGTGGTGCAGGTGGCCTCCGGCCGTTTCGGTGTGAGTTCGGATTACCTGCGCCGGGGCCGGGTGGTGGAAATCAAGATCGGTCAGGGTGCCAAACCCGGGATCGGCGGGCACCTGCCGGGGGAAAAAGTCGATGCCGGAGTCTCTGCGACCAGGATGATCCCGATCGGCAGTGACGCCATTTCCCCGGCGCCGCACCACGACATCTATTCGATTGAAGACCTGGCGCAGCTGATTTACGCAATCAAGGAAGCGACCGAGTACACCAAGCCGGTTTCGGTCAAGATCGCCGCCGTGCACAACGTGGCCGCGATCGCCAGCGGTGTTGCACGGGCCGGCGCCGACATCATCACCATAGACGGTTTCCGGGGAGGAACGGGCGCGGCCCCGCTTATCATCCGCGACCACGTAGGCATTCCGATTGAAATGGCGCTGGCCACAGTCGATGAGCGGCTGCGCCGGGAGGGTATCCGGAACCGGGTGTCGATTGTGGCCTCGGGAGGCATCAGGCATTCGGGAGATGTGGCCAAGGCGATCGCGCTGGGAGCAGATGCCGTGTCAATCGGCACCGCGGCTCTAATTGCCCTGGGGTGTCACGTTTGCCAGAGCTGTTTCACCGGAAACTGCAGCTGGGGAATCGCCACGCAGCGCCCGGAACTGGCCGCGCGTCTTGATCCGGAACGCGGCGCCCGGCTCCTCACCAACCTGCTGCGCGCCTGGTCTCGCGAGCTGAAGGAGATCCTGGGGGCGCTGGGTCTGAACTCGATCGAGAGCCTGCGCGGCAACCGCCTGCGTCTGCGCGGGATCGGTCTTTCGGAGCAGGAACTGAATCTCCTGGGTATCAAACCTGCCGGCGAGGGGGCGTAAACGATGCGGATAATGAATGCGCGTGACGTCCATTACCGCGAGCTGAACCGGATGATCAGGGACGCGGTCCGAACCGGGGAAGCCGAAATCATACTGGATAACGTTAACGGGCAGCGCTATATCGGTGCGGGGATGGATGAAGATGTCCTGATCCGGATTAACGGAGTGCCCGGTAATGACCTGGGCGCCTTTATGAACGGCCCCTGTGTTATTGTCAATGGTAATGCGCAGGATGGTGTGGCCAACACCATGAATGCAGGTACGATCGTGGTCGGCGGTAATGCCGGTGATGTTTTGGGCTACGGGATGCGGGGCGGCAAGGTTCTTATTTCCGGAAATGCCGGCTACCGTGCCGGGATCCACATGAAGCAGTATCAGGATATGGTCCCGCTGCTTGTCGTGGGCGGCAGGGCGGGGCGGTTTTTCGGTGAATACATGGCCGGTGGAATCGCGGTTATCCTTGGCCTGAACTGCGCGCCGGATGAACCGGTGGCCGGTGATTATCTCGGTACGGGGATGCATGGCGGGGTCATCTACCTGCGCGGGCCCGTCGACGAGCACCGCATCGGCGCCGAACCGCGCGTGTTTGAAACGGATGACGGCGACTGGGAACTGCTGAATCCCATTATTGATGAGTTCTGCCGGCGTTTCGGGTATGATCAGTCACAGATCAAGGACCGGCCGTTCGTAAAACTGTTGCCCTCTTCACACCGGCCGTACGGACGGTTGTACGCCTACTGAGCATGATATTGGGGTAAGTGACAAAGAGCCTGTAGGTAACCGTCCTCAGCTGCTGGGAGCCGCCCTTGATGGCCGTAAGACCTTGCCATTTGGGGCGGTTGTTTTTTCAACACCTGTCAGATAATATCTCCATCGGGTTTCCGGTAGTAGTACCCGATATTTTTTGTATGAAAAACGTCGAGCATCGCCGGAACAGGTTTGGTAGTATGTAGAGGTGAAAGGGGGGAGAGACAATTGTTAAGGGAATTAAACCAAGTGATCGACTATATCGAAGATCATTTGACCGATGACCTTTCCCTGGAGAGAATCTCCGAATACGCCGGGGTTTCGGACTATCACTTTCGAAAGATATTCTTTTATCTTTCCGGGCTGACGCTTAGCGAATACATCAAGAACCGCCGGCTGTCCGAGGCGAATAAGGATCTCTTGCGCGGGGAAAAGGTAACCGATGTGGCTTACAAGTATGGCTATCAGTCGGTGGACGGTTTTACCCGGGCTTTTAAGAAGTGGAGCGGCTTCTTGCCCTCGGATGTGGCAAGAAAGGGCATCAGCAAGTCTTTCCCCAAGCTTTCGTTCATAATCACAGTTAAGGGAGGAATCGCTATGGAGTACAGAATTGAAGACAGGCCCGCGTTCAATCTGGTCGGCGTGAGCAAACGCGTGCCGATGCAGTTTGAGGGTGTTAATAACGAGATCGTAAAGCTTGCTGAAAGCATTACGGAAGAGCAAAGAGCGGAGATGCACTCTCTCCAGAATATAGAGCCTTATGAAGTGGTCAACGCTTCTTGGGATGCGGACGCCAAGTTCTTAAAAGAAGAGGGATATTTGACCCACCTGATTGGTGTTCTAACGACGAAGAACGAAGTGAGTGACCGGCTGGAAAAAGTGCCGGTCGAGGCCTGCACTTGGGCCATATTCCCGAATGAGGGACCGTTCCCTTCTACATTACAGACCACAATGGCCAACATATATGCCCAGTGGCTTCCTTCGTCCGATTACGAAGTGATCGATGCCCCTTCTTTTTCGTTTACCAGAATGGATGAACACAAGAAAGACTGGGCCTATAGTGAGATTTGGATACCGGTTCGGAAGAAATGAAGTGTTGGTCGTCAACAGTTCCAGTCAATCTTGGCCGGGTTGGGCTCGTTGTCAACGGCCACGGCGCGCAGCGCGTCACGCATCCGGCCGCACTCGTCGGCGGCACATTGCTCCACCTGTTCCCACGGAGCCTTGGTTCCGAGAGTGTCGTACGCCACCGCTATCGCTCCATAGAGGGGGAGTCCGATACAGGCTTTGGGGGAGTAAACCGTCGACGCGCACTGGCCGATCGCCCTCGCCGCGGCTTGCGCAACCGGGTTCGCGCCGGTTTCGCGGGCGGCCGCCTGGCACTCGCGGATTGCCGCCTTGGCTTCCGGCAGTTTCATGGTTCCCGCCAGATACTCCCGGGCAGAGTTCAGGGCATTGCGCGGACGCAGGTCCTGCGGGTAGTGCTTGCTCCACAGGGGCAGTATAACCCGCTCGGCATAATCGAGCGCCCAATGCGCCAGCGTGGACGCGCTCTGCGTTTCAATCAGTTTCACGAGTGACTGGATATACGGCGCGTCCCAGTCATTGAGCATCTTTCGTGCCTTTGGCATCCTCGTTCCTCCTCACAACACAGTTGTATCACACCGGCCCGCAGAACACAAAATGTGCCCTTGCGTGAGCACATTATGACAAGATAGAAGGCTTGTGACCATATTGGAAGGAAACAAGCTCCGGGCCGGAATGGCCCGGAGCCTGCTTGCAGGGTTACAGGAAAACAATCCCCGGCAGGGGCGCGCCGGGGCGTTTTCGATCGGCCGGCGGCTACTCCCCGATGATCTTCACCAGTACCCGCTTGTCCCGCCGCCCGTCGAATTCACCGTAGAAGATTTGTTCCCAGGTCCCGAAGTCCAATCGGCCGTCGGTGACGGCCACCACCACTTCACGTCCCATTACCGAGCGTTTCAGATGCGCGTCGGCATTACCCTCGTGGGGGCGGTTGTGATCGTATTGAGCGTAGGGCTTCTCGGGGGCCAGCTTTTCCAGCCAGCGCTCGAAATCGCGGTGCAGTCCGGATTCGTCGTCGTTGATGAAGACGCTGGCCGTGATGTGCATAGCGTTTACCAGACACAGCCCCTCGCGGATACCGCTTTCGGCGAGGGCCTCTTCCACCTGTGGCGTGATGTTGATGAAAGCGCGCCGTGTTCTGGTGTGGAACAGCAATTCCTTACGGTAGGATTTCATAAGGTCAACCTCCTGAACCTAGAAGTCTTTATCCTTATAATAGCATTGTTTTACGGCCGTGGGCCCTCAGGCGTAGAGCGTGAAAAACTAAAAGAGGCTGGTGCCTGATGGCGACCAGCCCCTTTTGTGTGCACACTGATTTACGGCTTTACCCGTGGATCTTGACCTCATCCGCGCCGCTGTTCTGCAGAATCTCCCGGCACCTGTCGGCCTGGTCATCGGCGCATTCCACGGAAACCAGGGTCTTGCCCTGCCTGATGCCTTCCTCCAGACGCTTGGTTTCGGCCTGCGGAATGCCCAGATCGACCAGGGCGCCGCCGATGCCGCCGGCGGCGGCCCCAGAGAGAGCGCCGGCAATTGGTCCGGCGGCAATGATCGGTCCCAGACCGGGAATCGCCAGAGCGCCGGCGCCAACGGCCAGACCGGCAAGGCCGCCGATGGCACCGCCCGTTGCCGTCCCGTCGGTCACGGTATCATTGGACATCTGCATACCTTGATCATTATTTCCCCGGTTGTTGCGCTTGTCGTCTTTGGCCACCACCGAAATCTCACGTTCGAAGCCTTCCCGGCGCAAGCCGTTGACGGCCTCCTCGGCCTGATTTCGAGACCGGAATAGTGCAACTACTTTCTTACTCATCGGCAAAACTCCTTTGGGTGTAAGTTGGTTTTCGACTATAGGTTTACCAATTCCGGTTTTATTTATGACCCGATGATCTTTACTGCAGCGGCTGTTATGAGATAATGGACGGTAACGGATCATCCGCCCGGGGATGGGGCCGGGTTGCTGAGCGGGGTGAGAGTATGAAGATCAGGGTATTTTCCGACTATGCCTGACCGTACTGCTATATCGGCACGGGTATTGTCGAGAAGCTGCGGCGGGAGTTTGTTTTTGAGGAAGAGTGGATCGGTTTTGAACTGCATCCCGAGACGCCGGTGGCGGGCGTCCGGGTGCGGGATGTGTTGCCCAACGGAGTGGATATCGAAGGGGTCTACCGGCGCTTTAATGATCATGGCCGGGAATACGGCATCGCTTTCACGGTAAATGAGATTCTGCCGAACACCCGTAAGGCTTTGGAGGCGACCGAGTTTGCCCGGGAAAACAACCGGTCTGAGGTGTTTCGGGACTCCGTTTTTAGGCGGTATTTCTCCGAGGGACAGGACATCGGCCGCGTTCCGGTCTTGTTGGAGATCGCCGGTGACCTGGGTTTGGACCGGGATGCGCTGAAATACGCCCTGGACAAAGGGGTTTACACGCCGGTGGTGGAGGAAAACCGCCGTCTGGCTCAGGAAATGGAAGTGGGTGTGCTGCCGACCTTCTTTATTGACGATGTGCGTATTGCCGGTATCAAGGACTATGCTTATTTCCAAAAGGTGCTGCAGTCTGTCTATGGTTAGTGTCCTGCACCCTTGTTAATGTTCAGACTCTGTTGCGTGTTTTCCCTGTTCTTATGCCCCCTGAGGCGGGACTCCAGGGCCACGAACGGCTTGGTGTAGGCCAGCGAGAAGATGGCCAGCGCCGTCCAGATCAGGGCAAAGCAGGCCAGATGCACGCCGGTGAACGGTTCCCGATAGAGGAAGACGCCCAGGATCAGCATCAGAGTGGGCGCGATATACTGCATAAAGCCTATGGACGATAGCGGCAGACGGTTGGTCGCCGCGGCGAACAGGAGCAGCGGTGTTGCCGTGACCACTCCCGCGCCCATCAGCAGCCCGGTGACGGTTGGGGAGAGGTTTCCAAAGGCGCCGATCCCGCTGCTGTGCACATGGCCGAGGTAGACAAGCATAAACGGGGAAACGAGCAGGGTTTCCAGGGTGATCCCGGTAATCGCCCCCAGACAGATTATTTTTTTAATCAATCCGTACAGGCCGAAGGTGAGGGCCAGTGTCAGCGCGATCCAGGGGAAGGTTCCGAAGTTAATGGTCATGATGAGGACCCCGATGGCGGCCAGGGCAAACGAGACCATCTGCCAGAGGGACAGTTTTTCCCTGAGCACCAGAATGGCCAGCAGGACGCTGACAAGCGGGTTGATATAGTAGCCCAGGCTGGATTCCACCACGTGCCCGGCGTTGACCGCCCAGATGTAGGTCAACCAGTTGCAGGTGATGAGTGCGGCCGCCAACACCACGGCCAGGACCTGCATCGGGTGCCCGAGCAGGATGCGCACTTCGTTCAGAAAAGCCGGAACGCTGCGGGACAGGAGCAGCAGACATACCAGGAAAACGAAGGACCACACCATCCGATGGGCCAGAATTTCCATGGCGGGAACGGCCTGAACGAGCTTCCAGTAGTGCGGGAGAAACCCCCACATTATGTAAGCGCCCAAGGCGGCCGCAACGCCGGTGATTTGTTCTTTTTTCTGAATGTCTGTAATGCTTTCCATATTCACAAGCTCCGAAAAAGCTGCTGCAAATAAATCCATTGTAATCCCATTCTGTAGAAATTACAAAAGAAACTTATAGCCTCGACGTGTCCAGGTGTGAAAACCAAACCCGGGGTGGTCTCGTCTAAGAGGTGAAAGCGAAAATTTACGGGGAGGATTTGTATCAGATGTTCAAGTCAAAATATGCGAGGGCTTTAGTGGTGGGGCTGGGTCTGACCTTCATTACCACGGGGGCGGCCTTTGGTGATCCAGGCGATCAGCCGGTATCCAATTCCGTATCGGCACTGGTGAAAATGGTGGACTACGGGGACGGGCCGGTGATGGCGGTACCGCCGGCGGTCGCGCCGGATGAACAATACCGGTCGGAATATCCATTGCGGGAGCCTGTTGCTCCGGGCGCGGAGCCGGCTGTGGATGCGGATTTGATCAGCGCCCCGGCCGTGAAGGTGCTGGTCGATGGTCAGCCGCTTGATTTCGCGGACGGCAATCCCTATCTGGATCGGGAAACCAGCCGGGTGTATGTCCCGCTGCGTTACGTTTCCGAGGCCCTGGGGGCCGTGGTGGACTGGAAACCGGAGACGCGCACGGCAGTGGTGGAACTTAAGGGCCACAGCATTGAAATGGCGGTTGATGAGGCCGTGCCGCTGGTGAACGGCAGTCCCGGGGCGGAACTGGACGCCCCGGCGCGGCTAAAGGACGGGCGCGTGATGGTTCCCCTGCGGTTTGTGTCGGAGACCCTCGGTTATGCCGTGGACTGGGCAGGTGAGGAAGGCACCGTGTGGATTGAAACCCCGGCTGAGGCCGAGGATGAATCCAAGATTAGCATTACCGCGCAGTTGGTTCAATCCGTAACCGATGAGATCGAGGTTAATATGCGCATTCCGGTCATCTCGGGTCTTCCGGACCGGGCACTGGAAGAAAAGATCAACGCGGAGTTTGCGCAAAAGGCGGAGGATTTTCGCAAGGAAATAGAGGAGCCCTTTGCCGAGTATAAGGAGAGTATGGAGAAGTACGGGGGGCCGGTTCACGCTTTCCAGGCGGTTACGGACTATGACGAACATTACAACCAGGATGGGCTTTTGAGCATCAGCGTGTCCTATTACGGATTTCAGGGGGGAGCCCACGGCTTCACCGTCAAGGAGACGCTGAACCTGGATGTGGAGACGGGAGAGAGACTGACCATCGCCGACTTCTTCGGTCCTGAAGAGGATTACAAGAGTATAGTTGTGCGGACGATACAGGAAGCGATCGCGGCCAACCCGGATATGTATTTTGAGGACGCCCTGGACACGGTGGCTCAAATCACCGACGGGCAGCAGTTTTACATCAAAGATGATGGCCATATCGTGGTGTACTTTGGCCAGTACGAGATTGGGCCGTATGCGATCGGCATGCCGGAGTTTGATATCCCGGTTTCGATGATGCCGTAAGCTCGACTAGGCAAACGATTATACCAGTTTCCATCTGACATAGGAGGCAACCAATTATGAAAAAATCGCTTCTGTCAATGGGGATCCTGCTGATTCTGGCTGCTTTCCTGTTCGGCTGTACAGCCGGGGAGCAACCGGAGCAGAATGGCGCCGGGGATAGCGAGGCGGCCGTTAAACAGGTGGTTGAGGACTTTGGGGCGCAACTTAAGGAAGTCTCCCTGCTGGCCCCCGCCGAGGCAGTGCGTGAGAGCCTGCAGGAGAACTATGGTGACTACGTATCTCCGGCCCTGCTCGCCGCGTGGCAGGACGATCCGGAGAATGCGCCCGGGCGGTTGGTCTCCAGCCCGTGGCCGGACCGCATCGAGGTGCTGAACATTAAGGAGCTGTCTGCGGAGGCGTACGAGGTTGAGGGCGAAATTGTGGAAGTCACAAGCACGGACGATATCGAGGCCGGAGAGGGCACGCGGCGGCCGATCACCCTCACGGTAAAGAAAATCGAGGGCGACTGGCTGATCGACGCGGTGACTTTGGGCGAGTATGCGGACGCCGAGGGGATTATTTACCGGAACGATGAATACGGTTTCACCTTTGCCCTGCCCGCAAGCTGGGAAGGATATGAAATCGTGACCGAGGAGTGGAAGGGTACCGCAATCGGGGGTACCGAAGGAGAGGAGGAGATTGCGGAATCCGGGCCGATGATCCGGATCAGGCATCCTCAGTGGACTTCTGAAGAACCGCGGCAGGATATCCCGATTATGGTCTTTACTCCGGCACAGTGGGAGGCCCTGCAGCAGAGGGAATTCAACGTCGGCGCGGCGCCGGTCCCGCCGCGGGAGCTTGACCGCAACAGTGAGTACGTTTTCGCGCTCCCGGCGCGGTACAACTTCGAGTTCCCGACCGGATACGAAGAGGTGGAGGAAATCCTGGAAGGCGACCCGCTTCAGGCCGACTAGGACCACCACGACTGTGGTCGGCAGTTGAACGGTTTATTGAAAACGGGTACAATATGACCAGGTTTTAAGAAAGGAACTGGTGCGGAGGACATGCGTCTATTCTAACCACTGCGGAATTGAATCGGCTGGTTAGATGCGGCCTCTCCCGACGAAGAGGGGCGATGTCCTTGTGCCATGAATCAGAGAAACCGGTTTTGAGGATTACTCCTGCAAGTGAGTCAGGGAAGGCGGCATCTTTCCCTGACTTTTTGTATTGTCGGAGGGGTCTCGATGGTTAGGATAGAGGCACACAAGTTGGAAAAGGCATACGGCCCGCAGGTGATTCTGCACGAGGCCGATTTCCGGATCGCCCACGGCAGCAAGGTCGGTCTATTGGGCCGGAACGGCGAGGGCAAGTCAACGCTGCTCCGAATCCTGGCGGGTGTGGAGGCCGCGGATGCCGGTGAGGTAAAGCTCGCGGGGACGGTGGGGTACCTTCCCCAGGTGGTCGAGACTTGCCACGGTTTGCTGCGGGAGTATCTGGGAGACGGCGGCCGGTCTGCACACAAGATCAGCCTGATTACAGCCCGGGTCGGCCTCCCCGATACTCTCCTGGATTCCCGGATGACCAGGCTCAGCGAGGGCGAGAAGGCGCGGGCGGCCATGGCCCGGCTGCTGCTGCAGGAACCGGATATTCTGCTGCTGGATGAGCCGACCAACCACCTCGATGTCCGGGCACTGCAGTGGCTCGAAGATTTTCTGGCCGCGTTTTCAGGGACGGTGCTGGTTGTGTCTCACGACCGCTATTTTCTGGACCGCGTGGTCGACCGGGTGCTGGAACTGGAGAACGGGAAACTGACCGGTTATGCCGGAAACTACAGTTTCTACGCGAAGCAGAAGGCCGAACTGCTAAACCGGCAACACCGGGAGTATGCGGAATACCTGGCGGAGAAGAGACGGCTCGAAGAAGCCGTGCGGAAGAAGATGGTGCAGGCCCGGAAGACGGGCACGGTGCGCCGTCCGAAAGATCCGCATGAAAAAAGGCACAGCCGGAGCGACTTCTTCGCGGCCAAGGAAAAGAAGATGGCCAGACAGGCCAAGGCGTTGGTATCACGGCTGGAGAAACTGGAGAAGAAGGAAAAGCCGCGGGTGGCGGCGGCCCCGAAGCTGGTTATCCAACCCGGCACGGGGGATGCCCCGCCCGTTCTGATCGAGGCCGAGGGGCTGGCCAAGAGCTTCGGAACCCGGCGGTTGTTCGGGGGTGTCCGGTTCGCCATAGAGAGAGGAGAACGGGTGGCGCTTATCGGGGACAACGGGGTGGGCAAGACCACCCTGCTGCGCATCATCGTCGGCGAACTCGCGCCCGACCTGGGCGTGCTCCGGGTTGCGCCCGGTGTGCGTCTGGGGTATCTGGATCAGCGGCTGCGGACTTTCGACGACGATCTAACCGTATTGGAAGAGACGATGCGGAGGACCAGCCGCTCCCCGAACGAAGTGCGCACCATTTTGGCGCGGCTTCTGTTTCGGGGGGACGAGGTGCACAAGAAGGTGGCCGTGCTGAGCCAGGGTGAGCGCGTGCGCCTGGCCTTCGCCGGTCTGGTTCTTTCGGACTGTAACCTGCTGGTTTTGGATGAGCCCACAAACAGTCTTGATCTGCCGTCGCGGGAGGCGGTGGAAGAGGCACTGGAGGCCTATCAGGGCGGCATCCTGTTTGTCTCCCATGAGCGCTACTTTCTGCGCCGGATCTCCACCCGGGTCTGGGAACTGACGGAGGGTACGGTCTTCTGTTCGAGGGCTCCGTACCGGGAGTACCGGGGCCGGCCACAGGGGATGAATAAGCCGGATGAGACCGACCGCGCGGATGAGCTGCTGCTCCTGGAGACCCGGCTGGCCGACCTGTCCGCCAGGCTCACCGGTGCGGCGGGGACCGACGAGGAAAGCCGACTGAACGCGGAGTACATCGCGCTGGCGCGGAAGGTCAACCGGCTCAAGCAGAAATAGACGGCAGATTTCGTAAGGGACGGCACTTCCTTTGAACAAGTAACATGTGGTAAATATTACCGGCGAAGTATTGCTTCTGAATCCGATGGATAGTACAATGCGGATAAGATAGGGGGGCTTCGGATGAAGACAACTATCAGGCGAAAAAAGCGGCGGCTGGTTGCGGAGCACTTTGCGACGATTCCCCCAGCTAAAAAGATGAAGATGGTTTCTGAAATGAACGGGATCGCCAAAAAACTCAGAGAAGGAGCTGGAGTCCGATGCAAGACGACCCGTTAGTTGTCTGTGCATCAATAATGGATTTCCTGGCGATTCCATAGTGCATAATCGGTGGAAGCTGGATATCCCCTCCTTGATAGAGAAGGCAGGACAAATTAGGGTTGATAAGGGACTGCGGGGATTACTGATTAAGATGGGACTTGTCTAGACGCGGCGTTGTTGTTGCACGAAAAAGACCTCTGACTGACCAGGGGTCTTTTTTTGTGCATAGGTTTTGAGATTTACCGGTGCCGTATGCAAAATATATTTGACATAATGACGGGTATATATTACATTTGAGTCGTAGCTACGCACGGGGATTGTGGTAGGAGGATGCTGACATGCAGGAGGGTATGCGCATACGGAACAGGGTTCGGGCGGCCCGGGTCGAGCGGGGGTACACCCAACAGGAACTCGCGGATCTGGTGGGAGTAACCCGGCAGACCATCGGGCTGATCGAGGCCGGGAAATACAATCCCACGATATCGCTGTGCCTGCGTCTCGCGCACGTTTTGGGTAAGGATTTGGGCGCATTATTCTGGATGGAGGTTGAATGAGACATGGTCAAAGAATGTCTTGATGAGCGGATTGTGAACACCAAGCGTAAAATCGCCTCACAGTGTTGCGGTGTTTTCCTGTGGGGAATTATGATTGTCCTGCTCTACCGGCAATTTTATCTTGGGCAGCAGTTCAGTGAGTATGGGGATATCTTCGTGGTTTGGCTGATTGGTTGCGCGTACCTTGCCTTGGGTCAGGCGCTTCAGGGTGTGAGCCTGTTCGGAGGGAACCGGTTGATGTATGTGGTCGTACCGGGGGTGATTTCCCTTACGACACTGGGCATTGGGCTGTATCGAGGCACGGTTGTTTCGCTTGTTAGTGGAATGGGTATGCTGATTGCCGCCTTTGCCGGAGCTCTGGGGATGCTGATCATCCTCAAGCGGGTTTACCAATCTTGGGAGCGGAAGAATCTGGACGAAAACTAGTGCATTCAGGTTACTCCTTGGTCGTTGACGGCGGTGGTGCATTATGGTAGCGTATCCTCAACGAATATGCCCCAGATCAGGCTGCCGCCATTCTGGATGCCGCCGTGGCCCGAGCGCGGAAATTAGCTTCCGCTTTCTAGTTGTCTGATTGCAGAAAGAGAAGTCCATCTGAAGTTTTGCGGCGTCATTATTACAGAGAGCCAACCGGAACGGGGTGACGGATCATCGTGGTAATGTCATTGGTGCCGTTGTTTTTGTTGATCGCCGTTGTGATTATTGTACTGGTTGCGGCGGGAGTTAAAGCCGGAAATACACGGAATGGAGGTGAAGATGTGATCAAGAACATCTATGTGTATCTGGTGTTGTTCGCTACTTTAATGATGGTCATTGGCGGTAGCGTAGCCGCTTTTATGGCCGTGGCCGATATCGTGGCCCCGTCGCCGTATTACCAGCAGTTCGAGGATTACAAGTACAGTCAAATAGAGATGCACAAACGAATGGGCACCGAGCAGCCCGAGGCGGAACAGCCGCAGCTGAATGAACAGGAGCTGAGGGAGAGATATGACGCTCTGGCGGCGGAATACCGGGATCAGCAGATCGAGAGGGCCAAGAACTCACTGATCAAGAGTTTCGGCTGGATCATTATCCCCCTGCCGGTGTTCATCTACTTCCAGCGTCGCTTGGCAGGAAGAGAAGCCTCCGGATCGCCGCAGTCTTGAGGTCGGTCCCAGTGACCGGTTATGGGAACCGTGTCCTCTATGCCTCGGGACTGGCGAATCAGTCAGCTTCTTGTAGCCGCGAAAACCGTGGATTCGCTCCATGGTAAGATATAATTAGGGTTGGGTACTGTTTGTGAGATCAAAACATTTTGCTTGGGGAGGCGATTGTTCTGAGAGGGAGAGTATTGTTTACCGCGTTGTTAACCCTGGTTTTTTGTGTGACCGCCGTTTTTCCCGTTGCTGCTGTGCAGCCCAGCGCCAAGGATCTGGTGCTGGCCGCCGTCAATAACTTCGACCTGGGGATGAACGAGGGGTTTTATAAAAAGTCCACAGGTGAAGGCGTCCTTGAGGTTACGCGCTTCGAAGGAAGCCTTAAGGAGACGGTGGGCGACTATACGGGTGCGGCACTCCGTTATTCCGCGCAAATGGATGATTCCCGGAATGCAATAAAATTCAGTTATGACCTGAATGCGAAGGACGTTGTCCGCGCAGGGGATATCTATCTGTACGAGGATAAGCTGATTCTTACCAAGGATCTTTTCCTGTTGCTTCAGGACTTCGGAGTGGATGTGTTCCAAGATAGCGGCGTTTCGCTGGAAGAAGTGCCGGCCTACCTTTACCTGGCCGATCCACAGCTGGAAACGACCTGGGAACAGTTGGCCGACTATCAGGAAGGTAAACTGCCTGCGGAGTTCACCGAATTGCTGGCGTTTTTCGTTAAGGCCGTTCCTGACGAGTGCTTCAGGCTGTCTCCGACCAAAGTTACGATGGAAATCGACCAGGACGGTTTGGTAGACACGATCGTCAATCTGTTAACGAATGTGAAAAACGAAAGCGAATGGGTTGCTGAGACCCTGCTCGGTGCGAACGAGTACAGTTTCGAGCAGATGGGCATGGATCCGGAAGAGGCAAAACGGGAAATGGCTGCTCAACTGCGGAATATGACCGTTCCGTCCAGGGAGGAAGTGGCGGCCGTAATGAGCCTTGTTGAAGTGAGGGACTTCAGTTTTGAGTACTCCTTGCTTCCGGGCGGCCCCAAGAACTTCAACATGGACCTGGGCTTTGCGGCCCCGGACGGATCGATCGGCGGATCTCTTGCATTTGCGGTGGATGCTGCCGGAATGAAGGACGATCTGAAGGGTACTTACCGCCTGGCAGCGGGCTTCAGCGCCGCAGACGGTCCGAACATTGCGGTGGTTTATGACGGTGCGTACAATTACACCGACACGGTGGCTATCGCCAAGGGGAACATTGACGTGACGGCTAAAGATAACGCGACCGGCGAACTGCTGCTGGATCTTGGTCTCACCGACAGTTCGGTGACCGAAGTGGATCCCGATCTTGTTCTGAGCGTACCGGAACTGACCGCCGAGAACAGCCTGGATATCAGCGAACTGATTCCGGCCGGCAGAGTTACAATTGAAGAGGTGAATCGGGAAACGGAGTTCGTTCGGGACGTAGTCGTTAACGGAGTGACCATTGAAGGCAAGTCCAAGATGGGGAAAGACGGTCAGATCGTGGTCCCGGCCAGAGCGGTACTGGAGCAGATGGGTTACCAGGTCGAGTGGGTTTCGCCGGATAAACTGCGGGTGATCAGCGATCCCTGGGAGTTTACTCTGTTCATGAATAAGAACACCTATCTGGTGGGTGACTTTGAGAAGGAGCTGTACTCACCCCCATACCTTGAAGCGGGAAAGGCTCTGATCCCGCTGGGCTTCTTAGCCTCTGAGGAAATCGGTGCGGTGATCGACTTATCGGATTCCTTGGTGATCACAAACCAGCTGTAGACTAGCTTAAGAACGTAGGGGGGTGGCTTTATCTGCCACCCCTCTTTCTATCTTCGATAAAACGGAGAAACTTTGATACCAATGAGGGGTCGAACTGCGTACCCGCACAGCGTTTCAGCTCCTGCACCGCCTGCTGATGCGACATCGCTTTACGGTACGGCCGGTCGTTTGTCAGCGCATCGTATGCGTCAATAATAGCCATAATACGGCACAGCAGCGGAATCTCTTCTCCTTTCAGCTGCAGTGGATAACCCTCACCGTTCCACCACTCGTGGTGTTTCAGAATCATATCGGCTATCGGAGCCAGCTCCGGTGCCGAGCGGGCAATACGGTAGCCGATTTTACAGTGACGCTCTATTTCTCGCTTTTCTTTGCTGTTCAAGGAACCCGGCTTGAAAAGGATACGGTCCTGTATCCCCACCTTTCCGATGTCGTGAAAGCGGGCCAAAAGGCTAAGGTCGGCGATTTGGGTTTCCGATAATCCGATCGCTGCTCCGAAATCGGCGGCCAACCTCGCCAATCGATCTCCATGGTCTTTGGTGACGAAATCCCGTGCCTCCAGTGTTTTCATCAGGGGCTGGACGATAGTGCTGCGATTGCTGAGACTATGGTGAAGCTTCTGGCGGTACATATTATCATCGGCTTCCTTAAACAACGCGGAGATGTTTACGCCTCCATCACCAATTGCATATCCAACGGAAATACTCAAGGGCAGCCCGGGGTTGGATTGATTGTGTTCCTCTACGTTCCGGCGCAGCCGGTCGAGCACTTTTTCAACCGTATCGGTTTCCGTGAGGGCAAGTATTATGCAGAATTCATCGCCGCCAACCCGGGCGGTTATCCCTTCTTCGCCAACCGATTCATTAATGATTCGTGCTGTAGCCTTGAGTACCTCATCGCCGACATGGTGCCCGAGGGTGTCATTTACCAGCTTCAGCCCGTCCACATCGCAGACGATCAACCCCACGCGCTTGTTGTCTTTCAGGAAGTTTTCGCTATCGCACTCAAACCCGTACCGATTTCGCAGGCCGGTCAAAGAATCATGGTTGACCAGGTATTGCATCTTCCTTTCGGTGATCTTGCGTTCCGTGATGTCAATGATAAACCCCCGAACACCCACCACCCTGTTATCCTCAATTACCGGAACCGATTTGATGAATACGGGTGTCTTTTTCCCATCCAATACCTGGACGGAAAACTCAATCTGCTCGGTGCGGAAGTCCTCGATGATGCGCTTCAAATGGTTGCGGACCTTGTCTCTGTCTTCAGGGACAGCGTAATCAACAATTTCGGTGCCGATCAGCTCCTTGACCGGCTGCCCAAAAAGCATTTCAGCATTTGAATTTACATAAGTCAACCGGCCTTCCTGATTCAATTCAAAGATTACCTGGGGGAGTGATTCCGCAAGGTTGCGGAACCTGAGCTCGTTGCTCCGCGCCTTATCGCGTTCCTGATTGTAATTCCTGATGATGGCGGCAAATAATATGACGTTTACCGTCAGCGAAATTATGTAGCCGAATGCTATGTCGGAATACCGGATATGGTCCGAAGCGAAGCCCTTCACCAATTCGGGAGCGGTGATTTCGGTCATCATCAGAACACCGAAAGCCAACAAATAAAGAACGACAAAGACAGTTCTGGACCAGCCGGAGAGCAGGATGCCGATTATGGCTCCCTGAACCATCATATAGTACGGAATGCTGCCGTAAGACCCTGCGTTGATGAACCACAAAGTCGGGAAGAAAAAGAAGCTTAGAAAGACTATGGTGAGGTATACCGGCAGAAGATACTGCCTCTTCACACGGGACAGATAATAAAGCATCACGGCGACTATTCCGCAGACGAAATTGACAATTACGGTGATGCTGCCGAGACCCAGGAAGTAGTTGATCCCGGCGGCGCTGAACGCCATGCATATGCCGATCAGTGCAATCACATTGAAGATCCTGTGTTCGAGAGAAAACTCCCGGTCGCTGCCGATGAGGTTTTGCAGGTTGACACGTCTTTCCACGATACAAGCTCCTAGATCCTAGATCGGCTGTTTCTCTGACGGACAGCGGGCTGACAATGGGGACGACGGGTTCTAGTGGCCGGGACGCCTCCGGCCACTAGAACCGTCCTGATGGTCTAGGGGGTTATACTATGCCCTGTGCGGTCATGGCCTCGGCTACCTTGGAGAGCCCTGCGATATTCGCTCCCACGACCAGGTTGTCCTTATGTCCGTATTCCGCGGCGGTATTGCGGCAGTTGTAGTAGATGTTCAGCATAATGTCCTGCAGCTTTGCCTCCACTTTGTCGGCACTCCAGTTATACCGCATGCTGTTCTGCGCCATCTCCAGCGCCGAGCAGGCTACGCCGCCGGCATTCCCCGCCTTGGACGGGCCGAACAGCACCTTGCTGTTGACGAATATGTTGATCGCTTCGAGAGTGGACGGCATATTGGCGCCCTCCACTACAGCCTGCACGCCGTTCTTCAGCAGCGTCCTCGCCGCCTCCTCATCGATTTCATTCTGGGTGGCACACGGCAGGGCGATATCACATTCGACATTCCAAATGCCGCGGCAGCCTTCTACGTATTTCGCGCTGGGAACAGCCTTCACGTATTCCTTGATTCTTCCTCGCTTCACTTCTTTAATCTCTTTGACGACTTCGAGCCGAATGGTATTCTTGTCCACGATGAACCCGTCCGAATCCGAACAGGCGATCACCTTTGCCCCCAGATCCTGCGCCTTCTCTATGGCGTATATGGCCACGTTGCCCGATCCGGAGACAACCACGGTCTTGCCTTCAATACCCATACCGTGGTCCCTCAGCAGTGCCTCGGTGAAATAAACCAGGCCGTAACCCGTGGCCTGCTTCCGTCCGCAGCTCCCGCCGTAGCACACGTCCTTGCCGGTTAACACACCCTGTTCACTGGTGCTTTTCAGCTTGTTATAGTAGCCGTACAGATAGCCGATTTCCCGGGCGCCGACGCCGATGTCTCCGGCCGGGACGTCCATGTTCGATCCGATATACTTATATAGTTCCGCCATAAAGGACTGGCAGAAGCGCATCACTTCATTGTCCGATTTCCCTTTGGGGTCGAAGTCCGAACCGCCTTTGCCGCCGCCGATGGGCAGACCGGTCAAAGCGTTCTTAAAGGTTTGTTCAAAACCGAGGAATTTGATGATGCTCTGATTAACCGAGGGGTGGAATCTGAGTCCGCCCTTGTACGGGCCGATCGCGGCATTAAACTGTACCCGGAAGCCGCGGTTGACGTGCACCTTACCCTGGTCGTCAACCCAGGGAACTCGGAAATAGATCATCCGGTCGGGTTCGGTAAGCCTCTCCAGGATGCCCGCTTCGATGAACTGCGGATTCTTGTCGAACACCGGAATGGTTGAGAGCAGCACCTCTTTTACGGCATTCTGAAACTCGGATTCACCAGGGTTTCTCCTTTCGACGGCTTCCAGCACACTGTACACATACTCTTTCCCAGTCATTCTCTTTCTTCTCTCCCCTTCACTTATGCTTGGTGACCGAATAAATCACCCAATAATTATATCCCTTTTTTGATTGTAATTCAAAGGTTGTCAATTATTGACGCAAAACAAAGTGATATAATGACCCAAGCGGGAAGCCGGGAAACCTGAGTTGTCTACGCTACCAAGCACGGCTGCACCGAGAAGTGTGCGCAAAAGCTTTCCGCTCAGCTCTCGGGGAAAGCTGATCTGCACGATTTGAAGAAAGGGAAGTTCCCGGCCCTGGAGTTGTATGATCAGGTGATCATCATCGAAACAAGGGGTCGGGACACTTATTAAGACAGCCCCGGGGGGACCCCGGGGCTGGGCATCCGGTTAGCCGGTTAGTTGCGGTAGGCGGGGACGGACAAGAGCTGGTCCACCGTGACGAATTCGTAACCCTGTGCCCGGAGGGTGTAGATGAGATCGGGCAGCGCGTCCACGGTGGCGTCGAGGTTCTGGTCACGGCCGCCGTTCGAATGCATTAGGATGATCGCTCCCCGGCGGGTATTGGACAGAGCGTTGACCAACACCTGGTCGGGATCCTTAAGGGTCCAGTCCAGGGTGTCTACCGACCAGAAGATGTTCTTATACCCCAACGCGATCAGCATCTTCATGTTTTCTTCGCTGATTTCGCCGTAGGGTGCCCGGAAGAGCGCCGGCAGTCTGCCGGTGAGGCTGAACACAGCCCATTCAGTAGAGTGGATTTCGAAAAGGGCCTCTTCAGGTGCCAGCCGGCC
Organism: uncultured Peptococcaceae bacterium; assembly: GCA_965544035.1. GTDB lineage: Bacteria > Bacillota > Desulfotomaculia > Desulfotomaculales > Desulforudaceae > CBEULR01. The sequence goes on along the minus strand of CBEULR010000003.1, from coordinate 150,185 downwards.
AAAATTGGCGTGGGTAAAAGAATGACTTGCCAACAGGTGGCCCTCGGCGTTGATCCGCTGTACCACCTCCGGGTACCGTTCTATCTGGTTCCCGATCATGAAGAAAGAGGCCGGTACGCCCTGTTCCCGCAATACATCCAGAATCGCCGGGGTGTAGCGGGCGTCAGGACCGTCGTCAAACGTCAGCGCCACCCTTTTAGCATCCCGCGGACCGGAAACCAGGAAATGCGAAGGGTGGAGGAGGCGTACCTGGGCCGTGGTCAGTTTTGGCGGCGGCTGCTCCACCACAGGAGCCTTCTTTGCTTCGATCGGGACGCTCTCGGTCTTGGTGCCGGCCTTCTGCTGTTCCCCGTCGGCCGGCTCTTGTCCCTCGGCCGGCACCGGGGGCGGGTCCACTACGACTTCCGGTACCACCAATGCCTGTCCACTGACCACGCAGTCCGGATCCTTCATGAAAGGATTCAGCCGCATCAGTTCATTGACGTCGCTGTCATAATAGGTGGCGATCAGACCGAGGGTTTCCCCGGGTTCCACCCGGTGAATCTGCTCGGCATTCGCCGCCGATATCCCCGAAAACAAAAAAACAAACCCCGCGCACAGCACCATTGCCCACTTTCTTGCCACTGTCGTTGTGCCATCCCTTCTGTAGCTTTGCTTCATCAAGGTTCCGCCTTGCCCTCACAAGATTTCTTTGTGCCGTCTTTATCGCCTGCAAGTAAGTTATGGCAGGTTCAGCATGCTTTCCCGGTACGGCACGGGGACGGATGCCGGTGTGCTTTTATCAGGATGAGAAGGGAATTTTATATCGAATGCGGAAATGACCCGGTTAGGACAAATGTTCCATGTGATTTGGCACGTGCCGCAGTGGGAAGGATAAATCATTGATCATCACCAAACTGCGGAGCGTGAAGTCAAATGACACGGATCAGACGATTCAGTTTTGACCGGCTGCCGGTCACCGGATGGCTGGCCTTCGCCGCCCTGCTCGGGATCGCCCTGGTCGTCCTGCTGCGCGGCTCCTTCCGTCCGTTCGGCTTCCTGATGGATACGCTGCTGCTCCTGGTTGCCGTGCTCAGCGTCCTCTACGTGTGGATGCTCTACAGACGGCCGGGGCACGGTCCGGCCACCGAGAACCTGGATGACGTTCTGGCCGTGGCTGAGGCGGAGCTTGAACGGGGAGAGATCTCAGCGGAGGAGTACGCCCGGATCAGAGGCAACACAGAGGACTAGCATTTCAAAACTGGAGGCTTCGTTATGGCTGCTGATACAAAGACGCTCGGTCTGAGGGTGGAAGGGGTGAGCTGTGCGTCCTGCGTTCGGCGGATCGAACAGGCGCTGGCCCAGGTCCCGGGTGTGGTTCGGGCAAACGTTAACCTGGCCACCGAGAAGGCCACCGTGGTTTATGACCCCGCCCGGGTCACCCCGCGGGAGTTGGTCGAGGCCGTCTCCGCAGCCGGGTACAAGGCGGCCGTCGCCGATCGGAAGCGGGTCACCTTTCCCATTAAGGGGATGAGCTGCGCTTCCTGCGTCCGGCGGGTGGAGAATGTTCTTTCCCGCATGGACGGTGTGCACCGGGCGAGTGTTAACCTTGCTACCGAAAAAGCGGCGGTGGAATACGACCCGTCTGTGGTATCGGCGGCCGATCTGCAGCAGGCCGTGCGTGACGCCGGCTTCCAGGTGGAGGCGCTGGAGCAGCAGGAGGATGAGGACCGGGAACGGACGGCACGGGAGCGCAGTCTGCGCCGGCTCGTCCTGGATTTTACCGTTGCCGTCTTTTTCACCATCCTGGTCCTGATCGGCAGCCTGCCGCATATGTATCCGCCGTGGGCCGGGTACGCGCCGGTGATTCTTACCGAGCCGCTGACCCTGCTGGTTTTGACTGCCCTGGTACTGTTCGGTTCCGGTTGGCGGTTCTTCGCCGGAAGCTACACGGCTCTGCGCCACCGGACGGCCGACATGAACGTGTTGGTTGCGCTGGGCACGACCACGGCGTGGGTCTACAGCGCGGCGCTGACCCTGTTCCCGGACTATCTCACGGAATTGGGCTTTCCGTACCATATTTACTATGACGCGGCGGCCGTTATCGTCACCCTGATCCTATTGGGACGTTTACTGGAAGCGCGTGCTCGCGGCAAGACCTCGGAGGCCATTCGCAAGCTGATGGGGCTGCAGGCCAAGACCGCCCGGGTGGTCCGCGATGGGGAAGAGGTAGATATCCCGATCGAGGAAGTAATGGTGGGCGACGTCATCCGCGTCCGGCCCGGAGAGCGGATACCGGTGGACGGGGAGATCGTTTTCGGCCGGTCGGCTGTGGACGAGTCCATGCTTACCGGGGAGAGCATCCCGGTAGGGAAGGAGGTCGGGGACGAGGTCGTCGGTGCAACGATCAACAAGACCGGCACTTTTACCTTCCGGGCGACCAAGGTGGGGCGTGATACGGCGCTGGCCCAGATCATCCGGCTGGTGGAGGAGGCCCAGGGCTCCAAGGCACCGATCCAGCGCCTGGTCGATGTGGTGGCCGCCTACTTTGTTCCTGCCGTCGTGAGTATCGCCGTGTTCAGCTTCATTCTCTGGTATATTTTCGGCCCTCCGCCGACATTGATCTTCGCCCTGACCACCTTCATTGCGGTACTGATCATCGCCTGTCCTTGCGCGCTGGGCTTGGCCACGCCGACGGCCATCCAGGTGGGTACCGGCAAGGGGGCTGAGCTTGGAATCCTCTTCAAGGGCTCGGAAAGCCTGGAGACTGCCCACCGGGTTCGGGCCGTGATATTTGATAAGACGGGCACCCTGACCGAGGGCAAACCGAAACTGACCGATGTTGTGCCGCACGGGGACTTTGCTGAAGATGATCTCTTAAGGTGGGTGGCCGCTGTGGAGTCGGGATCGGAGCACCCGCTGGGGCAGGCGATCGTGGCCGGTACGAAGGAGCGGGATCTCCCGGTGGACAATCCGGAAGAATTTGAGGCCGTCCCGGGCCATGGGGTGCGTGCCCGGGTGGAAGGCCGCGAAGTGGTGGTCGGCAACCGGAAGCTGATGGCCGACCGGCGGATCGATGTGGCCGACCTGGAGGAGACTGCGGGGCGGCTATCGGCGGAAGGAAAGACGCCTGTCTTTGCAGCGGTGGACGGGGTTCCCGCCGGTGTCCTGGCCGTGGCCGACACGTTAAAGAAGCATTCGGCCGAAGCCGTCCGGGAACTGCAGAAGCGGGGCATCGAAGTACTGATGATCACCGGCGACAACCGCCGGACGGCCGAGGCCATCGCCCGCAGAGTGGGCATCAAGAGGGTGCTGGCTGAGGTACTACCGGAGCATAAGGCACAGGAGGTCAAGAAACTGCAGGAGGAAGGGAAGGTTGTCGCCATGGTGGGGGACGGGCTGAACGACGCACCGGCACTGGCCCAGGCCGATGTGGGCATCGCCATCGGCACCGGTACCGACGTGGCGATGGAAGCATCCGACGTCACCCTGATCACTGGTGACCTGCGGGGAGTGGTCAACGCCCTGGAGCTTTCCAAAGCAACCATCGGAATGATCAGGCAGAACCTCTTCTGGGCCTTCGGTTACAACATCGTGCTTATCCCGGTGGCCGCCGGAATCCTGTACCCGGCGTACGGTATTTTGCTGAATCCGATGCTCGCCGCGGCGGCCATGGCCTTCAGCTCGATTTCGGTTGTGTCGAATTCACTGAGACTGCGCTGGTTCAAGCCGGTTTTGGGTTAGTGTCCTTACCCTTTACTCAGTATTGATTAGGAGGGAACACCACAATGACGGAAGCCATTGTCACGGAGAGCCTCACCGTTCACGGGATGACCTGCGGCGGGTGTGCGGCGGCGGTGGAACGGGCGCTGAAGAGCGTCGACGGGGTGACCGACGTCGCGGTAGACCTTGAGGCGAAACAGGCCCGGGTAAGCTTTGACCCGTCCCGGGCTACGCGGGAGAAGCTCGCCCAGGCCATCGTCAAGGCGGGGTTCACCGTACCGTCCTAGACCGCGGCAGCTGCAACAGGACACATTGACCGTCTTCCTCACCGGTTTCAACAGGATGCAAATGGCAGGGGAGCTGCATAAGATGGGCACAACGAGTAATCGGAGGTGCTGGATTATGCGCTATACGGTTCGAGAGGGTGATACGCTCCCTGAGATATGCCGCCGTTTTCGGGTCGATGTGAATGAGGTTATCCGTCTGAACCCGTCCATCAGGAATCCCCGACAGCGCCTGCGCGTCGGCCAGGTGATCCTGCTGCCGGCGGAAGTGGTGGTGGACGTACACGTTCCGGAGCCGGTGATGGAAAGAATCATCCCGGCCGGGGCGGGCGTAACCGCCCGTATCGTAAGGCTGAGCAGGCGCCGGATTCCCGAGCGGGTGTTGATCTGTCGTGTCCGCAGAGACGGCCGGATTATCACCTGTGTCATCGTTATCCGGTTTCTGCCGCACCGCGGCTGGCACATCGTCTTCCGCAGGGACAATATCTCGCTGCCCCTCCAGTTCCTCAGCAAAGGACGCTTGCTGGGGGACGACCGCGAGCAGGTGGTGATGGGTACCAGTGTTTCCTACCGCAACAACCCGGGGCTGTGTTTTCTGGTCCTGGGCGGAAAAGGCGACCAGGTGGTGGAAATGATGGATTGCCTCGACCATCCGGTGCCGCAGGGCACGGTCCGGATGGAGAACGGGCGTCTGGTGGTTGATTCGGCCGAAGGAACGAAGTCTTATGTCTGGAACGGCTCAGCTATGGTGGAAAGCCCTTAGCGCTGAAGCGGGTAAACGGAAACAGACGAGCGGGGAGGATGTACACGATCCTCCTCGCTTTTAAATAAGTGTCCTGACCCCATATTTAAATTGACCCTGAGTTAGTAAGATTAGGGAACACACAGGATGTCTCCCGGGTAGAGCCGGGCCGGATCGGGGATATGGGGGTTGGCGGCGATCAGATCGTCGACGCTGACGTTGAACCTCTCGGCAATGGCGGCAATCGTGTCCCCGAAATCCACTTCGAACAAAACCTGAAATCCGGCCGGACAGGCTGCTAGCGGACGGCGGAAACCGGGTACGCAAAGCACATCACCAGGAAAGAGCTCCTCCGGATCGCTGATGTGCGGGTTTACGGCGATCAACTCCTCCGTAACGATCCCGAACCGCGCGGCGATGATCGCCATGGTATCCCCGGGGATTACAAAGTAGCGGCTCAGGAACCCCTCGGGACAATCGGGCGGGAATCGCGCGGACATATTATCCCCCCTTCTGCAAAGCCATTCATGCATGATATGCGGCCGTCCGCCGGGACGATTATTCTTTGTAATACTCAAGGGCCGATGAGGAATCCTATGCATAAATGAGTAGAAAGTGCTGCCACGTAACGAGGGTCTTGGTGTTCCTGGTCATCCTGCTGACCGCAGCCGTATTCGGTTTGTCCGGCTGCGGCGATGGTGCTTTGGACCTGCAGCGGAGCGAAACCGAGTTGGGTGGAAATGCCGGGGACACGGAACTCAATTGGCTGAACACCCTGAAGATACCGTGGGATGAACTGGAAGGCAAAGGAGAAATCCGGCAGACCTGGCAGTTGAGGGAAAATCTGGTGCTGCTGAATCAGGTCCACGGTCAGGAGAACGGTTTTCACCTGTTTCATGTCGATTCCGGGAAGCTGCTGCCGATTGTGCCGCCGAAAGAAAACGCCGTTCTGGAAAAGGTGATCGGCGATAAACTGTTCTTTGTAGTGAAAGAGGTAGGCGAGAACGGCGACCAGGGTTTTCCGCAACGATTGGTCTTTGATCTGGCGACCTACAAGACGACGCGGGAGAAGGAGGCCTTCATCCGCCGGGACGTGGTTTTCGGCAGCCTCGATGCGCCACTGCTGAATCTGGACGGGATTTATCCCCGGGGGGACGATGTGGTGCTGGACTTTGCCTACGCCGAGGGCGAAACACCGACCGGGACGCCTCCGCTGACCGTCGCCGACTACTCCGGGCGAAAGCTCTCCCTGCGGATTTACAACGCCACCGCCCGCGAGGGGACACTTCCCGCCGTCGATGAAGACTCGCTGGTCGGGCGCATCTCCTGCACCGACCTCTCGCCGCTTTTTCCGCCCGAGCTGATTCCCCTGTTCAGGGGGCGCTACCCCTACGGAGCCCAATGGCGCGGCGAGATCGACCTCGAGCGCCCTTCGATCAGGGTGGAAATAGACCTCCGGGAAAAGGCGTCCTACCACGTCCGGACGGTGCTGCGGGCGACCGGGCTGGTCTATGTGGTCGAATTCAAACCGGATGCAGCCGATGCCGTACACGGACTGAGTGCCGAGACCCTGACCGATCTGAGCCCGGAGCAAGTCGTGGAACTCTACTGGCGCGCCCGCCAGGAGCGAAGTTTGGGCGCGCTGCGTGAACTGCTGGCCGACAATGCGGAGGTGGGCAGTCTGGCTGAGGCGCTGACCCAGACCGAGCGCGAATGGCAGCGGGGACGAATGATGGTGGTCTCGTTCTCGGTGGGGGAGGCAACGGTCGAAGGCGACCGGGCCACCGTTCCGGTTTCCTACCGGCAGACCGGGTGGGACGGCCGGCTGATCGCCCGGGAAGACGTGACCTTCGGTTTGTGCCGGGTCGACGGCGTCTGGAAGGTCGATCTCTCCGACCACATCCTGGCCCTGGCGCGGTAGGCCATCCGATGGCCGCCCGGGCGCGGCTATGGTACAATGTGGTATCAGACCGCGAAGGGGGGTATCGTTTTGATATTGATCAGTTCGTGTTTGTTGGGCATTAAAGCCAAGTACGATGGAGGGGTGAATACCGATGACCGTTTGACCGCGCTCTGCACAAGCGGTCTTGTGATCCCGGTCTGCCCGGAGCAACTCGGAGGTTCGCCCACCCCGCGCCCTCCCTGTGAAATCCGCGGCGGCACAGGCGATGACGTGCTCGCCGGCCGGGCCAGGGTTGTTAATCCCGAGGGGGATGACCTAACGGAGTTATTCCTGGAGGGGGCTCGCGAAACCTTACGCATCTGCCGGATGTGTGGGGTGCGCGCGGCAATCCTGAAGGAGCGCAGTCCTTCATGCGGGGTCAACGTGGTCTATGACGGCACCTTTCAGTCTGTAAGACTGAAAGGCCGCGGTGTGACCGCCGCTCTTCTGGCCGCAAATGGGATACCCGTTTATTCGGAAGAAGATTTGAGTCCGGAATTACTTTCGTTGCTTTTTGAGGGTTGAGTGCCAAAGCAGCGTTCTCGTTAGCGTGTATTCCCTGTTGGTATTTAGTTCTCAATCAGAGTATAAACAATGGGTATTTATGTAAAGGATTATTCTGTTTGAGGTTAAACAATTCATCCACTTTTTGCCGATTTATATATGAAAGAGAATGGGGGGGGGTGTACTGATTGGTATACCCGCGTATCGATGAGTGCACCGATGTGTTCGTTTTGCTCCTCAATAAGAACGGCAAACAAGAAACCCGACCGGATCCGGCCCCTCCCAAAGTCAAAAGGACGCTGTATTCCTAAGCGTACAAGCGTTCTAATATCTACCTTCCATATCACTCGACATTAAGTATAAAGTAGTATTGGAAAAGTGTACCCATTTTCGGACGAGAATTTGTCTTGTCTTAAGGAGTGAATCTTTATACTATTATAAGCAGTTAGTTCCTTAGGGGCATGATTGTCTTCGGTTGTCTTTACTTCACTTCGTCATTTTCAAGCCGTTCTAAGGACTTTAACTTTCTATTGGTTGCGGCAGCTGAACGCAGAGGATTGTATAAAAGGTATCATAAAGGGTATGTAAAGGTTTGTAGACGGATGAATAGAACCATTACAGACCTTTTGTCTAGAGTTGGTCGGTGCAGGGGGGAGGTGACTCTGTGGCTGACCAGTTGGTGGTTTTTGCACTGGGGGATAACCGGTACGCCCTGGGAATATCCGAGGTGCAGGAGATCCTGCGGGTTTCCGAGATTACCCCGGTGCCGGAGATGCCGGCGCATGTGGAAGGTGTGATTAATCTGCGGGGTGCGGTGGTGCCCGTGCTCAACCTCCGTCTGCGCCTTGGTTTAGAAAAGATACCGATGGACCAGCATACCCGGATTATCCTGGTCGAATCGGAGGGGAACCTTTTCGGGCTGATCGTTGATCGGGTACTGGAGGTGAACACGTACACAGCCGAAGAGTTTGAGCATCCCGATACCGTAGGACTCACGGAGGGCATGCTGGCGGGCATTGTGAAAAAGGACGAGACAATGTGGCTGATCCTTGATCTGAAAAAAATTGCGTGAACAGAAGTTTTCTTGGAGGGAAAAAGATGAGATTGTCTGTGGGAATGAAAATCGGCGGGGGATTCGCGATTGTGTTCATCCTTCTGGCGGCGATGGCGGGGCTCGGAGTATATACCTTGAGCGCAGTCGATAAAAATATTGGGGACATTGAGACACGTGCTCAACGGCTGGCTCTGGACAACGCCATCGATGCACATTTTCAGCGTGCTGCTCAAGCGATAAGGGGCTACATGGTGTACGGCGATGAACAGTATGTCAAGGACTATCAGGAATACATATCAAGCACGCAGGAAGTACTGGCCGAACGGTTGAAAAACATTGCTGAAGAGACTCGTCCCAAGTTCGAAGAGTTGCAGGCGATGATGCAAGAGTACGATGCGCAGATTACCACCAAGATGATTCCTCTTCTGAGAGAGGGCCGGTTGGATGAAGCCAAGGCTGTTGGTGAAGCCATCGCCCCCATCACCGATGAATTAAATAAGACTCTTGAACAGTATATCCTGGCAAATGAGGAGAAGCAGTATGAGCTGATGGCCCAGATTAATGCCGATACAAACCGGAGCCGGACGCTGACGCTGGTTATCAGCAGTGTCGCGCTGCTGCTGGGTTTTGTTTCGGCCTTGGTGGTGACCCGCTCGATTACCGGTCCTGTGGCCGTGATTAGTAAAGAGTTTGAGCGTTTGGCGATGGGAGACTTTACCCAGGATATCGCAGTCAAGGCCCGCGATGAAATCGGGCAGCTTGCTCAGAACGCCAACCGCATGCGTGAACAGCTGCGGGGCCTGATCGGGAGCGTGACTGCCACCTCCCAGACACTGGCGGCGCACAGTGAGGAACTGGCTGCGTCCACCGAGGAGGTCAGCGCCACCGTTGAGGAAGTGGCCGGCACCACCACCGAGGTTTCTTCGGTTTCCCAGCAGGGCAGTGAAAATGCCCTGGCCGCAGCCGAAGATGCCGAACGGGTGCAGGAAGTGGCCCAGCGCGGGAATGAAGCGGTGGGGGACACCATCGAGCGAATGAACGGCATTGCCGCGGTCTCTCAGCAGGTGAATACGGCTGTTCAAGAATTGGGCACTATCTCCAAGCAGATCGGCGATATCATCGATGTGATCACCGGGATTGCCGACCAGACCAACCTGCTGGCGCTGAATGCCGCCATTGAGGCCGCCCGGGCCGGTGAGCAGGGACGCGGATTCGCGGTGGTAGCCGAGGAAGTGCGCAAACTGGCTGAGCAGTCGGCCGACGCGGCGAAGGAGATCGCCGGATTGATCACCAAGGTCCAGGAGGGAGTCGACCAGGCCGTTTTGGCTATGGATAAGGGGATTAACGAGGTACAGAGCGGAGTCGAGGTGGCCGGTACGGCGGGCGACGCGCTGAAAGAAATCATCAGCGCTGTTCGGAACTCGGTCGAGGTGATCCGCGGCGTGGCCGAAGGGGCGAAGCAGAGTAACGAGGGAATGCTGCAGCTGTCGGCGGCGACCCAGCAGATCTCCTCCAGCGTGCAGGAAGTCACGGCGGCGGCCGGGGAACTGGCCAAGATGGGTGAAGAGCTTTCGGCGGCTGTAGCCAAATTCAAGGTATAAACCGCCTTTAAGAACAAATTTTGGTGAAGAATGCCAAGGATCATGGTAACATATTGTCGAAAGCGGCTTACCGTTGGAGGTTAGTATTGTTATGCGTGACAAGGCCAAAGAACAACGTACAGTACCGGATGTCCACGGCATTGACAGCCTGGATTGGACCAAAGAGGATTTGGCCGGTTTCTTCGCCTTGTCGATCGATATGCTGTGCATCGCGGGGATGGACGGCTACTTCAAAGTGCTGAACCCGGCCTGGGAAAAGACATTGGGCTTCACCGCTGAAGAGCTCTGTTCCAGGCCGTATATCGAGTTCGTTCATCCCGACGACCGGGAATCAACGGTGGCAGGGGCGGAAAAGGTGTCTTCCGGCGCTCCGGCGCTGGTTTTTGAAAACCGCTACCTCTGCCGGGACGGTTCTTACCGGTGGCTGTCCTGGAACTCCCATCCGGTCCCGGAAAAAGGTTTGATCTATGCGGTGGTCCGGGACATCACCGAGCAAAAACAGATGGAAGAATCGCTTCGTGCCTCCGAAGATGAAATACGCACGGTGTTCAATAACGCATATGAAGCGCTGATCATCCACGAGACGGACGGGACGATCATTCAGGTTAACGACCGAATGCTGCGGATGTACGGCGTAAACCGGGAACAGGCCCTGAACATGTCCATCCGGGATGACCTCTCCGGTCCGGATAACCCGTTTTACCGGCTGACCGATTACTGGGAAAGTGTGAAGGCAGGTGAAACCCGGTTCTTTGAATGGCAGGCGCGCCGCCCCGGTGACGGTTCGGTTTTTGACGTGGAAGTGTTCCTGTGCAAACTCGTTCTGAACGGGAAAGAGCGCATCCTGGCCGCCGTGCGTGATGTCACCGAGCGGAAGCGAATGCAGCGTAAACTGCAGACGGCCAACGAAAAGCTGAAGGCGGCCAATGAAGAATTGGCGGCGATGCATGAGGAACAAGTCTCGATGAACGAAGAGCTGATCGCTGCGGAAGAAGAGTTGAGGCAGCAGGTCGAAGAACTTAACCGCAGCCGGGAGGCTCTTAACCGGGCCAATCAGGAGCTGCTCGACATCATCGACTTTCTCCCGGACGCCACCTTTGTGATCAACCGTGACGGCAAGGTGATCGCCTGGAACAAGGCGTTGGAGAAAATGACCGGGACCAAGAAGGAGGAGATAGTCGGCCGGGGAGACGGTGCTTACGCGAAAGTCTTCTGGGGCAAACGCCGGATGATGCTTGTCGACGCCATCATCTCCGGGCAGTCTTCTCTCGAGAGACTCTATGATTCCCTGGAGCGCAAAGGCGACACCCTATATGCCGAAGTATTCGTCCCAGGCCTGTACGAAGGGCGGGGGGCTTTCGTCCGGGCGAAGGCCTCGCCGCTGTTTGATCACAACGGGAATATCACCGGGGCGATTGAAACGGTCCGCGACATCACCGATCGAAAACAGGCCGAGGGCGAACTGAAGTACCTGAGTACGCACGATTCCCTGACCGGACTTTATAATCGACACTACTTCGAACAAGAAGTGCAGCGTCTTCAAAACAACGGCCATCCATCGATCGGCATCATCCTCTGCGATGTGGACGGATTAAAACTGGTGAACGACAGCCTGGGGCACGAGGCGGGGGACAAGCTGCTAATCGCCGCCGCCCGGTTGGTCAAGAACTCATTCCGCAAGACCGACCTGGTTGCCAGAGTCGGCGGAGATGAGTTTGCGGTGCTGCTCCCCGGCTACGACAAACAGGGAGTTGAATCGGGCGGCGAACGCATCCGTGAAGCCGTGCGGCGCTATAACGCCAAGAATCCCAGCCTGCCGCTGAGCATCTCGGTGGGCTGTGCGGTAAGTGCCGAACACCCGCTGAATATCGCCGAGCTGTATCGGGAAGCAGACAACAATATGTACCGGGAGAAGCTTCACCAGAGCCGCAGCAACCGGAGCGCCACGGTGCAGACACTGATGAAGGCGCTGGAAGCCCGCGATTTCATCACGGAGGGGCACGCCGACCGCCTGCAGACGCTGGTGGCGCGCGTGGGCGAAGAACTCGGCCTGCCGCAGCGGACTGTGGCCGATCTCCGTCTGTTGGCCCAATTCCATGACATCGGAAAAGTAGGGATCCCGGACCGCATCCTCTTTAAGGCAGGGCCGCTGACTCCCGCTGAAATGAGGGAGATGAAGCGTCACAGCGAGATCGGGCACCGTATCGCCCTTTCGGCGCCGGATCTGCATCCGATTGCCGACTGGATTCTGCACCACCATGAATGGTGGAACGGGCAGGGCTATCCTTTGGGTTTGAAGGGGGAAGAGATCCCTCTGGAGTGCCGGATCCTGGCTATAGCCGATGCCTACGATGCGATGACCAGCGACCGGCCCTACCGCAAGGCGCTGTCCCATGAGGAAGCTGTGGCCGAGCTCAGAAGGTGTGCGGGAATCCAGTTCGACCCCGATTTGACGCATCAATTCATTAGTATCCTGGAGACTTTGGAAGAATTGTAGCCTTAGTCTGCTGAAAAAACTGTACGGATTATATATGGTTCCTATGCGACTCCCACCCGGTTGGGTGGGAGTCTTGTTTCGACAGAATGTTCTATCATTTCCCGTTGCCAAGTAACTTACTCTGCTGTTAATCTTAAAAGGATACTTAACCTTGGGCGAACATTTGTGTTTCATTGTGACAATACTAATCTCGCGATGTCTGGGGGTACGTGCGGGTGGAATGCAGGAGTTTGGGAATTCAGGACATAGCCGGTGTACCTTGGGGAACACATATGTGCTTATTCTACGAAACACAGAATGATTTGGTGGACGCGCTAATTCCCTACTGCCTCTCCGGATTGCAGAACAACGAATGCTGTGTCTTCGTTGCCGCCGAACCACTGGATGCGGTGACCGCCAAACAGATTATGATTGAAGCGGACCCCGTCTTCGCAGACTGTTTTAAAACCGGGCAAATGCAGATCTTCTCCTACTCCGACTGGTACCTGAGAGGCGGCAAACTTGATTTGGAAAGGGTGACGGCCGCCTGGCTGGACAGCCTCCGCGCCGCCGTAGGTCAAGGCTATGAGGGGCTGAGGGTAGCGGGTGATACGTCTTGGGTCACCAGTGAATACCGGCGAAGTCTTTTGGACTATGAACGCCGGTTGGTGGAAGCTGTGGCCGGTCGCAAGCTGATTGTGCTCTGTCTCTACCCTCTCGACCGGTGCGATGCGTTGGAAGTGGTTGAAACCGCCGGCTGCCACAGGGCGGTTTTGGCCAAACGGGACGGCAAATGGCGGCTCTTCGAAAACGTCGATCTGGAGATGACTCGAAGGGCTGTGGCGGAATATGAAAAGATCGCGGAGAAGCTCACGAGGGTTAACAGACAGCTTGAAAAAGAGATTGCCGAGCGCAGACAGGCGGAAGAGCATTTCGCCACGGCTTTTCGCGCCAGTCCCAATCCGCTGGCTATTATCGCCGTTAAGGACAGACGCTACCTTGACGTGAATGAGGCGTGGACCAGGACTCTCGGGTATCCGCGGCATAGTGTGGTGGGCAGAACGGTGGACGAGCTCAACGTCTGGCTCAAGCCGACGCCTCAAGAACTCATCGAGATGATCAAACAAGACGGTAGAATCCGTAATCAGGAACTGCGTGTGCGGACCCAGAACGGTGAAGAACGAATATGGCTGTGTTCAGCCGAGTATGTTCATTTTAACGGCGAACGCTGCCTGATGTGCGCGAGTATCGATATCACCGAAAAAAGAAGATGGGAGCGGCAGATGGCCCGGTACGACCGGCTGGATTTGGTGGGACGGATGGCGGCAAGCGTAGCGCACGAAGTTCGAAACCCGATGTCTTCGGCCCGCGGCTTTGTGCAGATTCTTCAGGAGAAACAGGAATGTGCCGGATATAAGGATCAATTTCAGCTGGTGATTGAGGAACTGGACCGGGCCAACAGCATCATCTCGGAGTTCTTGTCCCTGGCCCGCGACCGGGTCATTAATCTAACAAAGCTGAGCATCAATAATGCCGTACGCGTTCTGCTGCCGCTGATCGAGGCCGACGCTATGAAGGAGAACAAGACGGTCATTGCCCGGCTGACTCCTGTTCCGGAGCTGTTATTGGATGAGCGGGAGCTCCGCCAGCTGATCCTGAACCTGGCCAGAAACGGTTTGGAAGCAATGGGTGCGGGAGGCACTCTGACCATCGAAACATATCAGGACGGAGACGATGTGGTTCTGGCGGTTCGAGACGAGGGACACGGCATCACGCCTGAGGTGCTGGAAGAGTTGGGAACCCCGTTTTTTACAACAAAGCAAAACGGCACGGGGCTGGGTTTGGCGGTATGCCACAGCATCGCCGCAAAGCATAACGCGGTGATTACGGTGCAGACAGGCCCCCAGGGCACCGTGTTCTATACCCGGTTCAGCCGCCGGAAATCCCGTAGAAGCAGACAGCTGTATCCGGTTGAGACCGATGTGTGTTGGATTGGTTAGGATACAAAAACCCGGAGCATCGTCCGCTCCGGGTCTGTTTAGGGAAGGGAAGGTAGTTGAGACTACCGCTATATTCTATTTGATGTCGATCTGAACCCCGCTGTTCTTGCGTTCGGTCTTCGGCATCGTCACTTCCAGGACGCCGTCCACCATTTTCGCCTTGGTCTTATTGGCGTCGACCGCGACGGGGATCGGAATCACCTCATGTATCCGCTCGGCGTAGCGTTCGTGTCGGTAGTAGTTCTTTTCCTCCACTTCCGTCGTTTCCTCGCGGTTGCCGGTGATGTAAACCGTATTGTCTTCCACCCGGATTTTCAAGTCCTCTTTGCGCCATCCCGGAACATCCATCTTTACTACGAATTCCTTATCCGTTTCGTAGGCGTCCACAGCCGTTCCGGATGACCAAAACCGGGGCATATTCAGGAAGTCATCGAGTGCTCTAAAGGCTCTGGGCATATTCAGCCAGTCGTCGAATGCTTTAAAGGTTCGCAGAATCGAGGGCGCCACCGGTATCAACTCATGTCGTCGTGCCACATCAAACACCTCCCAAGATTGTGAATAAGTTAACGTGCTGGATGTGCCTATATTATGACATTATGGCCATTCCATTCCAAATCCGGAATTGGATGAAACAAGCCTGATATGCCTCGCATGCCTGAATTATCCCGCGAATTAGCGGTTGGATGCAGTCGTTCGCTTTTTTGAGCCAATTTTCATAACGAGTGATTTCCTTGTAGACATTGCTCCTGCTGTCACAATTCTTATTTGGCAGGAATGGGTCGAATTGCGGCGAACTTACCTCCTTAAGTTTCTTCGCAGAAGGGATGATGACCTATTCGCTATTCGACCGATTCGCGAACGGTTCTTCGGGGTTTGGTTTTCCTGCTGGCGCTTTTGCTCGTCCTGCCGGTAACGGCGGCGGCCGGTCAAGACGTGGGGATTGTCGTTAACGATCAGATCGTAACCATTCCGCCCGGGGATCAGCCTGCCTTCATCCGGGAAGGGCGAACGTACGTGCCCCTGCGGGTGGTCGGTGAAAACCTGGGGGCTGAAGTGCACTGGGTACCCGATACCAAACAGGTCATCATTTATTCATCCGGTAGGACCGCTCCGGCACCGGTCTGGTCCGGCTCGACCGGAGAGGTGCAGATTGTGGTTGACGGCGAAGTGAAGGTTTTCCCGCCTGATTACGGGAAACCGTTTATCACCGCCGCCGGCCGTACGGTGGTGCCGCTCCGGGCGGTCGGAGAGGCGCTCGGCTGCGAGGTGCACTGGGATGCCGGAACGCGTACGGTGGAGATCCGTTCCCGGCCTGATGCTCCGCCGGCCAGTGCGTTGTTCAAGGAATTGGCCTCGTTCAAGAGCAATATCAAACTGTTGGACGGGCGGGTGTTGAATTCGGCCGAACTGCTTGAATACGAGGAGTCGGATTTCAGTGCCGCCCAGCTGGAAGAATTCAAGAAGGTCCTGGCCCTGCTCAAACGGTATGCGCGGAGTATTACCCTGCCGGACGGAACGGTGGTGGCGAGTGCCGAACTGACGATTATGGGTAAACCTATCGCCTCCGCTGGGCAGCTTGCGTCTTGGGCGGCGGCGGAAAACCGCCGCGCGCAACCGGATCCCACGCGGGTTCTCTCACGGGGTTTCTTCGAGGATCTGGCGCATTTGTACCTGGATATCGGGGCCGAATACGGCATCCGGGGCGACCTGGCTTTCGCTCAGGCGGCCAAAGAGACGCGATACTGGACATTCACCGGTCTGGTTCAGCCCGATCAGAACAACTACTGCGGGCTATCGGCCACCGGAGTCGCCCTGACGGGTAACGAACCGCTGAACGGGGCTGACCCGCGCCAGGTGGTCTTCGAGCCCGGGAGACACGGAGCCACTTTTGCCTCCCCGGAGGCCGGAGTCGAGGCACACATCCAGCACCTGTACGCCTACGCGACCAAGGATCCCCTTCCGCCGGGGAAGGTGCTCTTGAGCCCCCGGTTCGTGTATGTGTCCCGCGGAATCGCCCCGACCTGGCACGGGCTGAACGCCCGCTGGGCCGTTCCGGGACCGACCTACGGCCAGAGCATCATCCAGGACTACTGGTTAAATGCCCTGCAGAGATAGGTGGGAATTGTCGATGCCTTATGTGAACATCCGGATCACGAAGGAAGGGGCGACCGCCGAGCAGAAGGCAAAGCTGATCAAAGGGGTGACCAGGCTGCTCGTGGACGTGCTGGGTAAGAACCCCGAGACGACGGTCGTGGTTATCGACGAGGTGGAGACCGACAACTGGGGGATCGGCGGTGAAACGGTTACCGCCCGGCGCCGGCGCGGCAGATAACCTACACCCGGTACGCGGGCGGATTGGGGAGCCATCCTTTTGTCTGACCGTAAATCGAGAGCCGGTCGTAGATTTCGGCCTCGTCATTGAGGAACCGCAGAAACGTTTCCCGCAGCTTGGGGGAGGTTGTTTCCAGGAACGACTCCACGTGCCTGAAAATAAAGTCCTGGATGCCGGAAAGGATGACGCTGAAAATCCACCGGTCAGTGATCTCTTCCACCTTCAGGGTACTTTCCGAAGCCGCCGGCGGCCGCGGGGGCAGGGCGATGCCGTATTCCTTCATTAGCTCCTCCAGTTCGGCGACCTGTTTCTCCAGGGTCTTCAGTCCCGCCCCCAGGATCATTTTGAATTCGGGGTCAAGTGCAAAATTGCGTAGTATTTGGGTTCCTTCAATTATGTCATACCGCCGCCGCAGGATTCCCCAGATATTGCCCGCCTCGAACACGGTCAGCTCTTTTTGAAGCTGTTCCTTGGAGTCAAAGATATCGGCAAGATTTTCCAGTTGTTCCACGATTTTCACGGTACCGCCCTCCAATTGCGCGTTTTAGATCTTTCGTGCAAACTCCCCGCTTGTGATATGCTGTTCTGAGATTAGTAATTCCCTGTTCGGGCGATTAATATGGTGGGAAGGAGCGATGGCCGTGAAACCGAATTTGACACCCGGCCTGCGGATCGGCCGCATTGTCCTCGGACTTGTTCTTCTCAGCCTGGTATCGCTGGCCTTCATCGGGCCGCGCACACCTCTGGCCTGGCTGGGGCTGGCCGGTATTGTCCCGCTGGTGGTCGGGCTTACCGGCTGCTGACCGGCCAAGAGATGAACCGCGTGCCGGTTCAGCGATGAAACCATCAGCCCTTTACGGTATGATCTGCACGGTCGTGCCGACCTCCACCAGCTCATACAGTTCAACGATATCTTCATTTTTAAGCCTGATGCATCCCCCGGAGGCATAGGTGCCGATCGATTCGGGTTCGTTGGTGCCGTGAATGCCGTACTTGTCACCCCGCGGAGCCCGCGCGTCGTGTGCCCGCCGTCTGTCCTTTTCACAGGGCACGGCCAGCCCCATCCAGCGCGGACCGTAGATGGTTTCCGGTCCGTTCCCCCAGGGTAGGGGTGTTTTCTTGACAATGGAAAACGTGCCTTCCGGGGTGTATTCCGGCTGTTTCCCGGTGGCTACCCGGTATTGCTTTGCCGGTTCACCCCGCTGATAGAAGAAAAGCGTGTTGCTGGTCTTATCGATGATAATTTTATCCTCGCTGCTGTGCGGATGGGGATAGACGGCCACCAGCTTAACCGTCGGTGCGGTCTGCACGATGTGGATCCGTGATGCTCCGGTCAGTTTCAGCCCGTCGGCCAGTTCGGTGCCCAGTAAAGGCGTTTCTTCGGCCGCCTTGTTCCGGATTCTCTGCACCTCGGCCACCCGGTCGCCCTCCGCATCCATCCGGTACCGTTCACCTGTTTTCCGGTTGCGGATGATCAGCACATCGCCGTGGGCGCTCACCGTGTGCCGGTCATCGCGGTAGATGGTCTCCTCCCGTACGGCTTCGTCCGGGTTTTCCGGCACGGGACTTTGCGGTTTCCGGAGTTCGGGAGGATTGACGAGAGCAGGGAACGGAATGGCGGTGAGCAGGAGCACAAGCAATCCGACAAGCACATAAAACCTGACGTGTTTCATCGCGCACCTCCCCACAAGCTTAGTGTTACAGCGCGGGAATCATCTTACTACGGCAAAAACTGAGTGGACTTGTTGTACTTGACAAATCCGCCGTGTTGCAAAAATAATTAGATGTTTCCGCGAGAAACCAAGCTTGAGTGAGGCAGGAATCTTCCCGCAATGCGCACCAACGACATTCGCAATTTGGCCATTATCGCCCACGTGGATCATGGAAAGACTACCTTGGTTGACGGGATGCTGAAGCAGAGCGGTGTTTTCCACGAGAAGCAGGTGGTGGAGGAGCGTATCCTGGACCGCGGCGACCTGGAGCGGGAGCGCGGCATCACGATCATGGCCAAGAACACCGCGGTCCGGTACGGCAAGCATAAGCTGAACATCGTCGACACTCCCGGTCACGCCGATTTCGGCGGGGAAGTGGAGCGTATCGTGCAGATGGTGGACGGCGTTCTGCTTCTGGTCGACGCTTTTGAGGGACCAATGCCGCAGACCCGCTTCGTGCTGCGGAAGGCTCTCGCCGCGGGACTGGCTCCGATCGTGGTCATCAACAAGATCGACCGGCCGAACGCACGGCCTTACGAGGTGCTGGACGAGGTGCTGGAGCTGTTTATTGAGCTGGATGCCAGTGAGGAGCAGCTTGACTTCCCGGTTGTCTATACCAACGCCCGGGCGGGCACGGCCTCTCTGGACCCGGAAACCGCGGGAACGAGCCTCAAACCGCTGTTTGAGATGATCATTGCCAAGATCCCGGCCCCGTCCGGTGATGCCAAAGGCATTCTGCAGTTGGGGGTGACCCTGATTGACTACGATCCGTATCTGGGCCGTCAGGCCGTGGGCCGCATCCACTCCGGCCGGGTTCGCGCCAAGCAGGAGGTGGCGGTGATTGCTCCGGGCGGCATGGTCCAGCGCCGGCGGATCGCCGGGCTCTATGTCTTTGACGGGTTGAAAAAGATCCAGACCGAAGAAGCGGCTGCCGGAGAGATTGTGGTGGTGGCCGGACTGGAGGGCATCAACGTCGGGAACACCATCACCGATCCGGATCATCCGGTTCCCCTGGATTTTGTCCGAATCGACGAACCGACCGTGGCCGTGACCTTTAACGTGAACAAGAGTCCGTTTGCCGGACGGGAGGGGCAATACGTCACTTCGCGCAAGCTTAGGGAGAGGCTGATGCGGGAAGCCGAGTCGGATGTCAGTCTCCGGGTTGAGGATACCGATTCACCGGACCGGTTTCTGGTGTCCGGGCGCGGTGAGCTGCACCTTTCCATTCTGATCGAGACGATGCGCCGGGAGGGGTATGAATTTGAGGTGTCCCGTCCGCAGGTGATTGAGCGTGTGATCGACGGAGAGTCACACGAGCCGGTGGAAGAACTGGTGGTCGAGGTTCCCGAAACCTATGTGGGGATTGTGATGGAGCGCCTGGGCTCCCGGAAGGGCGAGCTCATCAATATGCTGAACAAGGGGGACGGGCAGGTGCGGCTGGAATTTCACGTGCCAACCCGCGGCCTCTTCGGTTTCCGCTCCGAGTTCCTGACCGACACCAAGGGGTTAGGTATAATGTATCATTCCTTTCACCACTATGCGCCGTACCGGGGTGATATCCAGACGCGCCAGCGGGGTTCGCTGGTCGCCTTCGAAACCGGCGAGACCACGGCCTACGGGCTGGAACACGCCCAGGAGCGGGGCGAACTCTTCGTCGGGCCGGGCGTCCCGGTATACCGGGGTATGGTGGTGGGCGAGCACGCCCGTCCCGGGGATCTGCTGATCAATGTCTGCAAGAAGAAGCAGCTCAGCAACATCCGCAGTTCCACGGCCGACATCGCCGTCAAGCTGACCCCGCCCCGGACGATGAGCCTGGAACAGTGCCTGGAGTTTATCGCCGACGACGAACTGGTCGAGGTTACCCCGCAGTCCTTCCGGATGCGCAAGCAGTTGCAGGACTAGGCCGGACCGGGGGCCTTAGAAGCCGAAGAGTTTCTCCACGCCCAAGAGTTTCCCGGCCATGATCACGACGCTGACCACCAGGAACACCCGAATCCACTTGTCGCCCTTCTTCACGGTAAAGGCGCTGCCGAGGTAGGCTCCGATCGCGTTCCCGGCGGCCAGGATGAAGCCGAACAGCCAATGGACGTTTCCGCTGAACACAAAGATCAGCAGCGAGGACAGCATATAAATCGCCGTTACGAACACCTTCAGGCTGTTGATCTTCACCAGGGTCATGCCGGTGATCAGCGCCAGCGCGGCGATGATGATGAACCCCACACCGGCCTGGATGAAACCGCCGTAGAAGCCCACACCGAAGAAGGCCAGGGCGGCCATGGCCAGCCGGAGCGGGCTGTAGTCCTCCTGTTCCTCGTCGGTTTTAATGAAGTACTTTTCCGGCCGCCAGATGACCAGCACGGCCACGACGATCATGACCACGGCCAGGATGGTGTTGAACATTTCATCGGTCAGCGCGATGGCGAACTTGGCTCCGACGATCGAGCCCAAGACGGCCGGGATACCCAGCATCACGCTTAGCTTCGGATAGAAGTATCCACTTTTCCGGAAGTACCCGATGGCCACCAGGCTCTGCACCATCAGGGCCACGCGGTTGGTGCCGTTGGCGACTGCCGAGGGCAGGCCCACAAAGATCAGGGCGGGCAGGGAGATCAGCGATCCGCCCCCGCCGACAACATTTACGAACCCGGATACGATACCCACCGCGAATATCAGAATGAGTTCCACTTCGTTCACTGCTTTTCATCCTCCCCGGTTGTGCGTACGACACTGAGCCTTGCCCGCCTGGACATGCAGAAGTAAGCGAGCCGTGAATTCTCGATGTGTTCCCTGGCTACGCGTTCGGCCAGGTCGCCGTCACGCATCTTGATGGCTTCGACCAATCGCCGGTGCTCCTCGGCGGCTTCGGCGATCCGTCCCGGCCGCGCATACCCGATTCTGGCGTAAAGATTGATGTAATCGACCAGGGTGGTGATCATGCTGTATAGGCGCGGACTTCCGGCGGCACGGTAGATGATGTCGTTGAATTCACGGTGGGCAATCTCCATTTTGTCGAGGTCTTTCACACGATAGAAGTGGTCCAGTGCTCCGAGCAGGCTGGCCAGTTTTTCCAGCTGGTTGTCCTCAATCTTTTCCGCAGCCTGCCGGGCCGCCAGCCCTTCGAGTACGGCCCGGATGCGGTATACCTCCAGAACATCCTGCTCGTTGACCGCGGCCACCACCGCCCCGATTCGGGGCACATGGGATACCAAACCCTCCAGTTCGAGCATCCTGATGGCCTCCCGTACCGGGGTGCGGCTGACCTTTAACTGCTCGGCCAGTTTGCGTTCCACCAGGCGGTCGCCCGGTTTAAATACGCCTTTAATGATGGCTTGGCGCAGTTGGACGTGAACTTGGTTCCTGATCTGCGACTGTGGTTGATCCGCGATGGGGTGCAGAAAAATGTCTCCGCTCACGGTGTTCACTCCTTGGTATATGGTATACCATTTTCTGCGTCCATTTTATCGGGGATTTGAGATCGTGACAAGGGGTCAAATGAATCTTATCTTAGTCTTAAGTGTCTCCTTGCCGATCCTTACCTGGGGATTTGGGATCAAAACAATGGGCAAAGCCGTAGTTTTTTCATAAACCAGTTGTCCTAGCATTGGGTCCGGTCGTTGATAAGTGCTATCGCCCGGACGGGGGAGCCGTCGGCTCCTTCAAGCCGCAGGGGCAGCGCACAGAAATCGAAGGGTGCGCCGGCGAGACCGCTCAGATTGGTCAGGTTTTCGATGATTATGGTGTCCCGCTTCAGAAAAACCTTGTGCACCGGAAAGTTGGTGGTACCGACTGCATCCACCGAAATCGTGTCCGTGCCGAGGCCCTTCAGGCTGAAGCCGCTCAGCCATTCGGCCGCCGTTACCGTGAGCACGGGGAAGCCCTGAAAATACGCCTCCTCACCCCAAAACCGGCTCCAGCCGGTGTGCAGAATCACGAAGTCACACTCCGCAATTACCGTCTCGAAAGCCTGCAGGTCTTCCCGCTCGATGACCGCTTGGCCGCTTTCGGCGAAGTCCAGAACGACGGCGCGGCCACAGAAGTGCCCGGCGGGGAACTCATCCAGTCTCTTGCCGTGCGGGAAGATGTGGGCCGGCGCATCGATGTGCGTCCCGGTGTGCGAATACATCGTGATTCGCCTTTCCGCAAAGCCGTCCCTTTCGATGGTGCAGGGGGTGGTGAAAGCAGGGGGCTCGGTGCCGGGGTAGACGGGCATTTCCGGGGATATCGGGTGGGTCAGGTCGATTATGCGCATGTTTCTCCTCCTCTGTCAGGTCTATTCTAGTCCGGCCGAATTTGGAAAAGCAAGGGGCGGATGGTATGATTGAAGTTACAGGCGGCACGCTGAAACTCAAACACGAGTTCTCCTTGCGAACAAGTGCGCCGAGTATCTGAATCGGAATGGGGGTATGTGAAGTGGAACTGTTTGAAGCGATCAAGGGACGGCGTTCGGTGTACGCCTTTAAACCGGATCCGGTTTCCGAGGATACGCTGATGCAGATCCTGGATGCGGGAACCTGGGCACCGTCGCACCGGAACAGTCAGCCTTGGGAGTTCGTGCTGATCGGGGCCGAAGCGCGGAAACAATTGCTGGAGATTTACCGGCAGGTTCTGGAGGCCGGACCGCTGCAGAGCCCGGTACTCCCCGAGGCCCGCAAGCAGGTATTCCGGCAGTTCAGTCAGGACTTCGGCGGGGCTCCGACCCTGGTGGCGGTGCTGTCCAAACCGCCGGAAATGGATATTGATAAGGCCGAGTACCCGATTGCCGCCGGTTTGGCCGCCCAGAACATAATGCTCGCGGCTTACGCTTTGGGCATAGGCACGGTCTGGCTTTCCGTCGGCCGTCATCCCAAAGCAAGGGAGATCCTGCAGGTGCCCGAAGGTGCCGAGGCAGTTGCCGTCTTGGTCATGGGGTATCCAGAAGCCTTCCCGCCCGCCCCGCCGCGTGAACCGGCCGCGGACAAGATCCGCCGGGTGCCGTAACTCATCTTGTGCTTCACATTTCCATCGCCCGGCGAGAGCCGGGCTTTGGCGTTTCAAGGGGAAACCACAATGGCTGTTCGGCCGTCAACCAGTTAGAGTGAAATGGAAAGGGGTGGGTGACATTGAGAAAAACGGTCGGCGTTATTATCGCCTTATCACTGGTATTCCTGTTTGCGGCCGCGGCCTCGGCGCAGGATATCCGGCTGTCGGTGGATGGGAAAGAACACGTACTGACAGACGCCGAGGTCTGGAACGGGCACCTGTTTGTGCCTCTGGCGGAGTTCGCGGAAAGCCTGGGTCTCAACTACCAATGGGAAGCCGACACCGGCCGGGCGTGGGTTTTCGGTGAGGACCTGGCATTTCATCTGGAGGTGGTGCCGGGACAGAAGCACTGTTTAAAAAGCGGAATCAGGATGACTTGGCCCACGCCCCCGGTAATGCACCGGAACCGCCTCTACATTCCGCTGCGGCCGGCCGCCGAGTTCCTGGACTATGCGGTGGGATACGACCAGGGACTGGTCACGCTTACTTTCCCCTCGGTTCCCGCCCGTTCCATCACGCATACCGGTGACGACGGCCGCCAGTGGGAAGTCTACCTGCGCAGCCCATGGGTGACTTCGATGACGGAGGACGACGCCTTTCTCTGGGCGGGCACGGCGACCAGCGGGGTCTGGCGCATCAGCAAGGCCAATCCCCGGGAAATGGTGCAGTACACTACCTTTAACAGCAATCTGCCGGACAACCGGATCAGCCTGGCCGAGACCACCCCCGACGGTACGAAGTGGTTCGTAACGGAAGCGGGGCTGGTGCGGCTTGTGGGTGAGGAGCCGGAATTCGAGCAGGTTGACGCACGATTCGGGCGGAAAGGCGTCCAGACGGCCGCGGGTCCGGACGGCTCCATCTGGATGTATGACGGCCGGCTGGTTCACCTGACCGCCTCCGGCGAGACTGAGTTTATAGACGCGCCGGAAGGGATCAGAGCGCTGGCCGTCGATCCGGAGGGGACGCTTTGGATGGCCGATACCGCCGGCAAGGTTTACCGGCAGACGGCGGAGGGGCTCCTTGAACGGTTCACCGCTCTGGACCGGTACATCGATACCGGGCGGCGCGGGCACATCGAGCGCATCTTCATTGACAGCGACGGCAGTAAGTGGTTCGTCCTGTTCCAGGATCTGTGTCCCCCGGAGGAGTGGAACCCGTTTATGACACAGCGCACACTCTTGCACCTGCTCCCCGATGGTACGGTGGAGACGGTCGGTGCGGAGCAAGGACTAGGAAGCAGTTGGTCGGTGCAGGGCTTTGTGCCGCAGCCGAACGGAGACATACTCCTGCTGATGACCGAGCGGCGCAGCCTGGATGCCACTGTGGATTATACCTTTACCCTTGATAGGGAGGAGAAGCTTCTCAAGGACAAACGCGAATACAATCACTTCACCAATGCCAACGGGCAGTCATACCTGATCGACCGGGAAACCGGACAGTTTGTTCTGGTCGAGAGCGGTCGTGAACCTGTGGTCTTCAACTGTGACGTGAACAGCTTCCCGTATCCCGGAAGGGCGTTCTTCCTCGACGGGGCCCTGTGGTATGCGCACCGCGACGGGCTGTGCCGGATCAATCCCGCAGGGACGGCGGGGGAGTTCGCCTATCCGGAAAACTACCTGTTCGGCCCGGTAGTCAAGGTGGAACGGGCTGACGGCGGCCACCGCCTGTTTGTGTGTTCGCCTTGGGGTATGGGCGGACTTGACCGCGTGATCACGCTCACCGGTGACGGGCGTTTTGTGTACAGCAACAGCGGTTTCGGCGGCAACTTCTTCTACCGTGAAGGCATCGATCACGATACGTTGTGGGACCAACAACGGTGGGCGTCCGACCTGCTGGGCGAAGCGTGGGTCGATGACGTGATCTACGAGGTTGACGGGGAGTATCGGTATGTCCTGTGCCGAAATCAGGAGACCTACCGGGGATACCTGGTCGCCGTCGATTCCGTGGGGAGTACGGTCCGAAGCGGGGATGAACTGCCCGACCTCGGGCCGGGGCGGATGCTGTATGTCGATCCCGCCGGCGGCCTCTGGGCGGTGTTTCGGGACGGGGTGGTGCAGTTCAGCTTCCGGGACGGAGTGTTTGCCGCCGTACGGGTGTTTGAGTCCCCGCTCAAGGGCGGCGTGAACTACATGCTGATCGACGGGGATACGCTGTGGCTCGCCGCAGAGGGCGGCGCGGCGCGCTCCGGGATCTAACAATATTTTTTCTATTCGACAGACTTCGATCCCGGTAAGGGGTTTGGTTATGGTATTATGCCGATAACTGGTTCTTAGCACTTTAAGGCATGACCGGAACTCTTTCGCAGGGAAAGAAGGGTTTGGGGCTGTGATTGGAAACGCGATAGATCAGCAGTCTGCGGAGCGGGGGAGAATACTCGTTGTCGATGACATGGAACTGCACCTGGAAACCGCCAAGATGTACCTTGAAATCGCCGGATTTGAGGTTTATTGCGCGGCGGACGGCCGGACGGCCTGGTCTATGGTGAAGGAAAAACGCCCCGATGTTGTCCTCCTGGATGTGATGCTGCCCGGGGAAAACGGTCTGAATCTGCTGTCGAAGATTCGCACCCATTATCCGTCTATCGAAGTGATCATTATCACTGCGTTCGGCAGTGAAGACATCGCGGCTGCGGCATTGAAGCTCGGGGCTTCTGATTACATCAGGAAACCATTTAAGTACGGAAACCTGGGCAGTGTGGTCGGCAAAAGCCTGGCCCGCAAGCGGGAGGCTGAAAGCCGGGAAATGGCGGTAGAGTCTCTAAAACACGCCTACGAAGAACTGCAGGTGAGTGCGGACACCATTCTGCAGTGTATGGCTGCCGGGGTTGTGGCTGTCGACTATAACCTCCTTATCCGTACCATTAACCATCGAGCCGAATGTTTCTTCGGCGTTTTAGGGTCGGAGGTTGTTGGGAAACCGTGTTACGACGTCTTCCCGTTTATTCGGGATACCGGTCTGTTTGAGCGTGTTATAAAAGAGAAGCAGGGAGAAAGATTCGACAATTTTGAACTCCCGATTAACGGAGGCAGTATGATCTTTGCGGTGGACACCGATGTCCTGCTTGATCAGCAGTCCAACGTTATCGGCGCCGTGGCCGTATTCAATGATGTCACCGAGGTCCGACGTATGGAGAAGGTCTTGCGGGAGCGGGAACGGTTGGCGATGATTGGTCAGATGGTCGCGGGCATTGTGCACGAGATCAAGAACCCGCTGACCGTGATCAAAGGGTTTGCGCAGATCATCAGCAGTAAGAACAAGGATCCGGTACTTAATGAGTACATGGACATAATGGTCAGCGAGGTCGACCGCATTAATCAGGTGGCTTTGAACTTTCTGGAGTTGTCCAGGCCAAAGGCACCGGAATTTGTACGGATGAACATAAATGAACTGTTGGGGAGCATGGGTCCGGTCATCAAATCCCAGACCTACAGCAAGAACATCAGTGTAGAGATTAGTATCGATGACCGGATCCCCGCGGGTTTAATGGATCCGAACCAGATTAAACAGCTGCTCTTGAACCTGGTTCAGAATGCGGTCGAGGCGATGGAAAAGGGCGGTCTGCTGCATATCACCACTGCATTCCTTGACGAGCAGAAGGAGATTCGCTTGGATATCGCCGATACCGGATGCGGGATCCCTGAGGATATGATTGAGAATCTCGGTGTTCCCTTTCAGACGACCAAGCAACAGGGAACGGGCTTGGGCCTGAGTATCTGTCATTCGATAGTTGACCAACATAAGGGTCGGATAGAAGTCCGGAGCGAGGTGGGCCGGGGGACGACGTTCTCGGTCTTTCTTCCTGTGCGCGCCTGAATACTTGCCTAGAATCGGGGTTATGAGTTGAAATCTTCATTGCCTTTTCGAAACAGTGTGCGATATCGATTAGCCATGGTGGTATTGTGGTCTCTGCTTCTGCTGGGCATTTCGACCGCGCTCTGGGATTATTGGTCTGAGTCGAGGATATACGAAGAGCAGACTGCGCGAACCTTCTCCTTGGTTGCCGATGTTCTCCGGACCGATACCGCCCGCTGGCTGGAAAACCGTGGGAACGAGGTCGTCGTAATGGCCGCTGATCCGGCAGTCAGGCGGTACATCCATGCTGTGACCACCGAATCCGGCGAAGCGCCGCAGGCGGCAAAGCAATTGGAGGATTATTGGAGGGGGATTCAGGCCCAATACGGGATATATGATGAGATCTACTTTACCACCGGGGACGGGCGCGTACTGTTGACCACCGACCCTGATCGGAAGAACACCCAACGCCCGCGGGACGAACTGATCACCAAGCCGCTGGAAACCGGGCGGCTTCATTTTCAGGATGCCTACCTGTCTCACAGCACCAATCAGCCCTGCATCGCATTTTCCTACCCGGTTAGCGCGCTGAGCGACAGCGCCGAACCCGATTACGCCGGTGTGCTGGTATACCGGTTGAACATCGACAATGTGCTGCGGCCCCTGCTTGAAGCAAGAATAAACCTTGGCCGGACGGGGGAAGTGATCCTGTTAAACAGGGAAGGGTACACCCTGATGGATCTGCGGAACCTGCCCGGTTCAGCCCTTCACTACACACTGGACAGCGAGCCGGCCAAGGCCGCGATTTCGGGTCAGGAGGGGCTGATGACTTCAACCGGCTACGCCGGGCGGGAGATCTTGTCCGCCTACCGTTATATCCCGGAGACCGGGTGGGGTTTGATTGTCAGCCAGGAAAAATCGGAGTTGTTCGCCGCTCTTAGGACACAGGTAATGACTAGTTTCCTGGGCAACATTGCGGTGATCGCCGTGGTACTCGGGCTGATCTACTATGTCTTGGGACGGGTGATGAAACCGGTCACGGCCATGGCGGGTGTGGCCGACCGTATCGGAAGCGGGGACTTCTCCCAGCGGGTTGATGTGGAGACGGCCGACGAAATCGGCGTATTGGGGACGACCTTAAATTCAATGGCTGATCAGCTGGAACAGCAGTTCAGACTGCAAAAGTGCCGGCAAAAGGTGCTGCATTCGCTGGTTTCAACTCTTGAGCCGGATGAACTGCTGAACCGGGGATTGGTCACGGTGTGTAAGTCCCTCGGTTTCGAGGTGGGGGCGGCGTTCCTGGCCGATTCCGAGAAGGAGGTATTGGTGCGAAAGGCCGTGTACTGTCCGGGAGAACGGCTCCTGGAGCAGCGGGAAGTGATCCGGTTCGGCGAGGGGCTGGAGGGGCTGGCCGCTGCGACGCGAGAAGTGGGTGTTGTTGTGGATGTTCCCGAGGACACCGTATACACCGTCAACTGGCTGGGCGGGAACCTTCGTCCGGCCTGCATCGCAGTGGTACCGCTTCTGCTTGGGAAACGGGTACTCGGAGTGATGAGCCTTGCTTCGTTGAACCGCATCGGCGAAGTGGAGAGGAAGGAACTGGTTGTACTCGGGGCGCTGATCGGCGTAGCCGTTAACAATGCCCTGACTTATGAGAAAACCCTGCAGCTGTCCGAACAACTGCAGAATGCGAATGAGCAGCTGGTGTACCGGAATGAGGAGCTGAATGCCCAGGGCGAGGAATTGATGTCTCAGACCGAAGAACTGCAGGCGCAGACGGAGGAACTGCAGGCCCAGTCCGAGGAACTTCAGAAGCTGACCAGGGAACTGGAAGCCAAGAATGCGGAATTGGAGAAGCTGGGCCGGCGCAAATCAATTTATCTTGCCTCACTCTCGCACGAACTGAGGACGCCGCTGAGTGCGGTGATCAGTTTCTCCGACGTTCTTCTGGACAGGGTGGTCGGCGATGTCAATGAGAAGCAGGAACAGCTCCTGAGGGAAATTCACAATAGCGGAAGCCACCTTCTTAACCTGATCAATGACCTGTTGGATCTGTCCAGAATAGATGCCGGCGAGATGGAACTCATTCTGCAGGAAGTCGATCCGGCCGTTCCCCTGCAGGATGCCTTGGCGATGCTTGCTACCAAGATCGGGAGCAAGAAGCTGGAACTGATCAACCTTGTCGAGCCGAACACTCATCTGGTCGTGACCGATCCGGACCGTTTGAAGCAGGTCTTCCTGAACCTGCTGACGAATGCGGTGAAATTTACGCCCGAGTCGGGCCGTATAACCATCGGGGCTGAATCCCGCGGTCCGGATTTACACTTGTGGGTGGCCGATACCGGAATGGGCATCGCGAAGGAACACCACGAGGAAATTTTCGACGCCTTCAAGCAGGTCGGGAACCTTTCCGGGGAACACGCGGGTACCGGCCTGGGTCTTGCCATTACCAAGAACCTGGTGGAACTGAACGGCGGTAGGATCTGGGTGGAAAGTGAGGCGGGGAAAGGGGCCAAGTTTACCTTTACACTGCCGTTGGCCTCGGGTGACAAACCGGTGGAATCCCGGCTGTTTCGCGCGAAAACCGAAACGGCCCCGGCGGAGGTTGTCTACCTACCGAAACCCCTGGACGCTGATACCCTGCTTCCCCATCTCGAACGGGTGAAGAGGAGCTTGGGCGGGAGAACGCCCACTGTCCTGCTGGTTGATGACGACCCGGTTGTCAGGGGCCGGGTGGCGGCGATACTCAAGACGCAAGGCTATGAGCTGGAAACGGCCGAAGACGGGCATCAGGGAATCGACCTGGCGACAAGAGGATGCCCGGATGTGATCATCCTGGATATCATGATGCCGGAAATGGACGGATTCGAGGTGCTTGATCGCCTGAGCAAGCACTGCTGGGACAAGTCCCCGACGGTGTTCATTTGTACGTCGAAAGACCTTTCCCGTGAGGAAAGGGAGTACATCAGATCCAAGATTGAAGATATGCACAGACTCTGTTAGTGGGACTCCCCTGTCACCCTGACGGGTGACTCCAACAGAGGAACGAAAATGGAGTAGTGTTATCCGGGTTTACCCCGGTCTCCGTTTAGCGATTCGACCATTTCTAAGCTCGGGTTCGGTGTGCGGCAGACCCCTCCTGCGGATTGTTTACGGCCGCTCTTTCCAAGCGGCCGATCCAGGCGGTCGGCCGCGAGGAGAGTACTGCGGAAGCGCCCGTAAACGTCCTCGTCGGGGGCCGCACAGCCCTCACCTTCGCTAAGAATGGTGCCCGAATCGCACAAGTCGTCCGGAGGTAAACCCGGATGACACGGGGGACATAAAGATACGGGCAAGGGCTTAACAATTTGTCACCCGGGAGTGCGCTCCCGGGTTTTCTCTCGGTACTGGAAAACCAAGAGAGACTGGGTAACGTCTAGAATGGTGATTAGTGGTATCAAGGGGGAATGCCGGTCCAATATGGCACATGTTTTCTTGATTTGGATTCTAAATCTTTGGAAAGGGGGAAGAGATGTTGTGCAAGATGGTTTTCCGTAACAGCGTATTGGCGGCCATAGTTTTGATTTGCGCCTGCTTCCTGTTTGTCTTTCCGGCTGCGGCCGAGCCGGGACCGGAGACCGAGGTGCCGCTTGAAGAGGCCATCGGGATTGCCAGGGCTGTCTTTTCGATTCCGCCCGAGTTTGAGCAGTTCAACTCCGACTACTCCCGGTCCGATGAAGAGGGTGCGGTGTGGAGCCTGCGCTGGTCCGGCGAGACCCCTCCGGGCGGCTACGTGGAGGTTAACGTCAGTGCCGAAAACGGTGAGGTGCTGGGTTTTTCCTTCTACAAAGGCACAATTCCGGGAACGACCTACAGCGGCTTGCCGAAGTACAGCCGCGAAGAGGCGCTGGAGATGGCAAAGGAATGGGCCCGCAAGCTGCAGCCCGAACGGTTTGCCCAGACCCGGTTGGCACCCGAGTCCGGGGAATATGTGCCGGTGAGAGTGCTGGGGACCCGTGACTATCCAGTGACCTATGATTTTCGTTTTCAGCGTTTGTGTGAAGGTATACCGGTTGTTGATAACGGCATCACCATCGCGGTCAACGGTGATACCGGTGAACTGCAGCGGTTCAATATGACCTGGAAGAGAGACTTAAAGCTGCCCTCCGCGGCGGGGCGCGTCGGCATTGACCAGGTGCGGCGAGTTTTTAATGAGGACGGAATGGAACTGGTGTATGTGTACACCGGCTCACGCGAACGTGATACCGGTGAGCGACCGTATTTGGTATACGCCGTCCGCGATGGACGCTTTGTCGTGGATGCCCTCACCGGAAAGGTGATCGACCCGGATGAGGGGCTTTACCTGCTGGAAGCCGACGGCTTGGGCGGCGCAGGAGAAGCGCGTGACCAGGCAATGATGAAACTGACCCCGGCCGAGGCCGAGGTGGTGGAGGAAACCAGAGGGCTCTTAAGCGCGGATGCCGCCCGTAGAGCGGCCGAGGCCGCCTACCGTCTTCCGGGCGATGCGGAGCTGAAACGCTCCAGTCTGCGGCAGAACTGGACCGTGCCCGGCGGCAGGGTCTGGGATTTTTACTACGCCAGTGAAAAAGAACAGTCGGAGGTCAACCTGGCGGTTGAGGCCCGAACTGGTGATCTTTTGCGTTTGTCGCTCTACCGCACCCGTGACTGGCAGGAGACCCCGATCGTGCGGTTCAGCGAGGAACAGGCCAGGCAGAAGGCCGAAGCATATATGCGCAAACGGGAGCCGGAAAAGGCGAAAGATGTCATCCTGCGCAGCTCCCGTCCGGAACTGGTGTGGGTGGCCGAACGGGATGAGCCGCTACCGCGGGCGTACAGCTTCAATTACGCCCGGCTGGTGAACGATGTCCCATACCTGGATAATGGTTTTTCCATTACGGTAGACTCCCAAACGGGTGAGATCATCAACTACACCCTGAACTGGTGGGATACCACATTCCCGCAGCCGGAAGGGGTCCTGGACAAGGGCACGGTCTGCGCCGATTACCTGGAAGGCAATCCGCTGACGCTGGAGTACACCCGTGTGTACTCCCGGTGGGGACACACGAAGGCTCCGGACTACAAGCTGATCTACCGTTTGAGCGACCGGGCGGACCGGATGGTTGACGCCCGCTCCGGGCAGCTTCTGGACCGGGAAGGCAATCCGGTTACCGAACGTCCCAAAGGGTTTACGGACATCGCCGGGCACCCGGCGGAGCAGGACATCCTTCTCCTGCTGGAAGCCGGAATCATTTCGGGCTACGGTGACCGGTTCCGGCCGGACAGCCCGATTACCAACGCCGAACTGATCGCCATGCTGGTGGAGGCGCACGGGAATAGCCGCTACTACCCGCCGATACCGCTGAAGGATGGCGCTCCCTGGTACGAACAGGCGCTGGAGAGGGCGGTGGCAATGGGAATCATCGAGAGCAAGGACCAGTACGATCCGGCGGCGGCGACCAGCCGTCTGCAGGCCGCCCGCATGCTGGTGAATGCTGAGGGGTACGGTCCGCTGGCCAGGCTCGGTTCCCTGTTCCGGCTGGACGCGGCCGATGCCGGGCTGGTGCCTGTCTCCGACCGGGGCTACGCTGCTTCGGCGGTGGGCCTGGGCCTGCTTCCCCTGAAAAACGGGCGGTTTGTGCCCAGTGACGGCCTGACCCGCGGCGAGGCGGCTCAGATTCTGGTCCGGTCTCTGAAGGGCTAGACCCGTAGTTTCCGTAGATGCTGGAACTGATGAAACGGCTGAACGGATGCCGCGTAATCAGTTCCAGCATTTTTCTTTCCTACTAAATGCTCACTACTCGATACTCACTACTTTTTTGTCCGACTTGCAGGAATAAAAACGGTGTTGTAGAATAAAGACTAATAGGACATAATTAGTCCCCTAAGGAGCTAGCGAGATGCAGATTACCCGGCAAACCGAATATGCGATTCACACCCTGCTGGAATTGTCCAGGGTGCCCTTCGGTGAACTGATCCAGACCAGAACGATTGCGGAACGGCAGGATATCCCGGAGGATTTTCTGAAGAAGACGATTCAGCTCCTGGTCCGGGCCGGACTGGTTCACACCCAGCGCGGCACGCAGGGAGGGGTGAGGCTGGCTCGCCCCAGTGATCAGATTACCTTATTGGATGCGATCACGGCCATTGAGGGGCCGCTGGCGATCAACGTTTGTCTGGAGTACGGAAACCAGTGCCCGAACAAGGGCACCTGCCAGGTCCACCGTATTCTGAGCGGAGTTCAGCGGGCGATGCTTGAGGAGCTGAAGAGCAAGACCTTCGCCGACATTGTTGAAATGGAAAGGCAGCAGAAAAGGACGGGAAAGGAGGGGTAGTTCTTCCTGCTGAATAGGGGACTAAAATGATCTAGTAAGTCTTAGTTTGTCAAAGGGGCCAGACCTCGGTTTTGCAAATCAAAATAAGGAGGAGAAAGGAATGGGTATGTTCTGCAACCAGTGTGAGCAGACCGCTAAGGGAACCGGATGCACGGCGATCGGGGTTTGCGGAAAGAAGCCCGACGTGGCCGCGCTGCAGGATCTGTTGGTGTACGCCATCCGGGGACTCTCTCATTACGCCGCGGAGGGACGCCGGGTCGGCGTAGTCGACGCGGAGGTCAACGCCTTTACAGTTGAGGCGATGTTCGCCACACTCACCAATGTCGATTTCGATCCGGTTCGCTTCCAGGAACTGATCAACCGCTGCGTGACCCTGAGGCAACAGCTGAAGGAAAAGGTGGCTGCTGCGGGCGGAAACGTGCGCTTCGCCGACCCTGCCGCGGACTTTGAGCCGGCCGCTGATCTTGACGGGCTGGTCGCACAGGGTGAGGCCGTGGGCCTGCCGTCCGACCACGATGCCGATCCGGATGTGCAGTCCCTGCAGATGATCACCGTGATCGGCATTAAGGGCGTGGCTGCGTACGCCCATCACGCCCGGATCCTGGGGCAGGAGGACGATGCGGTCTACGCGTACATTCACGAGGCTCTGGCTGCTCTTACCGACCGGAATCTCGGTTTGAACGAGTGGCTGGGCCTGGCCCTCCGCTGCGGCGCGATCAACCTGCGCGCGATGGAACTTCTGGATGCCGGGAATACCGGTGCCTACGGCCATCCGGTGCCGACCGAGGTACCGCTGGGACATAAGCAGGGCAAGTGCATCCTGGTGTCCGGGCACGACCTGAAGGACTTGGAGGGAATTCTGAAGCAGACCGAGGGTAAGGGCGTTTACGTGTACACCCACGGTGAGATGCTGCCGGCCCACGGGTACCCCGGGCTGAAGAAGTACAGCCACTTCTACGGTCACTTCGGCACGGCCTGGCAGAATCAGAAGAAGGAATTCCCGCAGTTCCCGGGTGCGATCCTGATGACCACGAACTGCATCCAGGAGCCGCAGCAGAGCTACGCCGACAACATCTTCACCACGGGCGTCGTCGGCTGGCCCGGTGTCCGTCACGTGGAGCGCGACGATTTCGGCCCCGTGATCAAGAAGGCACTGGAGATGCCCGGATTCACCGCCGATGAGGACAAGGGCAGCGTGATGGTCGGCTTCGCGCGGAACGCGGTGCTCGGCGTGGCCGACAAGGTCATCGAGGGCGTGAGGAGCGGTGCGATCAGGCACTTCTTCCTGGTGGCCGGCTGCGACGGTATCAAGCCGGGACGCAACTACTACGCCGAGTTTGTGGAAAAGGCACCCAAGGACACGGTGGTGCTGACGCTGGCCTGCGGCAAGTTCCGCTTCTTTGACAAGAAGCTCGGCGACATCGGCGGCATCCCGCGCCTGCTGGACATCGGGCAGTGCA
This sequence comes from uncultured Peptococcaceae bacterium, assembly GCA_965544035.1. Lineage (GTDB taxonomy): Bacteria > Bacillota > Desulfotomaculia > Desulfotomaculales > Desulforudaceae > CBEULR01. The sequence continues at coordinate 115,233 of CBEULR010000003.1, read as the reverse complement.
ACGACGCCTACTCGGCCATCCAGATCGCGGTGGCGCTCTCCAAGGCATTCAACTGCGACGTGAACGACCTGCCGCTCTCGATGGTGCTGTCCTGGTACGAGCAGAAGGCGGTGGCCATCCTGCTCACGCTGCTGCACCTCGGGATAAAGGGCATCCGCCTCGGCCCGAGCCTGCCGGCGTTCATCACGCCTAACGTGCTGAACGTGCTGGTTGAGAACTTCGACATCAGACCGATCACCACGCCGGACCAGGACCTGGCGGACCTGCTGGCGTAATGACCGGATCAAGCGGGGGAGAGCCCCCGCTTTTTTTTGGAACGGACACCATCCGTCGCCCACCGGTTTTGACTTAGGTGCCTGACCCCCTGACTTTAACTTTGGATTCTTGAGATTAAGACATTCTTTCTCAGTATTCTACAAGGACTTCTGGAATCAGGGATAGAAGTAATTTCATGGTCACATCTGTAGAAGTATCTGGAAGTGATCCGATGAGAAGCGCGGATAAGCTCTCGAGGTATCTGGCCAAAGAGCTGTCTTTGGACGAGGAAAGGGCCGATTATGTGCGGTTCGGCACGGAAATTGTTTTTTCAACCGTGCTGGGGGCCGCTGTGGTGGTGGCGACCGCATATCTGCTCGGTTGTCTTCCTGAAACCCTGGCTGTTCTCGCCGCCTATGCAGGCGTTCGCACCTTTGCCGGGGGAGCGCACTGTTCAACACCATGGCGCTGTGCAATCTCCACGATGCTGGTTTTTCCCGCTCTGGGCAAGGCGGCGGCCGAACTTCCCGCGTACCTTCCCGGATTAGAACCCTATATCCTGCTTGTCACAGCCTTCACCAGTCTCTTGCTTGTGGCCGGTCTCGCCCCCGTAGACAATCCGGTTAACCCCATCGAAGATCCCAAACGCCGCAGAACCTTAAGAAGAAACAGCGTCATTGCCGTGATGGTTGTAACCGGCGTGTTGTTGCCGGCGCCATACCTGTTTCCGGCGTCCGCGCCGTCGCTGATAATGAGTGGAGCTTTTGGGTTGGCCTGGAGCGCGGCCGTGTTGACCCGGCCCGTTCACCGGTTAATGGATTTGCTTGATCAATTACTGGGCCGTTGTGCTGCTTTCCGGCGTGCTCCAAACCGGTAACGGAAGGGAGGAGGTGAAAAGGCATGAAACGTCTAAAAATCACTCTACTCTTAGCATTAACTACCGTACTGTCGCTTGTTGCTATGGTCGGCTCGGCTTCGGCCTGCACCTGGCTGCACTATCAGCCCCAGCCGCCGAAGAAGAAGCATTAATCGCAATAGACGCCGCTGTTGGGGAGGCGCCTCGGCCTCCCCAACAACAAAATGGTGACGGAGGTATTGAATGTGCCCTTTGATATCACCGCAGTGATCGTACAAGGTATACCGGAGTCTTTGGTTTTTGTGTTCCTGATTTATGCCCTGCTGGGGGTAAAAGCACCGTGGACCGGGATTGCAGGGTTCGGCCTGCTTCATCTAGGCCTGATGTTGGTTGTCCGCAGTACGGGTGCGCCTTTCCCGGCGCATACCCTGGTCGGACTGATGGTGATGTCGGTGGTGATCAGCCTTCGTGAACAGATTGCACTCCACAGGGTGATCTTTGCCTGGGCTTTTGGTGTAGTCATTCTGATTGCATCGGAAACCTTATTTTCTATCCTTGCGACATCTATGATTGATTTATCATCAGAGGAATTGGTTACCGATCAGCTGATGTGGATATTGGTCGGGCTGCCGCATGTTGTTGTGATGGCTCTGCTGGCCTGGTGGATTCACCGCCGTGGCGGCATGCGGCCTTTCAAAGCCCTGCCCGGATAGTCTGTTAAGAGAAGCTGTGCTTGATTTCGAGGCCTTAGGGGGTTGTTATGCCCGGATTTAATTTCGTTACAGCGGTTCTTCAGGGGGTCCCCGAATCTTTGATTCTGGTATTCCTGGCCTATGCATTGATGGGGCTGAAGGTTGATCCGATGCGAATCGTCGTGCTTGCGCTCATTCATCTGGGCATGTTAATCGTCATTCGTAATCTTGCCCCCTTTCCGGCGCATACCTTGTTCAGTCTGGCGATGATGCCGGTCTTGCTGTGCTTGTGGGAGAGTATTCCGCTGAAGGCGGCGGTGATCGCCTGGGGCGCTGTGATGGGATTACTGGCGGTTTTTGAAAGTGCAGCGCTGTGGCTGTTTCTTGTCGGCGGCCTCCCGCTCGAAATGTTCGCTGTCCAGCCTTGGCGGACGATAGTCGGTCTGCCGCATGTCCTGGCTATGGCCGTGCTGGCGCTGTGGATTCACCGGCGCCGAGGAGTAGGATTCTTCAAGGAGATACTGTCTGCATGAACCAGGAAAACAACACTCTCGGTAACGAGAAGGAGCAGCCTGATTACAATGAACTCTTTTCTACGGCTGTCCTGACCTCCACCATCGTTAAGATCTTTGCCGTGATTATGATCGTCTCCCTGGTTTATCAGCCCGAGGTGTGGCTGAATCCCGTTATGTGGTTTATCGGAGGAGGCGCGGTCATTGTCGTTTTTTTTGTCTCGTACAGCCTGAGCTTGCGCCTGCTCCGTTTCGGCCCCGGCGGTACCCCGGCCGGTCTGGCCTATCCCGTGTTTTCGCTGTTTGCGGTGATGGTGATCCTCCTGTTCACCCAACATCAGATGAGCTTCCTGAATACGCTGTTTTTCTTCCCGGCAGTCATTGCCGCCCTGATGCTGGGGCGGCGGGGAATGGCCGCCGTACCGATTGCCATCGCTTTTCTGCTGGGCATGGACTTGTACTACGGCGAACAGGTCAGCGACTGGGGCGTAACCGACAACCTTGTGACCAGTGTCGTGCTGGTATTCGTGGCCTGGCTGGTGGGAGAAGCGACCGAAGTGAACCGCCGGGCAAACCGGGAGCTTGCAGACAACACACACCTCCTGCGCACGGTGCTCGACGCACTTCCGGCCGGTGTGCTCACCCTAAGTAAGAAAGGGGAAACCATTTCGGTTAACCGTTACCTGCGCACGCTGATCGGCATTGACAAGAAACGGACGGAGCAAAACCTGGACACTATCCGGCAGCTGTTTGCCAATCCAGAAACGACGTTCAACACCGGTGAGGTGCAGGATGCCGACGGCCGGCCCGTCCCGGTACAGGTGAGCCGTCACCCGGTGACCACCCGGTCCGGGGAGGCCGATGTGATTGTGGTGCAAAACCTGACCGACAGGCAGAAGCGGCGGGAGCTGGATTTGTTATTCCGCCGTCTGTTGGCCGAATGGAACCTGGGAGTGGTTTTTCTTGACAGCGATCACCGAGTGCGGGTATATAACGAGGCAGCCCGGGAGTACCTGGGTCTTAAGGAGAGCCTTGAGGGGAAGCACCTCATCGATATTCTGCCGGAACGTGAATGTGGGACGACCGGCTGTGAACTGGTTAAGGATAACCGTTACCTGCAGGTGAACTCGAGTTCCTGGTCGGATACTCCAGACGGAAGACAGTGGACGGTGTTGACGATCAGCGATACCACCGATCAGAAAAGGGCTGAACTGGAAATGCAGCGGGTGCGTAACCTTTCGTCCCTCGGTCAGATCGCGGCCGGTGTGGCGCACGAACTACGCAATCCTTTGACCACCATCAAAGGATTTGCACAACTGGCGGTGGAAAGCACGGATCCGGAAAAGATAAAGGCCCATTTGACCTACGTCCTGCAGGAGATCGGGCGGATGCAGGAAATTCTAAACCGTTTCCTGCTGATGTCCAAGCCTGCCAAGCCGTCCTATAAACTGCTTGACCTTCGCGAGATAGTCTTCTGGATTTGGGACCTGATTTACAACGACAGCCTGAGCCGCCAAATCACGTTGGTCAGGAAGCTTACCGATGAAAAGCTGATGACCCGAGGTGACGCTCAACTGCTGCGGCAGGTGGTCTTAAACCTGGTGAACAACGCTTTTGAAGCTACCCCCGCCGGGGGGCGGGCGACCGTATCTTGCTCGGCGGACGGGGAACGTGCCGTGCTGGCTGTGCAGGATACGGGCTGCGGTATTCCACCCCATCTCTTGGATGAAATCTTCGTGCCTTTCGTGACGACCAAGGATTCCGGAACCGGCCTCGGGCTTGCCATTTCCAGGGAAATTGTGCACGAACACGGCGGTCGCCTGGAGGTCGACTCCTCGGCCGAGGGCACCACCTTCCGCGTTATCCTGCCCCGCGTCAACGCGTAGACTCCTGCGACATAACCAGCCCATTGTTAAATGAACAATTCGGTGCATACGACATCCTCGATCGGCCCGGCTTGGTGCGGACCCTGATGGGCCAGGACGAACGACCCCCTGGCCGGGCTCACCCCCCCCGACCGCACCCAAACCGCCGCTTGCGCCTTCCTCACGCTACTGGTGCAAAATCTGAATCAATGCTCCCCGGGAAGAAGGAAAAGCGACATGCAGCGACAAAGTTCTTCATAGTAGCGGGAAGTTTGTCGAGAGTGTGGCGAATTCCCTGGGGAGTTATGCTATGCAAAACGAACAGGATAATCGCGTACCCTTTTTCCGTTCGATCCACTGGCGGTTCATCATCCTGGTGAGCTTGGTGGTCTTTTTGGGGTTCCTGTGTACAGTGTTCTGGACGACCACCAAGATCCGTCAGGAGGCCAACCTGGCTGCTCTGGAGAAGGTCAAGGGCGACCTGCTTCTGGGCGAAACCCTTCTGGACAGCCGCTATCCCGGGCCGTGGGCGGTTCGAAACGGGCTGCTGTACAAGGGCGAAGTTTTGATGAACGGCAACCAGGAGATCGTGGATACAATCGGCCGGCTTACCGGGGACACCTGCACCATTTTTCAGGGCGATACCCGCGTGGCCACCAACGTCATCCGGGACCAAAAGAGGGCGCTGGGGACCAAGGTGTCCGACGAGGTCGCCCAGGTTGTTCTGATTGAGGGCCGGGAGTTCTTCGGGGAAGCCGAGGTGGTCGGCGTCAAGTACCAGACGGCCTACAAGCCGATCCGCGATGAGGAAGGCAATATCGTCGGCATGTGGTACGTGGGCGCCAATAAGCAGTTCGTGGATAACCTGGTCAGCGACTCCATCCGGGAGGTGTCCGCCGCCTTCAGTTTTATCATGATGGCCATTGTCGGTGTGATCTTCTTGCTGACCAATTCCCTGATCCGGCCGATCAACGATCTGGTCGGTGCCGCCAACCGTTTGGCCCACGGCGATCTGGACACGAGAATAGAAATCAAGACCCGGGATGAAATCGGGCATCTGGCCCGGTCTTTCGACCGGATGCGGGTGAAGCTGGGCCAGCAGTACCTTGCCTTACAGAAGAGCAACGAGCTGTTTCAGGAATCTGAACGGCGCTTTCGGGAGATGCTGGAGTCGGTTAAGCTGCTCTCGGTGATTCTGGATACCGAGGGCCGGATCACGTTCTGCAACGATTATTTCCTGCAGGTCACCGGCTGGAAGCGGGAAGAAGTGCTGGGTCTGAACTGGGCGGATACATTCGTAGCCCCCGAAAGACGTGATTTTGTTTCCAAGATTCTGCAGGACGTGGCCCGCGGCATTGTACCGGCCGACAGGGAGAGCTTCATCGTAACCCGGGACGGAGAACCGCGCCTGATTTCCTGGAACAATAGTCTTTTCCGTGATTTACAGGGTAACATCGCCGGGCTGGCCCGCATCGGCGAGGACGTCACCGAACGCCGGATGGAGGAAGAGGATCTGCGGGCTGCACACCAGCAGTTGGTGGATATCATCGAGTTCCTGCCCGATGCCACTTTCGCCGTGGACAAGGAACAGAAGGTGATCGCCTGGAACCGGGCAATGGAGGAGCTGACCGGCGTAAACAAGGAAGACATAATCGGTAAGGGCGATTATGCGTATGCCGTACCGTTGTACGGGTTCCCCCGGCCGGTCATGCTCGATATTATCTTCTGCATCAACGACAACATTTCCGATCGCTACGACCAGGTTGAGCGCAAGGAAAACAAGTTCTTTGCCGAGGTTTACAAGCCCTGTGTCTTTAACGGAAAGGGGGCCTTCCTGTGGGTGACGGCTGCTCCCCTCTTTGACAGCGACGGGGATCTGGTCGGGGCGATTGAAACGATGCGCGATGTGACCGAGCGCAAGCAGATGGAAAAGCAGATGGCCTGTCTGGACCGGTTGGATCTGATCGGGGAGATGGCGGCCGGGATCGCTCACGAGATCCGGAACCCGATGGCCAGTGTGCGCGGTTTCCTGCAGTTGTTCACCGAAAAGGAGGATCTACAGAATTACAAGGGATATCTGGAGCTGATGATCGAGGAACTGGACCGGGGAAACGCGATCATTACCGAGTATCTCTCGCTGGCCAAGGGCAAGAAGATCGACCTGCAAGAACGAGATTTGAATGCCGTTATCGAATCCTTGCTCCCGCTGCTCCGGGCCGATGCCGCGAGGCACGACAAGTACGTCTGGACTGAACTGGGGGATATCCCCCCGCTGCTGGTGGATGAGGGCGAGATGCGGCAGCTGATCATCAACCTAAGCCGCAACGGACTGGAGGCGATGAGCTCCGGCAAAAACCTGACCATCAGGACGGCGTCCGAGGGTGACACGGTCGTGCTCTCGGTACAGGACGAGGGACCGGGCATCGCGCCGGAGCACCTGGAGAAACTGGGCACCCCCTTCTTTACGACCAAGGATCACGGAACCGGTCTCGGCCTGGCGGTGTGCTACAGCATCGCGGCCCGTCACAACGCGACGATCGCGGTGGAAACCGGTTCCACCGGAACGACCTTCAAAGTGCGGTTTAAGCCGTCCAGCATTTGTATCATCTCCCCCGGTGCATGGTACAATGGCGATAAGGCCCATGGCTAGAACAGGAAATTGTTAGGCAGGGGGGAATGGCGTAATGTTTAAGATTACCGTTCTGATCGAAAACACAGTGGGCAGGCCGCTCGACCTGACGGGTGAACACGGATTGAGCATGTGGGTTGAGACTGCCGGACACCGGTTCTTGTATGATACCGGGCAGAGCGGGGCAGTGGTGCGCAATGCCGCGGTTCTGGATGTGCCCCTGAGGGAGGCCGACGCCATCGTCCTCAGCCATGGTCATTACGACCATACCGGTGGGCTGCGCGCGGTGCTGAAGGCGATCGGCCGTCCCGTTCCGGTCTATGCCCATCCGGACTTGTTCAGCCGTCACCGGGTGGCCGATAACCCCGAACGATTTGCCGGCGTGCCCTTTGACCGGGAAGAACTGGAGAGCAGCGGTGCGGAGTTTCACTGGGTTGAGGAAGCGCGCCAAATCCTCCCCAATGTCTGGGCGAGCGGTACCGTGCCGAGAACCAATACCTTTGAACGCGGAGACCCGAAACTCTTTGTCCGTCATAACGGTGACCGCATACCAGACCCTCTGCGCGATGACCTGAGCCTCTATCTGGTCACGCCGGACGGCCTGGTTATTCTCACCGGCTGTGCGCACGCCGGCGTGGTGAATATTATTGAACACGCACGGGCCGTAACCGGCTGCGGCCGGGTGCGGGCGCTGATCGGTGGTACACACCTGGCACCGGTGGATGCCGAGCAGCTTAACAAAACCATCTCCTATTTGAAGGGGCTTGATCTAGAGCTGCTCGCCGCTTCGCACTGCACCGGACTGCCTGCGGCGGCACGCCTGGCCGGTGAGTTCGGCGGGCGGTTTTCATTCGGAAGTGCCGGCTTTAGGTTCCGTTTTTTGGATGGCTATACGGTAAAATCGTAGACAACCCCTATCTTGCTGTGGGTAAAATACGATAATAGCGGATAAATTAGATATTTACAGATCAGTTTAGCCTGAGGAAGCCTGGAGATGCTAACCTGTCTCTCCGGGCTTCCGGTTTTTTTGACAGGTCGGAATCGTCCGGTATACTTCCAACAGAAGGCCGGTCCTTTTGCCATCGGGGGAAGGAGAGGGGAATGCAGCAGGAATACCAAGAGCTGGGGATGGCCGTACTCAGGCAGTCCTGCCGTGATCTGATCCGGTTTTCGGGTGCCCGGAACCGCAGGGAATACCGCAGTGCACGCCGGTTCCTGGATTCAGTTCTCTTCGCCCTGATCTGCCGGGCCGCCGGCGCCGACCCCGACCGAACACGGGAGTTGATTCTGCGGCATGTGGAGTCTGTCCGGGTCCGGGGTGCCCGGCCGGGACGGACACGGGTTGCGGAAGAGCGACCGGTCTACCGCGCCCGGTGGGTAATCGGGTTTGAGGCACGGGAGCAGGGTTTTCGGGGCCGCTCGGCTCTGCCGAGTAAGGCCCTTCCACCACCGACAGGAGGTGAAATAGATGGCCGTACAGGCATTGCCCCTACCGGGGACGCTGGTGCTCAGGCTGAACACAGGGGTGGACGATGAAGGTAATCCGGTTTACACCAACCGCCGCTGGTCCAACATCAATCCAAACGCCGACATTCAGGCGGTGTATGATGCCGCCCAGGTGATTGCAGGACTGCAGGTTCACCCGCTGAGCACTGTGCAGTACCAGGAGAACAGCGAACTGGCCGAGGAATAATCTCAATTCCAGGCCTCCCGGCCGCTCTTGAGCGGCTTTCACAGCGGATGGAGGTGACGCAGCGTTGGGTGACATCGTAAGAACGCTGGAACTGCGCTTCGCCAGCGAGGAGGGGCGCACGGTAACCGTCAGGGTGAACGATCCCAGAGAAGACCTGACCACCGAAGAGGTCGAGGCGGCGATGAACACCATCATCGCCCGGGATGTCTTCACCAGCACCGGCGGTGCTCTGGTGGACATTGTCGGAGCGCGCATTGTGGCGCGTGAAACGATCGATCTGGTGGTTGTGGAATAGTCGGAAGCTTACCGGAGGCAGGGGATACAGACACCCCTGCCTCCTTTCTCTCCAAGGGGTTTACCGCCTTAACGTGGCGGCCCGCCTTGGGTGAGGAGGTGAGGGAATGGAGGAACTGATGCTGGTGCTGAGCAACTACGGCTTTCCGATGGTCGTGGCCGGGTATCTCCTGGTGCGGCTGGAGCCGTGCATCCGCGGCCTGGAGCGCTCGATCAGCCTCCTGACCGTGGTCGTCGCCCGCCAGGGGGACATCGACGTGGAGGAGGCCCGGCGCATCCTGGAAGACGGCCGTTCGCAGGGCACAGGCCCGATGAAGTGAGAGGAGGCGATTTGCTTGGCCTGGAAGTACATCATCGTACACCACACCGGTGCGGAAGAGAAGAACACCGCACAGATTCGAAACTACCACCGCCGGCTGGGCTGGCGGGACATCGGATACCATTTTGTGATCGAGAAGGACGGCCTGCTGGTGCCGGGCAGGATCCAGTGTGAGCGCGGCGCCCACTGCGTGGCCGGCGGGATGAACGGCCTGGCGCTCGGCGTGGCCCTGATCGGGAACTTCGAGGAACGCAAGCCCTACCCTGAACAACTGGCCACGCTGCATGAACTGCTGCGGCGGTTGATGCGGGAGTACCGCATCCCGGTGGCCAAAGTGCTCGGCCACCGGGAGGTGAACGGCGCCGCCACCGCCTGCCCAGGCCGGAACCTGGATATGGCCGCCCTGCGGAAGACCCTGACCGAATCCCCCTAAAACACAATGGGCCCGACCACACTCGGGCCCATCTTTTTCCGAACCAGCCAGGTCTTGAAGGGTTCAGTTTGAACCGGATGTAGCAGAGGAACTGGGGCACCGTGTAGATGTCGTTACCTATGGCGGGTCACACCCTCTGTTGCGCACGCTGACTTTTGATGGTTGAGGCCGGGTATCTCCTGGTGCCGGGGGTGGGGTCTGGCGGCTCCGCAAAAAAGGCGTGCTTAACGGGCCGATTGGTGTTAAGATATGGGCATACTTTGATGATAAAAGAAGGTGTGCTCAACAATGCTCCTGCGCAAAGCCCGGATTACCGACGTCGAACAGATTCACGCCCTGATCACCCACTATGCCGACAAGGGGCTGATGCTGCCCCGGTCGCGCTCCCTGCTGTATGAGGGCATCCGCGAGTTCACTGTGGCCGAACACGACGGGCGGGTGGTGGCCGCCGGCGGTCTGCATATTATCTGGGAAGATCTGGCCGAGGTGCGTGCCCTTGCGGTGGAAGAGGGTATGAGCGGAAAGGGCATCGGCCGAAACCTGGTGAACGCCCTGTTGGACGAGGCGCGGGAGCTGCATATCCCGCGGGTGTTCACACTGACCTACCAGCCAGGCTTTTTTGAGAAGTGCGGTTTCCGGCGCGTGGCGAAGGAGGACATGCCCCAGAAGATCTGGAAGGAATGCATCAACTGCCCGCATTTCCCGAACTGCAAGGAGGAAGCTCTGATTATTGACCTGAATTAACTAAGTAGTCAGCCTCTCATGTGACCATAACGATGACATCACGGTGAGTTGCCAGTTGCGCCGCCCGTCGCCGGGCGGCTTTTGCGTGCCCACCGTCCTGCGAAGAGGCCGGTGCCGATTGTGAAAAGTTCGCCTATCAGGTTATGGCTTGTGAAACGTTTGCCGAGCTTTTCCGCCCGCATGCGCCGAAAATCTTTCGCCGGACAGGCCGTGCACGGTAAGATGGATTTGCCGGCAAGACCCTGACTCGAGAGGATCGGGTGGAAAGGAGATGGGGAGGATGCGCAGTATAGTGGATGAGGTACTCGCTCTATTGCGGCAAAGAATTGTATTCTAAACCCGTTTAACCGGGAACCCATACCATTCCGACGAGTGGGGACGCAGGGAGAAAGCGCGCTGTAAAATGTGCGCTTTCTCCCTTTTTTAAGGCAATTAATGGTATAATGTGGACACTATCAAAACCGAAAACGGGGGGTGTTTTTTGTGAAGCGTGACGACTTCTTGAAAGAGGTATCGAATTGGTACAGGCCCGAGTTGCTGCGGGACTTTCTTGAACAGGTGGTGTCGCCGGACGCAGTGGTGAAGGGATATTATGAGGCCTTTCGTGAACCGCAATCCGACGGGTCCTTTAGCGCCCGGTATTATATTTGTACCCGAAACCGGCTTCTGGTGTTGGATGTTTCGGGTGCCGATCTGCGCTTGAGTGTGCACAGGCTTGCCCTGCTTCAGAAATCCGGCGGCAAGCTTCCGGCCGATCCGGCCCGCGGCCCGAACTGGGCAAAGGGCGAATGGATTTTCCGCTTTGGTACGGGCCAGGAAATGGTGAAGCCGGACTACCCTGCAGACCAGACACAGTTGAAGGGGTATCTGGCGATCTTACACCACCTGCTGAATTATTAATTCCGGGGAGGGATATCCATGCTCATCGGAATTATGCTGCAGAGTGGGGACGAGCAAAAAGTGTTTGACTGCTTTCGGTTCGGCAACGCGGCATTGGCGAACGGGCATGCGGCGGAGGTGTTCCTGATCGGGGACGGCGTCAAGTTTGAGGAGATCGAAAGTGATGTGTACGATATCTTTGGACAGGCGGCCGAATTCGTAAAGAACGGCGGACGGATCATCGCCTGCGGCAAATGCCTGCAGCGCCACGATGTAACCTGTGAACTTGCTCCTTTGTCCAATATGAAGGAATTTCTGGATCTGATTGGCAGGGCTGACAAGGTGCTAACTTTCTAAATAATCGGTTAATTGGTCCCGCTGACAGAAGTTAGGGGGGCGGGGCAGGATGAGAGGGGTGTCACGTCGAAAACACTAGATTGTGGGTTGGAAGACAAAGAAGAGCACAAACGGAAGGGAGATGGAGCGGGAACATGAAAAAGTCACTTACAGTATTGTTGGCCTTGGCCCTTACGCTGGTCTTGGCGACTTGTGCTTGGGCGGCCGGTCCCAAGATCGTAATGGACGGGGCGGAGCTTGCGTCCGACGTGGCGCCTTTCATCGAGGCCGAGCGGACGATGGTTCCCCTGCGGGTGATCGGGGAAAACATGAATGCGGTTGTGCACTGGGATGCCGGTGCGAAACAGGTGACGGTTGTTCAGGATGAGCAGAATATCGTACTGAAGGTGGACACCAAGGAAGCACTTGTCAACGGCGAGACGGTAGAGCTTGACGCGCCGGCGGTCGTGCGCAATGGCAGAACCTTCGTGCCGCTGCGTTTTGTGGGTGAGACCCTGGGCTGTACGGTGGATTACAAGTCTGGTGTGGTAACCGTGTGGTCCCCTGAGGACGGATCACTGGAGTACCTGCTGGAGGTCAGTGAGGCCTACCTGGACCTGGAGACCGTTGCTTTTACCGGGGAGATTGACGGTAAGGTAACGATGACGGTTAACGGCCAGCCGATGTCGGAAAAGATGACCGGCCTGATGACCGGCTGGATTAAGCAGCCCAATCAGGTATACCTGGACATGGATATGAGTGCCGCCGGTATTGAACAGAACATGAAAATGTACATTGACGAGACCGGTTTCTACATGCAGGCCGGTGAAGATCAGCCCTGGATGACGATGGAGGGCCTGCCGCAGATGCCGAATATGGATATGCAGAACTCGGCGCTGTTCACTCAGAGTCCGGAGCGGATGGTCCAGATGATCAAGGAATTGGGTCTTGTGACCCGTTTCGCACCGGATGCGCAGATTGACGGGCAGGACTGCAAGGTCATCACCTACCGGATGAACAAGGAACAGTACCTGAAAACGGTGTCTATGGTGATGGAAGAACTCGCCGCGCTTGATCCGGATGCGGCCGTAGAGCTTAAGGAAGCCGGATTGGATGAGATGGCGGCGATGATGGAAACGATGATCGGCGATTTCAACGTGACCTGTAAGACGTATATTTCCGAGGAAACCGGGCTATTTGTCCGTGACGAGATCGCAATGCAGATGACGATGAACATGATGGGAGAAAGCCTGGAAATGGTGATGAACGTCCGTATGGACTACACCGGGTACAACGTAGAGGTTACCCCGCCTGATGTTTCCGGCGCGGTCGCCTTTTCACCGGAGATGATTGCGGAAGAGGTTCCGGAAGAGTCTGCGGAAGCTGAAGAACCGGAAGAAGCGGCTCCGGAAGAGCCTGCAGAAGCTGAAGAGCCGGAAGAAGAGACGCCGGCAGAGACTCCGGAAGCGGAAGAGCCTGCTGAAACTGAAGAAGCCTAGTTCTGATTGAGCACCCCTTCGGGGGTGTTTTTTTTGCCGTTTGAGGTGCAACCTATGGATGAAGCTGAACAGAACGGAGGTAGTGAATGATGGCGACATTGCTCTGCGTACAGGCGAACCCCAAAAATACGGAGAACTCAAAGAGCCTGACGATGGCGCAGGCGTTCCTGACGGCCTACCGGGAGGCGCACCCGGAGGACCGGATTGAAACGGTGGATGTCTACCGGGAGTCGATTCCGCTGCTGGATGAACAAGTGCTGGAAACCTGGGATAAACTGCACGGTGCAGTCCCTCTGACCGAGGCCGAACGGGCCAAGATGGCTGCGATCACCAAATATACCGACCAGTTTATCGAGGCCGACAAGTATGTGTTTGTCACCCCGCTTTGGAATTTGAGTGTTCCCCCGATGATGAAGGCGTACATCGACTGCATCACCATTGTCGGCAAGACTTTCCGCTACACCGAGAACGGACCGGTGGGTCTGCTCAAGGGGAAAAAGGCGGTGCACCTTCACGCCCGCGGCGGGATTTACAGCCGGCCGCCGATGAGCGAGCTGGAGTTTGCCGACCGGTACATCAAGAGCCTGCTGACCTTCCTGGGTGTGACCGACGTGCAGTCGGTTATCTGCGAGGGACATGACTATGCCCCGGATAAGGCCGGTGAGATTCTGGAGGCTGCCGTGCGCCGGGCCGAGGCGGTCGCCAGGGAGTTCTAACCGAAACCGAATGCAACATCCTTTCCGGAGTCTCTCCCGGACCCCCTTGCTGTCTGCGCCGGAACCTGCCGGAAGGAAAGCCGGGGCCGGCGGCGAAAAAACACAGGGATAGGAAGGTGTTGCGTTGGATGAGTTTCTCGACGGCGTTCGGGGTGATGTTTCTTTTCTACGCGGCCTTTACAGTGGTGGGCTTCCTCAGTGTGCGCTTGGGCAACGTGCGCGCCGCCCGGCTTGCCGCACTGACCTGGAACTCCAGGATTAACAAGCTGAATATGAGACCGTTCACCTGCCTGATCGAGGCGATGGAACGCGGGGACTACCGCGGGACGGCCGCCTGGGCGGTTATCCTGAATGCCGGTACGGCGGTCCTGCAGTTTATTATGGGGGTGCTCCTGCTGGCACCCTTCATAGCGGGTTTTGCCGGAATGTCGGTCGGGTATCTCTTCAGCCTTGGGGAACGGGATACTTTGCTTCCGAACGCGCTGGTCAGGATTGTGGAGTACGGCGCCTTTGCTGCTGCGGGCGCAACCGGGCTGGTGGTCGGGGCGGAATGGATGCTATATAGCAATGCCGGACTTGAGCAGGTGTTATCCGGGTCGATGCCGTTTCTGTACAGGGGGTTTGGTCTCACACTGCTGCTGCTTGCCGCCGCCGGCCTGCTCGAGGCGGCCTTTGGCGTGCGCCGGGGTGTAAAGGGCATTCCGCCGCTGGAGTCGGTAAGAAACAAAGAGTATCTGGATCTGGATTCCTGAAACCGCAATAGCTATGGCCCCTCCACGAGGAGCTTGTTGAGGAGGTAATGCAGTTGCCGGCGTTCGGGTGGGTCCAGGGGGGCCAGAAACCGGTTTTCTGCCGTCACCGACGCATCGTAAGCCCTTTTCAGCACGTCCCGGGCCGCTTCGGTCACGCGGACGGCATACATACGCCGGTCCTTCGGATTCTTTTCGCGTACCACCATACCGCGTTCCTCCAGGTCATCAATGATGTGCACCACAGTCGTGCGGTCGATGCAGAGCTTCTGCCCGATCTCCTGTTGGGAGAGCGGGCCGCTTTCGCTTAGCAAGATGAGTACAAAGTAGTGACGCAGGTGCAGCCCGAACGGTTCCAGTTCCAGCACAATCGCCCTTCTGAACAGCCGTGCGGCTTTGCTCAATGCGAACCCCATTCGGTGGGAGACGACCTCGGGCAATTCCGGTATGGATGTTCCGTCTCTATGTGCCATCGGGTGTTCACCGCCCCTCCTTCTATCGTCCTGCTAGATTTTGCGCTCCCGCCAGATGTCGAAGATCAGCCAGAGGCCCAGGAACCCGGAGAGACCGTAGCCGACCATCCCCAACGCCGAGTGCCCGAACAGGAAGGGCGGGATTTTGGCGCTGATGATCATTGACGACCCCATGATGAAGGAAGCCAGGACCACGCCGAGGGTGAGGCGATTGGACGCCTTGGCCAGGGCTTTTTCGAACTTGCGGATACCGGCAAAATTGATCGATACTTCGCCCTTCTCCATGTGATCAAGGATCCGCCCGGCCTTCTGCGGAAAGCTCTCCATCAGCCGTATGGTATCAAACCATTCGATTTTGGCTTTGCGGGCAACTTCCGAGGGGTGCCAGCGTTCCAGAACCAAACGATACAGCTGCGGCCTCAGCGCCTCTATGGCGTCCAACTCGGGGTAAATCTGATGGCCCAGGCCCTCCATGGTAAACAGGGCCTTGGACATAAAGGCATACTGTGCGGGAATGGGAATGCGGTACTTCTGGAAGATGGTCAGGAAGTCCAGCAGGAACCGTCCCACGCTTCGCCGGTTAAGGTCGGTTGCGAAAAAGGTGTCCAGGATTTCCCGGATGTCGCGCTGTATCAGCATATTGTCGTCCATCTGCTCAATTTTGAACGCGCGCGTAGCAATTCTCGTCAGGTGCTCCTCGTCACGTTCCATAACGGCCAGCAGCAGATCGATAATATTGTGCCGCATAGTGGTCGTCAGTCTTCCGACCATGCCCCAGTCCAGCAAGCAGAGCCGTCCATCCGGGGTAATCACCACGTTCCCGGCGTGCGGATCGGCGTGAAAGAAGCCGTCCCTGAAGATCTGGCGCACCTGTGAGTCTAGAGCGGCCTCACCCAGTTTGCGCCGTTCCGTGTCGTCGCCCGTGTATTTGGAGATTTTAACACCCTCGATGAATTCCATCGTCAGCACCTTGCGCGTGGTGTATTCGTCATACACCTTGGGTGCGGTGACCAGATCATCGGGCCGCACGTTCGACCGGAAGATCTTTATGTTGGCCGCTTCCTTCAGGAAGTCCAGCTCATTGTTGATGCTGCGCCGCAGTTCATCGACCAGGCCGGGCAGGTCGTATACCTGCAAGTCCGGATAGCGTTCGTGCAGGAGCGTGGCAAAATAGGCCAGCACCTTCAGATCGGCCTGGATGGTGGTAAAGGCTTTCGGACGCCGCACCTTGACGGCGACTACGTCACCGCTTCCGCGCAGCACCGCCCGGTGCACCTGAGACAGGGAGGCCGCGGCGAACGGCACTTCGTCGAATTCGCTGAAAACCTCGTCCAGGGGACCGAATTCACTCTGCAGTTTTTTCGCAACGTCGGCAAAGGGTTCCGGGGGAACCGAATCCTGCAGTTTCTCCAATTCCGCCATCAGTTCCGCCGGAACCAGATCGGGCCGCATACTGGCCACCTGGCCGAATTTGATGAAGGTGGGACCAAGTTCCTCCAACACCATGCGGATGCGCGCATAAATGGACAGGCCTTCTTCAATACCGGTGATCTTTTCCGTCAGGCCGAAGTCCCGGATATGGTGCTTGTCCACAAAATCCCGGAAACCGTACTTGAGGAGGATAACCATGATTTCCTTAAAACGGGACACTCCGGTTATTGGCGGACGGTCGACTTTCATAGACTGCTGGGGTATTGTCAAGACTAATCACCTGCCTTGGGCGATTACGAGGATGGCAGCTTTTCACAAAATACTACCAGAATGAAGGTGGCCAGGGGACCAAGCAAGATCGAAAGCAAAAACCAGTTGAGACCGCATCTGTTTTTCCCTTGGGCAAGCCCGGCGTTGACCAGGGCCAGTGTGCCCCATAAGACGGCAAATTCCGGTGTAATCAACATCACCGATCACATCCCGCCGATATTTGTGACCTTGTTTGATTGTCAGTATAGCTGAATAATCAGTTGGGGTCAATTAATTTTGATCTTCTGCCCATTTCTGAGGCAGATTATGTCACTTTCTGGAAACGGCTGTTTTCTACAGGAATCTACGCTTTGTCGTGACAGCGTTCTACAGGATTTTGACGCGCTGTGTGATAGACTAAATGCGCGAACTGTTTAAGCGGCATGACGATTTGACGTTGAACAGTGGTGTGAACGGACGGGGGGTTCTGTTTTGGCCACGGTTTTGATTATTGAGAATGACCCGCTAGTGGCGATGGTGCTGGAGACGGCACTCACCGAAAGAGGGTACGAGGTAATCACAAAACCGGACGGACGCTTGGGTTGCGAAGTCATCAGCGGGGGAAAGGAACCCGATCTGGTGTTCACCGACGTGCCGTTATCCCATCCGGGTGGCCGGAGTCTGGCGGATGCCCTCCGCTCAAATCCCAGCCTGAAGGATATTCCAGTGGTTCTGTTTACCGATATCCTGCAGGGGACCCGGAGTCAGTTGTCCGGGGGAAGCTATCAGGGTTTGATCACCAAACCGTTTGATTTGGATGAGGTAGTAGAGACGGTAAACACCCTTCTCGGACAAAGCGCCGCTGAAGGTCGGGGGCAGGCTGGCTCAAAAGAGTGCGGGTCAGCGGGTGCGGCGGGACCCTGATGCCGCCGGCTGCGGTTGCGGTCTCCCGGCGGGTACGGTGTCCGACTCCTGCCGCCCGCGCGGGTCGCTGCCTCTGATCAGGGAAGTGATTACGCCGACCGCGGCCAGACCGGCCCCCACAAGAAATGTGTCCTGCATTGCCGCCGTGAACGCCTGGGTGGTGAGTGCTGTGCCCGACAGGCCGGCGGCACCCAGTGCGGAGAAGTGGTGCGCCTCCCGGATCGCAAACACCGCCCCGGCCACCGCGATACCCATTACCATCCCCACATTGCGCATAGTCGCCAGCATTCCGGACGCGATGCCCAGACGATGCCGCGGTACCGACCCCATAATCGCGCTGTTGTTCGGGGACTGAAAGAGCCCGACCCCGAGGCCCATCAGGGCGAAATTAAGCGCCAACAGCGGGATCGGCGTGTCAAGCTGCGCCCGGCTGAGGATGAGAAGACTGACGGTGATCAGACCCATGCCCGTCGAACTCAGCAGGCGGGAACCGATGCGGTCGGACAGGGAACCGGCTATCGGGGCGATCACGAAGATGACCAGCGGGGAAACCATCATAAGAATGCCGGCTTGCTGCGGCGGCAGCTGACGCATATCCAGAAGATAGAAGGGGAAGAGGAAGTACACGGCAAACTGCGCCATGAAGTTGATCAGCGCCGAGATGTTCGCGGCGGAAAAGAGCCTGTTTCTAAACAGGGACAGGTCGAGCATCGGGTGGGGGATTCTCAGCTCGACCAGTATGAACAGGGCGAGGAGGACCAATGCCCCGGCGGCCGGAATCAGGGTCTTCGGCGAATCCCAGCCCCAACTCTGGCCCTGGCTCAAGACCAGAAGCAGTATGGTCAGCCCGGCCGAAAAGAGCCCCGCCCCGAGAAAGTCAAAGTTCTGTTTTGTCTGCTGCCTCCTCCACAAAAGAATACGCGCCGCCCAGATCGTGCCGAAAAGACCGATCGGAAGGTTAATATAAAAGACCGCCCGCCAGTCAAACAGCCCGACCAACAGCCCGCCCAGCGCCGGTCCGGTGGCCAGAGCCGCGGCAACGACCATGCCGAGGATTCCCAGTGCTTTCCCGCGTTCTTGCGGGGGGAAGGCCGAGGTGATAATGGCCGGACCGATGGCGAACATCATCCCGCCGCCCAGTCCCTGGAGCACACGGGAGGCGATCAGCATTTCAATACTGGGAGCCAGCCCGCAGAGCGTGGCACCCACCGTGAAGACCGCAAAACCGCCGACGTACACTGGTTTGTGCCCGATCATATCCCCCAAGCGGCCGTAGGTCAGAAGCAGGCCGGAGATAACCAGGAGGTAGGACATGATCACCCATTCGGCCGTGACCAAGTTGACCGAAAAATACGAGGTGATGCTTGGCAGGGCGATGTTGATGATGCTCCCGTTGAGCGGGGCCATAAAGCTGCCTACGGCGACTGCGGCCAGGGCGTGCCATTTATAGTTCGCCGGGGGAGTCCACGATTCTTGCGTCATTGTTGTATGGCCACCCCTTCCCGGAGACATCAAGTTTCAAGTATTCGCTGTACTAGTCAGCTTTTCCTATGCCGCCCACAAAAATGGTCCCCAAAACGGGGATTACTTTTTCACTTCGAAGGGAAAGCGTTGTTATTTTTGGAGATTCGGGGAAGAGATGGGCGAGGGATGCGGCCGGCAAGTGAAGGAGAAGCGGATCGATGATGCCAAGAGGGCTCTTTTACACACGCGAGCCCTCTTGGCGTCCGAGACTATTCCTGAACAATGGTTTCAGCATCGGCTTCCAGGGCCTTCTTCCGTTCCTTTTTGCCCGCTTGGGCAAGGTCGGCCCCTGCGGCGAGCTGCGGTTCCGCAGCCTTGCGCTTCTTCTTTTTCGCCAATGGTGACACCTCCTTATGGAACTGCTTGTTACTGCAGTTTCGTTGAGGGATCCATCGGGCGGTCGCCGGACCGGTCGTAGGTCTTGTCCAGCAGATGGGTCATGCCGCGCACCAGACTATCGTCCTCCAGAACGCTGTACAGATGGTAGCCCAGGTCTTCCCGGTCACGGAGGACTTCCTCCAGCACTGCCACGGTGCCCCAGTCTTTAAGCTCGTGCGCCCGGCTGATCGTGCCCCGCAGCATCTGCTGGATCTTCAGTTCGTGTTCCAGGTCGTTCCGGAGGAAATCGCGGATCGAGTAGCGGCCTTCCGGTTCGTGCTTGATGTAGGACAGGTCGTGCTGGGTCAGCGGGTGGGCGGTGGGAACACCGCCGAGGCGCGCCACTCTTTCACCGATGGAATCGATATGTTTGATGGTCTTCTCGATGTGTTCTTCAAGCAGTTCGTGCAGGCTGATGAAGCCCTCCGCGCCCTCACTCATCCAGTGGTGCTTCTGGTACTGATGCAGGGCAACCGTCAGCGCACACTGGTGGTCGTCCAGCATGAGGGCCATTTCGTGCCGGACCTCCTCCGGGAGACTGATTCCGCAGCCGATCTTCTTGACCGTGCGGGGCTCCTGGCGGCTGATCATCTTGTGATCGGTGGAGTGTCCCGGCATCTTGGGATTGAAACCGGACTTGTCCAGATTGAATCTGCCCTGGAAGTTGGACAGGTTGGTCATGGCGGTTTGGATTTCTGGTGGCGGTGTCTGGTGCATATTGATGCCTCCTGTTAGCTGATTTGGTATTAATTTGCCATCTTGTTTCCGGGCTTATGCCATTAAGCCGCGGAACATTAAGGACGTGAAGACAAAAAAAGGAACCATTTTCTTTCTGTGATTGGTAGTTGACACGTGGTTAAAAGGGTGATATTCTTGAGCCGTACTAAGTGTACTATATGTAATAGTACACTTATTCTATGTGCGGGGAAGGTGAGGCTGTGTTTACCATTGACCAGCGCAGCAGTACGCCGATCTACCTGCAACTGGTGCAGGGGGTGAAGGAAGCCGTGCTCACCGGGGTGCTCCGGCCGGGCGACCGGCTGCCCTCGGTGCGGGAGCTGGCCGTGCAGCTGATGATCAACCCGAACACGGTACAGAAATCCTACCGGGAGCTGGAGCGGCAGGGGATCATCGAAAACGTGCAGGGGAAGGGAACCTATGTCCGCGCGGACCACCGGCCCCGGGCCGACACGAGGCAGCGGTCCCGGCTGCGGGAGGACCTGCGCGCACTGCTGATCGAGGCGCACTACATGGGTTTGACGTCCACCGAGATCGGCGAGATGCTGGCCGAATTGCGGCGCGAACTGAAGCTGGGGGAGGGTGACCAATGATTCAGATTGAGCATTTGAGTAAGGACTTCGATGGCTTTCGGGCGCTCGATGATGTGAGCCTGCATGTGAAGCCGGGCACGGTTTTCGGGCTCATCGGGCCGAACGGCGCCGGGAAAACCACACTGATTAAGACCATGATGGGCGTGCTGCTGCCCAGCAGCGGGCGGGTGCTGATTGACGGGCAGGATGTGCATGCCGCGCCGGCCGTCAAGAACCGGGTGGGCTATGTGGCCGATTACCAGGACTATTACCCCTATTTTCAGGTGCGGGACATGGTCCGGCTCTACCGGGAGACCTACCCGCACTGGAACGAGCAGCGCTTTGCCGCGCTCCGCCGGATATTCGACTTGCCCGAGAAGCGCAAGGTTTCCAAGCTCTCCAAGGGGATGCGCACGCAGCTGGCCGTGCTCCTGAACCTGTCGCTGATGCCCGCGCTGCTGGTGCTTGACGAACCGACCTCGGGTCTGGATCCGGTGCTGCGGCGCCAGGTGCTGAGCATTCTCATGGACGAGGTGGCGCAGCATGGGACCACGATCTTCATCGCCACGCATCAGTTGCATGAGCTGGAGCGGATCTGCGATCACGTGGGCATTTTGCACCAGGGCCGGCTGCTGTTTGACGAGAGCCTGGAGGAGATGAAGAGCAACATCCGCAAGATCCAGGTAGCCTTTGATACCGAGCTGCCCGCCGATTTTGCCGGGCGGCCCGAGATTCTGAAGGTGGAACGGCAGGGCCGGGTGTACACCATTGTGGTCAAGGAGAACCTGGAGGGCGTCAAGGCGGAACTGCGCAAATATGATCCGATTCTGCTGGACGACATAGATCTATCGCTGGAGGACATCTTCACTTACCGGATGGGAGGGCTCGGCTATGCGTTTGACGACATTGTGGCCTGACCGGACCCTGCTGTGGAAAGAGTGGCGGGGGGTGGCCATGCTGTGCGCCCTGTTTGCGGGCTATTTTACCTTCGCGAGCAGTTATGTTTTTCTGAGGGACATTCTGATCTATAAGCAGTACCTGGAGCATGGTGTGCGGTACGGGATGCACAATGCCGTGGACCTCCTGCAGTTCGGCTCGGGGCCCGGGATGCTGACGGTATTATTCATTTTGGTGCTGGGCGCCGTACTGGTGGGAGTGGAGCGGGATCAGCGCACCTACGACCTGCTGCTGGCAATGCCCTATGGGCGCCGCCAGGTGTTTGCCCATAAATTCATCCTCGGTCTGGGCTTTGTGACCGCGGTGCTGGTGGTCAATGCCCTGGTGATGGCGCTGCTGATGGCGGCCCACCCCGCGGTGCCCTTTCCTTTCACTATGGCCACGATCGGGGCCTGGCTGCTGCGTTTCCTGGTGGTGGCCGCGTTCACACTCAGCTTCACCCTGCTGATCGCCACCCTGAGCGGCACCACCTGGGGCGGCGGCATCCTGGGCCTGATCTTTCTCTTCTTCCCGCTCGGTTTCAGCGGGCTGATCGCCCTGAACCTCGACTGCTGGCTTGTGGAGGGCTGGCGGCTCTACGATACACTGCTGAATGTCGGTGTGCTGCTGACCGTGCCCACCTATGTCCTTGACGGGCACCCCATCGACCGTTGGGACTTCGGCGGCCTGCGCTATCATCTGGCCCTGGTTTACACGCTGATCCTGGCCGCCACGACCGGTATCTATCTCCTGGCCCGGCATCTTTTCATCCGGAACCAGATGGAGCACAACGGGGAAGTCCTCATGTTCAGCAAACTGGAGGGTTTCTTCAAGCTGGGGGTCGGGGTGTGCTTTGCGCTCCTCGGTGGTCCGCTCATCGAGGACACGCTGGACCCCGGTCCGGTGGGCCTGGTCCTGGGCTACCTGGCGGTGGGGGCGGGTTTCTGGCTGGCCGCCAACGGCCTGATCCACTGGCGCAAGCGGGACGCCGGGGAGATGACGCTGCCCTGGGAGCGCCTGGGCGGCGGCAAGGTCTGGCTGGTGTTGGGCCTCATTCTGCTGGCCGCGTTCGTGATATTCGGGTATCGGGTTAGTTGAATCGGCGGCCCGTCTATACTTCGGCCGGTAAAGGCGCCCATCGGCGGGCGCCTTTTGCCGTTGGCCGTCCGGGCCGGTTCGGGCACATCTTAGCGCATAAACACCCAACCGGGCTCAGAAAGCGCTCCGGCATTTGCCGTAGCGCCCACAGTTGAATAGTCAAGCCGGAGGAGAGGATAAACCCGGCTGATACGTTTCAAGTGTGGGACTCTTTCGCCTACTCAATACTCGCTGCTATACCTCGCAATTCCTCCAGAAAAGCGGGCGGGAGGGGGGAAACGCCGTCGGCTTGCACGGCCTGCCCCTCAAATTCCGGATGCCGGCTGATGTAGCCCCATACAGGGTATTCTCCGGCCCATTCGCGGACAAAATTCCGGTCGGCATCGTTGCGTACCTTGTTTGCCACCCAGCCGATCTTTTTGATTCCCAAATCCTCCGCTAATGAACAGATGTTGCGGGCCGTAGACACTGCGGCCCGCGTTGGTTCGCCGACCACGAGCAGGACGTCCACGCCCCGTGCCGCGCCGCGGGACAACTGCTCGACACCGGCGGCGAGATCGATTACGGCGGTTTCGCCTTTATCCACCAGAACGGACGTGATAACCGCGTTCAGAAAGGCGTTTTCGTGGCAGTAACAGCCAGCGCCGCCCTTCTTCAGCCCGCCCATCCGGATCAGGCGGATGTTCCCCCGCACCAGAGCGTACTCTTCAAGGAGATCATCCACTTTCGGATTCAGAATCAGGTACCCGCCGTCCCCGCCGAGGCGCTGCTTCATTACCGCGCGCATCTCCGAGAACGGCGTTAGCCGGGCGGAATCTTCTTCCGGGATGCCGAGCGCCCAGGCCAGGCAGGCATCCGGGTCGGCATCCACCGCCCATACCGGTCCTCTTGAAGCATACAGCCGGACCAGCCCGGCACTGATGCTGGTCTTACCCACCCCGCCTTTTCCGGCAACGGCTATCTTCATAACTCGACATTCCTCCCGATATTCCGTGGTATTTCCGGCTGATTTATATATTAGCTATGCCTAAAGCCGACTCCTGCAAAATCTCTGCATTTTTGTGCATCCAGTTCACAAAAATGGCAGGAAATTTGAAGATAAGCACGAATAGTAAGAACACCACATTTTACAAATCAAGCCAGGAATTTGTAAGTAATGCTGAAATTAGCCGATTTTGGGCGCAATTGGGTTGCAAAGGAGGTAAGAGCAGAATGAACAGGATAAAACAAGGAACAATGGAAAAAAGTGCGGATCGGGCAACGTTGGCGATGATTGAAAAGGCTGAACGTGACGGTGTGCAACTCGTTTGGGAGCGGTTGGCGGCACAGGAACCGCAGTGTGAGTTTGGCAGTCAGGGGGTGTGCTGCAGGATCTGCAACATGGGACCCTGCCGGATTCCCCCCGGACAGGATAAGCGGGGCGTCTGCGGGGCGACGGCGGATACCATCGTGGCACGGAACCTTCTCCGGGCGATTGCGGCCGGAGCGGCGGCACACTCGGACCACGGGCGAGGCCTGGCCCTGACTCTAAATCTCGCGGCGCGCGGCGAGGTGCGGGATTATGCGGTGAAGGACGAGGCCAAATTAAAGGCACTGGCGGAAGAGCTGGGTATCGCCACCGAAAGCCGGGAAACCAATGAGATTGCGCTTGCGGTATCCGATTATCTTCTGGATGAGTTCGGTTGTGTCAAGGGGGACCTCGGCTTTATAGGCCGGGCTCCAGAGCCGCGCCGCGCCAAGTGGAATAGGTTGGGCATCGTGCCACGGGGAATTGACTGGGAAATCGTGGAGAGCATGCACCGTACCAATATGGGGGTGGATACGGACTACGCCGGTCTGGTGCTCCAAGGCTTACGGACTTCGCTGGGCGATGGTTGGGGCGGTTCCATGATCGCCACGGAGGTGTCCGATGTGCTGTTCGGGACGCCACAGCCGGTGCGGGGCCGGAGCAACCTCGGCGTGTTAAAGGAAGACCACGTGAACATCATCCTGCACGGACACGAGCCCAGCCTTTCCGAAATCGTGGTGGCTGCCGCCCTTGAGCCGGATATGCTGGCACTCGCCGAAAGCAAGGGCGCGTCCGGAATCAACGTCTGCGGGATGTGCTGTACCGGAAACGAAATCCTGATGCGGCACGGCGTCCCGGTTGCCGGCAACTTCCTGCAGCAGGAGTTGGCCATCGTCACGGGTGCGGTCGAAGCGATGATCGTGGACATCCAGTGTATAATGCCCTCCCTGCCGCAGTTGGCCCTGTGTTATCACACCAAGATCATCTCCACCTCGGCCAAGGCCAAGTTCCCCGGCGCGCAGCATGTTGAATTTGACGAGCACAACGCGCTGGCTGTGGCCAAGGATATTGTCCGGATGGCGGTGGAGAACTTCCCCAACCGTAATCCGGAGAGGGTGCGTATTCCCGCAGAGAGTTCGGATTACATGGCCGGTTTTTCGGTCGAGGCGATCATCGAGGCCCTTGGCGGCACTCCGGAACCGCTTCTTGATGCCATAAAATCAGGGTCGATCAAGGGTGTGGCCGCGGTGGTGGGCTGCAACAACCCGAAATACAAACATGACTTCAGCCATCTGACCGTCACCCGCCGGATGCTGGAGGAAGATGTGCTTGTCGTCGGCACGGGCTGCGCGGCGATCGCCTGCGCCAAGGACGGACTGCTTCGGCCCGAGGCTGTCTCCATGGCCGGACCCGGTTTGGCCGGGGTTTGCTCGGCCTTGGGTATCCCACCTGTTTTGCACATGGGTTCCTGCGTGGACATCAGCCGGATCCTCACCCTGACGGCCCATCTGGCCAAGGTGCTGAATGTGGATATCAGCGACCTGCCGGTGGTGGCCATCGCTCCGGAGTGGATGTCGGAAAAGGCGATTTCGATCGGCGCTTATGCCGTGGCTTCGGGAATCTATACCATCCTCGGCGCCGTTCCGCCTGTACTCGGCAGCTGCAGGGTAACCGAACTGTTGACGGCGGGCGCCAAGGAATTGGTGGGTGGATGCTTCGTTGTGGCAACCGATCCGGATAAAGCGGCCGACCTGGCTTTGGCGCATATCAGGGCGAAGCGCGGGGCGCTCGGCCTCGCCTAGAATAGAACCGGTCCAACCGGAATAAACGCCGGTGGGGGTTTCTCCCGAAACGACGGCACACCGATCGGTGCTGCCGCGGACCCCCGCCGGTGAAATCTGTTTCCTCTTTCGTTCCTCAGTTTGGGCCGCCCAACAGCGTGAGGCGGGGGTCTTACTTAGCCGCTGTCTGACGCCCCGGCACCGGCTTCGGCGTCGGACCGGTCGGGAGAACCATCCCCCTGGTTGGTGTGGTTGGTGTGAATGCGGACCTGTAAGATGCGGTTGCCTCCCATTTTGGCCACCGTGAAGGTTACGCCGTCCAGCGTGATGCTGTCTCCGGTACGGGGGATCCGCTTCAGGCGCTCCAGCATGAATCCGCCGATGGTGTTGTAATGAGGGCTGTGTGGGATGGAGAGCTTGAGTTCAAGGTTCACATCCTCGATCTCGGCTGATCCCTTCACCAGGGCGTCTCCGCTCTGAAGGGTGACGATGTCGGGGGGTTCCCGGTCATGCTCGTCCGGAATGTCCCCGACAAGTTCCTCCAATATGCTCTTAACGGTGACCAGACCATCGGTGCCCCCGAATTCGTCCACAATAATCGCCATTGAAACCTTTTGCTGCTGCATGTCTTTCAAAAGCTCACTGATCGGAATGGAACCGGGAACAAAGTAGGCCTCGCGTACAACTGCGGAAGTTGGTTTATTCCCCTGATTATTCAGAACATAGGGGACCAGGTCCTGAATGTTGGTGACGCCGATGATGTCGTCCGGGGTGGGGCCGTACACGGGCATGCGGCCGTATCCGGTTGAGGCCATCAACTTCAGGGTTTCGGCGATCGGGGTCTCTCCGGTCACGCCCACGATCTCGGTGCGGGGGACCATCACTTCATGGGCGTGGGTGTCGCCGAATTCAAACACGTCGTACAGCAGCCGCTGCTCGTCCCGGTGCAGTGTGCTCTGGTGCGCAATGATCTGCTTGAGCTCATCTTCGCTGACCACGTGTTCGACTCGGCCCACCTTGAAGCCCATCAGCCGCAGGGAGCCGTTGCTGATGGCCGAAAGAAGGGTGATGATCGGCGATACGATCCGGGAGAATAATTCTATCGGGCGTCCGAAGAACAGCGCGATCGGTTCGGACGCCTGCAGTGCGGCCCGCTTCGGAACCAATTCACCATATACCAGACTGGCGAAGGCGATGATCAAGGTGGTGATAAACACCGCCAAGCCTTGTGCGTTGCCGCTGATGACGCCCACCGGCACGGCGGCAAACAGCGTCTGCAGGGGGACGGCCAGGGTGACGGCGGCCGAGGCGCTGGCCAGGAAACCGGTCATCGTTATCCCGATCTGGATGGCGGCCAGGTAGCGGTTGGGATCGCCGCCCACGAGGCGGCTTACGGCCCGGGCCTTCTTGTTTCCCTGCTGGGCAAGCATCCGTATCTTAGAACGGCTGACCGAAACCAGGGCGATCTCTGCTCCGGCGAACAAACCGTTTAGGATAATCAGCAGGACGACAAAACCGATCTGGTAAAGGAACTGATCCAATTTCCGTCTCCTACAAGTTTATTTCTACAATATTATCATTTAATGGCATACTCTGCTACCGGTGATTGCCTTCGGATTGCGGCGGGGAGATCAGCTGGTCGCACTTGTCGATAGGTACATGAGGAGAGGGCGACACCGGGTCGCTTCGGTGCACCGCAATCTCCTTCACCTCGTCGTTCTCGATGCTGAGGATACGCCCGGCGTTGGTATCGGCCACGTACAGGCGTCTGCCGTCGGAGGTGATTCCGGCCGGTTCGTGCAGACCGTCGGCCACGAGCCGGGCCGTCTGTTTTTCCAGGTCAAGTGCGACCACTCGGTGGTTGTAGCTGTCGGCCACAAAGACGCGGTTGTCCCGGTAGACGACGTCCTGAGGGTGCTGCAGCTGTGTGCTCCGGAAGGAACCGAGGCGGTTTCCGAAGTCGAAAAGACCGGTGCCGACCAGAGTCTCAACCCGGCCGTACCGCAGATCGATCTGACGCACGGCGCTGGTTTCGGAATCAGCAACGTACAGCGTGTTTTCCCCGTCCCAGGACAGGCCGGTGGGCTGCGCAAACAGGGCCCGGTTCAGCGCGCCGTCGCGGATGTTCTCCTGCCCCGTTCCGGCGAAAGCGCCGATGGTTTCGCTTTCCGGCCGATAAAGCCAGATCTGGTGATTGCCGGCCATGGCGATGTAAATGTCGTCGCCCACCGTGGCGAGACCCCACGGTGAGTTCAAGGCCGTTTCCCGTGCTCTGCCTCTCCCGCGCGGGTTGTATTTCTTCCGTCCGGTACCGGCGACGGTGGACACCGAGCCTTTCTCGAAGTCTACCATCCGGAGTACATGGTTGCCGCGGTCGGCCACTACCAGCTTTCCGTGGTAAAAGGCCATCCCCTGGGGGTCGTTGAACCGTGCCTCGGCCAGCGCTCCGTCCCGGTGACCGGCTTCACCGTCGCCGGCCGAGTGGACTATCGTTCCGTCAACCTGCATCAGAAGCACCCGGTTTCCGGCTGATTCGGCCGCCGCGAGCAGCCCGGTGTGTGGATCACAGGCGATTTTCCCCGGGTAGGCCAGCGCCAGAGCGCCCGCCCGGAGATTGAAGGCGGGAAGGCCGGCGGGTTCCGGCAGGTCGCCTGCAAAGTGATCCAGGGTGTCCGCGATCAATATGGCCAGCAGCTCCTCGTTCCCTTCGCCCGAGGTGATGTAAATCACGTAGCCCTCGGGATCAATCAGCACCAGGGTGGGCCAGGCCCGTACGGCGTAGTCCCGCCAGATGCGGAAATCGCGGTCGTTGACCACCGGGTGCCTGATGCCGTAGCGCAGCATGGCCGCCCGGATCTCGTCGGTGATCTTCTCATTGGTGAATTTGGCGGAATGAACGCTGATGATTTGCAGCCGTGGTCCGAAGCGATCCTCTAAAGCCTGCAGCTCCGGCAGGACGTGAATGCAGTTGATTCAGCAGTAGGTCCAGAAGTGCAGGAGCGTCACGCGTCCCCGCAGGTCGGCGAGCGAAAGCGGCCGGTCGACTCCGATCCATTCCAAATGCGGGGGGAATTCAGGTGCCCGCACCCGGTGCGGCGCCACCTGACGGTAAAGGTTGTTTGTTCTGCCCATCGCTAACCTCCGGTGGTCACTGATGATTGTTCTCCATAGTGTGACCACCCCGCCGGTTTGTGATGCGAACGTCAACCCTGGGACGGTTTCTGTGGCCGCGGTGAATTACCGGCTGTGTCAGATGGCGTCTACTTGCCGTTTGGCTCAAATAGGATATTATCAGGGTTTGCGTGCTGCAGCGGAAAGGAGGGAATCCCGTGCTGTCTCCGAGTCTGGAAGATTACCTGGAGGAGATCTACCGTTTGGCCGGTGAAAACGACAGCGTGCGTGTTACCGACGTGGCGGCGATTCTGGAGGTGACGCTGCCGTCGGTCACCAAAGCGCTGCAGAAATTGGCCCGGAAGGATTATCTTACCTACCAGCCATACCGGGAGGTTATTCTGACGCCCAAGGGCCGGAGGCTGGGGCGGTTCCTTGTGGAGCGCAACCGGGTGCTTCAGGAGTTTATCCGCGTTTTGGGCTCGGAGGCCGACGCCGCCGTTGAAGCAGAGGCGATGGAACACTACCTCTCCCTGCCGACCATCAGAGCTATTGCCGACCTGGTGAGTTTTATGGGTGAGGATCCGGACTGTCTGGACGCCTTCCGGCGGTACCGCGAGGAGCGGAGACACGCCGGCGATCTCTTGACAAACGGCTACGCCGATGAACCGGAAAACCAGACCTGACTTCACCATCCCGCACATAACTCCTGCGACCACCAACCTTTCCCAGGTTCAGACTCTTCATAAATGAGTACCGTCTATGGGACCCGGAATGGTTTGTTGATGCTCTTGACAGATCATTGTTGCATCTGTAATATTTATCTTACATATGCAACAGAGGAGGATGGTTAGAGATGAGTGAGGATCTGGGGATACTGGTCGGTACGTCAGTGTTGTTGTCATTGGTCATCCTGGCCACCGTGATGATCGGGCGGAGAATGGCGGGAAAACTCACCATCAGGCAGAAGCACTGGTGGCGGGTGCTTCATCTGGTTTCCATCACCGTCTATTTCAGCGGTGTGCTGGGCAGCCTTCTGCTTGCCGTTTTCACGACCCGGACAACCGATGAGGACCTGATTTATGCCGCGCATGTCTTCATTCAGCATTTTGACTGGTTCTTGATCGTTCCCGGCGCCTTTGCGTCCATCATCACCGGTCTTTGGCTTGCGGTGCGGACCCACTGGGGGTTTGCCGAATACTATTGGGTGGTTGCGAAATGGGCCGGTAATGTGATCGCCGTCCTCTACGGCGCCACTTTCTTGCGCATCTGGATGGAAGGCGCTCTGCACGCGAGTATGACCGGTGTGCATCCGTTGGAGAATCCGGCTTACCTTCATAGCCGTGAGTTGTTGTTTATCGGGATGGCCATTGCGCTGGCGATCCTGGTTGTCCTGACCGTTATCTCGGTTTTCAAACCCTGGAGAAAGAGAAAGCCCGAAGCCGGCTTGAAGAGTTGAGAGACAGCCCGGGCAACAGGTTTCCCCGGTTGCTCTGGGGCCAAAGTCAGTTCGTAAATGAGTGTCCCCACCCCATATTCATAGGAGGAGGCGGGCGGTCTGGGCGACCAGGAAGCAGACGATCACGGCGACGGTCAGAGGGATGAGTGCGGCCAGGATCGTCCATTTTATGCTCTTCTGTTCCTTCCAGATGGTATAGAGTGTGGTGCCGCAAGGGAAGTGAAGCAGTGAGAACAGCATGGTGCACAGCGCGGTCACCCAGGTCCAGCCGTGTTCGTTGACCAGCAGGTTCTTGAGCGCCGTCAGGCTGTCCGGTTCCACGATCGTGGTTTCGGCCACGTAGCTCATGATCAGGATGGGCAGGACGATTTCGTTGGCCGGCAGGCCAAGGATGAAGGCGCCCAGGATGTGCCCGTCCAGACCGATCACCCGGGCGAACGGGTCGAGAAATCCGACGAAGTGGGCGAGGATGCTCATTCCGCCGATATGAATGTTGGCGGCTGTCCAGATGATCACCCCGGCCGGGGCGGCGACGATCACGGCCCGTTTCAGCACGAACAGGGTCCGGTCCAGAAAGGAGCGCACCAGGACGGTGCCGACCTTCGGGACCCGGTAGGGCGGCAGTTCCAGCGTGAACGAGGAGGGCAGGCCCCTCAGAATCGTTCTGGAGA
Organism: uncultured Peptococcaceae bacterium; assembly: GCA_965544035.1. GTDB lineage: Bacteria > Bacillota > Desulfotomaculia > Desulfotomaculales > Desulforudaceae > CBEULR01. The sequence goes on along the minus strand of CBEULR010000003.1, from coordinate 84,129 downwards.
GCAGCCATGAGACCAGCAGGGTGACGGCCACGCCGATCAGTACGATGCCGACCACGCACGCGGCCGCCACCGTCGATGCGTAGCAGGCGCCGACCCCGCCGCCCACAAAGATGATGGACAGGGCGATCAGGGTGGGAAAGCGGCCGTTGCAGGGCACAAAGTTGTTGGTTAGCACGGCGATCAGCCGTTCCCGCGGCGAATCGATGATCCGGCAGGCAATCACCCCGGCCGCGTTGCAGCCGAATCCCATAGCCATCGTCAGCGACTGTTTTCCGTGGGCGCCGGCCTTCTTGAAAAAGCGGTCCATGTTGAAGGCGACACGGGGCAAATACCCGAGGTCCTCCAGTATTGTAAACAGCGGAAAGAATATAGCCATAGGTGGAAGCATCACCGACACCACCCAGGCCAGGGTGGCGTACAGCCCGTCGACGATGATCCCCTTCAGCCAAGCCGGGGCGCCGAGCTGGAGAAAGACCTCCGCCAGCCGGTCCTGACCCCAGAAGAAAACGGCGGCCAAGGCATCGGAAGGGTAGTTGGCACCGGTGATGGTGACCCAGAACACGAGCCCGAGCATCATCAGCATGATTGGAAAACCCAGCAGGCGGGAGGTCAGAACATTGTCCAGGGTACGATCCAGGTCGCGCTTCGGTTTTCCCGGGGACACCGTACGGGTGTGTATCCGCCGGGCCTCCCGGTAGATGCTCTCCACAATGCGATCGTGCACGATAGAAGGGTCGAATCCCGCTTCACGGGTTAGATCGGCCAAGCCCGGTACCGGCCCCCGGTTCATCCGGTGATCACCTCATCCATCAGTGTCTGGTGTTCCCGCCATTTCATCCAGGACGCGTAGAATTGGCGGTCACCGCTCAGCAGGCGCAGGGCGACCCAGCGTGGCCTCAGATGCGGGGGAATCAGGCCGGCGATTTTGGCTTCAAGTGCTCTTATCGCTTCTTCGATTTCATCCGGATAACGGACGAGGCGGGGATTGGTGATCGTCTTTCCGTCGATCATGCGCGCGACGGCGGCCATCAGTTTATCCAGCCCCACGCCGTTCCGGGCGGCGCAGCGCACCACCGGCACCCCCAGTTCCTGTGCCAACAACTCATCATTGATCAGAATCTGTTTCTTCTCCGCCTCATCAATCAGGTTCAGGCAGACCACAACCCGGGCGGTGAGTTCCAGAACCTGCAGGACCAGGTTTAGGTTCCGCTCCAGGCAGGTGGCGTCCACCACCACCACGACGGCGTCCGGTCGGCCCCAGCAGAGAAAGTCGCGGGCTACTTCCTCATCCGGGGAGTTGGCGTGCAGCGAATAGCTGCCGGGCAGATCAATCAATTCATAGGTGCGCCCTTCATACGCATACTTCCCCCTGGCCGACAGGACCGTTTTCCCGGGCCAGTTTCCGGTATGCTGGTGCAGTCCGGTCAAAGCGTTAAACACGGTGCTCTTGCCGGTATTCGGGTTGCCCATCAGCGCGATTACCGGCTGTTTCCGGCTGCTTATGCGGTTGAAAGTCAGCGCGTCGTAAATGAAGGCGCGCAGATCACCTTCGTTCGGCATAGCCGCCTGCCCCTTTCATCTGTGGTTCCTCTGGTCTAGGCGCCTGATTGCAATCCGCCCGGCATCCTCCAGACGCAGGGCGATCGTGGTGCCGCGAACGCTGACGGCCACCGGATCGCCAAACGGGCTTCGGCGCACGGCTTCCACCACCGTTCCGGGCACGAACCCCAGATCCAGGAGTCGACGACGGAAACGGTCGCCGGCGTTCAGGGCATGGATGACCGCCCTTTCACCCGCGCCGAGTGAGGCCAGACTCTCCGTGGAGTGTCCGGTTTTCCGCATGTGCTTGACCACAACCTGTGTTCCCCTTTCGTGTTAATGGAAAGCGCTCTTGTTAGCCGCGGTTAAGAATTCTGGTGACGGTGTATGGTACGTAAGAGAGGCGGGATGTGTTACGTCCATTTCTTCCCGGTGCGGCATCGATGAGCAGGATAATGCACGGGTCAAGTCGTAATAAGGAAGCATCCCTTTGTGGTACCGGGGAAAGGATGATCGGGGTGTTCGGCCGGCTGAAGGATCCGGTAAGCGGTCTGACTCATTTGGCGGCGGCGCTGCTCTCGGTTGCCGCCTTGGTGCTGCTCGTGTATTACGCCGTCCGGGTGGGTACGGCCTGGCACGTCGTGGCCTTCGCCATCTTCGGGGCCAGCCTGATCCTGCTCTATACCGCGAGTTCGCTATACCACCTGCTGCCGCTTTCGGAGAGGGGCACCAGAATCCTCAGACGCCTGGACCACATCATGATCTTCCTGCTGATCGCCGGCACCTATACCCCGGTGTGTCTGGTTCCGCTGCGCGGCGGCTGGGGCTGGAGCCTCCTGGTGACCGTATGGACACTGGCTCTGGCCGGGGTGTTCTTGAAGCTGTTCTGGCTGCAGGCGCCGCGCTGGCTGTCCACGGGCATCTACCTGTTTATGGGCTGGCTGATTGTGATTGCCATTTGGCCTCTGGTGCAGAATATGCCTTTGGGAGCCCTGGTTTGGATGGGCATCGGCGGGCTGTTTTACACGGTGGGTGCGGTCATTTACGGTTTGAAACGGCCCAACATCATCCCCGGTGTTTTCGGCTTCCACGAGATATTCCACGTTTTCGTGATGGCAGGCAGTTTCAGCCACTTCTGGATGATGCTGCACTACATCCTTCATATCCGGTAACGGCCGGAGTCTTCTGCATCTGCTCCATCGATACTTCTTCCTGGTGCGCCTGTTTTTCTATCCAATGGCTCTTGTCGCCGCTTTACGTGAAGAGAGTCACAAAAGGATCTGCTCAAGCTGCATTTCACAGGACGTGATGACAAATAATTTGCAAGAGGATGGTTGTTTCCAGGGGGAAAAACCGGCGGCTTGGACAGGTGCACATGAAACGGCATGCATGGATATGAATGGGAAAAATAGGGCATTACTGCGCTTGGATATTGTCTCGGTGGCTTTGCAGGCTGTCGCTGCTCCGGCTTGCCGAGGCCGGGAGACCTTGGAGTGCAAGGGGTGCGCGGTTTGTCAAAATATTACAATAGTTAATTGAAAAAATTTCTTGCCATAAGTTAAAAATATGGGTTGACAGATTAAAAAACTGCATGGTAAGTTAAAAAAAATTCGAACGAAATATTTGTGCGGAATTCGAAAATGCGTGAGGGGTGGTGGGAAAAACCAGCATATGTTCAGAAGCGAGCTAGTGAGACGGCGGAAAATCGGTATGGGTAGTGTCAACTGGTTCGGATGCCGGTGCCACCAGCTGCCGGCCACGTACCGGCTCAATGGTACTTACGGCAAGTAAATCTTCCCTATGCAAGTAACTTGATTCGCAAGCCCAATTGTCGGTTTTGACGGCTTGAAGCACCTTGACGAACGAGTATACACTTGGATGTGGTGCGTTAACCAACTGATTAATAAGGTTAATACAGGCTTGTGGTAACAGAAGTCGGGCGCCACGTCTCGGGAGGGAGTGGAGTATATGCATTCCATCGTGCTTCCCGAGTTGACGGGCAGGGAAAGACAATTGCTTTCGTTTCTCCGTGAGCTCGGATGGGGAGAGGTCAAGGTCCGGGTAGAGAACGGGCAGCCTGTGGTGGTCTACGAGGCGATCAAGACGTGCAGGCTCATTGAAAACGAGGAAGTTTCCCGGGCGCAGCCGGCTAGGCGCAAGAACGGCGTCAAGCTGGCGTAGGTTAACGAGATGCTTACCAACAACTTCATAGAGGGCCGAATCGAAAAACGATAGGTCGGTGTGCTTCCGGAAGGGAAGACCATCGGCCTTTGTTTTTTGGCGATGATCGTTGAAGATACCTCTGTCCGGGCGCACGCCGGAACCAAAAAGGGGGATTAGCCTAATGAGCCACGATGAAGTATTATTGAGCAACCGTGAGCGGAAGCTCTTAAACTTCACCCGGGAACTCGGTTGGGGTGAAGTCAAGATTAGAATTGAGAACGGTCAGCCGGTATTGATTTATGAAGCGATCAGAACCCTCAAGCTGGATGAGCCTGCTTCCAGAGTCCGGCCAAGAAAGCGGACGGTTTCTCAGGCATTTTAAGGTCTAATATTTAGTTTGATCGGTACCAAGAAGTTCGGACGAAAGTCGGGGCTGAATCGAACAACGATAGGCCGGGTTTCCCGCTGCCAAGCGAGAATCCCGGCTTTCTTATTTGAAGCGTGCGGCACGTAGCAGCGGTGGAAGGCAGGTGATGCCTGCCCGGTCGAAGCACGACGGGTTAGGGAAGAAGGAGTGAGACGTCCTGGAGGGAGGAGTGATAGTGTGCAAGTCAGCCCGGAAAAAATGCTTTCTATCATCCTGGAAGGGCAGGAGGAGGGGCTAAGCACCGAGGAGATATGCCGGAAACACGGGATAAAGCGCCATACATATTATGCCTGGAAGAAAAAGCTGACCTGGGCCGGCCTGGAGTTGTTGTCAAAACAGCTTTCTACTACCCAGGAGCCCCTGGCCGATAAGGTGCTGAAGCTGCGGCACGCCAATATCAGCCTCGGTCAGAAAGTACGTCGTTTGGAAAAAGCCAAGGCGATGTGGGAGCTCCGGTGCAAGTGGCTGTGGTGGCAGCTTGAATCGGTAAACGATCCCGCATTTCAGGAGCAGTTGAAAAAGATCAGGGAGCAGCTGCCGCTGCAGACCGGTTTTGGGAAAACGGAGTTTGAAGAAGGGGAAAGGGAAAACAGGAACTGAAAGGAGGGTTCCGGTATGACACTGCGTGTTCGGGACCTGGCCTCCGCCTTCGATGAAGGTACTTTCGTGAGGCAGGAGTGCCGAGTCGGGGAATTGGTCGAGGTCTTCCGAAAAAAGAATAACGGTCCGGGAGCGGGCGAACCCTTGGTTTTGGTTGTTGATGAGCAGGACCGGGCGGTCGGGATGGTAACGCCGCTGGACATCCTGAAGGCCGTGGAGCCGGAGTTTCTGAAGCCGGAATACAACTGCGAAGCGTACTGGTCGGGATTGTTCACCCAGCGCTGCCGGAATATTGCCGACAAGCCGGTCGGTGAGATTATGCGGCCGCTGGTAACGGTGAAAGCCGACGATACCCTGATGAGGGCGGCGAATCTGATTCGGCGGCATGGGGTAAACACCATCCTGGTATTGGACGGCGACCGTGTGGTGGGCACCATGAGCACCAAGGAGCTTTTCAGGGCCATGGCCGAAGCGGTGGCCTAAAAGCCGTCATCCCATAAATTGGATGTCTATTCGACCCCGTAAGCCACAGCTTACGGGGTTTTTCATGTTTCGACATCTTCCGTATTTAGGTATAATGGGAGAGAAAGGTGGGACAGCCATGGATTTGCCAGTACAAGAGGATGCCGTGCCGGGCACGAGGGCTGAACGGAAACAAACGGTCCGCCCCTGGGTGAGAGTCGCCGCCGTTGTGCTGATGATCGCGTTCTGGGGCGGTTTGCTATATGGTGCTTACTACCTGGTTACCGATTATATCGACCGCTCGGTGCGCACCGTACAGGAGACCAATGCCCTGCACGTGCAGTCGCTGGAAGAAAGATTGGATGCGATTCAGGCCGAACTGGGTGAGGTGAAGGATGTCCTCGCCGACACCGACCAAATCCTGGCCGGCACCGATTCAACCCAGGAGGCACTGACGCAGCGCATCGAAGCGCTGGACAGACAGTTGGAACAGTTGGAGCGGAGTCTGGAAGCTTTGAGGAAGTCGCCCAATGTTGCGCATTAATCTGGTCATCTTACTCCTGGTCGCCCCGATCATCGCGATCATCGTCTCGGCTTCGTCCTTCGGACAGGCGGCGGGGGGCATGACGCTGCCCGCGGACGAACTGGCGGCTGCGGTGGACGGGCTGCAGGAGGGATTGCACGAACTGGAGTATACGGCCGGTTTTGTACGGGACACGCTGGAAGAGCAGCAGCGGAAGTACGAGGAACAGCACCGGTTGTTGCTGGAACTGGCCCAGAAATCGGCTATTCAGAAGGACCTGTCGGACGACGTGTACGAGGAGCACATCCTGGAAAAACTGGGCCCGCCGGTACGGGTGCACCGGTCGGAACGGGTCGAGGTGAAGGTGTTTGAATTGAAGGGCATCGGCTACCGGGGATATATTGCCAAGGTCAAACCCTTCGATCCGAAAGTGCTCCGGGTGGTGCACCGTCCGGTGGAAGGGGAAACCACGAGTGCGGCCGTGCGGCGTACGGGTGCGATCCTGGGCATCAACGGCGGGGGGTTTTACACCGCTCCCGGCGGAGGCCGGATGCATGTGCTGCCGATCGGGAACACGATGATCGACGGGAAGCTGATCGGGGGGTTCCAGCCTTCCAAGGACGATCTCTTTTTCGTCGGTTTCGATGCGCAGGGACATCTGGTGGGTGATATCGTCCACGATCAGGCCCAGCTCAACCGGCTGGGCGCCCGGCAGGGGGTAAGTTTTGTGCCGATTCTGATCCGCGACCAAAAACCGGTATCCATCCCCCGGAACTGGCGCCACCAGCGGCAGCCGCGTACGCTCATCGGCGAGTACGCCAACGGGGATCTGATTATGATCGTCGTGGATGGGCGCCAGGCCGACTGGTCCAGTGGGGTCACCCTGGAGGACCTGCAGGTCTCACTGATCGAGTTCGGTGTGATCGACGCCTACAATCTGGACGGAGGTGGTTCCAGCGTCTTTGTCTTTGATAACGAAGTCCTGAACCGTCCTTCCGACGGCCGTCAGCGGACGATGGCCACCAACATTGTGGTTTTGCCCTGATGCTGGAGAGAAAGTATGCATAAATTGCCTAATCAGTCATACTATTTAGGAAATATTGCATATAAAGGATGAGCGATAACCATATTCAGCAGGAATTGTGTTTGACAGAATGGGCTAATGGTGTTATTTATTGGTCAGGAAGTGCCTGGTCTTGAATGGCACGCACTGCCGGTCATAACATCTGCTTATCGTCTATTCCCAAAAACTAACCTTCTATATATTAACCCTCCCGTTCGGAGTCCAGGTGGTACCGTAGGGGGGGTATTTGTTTTTTGGGAGGTTGTTTTCCGATGCGTTACACGGTTGGTTTCAAAGATGTGGGAGCCGGAGATGTGGCGCTGGCCGGGGGTAAAGGGGCTAATCTGGGGGAACTCACCAGAATTCCCGGTATCGATGTTCCTCCCGGCTTTATTGTGACCACCGACGCTTATCGTGCTTTCCTGCGGAGTGACAATCAGCTGGCTGCTTATATCGCGGAGGAACTCCGGGGGCTGACCGCCGGAGCGGCTGACTTGTCCACCGTGGGGAAACGGATCCGGGAGGCGATTCGGCGGCCGGAAACGCGGGTCCCCTCGGCCATCGCCGAAGCGGTCAGAGAGCAATACCGCCGACTGGCCGCAGATGCGGGGACCGCCGATCTGCCGGTGGCCGTGCGCAGCTCGGCCTCGGCCGAGGACCTGCCCGACGCGTCTTTTGCCGGTCAGCAGGACACCTACCTGAACATCCGCGGAGAGGACGCCGTCTTGGACGCCGTCCGTCGTTGCTGGGCCTCGCTGTTCACCGACCGGGCGATCAGCTACCGGATGGAAAAGGGGTTCGACCACCTGCAGGTGGAGATCGCCGTGGTTGTCCAGCGGATGATCAAGAGTGCCAAGTCCGGGACGGCGTTCACGGTGGACATCGAGACCGGGTGGAGCGCCAGGCACGGGACGACCCGGGGTGTGGTTTACCTGGACGTGGGCGAAGGCCTGGGCGAGGCGATCGTCAGCGGACGGCAGACACCCGACAGGTTCCTGCTGGCCGTATCGCCCTCGGGCGAAATGGTGATTCTTGAGAAACGCCTGGGGGCCAAGGAAGTAATGCTGGTCTTCGACGAAGAAAAGGGGGGAACACGGGCCCTGCCTGTACCCGCCGACCGGCGGCGTCGTTTTTCCATTCCCGATGAAAAAGCGATCGAGATCGGCCGTGCCGTCCTGTCGGTGGCCGAATACTACGGTGATATGCGGGATGTGGAGTTTGCCCTTGATGAGCGGGGTAAACTCTGGCTGACCCAGGCCCGGCCGGAAACCGTTTACGCCGCCGATGAGCCGAACCGCATTAAGCAGAAGAAAAAGGCGGTCCGTCCGGAAAAGATGAAACAGGCCGAACTCCTCTGCACCGGCACTCCCGGTTCGGGGGCGGCGTCCGGGCGTGCGGTCGTGATCGATGCCCGGGATTCGAAAGGACTGGCCGTTGAGATGCGCCGGGTGCGCAAGGGGGATATTCTCTGTACGGAGTTCACCACGCCGGATATGGTGCCGGTGATGCGGGTGGCCGCCGGTTTTGTTACGGCGGTCGGCGGTTCAACATCGCACGCGGCCATTGTCGCCCGGGAACTGCGCAAACCGGCGGTGGTCGGTGTGGGCGCCGGTGCGTTGGATAGGCTGCGCCGGCTGGTTCAAGAGGCTGAGGAGCGGGGTGAGGACCTGAACGTCACCGTTGACGCCGATGCCGGGCGGGTGTACACCCACCGGGTTCCACTGCCCGAGGTCCTGGTGGAGACCGGAGAGACGGTGGATATCGACCGGCTTCCGGTGACCCGGACCAAGATCGGGTTGATCGTGGCCAATCCTTTTGTGGCCAGGAGATTCCCGATTGCCCGTTACACTTCCCACTACGGAGTAAGCCTGCTGCGGGCTGAATTCGTGCTGGCGCAGATGGGTATTCATCCGCAGGCGCTGCTCGCATACGACCGCGGGGAGTTTGAACCCGGCGGGCGTTTTGAGAAGCGGAGCCGGTTGAAGAAACGCATCGCCGAGTCGATAAGCGGACATGAGTCCGGCCGCCGGTTTTACGTGGAGACGCTGGGCCGGGCTATTGCTTCGATTGCCGCCACCCAAACCCCGGAGCAGACTGTAATCTACCGGACGACCGATTTCAAGAGCAACGAGTACCGGGAGATGTGGGGCGGTTACCTGTTCGAGCAGGAAGAGGCCAATCCGATGCTGGGCTTCCGGGGCGAGGGCCGGATGATCGACCCGGCCTATGCCGAGGTCTTTCGCTGGGAACTGGAAGCGATCAAGTTCGCCCGGAGCATGGGCTACCGCAATGTGGCCGTAATGCTGCCGGTGGTCCGGACACCCAAGGAATTGCGGCGGGCGCTGGATTTTCTGGCGGCCGAGGGATTGCGCCGCGGCGAGGACGGGCTGCAGATCGGGATGATGGCCGAGGTGCCGTATAATGCGCTGGACCTGGAGGCATTCCTGGTCGACGGGCAGGGAAAGAAACGTCTCGACTTCATTTCCATCGGTTCCAATGACCTGACCCAGTTTATGCTGGCCACCGGCCGAGACAATGACCGGATGCGCGCGAGCTTCGACGAAACCGACCCGGCGGTGGTGAAGGCGCTGGAAACGGTGATCCGCACCGCCAAGAACCTGGGCGTCAAAACCGGGCTCTGCGGGCAGAGGCCGTCCAACGACCCGGCCTTTGCCGCCCTGCTGGTAAAGCTGGGCATCGATTCGATCGGAGTGGCCGACACGTCTTACGTCCGGGTGGTCCACTCGGTGGCGGCGGCCGAGGCGGAAACAGAAGCAAAGGAGACTGCACCAAAGTCCCGCCGGCCGCTTCTTTCACCGGTCTCCGGACCGGTTCCCGCCGTGCGCGAGCTGCCCTGTATCCGGATCCGGGCGGCGGAAATCGTCGGCGGAATCGGACAGCATCCGTTCCGCCTCAAAGAAGCTTATCCCAATGCCGAGCGGCTTTATCAGCACTGGTTTTTCGAGGCGCTGGTCAACGGCTGTGCCACCAGGCTGCCCGGGATGCCGGTGGTGTTCAGCACCAATGATCTGGACAGCGCCGGGTTTTACCGGCTCGAAGGAGGCCGGGCGTTTGAGACGGTGGACGAGAACCCGCTGATGGGGTTCAGCGGCTTGGCCCGGTGGACCGATCAGGCCTATGAGCCCTTCTTCCGCTGGGAACTGCGCGCCGTTCGCTCGGCCATTGCCCGCGGTTTTCCGGTCAGGCTGGAACTGACGCACGTCAGGACGCTGGATGAACTCGACCGGGCGTTCAAGATTATCGCCGAGGAGGGATTGGAACAGCTTCCGGTGGGAATGGAAATCGCCACGCCCGGGAACTTGGTGCTGATCGAGTCCTACCTGCGGCGGCGGCTGGATTTCATCTCGATTAACGAACGGAGGCTGATCCAGTACGTGCTCGCCGCCGACCTGCAGAATCCCCGGACGCTTGTGCCGCCGGCCGAGACGGCGGAGACACTCGGCAAAATCCGGAAGATGATCCTGCAGGCGGCCGCGGAGTGCGGTATCAACGTGCTCGCCGGTGAGCGGTGCCGAACCGGCGAGGAATTGCGGCCCGGCACCCGCCTGCCCTACCCCTACCGGATCCCGGCTTTCTGCAGACGCTCTCTTGACCGGCGCCCCCCGGTGTTGGCCGAAATCGGGATAGATGGCCGAGAGTCACGCCTGACCTGCCTGGAAGGAGAGCTGAATGAACGTCAGCGGCGGATACTGACCGGACTCCTGTCCGACGGAATCCAGTCGGCCCTGCGCCGCCTGCCCTCCTGCCGCCGGGGCTGCTTTTTCAAACTGGTGATCACGCCGCATCTGGAATGGATCGCCGAGGCCGATATCGACGGCCGCAGCGTATTCATCCACCCGTGCTTCTTCTCGCTTTCGGAAGCCGACCAACGGGCCGTGCTCTATCACGAACTGGTGAGCCACGCCGCCCGCGGGGAAAAGGATGAGGAGAAAGCGCAGGCTGATACCGCGGCCTACCTGATCAGGCGGGGCGGTAGTTCCAGCGGCGAAGCCGAGCGCCTGCGCAGTTCCCTGGTTTTGGCCCTGCTCAATCAGGTGTACCGGCAGATCTACGGGCCGAACATCGAGGTGACGGTCGACAGTGTGGACGTGCGTGAACTTACGCCCACACACGACCTGGATTACCGGCTTCCCGACGTGAGGGGGAAAATCAGGACGATTGCTGAAGACCGGGTACCGCTCGTCCTCGTCTGGAACGAGGGAGGAAAATATATCCTGGACGGTCACGGCCGGGCGGCAGTGGCCCACCGTCTTGGATTGCGGTACGTTCAGGCGGTTATTATCAAGCCCACCGGAGCGGTACGAAACAGCCCGGTCGGTCGCCTGCACAGCGAAATGTCCGCCGGTCTCAGCCGGGCACACAGTGTCGCCGAACTGAAGGTTGATCTGCCGTTCGGGCCCGAGGACCGGGCCTACTTCCGTCCCCAGACTTGGCGGCCGACGGCCAGGTCGTGGATGGGGAGCAGGATGTCCGCGGCATCACGCACCCGCCGGGCGCTTTCGTAAGCGTCGATAGCATTCAAGTGCACGCCGGGGGTGACCACCGGTCCCTGTTTGGGGAAGTTCTCCTGATTGCAGCAGAACCCGGTGATGATCGCCTTCCCGGCCGCCGTGTTCACCACCACGGACTGTCCGCCGGGGGTGTGTCCCGGGGTCAGCATGACGCTGATGCCGTCCACAATCTCCTGGTCGCCCTCGATGACGACCACTTCATTGTCATCCAGGACATCGGGGTAGTAGCGGTGGTCGATCGGGTGCGGGTTCTTGAAGAACTCGTACTCGGCCTTCTGCACATAAACCTTGGCGTTGGGGCATTTGTAGTCGTTTTCGCAGTGGTCGTTGTGCAGGTGGGTGTGGATGATGATGTCGATGTCCTCCGGTTTTAAGCCGACGCGGGCCAGGGCGGGTTCAAACTCCAGGATCTCAAGCCCGTACTGTTCACCGACCTCGGGCGGGACCATAAACTGCTCCAGTCCGGTATCCACCAGTATTTTTTGGTTACCGCCCTCCAGGTAGAAGACGTAAATCGGAATCCAGATCCGTCTGCCATACCCGCGGAGGTAGGTCATTATCCCCTGGTCGGTCTGGTTGGCCCCGACGACCAGCGGGTGGATCAGGTACTCTTGCATGGACAGCATTCCCTCCAATGAGATTATCGCCGGACAAGGTCCATTGATAGCCTTATCGTAGCAAAACGGGAGGGAAACAGCCAATACGGTTCTCGGGCTTGACTAGGCTGCTGCGCGGCACGTGCGTCCACTGGAACGCAATTCCGGCCTGATGCTCAGAAAACTATTTACACCGGGAGAGACATCGATTATACTTGGTTAAACGCTGAACTTTCAACGGGCGGCAGAAGTCGTTTCGAAGCGCTTTTTCGAACAAAGAAAGCCGGTAAATGCACTGTAACGGAAGCGAACCACGAAGGTCAAAGACGCCATGGAGCGGCGCCTCTTCGTGGTTTTTATTTTGTGAGGAGGGATTGCGGTGAAGCAGGGAATGAGGGCGGTTATCCTGGGTGCGGCTCTGGTGTTGATGCTTTTGGCGGCGGGCTGCGGGCAGGAGACGAATGACGGTGCGGCCGGCAGCAGTCTGAAAGTGGTCACCACCACCAGTCTGATTGCGGACATTGTGGAGCAGGTGGGGCAGGACCGGGTGACGGTGGCCAACATTATTCCGCCCGCCTCATGTCCCGGCCATTTCGACGTAAAGCCGGGGGATATGCAGGTTCTGGCCGACGCCCGGCTCTTCTTTGTCCACGACTGGCAGGGTGAAATATTCACCGAGGAGCTGATCAACTCGGCGCGCAACGAGGAACTGCAGAAGGTGGTCCTGGGCGTCAGGGGGAACTGGCTGACCCCGCCGGTACAGGATGAGGCGATCCAAAAGATCACCGCCGCACTGGCCGAGGCCGATCCGGAAAACGCGGGATTTTACGGGGATAACGCGGCCAAACTGCAGGAGATGGTGGCGGTGACGGGAAGAGAAATTAAGGAGCGCTTCGATGCCGCCGGTGTCGATCAGGTGAAGGTGCTGGTGAATGAAATGCTGACCGGGTTTCTGGCCTGGGCGGGCTATGAGGTGGTCGGCTCTTTCGGCGCGCCGGACAGCACCAGCCCCAAGCAACTGGAAGAGCTGCTGAAGGCGGGGCGGGAAGCGGGGGTGGTGCTGGTCATCGACAACCTGCAGAGCGGACACGAGGCCGGAAAGGCGATCGCCCGTGAACTGGGCGCGCACCACGTCACCCTGTCCAATTTTCCGGGCGGCTTTGACGGAACCGAAAACTGGGCTCTGACCGTGGAGCGAAACACGGATCTGCTGCTTGAGGCGATGGAATAGGCGAAAGGGGGTCGGCCGATGGGCACGGCCGTCAGGCTCCGTGAAGTGACCGTCTCCTACCGTGAAGACGTGGCCCTGCGCCGGGTATCGCTGGAGGTTGAGGAAGGGGAGATGGTCGGGATCACCGGCCCGAACGGGGCGGGGAAGACCACCATTCTGACCGTGGTAAACGGGCTCGGGCGTCTGTTGCATGGTGAGGCCGAGGTGCTGGGATACCGGATGACGGCCGGGCGGAAAGGCCGCGATTTCCGGCTGAGCGAAGCCGCCCGCCGGATGCGGACGATGATCGGCTTTGTGCCGCAGGGACAGAACGTTGATCCCCGGCTGCCGGTAAACGTCCGGGAGTCGGTGATGATCGGACGCTACGGGCGTATGGGGCTTTGGCGCCGACCGCGGGCGGAGGACTGGAGACTGGTGGACGAGCTTCTGGAACTGGTCGGCATGTCCCACCTGGCCGACCGCCCTTTCGGGCATCTTTCGGGCGGGGAACAGCAGCGCACGGCCATTGCGCGGGCTCTGGCCCAGGAACCGCGCATGCTCCTCCTGGACGAGCCGACGGCTTCGCTGGACTGGCGGTCCCGTCAGGAGATCCTGGAACTGGTAACCGAAATCCACCGGACACGGGGACTGACCACACTGCTGGTGAGCCATGACCCGCGGGAGACCTTTCACCGCTGCGACCGGGTGCTTCTGCTCCGTAAGGGCACGATCTACGCCTACGGTACGCCCGACCGGGCGCTGTCCGATGAGAACGTGCGGGAAGTTTACGGCATGAGTCCACTGTGCTGCCACGGGCACGGCCACATCCGCCACGCCCACAGCCACATCGACGGGAGTGAACACTGAGTATGGGCGTATTTGAGTATGACTTCATGCGGTACGCCCTTTTAGCAGGGCTCTTGGGGGGAACAGCCTGTTCGCTCATCGGGGTGCTGGTCGTCAGCATGCACCTTTCCTTCATCGGGGTGTGCATCTCGCACGCCGCCTTCGCCGGGGCGATCCTGGCCGTGTTTTTCGGGTTCAACCCGGTGTGGGGCGCATTCATCTTCAGTTTGGCGGCGGCTGCGGCGATCGGCCCGCTGGCCGATCGGGGGGACTTCAACCCGGACACCTCGCTGGGGATCGTCTTTTCCCTCATGCTCGGGCTCTCCTTTCTGTTCCTGGGGATGATGCCCGGGCCGAAAACGCAGGCGCTGACTCTGATGTGGGGGAGTATTCTCACCGTGACCGGCGAGCACCTGGTCATACTGGGTATTGTGGCCGCCCTCGTCGTGGCCTCGATCGTGTTTTTCTTCAAGGAGATTCAGGCTGTGATATTTAACCGCGAAATCGCCCTCGCCGTGGGCTTGCCCGCCACCTGGGTGGTTTACGGTCTGCTGCTGCTGACCGGACTCACGGTGACGGCTTCGCTGCAGCCGATCGGCGGCCTGCTGATTTTCAGTCTGATTCTGAACCCGGCGGCCGCCGCTTACCAGCTGACCTACAGCCTGTGGAAGCTGTTTGCGCTGGCCGCCGTCTTCGGGGTGCTGTCCTGCTGGTCGGGACTGGCCCTGGCGTACTTGTTCAACCTGCCCAGCGGGGCCTCGATTGTGGTGCTGTCGACCATCGTCTTTCTTATTGCCTGGACCTTTTCACCAAAGCGCCGGGTTAGACAATTATCGCTCCCCTAATCCTCGTCCAGGTAACGGATCTCCCCCTCAGCCGATGCTTCCAGCTCGCGCAGCAGTTCCCGGGCCTGCAGGCGGTCTTCTTCGCGTACCATTACCTTGATGCCCAGCGTCGGGAGGGGAATCAGCGCCTGCAACTGCTCATCAAAGACGAAACTCTCGATGCCCTGCGCGGCCAGCATGTTCTTAAAGATATGCGCTTCCACCGGGTTGAGAAAGGTGGCCGCTTTCACCAGTCTGGACATCCCACACACCCCTTTGGTTCTTCTCTCCATAATCAGCCAACCGGTCCGGGTTGTCAAATGGGAACGGCAATTCCCGGCAGATTTCGTCCGGAGTTCTTACCGACCGCCGGTTATAATAACAAGTTAATATGAGGAGGATAAAGTGTGGGAACCCACCGCTATTAGGCCTGAGGACTGATGAGTATTTCAGATAAACAGCGCACCCTGCTCCACGAACTGGCCCGGCTATACGGGATCCGGACCGTCTACCGCGACACGGAGGGCCGCCGCCGTCCGGCGGCGCCGCACGCCCTGCTGGCGGTGCTCAGGGCCCTGGGCGCCCCGGTGGAGAGTGTTTCCGACCTTGGTGCCGCCGTGCGGGAACGCCGTCACGACTGGTGGCGGCGTTTGTGCGAACCGGTGATCGTGGTTTGGGACCGAAGGCCCACGGCGTTCTCTCTGCGCCTGTCGTCAGGAGTTGCGGAGAAAACAGCGGAATGCAGGCTGCAGCTTGAGGACGGACGCCTGCTGCACCGGAGTTTCCGCCCGGCCCGGCTTGCATTGCAGCACAGGGTATGCGTGGAGGGAACGGCTTACGAGATCCGGCGGCTTGTGCTGCCCGGGGGACTGCCCTGGGGGTACCACGGGATGACCCTGCACCTGCCGCCGCGTACCGCCGAGGCGCTGGTGGTTGTTGCTCCCGGCCGGGCTTTCAGATTGCCTGCCGGGAAACGGATCTGGGGCGGTTTTCTGCCGCTGTACGCCCTGCGTACGGGACGGAGCGGGGCGGCGGGTGATCTGACCGATCTGGAAGTGCTGCTCGACTGGATCGGCAAAATGGGGGGAGACATGGTCGGCACTCTGCCCCTGCTGCCGAACTTTCTTGATGAGCCGTTCGATCCCAGTCCCTATGCCCCGGTCAGTCGCCTGTTCTGGAATGAGTTCTATCTTGACCTGCACCGGGTTGAAGAGGTGTGCCGCCATCCTGAAGCCCGGGCGCTGTTGGAGTCTCCGGAGTACCGAAGGGAGACCGCCGAGTTAAGCGGGGCGCCTCTGGTCGACTACCGCCGCGGGATGGCTCTGAAGCGGCGGGTTCTGGAATCCTGTGCCCGGCTTTTCTTTGCGGGCGGCGGCCGTCGACAGGAGGCCCTGCGGCACTGGGCCGATGCTCACCCCCGGGTGCACGACTACGCCGCTTTCCGGGCGGCCGTTGAACACCAGGGCGCACCCTGGAACGAATGGCCCGAACGGATGCGAAACGGCACCCTGCAGGAGGGGGACTATGATCCGGAAACGGCGCGCTACCATCTGTATGTACAGTGGCTGGTAGACGGGCAGTTCCGGGAACTCTCCGCGAAGGCGCGGCAGGCCGGACAGAGTCTTTACCTGGACCTGCCGCTGGGGGTGCACACCGCCGGCTACGACGTCTGGCGGGAACGGGCGGTCTTTGCCGCCGATTGCAGTGCAGGAGCGCCGCCCGATGCCTTCCACCGTGACGGACAGGACTGGGGATTCTCCCCGCTGCATCCCGAGCGCATCCGGGAACAGGGATACCGCTATTACATCGCCTGCCTGCGCCACCACCTGCAGCGGGCCGGCATCCTGCGCATTGACCACGTCGCCGGGATGCACCGGCTCTACTGGGTGCCGCGGGGACTGTCGGCCGTCGAGGGGGTTTACGTCCGCTACCGGACGGAGGAATTCTTTGCGATACTCACCCTGGAATCTTGGCGGCACCGGGCACTCATCGTCGGCGAGGATCTGGGCACGGTATCCGACGTCGTGCGGCGGATGATGGCCCGGCACGGGATTTACGGGATGTACGTGCTTCCCTTTGAATTCACGGGAGATTTCAATAAGGTCTTGAATCCTGTCGGCAATGGTTCACTGGCCTGTCTGAACACGCACGACCTGCCGCCGTTCGCCGCCTTCTGGCAGGAAAAGCTGACGGACGCCGATCGGTATGTCAGGACGGCGCTGCCTTCCTACCTGTACCGGCAGGGGTGGTTGAAAGCTCCCACGGCGAAAACCGGAGCGGTGCTGGGGGGCAGTCTGGCCCACCTGGCCGCCGGTCCGGCGGGAATCCTGCTGGTCAATTTGGAGGACCTGTGGCTGGAAACGGCTCCCCAAAACAAACCCGGAAGCGGGGAGGCCTATCCGAACTGGCGTCGCAAGGCATACTATGCTCTGGAGGAGTTTGCGGCAATGAACGGGATTGAAAGCCTGCTCCGCCGGATCAACCTCCTGCGCAAAACCCGGCGGCCGGTGCGGTTTTCCCGAAGAAGGTACACCGGACGCCTCTATTTCCGGAGGCGGGATAACCAGCGTTGAGCGGCCGGATCAGCGCTTCCGGCTAAAACTGGAATCGCGCAGCGGGGGACTTCACCGTATTCTCTGGAGATACTACCGGGAGTTGGTCATCCATTGCCGGAAGACGCCGGCCCCGGCCGATTTCAAGCGCTGGATTCGGCCGGTGAACGCCGGCCCGGTGATGGGGCATCGTGCCTGACAAGATGGTGCAGGGCAAAGCCCTGTCTGCTGCTACAGCAATGAGGAGGCAGATTCTTGATGAATCGTTATATCTGCATTCACGGCCATTTCTACCAACCGCCGCGCGAAAACCCATGGCTGGAGGACGTCGAGATTCAGGATTCCGCCCATCCCTACCACGACTGGAACGAACGTATCACCGCCGAGTGCTATGAGCCCAACACCGTCTCGCGCATCCTGAACGATGACGGCTGGATTCGGAACATCGTCAACAACTATGCCAAAATCAGCTTTAATTTCGGACCGACCCTGCTCTCTTGGATGGAAACCAACAAGCCGGAGGTGTACCGTGCCATCATCGAGGCCGACCGGGAGAGCATGAAGCACTTCTCCGGGCACGGCTCGGCGATGGCGCAGGCCTACAACCACATGATCATGCCCCTGGCGCACCGGCGCGACAAAACCACCCAGGTGCTGTGGGGAATCAGGGATTTCGAGCACCGGTTCGGGCGAAAACCGGAGGGGATGTGGCTGCCCGAGACGGCCGTCGACCTGGAAACCCTCGATATTATGGCCCGGCAGGGAATCCGTTTTACGATCCTGGCCAATCACCAGGCGCAACGCGTGCGCGAGTTGGGCAGTCGTGACTGGCAGGAAATCGGGCCACCCGGAATCGATACCACGATGCCCTATCTGGTATCGTTGCCATCGGGCAGCACCATCAGCGTCTTTTTCTACCATGGAGAGATTTCCAGGGCGGTGGCCTTTGAACATCTGCTTTCCAACGGAGAGCGGTTCGCCAAACGCCTGCTGGATGCCTTCCGTGAGGAGAAGCCGTTCCCGCAGCTGGTACACATCGCCACCGACGGTGAGACCTACGGCCACCACCACCGCCATGGAGACATGGCCCTGGCCTTTGCGCTGGATTACATTTCCTTGCGCAAAGATGTGCGGCTTACCAATTATTCCGAGTACCTGGATCTGCACCCGCCGACACACGAGGTCGAAATCAAGGAAAACTCCGCATGGAGCTGCGCCCACGGCGTGGAACGCTGGCGGAGCAACTGCGGCTGCAATTCCGGGATGTATCCGGGCTGGAATCAGTGCTGGCGCACCCCCCTGCGCAATGCGCTGAACTGCCTGCGGAATACGCTTTGCCCGCAGTACGAGCGGATGGCGGGTGAGTTTCTGAAAGACCCGTGGGAAGCGCGCAATGATTACATCGCCGTCGTCCTTGACCGTTCGCCGGAGAACGTCGACCGGTGGCTGGCCGAACATGCCGTGCGTGAGCTGAATAACGGGGAGAAGATCCGCGTATTGAAGCTGCTGGAGATGCAGCGGCACGCTATGCTGATGTACACCAGCTGCGGCTGGTTTTTCGACGATATTTCGGGGATTGAGACCGTGCAAGTGATCAAGTACGCCGGGCGGGTGATGCAGCTGGCGGAGGAGCTGTTCGGCACGTCACCCGAACCGCAGTTCCTGGAAAAGCTGGCCGAGGCGAAGAGCAACAGACCCGAACTGCGGGACGGGGCAAGGATTTACAATCTGTACGTGAAGCCCGCGATGGTCGACCTGCTCAAGGTCGGGGCGCACTACGCGATGTGTTCTCTGTTCGAATCCTACGGCGACACTTCGAAGATCTACTGTTACCGCGTGCACCGTCTGAATCACAGAATTCTGTTGGCCGGGAGAGCCAAACTGCTGGTCGGCAAGGCCGAGGTGGCTTCGGAGATCACCCGGGAGTCGGGAACGATCATCTTCGGCGCGGCCAATTTCGGAAACCACAACATCGGGGCCGGGGTCCGGTTCTTTGAGAATGAGGATGCCTACCAGACGATGATGTGTGAACTGACCGCTGCTTTCGAAAGCGGCGATTTCCCGGGGGTGATCCGGCTTCTGGATCAGCACTTCCGGGGCAACACTTATTCACTCAAAGAGCTCTTCGCCGACAAACAGCGGATGATCCTCGACATCATACTGGAGGCCACGCTGAACGAGGTCAGCGGGGACTACAAGCGGATTTACGACCGGCACGTGCCCCTAGTGCGCTTCCTGAAGGAGCTGGATACACCCCAGCCGAAGGCGCTGGCCACGGCCGCCGAATTTGTGATCAACACCAGCCTGCAGCACGCGTTCAGACGAAGTCCCCTGGATCCGGATCACATCAGGGCGCTGCTGCGGGAGGCCCAGCTGTCAAACATTTCCCTGGACGAGACCAACCTGCGCTTTGTGGTCGACGGAGCGTTGGAGCGGATGGCCGAAGGCCTGCGCGAGCACCCCACCGACCTCGGGGCGATCGAGCACCTGGACGAGGCGATCGCGCTGGTGCAGTCTCTGCCCTTCGGGGTCGACCTCTGGAAGGTTCAAAACCTCTACTTCCGGCAGCTCGGTGCCGCTCATCAGGAGATGCGGAAAGCGGCCCAGCGGGGCGATGAAACAGCGAAGAGGTGGGTGGACACCTTCTGCGCACTCGGCGAAAAGCTGAGAATCCGGAGATGCGGCTGATGCCCGAACGGGACTATGCCGCTTGGGTTAACGCCCAACAAATGGTATAATCCCGGCAAGGACACTTGCCCAAAGAGAGGTACATCCTATGGCGTTTGACGCGTCCCAGAAAGAAGCTTTGAATCAACTGTTTCAGCAACGGCCCGAGATCATTGCAGCCTATCTGTTCGGTTCGCAGGCCACGGGCCGCACCAGTTTTGCCAGCGATATCGACATCGCTGTGCTGGTGGAACCCTCGTTAATTAAAGAAGAGGCTCACCGACTTGATCAAGACTCTAAAGACCAACGACGTGGACCTGGTGATCCTGAATGCGGTGCCGCCATTGCTAAAGTTCCAGGCCATCCACCATGGTGATCTATTGTTCAGCCGTTCGGATTCGCAAAGAATCGCCTTCCAAATCAAGGCTTTCAACGAATACCAGGACATCCGGCCCCTGCTCGCGGTACAGCACGCCTACCTGCGTAAACGCTTGCAGCGGAGCATCCCGCAGGAGGGTGAGCCATGGTAGCGAACTGTCTGGGTTTGATGCGGGCCGGCCGGTATGTATCGGCCGGCCCGGCCTCGGTTACTTTTCCGGGATCAGCGGTCCGGACTCGCCTTTTGATTTCGGAATCGGCAGCGACAGAATGCTTACCGGCAGATAGCTGCCCGAGGGCGGGCTGAAATCCATTGTCAGGCGCTGGGCTGCGTTTCCATTCTTATGCAGGACAACGGCCTCGCGCTGCGGCGCGGCATATCCGTTTGCAGGCGCCGGCACCACTTGTTGCCCGATCCTGACCGCGCCGCAGAAGTTGCCGCCCCGAGGGTTCAGGAAGAGCGCCGTGTCCCTGGGCAGCCGGTCAATAACCAGCTGATAAACGACCCCGTAGTTTCCAAGATTCAGTACGGTCTCCCCGGTCAGGGCGTCCACACCCTCGCCCGGAGGGTCGAGCTGACTGTCGGCCAGGATGATCCGGGCGCGCTCACCGTTTGGGAGCGTTTCGAACCGGAGCAGGCGGTCGGCGTCGCGGAAGGTTCCCCGGATGTGCCGGCCGTCGGCCGCGAGTTCGGGCAGGCCTTCGAGGCGCTCCAGCGGGTTGTCCGCCGCCTTAACGGCAACAAAGGTAAACTCCAGCGGCACCGAAACCTCCAGATCCCACATTCCGGTGAGGCAGTCATTCGGTTTCATTTGCGCGTTTCTCAGGTTTGACAGGATGCTGACCGTTCCTCCCGCCGGGATGGTGATCACCTGCTCGGACTGAGGCGCGAAGAACTGCTCCAGATGCAGGCGGCCCAGGCGCAGAATATCGCCTGCCGGACCGCCGATTCCCTGACGGGTGATCCGGACGTCGACCGGAGCCGACGAGGAGTTACGGGCCAGGGCGTGGATCCTGATCGGTTCCCCCGTGCGGTTCAGGTGATGCACCATTATCCGCACCGGCCCGGAAGCAATGTCCCGGTAGAGGATGCCCTCTCCGCGAATCTCCTCGGGACTATTCACGCGCAGCAGTGTGCGTTTCTTCTCGGTGACCTCCGGTTCAAGCACGGGGAAGTCCAGGACCGCCTCCTCGTACGGCACGACCTCTCCGATCTTACCGTATATCAGGTAGAATTCTTCCTTGGTGTAATACACCCGGTCGGTGATCCTGATCTTCTCGGTGACGGTGTCGGTCAGCCCGTACTTGTCGGTGACCGTCAGCCGCACTTCGTGTTCGCCCGGCTCGAAGTAGGCCGGCCGGGCCTCCCATTTCAGGGTCAGTTTGTCACCGTCGGGCGAGTAACTCTCATTGATATAAACGATCGGCTCGCCGATGCGATAGGAGGATTTCTCCGTACGGAATTTCGCCTTCGGCGGCTCTCTGACCAGCAGCGTGCGGGTAACCGGTTCACTCCAGTTTCCCAGTTCGTCCTTTACCCGCAGCGTGATTTGGTAAGTGCCCGGCTCGGGGTACCGCTCCCGCAGACCGGTCCACTCACGGTCCACTATCGCCAGTCCCAGCGGATGGTAACTCCGCTCGATGATCGGTGGGCTGCCCCCCGGGGTGATCACCTCGGCTTCAATGCTGAAGTCCGCGACGGGAAGCTTGTCCCGCATCTTGCGGAAGATGGAGATCAGCTTGGTATCGGGCTGGAATCCGACCTCGGCCTCCAGAGCTTCGCTCACAAAGCGCAGGGGAACCATCGTGCGGCCCTGAATGATTTGGGGTTCGACCGCCAGCTCGACCTCGGTTTCGTTTGCGACGGCCAGCGGGTTTCCGATCTGCAGGGAAACCCGTTGCTCGAAGGACTCGATCAGGATCGACCGGTCCTCGGCGTTCCAGCTGACCGACGCCTCCAGGGCTTCCGCCACGAAACGCAGGGGGACGAGGGTATGTCCGTCCTGGATGACGGCGGGTACGTCCAGTTCCACCGGTTCACCGTTGACTTCGGCCACGGGCGCCCCGGGAGTGAGCAGCACCTTCAGGTCCCCGGCCTGCTGCGCTCCCGCGGCCTGCAGACCAATTCCCAGCGCGAACAGCAAGACCAGCAATACGGTCACCACACGTACCACCCTTGACATCACCAACAGTCCCTCCATTAGCACGGTATTCCTTGTGTACTATTCTCTGACATGGAGGGACTTCCTCTTGGAGGAGAAATAGTCACTCTATGACATATCGTGCCATGGGGTACGGTTGGTAAGGTTGGATATTTCCGGTGGTGATTGGGGGCGGTAAAAAGTCTTCAAGTTTTTTGGGAGATGTGCGTGCGGGGGGTGGTCAGGTTTCGACAACACCGGGGCGTGGCGGTCGGGGACCGTGGAACTGGTAGTACTGGCACTCGATGCGTCCGTTGTACAGCTTCCGTTTCCGGTCGGCCCGTCGGCCGAAGAGGCGTTCGAAGTCGCGGTGCGAGGTGATCACATAGAACGACCAGGTGTCCAGTCTTCTGAAAACCGCACCCATCTCGCGGTACAAGCTCTCCAGGGCCTGTTCCTCGCCCAGCCGTGCGCCGTAAGGCGGGTTGCAGATGATGCATCCGTACTGAAAAGGGGAGGAGAGGTCGGACAGGGGAAGCCTTTGGAAGACGATCTGATCGTCCACGCCGGCCTGTTCGGCGTGGTAGCGGGCCAGGCTCAGGACGTCGCCGTCGATGTCCGAACCGGTGATGTTCAGCTCACGGTCATAGGCGATCAGGCGGCGGGCCTCGGCCCGCACCTGCTTCCAGAGACCGGACGGAATCACCGGCCAGTGTTCGGCGGCAAACTCACGGCCGAGCCCGGGAGCGATGTTCAGCCCGATCAGGGCCGCCTCAATGGGGATCGTGCCCGACCCGCAGAGCGGATCGATGAAGGGGCGTTCCGGACGCCAGTAGCTGAGCTGGACCAGTGCGGCGGCCAGCGTTTCCTTGATCGGCGCGGGGCTCGCCAGACTGCGGTAGCCGCGCTTGTGCAGTCCGGCACCGCTGGTATCGATGGTCAGCGTGGCCTCGTCCTTGAGCAGGGCGACCTCGACGGCGTAGCGGGGGCCGGTTTCCTCGAACCATGAACGGCGGTAGCGCTGTTTCAGCTTTTCGACGATCGCCTTTTTGACGATGCCCTGGCAGTGCGGCACGCTGAAGAGCCGGGATTTGACCGACTTCCCCTGTACCGGGAACTCGGCGTCGGCCGGGATCCATTCGTCCCACGGCAGGGCCTTGGTCTGCTCGAAGAGTTCGTCGAAAGTGCGTGCCGTGAACGAGCCCATCTTCAGCAGCACCCGGTCGGCGGTACGCAGCCACAGGTTGGCGCGGCAGATCGCCGTCAGATCGGCGCTGAAGGTGACCCGCCCGTTCTCCACGGTTACATCTTCGTACCCGAGCTGTTTCACCTCGCGGGCGACCACCGCTTCCAGCCCGAAGGTGGCGGTGGCGATCAGTTCGATCCGGTTCATATGGTGCGCCGATCCTCCTGTCGCTCTCAGACCGCGATACAATTCCGCCCTTTCGCTTTCGCCTTGTATAGGGCATCATCAGCCTGTTTTAAAATATCTTCAATACTGTTGTTATTATCCGCCGCACCAGAGGCTGACGCCACCCCAATGCTCACCGTGAACGAAATTTGCTGCTTCCCGTAAATCACTCTTGTCTTGGCCGCAGTCTCCACGAATTGCTCCGCAACCGAAATGGCCTCATTCAAAGTGGCATTGACTAAGACCACGGCGAATTCATCTCCCCCCAACCGCCCGGCAATATCGGTCTTGCGGAAACTGGTTCTAATGATCTTTCCTATTTCACGAATCACTTCATCTCCCGCCGCGTGTCCAAAGGTATCATTGATGGCTTTAAAACGATCCAGATCCATCATCAAAACAGATAACTGCTCGTTACGATGTTTGGCCCGGGCAAATCCCTCGTTGGCCAACCTCATGAATTCTGCGCGATTGTACAGGCCGCTCAGGGAATCTGTGGTAGCTAGAAGCTTAAGTTCCTCCTGCACCTTTTTTTGGGCCGTGATATCGCGGATCGACGTTAGCATCCTCACGTTGTTGTCATCGGGATTACCCAGCGGCACCGAGTCAATTTCATAAAAGCGCTTTTCTCCATCGATCATCACCGAAAAATCCCGGTTGGACCTGCTTTTGAAGATTTCGAGCAATTCCGGTTTCCGGTCGAGAATACGGTCTATGGGGTAATTGCCTAATGAGACTTTCAGTGCTCCAAAAAACTCTTGAGCCGCCTTGTTATAATCGATAATCCTTAGCCCCGGTTCCAGTATGACCATGCCGGCGGAGCTGTTTTCAAAGACAGTTTCCCGAGCCTGGGTCTTAGTTTCCAGAAAGTCATATTTGAAGATACCATAGCTAATGATAAGGAAGGAAACGGGCATGATCAAGGCAGTGTAATCAATGCTCCGCGCTTGGTAGCCAACAACTATCAGCACAACTCCGATGAAAGGAAGCAGGGAAGCAAAAAAGAAAACCAGGAATTGGGGCCTGGTGTAGCCGGCCTGATTCTTGAGGTATCCTGAGTAGTAGATGATAATGGTCAGCAGCAAACACAGTATGACATAGGAAATGTTAACATAGTACCAGCCACCCCGTTCCATGTACAAGGATAACAACCCGAAAGACTCTCTTACTTCCCAATTCTTATAGAATAAATGGTGCCAAGGATTGGTGAGTCGCACTAAGAAAGTAACCGCAGGCACAAAAAAGAGCAGCACTATCATCCAGCTTTTTGGGTTATGGATGGTTTTGGTGTACAGGAGAGCCACTATCAGCCATAGCACAGAGATAAATGGCAGGCCCAAGTATTGAACCTGATTCCAAAAAACCATTTCTTGCAGACTGCTGCTGTTCAGAATCATTAAGTAGCCAAATAAATAAATACTGATACACAAAGCCAAGAGGGAGAATGCCCTTCGGTAGTTGGTCCTGGCTTTTGAGAAAACGTAGGCGGCAGAAAACTGGGTTAGTATAACTGCGGAAAACAGATAAAGGCTAAGCAGGATTTTCAAGACAAACACCTCAGTCCACTGGTCCGATTTTACCCCACTTCATTTCCTCCAGACAAGTCGTTAACGACCTAATTATTGTGTTTCACCCTGTCTCCGGCCGAAATGGGCGTCATTGCACCATATACCGGGGTTATAACCAATGGGGAAAGGGGCGGCCGGCCTGCCTGCCGCCATTTATTGCGCCGCGCAGGATGCTGCCCCTCAGACTGGTTGATGCTGTATAAACCGCTTTGAACCGGTACCGCAGTTGATTAACGAGTTGGGATGCCCCGGTCCCGGCCGCAGTGATGCCGGCCGGCGTTGAGGCTTTGGTCTTCAAAAAACTTGTGGGGAGAACGGTCCCACCCCGTCAGCTCAGGACATGAGGCCGGCGGGGCCGTAGGGCCAGGCCTGCAGTCCGCCTTCGAGGAATTCGACGTTGGTGAAACCGGCGCCCTGCAGTGTGCGCAGGGCTTCGTAGCTGCGCACGCCTGATTCACAGAGTACCACAACCTCTTTGTCCCGCGGAATTTCCCGCAGCTTTTCGCGGAGGTCGGAGAGGGCGACCGGTATCGTCATCGCGCCGCCGTGGAATTTCTTGTATTTGAATTCACGTTCCGTCCGCACGTCGAGGATCACCAGTTCCTCGCCTTTTTCCAGCCGTTCCTTCAGATCCTGCGGCGTGATGGCGCGCGACATGCCTTCAGCCTTGTTTCGCAGGGTATTCGCCGTGTGCTGCAGCGGATCGATGGCCGTGCTGTAGGGCGGCGCATAACCCAGATCCAGTTCCGCAAAGTCGTCGATCGTGGCTCCAAAATTAAGGGCGGTGGCGGAAACGTCGATCCGCTTGTCGGCGTCACCGGGGCCGACGGCCTGGACGCCCAGGACTTTCCGTGTTTTGGCATCCATGATCATCTTGATAATCACCAATCCGTGCTCGGGGTGGAAGTGGCTGCGGTCGTGCGCGGGCGTGACCGAAGTGACGGCGTCATAGCCGAGGGACCGGGCTTCTTCCTCACCCAGACCGGTCCGGCCCACGTTCCAGTCCATAATCTGCAGCACGGCCGTGGCCAGCACACCCTCAAAGCGGGAGCGGCGTCCGGTGATGTTGTCGCCGACAACCCGCCCCATGCGGTTGGCGGTCGAGGCCAGCGGGAGGTATATGGGCCGCCCGGTCAGGATGTGCCTGGTCTCGACGCAGTCACCGGCGGCGTAGATGTCCGGGTCGCTGGTCTGCAGGTACTCGTTGACCGCGATCGCCCCGGTCGAACCGATCTCCAGTCCGGCCTCGCGCGCCAGGTCCACGTTGGGCCGCACGCCCACGGCGATGATGGCGGCCGAAGCCTCAATCGCCGTCTTGTCGGTAACCACACGCTCCAGATTCCCGTCTTTACCGCCCTCAAACCGCAGCACCTTCTGACCGAGGTAGAATTCCATGCCCTTGGTTTCCAGGCGCCTCCGCAGGATGGCTTCGATATCCGCGTCGAGAACCCGCGGGAGTATCTGGTTCTGCAGTTCAACCACGGAAACAAACAGGTGCCGGTTGCTGAAGGCCCCGGCGACCTCCATTCCGATGAACCCTCCACCGATGATCACCACGTCTTCAAATCTGTCGATGTTATCCATGATTTTGCGCGCATCGTCGGGGTGGTGCAGGCGGTACACCCCGTTCAGTTCCATTCCCTCGATCGGCGGAGTGAAGGGGCGTGCACCGGTGGCCAGAACCAGTTTATCGTAGGGGATGGTGAATTCCTCGCCGGTTTCCAGATTGGACAGCGCCACCGTCTTTTGTTTGCGGTCAATCGCGGTGGCCTTGGTGCGGGTCAGGACCTTGATGCCCTTCTCGCGCAGGAAAAACTTTTCATCCCTCGTCACACCGTAGGCCGTGCTCAAGAGCTCGTTCAAGTCCTTGACGTGCCCCTCCAGATAAAAGGGCATGCCGCAGGCGCCGTAAGACAGCAGGCGCCCGCTGTCCACCAGTGTGATCTCGGCATCCGGCTTGATGCGCCGGGCCCGGGCGGCAGCTTTCGGCCCGGTGGCCACGCCGCCGATGATGACGATCCGTAGTTTATCCTTGGTCAAGATTGATGTGCCTCCCCCCAGACATTGTCTGAGTTATCGTTCCGCAGAGGCGTGTTTCTAATGTACGCCGGGAACGCTGTTTTTTCGGGTACCCGGGAGGAGTTTGGCGGTGCGAACCGCGAATAGTCCATCAGAGGTGCTGTAGATGTTCGACTATCACGTACATACCAGGTTTTCAGCCGATGGGAGAATGACGATGGCCGAGGCCTGCACCCGGGCGGCCGAACTCGGTATCGCCGAAATCGCTTTCACGGACCATGTGGACTATGTTTACCCCGGAAGCCCGCTGAAATGGGAATTCGACCCCGACGAGTACGAGCGGGAAGCGGCCGCGTGTGAGCGGCTGTTCGGAGGACGGCCGGCTGTCGTTCGCGCCGTGGAAATTGGGATGCACGCCGAAAGCCATGCCCGAAACAGGGAGTTCGTCCGGTCCTACCCGTTTGATTTTCTGATCGGGTCGGTGCACATCGTCGGGGATGACGACCTGGACAACGGAGATTTCTTCAAAGGCCGCACTGTGGATGAGGCGGCGCGCGTCTACCTGGAAACGGTGTACCGCTGTGTGTGCGACTACACGGAGTTCAATGTGCTGGGACACCTCGACCTCTTCAAAAGATACCTGCATTTTCTGGATGCGGACCGGAACGACGTCAACTGGGCGGACTGCACCGACATCATTGAGGCGATTTTCCGGCGGCTGATCGAAACGGGGAGGGGGATCGAACTGAATATGTCGGGCTACCGGACGGCACCCGGCTATACCCTGCCCGAGCCGGAAATGGTGAAGATTTACCGGCGGCTGGGCGGTGAGATCATCACCGTCGGATCGGATGCCCACTTCGGCCGGCAGGTGGGGTTGAAGTTCGATTTGGGCTATGAGATTCTGAAGCAGGCCGGCTTCAAATATGTGACCACTTTCCGGCAGCGGCGCCCTGTATTCCAACCGATCAGGTAGATGGGGCCTCCATGAGACAAAGTTTTTTGTTCCGGGTCGATTTGCGTGCAGGATTTTGGTAAACTGTGGCGAACGTAGTGCATAGAGTATTACATGGAGGCGTTGGAGTTTGTTGGCATCGTTTAAATCGCGGCTTCTCAAAGCCGTGGCCGTTCCCGCAGCCGCAGCGCTGATGTGGGGTTTTTCTCTTCAGGACGCTGCTGCCTCCCCGTCAAGTATTCAATATGTGGTCAAGCCCGGCGACAACCTTTGGGCCATTGCCTGTAAGCATCAAACCACAGTGGATACAATCATCAGCGCAAACGGTTTGGACTCCATCCTGATCTATCCGGGGCAGACCCTTTCCATCCCGGTCTCATCGGCCGACACGACAGATTCATCCCCGGCCGGGAACCAGACCGACACCGAGTATATCGTGAAGAATGGCGACACCTTGTGGGCTATCGCTGCCGAGTACGGTGTTAAGGTGGGCGATCTCAAGTCGGTGAACAACCTGACCAGTGACGCGCTCTTTGTCGGACAGAAGCTCGTCCTGCCTTCCCCTCGTCAGGATGCGTTCTCCGTCAGCCGTTCGGGCGACCGCGCCCAGATGCTTCTGGATTACGCGCGCAAACACCTCGGCACTCCTTACCGTTCGGGCGGCAGCGCCCCCGGCGGATTTGACTGTTCGGGATTCACCAGCCACGTCTTCGGCCACTTCGGGATCAGCATCCCCAGGACTTCTTACGATCAGTTTAAAGCGGGCACCGCCGTCAGCAAGTCCGAACTGAGACCCGGGGACCTGGTTTTCTTCAGCACCTATGCCGCGGGCGCGAGCCACGTGGGCATCTACGTGGGCAACGGCCAGTTCATCCACTCCAGTTCGCCGCGCAGCGGCGGGGTGATCTACTCCTCAATCGGCGATTCGTACTACGGACCGCGCTACCTCGGGGCCCGGAGAATCCTGCCCTAGGAGGCGTCTCAACAACAATGATTAAAGCAGCGGGATTCCCGCTGCTCTTTGTTTTTAATGAGCCTGGGTTAGGCGTTGCCCGCTGCGCTGCGCCCGGCCACCCAGCCCGAGGACCAGGCCCACTGCAGGTTGAACCCGCCGCAGTCCCCGTCGATGTCCAGGACTTCACCCGCGAAGTACAGGCCGGGGACCAGTTTGGATTCCATTGTTTTGGGGTTGATGTCGCGTACGTCGACGCCGCCGGCCGTCACCTGCGCGGCCGACCAGGAGTTTGTGCCCGCCACCTCGAAGCGCCAGTCCTGCAGGATGTCCAGGATCCGCTGCCGCTCTTCGGCCGTCAGCGTGGACACCATCCGCCGCTGGTCCTCAATCCCGGCCTCCTTCAGAACCACCTCGCCCAACCTCTTGGGCAGGAACCCGACGAAGCTGAAGGCCAGGGTTTTGCGGGGCTGGTCGTGAAAGCGCCTGATCAGCAGCCGCTCCAGTTCCTCGCGTGACAGATCTTCCACCAGGGACAGCTTCAGCCAGGCCGTTTTCCCCTGCTGCAGCAGGGCCCCGGCCGTCCGGCTGACATCAAAAACAGGCGGGCCGGACACTCCGTAATCGGTGAACAGGATCTCCCCGACGGCCCGGTCCAGTGTTTTTCCGTCCGCGATGATTTCCACGGCGCCCTCGAACTTGATTCCGCGCAGGTGTTTGAAGATATTGTGCTTCAGGCGGAGCTGCACCAGGGCCGGGAAGGGCTCCACAATTCGGTGCCCCAGCGCCTCGGCGAGCCGGTAACCGTCACCTGTGGAACCGAGCTGCGGCGCGGCTTTGCCGCCGGTGGTGATAATCACGCGGTCTGCTTCGAACTGCCGCCCGTCGCCGGCGCGGATCCGAAAGCCGCTCCCGTGCGGCGTGACGGATTGCACGTCGAATTCCAGCAGGGTGCGCACCCCGTCCTGCTCCAGTGCAAAGCGCAGCACATCGAGCACACTGGAGGCCTGGTTGGATACCGGAAAGACCTTGCCTCCGGCCTCCACCTTGTGGGCGACGCCGAGTTCTTCGAAGAAGGCGATCGTCCGGTGCTGGTCGAACTGCGACAGCGCGCTGTGGGCGAACTTGGGGCGGCATCCGTGAAAGCGGCTGATCTCCAGGTCGGTGTTGGTCAGGTTGCACCGCCCGTTCCCGGTGGCAAGCAGCTTTCGCCCCACACGCCGGTTCTTTTCCAGAATGGTCGTTTCGGCTCCCCTCCGGCGCGCTGCCAGCGCGGCCATCATCCCGGCGGCGCCCCCGCCGATAACCGCCACCCGTACCGGTTGTGCCTGTGCCATTATTGAGCAGCCCTCCTTGAAGCCTGCGGTCGTTTTCCTTGGTGAATATCATACCCTGTCCCGGGTGCAAGTTAAAGGTAATCCGATGGCCGTTGCCGCGGGGGCGGCGGGAGGTGATCGGGAACTCACGTGCCCGGGGGGTTATCAAGGTGATGAAAAGCCAAAAAGCCCGGTTGTTTGCATCCATCTTGGGCCTTCTTTGTGTCGCTGCCTTATACCACACCTTCTTCGGGAATCCGGCCGGCCCGGTGACCGCCAAAATGCGGGATTACCTGACCGCGCATTATTCCGGGGAGAGTATGCCGGTCGGCCGGGGCTACTATGACGAATACGTCACCAGGTACGCTCAAGACCACACCCTCAGCAAGCGGTTTGCGGAACAGATTGGCGAAATGGTGTTCGCGATTGCGAAAGAGGAGGTTTCCGAGACGACCGGGGTGTCGGCGGAGATCTATGTCGAGCGGGGAAAGTACCCTCGGGACGCGGCATATTCAACCTCGATGGAAGAACACTGCAGACTCAGCATCGCTTTTCGCGGGGGACGGATCTCGGAGGAAGAATTTGTGGACAAGTGTGTCACCGTGCGTGATGCCGTGCTCGCCCGGGGCTTCCGGGCGGACTACATTGAATTTGACTACCGGTGGGGAATCAAGCCGGAGGGGTTCAGCCTGGTGCTTGAGCGGGATGAATTGTACTCTACCCGGGAAAGCATCCTGGCCGGCGGCAAGGTGTACCGGTACGAGAGTGAACCGCAGAAGGGCGGGGAGAATTGGTGGTAAGGGGAGAGGCGGAAGGCCGCTCCCCTTGTCGGCTCAGCCGGTGTCGCCGCTACATCTTGAGGTTTTCGGGTGAAATGTGCTCGATGCGGTTGCCCGCCAGGTGATCCGGCGTGTCCTTTCCGGTATAGTTTCCGAACTGGCCGCCGAACCCCGTGTCGTTGGCGATGTTGCCGGTGGGGCCGGGCGTGGTGATGTTTTGGCCCATCCCGTGGGTCATGCCGTGGGTCATCCCCCCGGGTGTCATTCCCACCGGCTGATACGACTGGCCGATCTGGCTCATGGTCCGCCGGTCCATCGTCGGCACCTGGTACCATCCTTTGGAGTTCATAAACTGGAAAGTCTCGTAGGCCATGTTGATTGCGGTGACTGCGCAGTTGGTCATCATCTGCCGCAGTTCGGCATCGGCCGATTCCAGAGCGGCGGTGGTCGAGTTGGTGGCCGCGCACTTGTGGTGCAGCAGCATACCCTGGGTGATGGCCTGATCCGACAGACGCCTCAGATTTGTCTGCGGCTGCGTCGGCTGACCGCCCTGCATCCCGTAGTTTACGTCGGCGTGGGTGTGGGTCATGGTGGGGGGCGGCGTCCTCAGCTCAACGCCCCGCCCGCGGGCCATATTCACCAGGTTGTTGTAGTCCTGGACCATCCTGTTGATCTGACGGTGCAGCATGGATTTCAGTTCCTGGTCCTGGGCCTGCGACTCATACAGGGCGAAGTGGTCGATGGCGCAGACCTTGCCGTCCAGAACTTCGTGCAGGTCCAGAGCTTCGTGCATACCACGCATCGTGATCCCTCCTGTAAAAAATGCTCGGGAGTATTATGCCTGGCCGTTCCGGCTTTCATTCAGCGTCCGTCTCTTTGATCGGGCATTGGAAAACATGATATAGTTGATGAGATAAGATACCTTGGGATCGTCCGTGTGTCTTCGATAGACTTTCAGGTGTGGCCGCTCCAATATAATAGGCGGTATCAGCGGCACCAGCCGGTCAGGGGGACTCCGTATCGGTATTGTGATTTATTGGGAGGTGGGGGATGCAATACATTAAAGATGTGTTTTGGGAAGTGTTTCAAGCTGTTCTGCCGATTGCTCTTCTCGTGATAGTGTTGCTGCTCATCTTTATTCCCGGCGCCGGATTATTGATCGGACAGTTTCTGGTCGGTACCGTGATGGTCATAGCCGGTTTGGGTCTGTTTCTTATTGGCTTGCGGGTC
This sequence comes from uncultured Peptococcaceae bacterium, assembly GCA_965544035.1. Lineage (GTDB taxonomy): Bacteria > Bacillota > Desulfotomaculia > Desulfotomaculales > Desulforudaceae > CBEULR01. The sequence goes on along the minus strand of CBEULR010000003.1, from coordinate 51,376 downwards.
GGTCTGCTCCCGATAGGAGAGACAATCGGGTCTGAACTGCCCCAACTGAACTCACATGTCTTAGCGCTCTTTATTATCTTCTTTGTCGGCGTCGCGGTCACTGTGGCCGAACCGAACCTTCAGGTACTGGCGGCGCAGGTGCAAACGGCATTCGGCGACGTGATTACCCGGCACATCCTGGCGGGATTGGTGGCGATCTGTGTAGGCTTTTTCATCACGGTGGCTGTGGTGCGGAACGTGCTCGGCATTCCCATCAGCTATTTTCTCATTGCCGGGTACGCTCTGGTATTCCTGCTCTCATATTTTGTTCCGGCCGGTTTTGTGCCTGTTTCCTTTGACTCCGCCGGGGTGGTTACCGGGCCCCTGACCGTACCCTTCGTGATCGCGTTCGGGGTCGGCATTACCTCGGTTTTGGGCGGACAGAGGAGTGTTGGTGACAGTTTCGGCTTTGTAGCCCTGGTCGCCCTCGGGCCGGTGCTGGCGATGATGCTCCTGGGGGTGATCTACGGATGACCGGGATTGTTGTCTTTCAAGGCTATGCGCAGACCGTGCTGGATGTCTTGCAGGCGCTGACCCCGTTGGTGATTCTGTTTTTAGCTTTTCAGGTTTTTGTCCTGAAGATGCCCAAGGAACGGGTCATCAGAATTTTGGTGGGTATGGCGTTTGCCGCTGCCGGACTGTCCTTGTTCCTGCAGGGGGTCAATGTCGGGTTTTTCCCGGTCGGAACGGCCTTGGGCGATTCTCTGGGGAAAATGCCCCAAGTCTGGTTGTTGATACCCATCGGGTTTGCCCTCGGGTTTGTGGCGACGATCGCCGAGCCGGCCGTCCGGGTGCTCAACGATGAAGTGGATAAGGTTTCGGGCGGACATATTAATAAGAGTATAATGCTATGGACGCTGTCCATCGGAGTGGGTGTTTCGGTGGCCCTGGCTATGGCCCGGCTTGTTTACGGAATCCCGCTGTTTTATATCCTTATCCCCGGTTTTCTGCTTGCGCTCGGCCTCATCCCCTTTTCATCGAAAACCTTTGTTTCGATTGCCTTTGATTCGGGCCCGGTGGCCACGGGCGTAATGGTGGTCACTTTTCTGATGGCGATGACCCTGGGGCTGGCCGGCTCAATGGAGGGGCGGGACCCGATGACCGAAGGTTTCGGTATGGTTATACTCGCCTTTCTGGCGCCGATTCTATCTGTCTTAATCCTCGGCTTACTGTATGGTGAAAGGAGAAATGAAGACGATGAAGGTAGGTAGGGATCATAAACTGATTGTGGCCATTGTGAAGCGCGGCTGGAGTGAGCGCATACTCGACGGTGCCAAAAAGGCCGGTGCGCGCGGCGGCACAATCATCCACGGTCGGGGGTCGGGCATCCACGAGCAGAAGAAACTGCTGGGCATCCCCATCGAACCGGAGAAGGAGATCATTCTGATCCTGATCCATAAGGATAAGGCGCAAGACGTCCTGCGGGCAGTAGTCGAGGCCGGTCAGATGGAAAAGCCCGGAACCGGGGTCGGTTTTGTCATCGACGTGGAGAAAGTGGTCGGCATCGTGCATCTGCTGGAGAAAACGGGGGAAGAGGAGTAGGCGCGGCCGGCGTTAACACGGATCCCCTGCGAGAGCAATCCGCTTTCGCGGGGGATCCTTTTATCGAAACGGTTCTATAATGACCTCCGGCGCCTAGTCGAAGTTCAGAATGATTTCTTCCAGAGCGCGTTTCGGTACGTGGTGGACGCCCTGCTCGTCGCGCCAGTAGCGGAAGTCCCCGTCCGGACCCACGGTTTCCAGGACCACCTTTTCGGCCGGTTTGCCGAGGGCGACGACCAGAAGAATCTTGTATCGCTCGGGGATCTTCAGCTCCTTCCGCAGGCGGTCGCGGTTGACGGCGCCGAGGATGCAGCCCCCCAGGCCGCGCTCTACCGCGCCCAGCAGAATGGTCTGGCAGGCGATGCCGTGATCGCAGTCGATGTGCGCGCTGATCTTGGTATCGCCCAGGACGACGATGTAGGCCGAGGGGCGTTCGCCCTCCTGCGGCCCTTCCCAGTCCTTCAGCGCGGCCGCCCAGGCCAGGCACCCGAAGATGCGCGCGTTTTTGTCCGGATCGGCCGACAGGATGTACTTTAAGGGCTGGGCGTTGGTCGCCGAGGGGGTGAGGCGCGCCAGTCCGACCAGTTCCCGCAGCGTTTCCTCACTGATCCGCACCGACTCGTCAAACCGCCGGTAACTCCGGTTTTTCCGCACAAGTTCCGAAAACATTTCTTGCCCTCCTCGCCGGCGTTTTCTCATTGCTACTTCATTATTCCTCAGATATATCAGAAGCCCAGCCGCTGGTCAAACCGATTTGTTATATTTTGCACAATATCTTGCCCCATTTGCCCATCAGTTGTGGTATAGTCCATGTAATCCCGCAGATGGGAGAGATGTGATTATTTAGGCACAGCGCCCACATTAGCCAATTAATGCAAACAAGGTTGTGTCTATCCGGGGGTGGAGCAGGTGCAGGAGATTAAGTCCATATTCTCTGAGGTTTTTGCCGCTGTGATGCCGGTTGCGGCTATCGTGGTAGTGTTGTTACTGCTATTCACAAGTGAACCGTGGCTATTGATTGGACAGTTTCTGCTGGGAGCGGTTCTGGTATTGACCGGAATCGGGCTTCTGCTGACCGGAGTCCGTGTCGGGTTGGAGCTGTTTGGGGATTGCATTGGCTGTCAACTGCCCAGGCTGGGCTCGTACGCCTTGATCTTGTTTTTCACTTTCCTGATCGGATTCGCGGTTACCGTGGTTGAACCGGACGTGCGGGTGCTGGCGTTGCAGGTGGATATGGTATCGGGCGAGATCAGCCGGAACGCTTTGATTATGACGGTATCGGTGGGCGTGGGGTTATTCATGCTGATTGCCGTGGCCCGGATTATACTGGGCGTCCCGATCGCCTATATTCTCATCGCGGGATATGCGGCGGCATTCCTGCTTGCCGGTTTCGTACCACCGGAGTTTATCCCGGTTTCCTTTGATGCCGGGGGCGTGACGGCCGGACCGCTAACCGCACCCTTTATCATCGCCCTGGGTGTGGGGATCGCCTCCATCTTGAGTCGGGATTACGGTTTGGGTGACTGTTTCGGCCTCGTCGGACTCACCTGCATCGGGCCGATCCTGGCGGTGATGATTCTGGGGGTGATCTATGGATGACCGGGATCGTTGTATTTCAGGGTTTTGGGCTGGTGGTGCGGGAAGCGTTGGAGGCCATCGCCCCGATATTAGCCTTGTTTTTCATCTTTCAGCGGTTCATTCTTAAGCTGACCCGGAGACAGGTGCTGCGGATTCTGGGCGGTATGGGACTGGCCTTTGTGGGGCTGGCCCTGTTTCTGCAGGGAGTGAACATCGGGTTTTATCCGGTCGGCATAGCATTGGGTGAGTCACTCGGAAGACTGGATCACGTTTGGCTCCTTATCCCAATCGGTTTTGTTCTGGGCTTTACGGCTACGGTGGCCGAGCCGGGGGTGAGGGTGCTGAACGAAGAGGTCGATAAGGTTTCGGAGGGGCAAGTCGGCAAAACGGTGATGATGATCACCCTGTCTATCGGGGTTGGTCTTTCCATAGCGCTGGCGATGATCCGGGTCGTTTACGGGATCCCCCTGCTTTATATCCTGATCCCCGGCTATCTGGCGGCGCTGTTGCTGATGGCGCTTTCATCCCGAGATTTCATCTCGGTGGCCTTTGATTCGGGGGGAGTAGCCACGGGTCCGATGACGGTGGCCTTCGTGCTCTCGGTCACCGTCGGGGTTTCGGGCGTGATCGAAGGGAGAGACCCGCTGGTCGACGCTTTCGGCATGATCGCCCTGGTGTTTCTGGCGCCCGTCCTGTCGGTGTTATGCCTGGGACTGCGTTATCGTGAGAAAGATGCAGACGGAAACGGAACCGCCGGGCCGAAGCAGGCAGCCCGCGGCAGGCAACGGCAAAGTGGGTGTTGAACTTACGCCCCGTTGGATGTGAGAGGTCTATGTGTGGTGAGGACAGACGCAGCACTCGCTCAGCCAGACCAGTCTCTGATCACGGGTGCAGTAGCGCTGAAAAAAATGCGGCTTGCTGCCTGCGGGGGCATCCTTAAGAAAAGCGCAAAAACCCCTCTTTTCTTCTCTGAGGTATGGGCAGTCGGCGCAAAACTCCAGGTCTACTTCGTGGTCTTCAACGCGGCAGATGTAGCTCGATCCCTTTTTCTCACGGTAAACGCACACGTCGTTAGTCCTCCCGGCTGAGCAAAGATGTTTGAGACACCCTAGAGCTTTTCGACAAAGGATTGGATAGTCCTCTCACGATTTTTACCCAGGCATTGTCCCGTTGCAATGAAGTGTCCCGCGCTGGTTTGGACACGGGTCTGTTGTGATTCCGTGATGAACGGCCGCGGCTTGTGGTAGAATACAATTGGTGAAAGGCCGATCGTTGTTAGTAATTATTAAGGTTGGGGATGGTTTAATGGAGAATGAAAGGTACGACATCGCGATTGTGGGGTGTGGTCCGGCCGGGCTCTCGGCCGCGGTGAATGCGGCCATCCGGCGCAAGAGGATCATTCTGTTCGGGGGCGAGTTTTGTACATCCAAGATGGATCGGTCACCTCGGGTTGACAACTACCTGGGGCGTCCGGGGGTGAGTGGTGTAGACCTGCACCGGGAATTCGTCGAACACGCCAGGCAGTTTAATATTCCAATGATTAAGAACCGGGTGCAGACCATCTTCCCGGACGGAGAAGGGTTCGGCTTACTGGTCAAAGACAGGGAGTATAAGGCGCGTACGGTCATCCTGACCGTGGGCATGTCGGTGGCCAAAATGCTGGATGGAGAAGAGAAGCTGGTCGGTCGCGGGGTCAGTTACTGCGCCACCTGTGACGGCCCGCTGTTCCGCGACAAGAATGTGGCGATGGTGGATTATACCCGGGAGGGGGAAGATGAATCCCTCTTTATGGCCGATTTCTGCCGCCGGGTGTACTACGTCTGTATGCATAAGCACCCGCCGGAGCTCAAAAAAGAAAACATCGAGGTGATCACCGGCGAAAAGCCGGTGCGCATCGTGGAGAAGGATGGGTCGGTATCGGGACTCGAACTGCAGAACCGGACCCTGGATGTGGACGCCGTGTTCATCTTCCGCGAGTCCTTCCCGCCGCAGGAGCTGGTGCCGGGACTGGCCCTCGAGGACAATCACATCAAGGTCAACCGGAACATGGAAACCAGCATTCCCGGAATCTTTGCCGCGGGCGACTGCGTCGGCAAACCCTACCAGATGGCCAAAGCGGTGGGGGATGGGCAGGTGGCCGCATTGAATGCCGTGGCCTACCTGGACGAACAAAAGAAGGAGTCCGGCTCTTAGAGTTCTTAAGTGAGACCCCCTGCGTCACCCTGTTGGGTGACACCATCAGAGGAACGAAAATGGTATCGTATCATCCGGGTTTACGACCGGTCGAATCGCTAAGCTGGAGACGGGGTAAAACCGGAGGATAAAGGGATTTGAAGCAGGGCAGTGTCCTGACCCCATATTTAAAGAGGCAGCCCGCGGGAGGCGGGCTGCCTTGCTGTTACTCGGTAGTGAAGACCAGTTCCTCGCCCTGGGCGGCGACGGTGACCGTCTGCCCGGGCTTGATGCGTCCGGCCAGGATCTCCTTAGCCAGCCGGTTTTCCAGTTTTCTCTGGATGACCCGTTTCAGCGGCCGGGCGCCGTAAACCGGGTCGTAGCCTTCCCGGGCCAGGAGCTCCCTGGCATCGGACCGGAGCACCAGGCCGATCTTGTTGTCCTCCAGCCGCCGGCGCAGGTATTCGAGCTGGATGTCCACAATCCTGCTCATGTGCTCCGGCCGGAGGGACTCGAAGACCAGGATCTCATCCACCCGGTTCAGGAATTCCGGACGGAAGTAGTGCCGGAGCGTTTCCCGGACCTTCTCCTCAATTCTCTCCAGGGGCTGCCCCGCCATTTCCTGGAAGAACTGGCTGCCGATGTTGGAGGTCATGATCACTACGGTGTTGGTGAAGTCCACCGTGCGACCGTGTCCGTCGGTCAGGCGCCCGTCATCCAGAAGCTGCAGCAGGATGTTAAACACATCCGGGTGGGCCTTCTCGATCTCATCAAAGAGCAGTACGGCGTACGGGCGGCGCCGGACGGCCTCGGTCAGTTGGCCGCCCTCCTCGTACCCGACATAGCCCGGCGGAGCCCCGATCAGCCTCGAAACGGCGTGTTTTTCCATGTACTCACTCATGTCAAAGCGGCGCATTGCCCGTTCGTCATTGAACAGGAATTCGGCCAGCGCCTTGGCCAGTTCGGTTTTTCCGACCCCGGTCGGGCCGAGGAACATAAAGGAACCCATCGGCCGGTTGGGGTCACCGATGCCGGCGCGTGCCCGCCTGATGGCATCCGATACGGCGGTGACGGCGTGATCCTGGCCGACCACCCGCCGGTGCAGGTTTTCCTCGAGCCGCACCAGTTTTTCGGTTTCACCTTCCAGCATCCGGTTGACCGGAATTCCGGTCCACGCGGCGACCACCTCGGCGATGTCCTGCTCGTCGACTTCTTCCTTCAGCAGGCGGCTGCCCTTTGTACTGGCCAGGCGCTCATTCAGGGCGGCCTGCTCCTTCTGCAGGGCGGGGATGATGCCGTAGCGAATCTCGGCCACCCGGCTGTAGTCGGCGTTCCTCTCCGCGGCCTCCTCTTCGGCCTTGGCCTGTTCGATCCGCTCCTTCAGAATGCGGACCTGTTGGATGAGGTTCTTTTCCTCTTCCCACTGCGCCTCCAGCGCCTTCAGTTTTTCGGTGAGTTCGGCCCGCTGTTCATCCAGCCGGGCCAGACGCTCCCGGCTGGCCTCGTCGTCCTCCCTGGTCAGGACCTGCCGCTCCACCTCCAGCTGGCGCAGGCGCCGATCGGTTTCGTCGACCTCGGCGGGCCGGGAGTCCAGTTCGGTGCGCATCTTGGAGGCCGCTTCGTCCACCAGGTCTATCGCCTTGTCCGGAAGGAACCGGTCGGTGATGTAGCGGTTGGAAAGGGTGGCGGCCGCCACCAGCGCCGCATCCTTGATCCGCACGCCGTGATGGATCTCATACCGTTCCTTCAAACCGCGCAGGATGGCGATGGTGTCGGTGACGTCCGGTTCCCGGACGAACACCGGCTGAAAGCGCCGTTCGAGCGCGGCGTCCTTTTCGATATACTTGCGGTACTCGTCGAGCGTGGTGGCGCCCACGCAGCGCAGTTCACCCCTCGCCAGAGCCGGCTTCAGCATGTTTGCGGCGTCCACCGCGCCCTCGGCTTTGCCGGCGCCGACCAGGGTGTGCAATTCATCAATGAAGAGGACGATCTGTCCCTCGGCCTCGGAGATTTCCTTCAGCACCGCCTTCAGCCGGTCCTCAAACTCCCCGCGGTACTTGGCGCCCGCGATCAGGGCACCCATATCCAGCGCCAGCAGCCGCTTGTTTTTCAGGTTTTCCGGCACGTCGCCCCGGTGGATGCGCTGGGCCAGACCTTCGGCGATAGCCGTCTTACCCACGCCCGGTTCTCCGATCAGCACCGGGTTGTTCTTGGTGCGCCGGGACAGTACCTGAATCACCCGGCGAATCTCTTCATCCCGCCCGATCACCGGGTCCAGTTTTTTCCTCTCAGCCGCCTCGGTTAAATCCTGAGTGAATCGGGCGAGAGCCTGGTATTTGTCCTCCGGATTGGCGTCGGTGACCCGCTGTGTGCCGCGGATATCCTTCAGCACGCGCATGATCTTGTCCGGCGTTACGCCCAAACCGTTCAGCAGTTTTCCGGCGCTGCCCCCGGCATCCGAGGCCAGGGCGGTCAGCAGGTGTTCGGTGCTCAGGAACTCGTCCTTCAGCGCCGCCGCTTCCTTCCAGGCCCGCTGCACCACATTCTGCAGGGTGGTTGAGGCATACAGCTGATCGGTGCCCGAAACCTTGGGCAGTCGGGCCAGGTTGTCCTTAACCTGCGCCAGCACAGTCTGCGGGCTGACCTCCAGCCGGGCCAGGATCAGGTGTACCGTTCCCTTTTCCTGATCAAGCAGTCCCAGCAGCAGGTGCTCGCCTTCCAGCGCCTGATGCCCGTATTCACGGGCGGTGTTCTGGGCCTTCTCAAAGGCCTCTTGAGCCTTAATCGTCAGTTTGTCCAGCCTCATCTCGCAATCCCTCCTCGCTGTGCGTTAAATAACCAGACCGGCCCGGGGATTATCCTTTGAAACGGCGGCCAGTTCCTCAAAGAGCCGTTTTTCCTCGGGCGTGGGGTTCTTCGGTACGGTAATCGCCAGTCTCACCAGCAGATTCCCGGGCAGTGACCCTTTTTCTCCCGGCATCCCCAGTCCTTTCAGACGCAGGGTGTCGCCCGATTGGCTGCCCGGGGGAACCTTGACTTTGACTGTCCCCTTAAAGAACGGGAACTCGACTTCGGCTCCGAGCACGGCTTCGCTGGGGGAAATCGGCAGGTCGCATACGATATCCTTGCCCTGCACCGCGTAAAAGTGGTGGGGCAGGATCTTTACCTTCAAGAAGAGGTCACCCGACGGCCCACCCTCGCCGCCCGGGCCGCCCTGTCCGGCCAGCCTGAGCCTGGTCCCGTTCTGCACTCCGGCCGGGATCTTGACCTTGATTTCACGCCCGTCGACCCGTACCGTTCTTTCCGTTCCCGTGTAGGCTTCGCGCAGGGTGATGTTGATGCCGGACTCGTAATCGGCGCCCTTGTATGCCGTCCGGCGAAAATCTTCAAAATGATCACGGCCGGTGTGAAAGTCCCGGTCTTCTCCGAAAAACATGCGGAAGAAATCACTGAAGCCGTCCTCACCCTGACTGCCGAAAGTGAAGCGGATACCCTGACCTTTCCGCCCTTTCTGCCATGGGCCGGCGAACCGGGCGCCGTCGTTCGCCCAGTTGAAGCCGTAGGCCTCGTTCCATCCAGGCGGGATGCTGTCGTACTTGGCCCGTTTTTCCGGATCGCCCAGCACCTCGTAGGCCTCGTTGATCTGCTTGAACTTTTCCGCGGCTCCGGGGTCCTTGTTCTTGTCGGGATGATACTTCCGGGCCAGTTCCCGGTATGCCGCCTTGATCTTCTTCTGATCGGCCTTCTTGTCTACGCCCAGAATGGCGTAGTAGTCCTTGTATTCCATGCCGTCGCCCCCCGTATTTCTAATCCGGTTCGAAAGGCAATTTCCTGAGGGCTTCCTTCGTTACCGTAAGTCCGAACCGTTCTTCCATTTGCAGAATGATCCTGACCCCGGCCAGGTTGACACCCTTCTCCCGCGTCAGGTAGCGCACGCGCATCAGCACTTCCAGGTCGGCCCTTGAGTACAGCCGGTTATTCCCCGCCGTGCGTGCCGGCCGGACGAGCCCGCACTCCTCGTAGATGCGCAGGGTGCGCGGGTGAACTTCCAGCAGTTCGGCCACCACACCTATAGCGAACACAGGTGTATCCCGGTCAACCTTGAACAATGTGAAACAACCTCCTGCTTTTGGACACCTTCCAATTACTATTATAAGCGATGTGTAAATAATATTGTCAAGTAAATTGTAGGTTATACCTATATTATTTCGGTATTCAGGCTTCCATAGTCAAAAGTCCTAAGCTTCTGCTGAGGACTGTTTTCTGAATACCGTCTCCTGACGGCGGCTTATCTTTTCACCGGGTGCATGGTATGATTTAAGCGCGGCTGGTTGACCGGTCAAACAATTTGCGAAAGGATTGGCACAATGGCACACAACCCGAGGCTGTTCAATGACGACAAGGTGCTGAACCAACAATTCCGTTTTGCCTGCAGGCCCGGCCTGTCCTGTTTCAACAAGTGCTGCCGGGACATCTACATCGTGCTGAGCCCTTATGATGTGTTGCGCATCAAGAACACGCTGGGCCTGTCGTCCGGTGAGTTCTTGAAAACGTATACGGTGCCCGTGCCGACGGGCACGCTGCTTCCGCTCGTGGCACTGAAGATGCGTGAGGATAATCTGGAGTGCCCCTTTGTAACCGAACAAGGGTGCGCGATTTATGATGTCCGGCCCTGGTCGTGCCGGTTGGCCCCGGTAGACCTGGATAAGGACGGCCGTATCCGCTTCATTTTCGAGCCCGATTTCTGCCTCGGTCTGCGGGAGGAACAGGATTGGACACTTCGTGAGTGGATGCGCAACCAGGGAATGGATGATTACGATGAAACAGAGGGGCTGATCGGTGAACTGCCCTCCCGGATCAGGTTTACCGGGTTGGAACGCCTGGACAGGCATATCAGAGGTTTGGTGCAGATGGTCTGCTACGATCTGGACCGGTTCCGCCGGTATGTTTTTGAGACCAGTTTCCCGGAGCTGTTTCCGATGGATGAGGCACTGCAGGGGCGTCTAAGGGAGGACGATCGAGCGCTGCTGCGCTTTGGGCTGGAGTGGCTGATGACCGGACCGGAGCTGAAGCACACCATCCGGCTCCGCGACGAGCTTGAGGGCTAGGACTGGCAGACGTAGAGCCCTTTACAGTTGTCGGTCAGCCTGATAAACGATCTTACCACCTGCGGGTCGAACTGGGTACCCGAACACCGCACCAGCTCCTGCATAGCGTCCCGGTGGTGCATCGCCTTTCGGTAGGGCCGGTCGCTGGTCATCGCGTCGTAGGCATCGACCACGGCCAGGATGCGGCACTCAAGCGGGATATCCGTCCCACTGATTTTCAGGGGATAGCCCTCGCCGTTCCACCACTCGTGGTGGGTGAGAATCTTGTCGGCGATCGGGGCGAGATCCGGGGAGGAGAGGGCGATTCGATAGCCGACCTCGGGATGACGGTTCATCTTGATGCGCTCTTCCGGAGTGAGTGGTCCCGGTTTTAGGAGAATGCAGTCCGGTACGGCCAGCTTCCCTATGTCATGGAATTGTGCCAACAGCTGGAGATCGGCCAGCTGGTGTTCGGAGAGTCCGACCGAGGTACCGAGCAGGGTAGCGTAATGGCTGATCCGTTCGGCGTGCGCCTCGGTGATGTAGTCGCGTTCGGCGAGAGCCGTCGACAAGAGCTGTACCACCGAATTGCGCACACTCTTGGGACGGTGCAGTTTTTTTCTGGATATGACTCTCTCTGCCTGCAAGTACACTTCACGCAGGTCTTGGTCCGGAGCCTCGGCTGTGGCTGTTCCTATGGTGAGGTTTAGGTGAAGCTCGGGGTTTTGCTTGTTGTAGTCCGCAACGGCCTTGCGAAAGCGCTGACGGATGGCGTTCAGTCCTTGTTCACCTGTCTTGCCGAGAATTATGGTGAATTCGCTGTCCCCGGTCCGGGCGGCGATGTCCGAATCGCGGAATGTCCTGCGGATCAGGTCGGCGGCATCAATCAGAAGCTGATTCCCCGCCTGGAAACCCAGAGCATCGTTTACCTTTCCTAATCCGTCGATATCAACGATGAGGATGCTGACCGGCCAGAATCGGGTCGTATTCAGGTTCCTGATTTTGTCCTCGAAGTAAAGGCGGTTGTAGACCCCGGTCAGAGCGTCTTTCACGACCGCCTGTTTCAGTTCGGCTTCCAGTTTGGCGACGGCCTGCACGGCCGCCTTTTCCCGATGACGGGGGACGGTCATGTCCCGCAGCACACCCCGGATCTCCCGGAGCTGACCGTCATCTTCAAACACGGCCTCACCCTGCAGCCAGACGTAGACCATTGCTCCTTCACTGTCGATGAAGGCCACGGTCATCCCCTTGGGGCCGGCGTCTTCGACGGGGGAGGAAGAGAGAAGCGGATAAGCAAGGTGTCGGTGCGCGGGATGGATGAGGTCGCCGAGAAAACGCCCCAGGCATTTTTCACGGGGGTATCCAATCAGTGATTCTACATTTTCACTGATTTCCGTAATCACACCCTCGGCGTCGAGCGTATATTTTACCTCCGTCAGCAACGGCACAGACATCGACTCCTATGACTATTAATCGATATCCAACTAGGGAATTCGACGCATTATTTCTATTTCCTTGTTTTGTGGCATAACTTTCCTGCTGATTTCCTAATCTATTTGCCGAGTATGCGCGGATAGGGTGTGCTGGCGATGCCCAGCTGCAGGGCGAAGATTCCAATATCGGTGTATTCCACGTTGTGGTATTCCAATTCACCGGTTTCAAAAATACGAACCGACAGCGTGTCTTTACCTTCTCTAAACTTTAGGTTGACGAACATCTGGCCCAGCAGACAGTCGTACTCTTCGCTCACAATTTCGCATCGCGCATCACGCAACAATTTCTTTAAGGTATTGAGTGTGGACGCACCGGCCGTGTCTTTGAATTCCTCCTGAACCCCCTGGCTGAGCAGGGTGAGGTCCTTATTTATCAATACACTGACTTCGTCAAGGCCTTTGATACTCTGTACGATGTACTCGGGTGCATGCTTGATAACCATTGCTTTGGCCAGAGCATCCCGCGCTTCATTGACCGCCTTGAGAATGTTATTCAGATCGGTTGTCTTTTTCGGCGACATCGTTAACACCTCCTGACCAGTCTTTCCTCTTATTGTAACTTATTTTTTGAACACGTAGCAAAAAAAGACCCGGCTTTCAACCGGGTTGTCTTGATCAGCAATTGTCTTCCGCCGGGGCCATCCACTTGACCAGGACGGAAACCGTTTGGTCCTTGGTTTCCGAGGGGTTCTCTATCCCCACCCGGAAGTCGGGGTATTTCAGTCTGTGATGCCATACCGTTTCACCCGGTATGGTCGGCGTTGTATCGCGGAGATGCCATTCGGTGCCGTCAAACTCCTCGATGTACACCTTGATTTCATCCGTCGAAAGCACCCGCACCCCGATGTTTAAGATGGGTACATGCATCTGATCCAATGCGTGCCGGGACTTGGCCGGCAGATTGAATTCTTCCAACAGCACGGTTTGCTTCCGTACAAGACCCATTCGCGCCGTCGGATCGAATGCTTCAACCATAAAACCAGCCTCCTTGTTAAAGACCATTATGTTACAAGATTGAACAGCCTCAGTAACTACCCGGGCCGATTCTGACGACAAAGATACTATTCGAGCCCAATGACCGAAAATCCTGTCTGGAAGAGCAGGTGTTATGGCATACCGGTGTATTTGTCAGACAATAGAGGTATAGGGCGATTTTCGTCGAATCAGCAAAGAAAAGGAAAAGGAACTAGGTGGCTGATTGTGGCGTTAAAGGCTAAGATTATCACGAGGCTACGCCGCGGTTTATCCCTTCGGGCAAAGATCACGATACTTTTCACATTAATCCTTATTCCAATCATTTTCGTGTCCGCCGTTCTGACTCTCAACCGTGAAGCACGGATCATCGAAAAGAGGATGGTTGAGAGGGGGATTCTTGTCGCCCAAACCGGCGCGGCAGTGCTCGGGTTGATGTTTGAGGAGGCGATTGCGCAGAAGGTCTTGACCGAAGAGGGTGTTTTTGACACCGAATACCGTCCGGTTCCCGATTCCGTCCCCACCCGGTACCACACCGCGTATGACCATTATGTCGACCGCGTCTGCGGCAGCTTGTTTGAAGGCTGTCTCAGCGAGAGCGTGTTGTATGTCGCGGCTGTGGACCGCAACGGCTATGTTCCAACCCTCCATTCGTCATTCCCGGACAGCGACGCTGATGACTTCATTAACGGCGGCAAGCGTATATTTAATGATGAGACCGTTCTTTCCGCAGCGCTGAATGAGGAGCCCTACCTGGTGCAGGATTACCGTTCCGGCACGGGAGAAGCCTTTTGGGATGTCTGGGCGCCGGTATATGTTAACGACCGGCACTGGGGGGCTGTTCGGGCAGGGGTTCCTGTAGCGGCCGCGGAACAGGCGGCGGCAGGGGTCTGGAAGCCGTGGATGGTGGTGGGCTCTGCAACTGTGGTGGTATTCGTGGTTATGGCGTTGGGAGCGGGAGCGGTGGCTCGCTCCGTCGAACTGCTGCGCCGCGCCATGGAAAAGGCGGGGGACGGCGATTTCAGCCGGAGGGTAACGCTGGATTCGTGTGCCGAGTTTCGTTCTCTGTCGGCAACGTTCAACCGGATGCTGGATGACCTCGACCGGCGCAGCAAGAACGAATGGATGCAGAAGGCGGCGGTGGAAGAGGCAAACCTGAGGCTGCGGGAAATGGTCGTTGCCGATGAATTAACCGAAGCCCGCAGCAGAAAATACCTGTTTGAGCGCCTTCGGGAGGAAATAAATGTCGGACAAAGAACGGGTAAGAAGCTCTCGGTCATCTTTTTTGATATCGACGGATTCAAGCGCATCAACGACCGCTACGGACACCGGGCCGGCGATCGTTTCCTGGTGGAACTGATCGCTTCCATCGCCAGGCAGTTGCGGCCGTATGATGTGTTGGCCCGTTACGGCGGAGACGAGTTTGTTATCCTTTCTCCCGGTACGTCCGAACGGCAGGCCCGGGAACTGGCCGAGCGCGTCCGTCGTATAGCGGCTGAAACCGCTGTTGAAATTGACGGCCGTCCGGTAAGAGCAAGTCTGAGCATGGGCGTGGCCTCGATTGAATGGTTTGAAGATGAGCCTGCCGAAATAACGGCCGAGAAGCTGCTGGTGAAAGCGGACGAACGGGCGTACCGGGCCAAACGCCAGGGCGGCAACAGAGTGGTGTGAGTAGCAGTAGTCAGTAGCCAGTAGCCAGTAGCCAGAAGGAGCGGAAGAGAACTTTAAAATGGGGTCGTGGCGTCCGGGTTTACGCTACTGGCTACTCGGGAAAAGGGGACCATTCGTTTTCCGGGTATTCATTCATTAAGAAGAAGTGGGACTAGAAGTGCAGACAAAACAACTGTGGCGGTCGCTCTTCAGCCGGACCGGAAAAGGGAAAAAGGGAACACCGAAACGGAAAGCGGCGCCGAAGGGCGGACGCCGGACACGTTTGACGAGGCGGCTGCTGCTGGTATTCGGGGTTTTCTTCGTGATCATCGGGCTGGGCTGGCTGATGCTGCCTCTGGCCGGACACTATCTCGTGGTCGACCAGGAACCGGAGCGGGTGGACGTGATTGTCGTCCTTTCGGGAGACCAGGGGGAGAGGATGGACCACGGCATCAGACTATTTCACGCCGGTGTCGCCGACCGGATCATTGTGTCCGGGGGGCCGGTGTACCGCGAGCTTACGGCGGCAGACCTGATGTTTGAGCATGCCGCCGATCTGGATGTGCCGGCGGCCTGCATCATCAAAGAGGGCCGGGCCCGGGACACCCGGGAAAACGCCCTTTTTGTGAAGGCACTGATGGAAACATACGGTTTCAAGTCGGCGGTCGTCGTCTCTTCGCCCTATCACATGCGGCGGGTGCAACTGGTTTTTGACCGTACTTTTGCCGATGATCGGTCCCGTATCAAACTGATTTATTCCGCGGCACCCAGCGAAGAATTCGACCCCAACCGCTGGTGGGAGACGGCGAACGGGAAGCGGCTGGTGCTCAGCGAACTCGCCAAACTGATTTTAATCCGTCTGCCCCTGCCCGAAACCTGGTACGGTTACAGTGAACATACGCCCGCTGACTAATATTCGCTGTCCGCTCATTTGCTTTCCATCCCGTGTAAAGATGTAGTATATTTATAGAACTAAGTTTTGTTCTTATTGTTTAGGGAGAGGGTTTCTGGTGAGCCCGAAGTGGTACAAGTGTTTGCCGGTGCAGTTTGCCGCTCTTCAACTGGTGATCGTTGCCGTGCTTCTGCTGACCGATACGGTGGCCTGGCCCGTGGCCGTGGCTCTGGCCGTGGTCAACACCGTGGCCGTTTGGATCATAATGTACGGCTACCAGCAGGGGCGAAGAGTGATCACGGTAAAGCTGGACGACCAGCCGATCGATCCGACCTTGCAGATCGCCAGCGAAACCCTGCCCTACATGCGGCAGGGGCTGAACGAGGAAACGGCGCAAAAAACGGCTGAGATCATCAAAAAGATCGGGGACGTGCCGGCTGTCGCCATCACCGACCGGGAGCGTGTACTGGCTTTCATCGGTACCGGATGCGACCGGCATCCCCCCGGACGGGAGATCGTCACGAACGCCACCCGGCAGGTGATCGCCACGGGTGAGATGAAGATCGCCGAGAAACAGGCCGACCTGGGCTGTCCGGTCAGCGACTGCAAATGCCCTCTGGACGGGGCCGTAATCGTTCCGCTGAAGGTGCGTGACGAGGTGATCGGGACGATCAAGCTCTATCGGACCGAGCAGGGACCGATCCCGTCGGTTACCGTAAAGCTTGCCGTCGGCATCGCCCAGCTCCTGGGTGTGCAGATGGAACTGGCCGCCCTGGAACGCCAGTCCCAGCTGGTGACCCGGGCCGAGCTGGATGCCCTCCGGGCGCAGATCAACCCGCATTTTCTCTTCAATACGATCAATACGATTACGATGTTTATCCGCACCGACCCGGAGACCGCCCGCCGTCTGCTGATCCGGCTGGCCGCCTTCTTCCGGCATGCCTTTAAGCGCACCGGGCACTTCAGCACCCTGGAAGAAGAGCTGGAATGCGTTGAAGCCTACCTGATTTTGGAGAAAGCGCGCTTCCGGGAGAAACTGCAGATCAAGCATGACGTCGACGAGAGTCTGCTGGATTATCAGGTGCCGGTGCTCACCCTGCAGCCGCTGGTGGAGAACGCGGTCAAGCACGGGATCATGCCCAAGATGGGAAACGGTACGGTGAGCATCAAGGTCAGTCGCGAGGGCGACCGGATGGCCGTGGTGATCGCCGATGACGGTGTCGGGATTGATAAGGAGACGCTGCCCAAGATTTTCTCGCCGGGCTTTGGTTCGGGCAGCGGCGTGGGTCTGAGCAACGTGCACGAACGGCTGAAGAACCTGTTCGGCGCCGAACACGGCCTGCATCTGGAGAGTAAGGAAGGGGAGGGGACCAGAGTCACTTTCTTCCTGCCCCTGGTTGTCCAAAGCCCGAATGAACGGGGAGGTGTCGCCGGTGAAGCTCAGAGCGTTAATCGTTGATGATGAGTACCCGGCACGTCAGGAACTGCGCTATACACTGAGTAAATTTGATGATGTGGAGATTGTGGGTGAGGCGGCCAACGCCCAAGAGGCCCTGGAGCTGATCAAGGCGTTGGATTACTCGGTGCTTTTCCTCGATATATCAATGCCCGGAATGGACGGTCTGGAGCTGGGTGCCGCCATCCAGGAACTGGATGATCCGCCTTACGTGGTGTTCGTAACGGCCTATGACGAGCATGCCTTAAGAGCTTTTGATGTGAACGCCATCGACTATATTCTCAAGCCGATCGAGGAGACCCGCCTGCGCATGGCGGTGAACAAGGTGCTCAAAGCCACCCAGGAACCGGCTTCTTCGGTACAGCCCAAGCCGGTGGAGGAGATCCCGCCGATCAAGATCGACCGGATTCCGGCGGAAGCGGGCGGCAAGACCATCCTGGTCAGCCTGTCGGACATCGTCTATGCGTATACCGAGCGGGATTCGGTGTATTTGAAGACCTTTAGGGATGTGCTGTCTACAAACTTTACGCTCAAGGAACTGGAAACCAGGCTCGATCCGAGCATCTTCTTCCGCACCCACCGCTGCTGCCTGGTCAATCTGCGCCGGGTGAAGGAGATCATTCCCTTTTTCAACGGGACCTACACCCTGGTTCTGGACGACAAGGACGGCAGCGAGGTCCCCCTGAGCAGGGCGCAGGCCAAGAAGCTGCGGAAGATCCTGGGGTTTTAACAATGGCCGGGAGCAGTATAATCCGGGGGATCGGCACCGATGTGGTGTCGGTGGCCCGAATGGACGGAGTCACGCACCGCACCGGGGGCCGGATCCTGGTGCGGCTCTTTACGCCCGCCGAGCGTGATTACTGCGCGTCCCAAAGGGAGCCGGCGGCCTGTTTCGCGGCACGTTTCGCGGCCAAGGAGGCGGTGCTCAAGGCGCTGGGCACCGGGCTTGCCGGATGCCGCTGGCACGACGTGGAGATTGTAAGACGCGCCTCGGGCCGTCCGGAAGTGCGGCTGTCGGGCGGGGCCGCCCGGGAGGCGGAAAAGAGGGGGATCGGTGAGATCCTGCTGTCCATCGCCCACGAGCGTGAATACGCCGTGGCGTTTGCCGTCGCCCTGGGCCGGCTGTAAGAGTTCCGAGAAAGGAGAATCGTCGCGTTGCGAATCGTAACGGCGCAGGAGATGCGGGAGATAGACCGGAAGGCGATTGAGGAATACGGTATTCCGGGCCTGGTGCTGATGGAGAATGCAGGTCTGGCCGTCTGCCGGGTGATCGAGGAACTCCTGAACGGTTTGGAAGGGAAGACCGTCCTGCTGATCTGCGGCAAGGGAAACAACGGGGGTGACGGATTTGTCGCCGCCCGTCAGCTTTACAACCGCGGCGCCCGGGTTCGCCTGCTGCTGGCCTCTCCGGCCGAGACGCTCGACGGAGACGCACGGGTGAACTACGAGATCTGGACCAGGATGGGGCGGAGGGTGTATCGGCTGCAGGACCGCAATGCCCTGCAGGTTCTGCAGCTCGCCTTAATGCAGGCCGACATTGTGGTCGATGCTCTCTTCGGGACCGGTTTTCACGGGGTCGTCAAGGACAAGATGAAGCGGCTGATCGAGACGGTGAACGAATCCGGCCGGATGGTGGTTGCCGTTGATGTCCCGTCCGGGGTGGAGGCCGACACCGGTGCCGTTCGGGGAACGGCCATGCGGGCCGACCACACCGTCACTTTCGGGCTGCCCAAACTCGGCCTGGTGCTCGAACCGGGGGCCGATTACGCGGGCCGGCTGCACGTGGCCGACATTTCGATTCCGGATGAGGCGTCGGCGCATATCCGGCGCAGCCTGCTCACCCCCCGTCTGGTGCGGGAGTGGCTGGTGCGCCGTCCGCGGGGGGCGCACAAGGGTGATTTCGGGCACGTTCTGGTGATCGGCGGTTCGCGGGGGATGATCGGTGCGGCCTGCCTCACGGCACGTGCCGCGCTCCATTCAGGGGCCGGTCTGGTGACCCTGGCCGTGCCCCGCAGCCTGCAGGATGTTGCGGCTCCGCTGGTTCCGGAGGCCATGACCGCGGGGCTGGCCGAGACGGTGGACGGAACGATCAGCCAGCATGCCCGGGAACATATCGCGGAACTGCTGAAAAAGGCCACGGTGCTTGCGCTCGGCCCGGGTCTGTCCACCCACCCGGAAACGGTCGAGATGGTCCGGCAGGTGCTCAGCGGTCTTGATGTTCCCTGTGTGCTCGACGCCGATGGACTGAACGCTCTGGCCGCGTCGGGCACCGAACGGATGCTGCCGCCGGCGTCCGGCAGCCCGCTGGTGATCACGCCGCACCCTGGGGAGATGGCGCGCCTTCTGGGAGGTACGGCCGGACAGGTGACGGAAGACCGGATCGGCACCGCAGAACGGGCGGCCGGTACCTGGGGCTGCACCGTGGTGCTGAAAGGGCGCCCCACCGTGGTCGCCGGTGACGGCCACACCTACCTGAACACCACCGGCAATCCGGGCATGGCCACGGGCGGGTCGGGCGACGTGCTCACCGGGGTGACGGCCGCACTACTGGCCCAGGGTTACGCCCCGACCGGGGCTGCCGCCGCCGCGGTGTACATTCACGGTATGGCCGGGGATCTCGCCGCGGCTGAAAAGGGGGAAACCGGTCTTGTTGCGGGGGATATCGCGCACTGTTTGCCGCAGGCTTTCAAAGCACTGGAACACACTCTGAACGAAAGGTGAAAAGCGGTCAATGAGAGAACACTCCGTCTGGGCCGAGGTGAATGTCTCGGCGCTTATTCATAATCTGCACGAGGTTATCCGTTTGATCGGCCCCGGCACCGAGATCATGGCCGTAGTCAAAGCAAACGCATACGGACACGGTATGGTGGAGGCGGCACGTGTTTTTCTGGACAACGGCGCACACCGGCTGGCCGTGGCCCGCGTGGAGGAGGGCATCGAACTCCGCCGGGCCGGGATCGGGGCCCCGGTGCTGGTGCTGGGTTTCACGCCGCCCGCCCGGTATGGGGAAGCGCTCCGGAACGAATTGACCCTCACCATCTACGATTACGAACCGGCCCGCCTGCTTTCCGAGGAGGCGGGAAGACTGGGCGTCACCGCCCCGGTGCACCTGAAGGTGGATACCGGGATGGGCCGTTTGGGCCTTCCCGTTGACGAGCACATCTATAGGAAGATAATCGAGCTGGCCCTGCTGCCCCATCTTGAGCTGGAGGGCATGTTTACCCACTTCGCCCGCGCTGATGAAAAGGACAAAAGGCACGTGAACGGCCAGCTCATCCGGTTTGTGGAGCTCACCTGCACCCTCGGCCAAGACGGGATCGACATCCCGCTTCTGCACGCCGCCAACAGCGCCGGGGTGATCGACATTCCGGAAAGCCACTTGAACCTGGTGCGGCCGGGAATAATGCTGTACGGACTCTACCCGTCGGAGCAGGTGGACCGTAAGAACGTTGATCTGAAACCGGCCATGAGCCTGAAGGCGCAGGTGGCTATGGTTAAAAAGGTGCCGCCGGGCACGGGCGTTAGCTACGGATGCACTTACGTCACCCCGGAAACCCGAGTCCTGGCCACGGTGGCCTGCGGATACGGCGACGGATACACGCGGCTGCTGTCCAACAGCGGCGAGGTTCTGGTGCACGGCCGGCGGGCGCCGGTGGTCGGCACCGTCTGCATGGACCAGTTTATCATTGACGTCACCGATATCGGCGATGTGGCCGTAGGCGATGAGGTGGTGCTGTACGGTGAACAGAACGGAACTTCGCTGCCGGTGGAGGAAGCGGCAAAGAAGATCGGCACCATCAACTACGAAGTGGTTTGCGCCCTGAGCGAACGCGTTCCCCGGGTGTATCTGCGTTAGCTTGCACCGAATGACTAACCCCGACAGTATCTTACAATTTAAACCCTTGCTCTTGGGCCGGATCACCTCTAGAGTAAGAATGTGTATGGTATTGTCGGGGTGGCGACATGAGCGTCTCTGTAATTCGGGCTGTGACCAAAACTGTCCCGGTTTTCCTGTGTGTAGCCTTACTCAACGGAATACTGAGCTATTTCTTGGTGCCTGTGCTGTCCCCCGAACGGACGGTGCCGTGGCACATCACCATTGACACGGCGTGCCTTATGGTGGCGTTGTTCGCCTTTCTCGTCGGTTGGATGGCCTATGACCGTAAGGTGCCCCGGGTCGGCTATCTCGGTTTCGGCTTTCTACTGGTAGCCCTGTTTGATTTCTCCCAGCTGCTGACGTTTACCGACGGAATCGTTTTCCCCGCATCCGGTTTGGCCGCCTGGTTTCTGTTGCTGGGGCGTATTGTGGAAGCACTGGTCCTCCTGGGTGCGGTTTCCGGTCTGCGGCATACCGTTCCCAGGGGAAAGCTGCTGCTCCTTATTGTGGGTCTGTTCGGCCTTTCTCTTCTCGCCGCTTTTTCCTTCCCGGCGGTAGCGAGCCTGTCTGCGCAGAGTTCCCCCTATATGACTGCAGCGTGGAGTGCATTCCTGTACGCCTGTTACGGGGCGACGGTCGTGCTGGCCTTTCGAATGCTGAGGCGGGGAGAACTGAACGTGTTTACCGGTCTCGGCGGGGCGGCACTCTGCCTGGCTCTCGCTCAGACCTGTCTGATCTTTGCGGGCGGCCGAACCGATTTCTGGTTGATGATGGGCCACCATTTCAAGCTGTGCGGTTATGGCTTTGTCCTGTGGCTGCTAATCTCTGAAGCGGTGGTTGCCCCGTTTCGAAGGTTGGAGCAGCGGAGCGCCGCACTGGAACAGGAAGTGCAGGAGCGGCGGTCCGCTCAGCAGAATCTGGCCGCGACAAACGAAAGGCTGAACAGCATCCTGTCCAATAATCCGGCGGTGGTGTATGATGCGACGGTGGCCAAGGATGGACGGTACATGCGGGTTGATTTTGTCAGCAGCAACGTGAGCAGCATTCTGGGCTACGGTGCGCGGGAGCTTCAGGAGCTTATTAAAGAACCCGGCTCATTCTTCGACGGCATTCATCCGAAGGACCTTCCCCGTGTACGGAACAGGATGTCTCACCTGATAAAACGGGGTTATGTTCAGGGGGATTTCCGGTTCCGGCGCCGGGACGGCTCCTATCTGTGGATGCACCTGAAAGCGCGCAGGTTGGGAGACTGCGGCAAGAACGAGGTACGGGTGGTCGGCTGCATCACCGATCTTTCCGGACGCAAGCGGATCGAAAACGCACTGCGGAGGGCCGAGCACGACCGAAAACTGATTCTCAGCACCATACCGGACAAGGTGATTTATTTTGACCTGAATATGCGCATGATCTGGGCGAATGCGGCGTGCAGCGGGCAGGACGGGAAGAGTGTGCTCGCAGGAAAGAACTGTTACCAGGTGTGGTTTGCGCGGGACGAACCGTGCCCCGAATGCCCTATACTGGCTACTCTGCGGACGGGAACCTTTCAGGAAAAAGAAATCACCAAACCGGACGGCTCGGTGTGGTTCGTGCGGAGTCACCCGGTTAGGGACGATGACGGCAACCTGATCGGTGCCGTAAAGGTGTCGACCGATATTACCGAGCGCAAGAAGATGGAGGAGGAGTTGCAGCGGTCGCAAAGGCAGATCGTCCACATCTTCGAGAGCATCACCGACGGCTTTCTGGCCCTGGATAAACACTGGCGGATCACTTATATTAACATGGAAGCCGCCCGCATCACCGGGTTGAAACCGGAAGCCCTCATCGGCAAGAATGTCTGCGACCTGCTACCGGAGCGTGGCGCCGCTATCTGTGAGATGCTGCGGACCGCGGCTGAAGAACGAAGAACGGTCAGTTTTGAAGCGGTGATCGACGATGGCTGGTGGGAAATCCGCGTCTATCCTTCGTCCGACGGTTTGGCGGTGTACCTGCGGGACATTTCTGAACGCAAACGGGCCCAAGAGCAGTATATCAAGCTGGAACGCCTCAATGTAATCGGGGAAATGGCCGCCGGCATCGCGCATGAAGTGCGCAACCCGATGACCTCGGCGCGCGGCTTTCTGCAGATCCTTGAAGAAAAGGCCGAGTGCCGGCTCTACAAGAGCTATTTTGAACTCGTAATCAGCGAGATCGATCGGGCGAACGAGATTATCTCCGAGTATCTGTCCCTTGCCCGCAACCGCCCGGTGAACAAGAGGCCCGGGAACTTGAACCGGATCATCGAGACCATCCTTCCGTTGATTAGAGCCGATGGGGTGACCAGGGACAAGTATGTGCAAACCGATCTCGGGAACATTCCGGAGCTCATCCTGGACGACAAGGAGATCCGCCAGCTGATCTTGAATCTGGCCCGCAACGGTTTGGAAGCGATGGATGCCGGCGGCGTGTTGACCATCGCGACTGTCCTGGACGATGAGGATGTCGTCCTGGTTGTCCGGGATCAGGGGCGGGGAATCCCCCCCGAGATTCTGGACAAGCTGGGGACGCCCTTCCTGACCACCAAGAAGGCCGGGACCGGCCTGGGGCTGGCCGTTTGCCAAAGCATTGCGGACAGACACAACGCCGTCATTGCAGTGGGTACAGGTCCCGAAGGCACCACGTTTTTCGTCCGTTTCGCTACAGGAAACAAGTCGTCGGGAGGGCGGGAGACGGAGAATCGGATTCTTCGTGTAGTAAACCCTTGAGAAAAGCCGGGCGGACTGCTGTTTTCCGGAGGTGTTTGATTTGGATCTTGTGCGTGAGGATATGAATCAATACCGTCTGCGGCGGCAGGGCAAAATGCGTGTCGGCTGCGTTGTCTACGTCAGTCGGAGTCTTAAAGGCCGGCTGATGGAAGACAAGTCGCTGCAGCAGTTGGCCGATGCCGCCGCGCTGCCCGGCGTGATCGATCCGGTAGTCGGGATGCCGGATATCCATCAGGGGTTCGGATTGCCGATCGGCGGGGTGATGACCGTAGATGCCGATGGTGTCATCTCCGCCGGGGCCGTGGGCATGGACATCAACTGCGGCGTGCGTCTGATGCGTACGGGTATCAGGGCGGAGGAGTGCTCCGTCTCCTTGCTCCGAAAACTCATGGACCGGGTTGAAGAGAACGTCCCGACCGGGGTCGGCAAGAAGGGGAGGCATTCCGCGGCCACCCGCCGCCTGTTCGAGCGGGTGGTGCACGAAGGGGTCGGGGCACTGGTCGCCGAGGGGTACGCCGAGCGTGAAGACCTTCAGTTCACCGAGGAATACGGATGTCTTGAGGGTGCCGACCTGTCGGCGGTCAGCCGTTCCGCAGTGGACCGGGGCTCCCTGCAGTTGGGAACGCTTGGCGGCGGAAACCACTTTATTGAGTTCCAGGAGGTGTCCGCACTTTATGATGGGGAACTGGCGGAACACTTCGGCCTCTTCCCCGGGCAGCTGACGGTGATGATCCATACCGGGAGCCGCGGTTTCGGCCATCAGATCTGCACCGACTACAGCAGAAGCCTTTTGCCGGTGGCCAAGAAGTACGGGATCGAGCTTCCGAATAAGGGGTTGGCCTGTGCTCCGATCGATTCCCCGGAGGGCCGGGCCTACTATGCGGCCATGGTCTGTGCCGTCAATTTTGCTTTCGCCAACCGGCAGATGATCACGCATGAGATAATCCGTGCCTTCACCGGCGTATTGGGATCGGCTGTCCGGGACGACCTGCGCCTGGTGTATGATGTGGCGCACAATATAGCCAAGTGGGAGAACCATTTCGGCCGGAGGGTGCTGGTTCACCGCAAGGGCGCGACACGTGCCCTGCCTGCCGGGCACCCCGATAATCCCCGTTATTACCGTGAAACCGGCCACCCGGTGTTGATTCCGGGAAGCATGGGTACGGCTTCGTACGTTGTGGTTGGTACCGAACGGGCGTCGGCGTCCTATTACTCGGCCAACCATGGCGCCGGACGCCTACTGTCCCGCACGGCGGCGGCGAAATCGATCTCGAAGGGGGAATTCGAGAGGTCGATGGGCGGCGTTCTGTATAACACCGGTGATTACCGGGAGATTGTGGATGAAGCGCCGTCGGTTTACAAGGACATCGATGAGGTGGTCGATACCCTGGCTTCCATCGGTATGGTCCGCCCGGTCGCGCGCCTGCGCCCGCT
The DNA here is from genome assembly GCA_965544035.1 of uncultured Peptococcaceae bacterium. Taxonomy (GTDB): domain Bacteria; phylum Bacillota; class Desulfotomaculia; order Desulfotomaculales; family Desulforudaceae; genus CBEULR01. Next base: position 26,443 of record CBEULR010000003.1, on the reverse strand, counting down.
GGCCGTGATCAAGGGCAAAGACTGACCAGCCGTCCTCACTAAACCTCCTCCAGCCGGATATTTGGGTTTTTTGCTGCTACCGCCTACTGCCCTGAAGACAGCTGTACATTCCTGTGTCATCCGGGTTTGCCTCCGGGCGACTTGTGCGATTCGGGCACCATTCTTAGCGAAGGTGAGGGCTGTGCGGCCCCCGACGAGGACGTTTACGGGCGCTTCCGCACTACTCCCTCCGGCCGACGCCCGGACCGGCCGCTTTGGAAAATGGCGCCCGTAAACAATCCGCAGGAGGGGGATTGCCGCACACCGAACCGAGCTTAGAAATGGTCGAATCGCTAAACGGAGACCGGGGTAAACCTGGATGACATATTTTAATTCCTGTAATGGTGTTACCAGTCACGTTGAAGTAGGGGTCTGGCTACTTTGTTTACAAAGTGTCCTGACCCCATATTTAACCCGGTTATCGTTCTTGATGGTGTCGCCTGCCAGGGTGACATGGAGGTCTGCATACTGAATACTGGATACTCCTGCTTGTATGGGGCAGGAAAGTCGGGCGCGGTGTGGAAATGAAATGGGTGGCATCCGGCAAGAATAAGTCGGAAGGAAAGCCTGGGGAAGGGATAAATCACCGAATGTCCTTGTTTACGCCCGCTGTGCGCAAGGTCCTGCAGCTTATCACGGAAGCCGGCTATGAAGCCTATGTGGTCGGCGGCGCCGTCAGGGATATGCTGCTGGGCCGTATTCCCAAAGAATATGATGTCTGCACCGACGCCTGCCCGCGGGCGGTGATGACCATCGCCGCCGAAAACAAGATCAAGGCGTACCGCAAGGGTGCCGCCTTCGGGGTTATGGCCTGGATCGTGGACGGAGAAGAGATCGAAATCGCTACTTACCGCACCGAGATTTACGGCCGTGACGCCCATCGTCCCGAAAAGGTGGAGTTTGTCTGGGCGCTGGAGGATGACCTGGCCCGCCGCGACTTTACGGTAAACGCCATGGCGATGAACCTGCAAGGGGATATCTTTGACCCCTTCAACGGCAGAAAGGCGCTCCGGGAGGGTGTGCTCCGCGCGGTGGGCGATCCCGAGGAGCGCTTCGAGGAGGACGCCCTGCGCATTTTTCGGGCGTGCCGCTTTGTGGCCGAATACGGGTTCACGATTGAGGACGAGACCAGAGAGGCCATCATCGCCGCACGGCCCCGGGTGGCCGGGCTGTCGGTCGAACGGGTGCGGGATGAAATTGACAAGCTGCTGGTGGCGCCGGAGGCCGTCAGGGGACTGCGGCTCATGCAGGAGACCGGCCTCTTTGGCACGTCCTGCCGCTCCCGCATCTCCGGCCGGGACGAATTGGTCCCCGTCCTGCCCGAGCTTGACCGGCTGGTGGGTGTCGAACAGAATCCGGAGTATCACATGTTCGACGTATGGGAGCATACCCTGCGGGTAGTGGAGAATATCACGCCCGAACCGGTGCTGCGCTGGGCGGCGCTCCTCCACGATGTGGCCAAGGGGTCTCCGGGGGTGCGCTGTCTCAACAAACACGGGAAACCCTCCGACTACGGGCACGCCAAGGTTGGGGCCCGGATGGCCCTGGACGTCATGGACCGCCTGCGTATGCCGCCGTCCTTCGGCGCCCGGGTGGCCTGGCTGGTGCGCCGGCATTCCGATTTTCCGGCGCCATCCGAGAAGGCGGTCATCAAATGGCTGAAGCGCTTGGCCCCGGATTTCGGCGGACGGCGGGAGCTGGCTGAAGCCACCAAGCAGAGTCTGGTTTTGCGCAACGCTGATCTCCTGGGTGGAAAAGTGAATCCGGCACCGGTGCTCAGGGAGAACGTGCTCCTGGAAAACCTGGTGCAGCTGTGTTTGATCAAGGTGCCTTTTTATGTTGAGGACCTGGCCATCAGCGGGGGAGAAGTGTCCGCGCTGGTGGGGCGCGGGCCGCAGGTCAAGAAGATGCTGAACATTCTCCTCGAGCGGGTCCAGAACGGCGAACTGGCGAATAAACGGGCCGTCCTGCGCGAAGCTGTGCGCAAGAAGGCCATGCGGATGGGATGTCTGAAGCGAAATACTGAGGGCCGGGTGAGAATTGAGAAGTAGACTGTGGGACGTAAAGGTCAAAGCGGGAGTTTGGAAACCGGTAATTGACAAGGCTCACATTAGCTGATAAATTTAGGATGGCTTAGGCCCCTTTTTCTTCTTGTAGCTCCGAAATGATGGATCTCACTCCAGAGGAGGTGGGTCTGTATGGATAGCGACTCAGCGAAGTATGATCAACCGCCGAGTACAAACTGGTCAGGCCCGCCCCGGGTGCTGCCTGGCTAACCTTTGGGGGGTAGATCTCCATGCCTAGAGTCTTCGAGCTCCGGGAAACCATTGATGATTTCCTGAACCGCAACGCCCTGGAGCCGCTGGCCGCGTTTCTGTCCGAGGTGCACTACGCCGACCTGGCCGAAGCGCTGGCGAGTTTTGATATTGAACAGCAGCTCCTGGTTTTTCATTCCATTGATCATACCAAAGCAGCCCAGGTGCTTTTCGAGCTGGAGCGCGAGCAGATTGCGCCTCTCCTGAAGGGTCTGGGCGACCGGCGTTTGGCCCAGATCCTACGGGAGATGTCGCCCGACGATGCGGCCGACCTGATCGGCAGCCTGCCCGAAGAGGAACAGGAGCACTACCTGGGGCTGATGTCCGGCAGCGACGCCGAGGACGTCCAGGAACTGCTGGAGTACCGCGAGGATACCGCCGGCGGCATCATGACCACCGATTTTGTGGTCATCAACAAGGAAACGGATGTCGAATCGGCGATCGAGGTCGTGCGCCGCATCGCCCGCGAGGCCGAGACCGTGTACTACGTATATGTTGTGAACGACCGTGACCAGCTGGTGGGCGTTATTTCGCTGCGCGAGCTGATCACGGCGCCGCCCGGCGCCCGCATCAAGGACGTGATGCGGACCAACGTGATCAGTGTGAACGTCCACACCGACCAGGAAGAAGTCGCCCGCGTGGTCAAGAAATACGACTTTCTGGTGATCCCGGTTGTGGATGATGAAGGGGTGCTGCTCGGCATTATCACGGTTGACGACGTTCTGGACGTAATTGAGGAAGAGGCGACCGAGGACTTCCTCAGTCTGGCCAACGTGCACCGTGAGGGGCAGTACCTGGACATGAACGATCTGGAGCGGGCCGGGCGGCGGCTGCCCTGGCTGATCGCCCTGCTTTTCGGCCTCCTGCTGGCCGGCAGCGTGATTCAGTTCTTCGAAGGCACCCTGTCGAGCATTGTCGCCCTGGCCTTTTTCCTGCCGGTTATGGCCGGAGGGCCGGGAAACGTGGCCACGCAGACGCTGGCTGTGGTTGTCCGCGGCCTGGCCACCGGCGAGGTCACTTCGCAGCAGGCGCTGTTGGTGATGATTAAGGAAATGCGGGTCGGAGTGATCGTTGGTGTGGTGTGCGGTCTGGTCCTGGCCGTGATCGCCTTCTTCTGGCAGGGTTCCATCGTCCTGGGCGCGGTGGTCGGTGTTTCGCTGGCCGCCAGCATGATCGTCGCCGCCGCTCTGGGCAGCCTGCTCCCGCTGCTCATCAACCGGGCGGGCGTCGATCCGGCACTGGCCTCGGGGCCGTTTATCACCACGATGATCGATGTGACCAGCATGCTGATCTACTTCGGCGTGGCTTCGGTCCTGCTCTTGAATTATCTCTGATCGGGCTTTTCGCCCCACCGTTGGATGAGGTTGTGGGGAACCCCCAGCTGGTCCAGGACCCGGCCCGTGGTAAACCGGACAAGGCCGGCGATGTCGGCCGGATGGCTGTAGAAGGCCGGCACCGGAGGCATGATCACCGTCCCCAGACGGGCCAGCTTCAGCATGTTTTCCAGATGAATGGCGCTGAGGGGCGTCTCGCGGGGAAGGAGCACCAGCTTCCGCCCCTCCTTGATCGTCACGTCGGCCGCCCGCTGGATCAGGTTGGATCCGTAGCCGTGGGCGATGGCGGCCAGGGTCTTCATACTGCAGGGCGCAACCACCATCCCGTCGTGGCGGAAGGATCCGCTCGCCATGGGCGCGGTGAAGTCGGACTCGGTGTAGGTTTGGGCGGCCAGGGCGGACAGATCGTCTGCGGTCAGGCCGGTCTCCTGTTCAATGATCCAATGGGCGGCGTCACTGATTACGAGGCGGGTGTCGACCTGCTGGGCGGATAACTGCCGCAGGATGTCGACTCCGTAGACGGCGCCCGAGGCGCCGGTGATGGCGACGATGATGCGCATCAGCCTCAAACCCCCTTCCTTGGTATTCTAATTGAACAAGCCCCCGAAGGGAAGGTTTCTATGAAGCTCTACCAGACCGAAGGTGTGGTCATCCGGGCGAAGACCGTCCGGGAAGCCGACAAAATCCTGGTGCTCTGCACCCCTGAACGGGGTATACTGCGGGTGTGGGCGCACGGAGCGGGTAAGCCCGGCAGCCGAAAACGCGGGGCCGTCCAGCCGTTTTCCCGCGGGCGCTACCTGATTTCCGCCGGCCGGGAAATCGATACCGTGCGCCAGGCCGAGGAGATTGAAGCCTACGGCCAACTGCACGGTGATCTGCTCTTGCTGACCTGCGCCGGTTATGTCTGTGAACTGGTGGAGGGTTTCGGGTCGGAGGGACAGGCCAACCGTCCGCTTTACCACCTGCTTCTGCAGACGCTGCGCCGGCTCGGGCACGATTCCCGGCTTACCCTTCTGCTCTCGGCCTTCGAGGCGCGCCTGCTTGATCTTTCCGGATTCCGCCCCACACTGGACGTGTGCCTGGAGTGCGGCACGGAACCCGAAGGTCCGTCCTGCTATTACAGTCCTCTGCAGGGTGGCATCCTGTGCAAGCGCTGCCCCACGGCGCAGTCGCAGGCATTTTCCGTTTCACTGGGGGCGGTGCGCACCCTGGAGCGCCTGCGGTCTCTGCCTCTGGACCGGTTGCCCTTCCTGCGCCCTGATGCCGGGACGCAGGGCGAGCTGAGCCGGATGCTGCGCAGCACGATCACGCTGCATCTGGAGAGACCGCCAAAATCACTCTCGTTCTTTGAGGACCTTGACTTTACTGTCTAAATCTGTTACTTATTATAGAGAAATTTTGTGAAAAACCTCCCGTTTTCTCGGAATGGTGCCGGGCGGGGGGTTTTCAGCTTTAGCCGACAATCAAGAAAGAGGTGACCCGCACTTGAACTTTCAAGAACTGATTCTGACCCTGAACCGGTACTGGGCCGAAAAGGGGTGCATCATCGCCCAGCCCTACGATATTGAAAAGGGCGCGGGGACGATGAACCCGGCCACTTTCCTGCGTGTGCTGGGACCCGAACCCTGGAACGTGGGCTATGTGGAGCCGTCCCGGCGTCCGACCGACGGGCGCTACGGCGAGAACCCCAACCGGCTCCAGCACTACTACCAGTACCAGGTCATTATGAAACCCTCCCCGGACGATATCATCGAGCTCTACCTGGACAGCCTCCGCGCGATCGGGATCGATCCCGTCAAACACGATATTCGCTTTGTCGAGGACAACTGGGAGTCGCCCACACTCGGCGCCTGGGGGCTGGGCTGGGAGGTCTGGCTGGACGGGATGGAGATCACCCAGTTCACCTATTTCCAGCAGTGCGGGGGCTTTGATCTGAAACCGGTGTCGGTGGAGATTACCTACGGCCTGGAGCGCCTGGCGCTCTACCTGCAGGGCCGTGACAGCGTTTTCGACATTACCTGGGTGAACGGCATCACTTACGGCGACGTGCATCACCGGGGCGAAGTGGAGCATTCCCACTACAACTTTGAAGACGCCGATGTGGACATGCTGCTCGACCTGTTCGACGCCTATGAGAAAGAGGCCCAGCGCATAGCGGCCAAGGGACTGGTTCTGCCGGCTTACGATTACGTGCTGAAGTGCTCGCATACATTTAACCTGCTGGATGCCCGCGGGGCGATCAGCGTCACCGAACGCACCGGCTATATCGCCCGGGTGCGGGCGCTGGCGCGAAGCTGCGCCCAGGCCTACGTCGCCCAGCGGGAGGCGATGGGTTACCCGCTGCTGAAGGAGGAAGCCTAAAATGAAGTCGGATTTTCTGCTGGAAATCGGAATCGAGGAGATGCCGGCACGGTTCTTGGGTTCGGCTTTGAACGGGCTCCGGGAACAGGCCGCCGCGGCCCTCGAAGAGAAGCGCCTGGCTTACGATGAGCTGAAGACTTACGGGACGCCCCGGCGCCTGGCCCTGTTTGTCAAGGGGCTGGCCGAAGCACAGGAACCGCTGACCCTTGAGGTGAAGGGACCGCCGCGCAAGGCGGCCTTCGATGTGGACGGCGTCCCCACCAAAGCCGGGGCCGGCTTCGCCCGTTCGCAGGGGGTGGATCCGGCCGACCTGGTCTTCCGGATGGTCGGCAAGGTCGAATACGTCTTTGCCGTCAAGCGGGATGAGGGGCAGCCGGCATACGAGGTGCTGCAGGAACTCTGTCCCCGGATCATCAGGGGATTGTCCTTCCCCAGACCGATGCGCTGGGGAAACTGGGACTTCAAGTTCGCCCGCCCCATCCGCTGGCTGCTGGCGCTGCACGGCAATCGGGTGATCCCCTTCGAAATCGCGGGGGTGCGTGCCGACCGGTACACCTACGGGCACCGGTTTCTGAGCACGGGACCGCTCGAGGTGCGGGAACCGGCCGAGTATGAATCCCTTCTGGAGGCAAACTTTGTAATGGCCGATCCCGACCGTCGCCGCCGCGTGATCTGGTCGCAGATCGGCGAGGTGGCCGCCGCCGAGGGCGGACGGGTTGATGAGGACCCCGAACTGCTCGAGGAAGTGGTCAATATCCTGGAATATCCCACCGCTTTCTGCGGAAGGTTCGCGGAGGACTACCTGGAACTCCCCGAACCGGTGCTGGTCACACCCATGCGGGAACACCAGCGCTACTTCCCGGTGCGCGGTGCCGACGGGCGGCTGATGGCCCGGTTTGTGGCCGTGCACAACGGGACCGGTGAACACATCGACATCGTCCGTGCGGGCAATGAGAAGGTGCTGAAGGCACGGCTCGACGACGCCGCCTTCTTCTTCCGCGAAGACCTGGCCGTGCCGCTGGCCGAACGGGTGGATGAGCTGAAGAAGGTCGTTTTCCGTGAGGATCTGGGCAGCGTATATCAGAAGGTGGAGCGGCTGATCGCCCTAGGCGGGGTGATCGCCGGGATGCTGGATGTGTCCGACGAAGACCGGCGGCGGGTGGCCCGGGCCGCCCTGCTTTCCAAAGCCGATCTGGTCACCGGTATGGTCTATGAGTTCCCGGAACTGCAGGGAGTGATGGGGCGCGAATACGCCCTGCGTTCGAACGAGGATCCCGGTGTGGCCGAGGCCATTTTTGAACACTATCTGCCCCGCGGTGCCGGTGATGCGTTCCCGGCGACCGTTGCCGGCCGCATTCTGGCGATCGCCGACCGGATTGACAACCTGGTCGGTGCCTTCGGACTGGGGATCCAGCCCACCGGATCGGCCGACCCCTACGCCCTGCGGCGTCAGGCGCTGGCCATCTGCCAGATCACTCTGGACGGCCCGCTCTACCTCAATTTGAATGAACTGATCGCCAAAGCGCATACTCTTTACGGCAGCAGGCTCACAGTAAGCTTGGGCGAGGTGATCGAGGGGCTGGATGATTTCTTCCGCCAGCGGCTGCGCGGGCTCTTCCAGGAACGCGGATTGCGCTACGACGTGATCGACGCCGTTCTGGCCCTCCCCTTCGGCGACGTGCGGGATCTGTGGGAGCGGGCCGAGGCCGTGGCCGCCTTCCGGGAACAGGAGGCCTTCCCGGATATCATCACCGCCTTTACCAGAGCACACAACCTGGCCCGCAATGCCGAGACCGAGCAGGTGAATCCCGATCTGTTCGAAGATGAGGCTGAACGGGGATTGTACGAGGCGATGCGCACGGTGCGCACACGTGTGCATAAGGCCGTGAACAACCGCCGTTACCCGGAAGCGCTCAATACGCTCGCCGAATTGCGGGCGCCTGTGGATGCCTTCTTCGACGCCGTGCTGGTGATGGCTGATGATCCGGCCGTGCGCGCGAACCGGCTGGGGCTTCTGCGGAATGTGGCCAATGAGGTGCAGAAGGTGGCCGATATTTCGAAACTGGTGGTTTAATAGAGGAATAACCGCCGGTGGCGGCGTATTATTGTTACACAATATATTGCCTTGACGGAGCATTAGTATAGCAGATTCGCTCCGGGGGAGTGATGTACTTGGAACTTACCAAGCGCCAAGAAGCGATTGTAAGAATCGTGAAAGAGGCCGGCCCGATTACCAGTGAAAGCATTGCCGAACGTCTGTCGTTAACCCGGGCCACCCTCCGTCCCGATCTGGCGATTCTGACCATGGCCGGTCTGCTGGAGGCGCGGCCCAGAGTCGGCTATTTCTACAGCGGGAAAACACCGAACCGGCTGGTGGCGCAGAAGATAAAAAAGGTTCTGGTGGGGGAGATCAAGTCACTGCCGGTGGTTGTGCAGGAAGACTGCTCGAGCCACCAGGCCATCGTGACCATGTTCCTGGAGGACTGCGGCACCCTGTTCGTTGTATCCGAAGGGAGTATCCTGCAGGGTGTTGTCTCGCGCAAGGACCTCCTTAAGCTGGCCCTGGGAGGCAAGGATCTGAACTCGATACCGGTGGGCGTGATCATGACCCGGATGCCGAACGTGGTGACCGTCGAGCCTGAGGACACGCTGTGGAAGGCGGCCAAAAAGATGGTCACCCACGAGGTCGACGCCCTGCCTGTTGTCCGCCCGGTGACACTCGAGGACGGATCGGAAGGCTACGAGGTGCTTGGCCGTGTCAGCAAGAGCAATGTTACACGCATGTTCGTCGAACTCGGCGAAGGGCTGTAAAGGGGGGGATCACCATTACCCGTAACGAAGACGCACGTCCGACCATTTACATCATCTCGGATTCGATCGGTGAAACGGCCGAACTGGTCGCCCGGGCCGCGGGAAGCCAGTTCGATTCGAGCAACGTTGAGATCCGGCGCGTACCCTATGTGACCCATCCGGACGAGATCCGGGATGTGGTCGAAGAGGCCAGCGGTTTTCCGAGTGTGATACTGTTTACCATTGTGTTGGATGAGCTGCGGCATACTCTGATTGAGGAAGCCGAGCGCTATGGTATTCCCGCCGTGGACGTGATTTCCCCGGTGATCTCCGCGCTTTCGACCATTACCGGTGAAAAGCCCCGGCTGGAACCCGGCCTGATGCGCAAGGTGGACGAGGAGTATTTCCGGCGCATCGAGGCGATTGAATTCGCGGTCAAGTATGATGACGGGAAGGACCCGCGCGGCATCCTCCAGGCCGACCTGGTGGTGCTGGGGGTTTCGCGCACCGGCAAGACACCGCTGTGCATGTATCTGGCGCACAAGCAGATCAAACCGGCCAATATCCCCCTGGTGCCGGAGGTCAAGGCTCCGGATGAGCTATTCAGACTGCCGCCGCACAAGGTGATCGGCCTGACCATCAAACCCGAACAGCTGGCGGTGATCCGCAAGGAGCGCCTGCGGGCCCTCGGCCTGCCGGCCGATGCGGACTACGCCAACGGTGAGCGCATTCTGAAGGAGCTGGCTTACGCCAAGGCCATCTACCAGCGCCTCGGGTGTTCGGTAATTGACGTGACCAACAAGGCGGTGGAAGAGACGGCCGGGAAGGTGCTTGAGGCCTACTACAAGGGAGAACGCTACCGCAGCGGAATATGATGTGAGAAGTGAGAAGAACGGACTGTTCAGGGTGACCCGGCACTCAATCTGAAACGTGAAAGCGCCGTGCAGCCTCTAGTGTTGGTGAACAGATTGAGTTCCGGGTCACTTTTTCTCATGTGTGCCGAAGGAGGGTTTTCGCGTGCGCTTGTTCTGGGCGGTCAACCTGCCGCCTGAGGTAAGGGCGGAGGTGAGCGGCTTCCAGACCCGCCTGAAAAAAATCAGGGCCGATGCGAAATGGGTGGAGCAGGAAAATCTGCACCTGACGGTGAAGTTTCTAGGGGAGACTCCGCCCGAAGCGGTATCCGACATGATCCGGGCGGTGCAGGCCTGTCTGTCGGCCGTTCCGGCTTTTGATCTGGCCTTCCGCGGGTGTGGGACATTCGGCCGTCCGCCGCGTGTGCTGTGGGTCGGCGTGCAGGGGGCTGTCGAAAGGTTCGCGGCCGTAGCCCGCGAGGTCGAACAGGCGCTGGTGCCCTTCGGCTTCAAAGCGGAGGGGAGAAAGGTGGTGCCGCACCTGACCGTAGCCCGGCTGCGTTCGCCGGCCGGCGCCGGCGAGCTGGCCGAAAAGGCAAGGCTGTTGGCCGCAGAGGGCGGCGGTTTTGGGCGGATGCGGGTGGAACGGGTTGATCTGATGCGGAGTACGCTGAGCAGAAGCGGCCCGCAGTACGATATTTTGGGCTCGGTTTTGTTGCATTCTGATCATTAGCCGCGTATAAATGCGGTATACATTGAGTAGTCCGTATTTAGTAGTCAGTATCCATCTTTTCCCCTTCTTGTTCCACTGATTACTGAATGCTGGCTCCCGATCTTCGGAGGTTTTTCATGCTTATTCTGGCCTTGAACGGCAGCCCTCACAGGGACGGCAATACGGCGAAGCTGCTCAGGGCGGCGCTGGCCGTAGCCGAGGAAGAGGGTGCCGAGACCAAGTTTATTCAGGTTTCCGATGCGATGGCATCGGTTAAGCGGGTCTTCTGCCTGCAGTGTTCAACTCCGTGCAAAGGGGTCTGTTATCGGGATACCCTCCTCGGTGAGACACTGGACCTTTTGCGGCAGGCCGACGGGGTGATCATGGGCAGTCCGGTTTATTTTCAAACGGTTTCCGCTCAGCTGAAGGCCTTTTGGGACAAAACCCGCAAGCTGCGGAAAGAACTGGCCCTCCTGAATGTGGTGGGCGGAGCCGTGGCGGTCGGAGCCTCCAGGTTTGGCGGCCAGGAATTGACCGTGCGGACGATGCAGGAAATGATGCTGGTGCAGGGTATGACCGTGGTGGCGGACGGTTACTATACCGATGGCGACGCCGGTCACTTGGGCGCCTGTGCTCAGGTACCGGCCGAACAGGATCAGCAGGCGATGAATCGGGTGCAGGTGCTGGCCCGTCGTGTATGCCAGGTGGCTTATGCGACCCGTGAGATCAGGGCCGTTCACCGAAAAGGATAATGGCACATTGTCGGCTTAAGACCCGGGCCGCAGTGCCCGGGTTGTTTTTTTAGGCGGTTGAACTCAGGGAGGTGCTGATGCCGTATGGGATTTGCCGAATACCTGCATACGGTGCGGAAGCTGAACAATATGGGCCGCTGGGCCACGGAGTTTATGCACCGCCGGGCAACGGTGAGCGAACATTCGTTTTTTGTCGCCCAGATCGGCCAGATGCTCGGCGTCATTGAGGAACGGCACGGCAATGCGGTGAACTGGCGCAAGCTCTTCTTCCGGCTGATCAATCATGATGTGATCGAGAGCATGATGGGCGACATCATCAGCACGACCAAACACAAGAATCCGGAAATCAGATCAATGGTGGAGAGAATCGAAAGGGAATTGGCTGAAGAAATGATTCACGGTCTCGACAGCCGGTATCAGGACATTTACCGGGAGATTCTGTTTGAAGGTAAGGATGAGACTCTGGAGGGCCGAATCTTGCGCGATGCGGACCGGATTGATGCTTTAATTGAATGTCTTTATGAAGTCAAGTTATGCAACTATAACCCGTTTCGAGAGAAGTACGGCATTATTCTTGGAAAGCTGAGACAGAGTGATCTCGTCAGTACCAGGTATTTCATTGAAAACATCCTGCCTGAATTGACCGCAAAGGCTGAAATCCAGACCTAAATTGTCGACAAAGGGCAGGAAAATTGTTGACCGTAGCGAATAATCATAAGGAGCGGCCGACGGCCGGAATAGCGAAGGTGGTCGCATTGGGCGGACGTATTCCTGAGGAGTTGGTGGAGGAGGTCCAGAACCGGGCGGACATTGTGGAAGTGATTTCCGATTATGTGCGACTGGAGCACAAGGGCCGCAATTATCTGGGACTCTGCCCGTTTCATCAGGAGAAAACGCCTTCGTTTACCGTCACACCTGCGCGTCAGATGTTCTACTGTTTCGGGTGCAGTGTGGGAGGCAATGTCTTTAAGTTCATCATGCTTAAAGAAAACCTGAGCTTCCCGGAGGCTGTGCGGTATCTGGCTGAACGCGTGGGTGTCCATATTCCGGACAGGGCGGAGCCCGTAAACCACAAGCTGGAACGCGCCTGGAAGGTGAATGCGCTCGCCCGGGACTTCTTCCGGCGGGTGCTGATAGAGGACGGTGCGGCTGAGGCGGCACGGGCCTACCTGGAAAGGCGGGGTATTCCGCAGGCCGTGCAGGAGGAGTTCCAGATCGGGTTTGCGCCGCCCGGATGGGATGGGCTGACCAGGTTCCTCCGCAGCAAGGGACTGTCCGACGGTGAGCTGGTCCGGATGGGACTGGCGGTGAAGTCCGACCGCGGCGGGGTGTACGACCGCTTCCGCAACCGGGTGATCTTTCCGGTTTGGGATGTGCGCGGAAGGGTGGTCGGCTTCGGCGGGCGCGTGCTGGATGATAGCCTGCCGAAATATTTGAATTCCCCGGAAACGCCCGTTTTCCATAAGGGAAAGTACCTTTATGGACTGCATCTGGCCCGACCGGCCATTCGCGAGGCGGGTGCCGCGGTGGTGGTGGAGGGTTACCTGGACGCGATAACGGCGCACCAGTACGGGGCCCGGAATGTGGTCGCCGCACTGGGAACCAGCCTCACCAAAGATCAGGCGCAGCTTCTGATGCGCTATACGATGGATGTACTGGTGGCCTTTGATGCCGATGCCGCCGGCGTGAAGGCGACGTTGCGGAGTCTCGATCTGCTGCAGGGTTTGGGTTGCCGGGTGCGGGTGGTCTCAATCCCGGAAGGAAAGGACCCGGACGATTTCTTCCGGCAGGGCGGTGCGGACGAGTGGCGGCGCGTAGTTGAAGGTGCCGTACCGCTGTTTGAATACAAGCTGCAGCAGCTTCTGGAAGAGATGTCTAGTGATGCGCCGCGTGAAAGGCTGAATATAGTACAACAGGTGCTGCCGAATATATTGGCGATGACCAGTGAAATCGAAAGAGAACTGAGTGTTATGAAGACGGCCTCGGTTTTGGGGCTCAATCCGGACACGATTAAGGCCGAATTCAAGAGACTAGGGGTTGGTACCAAAGGAAAACAGCCAAATCCGGATAAAATTGCTAAAAAGTCGCATAATATAGTTACCAATAAACCCCACGCCAGGCAGCAGGCCGAGCACGGCCTGCTCCGTCTGGTAATAGATAATCCCGATTTTGTTGTTACTTTGAAGAAGGAGTTAGGCGAAAGTTTTTTCTTAAATCGCGGTTATCAGCGAATTTTTGACGCTTATGTCCGCCGGCTGGGTGACGCGAAGTGTTCACCGGCGGTTCTGGCCAACGATCTGGAAGACGAGGACCAGCATCTGCTGGGGGCCGTTTTGGCCGAAGAACTGCCCGGGGAAGACTTGAACGCGCTGCTGCAGGATTTTGTGCGGACGATCAAGCGGGACAATTTACGGCGGCAGAAGCAGGAGCTTCTAGCCGACCTGGCTGCGGCCGAACGGTCCGGAAACCTGGAGCGGGCCGCTGAGATTACCTTAGCAATTCAAAAATTAACGAAGACACCCTAGAAAGGGGGGAGCAAGTGTGCGGGAAGAAGTGAACGCTTTTATTCAAGAACTGGTGGAAAAGGGTAAACAACAGGGGGCTCTGACCTACAACGAGGTGATGGATGGCCTTCAGGGGGCTGATTTGACGCCGGAACAGATTGACGATGTTTACGAAAAGCTGGCGGGTCTTGGTATTGACGTGGTCCCGGATGCACCTGATCTTGAGACGATGGATGATGATGAAGACTCCGAGGAACCGGAGCAGATCATTACCGTTCCCGACGGCGTTGATATAGATGATCCGGTGCGCATGTACTTGAAGGAAATAGGGCGTATCCCTCTGTTGACTCCGGAACAGGAAGTCACTCTGGCGAAGGCGATGGAAGCAGGCGATGAGGAGGCCAAACGGCGTCTGGTCGAGGCCAACCTGCGCCTGGTGGTGAGCATTGCCAAACGATATGTGGGACGGGGCATGCTGTTTCTGGATTTGATCCAGGAGGGCAATTTGGGCCTGATCAAGGCCGTGGAGAAGTTTGATTTCCGCAAGGGGTTCAAGTTCAGCACCTACGCCACCTGGTGGATTCGCCAGGCGATTACGCGGGCGATCGCCGACCAGGCCAGGACGATTCGCATCCCGGTGCACATGGTCGAAACGATCAACAAGCTGATCCGCGTTTCCCGACAGTTGCTTCAGGAACTGGGGCGGGAGCCGACCCCGGCCGAGATTGCCAAAGAGATGGACATCAGCGAGGAAAAGGTGCGGGAGATCATGAAGATCGCCCAGGAGCCGGTTTCACTCGAGACCCCCATTGGCGAGGAAGAGGATTCGCATCTCGGTGACTTCATTGAGGACCAGGATGCCCAGGCTCCGGCCGAAGAGGCTTCCTTCACGCTGCTGCGTGAACAGCTGGATGAGGTCCTGAAAACCCTGACCGAGCGGGAGCAGCGGGTGCTGCGTCTGCGGTTCGGGTTGGATGACGGCCGCGCCCGGACACTTGAAGAGGTGGGGCAGAAATTCGGCGTGACCCGGGAGCGCATCAGGCAGATAGAGGCCAAGACGCTGCGCAAGCTGCGCCATCCCAGCCGGAGCAAGAAGCTGAAGGACTATCTGGAGTAAAGGTGACTGGGACGGCCCCGGCATTGACGCCGGGGCCTGTTTGCGTTATAATCTTATTTGCCGACTTTGTGGGCCCATAGCTCAATGGTCAGAGCATCCGGCTCAAGACAGCAGGTCTAAATCGAGATCAGATGCTCGACATGACTTGCTGTCAAGGGCTGCCTGAGGAGTAATCTTCAGGTGATAACCTGCCAAATTCGGGGAAGCCTAAGCCAAGATGGTATGGTAATCCCGAGCCAAGCCTCATCCTTGAGGAAGGTGTAGAGACTAGACGGTAGGCACCCTATTCTTTTAGGGTGAAGGGATAGTCCAGACCACAAACCCGAAAGGGGCAGCGAAAGCTGTAGTGGGATGCATAACCGGCTGGTTCCAGGTTCGAGTCCTGGTGGGCCCACCAAACATCTCACCTCTCATATCTCAAATGGGCGATTAGCTCAGTGGGAGAGCACCTGCCTTACAAGCAGGGGGTCACTGGTTCAAATCCAGTATCGCCCACCAATAATAACAAGAATTGGCGGGGCTTTAGTGCCCCGCAGTGTTTTGGCCGGGGAGCCGTTCCCCGGCTTTTCTGTTTTGGCTTGGGGCCGACCTTCCCAATGTCTGATACCATATAATCCACCGTCATCCAACAGACATCCTAATATGGATAAATATGCTATCCTAAGCCTGTTGAGCGTTTTGCGCAGAAAATCTGTCTTTTTGGGTGAAAGGGTGTTTTCATTGTCCGGGTCCCTGAAGCGAAACCGCCTGACAGCCTACCTGCTGTCCCTGGTTCTTTTGCCGATCATACTGTTTGCGGTATTCGCCTACTTCAAGGTTGTCGGAATCTATCTCAATCAGTTTGAAAACCAGAGTATGGCGCTGATAGAAACACAGGCGACCTCATTGAACGACCAGCTGGTTTCGGAAATGAATCTGCTGCAGACCATGGCCCAGTCTCCGGCCGTGACCTCCTTGGATCCCAACCTCGCGGAACCTTATTTCCGCCGCTTCCTGGAAACCGATTCCCGCTATTCTCACTTTTTGATTACCGACGGTGAAGGGATCGAACTGGCACACAGCGAGGGCGAAGCTTATCACGGGGTCAGCATCGCCCACCGTGATTATTTCTATGTTCCCTGGGAAGAGGAAAAGGCTTACGTGGCCGACGCCAATTTCTCGGTCTCCACCGGACGCAAGATTTTGGCCATCGGCACGCCCATTTATAATGAAGCCGGCATTAAGATCGGGGTGCTGTGCGGATTTATGCACCTTGGTTACCTTTCGGACAAGATTTCCGGATTGGGCCAGACCGAAAACGGCTACAGCTTCATCGTCAACAGTGAGGGCTACTACCTGGTGCATCCGAACGAGGCCTACATTTTGGAATACAGCCCCCTGGAGGATCCGTCCGTTTCTGAATCATTCCGCAGCGTGGTGGAGAATATGATGGCCGGTTACAGCGGCGTTGCTGAGGCGCCGATCGGCGAACAGGATATGGTTCTGGTGAGCGCCCCCCTGGACCGGCACGGCTGGTCAATGGCCTTGGCCAGTCCCCGGGACGAGGTATACCGGGATGTTTACGCCCTCGTCTGGGTCGGACTGGCGCTTTTCGGCACCATTGTGCTCATCGTCCTCGGCCTTGCCTGGTACATTAACCGGGGCATTATTCAGCCGGTCAGGCGTCTGGGGGAATTGGGCGATTTGGCGGCGGCCGGTGATCTGACCGTTGACCTGCAGCAGTCTTCCCGGAACGAGATCGGCGTTTTGGAGAAGAGTTTCGGCAGCCTGATCACCAGCCTGCGGGGTATCGTGCAGCAGGTGCAGAAAGCCTCGGTGAAGGTGGTGGAATCGGTCCACGACCTTACAGCCCGCGCTCAACAAACTTCGGCGGGCGCGAACGAGGTGGCCGCCACGGTTACCCGTTTGGCTGAGGTCACCTCCGAGCTGGAGGAAAGAGCGCAAGAGGCTGCGGCCGATGCCGACGAAACCGCGCGGCTGGCCGGGGAAGGCAAGTCCCAGGTGGACGCGGTGGTCAACCAGATGAAGGCCATCAGCAAAAGCAGCGAAGAGGTGCTGCAGGTGATCACCAGACTGAGTGAAAACGCCGGGTCCATTTCCCAGATCACCGGCCTGATCAACGACATCGCGGACCAGACCAACCTGTTGGCGCTGAATGCGGCGATCGAGGCGGCCCGGGCCGGGGATTCCGGGCGGGGCTTCGCCGTGGTGGCCGAGGAAGTGCGCAAGCTGGCCGAACAGTCTGCGGCGGCCGCCGACGAGATCAAGAGTCTGGTGGCGACCATTCAGGGCGGCGCGGAGGAGGCGGTTTCGGCGATGCAGGCCGGCTCCGAAGATGTGCGGTACGGTACACGCATCGTAAACGAAGTGGGGGGCAGTTTTGCCCAAATCGTGGCGCTTGTGCAGCGTTTGGCGCGCAGAATCCAGGATCTGGCGCGTGCCACCGAGCAGATGGCGGGGGATGTAAGCAACGTGGCGGCTATTGCCGAGGAACAGACAGCGGCCATGCAAGAGACCAGTTCTATGGCCGAAGTATTGAATAGTCTGGCCGGGGAACTGGAAGCGGCTACCCGCAGATTCAGGGCTTAGGGCCTTCCCGGACAACAACCCCGGTGAAGATGAAAATCTCAAGGCGAATGGCCTTGGGATTTTTGTTTTTGTACTCGGTAACGCTTCAACTGTTGACCACATACCATGGAATAAATTGCTAAGAGGAGGTTGTCCTTTATGTTCGTTCTGCTGATAGTCGGGCTGTTACTGCTGCTTGTGGTATTCCTGTTCGTGCTCTTTGCCTTGCTCCTTCTGTTGAAGAAAAAGAAGAAAGCGAAAGGTCACGAGACTTCGTTTATCTTTGCGGAGTAGGTTTCAGAGCCGGTTTCGGAGCGCGGGGAGCCTTTTAGTCGAGGCTCCCTGTAATTATTGCGGACACCGATGATGAAAGACAGTTCATAAATCGGGGTAACATAGGGCATAAGACTGAGGAAGTTGGTGAGGCAAGTGAAGTTGCTGGACAAGATCGGGAAACTGGCCAATATCGCACAATCGCGGGAGGAGATGCAGGAGGACATTACGGTGATTGAGGTCTGATCATTATGGAATCATCTGACCTCCAGATACCAGATTATTACTCAAACCCAGCTTCTGGCCAGCTTCGCCCGCGACAGCGACTTAAAGCTGCTTTTGAATGAAGGGCTTAAGGTTCTCAACCAGCAGGCCACCATGATTGAAAGGGAACTGGACGCTTACGGGATCCCGCTGCCTGCGAAACCACCGGCCAAATCGAGTACTGCGTTGAACGTGGAGATGGTAACCGATCAGTATATATTTAAAACCATCTTCGCCGGTGTGGCCGGCTATATGCCGACGCACTTTGATTCGGTGCTGCACGCCACCTGCGGCAGGCTGCGGGAGATGTTCCTTACGTTCCTGCTGGATGAACTGTCCGTGTATGATAAGCTGATGTTTTATGGTCAAGCGAAGGAGTGGATTCAGAATCCGCCGATGTACCGGGTGTAGGCACAGAGTAAGGCCCGGTGTTGCCGGGCCTTGTACGCCCCCGGAACTTGCCGCTTGGCTTTACGTCCGGGAGCCGTATCGTTTTTACATCTGTATGCGGCAATGCCGTAAACCGTTCGTGTTTACGGCGCAACTTCTTCGCTTTCGCGCAGATAATTATGGAAAAAGTACTCACCCACCGCCACCAGCGCTCCGAATACCAAGACACCAAGCAGTGAAACACTGATCGGTCCCACGATCAGGCTCATGATGTAGGCCGTCAGAGCGGCCAGCGCACCGTCCCCCAGGCTGGCGACCATGTTCCCGTAGTTGGGAAGCGTGAACAGATCACCCACCAGGTAATTCGCCACGGTAGCGATAACGGCGGTCGCCAGCACCCAGCCGGCCGTATTCCCGTCGATCAGGGTCAGACCGACCCAGGCAAAGAGAAACGTACCTACGAGTTTAATCAGTAGTGCGGTTGCTGTTTTCAAATTAATTCACCTCCTAAGAACAGCGGCTTTTCTTTAATATTCCGTTTAACGTGCCCTATTATGTGGGAGCCGGTATGGTGCAAACGACGAAGCGGAGGCGTAAAAGGAGTAACATAATCTGGTGTAACCGCACCCGGGGCGCTCCCTTAGAGGGGCGCCCTGGTATATAATACTGGCATTACCGGTTAAGCCTAGTGATAGAGCAATTGTACGGAGCTGAAGCCCTTGCTTGGAACGAGACTTTCGCTTATTGCCTCCTTTGTGCCGCGCGGCGCCCGGGTGGCCGACATCGGCACCGACCACGCCCTGCTGCCGATCCACCTGCTGCAGAGCGGGACGAGCCCACGGATGATCGCGGTGGAAAAGGCGGCCGGACCACTGCGCGCGGCCCGACAGGCCGTGGCGGAGGCCGGCCTGGAAGCGGTCTGCGATGTCCGGGCCGGAGACGGCTTCGGGCCGATCGCGCCCGGGGAGGTGGACACCGCCGTCATCGCCGGGATGGGCGGGCAGACCATAGCCGGAGTGCTGGACGCCGCCCCCGCCGGGGTGCTGAACGGGGTGAGCCGCCTGATCCTGCAGCCGATGAACCGGGCTGCGGCGGTGCGCGCCTGGCTCTATGGTCACGGATGGCACGTGGTTGATGAGGAACTGGTGGAGGAATCCGGCCGCCTGTACGAATTGATCGTCGCCGAGCGCGGTGCCGTGGATATGCCGGATGAGGTCCTGCTCGAAGTCGGACCGGTGCTGTGGGAGAAGAAACATCCGCTGCTGCGGCGGCATCTGGCGGGACTGGCCGAAAACTACGCAAAGATGCTGGAAGGCATAAAACGCAGCCGAACCATTGAGGCGCAGGCGGCGCGGGTTCGGATCAGCGTGAAGCTGGAACGACTAAAGGAGATGATCGAATGCCTGTGAAGTGTCAGACCATCGTGTCTTATATCGAAGAAATAGCGCCTAAAGCACTGGCCCTGGAACACGACAATACCGGATGGCAGGTTGGCGATCCGCAGGCCCCGGTCGAGAAGGTGCTCGTGGCGCTGGATGTCTCTGCACAGACGGTGGACGAGGCCGCTGAGAAGGGAGCGCAGCTGATCGTCAGCCATCATCCGCTGATCTATCGGCCGCTCCGGAACATCCGGCTCGATCTGCCGCTGGGCGGGGTGCTGGCCAAGCTGATCCGGGCGGGCATCGGCGTCTACAGCGCCCACACCAACCTGGACGCGGCCGAGAACGGGGTGAGTGACGCCTTGGCCGAAAGGCTGGGGCTGGTTGAAGTCACGCTGCTGAACCCGGACGTCGGCGGCTTCGGACGGGTGGGGCGGCCGTCCGAACCGGTTGCCTTCGGGGAGTTCATCGAGAAGGTGAAGGCCGCCCTGGACGTGCCGGCCGTGCGCGCCGGCGGTCCGCCGGACCGCGAGGTGAAAAAAGTGGCCATCTGCGGCGGCTCGGGCGGCGATCTGTGGTCCAAGGCCGCCTTCGCGGGCGCCGACGTCTTCATCACGGGCGACTTGAAGTATCACACCGTGCAGGACATCCTGAACGCCGGGATGAACTTCATCGACCCCGGCCACTTCGCCAGCGAAAAGGTGATCCTGGAACCGCTGGCCGCGTACCTGCGTGAACGGATCGAGAAGGCCGGCCTAGATGTCATTGTGGAGGTATCGCGGGCCGATTCCGACCCGTTCATCTTCCGTTAGACCGGAATCGACGGCCTGGCGCGCCGTTTCCATTGATTATTTGCTGATTTATTGCTATCATGGACTGGTGAGTAAGCCGGATGGTCGCGGGCGCACAAACGCGCCTGAGGAAAGTCCGGGCTCCACAGGGCAGGGTGCCGGGTAACACCCGGTGGGGGCGACCCCAAGGATAGTGCCACAGAAATGTGTACCGCCGTTTGAGAAGTGGAATCCCACTTCTCAAACGGTAAGGGTGGAACGGTGCGGTAAGAGCGCACCAGCGGTCAGGTAACTGGCCGGCTAGGTAAACCCCACCCGGAGCAAGACCGAATAGGGGAACGATGGAGCGGCCCGCTCTGTTCCCGGGTTGGTTGCTAGAGGCGCCAGGTAACCGGCGTCCCAGATAGATGACCATTCAACGACAGAACCCGGCTTATAGGCTTACTCACGCGAGCCAAACCGCGCTTATCCCGCGGTTTGCTTGTATTTAAGCCGGTTACAAAATGGGTTATACCTTAGTTTTGTACACCCACCGGACACCTCTCAGGCGAGAAGCGAACACGTATTTGGTTTGCTTTTCTTTTTCGTTATCACTCCAGGATATTCTTGCCGGTTTACACAAAAACCCACCTCACATCCAACTAGTTTTCCTTAACAATGCGTACAGAGGTATCTCTGAGCCTGTAAATGCACGATTTCTCACCATGTTGGTCGCCTTAGCCAGCTTTGGCAGGAATTGCGAGTGTCCTTGTCGAAGTTTAGTAAATCCATTTTGAGCTTAAGATGTTATTGGGACTAACAATGAGTAATAAGGATTGCAAAGGTGATCCCTTTTTAATTGATTATTGGCATTCGAATCGGTTGGAGGAATACAAGTCAATGAAGGAAAAGCCCCTTGATTACCTGGCCTTAACCAAACGAGAGAAATTGTTGCTTCATAACCTGCAAACCCGCAAATACTGGTCGGAGAAGATAGCTGCCGAACTAGGGGAAGGTCAGGCCGAAGAGTCACAAGATACAGCTTCTAAATTACCAGCCTTGTGGAGGATGACCAAAGGGATTACACTACACGGTTGGCAACAGGACTGTGTTGATAAATGGTTAGAGCATAAGCGGGGTACCATCAAGGTGGTCACCGGCGGCGGTAAGACCATTCTGGCCCTGGCTATTATTGAAGCGTTACAGACCCTCAATCCTGAGCTTCGCGTGGCGATTGTTGTACCCACCATCGTACTGCAAACCCAGTGGTACAAGGAAATTATGCAAAACAGTAATCTGCCGCATAGTGCAATCGGTAGGCTTGGCGGTGGGCATAACGACGGTTTTAACCAAAACACAAGAATTCTCCTGTGCGTGATCAATACTGCGGCAAGCCGTTTGGCATCTCATGTCAAGAAGAGCGAAGTGGGCTCTGGGCTCCTTTTGATAGTGGATGAATGCCACCGGGCGGGTGCGCCTGATATGAGGAGGGTTTTTGAGACAGAACGGGCATATAATCTTGGTCTTTCGGCCACCCCCGAAAGGGAAGATGTTGAGGAAGACACTAATGCTAAGGAATATGCTTCAAGTTTGCTCGGTCAAGAGCTGGGCCCAATTATTTATGAAATGACTGTCCATCAGGCTTTTGAACAAGGGATTCTCCCCGCGTTCGAGATTCATCACTACGGTTTACCTTTGTCAGTCCAAGAGCGGGAAAAATATGAGAACCTGTCTCGCAGACTGCGGGATGTGACCGCGGAATTGCGTGAGCAAGGACACAAATATGGAATTCATGACTCTGCTATCACTAGGCGCACGCAACATCTGGCTGCGCGAAAGGATGAGCTGGGACGTGTAGCCAGACAACATATCTTCCTAACCAATGAGCGGAAGCGCTTGTTGTACGATGCAGATGCGCGCCTGAAAGCGGTCATCGGGATCCTCAAAAGGGAGTTTGATCAGGATCCGGACACCAGAAGCATTCTCTTCCATGAAAGTATTGATAGCGTGATGGATATATATCACCGGTTACTGCAGGAGGGTTTTCCTGTGGCCGTTGAGCATAGCAAGCTGCCGGAGGGTCTGAGAGATGAGAGCATCGCCCTCTTCCGGCAGGGTGTGGCCCAGGTTATCGTCTCGGCACGGTCTCTGATTGAGGGGTTTAATGTTCCCGAGACAGACATCGGGATCATTGTGGCCTCCAGCACTTCTGTGCGTCAACGCATTCAATCCATCGGCCGGCTCCTACGTAAGGGAAAAGACGGCCACAAAGTGGCGCGTATTTATGTTCTGTATGTGCGCGATACGGTGGATGAGATCATTTACGGGAAGACCGATTGGGATGACTTATTAGGCGCAGAAAGAAACCGGTATTATTTGTGGCAGGAGGATGGTGAGTTAGTAGAGCAGCCCCAGGCCCCACGGGCGCCGTTACCTGATGAGGATGATATCGCCCCGGACTCATTAAAGATCGGTGACGAATACCCGGGCGGTTACGAGGGGGCAGAGTATTCCTGTGATTCCGAGGGGAATGTTTTTACGCGGAACCGGGAAATCATCGTCAATCCCCAGGGCTGCCCCGAATTGGTCCGAAGGGTAAAGGGTAGTTACGGCAAGTTTAAGGTCACGCCTAAAAAGCGGTATATCCTGGTGCTGGTCCACGAACACGATGACTGGATTGTGAAGTATGCCGGTCAACTACAGGAACCCTTTGAGCTTGCGGCATCCCAGGAACAGAAGTCTGCGGGCGTGGCACCGAAAAAGACCGATCTTGAAAAATTGCAGCCGGGTGATCTCTTCCCCCACCAGCTCGTGGGCAAAAAACCAGAAACCATCTACCTGAGACAGCGAAGGGGACGTTTTGTGCTGGCACGGAAGATGCGGGGCGGGGAGCGGTATGCCCGCGTGGGGGAGCACGCCCGTGACTGCGGGAAAGGTGACGATGCGGCGCGACTGCTCGCTATTTGCAGGGAGATCAAGGGAATGAATCCCCGGTTGAGTAAGCTGCTCATCACCGAACAGAACCACGTGGTTTTTTTGAAAGAAGGGCAGTATTACTATCTCTATACACTAAGATCCGGGCTGGAGTTTGCCTAGCGAGGTGGTTTAAGTGTCTTGTGAGCTGGATTTTGAATTCACCCCACTGCAGGTCGAAGAGTGGACCGGCCGATACAGCCGCATACCGGGGGATGCATCGGTTTTCAGGGTTGTGCACGGCCGGTATGGCCGCTATGTTATCCAGGCCTATATCGAGACCCCTGACGGACGGCAGATATGTCAGGCCGTGGAGTGTAGGGATGTAGACGAAATGGTGGACGCCATTAACGAAGTGAAACTCCACTATAGTGGGCGGCCAGGGGGATCATTTCTTCTGAATGAGTATGGGCAGGTTCTGGTGCCCACTATGAGGCATGGACGGTTTTTAGTTGGTCAAACAACGGGCGTATTGCCTCTTCGCAATCTAGATACCGGTGAAATCCTTGACCTATCTGATGACTACTTCCTGGAACCGGGAGACCCCTGGGAGTTGCCCTATGTCGGGATGATATACCATCTAAGCACATTTCACCGGCTTTACTACTGTGATAATGATTCAGATCACCCGATCTATCCCCCGTTTCAAGACCAGGAACTGATCCGGAAGATCAGAAGCATTCGTCCTTACGGACCGGTGCGGTTGCTCGTGAATCCTTACGGAATTGTGCTCACCAAGGTGCCTAGGGAGTTTCAATTCAACGAAACCCAATGGGATCCGTTTTATGTGGGTTGTATTAACTACGATTTGTGGTTTGAAAAGGAGGGGGTTTCGTAGTGGGAAATGGATTTGTTCGGTTTGTAGGGAATTGCCCTGCCAATGTGAACCAAGATGCAAAATATTCGGTACGTTATCAAAATGGTGCGCATGTTGTGGGCTTAGTTTATCACGCCCCGAATGACGAACGCTGGTATCCAACAAGTAGCTCTCACCCGGAGCTAGTGAAAATGGTTAACCAAATAAAATCCTATTATAATGGTACACCCGGGGGGTCCTTTTATATCAATGAGTACAAACAAGTATTGGTTCCCGCTGGTGATCAGGTTGAATATTACTATGCCGGGGAATACTCTGCGCCCCTTACCTTTGAATTTGAAGGGCACATAATATCCGGCGAGGCCGTGGATGAGAATGGCAGCCCCCTGCAGCCGGGCGCCCGCTGGACTGGACCTCATCCGGGCATCCCTTATGTTTTGAAACCGGGGGGCAAAGACATTTATTACCGGTATATGCCGCATCCAGCGGTTAAAAAAGAAGTCCGCTTATCCAAAGTGATCGGGGCTGACCGGGCCCGCCGGGTAGCCCTGGAGTTTGCCCGCTACAAAGGTGACAATGGCGGCAGGTTTTATGTCAACGAGTTTGGCAGCGTTTTTGCGCCCAGTGGCTTAGAGTACATATTCCTTGGCAAGCTCGACTATGATCATTGGTTTCCAAAGCCGGAGATAGTTTGATGGCTTCTTGGAGTAACTAGTCATATAGTCAGATAGGTATAGGTTAAGTGCGTTTGCTGACAAAGCGTAGGGAAAGGCACATTACATAGATCCAAGGTGTGTCACTGGTCGCAGCTAACAGCCGGGATGAGGCGGAATAAAAGGGTGGTAAAAGTGAACAACCGTACGCCGGTCAACCGACTAAGTTCTGAGGAAATTGTGTTAAGGCTGTTCCGTTATATGGGGGAAGTGGAACAGCAAGAGTTTATTGAGTCAGCCTTAATGATTCTTGCTAGACAGTACGGTTTAGACGAGGGGTTGGTGTTAGCGCCACCTGACGATATTCAGTGGCAGTTGACTGAGGGATTAGACGAGTTGTTGATGTTTTATTGGCCAGGAGATTGGCCGGGTCGCCAAATTGTAGATCTCGACTGTCTTGGAGATCCGGGGGCCTGGCTGAGCCGAGTAATAGCAGAGCCAGTCGCTTACGTACTTTTCGGTTCAGCCGAAGATATCGAAAGCCCGGCATCCTACTTGGCACAAGACTATCTTTTCGAAATTCGTGAACAGGGATATCCATTGCCTTCAGACTTTGGAGACGATCCTGTTCCAAGTGATTGCTGGACCGATGAGGATGAGGAACAAGTCCGGACGGAGTTTATTGCATTCCTGGAATACTGGGGTGAGCGTGTCCTAGCAACCCTTGAGAAACAAAGCCAACGCACGAAACAAGAATAAGGACCGTGTGGGGGTATCACCTCCAAACCTGACGACGCTGGTTGCAGGAGTTTCAGGCAACAGTTATATCCTCCCAGACTCAAAATACGAACCTAAGTCTTAATTAACGGCTTATTCATTCTCAAATCCGTGGTTCTTGAACTTAAGGGTCCGGCTGTTTTCGGTAACAGTACGTACTACGTTATCCGGTACACCATCAGGTATTTCCGCTTCAATCTCCATAGTGACCTTCACTTTGGCGCCCACCAGTGCTTCCAAGTGCACAATGATTTCTTCAGCAATTCGCCCGGCATCTCGTCCCGCACGAGTTGCGTCCAGTTCTACGTTGCCGAAAAAGCGTTTGGGTTTGAGATCCGCAGGGGGAGTAGGTGGAGTCGGTGGAACAACCGTTCCCCCCGGGCCTGGATCGGGTCTGTCGACAGGTCCGGTACCACCAGGTGTCGTCTCTTCATCCTTGGATTCCTTCTCCACCTGTCTGCGCGCCACTTCCGGCTTTACGAGCAGGCCGGGAGCATCACTATCGGGGATTGCTGCCTGCTGCCCACAACGCAGACCACGATATCGGTTGAGGGCTTCGTCAAAGCTTTCGGCATAAGCAAAGGCATCCTGCTCCCAGGCCAGCAACACCAGACCTTCCCGCATGGCTGCCAGTAGCACTTCTGGTTCCTTTAGCCGTGGGAGATAGAGATATCGGGCAAAATCCTCCACAAGCTGTCGTATGGCAACGTGATTCCCCCGCCACAGTGGTACCCGATCCAATTCCATACTGTCAATGGCCACTTGAGAATGAACATTTTTGGCCACGAAAACTAGACAACTAAA
>CBEULR010000002.1:0-213599 GCA_965544035.1 uncultured Peptococcaceae bacterium | reverse complement strand
CCTCTCCTCAATCATCTCGTTGCAGTGACCGACCCTTGGAATAGGGGACTGAAAGGGCCTTAGCTTTGCACTTATCACAAACCGCTTTCCCCAGTTGCAGTGACCGACCCTTGGAATAGGGGACTGAAAGTAACTATCAGTTTTAAGCTCTAGGGTTCCAGCCTTAGTTGCAGTGACCGACCCTTGGAATAGGGGACTGAAAGGCCATAACTTCAAGGTTTTTGCGCGCCCATACTTCGTTGCAGTGACCGACCCTTGGAATAGGGGACTGAAAGCTGCTGCTACGATGGGGGCGGTGACTTTCATAGACAGGTGTTGCAGTGACCGACCCTTGGAATAGGGGACTGAAAGTGGAAGCCGCATGATGTGTCTTTAGAAGTTGGCGAAGTTGCAGTGACCGACCCTTGGAATAGGGGACTGAAAGTTTTTCCTTCAGTCGCTCTCTTGCGTGGTATGTCCCGTTGCAGTGACCGACCCTTGGAATAGGGGACTGAAAGGAAAGTGAATGTTGCCGTTTCATCCATGTCATATTCAGTTGCAGTGACCGACCCTTGGAATAGGGGACTGAAAGATTTGGAAAACTAGACGAATTTGAACCGGACAAGATTGGTTGCAGTGACCGACCCTTGGAATAGGGGACTGAAAGATAATCTTGTAGCAATTTTTCAATCCCCATTTTCTCGTTGCAGTGACCGACCCTTGGAATAGGGGACTGAAAGGCGATTAACTTGTTGGGGCCGGGTGAACCACTTAGATCGTTGCAGTGACCGACCCTTGGAATAGGGGACTGAAAGGTGGAAAGCACCGTTCCGGTATGGTTACATAGTTTCGGAAGTTGCAGTGACCGACCCTTGGAATAGGGGACTGAAAGGGTCGTGAGTTCGGATTGCGTATTGTGCAAAAGTATATATGTTGCAGTGACCGACCCTTGGAATAGGGGACTGAAAGGGCAAAATAGCCGGGGCTTTCCGTGAGGGGGATGGGGAGTTGCAGTGACCGACCCTTGGAATAGGGGACTGAAAGGGAACATTGATTCGTTGAATTCCTGCAATGTGACAAGGTTGCAGTGACCGACCCTTGGAATAGGGGACTGAAAGAATACGGTGGCATCTATCCTCAGCCTGCTGGAGTTCACCGTTGCAGTGACCGACCCTTGGAATAGGGGACTGAAAGATCTAAGTACTGGAGTGCTTTCGCCTTTGCTGCGCTCGTTGCAGTGACCGACCCTTGGAATAGGGGACTGAAAGCCTCTTCAGGGACCATTTCGCATAGTTCTTCGTATACCGTTGCAGTGACCGACCCTTGGAATAGGGGACTGAAAGTCCTTCCACAGTATCTTTGAGTACCACAACCAGGCCGAGTTGCAGTGACCGACCCTTGGAATAGGGGACTGAAAGAAGATGTTTTCCATGCTATCGCACAAACTGGACAAGTTGCAGTGACCGACCCTTGGAATAGGGGACTGAAAGTTGAAAAGCCCTTGCCCGGTCTGCACCGTGACCGCGTTCGTTGCAGTGACCGACCCTTGGAATAGGGGACTGAAAGTGATGAAGGCCTCTTTGAACCTGCGAAGCTCGGTGTCGTTGCAGTGACCGACCCTTGGAATAGGGGACTGAAAGATATGATCCTCCAGCTCTGGAGGTGCACAGTTCGTTGTGTTGCAGTGACCGACCCTTGGAATAGGGGACTGAAAGAGAGGTACAGGAGGCTATGTCGTATATGTCTGGATAGTTGCAGTGACCGACCCTTGGAATAGGGGACTGAAAGATATCTATCTCTACAACCTGATAAAAACTCCACGAATGTTGCAGTGACCGACCCTTGGAATAGGGGACTGAAAGCACCAGGATGCCGACCACTTCGCCAGCGTCCGCCGTTGCAGTGACCGACCCTTGGAATAGGGGACTGAAAGCGTATTCCTCGGTGCCGTCCGGCCCCGTGATAATTACGTTGCAGTAACCGACCCTGAGAATAGGGGACTGAAAGAGCTAGCCAATCCCGCCACTTTGCCCACTGGCACTGGTTGCAGTGACCGACCCTTGGAATAGGGGACTGAAAGTACTGCCAAATGCGGCAAATGCATGATTTGTCGGGCGAAGTTGCAGTGACCGACCCTTGGAATAGGGGACTGAAAGACAACAGCACCCGCCATTCTAACCCCGCCGTGTTCTGGTTGCAGTGACCGACCCTTGGAATAGGGGACTGAAAGATATTGACCTGCGTCAATGTTCGAGGGGATAAGGTAGGTTGCAGTGACCGACCCTTGGAATAGGGGACTGAAAGAACAAAAGCCGCGAAGAAATTGGCGAAAGGTATACCAGTTGCAGTGACCGACCCTTGGAATAGGGGACTGAAAGACATCAATCGGGTCAACCCCATCCACCCGAGTAATAACGTTGCAGTGACCGACCCTTGGAATAGGGGACTGAAAGCGTCGGCCGCCGACACAACCTTAATGGCTTCCTGTAGTTGCAGTGACCGACCCTTGGAATAGGGGACTGAAAGATCTGCTGGAGCTGTTGTTCGACATCCACGCTCCCGAGTTGCAGTGACCGACCCTGAGAATAGGGGACTGAAAGCGATTTTATCCGGGCTAAACTCGATGGGGGATTGACGAGTTGCAGTAACCGACCCTGAGAATAGGGGACTGAAAGCCAGTATCATCCTAATAACCAGGTCCTTAATGCTACCGGTTGCAGTAACCGACCCTGAGAATAGGGGACTGAAAGTCAAACAGACTGACGGATTATATTGTATTGGGATGGGTGGTTGCAGTAACCGACCCTGAGAATAGGGGACTGAAAGCAAAGAATTTGCAGATCACTCCAGGAGCGGAGCAAGAAGTTGCAGTAACCGACCCTGAGAATAGGGGACTGAAAGTCAGTAATACCTGAAAATTATGATGGTAAATATAGCAGTTGCAGTAACCGACCCTGAGAATAGGGGACTGAAAGAACTGAAATCGTTGTAACCGTTGGTGCCGAAGGGGGGTTGCAGTAACCGACCCTGAGAATAGGGGACTGAAAGAAATGGAAAAAGGCGAACCCATTACCGACGGTCAGTGTTGCAGTAACCGACCCTGAGAATAGGGGACTGAAAGAGCACCACAATCGGGCCATATGTGCGGCCGCATAGGGTTGCAGTAACCGACCCTGAGAATAGGGGACTGAAAGAGACTTTAGCGGCAAGTACTGTCCGCATCGCACTCTGTTGCAGTAACCGACCCTGAGAATAGGGGACTGAAAGACCCCCTAGCGGCCTGCCGGAATTGCAGGTTGTGCAACGTTGCAGTAACCGACCCTGAGAATAGGGGACTGAAAGTGATTCTCCCATTTTGGCAATTCCTCATTAAAGCTCACGTTGCAGTAACCGACCCTGAGAATAGGGGACTGAAAGGCCAACTCTGCCATTTTAAGAGTTGTGCCTGAACCACGTTGCAGTAACCGACCCTGAGAATAGGGGACTGAAAGTTACCAGCTGTGCGATTTCCTCAAAACCTTCCGGAGTTGCAGTAACCGACCCTGAGAATAGGGGACTGAAAGCTGCCCGCAGCCACTCGCCTACGAAGGCGTATCCAGTTGCAGTAACCGACCCTGAGAATAGGGGACTGAAAGATATAATGTGGAACACCTTCTAGTGTAAGATTCGCGTTGCAGTAACCGACCCTGAGAATAGGGGACTGAAAGAGTTTTTTGAGTTCGGCGCGAAGAATGGTATCAAAAGTTGCAGTAACCGACCCTGAGAATAGGGGACTGAAAGAAAAGGGTACACTCTCTTGGCGTTCCAATGTTTCGGGGTTGCAGTAACCGACCCTGAGAATAGGGGACTGAAAGGCTAACGGCGACACACTACGCGGCGGGCGACCGCGAGTTGCAGTAACCGACCCTGAGAATAGGGGACTGAAAGTTGGAAGTGTGGGGCGAGCGGCGAAGGACTAAGCCTCCGTTGCAGTAACCGACCCTGAGAATAGGGGACTGAAAGCGAAAATCGGAATGCCTGGCACGCAGGAGACGGAGCAGTTGCAGTAACCGACCCTGAGAATAGGGGACTGAAAGGTTCGTCGTATTCGAAAGATTCGATCCCGAAACGGATAGTTGCAGTAACCGACCCTGAGAATAGGGGACTGAAAGGGGGAGGGCTTGACATATCGGCCGGGGAGTTTCTAGCGTTGCAGTAACCGACCCTGAGAATAGGGGACTGAAAGAGGCTTGTTGATATAGGGTTTTTCGCATAGCATCAGTTGCAGTAACCGACCCTGAGAATAGGGGACTGAAAGTGGGGCCGGCGCTTCGCCCGCACCCGGTGGGCCTGGTTGCAGTAACCGACCCTGAGAATAGGGGACTGAAAGGGAGCAACTGCGGCTAAATGGCCCCTCGCCGTGGGCAGTTGCAGTAACCGACCCTGAGAATAGGGGACTGAAAGGCCCGGTCTGCCGGAGTCGGCGGTCAATGGCCTGCACTGTTGCAGTAACCGACCCTGAGAATAGGGGACTGAAAGGCAATAATGGCGGTCAGGTATGTGTCCCTGACCGCCGGTTGCAGTAACCGACCCTGAGAATAGGGGACTGAAAGCGCTTCAAGGCGTTCGCCCACAGTTCAGGGGTTTTTGCGTTGCAGTAACCGACCCTGAGAATAGGGGACTGAAAGAAATCTGAAAATGGATACCGCACTGAAGTGGCACCAAAAGTTGCAGTAACCGACCCTGAGAATAGGGGACTGAAAGGTCGAGGCGAATAGAGTCCTCGACACTGGCCCACAACGTTGCAGTAACCGACCCTGAGAATAGGGGACTGAAAGTCCCTTCATGACGCGGACAAGAGCAAATCTCAAAAACGTTGCAGTAACCGACCCTGAGAATAGGGGACTGAAAGGTTCCAGAACCGATTGAACCACATGAACCAGCTGAAACGTTGCAGTAACCGACCCTGAGAATAGGGGACTGAAAGTGAACGGCACCGTGTTTTACGATGCCGGGAGCGCAACGTTGCAGTAACCGACCCTGAGAATAGGGGACTGAAAGCTATCTTGGTAGCGACTGAATGTACCAAATGATGAATCCGTTGCAGTAACCGACCCTGAGAATAGGGGACTGAAAGAAGAACAGTTCTTCCGCTTCCTCACTGCATATGTGTTGCAGTAACCGACCCTGAGAATAGGGGACTGAAAGATGAAGCCGTCGGCATCCTGGTAATGGTACGTGGTCGTTGCAGTAACCGACCCTGAGAATAGGGGACTGAAAGCTGATCCAGAGTTTGTAGCGGCGCAGGCTGGAATGCGTTGCAGTAACCGACCCTGAGAATAGGGGACTGAAAGAGTTTTGGGATATTACGCCCTTTGAACTCAGTACGGTGTTGCAGTAACCGACCCTGAGAATAGGGGACTGAAAGCCCTGGGGGGCGCCGCACCACACCAACACCACCACCAGTTGCAGTAACCGACCCTGAGAATAGGAGACTGAAAGATTCACTGAGGTTCACCGTCCCTAGCACGGCAACCTCTGTTGCAGTAACCGACCCTGAGAATAGGGGACTGAAAGGCATTCCACCGTCCCCTCCTGCGGGTTCAGCACCCCCGGTTGCAGTAACCGACCCTGAGAATAGGGGACTGAAAGGTCAATAGGAGGCACATACCGCCTAACCTGTGCCGGGAGGTTGCAGTAACCGACCCTGAGAATAGGGGACTGAAAGCGGAGGTGGAGATGTTTCGGCGGTACTGGGCGGCCGGCGTTGCAGTAACCGACCCTGAGAATAGGGGACTGAAAGAATCTCCGCAACACATACTTTGTTCCGCTGCACTGGTTGCAGTAACCGACCCTGAGAATAGGGGACTGAAAGTTAAGCAAGGCAGACCAAAGGTACTATAATGAAAGGGAGTTGCAGTGACCGACCCTTGGAATAGGGGACTGAAAGTACATCTGCTTAACATAAATGGTGGGGTCGTTAGGGACCAGTTGCAGTGACCGACCCTTGGAATAGGGGACTGAAAGGGAGTAGGACCTCCCCTATATCCGTGGCAAGGTTTTTGTTGCAGTGACCGACCCTTGGAATAGGGGACTGAAAGAATTCGGAGGTCTCTAATGCTACACTCATGAGGAAAAGGTTGCAGTGACCGACCCTTGGAATAGGGGACTGAAAGCCTGGATCACAGACTTCAGAAAGTTCAGCGTGTCCGCGTTGCAGTGACCGACCCTTGGAATAGGGGACTGAAAGGATCTAAAAACTTGTACTGGGAAAAGAAGTCCAACGGGTTGCAGTGACCGACCCTTGGAATAGGGGACTGAAAGAGTAAAATTTTAGCAATAATTCCGGTGTTGATCAGGTTGCAGTGACCGACCCTTGGAATAGGGGACTGAAAGCCGTTTCCGGGGGTGGGGTTACATACTCTCCTTGTAGTTGCAGTGACCGACCCTTGGAATAGGGGACTGAAAGCAAGAACTACCGCGCTGCCATCTGGCAAATACAGTTGCAGTGACCGACCCTTGGAATAGGGGACTGAAAGACCCCATCAAATACTGTGGCGTCACGCCGAGTACCGGTTGCAGTGACCGACCCTTGGAATAGGGGACTGAAAGCCAAAGTCATCGGCGCCGACCGCCAGATTCCGGGACGTTGCAGTGACCGACCCCTGGAATAGGGGACTGAAAGATCATAAACCATAGATCGGGGCGGCGTGGTGGGAACAGTTGCAGTGACCGACCCTTGGAATAGGGGACTGAAAGAGTAAAATTTTAGCAATAATTCCGGTGTTGATCAGGTTGCAGTGACCGACCCTTGGAATAGGGGACTGAAAGATATTAAAATCACCAGTGCAAAAGTCGCCTTGGTTCCGTTGCAGTGACCGACCCTTGGAATAGGGGACTGAAAGGCTTTGATCCAGTCACGGACAGTTTCGACAGAGACCTGTTGCAGTGACCGACCCTTGGAATAGGGGACTGAAAGGAAAGGCCGGGCGCTTGTCGGAACGCGCAGAAAGGTCGTTGCAGTGACCGACCCTTGGAATAGGGGACTGAAAGAGTAGGTGGTAATCTCTCTCCGCAAACAACCTACTGTTGCAGTGACCGACCCTTGGAATAGGGGACTGAAAGACCTGATTGACCTTCTCAACCATCTCTTGGGGCGAGATGTTGCAGTGACCGACCCTTGGAATAGGGGACTGAAAGTGTCTTTATGCGCACCGTACATGATCAGATTCCATTCGGTTGCAGTGACCGACCCTGAGAATAGGGGACTGAAAGTCAAAGCAAATCTTAAACAACCCAATCTTCCTTTCAGTTGCAGTGACCGACCCTTGGAATAGGGGACTGAAAGCCTCGTCCAGTTCAGCCATATCTTCAAAGTCGTCTAGTTGCAGTAACCGACCCTGAGAATAGGGGACTGAAAGAGCAACTGGTGGCCACCCCCGCGATGGCTCCGGCCTTGTTGCAGTAACCGACCCTTGGAATAGGACTGAATTGGCTGTTGTGTTGGCCATCCTGGAAAAAAGAAGAACCGGCGGTTACCGGTTCTTCAGACACGATTGCTTTCGTACGCCTATTTGTCTATCCATTTGACAGTACAGTTTGGCTTTGCGATTGATAATATCTGTACTGTGACCTTATCTCCAACGCCAAGTGTATCAGGCAATTCACCACTATTGATAATTGCTCCCGAACATCCTCCTCCTAAGTCTAGTCGCCATTTTCCCTTGTTGGTCTTTCCGGTCAAGACGCCCGGTATAAGCTGACCTTTAGTCAGTTGTACTTGTTCTGTTGAGACGTCTCTCTCAGATGGTTGTCTTTTTCGGGGCAAGGTTCCGTGTTCCCTGGGTTTGCGCCTTGTTTTTCGGCTTCTGGAAAGGCGAAGACGACGAAGGCGATTTCCTGCTAGTGCGTGATTGTTCCATGACTTTGCAAGGAGTCGGAATAACCCAGTGTTCTTTCCAGCTCTTGCTTTTAACACCGTCTTCAGGGTAATCAAACAGTTCATCATCGCGGTCGGGTACCCAGGTAAGCAGGGCGGCCAACTCCTGGAAACGAGGTATGCTCCATAAACCGGTAATTGGCTGACTGGATTCCGAAGCGCATTTTTCCCGATAATGCCGAAGTATTGCTTCGGCGAATGCGTCCTTGGCTTTTTCAGCCACGGCTCGGTTCCTCTCAGCACTCAGCTCACCGGTAGTTAAGTTGCCCTGATCATCCACTAGACTGGCATAGCGTTTCTCACGGTCTATCAGGTGCAGCTCTACCTGAATGCGGATTGTACCCATGCCGAGGGGTTTTCCCATACCGATTTTGTGCCGCATATTCTCAGGCAAATCCAGGGTGGTGAGTAGAGCACCTAGTTCGAGTTTCGAAAGATTGTCGAAACGTACGCGCCCGCAAAATGTGCTTCCCGGTTTCAGCGGCCGTATTATAGTGTGTTGCTTATCTTTGATTGGTCGTTTCTCCCAATACTTCCTGGGGTCAAAAGGCTTGTGCCAATAGAATTTATATCCCCTTAACGATGTGTCTTTCGGGCTGTCGCCGTAGTGCCGGAGCTTCTCTTTATCGTCCGGGTTGTCTTGTGTGAGATACTCTTGAAATGCGGTTGGTTTGGGTGTGCTTAAGATCTTAGGGCTACATTCGTCGAAGTGGCAGTTATCTAAGGAATCATCATATGGTGCGTCCTCGAAGACCACTCGACTGCGAATGGATGTTGTACCGAACACCGCTTGAGCCAGATCAGTGGTTTGAGTGTTATGATGCTCCTCCGGAACGAACTCACCTATGGTATGGGGATAGGGCACCCTGAACATCATCGTAGGGCCGAAGAAGACGAGGTTTCCTTGGTCATCGAGTAAGTAAAAGAGTGGGTCTCCAGGGTTAATCCTGCGTGTTGGTATTCCACGATGCATTTCAGCATCTTGGGAATACAGTTCCCATAAGTGTTGCTCAATTCTAATTAATTTACCGTTAGGATCCGGTTTATTTTCGCGAGCCGGTTTAATGTATCTAGTATTGTTTCTCACTTCCAGATAGCCCGCGCGTACTTTTAGTGAAGGGTACTTAGTGTTCTTGCCTTTTTGGAAAAACTGTGAACGGTAAAGTTTACCTAGTGAACTTGTGTCCCTCACTGCCCGGTAAACCAGTTTGCGGTTGTAGTCGACAAAGGACATTTTCGCGTAGGACAGCACCTCGAACAGCGCACGGGTCATCCCGCGTATACTGCTGCCGGGCAATACCGGTCGGGCCGGGTTTCCATGGTGAAAAAACGGCCTCCGGTGAGGATTACTGGTTTCGTGATCATCCGGTTGAGTATGATCTATGGGAGGAGCGCACCGTACGTATATGGGCGTCTCCGCCGTGATATGGAGATCTATCCAGCCTGAACAGCGCTGCGGGTCATATTCGTCATACGGTGGGATTTCTTTCCCGGATTCTGGAATGAAGACTGCCTCCGGCAACGGCACAAAGTTGAATGGTGCCGGCGCGGAACGCTCTCGTCCCGGGTTATTATGCACGGCCATTTGTATCCACCTCCAGACCAGACAAACGTGAAGCAGCTATCCGAACCGCCCCGGTTTCGGCATCTTGAGTCATATAATGTTTGATTATCAGGCGGCAGCGGGCACCGTTCTTAATTATAAGGGGAAGTGCTTGTTCACATCCTGCTTTGTTCCTCATTCTAGAAAAAGCGCCGCGATAATCGCCTGTCGGTTCGCCAAGTAAGATGTGCTTTTCTTTTAGTGGGGGGTAATGCAGTTCTGACGAATCTTGATCGATTAATATCCGCCCTGATAACCTGGAATCTTCACGCCACAAGAGCAGTTCACCGTTTTTTCCGAAAATGCGTAGTTCGAGCAGGTTTTCCAAGGTTACTCTCGGGCAAAGATCTTTGTAGTGGGTATCTCCCATTACCCATCCTGTATCCTCAAGCCTTCCCCACGTCACGCCATCGGTACACAAAGCCAAGGCCCAGGCGGGAGTAAAGCCGGTGTCCGCTTGCGCTTCTTTACTGTATAAGCAAGCGGGATACATGCTTAACTGGGGCACTTGCTTCAGTTCGGCGCCGAAGATCTTCATTTTCACTCTGTTCCCTCCTCTGGGAGTGGTGCGGCATCACGGAATGCCTTAACCATCTGATTCAGTTCGTTAATTAATTGGTCATCGGTTTGGTAACCGGCACCAATCATGCATTCCTTAGATTTGTTTCCTTCTTTCCAGCTAATTCTCGCCCGCCCGATGGCTGTTCCACGTCCGACTCCTCCTGTACCGCCCACGCTTAAATCACCGGTGATCAAGTCTTTTACCGTGAGAAGTAACAGGCCACGCATAGCCTCTTTCTTGTCTTGGTTTTCAGGGGCGCAGCGAAGCTCCAGTGTGACGGTTGTTTCTCCGCCATACACCGGCTCTTCGTCGTAGAGAGCCCCGCCCAAAGCTCCGCCCGTAAAGCGGTCTATGCACACGCGGCCCACCCGTAGTTGCTGTAGGGCGTCACCGGAAATGGGGCTTTCTGTAACGCGAAGAAGAGACGCCCGTAATGCACGGCGCTGATCCGGCCTTGATCGGGGGACGGTGTCGCCGTTATCTTCTGTAAGGTTTCGGGGGCCGAACATCTTTTCCACCCATTGCTCTGCGTCTCCCTTTTCACTGCGTACCAAACGGGCAATGCGCAGCGCACGACTACGCAATGCTCCGGCAAGACTGGTACCGGGCAACACGGGGCGGCCACCCGATGAAAGGTGTGTGGCATCGGCCGCGTCAGCCGTCTGGCCGGGACTCCGCACCAGTAGACCACTCGGGAAGCGCAGATGCAGTTCCACGCGCATTGCATCACGCGCATCCGTCCATTCCTTGGGGTATATAAACCCCGGATAGGCTTGAGCGATGGCTTCGATTATACTGTTTGACAGATTCTTCTGAAGCTCGGGTCCACCCGGCGCAGGGGTCGTTTGTAACCATTCCAGCCAACCGGCTTTGGTGGTCAGGTCAAAGCGATGTACGCGCCAACTGAAAGCGCGGCAGGCGCCAAAGCCTCTGGTGCGTCGTGCGCCAATCGGGATTTCGCCTTTTTCCAAGCCTGAAAGGGCAAGTGCCAGCAGAGAGAGTAGTTCATTTTCCGATACATTCTGCGGAACAATTAATTCCAGGTGAATCCGGAAACGGCTGCCTTGGGGAAGCACTTCCAAATCATACTTGTATGAATCGGCGGCCCGGCCGGTTTCCGGATCCAGTGCAACACCGTCGCGGATTTCCACCTGCGGATTGTCTTCGATAAGGGGGCTGTCGAATACCGATACTAGGCTCTGCGCCGGATCAGTTTCACCGCGTGAGCCACCGAATAAGGTACGGATGTATGGTGCGAGGCCGTCCGATTGTTTCCCGGAAAGACCTTTTTTCTCGGGAACACCATAGCCCAATAAGTAATCACACACGTAATTGCGCAAGGCACCGGCGAGTGAACTCCCCGGAAGAATGATCATTTCTTTAGTTTGGTCTCCGTCAGTTTGGTCTCCGTTGTGGTGTGTTGGAATCCGCAATAATTCCATATCCACAATACTGCTGTCTGTAATACCGCCGATGTGGGCTGCCGAATCCAGCTGAAGTATTGCGGTAATCAGATAACGTGCCGATAGACGGGCGAAGTCGCCTGCCTCTGCCTGTTTATTGGTTTTATGCATCGCTTATGCCCCTCCCTTCTGGGCTGCCAGGCGCATTATTTCACCCAGTACAGCATCAATCAGGCGTACCCGCAATTCCTGGGATAGGTCATTGAGAACCTTTTCAACATCATCCGGCGATATAAGGTAATATGTGCTTTTAAGACTTTCAAAACCTAGCGCGTCTTTGATCTTGTCATTATCCTCGCTGGTCATTTCCTGCAGCCAGGCATATAGCGTGCTTTTCCCTTTGTCATTTAGAATACAGCGGCGTAATTGTGTTACGGCCGGTTGAGCCAGACAAGTTCTCTTGTTTTTCTCCTTCTTATTGCACTCGGACATCCAATCTGCCAGGGTTTTCAGAGCGTCAGCCGGTTTGCCTCTCAGGGGTACCCGCAAGCGTCCAAGAAGACTGCGGCTCGGGAGACTTTGAATCTCTTTTGTACAGCTGTGTGCATATTCCAGTACGCCTGATTCCAGCTCGGCAAAGAGTAGTCGCCGCTGGATGGTTTTCAACAACGCATCCTCGTCCTTGGACAATGCTTCTCTAGAGGGTTCATCCGGTGACGGAGGCACGGGGAATTGGTGTTTAATGCATTTACTGGAGGGTCTCCAAAAGGAGAAGCGCCCGAATCCTTCCGGTCTGCGTTCACCCAACCCCTGGGCTTCAATATTCAAAAGTATTTCCAGTGAAATGTCTGCGGTGGCTTCAAGATTGATGACCGATCCCGCGGCTAAAGTGGCGGTCAGGGGAAGGGGCAGTCGTGCTTTCCGGTTGAAGCCGCCTGCGCGCGCAAAACGCCACTGTTGGTTGATCACCTCAGCCTGATGATCGAGGGTATCAAGCAACCGGGAGACAAAACTAGTCGGATCTATCTGCCCGCTCAACGGATCACGACCGATATAGTCGGAAAGAAGGACTACCCTGAATTTATCGCCTTTCTTCAGGTCGGTATCCCACACCTGGCTTCCATCGTATTCGCGCTCCCGGGGGTTAGACAGATCTATGCTAAACACAGCCTTGCCGCCGTATCCGGACAGTTTGGAGCGCCCCAAAAGCAACTCTTCGCCGACCAAATCTGCAATCTCACTTGCTAAATCTCTTGCAGCTTCTTCATTAGGTGCGTCCACAGCCACATAACCCAGGAACGACTGTCCCGGATCAAGTGATTCGTAGATGAAGAGTGCTCCTCGCTCTTTTGTGGGACGGCCTTTTGTGCGGTCCTGCTGGTGATGAACCCGGGACGAGCAGTGCACGGGAACGGATTGAATCTCGCCGGCTACATACACGAATGGGGTGTCTAATCCGATCAACTGGTCGTCCGGCCAGGGTTCCGTATAGTAGCCTGACAGGTCCACTGCTTTATCTTTGTCGGTTGCTCTTAGCACGTATTTTTGTAAACGAAGGGATGCCGGAGCCGGCAAGGCGCGCTGCTGGGTTGAGGTGAGCGGATAAGCATTAAGGTAACACACCTGTCCCGAGGTGATGAGTTGTCTGAAGCAGGTCTGGCGTTGCGCATCGTCCTGCGGATCTCCCAGTTTGCCGGCTACCGCGCCTCTCAGGGAGGAGCCGGTAATATACCGCAGGGTGGTCGCACTGTTTGGATCGCCGCCGACACCGGTTATCACTATAGGTGCCAGCAGTTTCAGGGTGTATGGAAAGAAGAAAATCATCCGCTGTGTCCCTCCAATCCGGCCAGTGCCCTGGTATTCTCCCAGGTATCAATGCTCATTTTTACGTATCCATAACCACGGTGGCAATTAGTCCCTATTTGACGTGTGGCCAGTACCGCCAAAGCCAGGCATTTTTCATCTTCCGGCGTTGGTGTACAAAGCCACGTAAGAGGAGCGGTAAACTCCAGCCCCGGTATGACGACGCGGGTGCTTCGAAGGGTGGTATCTTCCGCCGCCCCGGTTTCACGAGACTGTGCCGTTTGGCGCCGTATAAAGGTCAAAGACCTGAGGATTTGATTGGGTGAAATAGGTTGGTTAGACCGGTTAACGGCGTAGTCCACGGCGCTACGTACTCCTTTGGGTAATACCGCATCACCGACACGCAGGATAGCCGCATCGCCCACTTTAATAAGTCCCGGCTTCCCAAATACACGTAGTCCGGCATTGTGTAGCTCCGGAAAGGCATGAACCATCTGCGTCCATGAATTCAACAGCAATCCGTGAATGGTTTTCCCACGCACGAATGGCAAGCCGTTCTGGTCGTGTTCGACCTCCATATCCACCTCACCGGCGGTTCCTTCCCCTATCCCCGGTGTAGTCCCGGACAGCAATTCTATCTTAAGCGGAGTTTCCTTCATACAGTGTCACCCCCTGTTGTTGCTTGGGGATCCAGGATAAAGAAAAGATCAGCTATTTCCACGGCATCAAGCAGCGGAGTGCATTTGTTATCCATCCACGGGATGTCTGGAAGTCCACCATCGATCTCGCCGGGCAAAGTGATGTTCCAGGCGGAAAGAGTGTTCCTCAGCTTGGTTTCCCCGGCCTTGGCTAATTCCGGCAGTCTCTTGACTTTATTCCAGCGTTTCTGCCATGCCGGGCTGAGAAAACCTTGGCCCCCGAGCACCTCATCCCTTAGCCAATACCAGGTACCGGGTTTCGGTACCGTTGGCTCTCCGAGAATATAGGGGCGCAATGTGAGGGTGAAGGCCTCCGGATAATGCCGCTCATATTGCCGTTTCCGGATATCTTCAAGCGACTCCAAAGTCCCGGTGCGTGCAATGTGCCAGTCGATGGCGGCCTCTGCTCCCTGTAAACTGATGCTTTTCCCCTCGAGGGTGCGTATCCGTTTCTTGGCATTGTTGCAGAGTTCTTCTGCCAGCCGATAAGCTTGGATAACCGGTGTATGTGAGTGGACAATATTCACCCCGGCACAGGCCGACACATTTCCCAGTCCGGGAATCTGCCGGCTGCCAAAACTTTCGATAGCCGTTACGGCCAAATCGAGGGCGATACGGCCGTCGCAGATAAAGGTCAGGTCATCTCCTCCGTTTATTATCGGGCGAAACGGGAGAGAGAGGATGTCATTCGACTTATTGGAGTATAGCTCGAACTCGCCGTAGCGTCCGTTTAGCACATAACGTCTGCGCTCTTTGTCCCAGTTAATATTACGGCGAACTCTATCAATGAGTTCCTCGATCACGTCGTTCATACTATTGTTCAATGCCCGGCTCATCCGTTGAAACTCGGCGCAAAAGATCCCGTCATCCATCTTTTTGTTGGCGCACTCGCGCACCCAATCCGTAATCCTTTGCCCGATGCCGTTTCCGTCAACAAAAACAATTCCGACTAGACTACTTTTACCGTGGGTACGTCCCAGGTGATCAAGATCTTTGGGAAATCCAAGTGTGACTGGTGACTCGCCGCCAAGATCCTGCGGTCCTGGAGGCAGATAGCGGTCCCACTGGTCGCTGGCTTTGGCTAAGTTCACCCGTTTATGTACACTCTTGGCAATTGGACGGCCATCCTCATCAAATTCCTCGGCCGGAAGGCCTGTCTCATAGCAGGCTTCGACTACTCCGAGGTTTATTAGCGGGATCCCGGGTACACGCCTTGTTTTGGCAACCTGCATTTTCTTTTGTATTCCCAGAACGGCTTCCGCTAAGCTGCCTTCATGATAGGGTTGATGTTCTATAACCGTTTCCAGTGTGCTGATATAACCCGTAAGATTGTAGGTAAACTCGGCGGCGAAATTGTGGGCTTGATCCGGGCTGTCGAAACGCAGAAGCAGGTTCCCTCCGGCGCTTACCAAAAACCGGTCAGGATTCAGCGGGAATTGGTCCATGTTACCGAATTTGAGCTCCAGCACTTTGTTTATCATTTCTGAGCCGCCGACAACGTGTTGTAGGCGGTTGGAGCTAAAGATAAACTCCTGAATGCGCAAGATATCGACCATTGTCAAGACGGGCAAACAATACCACCTCCTCGACTATACACTGGTAAGCCATTGACGCAGGGTCGAATAGTCACCTTTCCGCCAAGCGCGTATGTGCTCAATGTTAAAGACCTTAACTGCCGAATGAGCAGGTTGCCAGAGTACTGTGGCATTCGTCTCTACCTTACTGGCTTTGTCCGGATCGAACAGACAGGCAACGGCTGCTTTTGCCAGATCGCCACCAACTAATGCCACCCTGTTCTGGGCTTCATAGTATTTCATCTTGACTCGTTGACTGTCTTTAGAAGTGGTACAGGAGATGAGATAGATGCGGTAGCCTAATAAAACCAGGAGGTCAATTTCGGTATCGATATTTTCTTCGGTGTTGGCATGTATGCCGGTGTTAACACTTTTCGGTTTTAATCTTATGGCCACCTGTGCTTCCGGACAAGCCTGACGAACGGTGTACCCTACGAAGTCTTCAAACCAGCCTCCGTGTTCAAGAAATGCTACCCAAGAGTTTCTGACCGCTTCACTGCTTACGGCAGGCCACCCGGGGATCTGCATAAACCCCGGCTGGCATTCTGGCGGCAGGATATTCAGCTCTTGACGGCATTCTTCCGTGGGATTCTTGATACAATCTGAGAGCGACTTAAATGCGTTATTCATTCTCTCCCTTAATCCCTGTTTCAAGACAGCATCCATTATTTTTACAGCGTCCTCAGGTTTGATGTTGGCATCTGGGTGGTATGATGATTCCGAACCTGTTTGCAGCCCGTGCAGTTTAAGCACCTCGTTCAGCGTTATGCTACAACCATCCAACTTCCGCATCTTGCCATCGTTGAAATACAGTATCCCTTTGTGGCCGTCAAGGTACGATGCACGGGAAGGATCGCCGCCCAGGTAGTTCAACCAATAATCGTATGCGTTTACAGTCATCGCCTTGGTGCCGCCGGTGTAGTTTAGATGCGCGCCGGGTGGCATACGATACATTGCTTTTTTGATCACCAGCGGATTGGCGGCGTCGTCCAAAGGATATTCTCTTGTTTCAATATCAGGCATTTGCTGTTCAAGGACACTCACCAATTGACTGTAAATCTCTTTTGTTCCATTTTTGGTGTACAGGCAGTGAATACGTTTTGGACGTAGGAGTGCTGTTACAAGATAATTCGGCATCGGATTGTGTCCTATCAAGAGGATTAGGTCCTGAACACGATTGCTCACGTCCGGAGTATCATTCAAGCAGCTGCACCTCCTTTAGGATTTGTGGTTGTAGCTTTGTGATTCTATGTGAACGTTTCAAAATCCTTCATAAATAGTCACAAGTCGCCAAGTTATATATATCCAAGAGTGCTTGCCAGGTCGGATACTGAATTGTTAGGGTGAAGTGGGTTATTAATTGCAGGATTTTGCAGGCTGTGGCGGCGAATAGAGCCTGTCAAGGTTTTTGACCTGTTTTCATTGCACAAAGATGACAGGAGGTTATCTCGCATGACGGTTCATCTGATTTCTTCGGTCGGCATTGGCGACTATCGAGAAATCTTATACCGATATGAGGGCCGGGACTGCCGAACTCGTTTCGCTCCGGT
Source organism: uncultured Peptococcaceae bacterium (assembly GCA_965544035.1). Lineage (GTDB taxonomy): Bacteria > Bacillota > Desulfotomaculia > Desulfotomaculales > Desulforudaceae > CBEULR01. The sequence continues at coordinate 196,509 of CBEULR010000002.1, read as the reverse complement.
GGCTGTCGCACGCCTGGCGGCGCCTGAAGGCGGCCGCGCGAGTATTTTGGTTACTCCGCAAGCTAAAGAGAAATGGTTTAGTGTTATAGAGGCTGAGTTGGCTGGGGTCGGCTTTACTGTTGAGGCCGTGGACATTCCGGTATGTCGCAACCAAGACCAGATCCTGGAGACGTTTCTAGCCCTTTCGGGGTGCGTTCACGAGGGCGAAGAGGTGATACTAGACGTAACACATGCCCTAAGACATTTACCCTTCGTATACCTGACGGTATTGGCTTATCTCGTTGGTCTAAAAGATGTAAAGATAAAGGGCATTTATTACGGAGCAGAAATGTTGGGGGGAGACGGTGTGGTGCCGCTTCTCGATGTTTCCCCGCTTTTTGACCTAATGGAATGGTACCACGCTTTGAAGTCGGCGAATGAAACCGGTGATTTTCGTGCGGTTGCTGCTCTCCTTCGCAAGGATTCAGCCCTAAGATTCATTCAGAATAAAGGTGACCCCGCCTTAGCTCGGGCCGCCGATGCAGCTGAAAGGTTCGCTGTTGCGCTGGCTTCGGGGTTGCCGCTTGAGGCTGGGCACAGCGCTAACTGTCTAGCCCAGGCGATAGAGTCTCTAGATATCCAACAACCTTCCGCGGTTACATCAACACTTGCCTTGAGCAAACTAGGAAGAGTAGTTGATCCTTGGGTCCTTCCAGTAAAAAAGCAGCATTTGAAACTTGATTGTGAGGAGTTGGAACGTCAACTTCTGCTGGCTGAATGGTATTTGGATCGAGGGAGTATTCCCACCGTTCTCCTGCTGCTGCGAGAATGGTTGGTTAACGTTGTATTGCTCGCTCGAGAAGAAACCAGTGATTGGCTTGATTACGGAAAAACTCGAAAACCGGTTGAGCTTTATCTAAATGCCCTGAGTGAAAGAAGCCGGCTTGGCTTAGTCAGTTCCTCCGAGGCAGAGTTTGCTTCACTTTGGAGCACAGTCGCCGAAAAGCGCAATGAATTTGCGCACGCGGGAATGAAACCGAGCGTGATATCAACGGACAAGCGAAAAGTGTACAGACTACTGGAACGTTGCTGGGGAATCCTGCATACTTGGGATGTTCCCTCAAGAATGGAGGAGACAGGTGGGTGTTTCCTTATTTCGCCCCTTGGTCTTTCTCCGGGTGCTTTGTTTTCAGCCTTATACCACACACGGCCCGACCGGTTACTCATAATAACTTCTAAAGAAGCATCGCACTTTGTGCCGGAGGTTTTGACCGAGGCGGGACGGACGGACCTTAAACCCTACATCATTGTACTGCAAGATGCACACCAAGGGTTTGACGAAGCAGGTAGAATTCTTAGTGACAACGAGGAATTGCGCAGAGATTTGATTTTTTCATCTCAGGTGGTGGCAAATATCACAGGTGGAACTACGGCTATGCAATATGCTGCCGAAAAACTTGGCTACCAGATTGAGCGGGTTGGTACGGTAGTTCGCCGCGTGGCTTTGGTGGATCGTCGGGACATTATAGAACAACGGCGGAATCCCTATGTGGTGGGCGAACTGGTAGTATTGGAAAATTAAGAACGATAAGGATGAGGTGTGAGTGGTAGCAGGAATTGGCACCATTGGATGACGAATAGAAACATTATGGCTACGCAACTTTTCGAAAATGGGCAGTTCAGATACTCTGAGCAGGGTAGCCCGGCGGGAACCGATTGTTCAACGGGGCGGCAGAACCCTTGGAGACACTTGGTTTCTTTGTGGTATCCGGATTTCGCAAATAGTGGCCGTTTCGATGCAGGGTTTGGATCTTCGAAAAACCGGACGCGAAAACGGATGCAGGAGAGGGCCGGGATGCCTGATATTACTGGATTTCTTTTTTGATGACGCGGTCTGTTGCAGTGACCGACCCGGAGAATAGGGGACTGAAAGTGTTTCCGATTATAATTGTGGGGTTTGTGGCATTGGGTTGCAGTGACCGACCCGGAGAATAGGGGACTGAAAGCGTAACCCAGAGATCCGGCTACGGGAGCAACATATTGTTGCAGTGACCGACCCGGAGAATAGGGGACTGAAAGTGCCTCCAGCAGCGCAGGGAACTGCTACCACATAACAGGTTGCAGTGACCGACCCGGAGAATAGGGGACTGAAAGGTTAATTCTCCCGCATTCTCTATAAATACTTTCAGCCGTTGCAGTGACCGACCCGGAGAATAGGGGACTGAAAGACGAAGGTGGTTTTCACCAACTCCGCCCCCGCAAAGGTTGCAGTGACCGACCCGGAGAATAGGGGACTGAAAGATTCAGTGTTGTATAAGCGCTGCCGGGCCGATCCGCGGTTGCAGTGACCGACCCGGAGAATAGGGGACTGAAAGAACAAAGGTTGGCGGCCATCGATCCACATGCCCCGCGTTGCAGTGACCGACCCGGAGAATAGGGGACTGAAAGGGTGTAAAAATCACAAGAAAGGGGAACTACCTCCACCTGTTGCAGTGACCGACCCGGAGAATAGGGGACTGAAAGGTAAAACTCGATCGGCTCTCCCTGCGGATCGAGCGTCGTTGCAGTGACCGACCCGGAGAATAGGGGACTGAAAGTAGTCTAGCATTGAGCGTTTCTGACATCGCCGACGCCGTTGCAGTGACCGACCCGGAGAATAGGGGACTGAAAGCGGAAAATGGCTGGCATGGGAATCCTCCGGAAATAAGGGTTGCAGTGACCGACCCGGAGAATAGGGGACTGAAAGCAGAAGGGCTGGCCTTATGTGCTGGGTGGCGACATAGGTTGCAGTGACCGACCCGGAGAATAGGGGACTGAAAGTCCTGAGCGCCCTCTCCTGGGCGCGCAATATCGAAGAATGTTGCAGTGACCGACCCGGAGAATAGGGGACTGAAAGTTGGCCCGGAGCCGGCAGGCGTAGCGGTACAGCGTCGTTGCAGTGACCGACCCGGAGAATAGGGGACTGAAAGGTACAACAATTAACTCACCTCCTTTCCGCTTAAATCCGTTGCAGTGACCGACCCGGAGAATAGGGGACTGAAAGCTCCAAAGGAGGACTTCCAATGAACACCATCATTCTGTTGCAGTGACCGACCCGGAGAATAGGGGACTGAAAGTTTTCTATGTCTGCCAGGAAACCGATAGAAATGCCGGTTGCAGTGACCGACCCGGAGAATAGGGGACTGAAAGTCGAAACCTTGATTGGTGTTATCCGAGAGGCTAACACGTTGCAGTGACCGACCCGGAGAATAGGGGACTGAAAGTATTCAATCCAGCGCCGGTAAATACCATACACGCTGTCGTTGCAGTGACCGACCCGGAGAATAGGGGACTGAAAGGATAGGAAGCTGCCGCGAACGATATTCTTTTTGGGTGGGGTTGCAGTGACCGACCCGGAGAATAGGGGACTGAAAGGTAACACTATCGCCACACCTCCATTAACACGTTGGCCCGTTGCAGTGACCGACCCGGAGAATAGGGGACTGAAAGGCTCGTTAGCAACGGTCTGTAAAGAATGGAGAGACTCCGTTGCAGTGACCGACCCGGAGAATAGGGGACTGAAAGGAGTATGCAACCGGCCTGCGGGTGCAGAACGCTGAGTTGCAGTGACCGACCCGGAGAATAGGGGACTGAAAGGGATGAGCGCGGCCGCATTCATTGCGACTGCTGCCTTGGTTGCAGTGACCGACCCGGAGAATAGGGGACTGAAAGGGGCTATCGGTGCGGTGATGGCCCCGATCGCGGCCCCGTTGCAGTGACCGACCCGGAGAATAGGGGACTGAAAGTCTCGTCAATCGGGTTAGCACGCGACTGCTTCCAGGCCGTTGCAGTGACCGACCCGGAGAATAGGGGACTGAAAGGGACAATGGTTTTGCCGCCGCTCTCGATGACGGCGTTGCAGTGACCGACCCGGAGAATAGGGGACTGAAAGTACTATCTCCTCGGCCTTTACCGCAAACTTGCTTTCCTGTTGCAGTGACCGACCCGGAGAATAGGGGACTGAAAGTGAGTGCATCCTCTCTTTCCTCTTCATTCTTCTGTGTTGCAGTGACCGACCCGGAGAATAGGGGACTGAAAGATCTAATATTCCCATCTATTCACCGCCTTTCAGCCACTGTTGCAGTGACCGACCCGGAGAATAGGGGACTGAAAGAACCTTGAGTGTCTTGTCGGGGAATGTTCTACCCAGTTGCAGTGACCGACCCGGAGAATAGGGGACTGAAAGCCGGGAGCGCCGGAACGATATTATACAAGTGCTCGCAATGTTGCAGTGACCGACCCGGAGAATAGGGGACTGAAAGCTTATCAATAATCATCAATAATCGTAGTAGTAGAGTTGCAGTGACCGACCCGGAGAATAGGGGACTGAAAGACGCGGGGCACACCAGGGGCTGGCCGCCCGGTGCTGCGTTGCAGTGACCGACCCGGAGAATAGGGGACTGAAAGGACGGCACAGGTGCTGAGAGGCGCCAGAAACGGCCCAGGTTGCAGTGACCGACCCGGAGAATAGGGGACTGAAAGTCAGATTAGTTAACTGCTGATTTTCGAGAGGAGGCAGTTGCAGTGACCGACCCGGAGAATAGGGGACTGAAAGTTTTTTGGTGTCAACCAGCACCACCGATACGCCTGCCGTTGCAGTGACCGACCCGGAGAATAGGGGACTGAAAGTGGAAAATGCAGATAGTGCTGCGCTTAAAGCGGGAGTTGTTGCAGTGACCGACCCGGAGAATAGGGGACTGAAAGGCCGCTACAATGGGAGCGGTAACCTTCAAGGACAAATGTTGCAGTGACCGACCCGGAGAATAGGGGACTGAAAGTGCTCGGCACTTGAGCCATCTGATTAACTGCCCTTTCCGTTGCAGTGACCGACCCGGAGAATAGGGGACTGAAAGCATTAGTTCGCTTACCACATTCAGAAAACCTTCCTTCGGTTGCAGTGACCGACCCGGAGAATAGGGGACTGAAAGGCCTGAACCCGCATGGCACCGGCCCAAACCGCATGGGTTGCAGTGACCGACCCGGAGAATAGGGGACTGAAAGATTCTAGCACCACCCGGGGAATGTCGTACCCAATCATGTTGCAGTGACCGACCCGGAGAATAGGGGACTGAAAGGATGGCACGTGGAAACTTCGCGGGGTTAGACCTGGTTTGTTGCAGTGACCGACCCGGAGAATAGGGGACTGAAAGGATCTTTACGCGGCCCACGTTAAAGGCAAATATGAACGTTGCAGTGACCGACCCGGAGAATAGGGGACTGAAAGCGATGAAATCCTGGCTCCGCATTACGTCGATGTACTCGGTTGCAGTGACCGACCCGGAGAATAGGGGACTGAAAGGGGAAGCTGCGACCGAAGTCGACGACGTTGCACGGTTGCAGTGACCGACCCGGAGAATAGGGGACTGAAAGAACTGCAAATTATTACTACGCAAAGGGGGTTAGGTTTAAGTTGCAGTGACCGACCCGGAGAATAGGGGACTGAAAGGCAGGTGGCGGTGATTAACTACGAGGCCACCTGGCGGTTGCAGTGACCGACCCGGAGAATAGGGGACTGAAAGGGAAACAGACGAATACTACTACACCGTGTACTGCTTGGTTGCAGTGACCGACCCGGAGAATAGGGGACTGAAAGGTCAAGCTGGAGCTTTTCCAGAAGGCACTTATCCAGGGTTGCAGTGACCGACCCGGAGAATAGGGGACTGAAAGATTTCTTGACTCCGGTGCATATTCTGCTTGGACTCAAGTTGCAGTGACCGACCCGGAGAATAGGGGACTGAAAGCGGATAGCTCCAGCGCGATCCGCCAGCGCACCGGCCGGGTTGCAGTGACCGACCCGGAGAATAGGGGACTGAAAGCATAATTCCTGCCACGCTTCATCTTCACCCGGTACGAGTTGCAGTGACCGACCCGGAGAATAGGGGACTGAAAGACCCGCAACAGATCGAGGCGAATAAAAAACAAGGCCGGGAAGTTGCAGTGACCGACCCGGAGAATAGGGGACTGAAAGGTTTTCGTATCCGCCCATTACTGCGTACCGGGCCCGGTTGCAGTGACCGACCCGGAGAATAGGGGACTGAAAGCAAGAAGAGACACCCCGACACATCCCAAGCCATTTTCAGTTGCAGTGACCGACCCGGAGAATAGGGGACTGAAAGTTAAAAAAGAGTTTTACCCAAGGCACTCGTCACCCATGTTGCAGTGACCGACCCGGAGAATAGGGGACTGAAAGCTGTGAGAGTAATCCCCAGCCCAGCAGACTGTATCTGCGGTTGCAGTGACCGACCCGGAGAATAGGGGACTAAATCCCGAAACAAACAAGTAACACCCGGCCATAGTGCCGGGTGTGGGTTATAACGGGTCACTGGTTTGTATACCATAGGCGGGACCATGACTGGGGCCTATCTTTCAAATCTGCTCAGGAAGGCCTTGGTGCGTTCGTTCTTGGGGTTGCCGATGACTCCTTCCGGCGGGCCTTCCTCTACAATCACGCCGCCGTCGATAAAGACGACATGATCGGCAACATCCCGCGCAAAGCTCATCTCGTGTGTTACGATGACCATTGTCATGTGCTCGGCAGCCAGATCCCTTATCACTTTCAGGATTTCTCCGATCAGCTCCGGGTCGAGGGCGGAGGTCGGCTCGTCAAAGAACAAGACCTTGGGGTTTAGGGCCAAGGCCCTGGCTATCGAAACACGCTGCTGCTGGCCCCCCGACAATTGGTAGGGGTAGGCCTCTTCTTTGTCGGATAGGGCCATTTTGGCCAGCAACTCCCGGCCGATGGCCAAAGCCTCTTCTTTGCTCTTTTTTTGCACGGTCATCGGCGCATCTATAATGTTCTTGATCACAGAGTAGTGCGGAAACAGGTTAAAGTTTTGGAAGACAAGACCGAAGTAACTCTGGATTCTTTTCAATTGTTTCGGTGGGGCCAAGACTGCTTTTCCGTCCGGCCCCGTAGTCACAGCGTGCTCGCCAAGATAGATCAGCTCGCCGGAATCCATCGTTTCCAGCAGGGTGGCACATCGAAGCAGGGTCGACTTGCCGGAGCCCGATGGCCCGATAATCGCTACAACCTGTCCTTCTTCCACATCCAGGGAGATGTCCTTGATGACTTCGAGATCGCCAAAGCTCTTTCTAAGATTCTTAATCTCCAGGTATTTCATATTTGACAGTTTCCCTACCTATCGATAATAACTGAACTTCTTCTCCAGCCATTCCATGGTGACGGCCACAATAAAGTTGAACACATAATAGAAAACCCCGGCGACGACGAAGGGCACCACGGAGGCCTGGGCGGAAGCGATGGCCTTGGCCGTGGTAAACATTTCTCCCACCGAAATAACAAAGGCCAGTGAGGTATCCTTGACCAAGGTGATTACTTCATTGGTGACCGGCGGCAGAATACGCTTGATCACCTGCGGTAAGATAATTTTAACAAAGGTCTGGGTCTTACTGTATCCCAATACTTTGGCCGCTTCATACTGCCCGGCCGGTATCGACTCTATCCCGGCACGGTATATCTCCGCAAAATAGGCCGCATAGTTTAGTGAGAAACCGATGATCACGGCTGTAAACCGGTATCCCGGGGGTGTTTGCACCCCGAAAATAAAGTACGGTCCGAAATAGACGACCATGAGCTGCAGTATCAGCGGGGTGCCGCGCAGAACCGAAATGTAAACCTTGGTTACATTTCGCAATAAAAAGTTTTTGGACATGCGGCAAAAGGCCACGAAAAGCCCCAAAGGAAGAGAAAAGAGCAGTGTAAGTGTAAAAATTGCTACGGAAACCAACATGCCTTCACTTAATTTTGTGATCAATACCGGCAAGTCCACAGCGAGTACCTCTCTTTTCTCTCCGCTATTTCATGATAAAGAAAAGGGCCATCTCGTTAGAAACAGCCCTTTTCTTTTTATCTACAGCTGCAAGCTTCACTATTTACCAATGGTGGTGATATCCTTGCCAAACCACTTTTCGGAGATTTCGGCCATGGTGCCGTCGGCCGCCATTTCTTCCAAAGTGGACTGTACTTTGTCCCTCAAGGCTTCATTCCCGAGCAGGAAACCTACGCCGTAGTCTTCGGCAGCCAAAGTTTCTTCCAGCGTAACGAGGTTATCGCCTTTGATCGCAATATAGTAGTTAGCGAATGTGTCGTCCATGGCCACGGCATCCACCGCGCCCGACTCAAGTTCCATCAAGGCGGTGTTGTAATCAGGGGCGGTGATGAGGTTGCCGAAGGTTTCGGTCAGATCCGGGCGGTCATTCAAAGCCGCCTCCGCGCTGGAATCCACCTGCACCATCACCGTCTTGCCCGCCAAATCATCAAAGGTTGAAATCCCCGAATCGGCCCTCACCACGAAAACCTGGTTGTTGGACATGTACGGATCGGTCCAGGTATACTTGTCTTCACGTCCGTTGATGGTAAAGCCGTTCCAAATGCAGTCAATGTTCTTGGTGGATAGCTCCATATCCTTTGCATCCCAGGCAATGGGCTGCAGGGCAAGCTCCCAGCCCAAACGGTCGGCTACTTCAGCCGCTAATTCCAGATCGAATCCGGTGAATTCCCCGTTTTCATCGACAAACCCCATCGGGGGGAAGTTCTGGTCAAACCCCACTGTAAATACGCCGGGAACTACTGTCAAGGACGCCTCCGACTCCGCATCACCTGGGCTATCTGCATCCTGTGAGCAGGCCGACAAACTCAGCACCAACATCAGCGCTGCCAGGAGTGCAAATAGTTTCTTACCCATAGGAAAACCCCCTCCGTTCTTTTTTATCTAACCGATGGTATTCTACCAGAATAGAACATTAAAGTAAACAATTCTGGCGCAATCGTCCGTCATTTAACCTAACACCAATTCTGTTAATTCCAATGGCTTGATATGTCGGCCGTCTTTGTACGCCCGCATGTTTCCCCCGGATATTTCATCAATTAACACAATCTGCCCATCATCCAATTTCCCGAACTCGAATTTGATATCGTATAATTCGGCGCCTTTGTTTGCCAATTCCATCTTCACTACTTCGGCTATTTGTTGAGTAAGCTGCTTTAGGATTTGGTATTCCCCCGGCGCAAGTATCCCCAGCATAAGCAGCGCATCTTCGCTGATAGGCGGGTCTTGACGGGCGTCGTCTTTCAGAGTCATCTCTACGAAAGCATCCAATGGTTGACCTTCCTTGGCATACAGACCATAGCGGCGCAGGAAGCTTCCCACCGCCCTGTAGCGACAGATTACTTCCAGACCCTGGCCGAAGGGTTTGGCCGCTTTCACCGTCATTGTTCCTGCGGGGATATCGGCCGCAACATAATGGGTGGGGATACCCTTTTCCTCTAATAGCTCGAAGAAGTACTTGGTAAGTCTGAGTGCGGCCCGGCCCGATCCGGCCATGGTTAAACCCACCGTATTGGCACCGGGATCAAAAACCCCGTCCGTCCCGGTGACATCGTCTTTGAACTTGAGCAACAGGTTGCCGTCTCCCAAGGCGTATACATCCTTGGTCTTACCCTTATAGATCAGCTTCATCTTGGGTCCCCTTTCAAAAGAGTAGGATAATGCAAGTCCATCAAACATTATACACCATTGCAAGAGCTTCGCAGTATACAGCAGGTGGAATGCCCGGCCACGAGAACCGTCCCCATGGTCGGGGGTGAATTGACCGGGAAAAATCGAACATGGTAAGATTTGAGGCAAATATTTGGCGGAGAGGTTGTGAAAATGAACGAATTTGAAGCGAAGCTGGATGCTTTTATTAAAGCGCACGGCATTCAGGCGGAGCAGATGATTTTTGAACAGTCGTGCCATAGTGTGGACGAGGCGGCGAGGGCGGCGGGAGTGACGCCGCACGATCTGGTGAAGAATATCTGCATGGTGGATGATGAGGGACGCCTGATCGTGGTCATCGTGAAGGGCGAGGACCGGGTGAGTACCAAACGGGTAGGCAAGGCGCTGGGTATCGCCACGCCCCGGATTGCGAAGCCGGAGGAAATGCTGGAGAAGTCGGGATATCCCTGCGGCGGGATACCTTCATTTGGTTACGACGCGGTTTTCCTGGTCGATCCCCGGGTGATGGAAATGGATGTGGTGTATACCGGCGGCGGGTCGGACCATTCGCTGGTTAAGATATCGACCGAGGAACTGGTGCGCGTGAACGGCGCCCAAATCGCCAGGGTGCGCAAATAGAGGAGGCCGGTTGCTGCCTCCGGGGTTAGCGGACCTGCCGGCGCAGGGTTTCGAAATCATAGCTGCGGAATTTTTCGATCAGCGTTTGCTGCACCGAGTACAGGGCGTTGTGGATCGGGCACCGGCGGGTGAAGTCCTTGCTGCACAGGTCCGGGGAGATGAGACAGCGGTTCACCTTGATCGGTCCTTCCATCGCCTCCACCACATCGAGCAGCGTAATCTTGGCGGGCGGTCGAGCCAGGGCGTAGCCGCCGTTTATTCCCCGGTACGACTGCACGATGCCGGCCTGACTCAGCGTCCGCAGTATTTTCAGGACGAAGCGCAGGGGGATGCTTTCGGCCTCACCGATCTGTCTGGCGTCCACAACCTGACCCCGGGGCACAAGCGAAAGGTGCAACACGCAGCGAAAAGCATAGTCTGTTGCCTGATTCAGCCTCATTTTTTTCTCCTCCGTTTCCCTTAGTATACTCTACAAGTCCACTTTTTTCTATGGGCTGCATAAACAGCCTGCCCAGCTATTGACAGGAAAAGTATTCTGGTCTATAGTCAAATCATCCAAAACCATACTCAATGAGTATACATTTGACGGGCTCTGTATTGCAGAAAGATGCGGGCGGCATCGGGCAAAAAAACGTAGCATATAAATACCCTAAACTATACTCAAACACTCCAGTATTTCATCTCGTCCGAGCCGGGGGGTGATCAGATGACATGAGCCGGTTAACTGACAGGGAATGACGACTACAGGATAGGGGGGGGAGAACGGTGGATCCGCTCTTGTTGGCTAGACTGCAGTTCGGGATCACGTCCAGCTATCACTTCCTGTTCGTTCCGCTGACGCTGGGACTGTCCGTGCTGGTGGCCGTGATGGAGACCATCTATGTCCGGACGGGCAATGAGACGTACAAGAAGATGGCGCAGTTCTGGGGGAAACTCTTTCTGATCAACTTTGCGCTGGGCGTGGTCACCGGGATCGTGCAGGAATTCCATTTCGGGATGAACTGGTCGGAATACTCGCGTTTTGTCGGTGACATTTTCGGGGCGCCCCTCGCGGTGGAAGCCCTGGCGGCCTTTTTCCTGGAATCAACCTTCCTGGGCATCTGGATCTTCGGCTGGGAACGGCTATCCAAGAGGCTGCACTTGGCCTGTATCTGGCTGGTAGCGCTGGCCTCAAACCTTTCTGCCTTTTGGATTCTGGTGGCCAATTCCTTCATGCAGGAACCGGTTGGGTATGTAATCCGCAACGGCCGCGCGGAGATGACCGACTTCTTTGCTCTGCTCACCAATCCGCACGTTTTTTATCAGTTCCCGCACACCGTGCTGGCCGGCTTTACCACGGCGGCCTTTTTTGTGATGGGCGTAAGCGCTTACTTCTTCCTGCGTAAAAAGCACCTGGACTTCTTCCGTCGTTCTTTCCGGATCGCGCTGGTCTTTGGGGTGGTCAGCATCCTGTCGGTGGTATCGGTGGGCCATTTCCAGGGACAGTATCTGACCGAGTCGCAGCCGATGAAGATGGCGGCGGCGGAGGCGCTTTGGGAGACCTCAGACCCGGCGCCCCTGACGCTGGTGGCCGTGATTGATCAGGAGGCGCAGACCAATCCGGTGGAAATCGGGATTCCGGTTGTGGGGAGCTTTCTCGCGTACAATTCCTTCAGCGGCGAGGTGGCCGGAATCAAGGATCTGCAGGCACGCTTTGAGGCGGAGTACGGTTCCGGAAACTACATCCCGCCGGTGGCTTCGATCTTCTGGAGTTTTCGCCTGATGGTGGGTGCAGGGGGTTTGATGGTTCTGGTCGCTCTGCTCAGCCTTTACCTGTGGCGGAAGGGGCGGCTGGAGAATAACCCCCGGGTGCTTAAAGCTCTGCTTTTCAGTATCCCGCTTCCTTACATTGCCAATATCTCCGGCTGGTTTATGGCCGAGGTGGGCCGCCAGCCCTGGATTGTTTACGGCCTGCAGCGGGTGGAAGAAGCGGTGTCGCCCACCGTTTCAGGCGGCGCCATACTGACCACGATTATCGGGTTCACCCTGATTTACGGCGTCCTGGCTGTGGCCGGCGTCTACCTCTTGACCAAACACATCAAACAGGGTCCGGTGGATACGCCCCAGATCCCGCCCGTGGAAAACAGGGAGGTGTCGTTATGGACCTGAACATCCTCTGGTTCGTGCTGATTACCGTGCTCTTTGTCGGCTACTTCATCCTGGAGGGATTTGATTACGGTGTCGGCACCCTGCTGCCGTTTGTGGGGAAGAACGATGTTGAGCGCAGGGTGGCCATCAACACCATCGGACCGGTTTGGGACGGCAACGAGGTCTGGCTGATCACCGCGGGCGGCGCTATTTTTGCAGCCTTTCCGCACTGGTACGCAACTCTCTTCAGCGGGTTCTACCTGGCACTCTTTTTGATGCTGCTGGCGCTGATCGTCCGGGGTGTGGCCTTCGAGTTTCGCAGCAAGGACAGTCATCCGGCCTGGCGCCGCACCTGGGACTGGATGATCTTCATCGGCAGTCTGGTCCCCGCCCTGCTTTGGGGGGTGGCGATCACCAATCTGGTCCGGGGAGTGCCCATCGATCAGAATATGCAGTACGCGGCCGGCTTCTGGGAACTGCTTTCCGTTTATACCCTGGTGGGCGGCCTGACCACCCTCATGCTTTTCACCTTCCAGGGCGGTCTGTTTCTGACCCTGAAGACTGAGGGGGCGGTGCTGGAGAGAGCCCGCCGGGCGGCATCGGTCGCGGGCGGGCTGGCCGTGCCGGCACTGGTCGGGCTGATCCTCCTGAGCTACAGTCAGACTGATATCTTCCAGAAGACGGGTGCAGGACTCGTGTTCTGGGGCGCGGCAGCGGCGCTCGTGCCGGCCTGCCTGCTGCTGCGGCGCGGGAGATACGGCTGGGCCTTCGTTATGAACAGCTTAACCATTCTTCTCACGACGGCAGCCTTGTTCCGGGGCCTGTTCCCGCGGGTGATGGTCTCCAGCCTGAATCCGGAATGGAGCCTCACCGTCTACAACGCATCCTCCAGCCCATACACGCTGAAGGTGATGACCATCGTCGCGCTGACCCTGGTGCCGGTTGTGCTGCTCTACCAGGGTTGGACCTACTGGGTCTTCCGTCGGCGGGTGAGCGCGAAAAACCTGGAGTATTAAGCGGTTTTCCGGGTGCGCGGCCGCCGATGCCGAAGACGGTCGCCGATTGAAGCCGGGGCTTTGGGGGGATAAACGGTGAAGATGGTTGATAAGCGTTTGCTGCGGGAAACCAGGGCGGTCCGGTCATTCCTGGCCCTTGCCGTAGGGCTGGGGCTGGGGGCTGGACTGCTTGCCGTGCTTCAGGCGGGCCTTCTCGCCCGGGTGGTGGACGGTGTTTTTCTGGGCGGTCTGGAGCTGACGGGGGTCCTGCCTTGGCTCATGCTTCTTCTGGGGGTGATTATTCTGCGTACCGGGCTGGCCTGGCTGAGTGAGGTATGCGCGCAGCGGATGGCCGCCCGGGTCAAGTACTCCCTGCGGAAGAAGCTCTTGTCACACCTACTGGCTCTCGGGCCGGTGCACGCAGCCGGGGAGCGTACGGGTGAGCTGGTCAATACGCTGGTGGAGGGGATCGAGGCGCTGGACGCCTACTTCGCCCGTTACCTGCCGCAGCTTGCCCTGGCTGCTCTACTGCCGCTGGCGGTCCTGGGTTTCGTCTTTCCGCTGGACCCGGTCTCCGGCCTGATTCTGCTCCTGACCGCGCCCCTGATTCCGCTGTTTATGTACCTGATTGCCAAGTGGTCGGAGGTGCTGACCCGCCGTCAGTGGGATGCCCTGGGCCGGATGGGTGCACACTTCCTCGATGTGCTGCAGGGGCTGACCACCCTCAAGATATTCGGCCGGAGCAAGGCGCAGGCCGAGGTCATCAGGCGGGTCTCGGACGACTTCCGTAACAGCACCCTGAGCGTGATGCGGGTGGCCTTCTTGTCGGCCCTGGTGCTGGAGTTCACCGCCACGATCAGCACCGCCCTGGTGGCGGTGCTGGTCGGCCTGCGGCTGTTGTACGGGCACATCCCTTTTGAGACCGCTTTCTTTCTGCTGCTTCTGGCCCCTGAATTCTATCTTCCCCTGCGGCTCCTGGGCTCCGGCTTTCACGCCGGGCAGGCCGGGGTGAGCGCGGCCGGGCGGATCTTCGAGATCCTGGAGACCCCGCTTCCCCGGAGGCGTGACCCGGGTGATGCTTATCCTCCGCCGGAACCCCCTTTTCACCTGGTTTTCGAAGACGTGTACTACGCCTACGACGGCGGGACACGCCCGGCCCTGCGGGGAGTGTCTTTTGTCGTGCGGCCCGGGGAGCGTGTGGCACTGGTCGGCCCCAGTGGAGCCGGGAAGTCCACGGTGGTCCATATGTTGCTGCGCTTTCTGGAACCGGACCGGGGCCGGATTGGAGTCAACGGTGTAGCCTTGGACCGGATCCCGGCACGGGAGTGGCTCAGGCACGTCGCCCTGGTGCCGCAGCACTCGTATCTCTTCTACGGCACCGTGGCCGACAATATCCGCTTCGGGCGGCCCTACGCGACCGAGGACGAGGTGGTAGCGGCGGCGAAGGCGGCCGGAGCACACGAGTTTATCATGGGGCTCCCGCGGGGTTACGATACCCCGGTCGGGGAGGGCGGTTGCCGCCTCAGCGGAGGGCAGGCCCAGCGTTTGGCTGTGGCCCGGGCTTTCCTGAAGGATGCGCCCCTGCTGATCATGGATGAGGCCACGGCACACCTGGACCCCGACAGCGAGAAAACCGTGCTCGAGGCCCTGGAGCGGCTGATGCGGGGGCGGACTGTCCTGGTTATCGCCCACCGGCTGTATACCGCCCGCCGGGCTGACCGGATCATCGTGCTGGACCGGGGAAGAGTGGCCGAAACCGGGCGGCACGAGGAGCTTATGGCGGGGAAGAGGGTCTATTACCGGATGGCAGCCGCGTTTGGAGGGAAAGCGCCGTGAAGGATTTTCTGCGCCTCCTCGCTCTGATCGCCCCATACTGGAAAGTTATGCTCCTGGCTGCCGTGCTGGGCTTCCTGGCGGTCGGCAGCAGCGTCGGCCTGATGGCGACCTCGGCCTTCCTCATCGCCTCCGCGGCGCTGCACCCGCCGGTGTTGGACCTGATGCAGCCCATCGTGGGGGTGCGCTTCTTCGGGATTTCCCGCGCGGTATTTCGCTACCTGGAGCGCTACGTCACCCATGATGCGGCTTTCCGCATTCTGAGCGGGATCCGGGTGCAGTTCTACCGCGCCCTGGAGCCGCTGGCACCGGCGGCGCTGATCGAAAACCGGAGCGGTGAACTTAGCAGCCGCATCGGGGCCGATGTCGACACGCTGGAGCAGTTCTACCTGCGGGTGCTGGCTCCGCCGCTGGTGGCCTTGGTCGTTCTGGCGGGGGTATTCATTTTTCTGGCCGGGTTTGAGATGCGTCTGGCCTTGGTTTTTCTGGTCTTATTTCTGTCGGGGGCCGTGGTTGTGCCGCTGGGAGTCAGACTGCTGGGCCGGGGAAGCGGGCGGCGGATGGTCGAGGCCCGCGCGGAGCTGAATGCCAATCTGGTCGACACCATCCAGGGCATGGCGGAGATTGCGGCCTTCGACCAGGCCGGGGAGCGGCAAAAGCGCATAGATGAGCTGAGCCGCGGCTATGTCCGGGTGCAGGAACGGGCGGCGGGGGTGGGCTGTATATCCAATGCGCTGGTCGGGCTGACGATGCATCTGGCGATGTGGTCGGTGCTGGTAATCGCGGTGCCGCTGGTCCACCAGGGGAAGCTGGAAGGGGTGCATCTGGCGATGCTGGCGCTGGCGGCCTCGGCCGCTTTCGAGGCCGTGCTCCCGCTGCCGATGGTGTTTCACCATCTGGAGGCCGGTTTGGCGGCGGCGCGCCGGATCTTTGCGGTAACCGACAAGTGCCCGGCGGTGCGGGGGCGTTCCGGTTCCTCACTGCGGCCGGCAAACTATAACCTCCATATCCGGGATCTCTGCTTCCGCTACCGGCCGGAGGATCCCCCGGTGCTGGACGGAGTGAGTCTGGTTCTTCCCGAGGGTGCCCGTCTGGCCGTTGTGGGTCCCAGCGGTGCGGGGAAAAGTACGCTGGTCAACCTGCTGCTGCGGTTTTGGGATTACGACCAGGGGTCGATCACCCTGGGTGGACGCGAACTGAGGGATTACGCGCCGGACGACGTGCGGAGCCTGTTCAGTGTGGTCACCCAGCACACCCATCTGTTCAATGCTACGGTCCGGGAAAACCTGTTGTTGGCCGCACCGGGGGCTAGAGCAGACCAACTGATCGAGGCGGCCCGGGCGGCCTCAATCCACGAGTTCATCCAGAGCCTGCCGCAGGGCTATGATACCTACCTGGGAGACAGAGGGTTCAAGCTTTCCGGGGGGCAGCGGCAGCGCCTGGCCATTGCCCGGGCCCTTCTCAAGGATGCCCCGATCCTGCTGCTGGATGAGGTCTCGGCCGGACTGGATCCGGTCACCGAGCGGGAGGTGATGGAGGCGATCGTCCGCCTGATGGCCGGTCGGACCACGCTGCTGATCACGCACCGCCTGCACGGTCTGGAGGCGATGGATGAGATACTGGTCCTGGCGCACGGCCGGGTGATCGAGCGCGGGCGGCACGCTAAGTTGATCAGGAAGAACGGTTTTTACCGGCGGATGTGGAACCTGCAGCATCATCTGTAAGTTTTCAATTCACCCTCCCCTGCATAGAGTTTAGGGGGAGGGTTTTCTTATGGCTTGGAACGACTTCCGCCGCAAGGCGCGCCGCGCCGTGGCCGACATTTTTGAGATACCCGGCGAAGTGGCGCTCGATCTGCCCAGGATCGTGCTGGTCGGAAACGTGCAGGTCTTCATTGAGAACCACCGCGGAATCGTGGAGTACACGAACGAGATTGTGCGGGTGGTCGTTCCTTCCGGCGAGGTCGCCGTCCGGGGCCAGGATCTAACCCTGCGCAACATTGAGCGTGATGAGATCTGTGTGGAGGGTGCCATTGAGAGCCTGAGCTTCACCTGAAGGCGGCCCGCCTCGGCAGGCGGAAGACCGGCCGCAAGTGGGACAGGGCTGCCGGGCCCTGATTTGATTTTGGGCGGGGGAGGGTGTAAACTTTGTTTGTCCTGAGGGTTCTTTCTTATCTTTTCGGTTATGTGACGATGATCGTCCGCGGCAAGGCCCTGGAGCGGTTCATCAACATGGCCACCAGCCGGGGGATTCACTTCTGGGACATCAAACGCATCGGACCCGATGCGATCCGGGTGCGTACCAGGGTGGCCGGGATCAGGGCGCTTCGTCATATCGCCCGGCATACCGGCAGCCGCTTTCACGTCGCGGAGCGCGTCGGGCTGCCCTTCCTGCTGTGGCGGATGCAGCGCCGCAAGGCGATGGCGCTGGGGGCGCTGTTTTTTCTGGCCGCGCTCTATTTCCTCTCCTCCTTTGTGTGGTTCGTGGAGGTTGAGGGCACCGACCAGATCAAACCGCAGGAGGTCCTCGAAGCGGCCCGGGAGGCCGGGCTGTACGCCGGTGTTTCCAAGTGGCGGTTCGATGTGCCCGAGGTTGAGCGGCGGATTAAGGATGACCTGGAACGCATCTCTTGGGTGGGTATCGAGCTTAAAGGTACACGGGCCAGGATCTCGGTCGCCGAGAAGAAACTGCCGGCCGCCGATGAGGACACACCGTCCAACATCCTGGCGGCCAAGGCCGGGCTGGTGAAGGAAGTGCTGGTCTTAAGCGGCCAGGCGGTTGTTCGTGAGGGTGACACGGTGCTCCCGGGACAGCTGCTGATCACCGGTGAGATCTGGCCGCAGACGCCGCTGGAAGGACAGCAGGGGGAGGATGGCTCCATCCTGGACCTGCAGCCGCGCTACGTGCGGGCGCGTGGCATCGTCCGGGCCCGGGTCTGGTACGAGGAGTACGGCGAGGTGCCGCTGCACGAGGAAAGGCGGGAGCTGACCGGCCGGGAGGAGCGGCGGACGGCCGTGCGCCTGTTGGGACGGGAGTGGGTGATCTCCGGTCCCCGGAAGCCCTCTTTCAAGGATTTTGATTCCGAGGTTGAGTCTCAGAGACAGCTCGGGTGGAGGAATCTTGTGGCTCCTGTCGAAATAGTAACGACTACTTACCGGGAAGCGAAGACCGTGCTTGAACGGCACAGCCGGACCGAGGCACTGCAGATGGCCGAGGAACGGGCGGTGGCCAACCTGGAGGAGAAACTTCCCGAGGGTGTTGCCGTCCTCAACCGGCGGGTGGAGGTAATCCGCACGGGTACGACGGAGGATTTGGTCCGGGTCAAGGTGGTTGTGGAAACTCTCGAGGATATCGGTAAAGAAAAGAGCATCGAGTAGTTAAGGAGGCTATAGCCGGTATTGATCAAACAGGTGGAGCTCCGGATGGAGATGAGCGACCCCGGTGTGGCGGCTGCAATTTTTGGGAAATACGACGAGTATCAGAAGGTGATCGAGGAGCAGCTGGGTGTACGGATGGTGCTCCGCAACGGTGATCTGGTGATTATGGGCGCGGAGCCCCAGGCCGAGCAGGCCGGCAGCGTGATCAAGCATTTGGAATCGTTTTACCGGGAGCGTCGGAACCTGACGCTTCAGGATGTGCGTTATGTCATCGACACCGTCCGGCAGGGTGAACAGTCCAGCCTGCCCGGGCTTGCCCGGGAGGTTATCATCACCACGCCGCGGGGGAAGAAGGTGCGCCCCAAGACGGTGGGCCAGCAGCGCTACGTGCAGCTGATGCGGGAAAAGGATATTGTGTTCGCCATCGGTCCCGCTGGAACGGGCAAGACCTACCTGGCGGTGGTAATGGCCGTTCGGGCGCTGCGGGCGAAGGAGGTCAGCCGTCTGGTTCTGACCAGGCCGGCTGTGGAAGCGGGGGAGAAACTGGGTTTTCTGCCCGGCGATCTGCAGGACAAGGTTGATCCTTACCTGCGTCCCCTTTACGACAGCCTTTATGATATACTGGGTTTGGAGAATACCCAGCGTTATTTGGACAGGCATATTATTGAAATCGCCCCTTTGGCCTACATGCGCGGGCGGACGCTGGAAGACGCCTTTATCATTCTGGATGAGGCGCAGAATACAACTCCGGAACAGATGAAGATGTTTCTCACCAGGCTTGGGTTTGGCTCCAAGGCCGTGGTTACCGGTGATGTTACCCAGATCGACCTTCCGAAGGGGCAGAAGTCCGGGTTGGTCGAGGCGCAGAGCGTTCTGACCGGTATTGCGGGGATCGGTTTTGCCTATCTTACCGGAGCCGATACCGTGCGCCATCCTCTGGTTACCGAGATTGTCGAGGCCTATGAGCGGATGGTGAAGGTGAAAGAGGAGTGACGAGATGGGTCTGCGGGACCGTGTAATGAATACCGCCGGCGTTCTGACAAATATATTCCGCAGCCAAAGGGCCCGCCGTGCAGGTGCGGTCCTGTTTTTCTTTGTCGTTTTGACTTTTCTGATGTCGGTCGAACTGTTTCCGCGGAGTGTCAATCTGACGGCCGGGCAGCCTTCGCCGAGTACCATCAAGGCGCCTCAGACCGTCACCTTCGAGGACACGGTGAAGACCAATGAAGCCAGACGGCAGGCGGCGGCCGAGGTGCCGCGTCATTATGACTTCGACCCGCAGGTGGTGCCGGCCGTCATCGAGGACGTCCATGTGGTGTTGGATGCGCTGATCGACACCGTTTCCTATGAGGAAATGGAACGGGCCGAGCGGATGCAGCGGATAAGACAGAACGTGCCGTTTACCCTGCCCAACGAGGTCGTGGGTGCGCTGGCCGACGGAACCCGGGACAGTCTTGAAGTGGTGAAACGGGATCTCACCACTATGATTGAGCGGGCCATGCAGCGCGGGGAAGAACGGGAGCACGGCGTCACCTCCGAGAACCTGGCCGAAGTGAAGCGGGAACTTCACGAAGACATTCGGAATGCCGGCTGGAGCAATGCTTATGATGTGCTGGCTCGCGGACTGGTTGACGAGTATGTGCGTCCCAACGGTTTCTACAATGCCCAGATGACCGAACAGCTACAGAGGGCGGCCATGGACCAGGTGGCTCCCGTGCAGATAACGGTGAAAAAAGAAGAGAAGATCATCGGCGAGGGCGAGATTGTGACCGCCGAACACCTGGCCAAGCTGCAGGCGGTGGGTCTGCTGCAACCGCCGCTTCCCTTCAAGAGCGTCATCGGCGTGGCCTTGATGGTGCTTCTGCTGTGCGGGCTGGTGCTGTTCTATATCTACCGGCAGCACCGGGAGGTGTACCGCAGCAGCTTCCACTACCTGTACCTGATCGGGATCATCGTGGTCACGGTGTTCCTGCTGGGCAAGATAATCGTGGCGGTGCAGGTTACCCAGTGGCCGGAATTCGGGGACCTCATGGGGTACGGGGTTCCGGTGGCTATGGCCGGAATGCTGATTGCCATCCTGATCGACTCGCGCCTGGCGGTGGTGGTGGTCGCGGTGATGGCGGCGCTTCTGGGCATCATGACGGGGAACGATTTCCGGTTTGCGCTGGTCGGACTGATCGGCGGTGTCGCCGGTGTTTACAGTGTATCGAAGCTCAGCCAGCGGACCGATCTGGTGCGTGCGGGCCTGTTTGTGGCGGCGGTGAATATCGTGGCCATCCTGGCCGTCGGTCTGATCACCAATCTGTCGCTGGGCCTTTTGCTCACCTCCAGCCTGGTTCTGGGCACGGTCAACGGTCTGTTGTCATCGGTCTTGGCCAACGGGGCGCTCCCCTTCCTGGAAAGCACCTTCCGGATTACGTCGGCGGTCAAGCTCCTGGAACTGGCCAATCCGTCACAGCCCCTGCTGCGTCAGCTCTTGCTGGAAGCGCCGGGAACCTATCACCACAGCATTATCGTGGGCAATCTGGCCGAGGCCGCGGCCGAGGCGGTGAACGGAGATGCGGTCACCGTCCGGGTCGGGGCGTATTATCATGATATCGGCAAGGTCAGGCGGCCGTACTTCTTCATTGAAAACCAGATGAGCGGGGAAAACCCGCACGATAAGATTTCCCCCGGTCTTTCCACCCTGATCCTCACCTCACACGTGAAGGACGGTGTGGAGATGGCCCGGGAGCATAAGCTGCCGGCGAAGATCATCGACATCATTGAGCAGCACCATGGCACCAGCATCATCAACTACTTCTACCACAAGGCGCTGGAAGAAGACGACAAGGACGTTGTCAAGGCCGAGGACTTCCGGTACGAGGGACCGAAGCCCCAGACGCGGGAGGCCGCCATCGTGATGCTGGCCGATGCCGTGGAAGCCGCCTGCCGTTCGCTGTCGGAACCTACGCCGGGCAAGATTGAGGGTCTGGTCCGGAAGATCGTGAAGGCCAAACTGGATGACGGGCAGCTTGAAGAGTGCGACCTGAACTTCAAGGATCTGAACCGCATCAGCCAGGCGTTCGTCAGAGTGCTGACGGGTATTTTCCACCATCGAATTGAGTATCCTGATGCCAAGGATATCGAAAGGAGAAAGGCCAGGAATGGGCGTGGAGGTAAACGTTCTCGTTGAGGCGGACGACGTCGGCCAAAAGGTTAGAGCGGCCGAAGATGCCGTCCGCGCCGTACTGCGGGCCGAAGGCCGTTCGGATGAGGTCGAGGTCAGCGTGGCTTTGGTTGATGACGCGCGCATTCAGGAGCTGAACCGGGATTACCGGGGAAAGGACCGCCCCACCGATGTGCTCTCCTTCTCGATGAATGAGGAAGTGCTGACCGAGGACGGCCGCAGCCTTTTTCTGCTGGGGGACGTGGTGATTTCCCTGCCGACGGCGATTCGTCAGGCCGGGGAGTACGGGTGGACTCCGGAGGAGGAAATCGCTCGACTGGCGGTGCACGGCACGTTGCACCTCCTCGGCTACGACCATGAAGAAGATGAGGCCGAGGCCGAAGATATGCGGCGGCGTGAAGAGGCCATTCTGCGCGGGATGGGTTTGGACATAGTCCAGGATTGACGAGCGGGGTTTTTGGTATGAAGTCCCGAGTTTCCGACAGTGAATTGGTGCAGGCGGCGCTCAAGGCCCGGGAACGGGCCTACGCGCCCTATTCCGGGTATCGGGTGGGCGCGGCGCTGCTGTGCGGCGACGGCCGGGTGTTTACGGGCTGTAACGTAGAGAATGCCTCATACGGGCTCTCGATATGTGCCGAGCGGGTCGCCGTTTTTAAGGCCGTTTCGGCCGGGTGCCGTGATTTTGCGGCGATTGCCGTAGCCGGCTCCGATGAGGATTTCTGCCGTCCATGCGGCGCCTGCCGGCAGGTGCTGGCTGAGTTTGCCCCGGATTTGCGGGTGCTGACGGCCGATCGCACCGGACGGTGGTCCGAACACACACTGGCGCAACTGCTGCCCGAAGCCTTCAGCCTGACCGGCCGCGGGCGGGAATCCTAGCTGCTGATAAACCCCGGGTCGGCTTGCAGGCGAAGGATATCTGAGAAACGGTGGTTTTTTATGGGATTCAAATCGGGTTTTGTAAGTATCATCGGGCGGCCCAATGTGGGCAAGTCCACGCTCTTAAACCGCCTGGTGGGGCAAAAGGTGGCGATCATCTCGGACAAGCCGCAGACTACCAGGCACCGCATCCGTTCGGTGCTGACGCTGCCCGAGGCGCAGGTGGTCTTTGTGGACACCCCGGGGATCCATAAACCGAAACACAAGCTCGGACGGTACATGGTTGACGCGGCCCTGGAAACGCTGGGCGAGGTGGATGTCATCCTGATGGTGGTCGACGCCGACAAGAAATCCGGTCCGGGCGACCGGTTCATCCTGGAGCAGCTTGAGAAGACCGACACCCCGGTACTGCTGGTGATCAACAAGATCGACCGGATCAGCAAGCCCGAGATCCTGCCGATAATCGAGCACTTCGCCGGGCAGTTCGATTTTGCGGAGATCATTCCGGTTTCGGCGCGCACCGGTGAGAATCTGGACCGCCTGGTATCCGTCCTGGTCGATTACCTGCCCGAGGGACCCAAGTATTATCCGGAAGATGCGGTTACCGACCAGCCGGAGAACGTGATCCTGTCCGAGCTGGTGCGTGAAAAAGTGCTCTGGCTCACACGCCAGGAGGTGCCCCACAGCGTGGCTGTTGTG
Source organism: uncultured Peptococcaceae bacterium (assembly GCA_965544035.1). Taxonomy (GTDB): domain Bacteria; phylum Bacillota; class Desulfotomaculia; order Desulfotomaculales; family Desulforudaceae; genus CBEULR01. The sequence continues at coordinate 173,279 of CBEULR010000002.1, read as the reverse complement.
ATTGATGAGGCGTTCACCGGAGAGAAGGGAGTCCGGGTGATCAGGGCCACCATCTACGTGGAGCGTGATTCCCAAAAGGCGATTCTTATCGGAGAAAACGGGAAAATGATGCGGGAGATCGGCCGAAAGGCCCGTGTGGAGATTGAAAAACTGCTGGGCGTAAAGGTGTTTCTGGAGCTGTGGGTTAAGGTGAAACCCGGCTGGAGACAGGATGAGCGTATGCTCCGCAGCTTCGGATTCGAACAGGAAAGCTGAGCGTTCAAGAAATTGCCAAAAAAGTATTAGTTTTGGAAGGAATTGCCGTCACCGGACGCGAATAGGTTGCGCAAAGCGGTTTATTGACACGCAACGTACCCGGCTTCTGGTGCTGGGCCGCGGGTTCCGGTGGCGGGTCGACGGATTGGGAGCAGCCCTGCCCGGTGGCTGACCGGGTCTTAATGGTGCCCGTCGGTGGTGTGTGTGCCACACCAATGTTGAGCCGAGATGAGGCCGTCCTTCAGTTCCTCCCGAAGTCCGTTCAAGACCTCCGAACGGTAGGGTCCGGGGTGCGTTGCGTTTTTTTCTTCCCGGCACGGCGCTCGCAGGGGGAAGGAATGCGGTGCCGGACCGTCGAATGGTTATTTGATCGAGAGGCGAACTGTTAAACGGGAGGCTTTGGAGAACGATGAAGATTGACGGTGGCCACCTTTGGGCATTAAAGGAGAGCCTGCGCCGCGCCTTGGATGATATGGAGGGCGGCGAGCTGAAGAATGAGGTCCGCAAGCACTATCACGAGCTGTGCGCACGGTTGAGCCTGCCTCCGGTTGTTGACGAAGAGAGCCTTGACCGCTGGACCGAGGAGCAGTGGCGGGAATGGGCACGCACGCTGGCCGCGGCTGATGACTTGAAATAGACGAGGATCAAGGATGAGGTCTTGGATTGGAACCGGGTGATTCCCGGTTTTTTGCTTTTTCCCCTTTTTGATGCACCGATCACTGCCCGCCGCGTATGCATGGGGTAGGGCGTATCCACGGGGGTGAGTGTGGTGCTCGATCGTTTGTGGAATGTTTCGGGCGGTCTGGTATTCTACCCTGAGATCCTGGAATTCATCGACCGGCTGGCGGGGTTTTACGGTAAGCAACTGCGCTTTGTGCACAGTGTTTACGACTGCCACGGCGGTCTCATCTGGGAGGGCGGTCGGAAATCGATCGCCGGTTTCAGCCTGGAGGAGTCGGTGCGGCGGGTGAAGGCATATAACGCCAGGGGTATCGGGTTCAACATCGCTTTCACCAATGTTCTGCTCACCAGGGAACACCTCGATGACCCGTACTGCAACTGGTTTCTTGATCAGTGTCACAGTGAGGAAAACGGCGTCATTGTGGCTTCCGATCTGCTCCGGGACTATATCCGAAAGAACTACCCGAAGTACAGGCTGATTGCCTCGGTTTGTTATTGCCGTAAGGATCTTGAGTTTTATCAGAAGGCGCAGAAGGAATTCGATCTGGTGGTGCTGCATCCTGATCTGAACCGGGATTACGGGTTCATCCGGCGGCTGGATCCGGCAAGGCTGGAAGTTTTGGTGAATGAGGACTGCTTCTATAACTGCCCGAACCGGCTGCAGCATTACAAGAACATATCCGAGCTCGTGCTGAGGAAGGAGCCGGTGTTTTTTGCGAGCCGGGCGGGCTGTCTTTCAGAGAAGCAGTTTGGCCGCAGCCGTTTTGAAGGGGAGCTGCGGCTGAGCCTGCAGAATCTGAGCCGTCTGTCCGCTCTGGGGGTGAGGCACTTTAAGCTGCAGGGCCGGCAGGCGTCCTGGTCGTTTATGGAGGAGGAAATGATCAATTATATTGAGAAAGGAACGATCCGGGAGATCATCCGGGCATGGGGACAGACTTCAAAACTTCAATAAATCGTCTGTCCCTTTCTCGTTCTTTATTCCTCTTTTCCCGGCTTCCGACTTCTGACCTCCGACCTCAGTCTTCGGCCTTCCCATCCCAGATTCCCGGGCCTGAAGTAGCGCCGCCCCTGCAGGTTGTCGGGCATATACTGCTGCTTGACGTAGTGGCCGGGATAGTCATGCGGATAGAGGTAGCCTTTATGGCCCAGCTTACCCGCGCCCGGGTAGCTTGTGTCGCGCAGGTGCGGCGGGACGGGGTCCATACGCATACGGCGGACATCGTGCAGTGCCGCCTCTACAGCCTTATAGGCACTGTTGGACTTGGGCGCCATGGCGAGGTAGATGATGCACTGGGCGATGGGAATCCGGGCTTCGGGCATGCCCACCGTTTCCAGGGCATTCCAGGCGGCGTGGGCGATCAGCATGGCATTCGGATCGGCCAGGCCGATATCCTCGGAGGCGAGGATGATCAGGCGCCGGACGATGAACCGCTGGTCTTCCCCGGCGGTGGTCATCCGCGCATACCAGTGCAGGGCGGCGTCCGGATCCGATCCGCGGATGCTCTTGATAAAGGCTGAAATCACATCGTAGTGCTGATCACCGGTTTTGTCGTAGCGGACGGCGCGCTGTTGGGTTGAGTCCTGGGCGTGGGCGAGCGTAATGCGCCGCCGGCCGCCTTCGTCCGCCGGTGTGGAGATGACGGCCAGTTCGAGGGCGTTCAGGGCGGTCCGCGCGTCACCCCCGGCGGTGCTCACCAGGTGTTCCAGGGCCTCCGGATCGACTTCGGCCTTATACCCGCCCAGACCACGGTCTCGATCCCCGAGCGCCCGGAGCAGGATTTTCCGGATATCATCGTCGGTCAGTTCCTCCAGCCGGAAGATCCGGGAACGACTGAGCAGGGCGCCGTTCATTTCGAAGTAGGGGTTTTCGGTGGTCGAACCGATGAAAGTGATGACCCCCTGTTCAACCGCCGGAAGCAGGACATCCTGCTGGGATTTGTTGAAGGCGTGGCACTCGTCGACAAACACGATCGTCCGTTTCTGGTGGAATTTTAGGTTGTCGGCGGCGTCCTGAATAACCCGGCGCAGTTCCTTGACGCCGGAGGAGACCGCACTGACCGGCACGAAAAGGGCGGCGGTGTGATTGGAGATGATGTGCGCCAGGGTGGTCTTGCCGCTCCCGGGCGGCCCGAAGAAGATGACCGACGAGAGCCGGTCCGTGTCGATGGCACGCCGCAGAAGTTTTCCTTTTCCCAATATGTGGTCCTGACCCACGAATTCGTCAAGGGTACGCGGCCGCATGCGTTCGGCCAGCGGGGCGTGCTTCTCCCTGATTTGCGCGTCGAACAGATCCATTCAAACCACCTCCCGCTAGTTAAATCCTATGTCAACGAAAGATGGATGGCAAGCCCGCAGCCGTTAGGGCCGTCGCACGCAGGAAACGGAGGATCCTGAATAGAACACAGGAGAATATGACGGCAAGTCCGACCGGGAGGTTTGTTTTTGCAGGATGATCACGGCGATGCGTCGGTGGCGCGGACGTCTGCTCTGCTGAACAGGGCCCGGACCGGAGACACCGAGGCGCGCGAAAGACTGATTGAGGAATCCAGTGAATTCATTCTGGCCGTGACCTCGCGTCATATCAAGCGTGGGGTCGGCCGGTCGGATGATGAGTTCAGTGTTGCCTTGCTCGCTTTCAATGAGGCGATCGACAAATATGATGACGAACGCGGCGCGGCGTTTTTCAACTTTGCGGCCGGAGTCATCCGGCGGCGGCTGATCGACCACTACCGCGGTCAGCGGCACCGCGGGTCCGAGGTGCCCTGGCCGGTTTTCTCCGACACAGCCCGGTTTTCGGACAACGCTGAAGACGAGCGCCGAAGCATTCGTTATGAGATCGAGGCGTTTATCCAGCGTCTGGACGAGTTCGGGATTGCGCTCGAGGACCTGGTGCGGGCCACGCCCAAACACCGTGATACCCGAGCCATCGCTTTTTCCATCGCCGAGCGGGTCGCCGGCGATCCCAAGCTGCGGGAGCACTTTCTGCGCCGGAAATCTCTTCCCCTGAAAGCGCTGTTGCCCCACATCATATACAGCCCCAAAACGGTGCAGAGGCATCGAAAATATATTACAGCAGCGGCGATTGTTTTGATTGATGATTTCCCGATCATCCGGGAGTACCTTCACCGCCCGGGAAAGGGGAAGGAATAGACATGGAGCGTAAGGGAATCGTCTTTAAACTGAAGAAAAACAGCACGATCGTGATGACCGGTGAGTTTGAATTCACCGAGATTGTCCGTCGTCCCGAGCATGTGGTGGGTGAGGAAGCGTGTTTCAGCCGCACCGATGTGGTGCCCCCCAAGCGGTTGCGCTTCCTGGCGGCGGCCGCCTCCTTTATTGTGCTGGCCCTTCTGGTGACGGCGCTCTGGCGGCCTCTGTTCACCGTTCCCGCCGTCTATGCCTACGTCGGTGTCGATGTCAACCCGAGCGTGGAGTTTGCGGTCGACGATCAGGGGCGTGTCCTGGAAGCACGGGGGATGGACGATACGGCGTGTTCCCTGCTGAGCCGGATCAGTGCCGAGAATAATCCGGTGACCGATGTGCTTCAGGACTATTATGACGTTTGTGTCGCGGAGGGCTACCTGAATGGAGGGCATTTCATCATCGGCCTTACCAAGGCCGGCGATCAGGAACTGGATCCGGCGTTCGTTTCCCAAATGACCGAATGGGCCCGGATAAGGGCAGAGGATGCTGCATTCGAGGCTGATCTGTTTGTGATCGAATGTGACCCCGCGCTGCGGCGGCAGGCGGCCTCCGCCGGATTGTCAGCGGCCGAACTGGCCATTGTGGAGGAGGCCCGGCGAGCCGGCATCCACATGGACCGGCAGGCGGTACGCGATCAGGGGCTGGCCCGGGCGGCGGAACGTAGCGGCTGTGATTTCCGGGAGGTGGCCCGGGGAATAGCCGTAGCGAGCCATATGCATGCGCACAAGCGGGGCTGGACGGATGGTGACCCGGAAGAAATGACGGCACCCGGTCAGAAGCGGAAGCCGGATGTGCCGCCCGGCCGGCAAGGACAGCAGGAGAGTGATTTGAGAGAAGGCGAACCGAAGAGACCTAACGATGACGGTCCGGGAGTCTGGACGCCACCCGGTCAGAAACGGAAGCCGGATGAGCCACCCGGGCGCCAAGGGTCGAGACCCAACGGCTCCCAATTCTCCCCGGGAAAGGGCAAACAACCCGCGGGACCGCCGGGTTTGAAGAATAAGGACCCGGGCCGGTCATCCCGACCGGAGTGTCGATCGGAAATCAACGGATCCCGATAATGTAAATATTCTTGCTTTTTGCTTCCTTCACCCCCAAAATCGTCCTTCCGTTCGAAAAAATACGGTAAAAGGACAAGCATGGGGGTGATTATTTTGGTTAATTCTGCCTTTTAGTATACAGCCGAAGTCAAGAAATTCACTCAGGAGGGGTTGTGATTTGGGTTTGAGAAGACTGGGCGTCGTCACTAATGCGTTGATATTTCTATTTGCCTTCGGCTGTGCATTGGGGTTCGCCTTTGCGGTGCCGGCGGCCGATGCTGCTCCTGCGTTTACCCCGCCGGGACTGGCCAAAAAAATGGACAACGCAAAACTGGGTGTCACCGGGGACACTTACGACCATCCCAGCCTGCGCGGTCTGGAGAGGGCATACGCGAATGTGGTGCGCAACGGTGCCAGCCCGCGTGCGCAAGAGGTGCTGAAAAGGCTGATCGAGGCCCGCAGCGTGGCTGAAGAAGTGTATGAAGTGGAAGACCTTACCGGGGACGAAGAGACAACCAGAGAGATTAACAAGGATAAAGAACTGCGTAAAGAAGCCTTGGCCCGGATTTTTGAATTACGGGCTAAGATAAAGGCGCAGTGGAAAGAGCAGAAGGAGCAGGCTTGGGCTATGCGCAAACTCGGTCTGGCCCTGCGCAAGCTGAACGACCCCGAAGCGGCAGAGGCTTTCCTGCGCGAGGCGTTTAAGTTGGACTCCTCCGACGAGGAAAACGCGGAGGCGCTCAGTAGAATCCTTCGGCTTAATGGGGATAAAGGACTGAAGGTTTTCATCAGGGGTGAGGAGGTCGAATTTGATGTACCGCCAACCCTGATCAACAACCGGACCATGGTGCCCCTGCGTAAGCTGGGTGAGAGCCTCGGCGCCGACGTGGAGTGGAAGGATGGCACGGTGGTTTTTGTGCAGGGAGGCAGAGTTGTTGTCCTGCCGGTGGACTCCCTTCAGGCGGAAATCAACGGGAAGGTCGTAACCCTGGACACGCCGGCGCTGATTGTAAACGGCCGCACGCTGGTGCCGCTGCGTTTCATCAGTGAATCACTCTGTGCAAACGTCAAATACCATCCCCATTGGAACTGGGTCACGGTCGACAAGGATGAGGATGAGGATGAAGACGAAGATGAGGAAACCGAAGAAAACACATAAACAATAAGGAAGACAGGGTGGTGGCCTCCTGCGGATGGGGCCACCACCGGCGTTTTGGTGTGAATAGCAGACAAAATTGACCGTTTCCCGCTTCCACTGCTAGAATCAGGGCAGGGATGGTGAGCGTATTGAAGAGGGAAATTGAGATCACCAAATGGGACGGGCGGTCCTGTCAGCCGGTCGTGGACCAGGTAGTGGAGGAGTTTCCGCTGACTGTAATCCTGGACGGGTGGGAGTTGGCCACGCTGCTTTGCAGTCCGGATGCCCTGGAGGAACTCACACTGGGATTTCTCGCCGCCGAAGGCGTGATCAGGTCGTTCGACGAGATCGCTTCCCTGGATATCGATGTGTCCAAGCAGACGGCGACCGTGCAGACCAGGGGCGGGTTTAATGCGTCCGCCGCCGAGCGTCTCTTATACAAGCCGACGATCACCTCCGGGTGTGCCGGGGGGTCGGCGGCCGATGTTCGGGACGTCGATAGTATAACCCCTGTTTCGGCAGCGCTTTGCATAGCAGCCGAGGTGCTGATCGGACTTATGGCCGAATTCCAGAAAAGGGCGGTAACTTTCAAGGCAACAGGGGGAACCCACGCGGCCGCTTTGGTGATCGGGAATGAGATAGCCGCATTCTACGAGGATATCGGGCGTCACAACGCGGTGGACAAGATCCTGGGTTACGGGCTGCACACCGGACTTGACTTTGGCCGGGCCGTCATTCTTTCCAGCGGGAGGCTGTCGTCGGAGGTTGTGCTGAAGGCGGCCAGAATCGGCCTGCCCATTCTGGTGTCTAAATCGGCGCCCACCGCCTACGCCGTGGAGGTGGGGAACCGTCTGGGAGTGACGGTGGTCGGTTTTGCGCGCGGCCGGCGGATGAATATCTACAGCGTGCCGGAGCGGATTCAGTGCTAGCATTTAATGGGAGTCATTATATATAATGTTGATATTACCTTTCGGTTCGGGTGTGATCAAACATGTATCCGAGAGCCTATACCTGCCTTTTGGTGGGTTTTCTTATCCTGGGCCTGATTGCGGCGTCTTTGCCGGCCGCCGCCCAAACCGGTTCCGATACGGCGGCTGAGCTGAGTGCGCAGGAGAAAGATCTGGTCGCCGAACTCCTGGCCATCAATCTGGACATTATGAAACTGCGGCAGGAGCGGGAAGCCCAGCAGCAGAAGCTGGAGGGCATCCGCCGGTCAATCCGGATTCAGGAGGCCGATCTGGCGCAATCCGAAGTCGATCTGTCCGAGGCACGGGCCAGACTGGGGGACTGGCTGCGGCACCACTACGAGAACGGCCGCTGGTCGTATCTGGAGATCCTGCTCGGGACGCAGGATTTCGGTGAGTTCTTCGGGCGCCTGGAAATGCTCCAGATGCTGATCAGGTATGAGGCCGGCCTGTATGACGAGGTGCAGCGGCTCAACCAGGCTATTAAATCCAAGATTGAGGAGCTGGAGGGGCTGTACGCCGAGGCGCGCCGTGAAGAGGAGCAGATCGCGCGTCAGCTCGCCGAAATCGAGGAGACCAAAGCCAAACGGGTGCGGTTTCTGGACGAGATCCGGAGACAGTCGGAGGAGTTGGCCGAACGCATAACCGAGATCGAGCAGGGGTGGCAGGCTTCGCTGCAGCCGCTGCACAACGTGCTCAGCCAGCTTAATGTCCTGCTGGTGCGCGAACTGAAGCCGGACCGGATTACCTTTGAAGGTCTGGGGATCCGGCTGGAGGTGAGCGCCGCGTCTGTGAACCGGGCCATCCGGTCGGCCAGCCGCCGTCCAGGGGACAGTCTTTCGGTGTCGCTGGGCCGGAACGTGATGACGATCAGCGGCCGGAGTGCGGCCGATCAGTCGGAATTCATCCTGACCGGCCGGCTTGTGCCCACAGAAGAGGGAACGGCTGTGTTTTTCCGTCCCCAGTCCCTCACGGTGAACGGGACTAGGATTCAGCCCGAACTGCTGCCGCTGCTGAATCGTGACGGAGGCCTGTCCTTTTCGCTGGGCCAAAACTACCGCCTTTTTTCGGTCAGCCAGATTCGGCATGATCCGGACAAGGTGGTGGTGATTCTCAAGCGCGGTTAAACCGGGAGTCTGTCGGTAATAATCCCGCCGCCTACGACGTATTTTCCGTGATAGAAGACGGCGGCCTGACCGGGGGTTACGGCGCGCTGCGGCCGTTCGAAGCGCACCCGGCATGTATCTCCGGGCGACGGGAACAGCCGGGCGGGCACCGCCCGGGCATTGTATCTGATCTGCACCTCGACCGGGGCGTCTGTTCGGGCGTACTCCTTCATAATGAAATGGGTTTCGGCGGCGATGAGGCCTCCGGCCGTCAAGTCGGACTCCGGGCCGAGAATTACGGTATTTGTGCGGGCATCCAGGCCGATTACATAAACGGGCGTGCCCAGGGCCAGGCCGAGCCCCTTCCTCTGGCCGACGGTATAGAAGGGGAGTCCCTTGTGCCGTCCGAGAACCCGTCCCTCCTTGTCCACAAAGTGACCCGGTTTGATCGCGGCACCGTGTCTCTCGATCAGAAACCGGCGGTAATCGTCGTCCGGCACGAAGCAGATTTCCTGGCTTTCTTCTCGCACGTACGGGATGCCGGCACGCTCGGCCTTCCGCTTCACCTCATCTTTACTGAGCGCCCCCAGAGGCAGCAGCAGACGCTGCAGACGGTCCTGCGTAAGATGGTAGAGCACATAACTCTGGTCTTTCTTCGGATCCAGGCCGCGGAGCAGCAGGTACCGGTCACGGCTGCGGTCTTGTTCGATTCGGGCGTAGTGCCCGGTGGCGAAATAATCGGCACCCTGAGACAGGGCGTAATCGAACAGAGCGCCGTATTTCACGTGCCGGTTGCACGCAATGCAGGGATTCGGGGTCTGCCCGGCCAGATAGGCCCGGCAGAAGTAGTCAACCACCTGATCCTGAAACAGACTGCCCAGATCGGCCACCAGATGATCGATGCCCAGAAAACCGGCGACCCGCCGCGCCTGACGCACGGCTTTCTTCGAGGTCGGCATGGTCAGTCCGAACACGCGGTAGCCCTGCTCTATAAGCATCAATACGGTAACCGAGCTGTCTACGCCGCCGCTCATCGCCACCGCGACCCTTTTCATTTGGTATCCCCTTTCCCCTCAGGTATTACTTAGTCTTTTTCAGTATTCCTTGATTCTCCTGCCGTATTTCCTGTCTGTCTGATATACTCATTCGGCACAAATTGTACATAAATTTGTGTTCAAGGGCATAATTTCCCTTTTTTTAGCTAAAGTTTTTCAGAAATGAGCAGAAAATAAGATAAGGTTAAATATTGGCAAACACCAAGCCGAATCGTTTGTTGAGAAGTATTAATTACCCGATTACTTTCGGGCTCCAATTGGAAACGGAGGTCGGCTATGGCAGGGTTCTATGAAGTGCGGCTGAAGGTGCGGGATGATGAGCAAGATGCGATGCAGGTCCTTTCACGGGTAAAGGCTATTTCGGGCGTGGACCGGCATCGGCTGACGGTATCCCGGGTCTACCCGATTGTGCGCAATCAGGAGATGCTCATGCGGGCCAGGGAAGCCTTCATGAAGGACGAGCCCTACGATTTTTCACTGATTGACCCGATTATACTTCAGTCCTGGCAGCGGGTGAAGTCGGACGGGGACGTTCGCGACGGCATCGCCGATCCCACCGTGCTGTCCGGTGAGAAACTGCAGGACCGGATTCTGCAGCGGATCGACCTGTTTGATGCAGCCAAACCCTTCTTCGACATCCTGGAGGATCTGGTCAGCAATCTGACCCCGGTGTTTGTGATTATGATTGCGGACGAGAACGGCTATCTGCTGGATGTGCGCACAGATGGTCAGACCGCCCCACATGCCCTCAACAATTACTTCGTAAAGGGGGCGCTGTACGCCGAGAGCAACGTCGGAAACAACCCGATCGGCACGGCGCTCCGGGTGCGCAAGCCGGTCGTTATCTCCGGTGCGGAGCACTACAATACGATGTTTGACGGGTGGACGGGGCTCGGGGCGCCGATTCTGGGACTGGTCGGCGAGGTGAAGGGGGCGATCGGGGTCGTCGTCCCGAATGAGTATGCGGTCAGCCACCTGGTGACCATCATGCGGGCGATGAGCCGCGGGATCGAGGCCCACACCAATAAACTGACGCTGCAGCAGCAGCTGGTTATGAAACAGCGTGACTACGACCGCGTTACCCAAAAGGCCATCGCCGATTACGAGAAGATGGATGTCGGTGCAATGCTGGTCAACGACGAACTGACGATAGTGCTCTGGAACCGGGCGGCGGAGACGATCACCGGCGTGCGCAAGAATCAGATATTGGGCCGCACCGTATACCAGGCTTTTCCGGATATTCCGGAAACGGCGCGTCTGATTGAGGACTTCCTCAATTCGGATTCTGCGGAACTGAAGAACCAGATCATACGCGCCCGTTTTCAGGGCCGTGATTTTCTGCTGACGCTCAATATCGAACTAACCAGTGAACGGACCGCCGTGGTTACCTTCCGGGAAGTGGGCCGCTTTGAAAACAAGGAACAGGCGCTGCAGCTCTTCGATCACCTTCCCTTTGGAATGCTGCTTTCCGATGCGAACGACCGTGTCGTTTTTGTGAACCGGGCGTGGTCCGATCTGAGCGGACTCGGCCCGGAGTTCGTCCTCGGCCGCACCCGTCGGGAACTGGCCGTCCATACTCAACTGATCGATATTCCCGACCGGAACGATCCGGTCCGGCCGGTGATGAGGCTTATTCGGCTGAGCATCGGAGAAATACGTCCCTTCCTGATAGAACATCATTTGCTTGACGGTCCCAACGGAAAAAGCACGCTCACCATCTTTGAGGACGCCGAACGTCTCTCGTCCGAGTTCTTCGGAAAGAACCATCCCCGGGGCGATGTATCCGTAATTGCGTCCAAGGAGCAGGTTCCGGTATCGATCCACTGGCGGGAAATCAGGAAGATGCTGGGGTTCAATCAGTCCGAATTCAGCCAGCGGGTGCTGGGGGTGAATCCGGGGCAGTACCTGATGTATGAGAAGGGTGCCAAGTTCCCCAGCCTGCCGAACACCCTGAAGTTCGCCCGCAAGTGCGGCGTACCCGTCGAGTTTATTTACCGGCTGCTGGATGAGCGGCCGGAATCCTGAAACAACACTGTTGACCGGGTTTGCCGACTGGTCGGCCGACTGCCGCAGACATTGACACCGTCGTGTACTCGTAAGCGGAAGCAATAATCAGAGCGATAAAGGAAATACCGCGAAACTTGTCGAAGTATTTGCCATTGTTGCGAATTAAAGGGTGATGGGGGATGGCCTGCTCGACCTCAGGGACACGGGATAGTGATCGGGTTGATCACCTCAACCGGGTATTGCGTACGATTGTGGAGATCAACCATTTGATTGTGCAGGAGAAGGACCGCAGCCGGCTTTTGCAGCGCAGCTGCGACATCCTTACCACTAACCGCGATTACCGTTTTGCCTGGATCGGCTTGATCGATCCTGCCAATGGTGAAGTGTCTTCCAGAGTCTCATCGGGTTTTGAATCGGCATACAGCTCCCTCCTGGATGCGGATTGGGCGGATTTTGTCTCGAAAACGGGTCCGGCCGGCAAGGCTTTGCTTACTAAACAGACGGTCATTGTGTGCTGCCCCGAGCACCTCATTCAGATCCACGGGGTGGACGGCTACGGCGCCCACTGCTCCGGAATGGCGGCGGTGCCGCTGGTGAACCAGGGTGAGGTCAGGGGTGTATTGGTGGTATACACGATCGATGCCAATTATTTCGACGACGGGGAGATTTCTCTGCTGGAAGAAGTGGCTGGGGACATCGCTTTCGCTTTGCGCGGCATGGATGAAGAGAGAAGAAGGCTCGAGGCCGAAGCACGGCTCGAACAGTCCGAGAATCTGTATCGCACGACTTTCGAGGGTACGGGCACAGCCATGCTCATCGTGGACGAGGATATGACTATTGCCGTGATCAATGATCGGGGAGCCGATCTGCTGGGGATGGCGAGAGAGGATATTGAAGGGAAGTGCCGCTGGACCGATTTTGTGGCGCCCGAGGACCTCGAAAGGATGAGCTTCTATCATCGGGAGCGCCGGCTGCGCAATCTGAAAGTACCCGACAGCTATGAATTCTGCCTGGTTGATACACGGGGCAACCGCCGGGAAATCCTCCTGAATGTCGGTCTGGTTCCGGGAACGATGCAGAGTGTGTGTTCTCTGATCGACATCACCGAACGAAAACGCAACGAAGAGCGGCTGCGTTATATGGTGATGCACGACACGCTGACCGGCGTATACAACCGCGCCTACTTTGAGGAAGAGATGCGGCGGATGGATGTGGACCGCCAGGGTCCGATATCGATGATCATATGTGATGTGGACGGACTGAAGCTGATTAATGACGCCTGGGGCCACGATGCCGGGGACGAACTCCTGCGCGGAGCGGCCGGCGTTATCGCGGGGGCCTTCCGTAAGACCGACTGCGTAGCCCGGATCGGAGGCGATGAGTTTGCGGTGATTCTCCCCGCCACCGACTACCGGCAGGGGAGCACGTTTGTCGCCCGGATCCGGGAACGACAGGCTCAATTTAACCTTAAGAATCACTTGCCCGTTCCGCTGAGCATTTCTATCGGTCTGGCCACCACCGACAGTCCGGAGGTCTCAATGAACGACCTGTTCAAGGAAGCCGACAACGCGATGTACCGCGAACAGCTGCTGAGCAAGACCTCGGCACGCCGGGCGGTGGGTCAGGCTCTGATGGCGGCGCTGGATGCCCGCGATTTCATTACCGAGGGTCACGCCGAGCGGCTCCGGGAAATGGCGGCGGAGTTCGGCCGCACGCTCGGGATCACCGAAACAAGAATGTCCAACCTGCTTCTGCTGGCGCAGTTCCACGATATCGGCAAGGTGGGGACGCCGGATACCATTCTCTTTAAGCAGGGACCGCTCACAGACGAAGAAAGAACCGAGATGCAGCGCCACAGCGAGATCGGGCACCGGATCGCCCTGTCCACCGGTGATCTGGCTTCGATTGCCGACCTGATCCTGAAACACCATGAATGGTGGGATGGTTCCGGATACCCCTTGGGGCTGCGGGGTAAAGAAATTCCCATCGAGTGCCGCATCCTGGCGATTCTCGACGCCTTTGATGCCATGACCAGCGACCGGCCGTACCGTAAGGCGATGTCTGTGGACGCCGCTCTCGCCGAAATCGAACGCTGTGCCGGGACCCAGTTTGACCCCGCACTGGTTCCCCGTTTTGTCGAGATGATCAGGAATCGAGACCGTTCCTACCCTGCTCCGCCCGCTACTGCAGGCTCAGATCAAGCAGGTCTTCCAGAGCAATCCGCTCACCGATCAGCCCGCTGTCGTAAAGAAAATCAATCTGATCCTCCAGGCCGGAAAATTCCGTGATCACCGGGTCGAAGTCGTACTTGGTCATCAAACGGGCGGCGACCGGTTCGGGCAGCCCGGTTTCCTGCACGGCCAGATCCATCACCTGTTCGGGATTCTCCTCCATATAGGCCAGGCTGTCGTCGATGGCGGCCAGATAAGCCTCAACCACTTCGGGATATGCGGCGAGGAATTTGTTCCAAACTGTGGTCACCGTCATGCCCAGCACCAGACCGGTACCGTCGCGGTAAACACGGATCTGGTTCCCCGCCTCCAGCCGGGACAGCACCGGTTCCACCAGCACCGCAGCGTCCACATTACCGGACAGGAGGGCGGCGGCGGCATCGGGCACCAGCATATTCACGATCTGGACATCGGACCGGGCGAGACCCTGTTCATCCAGGATCCGGCTCAGCAGGTAGTCGGCTTCGGTGCCGACCGGAAGGGCCACCTTCCAGCCCCTGATATCGGCCGGCAGTTCGGTTTTATCGGCCGCCACCACCAGGGCGAATGCTGCCGGAGCACGGCTGAAGGCCGAGATCACTTTTGCATCGCGGCCGCCGGCCTTGGCCGAAACCGCCGAGGTAAACCCGGTCACGGTGGCGATGTCCAGCCGGCCGCCGGCCATCGCTTCACTCATATTGAAGCCGGCATCGAACTCTTTGTATTCCACCCTCACGTTGTCCAGGCCGCGGGCCGCCAGTTGCTGATCCAGGAAGCCCTGGTGTTTCATCACCATCAGGGGTACATTGAAAGGCATCGGGTTGTAGGCCAAACGAAGTGCCTCGGGCTGCGGCTCCTTCGCCTGTTCTCCGCAACCCGCGATAACCAGCAGCAGCACCAGGACAATCGCCGTCCACACGGGCAAACGTTTACGCAATGCTATCCCTCCGTTTCCAATATCCGGTATACCTCTGCACGTACATTCGCCAACGCTGCTTCATTTCCCTCCCGCGGGTGCGGTATGGTTACCGGCAGGGAGACGCGAATCCGCCCCGGCCGGCTGGTCATTATCGCTACCCGGTCGGCCAGCATCAGGGCTTCATCCACACTGTGGGTGACCAGTACGGTTGTCAAAGCACGGTCGGCAATGATCTCCGCCAGCTTTCGCGCCAGCCTCCGCCTGCCCATCACATCCAGCCCGCTGAAAGGCTCATCAAGCAGCAGCACCACCGGATCACGCGCCAGAGCGGCGGCCAGGGCAGCCCTCCGGGCCATGCCGCCCGAGAGTTCACGGGGAAAAACGTGGCCGAAATCACTCAGCCCGACCACATCCAGCAGCTGGTTGATCCGGTCTGAACGCTCATTGTGGGTAAAAGAGCGAGGCAGGGCGAGGCCGATATTACGCTCCACCGTAAACCAGGGGAAAAGCGCGGCCTCCTGAAAAACCATCGCCATCCGCCTGGAGGGGGCGGTGACCGTTTCGTCCCCCAGGCAGACCCTTCCGGCCGATGGCCGGATCAACCCGGCAGCCACCTTCAGCAGTGTTGTCTTTCCGCAGCCGCTCGGCCCCATCAGGGCGAATACCCGACCCGCAGGCACCTCAAGGTTTACTTCTTCCACGGCGCGCAGGTTGCGAAGAGGATAGTCGACCGAGACCGCTTCCCAGCGCAGCTCTGTATTCGGGCTTGTCTGAATCACTTCTTCCCCTGCCATGACAGCAGCTTCGCCTCCAGACCGACCAGCAGGTAATCGAGGATCAGCCCCACCACACCGATGGCCAGGATACCGGCGTACATTTCGGGGGTCTCAATACGCTGCCGGGATTCCATAATCAGATAACCCAGTCCGCTCGCGGCGGCGATCATCTCGGCCACGACCAGCGCACGCCAGCTGTTGCCCAGCCCGAGGCGAAGCCCCGCCATAATCGAGGGCAGAGCGGCAGGCCAGACAATGTGGCGAAAACTCTCCGTCCAAGTGAACTCGAGCATCCGGCCCATTTGCAGATAGCCCTGACTGATGCCGCCCACCCCGGCGGTTGTGTTCAGAAAAACGGGGAAAAAGGCGGCGTAGGCGATCACGGCCAGCTTGGACATCTCGTCGATGCCCAGCCAGAGGATGAAGACCGGTATCCAGGCGATGGGCGGGATCTGGCGCAGGAAATGCAGCAGCGGTCCCAGCAGTCGATGCGCCCAGGACCATACACCCACGGCGAAACCAGCCGGCAGTCCGAACACGAGAGCAATAATAAAACCGCCGGATACCCGGCTCAGACTGACTTCCAAGTGCGCCCCAAGGCGACCGTCGAGCGATAAACTCCAAAATGCCGCCGCCACTTCTCCCGGTCCGGGTAAGATGGTCTTGTTCACCAAACCCGCCTCGGTTATCGCCCACCATAGGACGATCAAACCTGCGGGCAAGACCAGCCCCTGCAGCAACCGCTTTCCCATAAAAAACCCCCGAATCGAGCCGATTGGATATAGTTTCGGCCCAAGACGGGGGAGTCCCTGCCGGGTTATTGCTCCGGGGACATATTTACTGCCCCCTCCCCTTCACCAGCATCCGGATCCGGCGCTGTTCGGCCTCGTCGGCGTATTCGAGAATGCGTTTGGTGATCTCCTGACGTTTGCGGTCGATGGCCGCGAAGTCCATAGCCGGCACGTAGAAGCTCTCCAGATAGTCGTGCATCAGCTTGGCATCACCGATGTAGCGGACGGCTCGCCGGAGGGCGGCGCCGAACCGGCTCCGGGCGCTCATCATTCCCGCGGCATAGTGCTCCAGCGCCGGGCGGTTGAGATAGGCATCCAAACTGTATGTGACGACACGTTTCCCGGAACCGTAATTCGGCTGAAAACCCAATTCCTCTACGTCCTTCAATACGGCCGTCCGAACCTTTGGAATGATCACCAAGTCCACCTTGTGCGGTTCAAAGGCGCAGTGGTAGACCTCGGTGTCCAATCCCCTGCTGTGGGCGGCGCGAGCCACCGTTTCGACCAGCGTGGAACGACCGCTGCCCGGCGTTCCCTTAATCAGGAACAGACGCTCGATGTCGGTCAGCAGGCTCTCGAGGTGGTGCACCACCCCGTCCGGGGTGATCGCCGAGCAGAACAGGTGCCTGTCTCTGGGTTCAGCCTCACTCTGCTCTCGGATCGGCCCCAGAATGTCCTGGATCAGTTCGGCGGTCAGTCTGTTTACCCCGCCGAAGTTCATGCATTCGGACACGTAGCCTTCCATCTCATCGCGAATCACCTTGGCCTCGGCCAGATGGCTGTAAGCGATGGAAAACAGGCGGCTGATCCGCTTTGTTGTCGAGAGGATTTCGGCCTTGGCGGCGCGCAGTTTATTCTCGTCCCAGTATTCGCCCAGGTTGACGATCTCGTCGACGGCGCCGGGATACTTTGGATCAACAATGTGCGGTGCGGTCCCGTCCAGCAGAGCGACCCCGATCGCCGGGACGACCACACCGTCCAGTGAACCGTTGTCGGACGAGCAGTGATGATGTTCCACATCGTAACCCCGTCCGGTCATTTCCTCGCCGATGCGGCGCATAAACGTGGATTTCCCCACTCCCGGACCGCCTTTGAGGATGAAGACCCGGACGGCCTCGGGACCGATCAAGTGGTGATAGTAGGAATAAAACCCTTCCGAGGTATTGCCTCCGGGGAAAAGATGCCTTATCCGGCCTTTACTCAATGGAACATCCCTCTTTCTTTTTTGTGTCTATACGACTATCTATACGAAAAGTGTGGGCAAATATTGCCGCTGTTCCGTATGGGTATAAATGGCAGCGGGCGGAAGGGGTACGTTACGGAAGGCGTGATTTCTTGCAGAATAAGCTGGCAATAGTGGGCAGGGAAAAGAATTGCTTTGTCGAATTTTGGACAAAAGTTGTATATGGTATACAGTCAAACAAGAAAGAGAGGCGGCTGAAATTGACCATTGGACGGAGGCTGACGGTTGCATTCGGGATTATTCTGCTGATTCTGGTGATTGTGGCTGGGACGGCAATCTGGATGGAACAGTCGGTTGAGGTTGCCAATGAGGCGGCGGTGAAAACAATGGACGACATCATTTTTGCAGTAGAAAAGGAGGTCGACCATTTCGTCTGGCTGAACAATCTGAGCGGTACCCTCTTACTGGGTCACGAGTTCTCGGGCCAACTGGATCATACAAAGTGTGATTTTGGCCGCTGGTATCTCGATGTGAAGAATTCGGATTATTATCACGAAATGAGCCCGGATTTTCGGGCTGTTTTTGAGAGTCTGGAGGAACCGCACCGGCTTCTGCACGAGTCCGCAGGCAGGGTATTGGGCCATCTGAATGCGGGTGACCGGGAACAGGCCATGGCGGTATACACCGGTGAGACCCAGGCGCACATTGCCGAGATACGGGGGTTCCTGGACAATCTGATCCGGGTTCTGAACGGCGATAAGGAAGAGGCTCTGGCGGCAGCGGCGGCGCAGCAGACATCGGCCCGTGGGGCGATCATCTGGTCGACGGTGGCGGCCGTGGTGCTGACTGTGATCCTGACCGTGTTCATAACCAGGGGGATCACTCATCCGGTTAACGTCCTGAAGGGCCGGATGGAAACGGCGGCCAAAGGGGATTTGACGGCCGAGAAGCTCGAAAGCGGGTCACGGGATGAGGTCGGGGACCTGATCCGGTCCTTTGAGACGATGCGGTCCAATATGAAAGAGCTGATCGCCGAGCTGAAGAACAAGTCGGAGGCCGTGGCCTCGGCTGCAAACCAGTTGAATGCCAGTGCTGAGGAGACCTCGGCGGCGGCTTCCGAGTCGGCGTCATCGATGATGGATGTTTCGGCCTCCGTGGATGAGCTTTCGGAGAATACGCAGGACATTGCCCGCCGGGCGCAGGCCAGTGCGGATTATGCCATTGCGGGGAAGGACGGGCTGGACAAGCTGACCAGCCAGATGGAAAATATCACGTCGATCACCTCCCACGGGGTGTCGGTGATTGATGATCTGAATCAGTCGACCCAGAAGATTACCCAGATCGTCGATGTGATCACCGGCATTGCGGATCAAACCAACCTGTTGGCCCTGAACGCGGCAATTGAGGCGGCTAGGGCCGGGGAGCAGGGAAGGGGATTCGCGGTCGTGGCCGAAGAGGTGCGGAAACTGGCTGAACAGTCGGGGACTGCGGCGAAGGAGATCAAGCAGCTGATCGATGGTGTACGTGCCGACGCCGAAGCAACGGTGAAAGCGATGCAAGACGGTAACACCGAGGTGCAGGCCGGTTCCAAGATCATCGCCGATGTGGGGCAGTCGTTTGCCCGCATCATCAGTGAAGTACAGGAACTGGCGGACCGGGTGGGACAGATTGCGGCCAGCGCACAGCAGATTTCGTCCGCCGTGCAGAATGTGGCCGCCGGCAATCAGGAGACAACCGCGGCGATGGAGGAAGTGGCCGCATCTACAGATGAACTGAACAAGCTGGCTGCCGAAATGGAGAAAATGAGCCGGCGTTTCAGAGTATAGACGCTTCCCGAACTACAGGCGAACGAACATCCCGGCCGGGACCGGGATGTTTTTTGTTCGGAATTCTCAGCGCACTCTTACCCGGTATTTCCGCAGCCAAGTGTTGATCTGGATAAGATAGGCAAAGAGCTGTGCACCTCCCATCAACTGCCCGAACCAGGCTGTGCCGAACGCTGAACCATCAGTCCGGACCAGCTCCCGCACATATTTCTTGTCGATCAGCGGCAGCAGTGGTGAATCCGGATCATCGAGGATCCGGAGCAAGTTCCGGCGCACTGCGGCCAAATAGGCGGGGTGGTGTGTTTTCGGGTAGGGGCTCTTGCGTCGTTCAAGTACTTCGCCGGGCAGGACATCAGTGAGAGCCAGCCGGAGAATGCCTTTTTCTCTGTTGTGCCAAGTCTTCATTTCCCACGGAATGTTCCAGACGTATTCCACTAAGCGGTGGTCGCAGAAAGGGACACGCACCTCGAGTCCGGCAGCCATACTCATCCTGTCTTTCCGGTCAAGAAGGGTGCTCATGAACCACATTATGTTCAGGTAGAAGAATTCACGTCGGCGGGCGTCCTCCGGGTTTTCGCCCGGCAAGCGGGAAACCTCCGCCAGAGAGTCATGATACCTTTGGTTCACGTATTCTTCGGACCGCAGGGTTTCCCGGATTTCAGGCGAGAGAAGCCGATTCCGGAAACCCGTTGATCTCGACCAGGGGAAAGTGCCCGCGGCAGCCGGGTCTGCCTTTCGATGAAACCAGGGATACCCGCCGAAAATCTCATCCGCGCACTCGCCGGACAGGGCGACGGTGGCCTGTTTTTTGATCTCACGGCAGAACAGGTAGAGCGATGCATCGACATCAGCCATTCCGGGCAGATCACGGGCCAGCACTGCTGAATCCAGAGCCTCTACCAGTTCGGGGGTGTCGATTGTCACTTGGTGGTGTTTGGTGTTCAGCCGGGCCGACATCAGCCATACCCAGGGGGTATCGGCATCCGGCTGGTATTCGTTCGGCTGAAAGTACCGTTCGTTGTCGGCGTAGTTAATGGAATAGGTGTTTAGCGGTCCCAATCCCGCTCCTTCACAATAGTTGGCGGCGAAAGCGGTGATTGCGCTTGAATCCAGGCCTCCGGACAACAGCGTGCAAACCGGAACGTCGGATACAAGCTGACGCTGCACGGAGTCTTGCAGAAGGGTGCGGACTGTTTCGGCCGTCGTTTCAAGGTCGTCGGTATGCGGACGGCTTTCCAGGGTCCAGTACCGGTGCAGGCGGATACCGGTGGTGTCGTATGTCAGGCTGTACCCGGGGCGCAGTTCGCAGACCCCGCGAATGACGCCGTGTCCCGGCGTCCGTGCCGGGCCGATCAGGAAGACCTCAGCCAGACCTTCGGCATCCACCTCCGGCTCGACGGCCGGATGGGCTAATAGAGATTTCAGCTCTGAACCAAAAATAAAGGCACTGCCGCGTTTGGCATAGAACAGGGGTTTGACCCCCAGGCGGTCGCGCGCCATAAACAGGGTCTGATCAGCATCGCTCCAAACGGCAAAGGCGAAAATCCCGTTCAGACGCTCCAGGCAGTCCGCTCCCCATTCCATATAGGCCAGCAGGATAACCTCGGTATCGGAACGGGAGAGGAAAACCGCCCCCCGTGCTTCCAGTTCACTTCGGATTTCCGGAGTGTTGTAGAGCTCACCGTTGTAGACGATAACGTATTCCCGCCCGCCGCGGCGGCGGACCATCGGCTGTCCCCCGCCCGCGGGGTCGACCACAATCAGGCGGCGGTGGCCCAGAGCGGCATGCTCGGAAATCCAAACGCCGGACGCGTCCGGTCCGCGTGCGGACAGCGTGTCGGTCATTCGGTTAATGACCGGACGCCTGCTTCTTAGATCTTCATCCCAGTCTATCCAGCCGGTTATGCCACACATACTTTTCATCTCCTTAAAATGAAAAGCGCCGCAAGGGAGTTCGGCGTCGAACCCGCACTCGAGGCGCCATTGCCGGGAGCACAATATTTGAAAATGCTAATACATCTTACGGGAAGGAACATTGTAAGTTGCAGTCAAAATGCTTTGTATACAGAATTCCTTGCTGAAGGCGGTTGACACTTCCGAAAAGAACGCATAGAATTAGCCAAACAACAATAATCGATACGATGCCGTGTCGGCAAGGCCTAAGACGCCCTTTCAGGAGGGCGTCTGTTCTTTTTGGCGGGCTATTAAGTAAGGAGGGGGAGACATGAAAAAGATCGAAGCTGTGATTAGGCCCGGCAGGTTCGAGGAGGTGAAGCAGGCTCTGGGGAAGATCGGGATTAAAGGGATGACCGTGACTGATGTCTTGGGCTGCGGTTTACAGCACGGTCAGCGAGAAATCTACAGGGGTACCGAGTTTATCAAGCTTCTTCCCAAGGTAAAGATTGAGGTTGTCGTGCAAGATGCTTCACTGGACAGGGTGATTGACACAATCACCGCTGTGGCCAGAACGGGGGAGGTCGGAGACGGTAAGATCTTTATCTACCCGGTGGAAACGGCGGTGAGAATCAGGACAGGTGAATCCGGCAGCGTTGCGATATAGTCGTCAAATCGGGCAATGGCGCCTCGGAGAGAGGGTTCATCCCCTCCCGGGGCGTTTGTTATTTCCGGGACTATCAATCAAACAGGTTTCGGGGTTTCCCGGCAGCCTTAAAGGAGTGAACACCTTGAAGGGAAGAGAATTATTGGGACGGCTTCACTGGCGGGCTATCACCGTGCTCAGCACGGCGATGGCGGTTTTACCCGGTTCGGCGCTTGCTTCCGGAGAGACGGTCAGTCACGCGGATAACGCTTTCATTATGGTCGCGGCCGCGCTGGTGATGCTGATGATACCGGGACTGGCCTTGTTCTACGGCGGTATGTCTACCAGGAAGAATGTTGTGAACACGATCATGATGAGCTTTATGTGCCTGTGTCTGATTTCGGTGACTTGGGTGCTGTGGGGGTACACCCTGGCCTTCGGTACCAGTATCGGCGGGCTCGTAGGCGGGTTGGATTTCGTCGGATTCAAGAACGTGGGCATGGATGGTGTAAATGGTCTGGCACACGGGACATTCGCCTCATTCCAGATGATGTTCGCCGCCCTGACCGTTGCGCTTATCAGCGGTGCTCTGGTGGGGAGAATGCGTTTCAGTGCGTTCGTAATCTTTGCGGCTGTCTGGGCCACGGTGGTTTACTCCCCGCTTTGCCACTGGGTTTGGGGCGGCGGTTGGATCGGAGACATGGGCGCTCTGGACTTTGCCGGCGGCACCGTGGTTCATATCAGTTCCGGTGTGGCTGCTTTGGTGGGTTGTCTGGTGCTTGGTGCCAGGAGAGACTTCGGCAAGAGGCCGATGCCGCCGCACCACCTCCCGATGGTACTCCTGGGAACGGCGCTGTTGTGGTTCGGCTGGTTTGGCTTTAACGCCGGCAGTGCTTTGAATGCCGGCGGGCTCGCGGCCAGCGCCTTCATGGTCACCCAGGTTGCCGCGGCCACTGCGGCAGTGACTTGGGCCTTTGCGGAATGGATCAGGCACGGTAAGCCGACCCTGTTGGGTGCCGCTTCCGGCTGTGTCGCCGGATTGGTGGCGATTACCCCGGCGGCAGGTTTTGTCGGGCCCCCGGCGGCAATCGCGATGGGCTTCGGCGGTGGAATCCTGTGCTTTTTGAGCGTCACAGTACTCAAGCACAGACTCGGTTACGACGACGCGCTTGACGTCTTCGGCATTCACGGTATCGGCGGAACCTGGGGTGCTCTGGCGACGGGTATCTTCGCGGTGGAGGCGATCGGCGGTACCCCGGGGCTGCTGGAAGGCAACGCCGCGCAGATTGGAATTCAGGCAATCGGGGTTTTGACCGCATATGCCTTCGTCGGTGTCGCAACTTTTATCATCCTGAAGACTGTAAACGTGATTGTACCCTTGCGTGTTGAGGAAAACGATGAAGACACGGGTTTGGATATCGCCCTGCACGGTGAGAATGGATATCACGACTACATCGGCGGCGGCGTGCTTGCGCGGGAAACCTACGGTGATAAGCCCGTGGCGGTCGCAGCACGTACCGAAGCCACCAAGGCATAAAACCACGTGAGTCTTCCCGATTGTGAAGAGAGAGGTCCCTGCAAACAGCGGGGGCCTCTTCGTTATACTTTGTATACATAATTCAATACCGAATGTGGTTGACGGCCTCAAAGAGAATGCATAGAATTACACTAAACGGAATACCGCGATACAGCGCTGTATCGGCGAGGCCTATGACGTCCTTTGGAAGAGGGCGTCTATTTGTTTTTCGGGACAGGGTGAAGGAGGCGGGGCAGGCATGAAAAAGATCGAGGCGGTGATGAGACCCGGCAGGTTTGAAGCGGTGAAGATGGCCCTGGGAAGGATCGGGGTCAAGGGAATCACGGTCGGCAATGTGCTCGACTACGGTTTACAAAACGGTCGACGGGGGGTCTGCAGAGGTACCGGGTACATCAAACTGCTTCCGAAGGTGAAGGTTGAAGTGGTGGTCCAAGACGCAGCTGTGGGTCTGGTTGTGGATGCCATGCGAGAAGCCGCCCCTTCGGATGAGTTTGGAGACTGCAGGGTTTTCGTTTACCCGGTGGAGACTGCGGTGGAAATCGGGAAAGGTGAGGAGGCGACGCTGAACGCTACCATTAACGGGGTTTAGGCAGAATCCCGCTGTATTTCCGTGAACCTCTGCGTTCGCAGCTGATTGGCCGGTCGACGGCTGGCAATCGGCGGCGATTTGGTGTAGATTTAAGGGCAGAGGTGACGTGGAAGATGCGCATTGCGGCGGCTCAGATCAACCCGACGGTTGGAGACTTTAGCGGTAACATCCGTTTGATTAAGGAGTATATCGGTCAGGCCCGGGAGGCGGGTGCCCGGCTGGTGGTTTTCCCGGAAATGGCAATCTGCGGGTATCCGGCCAAAGATCTCTTGTGCCAACGCGCCTTCTTGGACGCGGTGGAGACCGGTATCGCCGAAATCCGTGAGCAGACGAGCGGGATCGGGGTGCTGCTGGGAGCACCGGTGCGTAACGGCGGCAACCTGTTCAACGCGGCCCTGCTCATACAAGATCGGGACCTCGTCGATTATACGGCAAAAAGCCTTCTGCCCGAGTACGATGTGTTTGATGAGCGCCGCTACTTCACGCCCGGATTTGACAATCGCCCTGTGCACTGGTCCGGTCTGCGCCTTGGCGTGACGGTGTGCGAGGATATCTGGAACGTGAAAGGCGTGAAGGGGGCTTTGTCCTATCCGCGTGATCCCGTCAGGGCGCTGGGCGAAGAGGGAGTGGACTTATTCATTAATATCTCGGCCTCCCCGTACTGCCAGGGCAAACAGCGCCAGCGTCTTGATTTGGCGAGGGCGATCGTGTCCCGATACGGCCGGCCCTTCCTGTACGTTAACCAGGTCGGCGGAAACGATGATCTGGTGTTTGACGGTGCCGGTTTTCTTCTAAACGCATGCGGTGAGCTCGTGCTTGCGGGAAGAGAATTCGAAGCAGATTTTCAGATCTTCGATGTGGGGACGGTCGGAAACATGCCGGTGATCAAACCGGACTGGACT
The DNA here is from genome assembly GCA_965544035.1 of uncultured Peptococcaceae bacterium. Lineage (GTDB taxonomy): Bacteria > Bacillota > Desulfotomaculia > Desulfotomaculales > Desulforudaceae > CBEULR01. Next base: position 148,556 of record CBEULR010000002.1, on the reverse strand, counting down.
GAAGGCCCGGCCCAGATATACCGGGCGCTGATCCTCGGTCTGAGGGATTATATGCGTAAGACCGGGTTTGCCAAAGCGCTGGTCGGTCTTTCGGGCGGGATAGACTCGGCCGTCACGGCCGCTCTGGCGGCGGCGGCGATCGGCAGGGAGAACGTCCTCGGGGTGACGATGCCCTCCCGTTATTCATCGCGGGAAAGTGTGGATGACTCCCGTGAGCTGGCCCGGCGGTTGGGCATCGAGTTTCGGGTGATGCCGATTGAGGCCCACTTTCAGTCCTTTATCGAGCAGTTCAATCCGGACGGCAATCTGAAGCAGGATCTGGCCGAGGAGAATATCCAGGCGCGCATTCGCGGAAATATTTTAATGTTCATCTCCAACCGGGAGGGGCATTTGGTTCTGACCACAGGCAATAAGAGCGAAACGGCCGTGGGCTACAGCACCCTGTACGGGGATATGGCCGGGGGACTGGCCGTGCTGTCCGACGTTTCCAAGACAATGGTTTACGAGCTGGCGGCGTACATCAACCGCGAGGATGAGCTCATTCCGAACAGCATCATTGAAAAGGCCCCGTCGGCGGAGCTCCGGCCGGGACAGCGGGACGAGGACAGCCTGCCGCCCTACCCGATCCTGGACGGCATTCTGAAAGCCTACCTTGAGGACGGGTGTTCAGTGGATGAAATCGTCGCGAGGGGCTACGCGGAGCCGTTGACCCGCCGCATCGTCCGTCTGGTGGAGCGGGCGGAGTATAAGCGGCGGCAGGCGGCCCCCGGACTGAAGGTGACCCCCAAAGCCTTTGGTCCCGGGCGCCGGTTTCCCATCGCACACCGGTGGATTCCCTAAAAAGTACCATATCACACTCTGATTGTGTTAGAATGGTAAGCACACAATTTCAGCGAATGGGGACATCCGATGATCCAGTCCCGTATATTGATTGCGGTTGGAAGCAGGGCCGAAGGAAAGGAACTAAAGAGTATACTGCAGCAGGCCGGACATCTTGTCCTCGGTGAGGTGTACAGCGCCAAAGATGTGCTGCGCGTTGTTTTTCAAGTCCACCCGGATGTGGTGATACTTGATGCTGAACTGCCTGATCCGGGCGGATTGGATGCGGTGCAGGTGATCGATGAACAGCGGGCCTCCGCAATTGTATTCGTAGCCTCCGAAGTCGGGGATATCGTCCGGCAGGCGCGCCGGGGCGGGGTGCAGAGTTATCTGTTGCGCCCGTATACCGATGATGAAGTATACCTGGCCGTCGAGGTGTCGATTGCTAATTTTCAACGCTTGGCGGCTCTGGAACAGGAAAACAGAAAGCTAAAAAACAATCTGGAGGCCCGGAAGCAGGTTGACCGGGCGAAGGGACTGTTGATGACCCGCAAGGGGATGAACGAGCAGGAGGCATACGGATACCTCAGGCGTCTCAGTATGGACCGGGCAGAGCCGATGGTCCGGGTGGCGCGTCGGATTATCGACGAATTGGAGAAAGAGTGAGCGGTATTATGTATACTTGTGCTAATTGCGCAACAGTCACTGATTCTTGATCTATAATGTAACACATTAGAATAATCGAGCGGGACAACGGCGTCCTTCTGGAAATTCTGTCTCAGGGTTTCCGGGGACGTTTTTGCGTTTAGAGGGGGAGTTTATTCTGGTGCGCAGGGTTTTGACGGCGGATGACGTAAAGGCGCTTGCGGCCGAGACAAATGTCAAGTTCGTGCGCTTGCAGCTTACCGACCTCTTGGGCGTCCTGAAGAACGTGGCGGTCACGGTGGAGGAGCTGGATCGGGCCCTGGCCGGCCAAGTGAGTTTCGACAGTTCGATCATCGAAGGCTGTACACCCGGCAAGACCGGGGATATCCTGCTGCAGCCCGATCCAGCATCTTTTGTAATCTTTCCGTGGCGTCCTCGTGACGGTGCCGTAGCCCGGCTGATCTGTGAGGCACGGAATACCGACGGTACTGTCTTCGAAACCTGCTCACGCTCGATTCTGCGCCGTACGGCCGCCGCCCTGCATCAGGAAGGTCTTAGACTGATGGTGGGGGCCGAGATTGAGTTTTTCCTGTTGCACACCGATGAAAAGGGGCAGCCGAAGCTGGAGAGCCACGACCATGCCGGTTACTGCGATCTTTCCCCGGTTGATTTGGGCGAGAATGCACGCCGGGATATGGTGCTTACGCTCGAGGACATGGGTATCGAAGTGCGGTCGTCGCACCACGAGGAAGCACCCGGGCAGCATGAGATCGATCTCAAGGACGATGATGTCGTATCCATGGCCGACAAAATTGCCACCTTCAAGCTTGTGGTCCGTACCGTGGGGCAGCGCCACGGCCTGCACGCCTCATTCATGGCCAAACCGCTGCCGGGCCGCAGCGGCTCCGGTCTCACGCTGAAGCTTGCCCTCCAGCGGGACGGCAAGAACCTGTTTACTTTCAAACAGGGTGTACTGAGCGAGGCGGCACGGTTTTTTATGGGCGGCATTATCCGTCACAGCGGGGCACTGACCGCGCTGACCAACCCGCTTGTCAACTCATACAAGCGCCTGTTCCCCGGGCAGCTTTCACCCTATCTGGCGGCCTGGTCGACCGACGACCGGTCCACAATGTTCCGTGTGCCCGAGAGCGATAATGGTGTGCGGCTGATGCTGCGGAGTCCCGACCCCGCCGCCAACCCCTACCTGGCGCTCGCCGCTCTGCTGGCTGCCGGATTGGAGGGGATGCGGGAGCGTGTGGAACCGGAGCCTTTTATTGACGAATCCCCGGAGGGGGATCGTCAGGTTCTTCGCTCGCGGTTGAAGGAAAACGGTCTGCCGCGCAATCTCCAGACGGCGCTCCGGGCGTTGGAGAACGACCGGTTAATCCGGGAAACGCTGGGAGACGCGGTTGTGCGGCGGTATCTGAGACATAAAGAAGATGAGTGGGAACGCTTCAATTCCCAAATTCACCGCTGGGAGATTGAGGAGTATCTCGCCAAGTATTAGTAATTTGGCCCGAGAGAGATGACGGAGTATCACGCGGAAAAAGCGGTGGACCAGTCAATTAGGGAGGATGAGACGAATCAATGAATTACAGTATTGGGATTAACGCGAGTTCGGCAACCCTGACCAAACGGCGGACCAGCAACAGCTTCTCCGTGCAGAGTGGGATGTGTGCGACCTGCCTGGATGGATGTCCGGGCACCTGCGAGATCGGGAAATCCGCCGTTCGCAGCAAGGAACTGATTTATCCGAAACCCTTCGGAAAGACGACATCGGCCGCGGAGAAGCGGTCTCCGGTGGACTACTCACACTTCAACATCCTGGGTACACCGGTGGGGGCCTGGGGAGTCGACCCTGATCCCGATCAGGCCGTTTTCCCGGCGGTCAACCTGGAAACGGCCGTGGGAGCGGACGGGGACCTGAGGCTCAAAATGCCGGTATTTGTGGCCGCGATGGGTTCGACCAATATTGCGGCCAATAATTGGGAACATCTGGCTGCCGGAGCGGCGATCAGCGGGATCGGCATTGTGGTTGGTGAAAACGTATGCGCGATGGACCCGCAAGCCGAAATCAGGGACGGACGGATTGTGCGCTCCCCAGAAATGGAAAGGCGGATCCGGTCGTTCAGGGATTGGTACAACGGTTACGGTTTCATTGCCGTACAGGAAAACGTCGAGGACTCGAGGATCGGCGTTCTGGAATACGTTATCAACGAGCTCGGCGTGGAAGCGGTGGAGCTGAAGTGGGGACAGGGCGCGAAGAACATCGGCGGCGAGGTAAAGCTGGATACGCTGGAGCGTGCTCAGCAGCTGAAGAGCCGGGGCTATATCGTTCTGCCCGACCCGGATAACCCAAAGGTACAGGAGGCCTTTCGCAAGGGTGCCTTCAAAGAGTTTGAGAGGCATTCCCGGATCGGGATGGTTGAGTGGGAGAGCTTCGCCGCCCGGGTACAACAACTGCGTGAGTGCGGTGCTAAACACATCTTCCTGAAGACCGGCGCCTACGGTGCCGCTGATCTGGCCAGGGCGATCAAGTATGCTTCAGATGCCAGACTGGATCTGGTTACCGTCGACGGCTCCGGCGGGGGTACGGGAATGAGTCCCTGGCGCATGATGAACGAATGGGGTTTCCCGACCATTTATCTTCAGTCCCTGATCACCAGGTTCTGCGACCGGCTGTCCGCCAAGGGCGCCTACATCCCGCCGATCGCCATCGCGGGCGGGATGACGATGGAAGACCACCTGTTCAAGGGGTTGGCCATGAGCGCGCCGTACGTCAAGGCTATCGGAATGGCGCGCGCGCCGCTGGCCGCGGCGATGGTCGCCAAGACGGTGGGTGAGGGACTCAAGAAAGGACGGGTGCTGCCGGAATACAAGACTTACGGAGAAAACCTGGAGCAGGTCTTCGTCTGTTTGGAGGAAGTCCGTGACAAGCTCGGTGAGGACTTTAACCGTTTGCCGGTCGGGGCTCTGGGGGTCTATTCCTACGTTGAACGGCTTGCCCACGGTCTCCGGCAATTCATGTGCGGAGCCCGGAAGTTCAGCCTGAAATACCTCAGCCGTGACGATCTGGTGGCGTTGACCAAAGAGGCGGCCGATATTTCGGGTATTCCCTACATTATGGATGCGCAGGCGGCCGAGGTCGACCGTATTCTGGGCTAAGACGGGGAAAACGCTCAGCCATTGACAATACCTGCACTAGCAAAAGAGCCAGTACATAACGGTACCATTATGCTGTAATGAAGCCCTCAATCGGTTGACATCAGGTTTCGTATGTTGTCGACCGGTGTGAGGGCTGTTATTTGTTGGAGAGGAGGTTCAGCGGTGTTGGCCGGACGGCTGCGGGTGGTGCTGGTGGAAGAAAACACGGCGTGTCGCAAGAATACCAGGGCGATGCTGACTAGAGCCGATCTGATGGTGGTCGGTGAGGCCGCAGACGGCATCACCGGTCTGAAGATGATTCAGAACATGCAGCCGGACATCGTACTTGCCGATGCCGTGCTGCCGGGTCTGACCGGACTGGAACTGGCCTCTATTGTCCACGGTGACCATCTGGCACCGCTGATACTGATGTCGGCAGCATATGATCAGGAATTATTCGAAAAGGCGGTCGCCGTTCACGTATACGGGTTCTTGATCAAACCGTTTGATGAGGGAACTTTGCTCACTGCCGTCGAGTTGGCCGGATTGTGGCATGCCGAAGTCGCCGGGTTGGAAAACGAGATCCGGAAGCTGAAAGACCGGCTGGAGGCGCGAAAAGTTGTGGAAAAGGCCAAGGGGATTCTGATGGCCAAATTCGGGCTTTCCGAAAACGAGGCCTTCCGCCGCATTCAGAAGCAGAGTATGAACCGTCGCATACCGATGCGGGCGGTGGCCGAAGCCATCATTCTAACCGAAGACATATAGTCGCCCTTCGCGCCGTGGACCGCCCGAACGGACGATGCAGAATTGGGCACAGCTGTATGGTCTTGTCTATGTTCAGTTCACATTTTGTGTTATATTACTCACGTAGTTCGTTCGCAAACCGCTAAAAAGGATGGGGAGAGTCTTGAACAGGTATACCAAAGACGATGTGCGCCGCCTGGCAAAGGAACACGGGGTCAAGTTTATTCGTCTCCAGTTCACCGACATCTTCGGGGTGATGAAGAACGTCGCGATAACGATCGAGCAGCTGGATAAGGCACTGAACAATGAACTGATGTTTGACGGCTCTTCCATCGAGGGTTTTGTGCGGATCGAAGAGTCCGATATGTATCTCCGGCCCGATCCCAATACGTTTGTAATTTTCCCATCCAACAACGGCCGGGACCCGTACGCCCGTCTGATCTGCGACATTTACAACCCGGACGGCACGCCTTTTGAGGGCGATCCCCGCTATGTTCTGCGACGGGCGATCACTGATGCCGAGGCGATGGGGTACAGGATGTACGTGGGGCCGGAGGCTGAGTTCTTCCTGTTCCACGTTGATGAGGAGGGCCGTCCGACCACGCACACCCACGACCGGGCCGGTTATTTCGATCTGGCTCCCGTTGATCTCGGGGAAGAAGCGAGGCGGGAAATGTGCCTTACCCTTGAACAGCTGGGGTTTGAGATCGAGGCCTCCCACCACGAGGTGGCGCCGGGGCAGCACGAGATAGACTTCAAGTATGACGATGCCCTGGATGTCGCCGACAAGATTATGACCTTCAAATCGGTCGTCCGGAGCGTGGCCCAGCGCCACGGTCTGCACGCCACCTTTATGCCCAAACCGCTGTACGGTGAGGCCGGTTCCGGGATGCACCTGAACCAGTCGCTGTTTGCGGGTGACAATAATGCTTTCTTTGATCCCAATACTGATAACCAGCTGAGTCAGGAGTGCCTATGGTACATCGGCGGCATCCTGGAAAACGCCCGGGCGATGGCCGCCGTCCTCAATCCGACGGTCAACTCGTACAAGCGTTTGGTTTCGGGTTTTGAAGCGCCGGTGTACATTGCCTGGTCCTACCGAAACCGCAGTCCTCTGATTCGCATTCCGGCCAAACGGGGTTTGTCCACCAGGATCGAGCTGCGCAGTCCGGATCCGTCCTGCAATCCGTATCTGGCGCTTGCCGTGTCCCTGCAGGCCGGTCTGCACGGCATAAAGAACCGGATTGCCCCGCCGCCGCCCTGTGAACGGAATATATTCTGCATGACCGATGCCGAAAGGGCGAAAACCGAAATCACCAGCCTGCCCGAGAGCCTGAAGCTGGCCCTGGATGAACTCGAAACAAACGCCGTAATGCGCGCCGCCCTGGGTGAGCACGTCTTCCACCGCTACCTGGAAGCGAAGCGGATCGAGTGGGCACGCTACCGGGTGCAGGTTCACCCCTGGGAGCTTTCGGAATACCTTACCAAGTTCTAACCTTGGAGCATTCCGGCATTGGGGGTCAGGCCCCGACAAAAAGAACAGACCGGCCTGCTCATTTTGGTCCTACATTTGTTCCTGCCGCATAAGTCATTGGTAGAGCAAAATGCGGAGGAATGATGATGGCCGTTATTGGGATCACCTGCATGCAGGACGAGGAATGTACACAGGTCTGGCTGCACCGGAACTACTACCGGGCGGTTGAGAGGGTGGGCGGGGTTCCCGTTCTTCTTCCCCCTTTGCGACCGGGACCGACGGTCGACCGCGTGGTCGAGTTTGTTGACGGTCTGATCCTCGCGGGCGGAGGGGATGTCGATCCGCAGTTCTTCGGTGAGGAGCCGTTTCCCGAAACCGGTTATATCGAGCCGGAGCGCGACCTGTTCGAGATCAGCCTCGCCCGCTGCGCGCTGCGCGCCGGCTTGCCGGTGCTGGGGATCTGCCGGGGGATGCAGGTGCTGAACATCGCCTGCGGCGGGGATATCTACCAGGACATTTCGCTGATCGGCGGCAACCGCCGGTTCAAGCATTATCAGACGGCCCCCCGCTGGTACCCGACCCATGAGATATACATCAACCCGAACACCCTCCTTTTCAAGATTATCGGGGATCACAGGCTGCGCGTGAACAGTTTTCACCACCAGGTGATCCGTCGTCTGGGAAAGGGGTTGCGTGCGGCGGCCTGGTCACGTGACGGCATTGTGGAGGCCCTGGAACACGACGAGGCGCCGTTTGTGCTCGGGGTGCAGTTCCACCCGGAGAGCATGTGGCAGCGCTATGAGGTTTTTCTCACCCTGTTCGAGGCCCTGAACCGGGCCGCCGAGTCTTTTCGGGCAGAGGCCGTGGACCATTCTGTGGCAAAGATTTTACATGGAAAACCGGGTTGCTGAGGGAAATACTGAGGAAGAGTATTCAGTATTCAGTAACCAGTAGTCAGTAGTCGAAAAATGGGGTCGTGGCGCCCGGAGGTAAACCCGGATGACATAAGATATAAGTCTAGGACTACTTAAGAAAGGTTTGACGGATGATGCTTGCGATTAAAGACGGGCGTGTGCTCACGATGGCCGGCCCAGCCCTGGAGCGCGGCACGGTACTGATCAAGGACGGGCGGATTGAGGCTGTTGGGACCGACCTGCCGATTCCGGACGGAGCCGAGGTGGTCGAGGCCCGTGGGAAGGTGGTGATGCCGGGACTGATCGATGCGCACTGCCACGTGGGCGTCGCCGAAGAGGTCTACCGGGTGGAGGGAGACGACACGAACGAGTATTCCGACCCGCTCACCCCGCACCTGCGTGCCATAGACGCCGTAAACCCCGAGGATCTGGGCTTCACCGATGCGCTCTCCGGGGGCGTGACCACGGTGTGCACCACGCCCGGCAGCGCGAACATTCTCGGCGGGGAGATGCTGGCGATGAAGACGGCCGGCCGGGTGGTGGACGAGATGGTGATCCGGTCGCCCATCGGGCTGAAAGCCGCCCTGGGGGAAAACCCGAAGCGAGTTTACGGGAAGGAAAAGAAGGCGCCGGTCACCCGGATGGCGAGCGCCGCCCTCCTGCGTACCGCCCTGGTCGGTGCCCGGAACTACCTCGATAAACTGGAGCGGGCCGGACGGGATAAGGGCGAAAAACCGGAACGGGACCTGAAGCATGAAATCATAGGTAAAGTTCTTACCGGGGAGATCCCGCTCCGTTTGCATGCCCACCGCGCCGACGACATTATGACCGCCCTGCGCATCGCCCGGGAATTCGGCCTCCGCCTGGTCATCGAGCACGCCACCGAGGGCTGGAAGGTGGCCGACATCTTGGCCCGTGAGCAGATTCCGGTGGTCATCGGTCCGATCATCACCAATCGCGCCAAGGTGGAACTGCGTGACCGCACCATTGAAGCCGCCCGCTGCTACCGGGAGGCCGGAGTGCGCTTCGCGATTATGACCGACCACCCGGTGGTGCCCATTGAGTACCTGGGGCTGTCGGCGGCACTCACCGTGCGCGGCGGCCTTGACGAGGAGAGCGCCCTGAAGGCGGTGACCATCGAAGCGGCCCGCATTCTGGGATTGGACGACCGGATCGGCAGCCTGGAACCCGGCAAGGACGCCGACCTCATCATTCTGGACCGCGATATCTTCGACGTCCGGGCCAAGGTTGAACGGGTGTACATCGAAGGGTCCGAAGTAACTCTAAACCGATAAGCAGGAATATTTCGGGCGGTTCCGAATAAATATTTTAGTTTAGGCTTTATTACCCATGGGGGTGCCCGTTATGGGCTGAGAAAAGCGCTGCCGGCGCTTTACCCTTTGAACCTGATCCGGTTCGAACCGGCGGAGGGAATGGGTCGCTCGAGACTAATTCCACCCCTGCGGGGGTGGATTTTGTTTACGGGGTAGATTATTATGAAGGACATCATGCGTATCGCCGATGTGAATTTCAACCGGGCCCGTGAAGGGCTGCGGATCGTGGAAGAGGCGGCCCGTTTTGAACTGGCCGATGCCGGGCTGACTGCTTCCATCAAGGACATGCGCCACCGGCTTTCTAAGCTGGAGAATGCTTTCCCCGGCGGCCGGTCCGCACTGATCGCGGCGCGGGACAGTGTCCATGATATCGGCGCACTAACCTACGAACCGCGACGGCGTCGCGACCTTCTCGATACGGCGGCCGCCAACTGGAAGCGGGTTCAGGAAGCGGTGCGGGTGCTGGAAGAACTGGCCCGCGGATTCGATTCCCGTTTGGCCCATCGGATCAAAGAGATCCGTTTCGAGGTTTACACCCGGGAACAGGAGTTTATGGAGAAAATGTCGGCCTGCCGCCGCCGGTCATCCTTTGCCGGTGTGAAGCTGTACCTGGTGGTCGGCAGCGAAAACACCGGGAGCCGGCCGCTCCTGCAGGTGGTAACCGAGGCTGTTCGCGGGGGAGTCGGGGCCGTCCAGCTCAGGGAAAAAGAGGCCGATGCCGCCCGGATTATCGCGTTGGCCCGGGGCGTTTCCCGAATCTGCCGGGAGGCGGGTGTGCTGTTTATCATCAATGATCGGGTTGACATCGCCGCAGCCGTCGATGCGGACGGCGTTCATCTGGGGCAGGACGATCTCCCGATCGAAGATGCCAGAAGGATTTTGGGGTGGTCGAAGCTGATCGGCCTTTCCACACACAGTGTCGAGCAGGCCTTGGATGCCCAGGAGCGGGGTGCCGACTATATCGGGGTCGGCCCGGTATTCGCCACCCCTACCAAAGAAGGACGTACGGCCGTGGGGCTTGATCTGATCCGTGCGGTTAAAGACAGTATACACATTCCCTTCGTGGCGATCGGCGGGATTGACCTAAACAACTGTGCACAGGTGCTACAGGCCGGAGCCCGGCGGATCGCCGCAGTGCGGGCGCTGGCCGGGGCTCCCGATGTGTACCGTGCTGCCGATTCCTTTTTGGGGATGATTAACAATTATTGGAGGGATTCCATTTGAATCAGATGTTGGCAGCCTGGCAAGGACGGGCGACACCGGAAATGGAGCGGGTAGCCGAAGATGAGGGCCGTCCTCTGGAATACATCATGCAGGCCGTCGGCAACGGTACGGTGGTCATACCGGCCAACAGCCGGAGAAAGAATCTCCGGGCGGTGGGTTTCGGCGCGGGCCTGCGCACGAAAGTGAACGCCAATATCGGAACCTCATCGCAGTCCGGTTCGCTTGAGACCGAACTGGCCAAACTCAGAGCGGCGGTGGAGGCTGGAACCGATGCCGTTATGGACCTGAGCACAGGGGGCGATCTGGATGAGGTGCGCCGGCGCATCCTGGCCGAAACGGACCGGCCCGTGGGCACGGTGCCCATCTATCAGGCCGCCGTTGAAGCGAAGGAGAAGCGGGGCAGCATTGTGGATATGACGGCCGATGACCTCTTCGAGGTCATCGAACGGCAGGCGCGGGACGGCGTTGACTTCATGACCGTGCACTGCGGGGTGACTCTGGAGTCGATCGAGAGGCTGAAGCAGCAGGGACGGGTGACCGATATCGTCAGCCGGGGCGGGTCCTTCCTGACCGGGTGGATGCTGCACCACGGGCGGGAAAATCCGCTGTACGAGGATTTTGAGCGGCTGCTGGAGATTTGCCTGGAGTATGACGTCACCCTCAGCCTGGGTGACGGGCTGCGCCCCGGCTCGATCAGCGACGCCACCGACCGGGCCCAGATTCAGGAACTGCTGATCCTGGGTGAACTGGTCGACCTCTGCCGGGAATACGGCGTGCAGGCAATGGTGGAGGGGCCGGGTCATCTGCCCCTGGATCAGGTGATCATGAATGTGCAGCTGCAGAAGCGCCTGTGCAAGGGAGCGCCCTTTTACGTGCTGGGGCCGCTGGTCACCGATATCGCTCCCGGCTACGACCACATCACCTCGGCCATCGGGGGCGCGGTGGCGGCAATGACCGGTGCCGACTTTCTGTGCTACGTCACCCCGGCCGAGCATCTCGGCCTGCCCACCGTCAACGATGTACGTGAAGGTGTGATCGCCGCCCGAATCGCGGGACACGCCGCCGATATCGTCAAGAATGTGCCGGGTGCCCGGGACTGGGACAATGAGATGTCGCAGGCGCGTAAGGCGCTTGATTGGGAGCGGCAGATTGAACTGGCGATCGACCCGGAAAAGGCGCGGCGCTACCGTGGAGACCTGAATCCGAAGGATACCAAAGCCTGCACCATGTGCGGCGAGTTTTGCGCGATGCGCATTGTCGGGCAGTATTTGGGTAAGGACGCAACCGAATGCTAGGGGAAAGGCTGTTTGGCGCGTGCGGCTGGACAAACTGGGCGAATTCGGACTTATTGAACTGATTGCGCGGGACTTGTCCGGCGATTCCGGAGTAATCCGGGGGATCGGGGACGACGCCGCCGTTTACGAGGCCGGAGCCGGGGAATGGCAGCTGGTCGCCACCGACACCCTGGTGGAGGACGTACATTTTGCGCTGTCGTATTTCTCCTGGCGCAGCCTGGGCTATAAGGCCATGGCCGTGAACCTCAGCGATATCGCGGCGATGGGCGGCCGCCCCCGCTATGCCGTCGTCGGGCTCTGTCTCCCGGCCGATACCGAATTCGCCGCCGTTCAGGAGCTTTATGCCGGCCTGACGGAGGCCGGAGACAGGCACGGGGTTTCTCTGATCGGCGGGGACACCGTGCGCGGGGCCTCGGTGGTCCTGAACGTCACCCTGCTGGGTGCGGTCGAGCCCGGACACGCCAAGTACCGCTCCGGGGCCGGCCCCGGGGACCTGATCATGGTTACGGGCACCCTGGGCGACGCGGCGGCCGGGCTTCATCTTTTTCAGAACCCCGAAGACGATCGGGATACGGAGGCGGCACGACGGCTGAAATCAGCCCACCTGCGCCCCGAGCCGCGGGTGGAGGCGGGGCACCTGCTCGGTACCTCTGCCGCCGTGACCGCCATGATTGATGTCAGCGACGGGCTGTCGAGCGATATCGGGCATATCTGCCGGGCCGGCGGGGTCGGCTGTGTGCTGCAGGCCGAGCGGATTCCCCTGTCCGATGCGCTGCGGGAAACGGCCGCATACCTCGGACGGGACCCGCTGGAATGGGCCCTGCACGGCGGGGAAGACTACGAACTGTTGTTCACCGTTTCCCCCGGGCACGCGGAGGAGACCGGTAAAATGCTCAGCCGTATCGGGGTTTCGGCGGCCGTGGTCGGGAAGATTACCGACGCCGACCGGGGAATCCGTCTTCAGCGGGGAGAACGGTCCGTTCCGCTGGCCGCCGGCGGCTTCAATCATTTTGTGCCGCATGCGGAATATGGTGTCTTAAGAAAGTGATCGCAGTATGGTAGAGCTAAGAAGCAAATCACCCGAACAGACCAAAATGATCGGGCAGCGCCTGGGACACTTGCTCCGGCCCGGGGACATCATCTGCCTTTACGGGCGGCTGGGTGCGGGGAAAACCGCTTTTGCCCAGGGGGTGGCCCGCGGCCTGGGGGTGGAAGAACCGGTCACCAGCCCGACCTTTATTCTGATCAATGAGTATGAGGGGCGTCTGCCCTTTTACCATTTTGATGCCTATCGCCTGGAAGGGGCCGACGATTTTGCCGGTTTGGGCTATGAGGAGTACTTCTACGGCGACGGCGTGGCTCTGGTGGAGTGGGCCGACCGGGTGGCCGAAGTTCTGCCCCCGGAGCGGCTGGATGTTGAACTGGAACCGGAAGGCGAGGAACAGCGCCTGCTGCGGCTTAAGCCGCACGGTGACCGCTACCGGGCTCTGGTGGAGGAGTTGAAGCTAAGCGATGCTGGTACTCGGGATTGAGACTTCGGGGCCGGTCTGCAGTGTGGGGCTGGCAGACAGTGATGCAGTCCTGGCCGAGCGGATGGTCTGGGGGCAAAAAATCCATTCGGTGCGTCTGATCCCCCTGATTGACGGGGTCTTGCGTGATGCCGGGAAGCGTCCGGCCGATCTCGAGGGCATCGCCGTCTCGGCCGGGCCGGGTTCTTTTACGGGACTGCGGATCGGGATGACCACGGCCAAAGCACTGGCCCATGCGCTTAACCTGCCGGTGGCCGGGGTGCCCTCTCTGGATATCCTGGCCCATCCGCTGCACAGTGCCGGCTGTCCGGTGATGGTGATCGTACCGGCCCGGAAGGACGAGGTTTACGGGGCGGTGTATACCCCCGAAACCATGCCGCGTCCGCTGCAGCCGCCGGCCGCGCTCAGCACCGCTGAACTGATCGAAACCGCCCGCCGTTTTGCCGGCCCGCTCCTTTTTACCGGTGAGGCCGCAGGTATCTATCGTGAACAGTTAGAGCATGAACTCGGTTCCGAGGCCCGTTTTGCGCCGTCTTCGCTGCGTCAGCCGCGGGGAGCCGTGGTCGCCGAAATGGGATCGCTCCTTATTGCCGAGGGCAGGGGGGCGACGGCTTTTACTCTGCAGCCTGAGTATATCCGTCCTCCGGCCGCCGAGCTGGTATGGCAGGCCCGGAATGCAAGGTGATTAGTTTTGGCTGATGGGATCTTGATTGTCGATATGGACGAAAGCCATATCGATGACGTAGTGAAGATCGAAGAGGAATCCTTTCCGATTCCCTGGCCGCGGCAGACCTTCGAGTTCGAACTGCTCTACAACGAGCTGGCCGAGTACGTCGTGGCCCTGGACGGGGAGCGGGTGGTCGGCTACGGCGGGATGTGGATGGTGCTGAATGAAGCGCACATTACCAATATCGCGGTTACTCCCTCCTACCGGGGGCGCGGTATCGGACGGATGCTGCTGCTCGGCCTGATTCGGCGCGCCGTGGCGTTGGGGGCCGACCGGATGACGCTGGAAGTGCGGCCGTCCAATCAGCCGGCCCGGAACCTGTACCGCAGCCTGGGGTTTGTGGACCGCGGGCGGCGTAAGGGCTACTACCAGGATAACAATGAGGATGCCATCATTATGTGGCACGAAAACTTGATTAACCTGACGGAAAGGGAGAGTGGGTAATCCTCAGCTGATCTTCTTCAGCACGTAAGTCACAATCCCCAGAATCTCGATTTCCTCCCCGATGATCGGGCGGTAGGCCCGGTTCGCCGGTTCCAGGCGGATTTTCCCGTCCCAGGAATAAAAGCGCTTACAGGTTACCTCTCCGTCCACCCGGGCGATCACAGTCTGCCCGTTTTCCGCGACCGGTTGCGCCCGCACGAGGACGATGTCCCCTTCCTCGATCCCCACGTCGATCATACTGTCCCCCTTTACCTCCAGACAGAAGGCCGGTTCTCGCACGAAGCGCCCCGCAAAGGGGATGTAGTCCAGGATGTTTTCCTCGGCCAGCACCGGCCCGCCCGCCGGAACGCGGCCGAGCAGAGGGACCTCCACGGCATCGCCGGCGGCACTCTCTTTATCGACCAGGAGGCGGGTGACCGGCACGGACAGCGCCCCGGCGATCTTCTCCAGCGTCTTCAGACTCGGCTTGGCGCGTCCTTTTTCGATGTCGCTCAGATACTGCGGCGAAATGCCGGAGGCGTCGGCCAGCCGTCGCTGGTTCCAGCCCTGCTCCCGGCGGATTCCCCTGATGATTTCGCCCACCCGCATGGCACATCACTCCGTTATAAACGTATTATGATGATTATATATCCGTTATTTCCGTTAGTAAACCGGCAGACGGGCCCGCTATCACCCGCATGAAACCGCCCAGGGCAGATAATCGGATCAGATTAAGCCATTCCGGTTTTGCGCATGTCGCGGCTTCTGTCTGATAATAACATGCAAATAAGCGACGGACAGTCTGTATATATGGTATAAATACGTTTGGAGCGGATAAAGATGCCGGTTGTACTCTTCTTTCATTACGGCGGCCGAACCGAACTGCTGGACCTCCTTGCCGGATATACACCGCTGGTGGAGCCGTGCGGGGAGCATGTTTTTGCCGAATTACAGGCGGAATCGCTGCCCGATTTCCTGACCAGGGCGGGCCTGGCCGGGGCTCAATTGTCCGTGGGGGCCGGCGCCAACCCGCTGGTGGCGAAGACTGTGCTGACAGCCGGCCAGTATACCGGGCGCCGCGGCGGTGTTGTAATCCGGCGGCGGACGGCGGCCGGTTTGATTCTGCAGGTACCGCTCGGGGCCGAGGCGGCGTTTATGTCCGGTCTGCCTGTGGAATCCCTCTGGCCGCTGTCCATAAAAACCATAAGACGGCTGCGTGATCTGGGGCTGGTCGCGGTAGGTGATGTAGCCCGGGTCGGGGATCGGGAACTGCGTGCCCGCTTCGGAGCGGAGGGGGCACTGATCGCCGCCTACAGCCGGGGGCGGGATCACCGTCGGGTACGCGCGCTCTACCCGCCGCCCGAGGTGGTATGGACGCTCGGCCTGGAGCGGGTTCACTGCCGCGGGGAATTGGAGCACGTGCTGGCGGTGGGGGCCGAGCGGATTGCGGCCGACCTGCGTGCGGAGGCAGAGGGCTACCGGCATCTGGCGCTCTCCCTTCTGCTGGAGAACGGTCGGACGGTTGAGGCCGAGCGCGATTACACCGAGGGGGTTCCCGATCCGCTGCGGATGCGCATCCGGCTGGGGATGCTCTTGAGTCTGACGGCCGTGCAGGCGCCGGTGACCGAGGTCCGGATAACGGCGGGAAAGCTGTATCCCCTGCAGAGCGGGCAGCTGGACCTGTTTATGCTGCAGCGTCCCAGTGAGGAGGCACTGCTGCAGACGCTGGGCGCGGTGAACCTGAAGTATCCGGGCAAGCTGACACGCGGCTGCAAGAGAGAGGTTTCGGTTTTCAGGCGGGAGCGCATGCGGGAATTGTACGTTCAGTAAGGGCTGGGGCCTTACAGTAGCGAGTAGTGAGTATCTAGTATCTAGTAGAGGATGAAAATTCATGTACTCTTTCGTTCCCACTGAATACTGGCTACTGCTCTGAGAATAGTGCTTACTTTCGTGTCATCCGGGATTTCTTACTCCCGGAATGCGTGGAGTGCATTCCTTTCACTATTTCCGACCGCTGACTTCTGACATCCGTTTATCGCATAAGTCGCCGGAAGGTAAACCCGGATGCCGAGTACTGAACTATTTTGAGGGGAGTAGCCAGTAGGGTTTTTCTGCTAAATACCGGATACTCGCTACTCACTACTGATACGGAGTGATTGATTGTGGCGCGGATTATCGACCGGCCGGTAGAGGTTGTGAGGGCGGGCCGGCATCCGGGGCGCTTCCGCTGGAACAGGCGCTGGTATCAGGTGACCGGAGTTGCGGATTGCTGGAAGGAAACCGGGCGCTGGTGGGCGGGGGAGGGCGAGAAGACCTTCCTGCGGGTCCAAACGTCCGGCGGCGGTGTCTTTGAAATCTACTGCGATGCCGCCTCCGGTGAGTGGTACCTTTACAAAATTTATGACTAGCTCAACAAGGACTGAGACCCTTGTTGAACAGTGGCCGGTATATAAATTCCCCTCTTCTACTGAATACTGGCTCCTGACTCCTGATTCCTGACTACTCTACATCTAGGGACGTGAAAAATGCCCGGAAAAACACCTTTCGTACATCTACACGTTCACTCCCCCTTTTCCTTCCTGGACGGGGGCTCATCCATCGAAGACCTGGTTGCGTCCGCGGCCGGTTACGGCATGCCCGCCCTGGCCCTGACCGACCATCACAATGTCTGCGGGGCGGTCCGTTTTCAGCGGGCCTGCGTTGCCGCCGGCATCAAACCGCTGCAGGGAGCCGAGGTTACCATGACCGGCGGGTTCCACCTGACGCTGTTGGCCGACGGTCCGGAGGGCTACGCTAGTCTCTGCCGGCTGTTGACACGGGCGCACCTGGATCATCCCCGGGGTGAGCCCCGGGTCGCCGAAGCAGCGCTGGCCGCGCACAGCTCCGGTCTCCTGGCCCTTTCGGGCTGCCGCCGGGGGGAAATCCCGGCGCTGGTGCGGATGCGGCGTTACGCCGAGGCCGAACAGGCCGCGCGGCGGTATGCAGCTCTGTTCGGCCGGGACCGGTTTTATATTGAGCTGATTCAGGATCTGGTGCCGGGGGCGGCGGTGCTAAACCGGACGCTGGTTGAACTGGCCGAACGCCTCGGACTGGGCGTGGTCGCCACCAATAACGTGCATTACCGAAACCGTGCCGACTTCCCTGTGCATGAGATCCTGACCTGCATCCGCCACGGTCTCACCCTCGAGGACGTTCACCCCGAACGGCGCCTGAACGCCGAACTTTACTTGAAGTCCCCGGACGAGATGGCCCGGCTGTTTCCTGCCTGCCCGGAGGCCCTGTCCAAGACGGTTGAAATCGCCGAGCGCTGCCGCCCGGCACTTGATCTGGAGACCTGCCGGCTGCCCCGGTATCCCGTCCTCCCGGGCGAGAAACCGGCCGCGCTTCTGCGCCGCCTGGTTTACCGGGGTGCCCGGAAGCGGTACGGGCGGATCAGCCGGGAAATCGAGGACCGGCTGGAGCGTGAACTGCACGTGATCTGCAGTCTTGGTTATGAGGACTTCTTTTTGATTGCCTGGGACGCCGTCCGGTGGGCCGCGCGGCATGGCATCCGGCACGCGGGCCGGGGTTCGGCCGCCGACTCGGCGGTCGCCTACTGTCTGGGGATCACCGAGGTCGACGCGATCGGCCGGGGACTGCTGTTTGAGCGTTTTCTGAGCCTCGAGCGGGCGGGCGCCCCCGACATCGACATCGACTTCGACGCCCGGCGGCGGGACGAGGTCTCGGCCTACGTGTGCCGGCGGTACGGCGACGGGAAGACGGCCTGGGTGGCCACCTACAGCACTTTCCGGGCGCGTTCGGCCGTGCGGGAGATCGGCAAGGTGCTCGGCCTGCCGGCGGACGAACTGGACCAGCTGGCCAAGCGCTTCCCGCATATCGCCGCCGACGATATCGAACATGCCCTCGATTTTTACCCCGAACTGCGCCATCCCCGCTTCCGCAGGCCGGAATACCGCCAGCTGTACCGGTACTGTGCGGCGGCAGCCGGTTTCCCCCGTTTTCTGGGCACGCACCTGGGCGGGATCGTGCTCAGCCGCCTGCCCCTGACCGACATCTCGCCCCTGCAGCGGGCGGCCAAGGGGGTCACCATCGTCCAGTTTGACAAGGATGATGTGGAGGACCTGGGCCTTTTGAAGTTCGATATCCTGTCCCTGCGCACCCTGGGGGCGGTTGACGAGGCCGTGCGGACCATCCGGCGGCAGGATCCGGCCTTCTGCTACGACCGGATCCCGGATGACGACCGCGGGACTTATGAGCTTCTGCGCAGTGCGGAAACGGTCGGCGTTTTTCAGCTGGAGAGTCCGGCCCAGCGGCAGCTCCAGCTGCGTCTTGGCGCGGACCGGCTGGAGGATGTGGTGGCCAGCGTGGCGCTGATCCGGCCCGGCCCGGTGCAGGGGAATATGGTCGAGCCCTATGTACGGAGACGCCGGGGTGAGGAACCGGTGACCTACCTGCATCCGAAGCTGAAGCCGATCCTGGAGAAGACATACGGTGTGGTGCTGTTTCAGGAGCAGGTGATCGCCATCGCCACGGCTGTGGCCGGTTTTACGCCGGGCGAGGCCGACCGGCTGCGGCGGGTGATGAGCAAACGGCGTTCACGGCGGGAGATGCAGGTGCTCGGGGAGGAATTTGTGGCCAAAGCCGTGGCGAACGGGGTGGAAATCGGCACGGCACGCCGGATTTTCGACGGCCTTCAGGGATACGCCGGTTACGGCTTCTGTGAGGCCCACGCGGCCGCTTTCGCCACCACGGCTTATCGTACGGCCTACCTGGCGCAGCACTATCCGGCCGCCTATTTCGCGGCCATCCTCTCCAGTCAGCCGATGGGCTACTACCATCCGGACACCATCTGCAACATTGCCCGAAACCGGGGCGTGGAGATTCTGCCGCCCGACATCAACCGCAGCGGGGCGAAGTTCGAGGTCGAGGACGGGGCGATCCGGGTGCCGCTCGCGCAGGTGCGGGGGATGACCCGGCAGGCCCTGGATGATCTGCTGGAGGCCCGCGAACAGGGCCCTTACCGGTCCTTCGATGATTGCCGGTGCCGGGTGCGGCTGCCGGCCGATGTTTTGGTCAATCTGATTCTGTGCGGCGCCTTCGACCGCCTGCACCCGAACCGGCGCGCGCTTCTGAGCCGGCTGCGGGAGACACCGCCTTTGGAGAATGGGCTCTTTCAGGGTTATCGGGCGGAAACGGATGACGGCGGCCTGCCCGATTTCAGTCCGGCTGAAAAGCGCGTTTACGCCTACCGGGTGCTCGGCATCAACGTCGGGCCGCACCCGATGGCCCTGCTGCGGGGAACACCTTCCGTTCGCGGCTGTCTGAACAGCATCGAATTGAAGGATGTGCCCGAGGGACGGGAGGTGAAAGCGGCCGGGATTGTTATCCGGCCGCACCGTCCGCCCACACGCAGCGGGCGGATTGTGGTCTTTTTCTCGCTGGAGGATGAGTTCGGGATAACCGATGTCACTGTGTTTGAGGACTGTTACCGGCGCAGCGGCTGGGTCTTGTTTGCCGGGGCCCGGATGGTGATTGTGCATGGCACCCTTTCCCGGCGGGGCATCCTGGCGGGACGAGTTTCCGTAATTCAATAAACGGGGAGGCAGAGAAAAAACAAAAGCCGGCACTTTTCAAAAGTGCCGGCTTTGTTGCGGTATTGTGCAGTTATCTGCCAAAGGACTGTCTTTGGGCCTGGAAACAGTCACGGCAGTACACCGGACGGCTTCCTGTGGGCTCAAAGGGAACTTCGGTTTCAACACCGCAGCTGGCGCAGACGACCGGATACATCTGTCTCGGGGCGCCATAGCCGTTGTTTCTGCGGGCCGCTCTTTTCGCCGCACGGCATTCCGGGCAGCGGGCGGGTTCGTTCTCAAAGCCTTTTTCGGCGTAGAACTCCTGTTCCCCGGCGGAAAAAACGAATTCGGCACCACAGTCTCTGCACTGCAGGGTCTTGTCCTCGAACACTGAACTATCTCTCCTTAAAATTTTGTTCTCTCCAAAGTCGCCACGGGTCCCACCAAGCATTTCCCTGAGAGATAGGTCAGCTATCGGGTAGTCCTCAATGAGCACACTTTTAGAGGCAGTAATAGTATAACCCAGTTAGCGAAGAAATGCAAACTTTTATTGCCAAAGTCTCACGACAACAGTCGATATCGGGCCGCACATAATCCTTTCCGCATTAGAAAGACTATGGTCAGAGGTGAAGAGCTGTGGAAACTGACATCGAATGGCATAATTGGAAAAGGATAATCGGCACTGCGCTGCATGCCGGACGTGCGCTGGGGATTTCCGAAAAGAACCTGGAGGGGCTGGCCTACTACGTTGGCGGTATCCTGGCCGATCACTTTGACCCGGGAAACAGGGAACAGCGTTTGATCAAAGAGCTGTGGGAGCAGGGCGATGAGAGCGAGAAGCGAACCCTGGCCGCTTTGTTCGCCCGTCTGGCCAAGAGCGATGTCGGCCGCTCCGGTCCCGCCGAAGAAGCCAAGAAGCCCGATGCCCACTAAGTCTTTCTTTCATATGCGTTCATAATATTCTTCCTCACCCCCCATATTCTCACTTAACGCCCCTCTTGTGTTAGAATGTTTCCAGTGAAAGGGGCGTTACTACTGATGAGTGTGATTGTCCTGGGGATCGAAACATCCTGCGATGAGACTTCGGCTGCGGTGGTCAGCGACGGGTGCGTCATTGAATCGAACATCATTTCCACCCAGGTGGCTATACACCAAAAATACGGCGGTGTGGTGCCCGAGGTGGCCTCCCGGCGGCACCTGGAGATGGCCCCGCTTACGGTGAACGAGGCGCTCGAACAGGCCGGTCGGGGGTTTTCAGATCTTAACGCCGTTGCCGTTACCTACGGTCCCGGTCTGGCCGGATCGCTGCTGGTCGGGCTGATGTCGGCCAAGGCGATCGCCTTCGCGCATGATCTTCCCCTGATTGGTGTAAATCATCTGGAAGCACACATCTATGCCAACTTTCTGATCCGTCCGAACCTGCCCTTTCCCCAGCTGTGCCTGGTGGTTTCGGGCGGGCATACCGACCTGTTCTTAATTGCCCGTCATGGTGATTATCGGTTGCTGGGACGGACACGGGATGACGCGGCCGGTGAAGCCTTTGACAAGGTGGCCCGGGTGATGGGACTCGGATATCCCGGCGGTCCGCTGATCGAGCGCGAGGCCCGGGACGGCGATCCGGAGGCGATAAGCTTCCCGCGCGCCTATCTGGAGGAAAACACATATGACTTCAGCTTCAGCGGGCTGAAAACGGCCGTGCTGAACTACCTGGAAAGGGAACGCCGGAAAGGGCGGGATGTTTCCGTACCCGATGTTTGCGCTTCCTTTCAAAAGGCGGTTACCGATGTCTTGGTGGACAAGGTAATGGCCGCTGCCGCCGTACACCGTCCGGCGGGCATCATGCTGGCGGGCGGGGTGGCGGCGAACAGTGCCCTGCGCGAAGCGCTGCTTGCGCGGGCGAATGAGGCCGGTTTTGAGGTAACGGTGCCGCCTCTTGAGCTGTGCACCGACAACGCGGCGATGGTGGCCTGCGTCGGTTACTACAAGTATCTGCGGGGTGAAACGGCCGGTCCCGAGCTGAATGCCGTGGCTGCGGAGAAATTGGGATGTGTGAAGTGGGAGGTTAGAAGTGGGAAACAGGGATAGAAAGCGGAAACTGCGGGCCGAGTTGATAGCACGGCGTATGGCCTTGACGCCGGAGGAGCTTGCCGAAAAAAGCGCGGCGGTCACCGCCCGGGTGCTGAAGCTGCCTCAATTTGAGCAAGCACGGACGGTGATGGCCTATGCGGACGTGCGTAATGAGGTCCGGACCGGCGCGATCATCGGCGCGGCGCTTCGGGACGGAAAGAGAGTGGGACTGCCGGTGACCGACTGTGAACACAAGTCGATGACCGTTGTTCAGATCGAGCATTATCCCGATGATTTGGACAGCGGGGCATACGGCATTCTTGAACCGCGTCCGGGACTGCCTGAAATCATGACCGATGAAATCGACCTGATCCTGGTGCCGGGCATCGGTTTCGACCTGGACGGATACCGGATCGGGTACGGTAGCGGCTACTACGACCGGTTCTTCGGCACCATCCCGCGCCGCACGGTGAAGGTGGGCCTGGCCTTTGATTTCCAGGTGCGGAGGACGGTTCATCCCGATTCCCACGACCGGGGGGTCAACTACATTGTTACTCCAACCCGTACCCTGCGCGTGCCGCAGCGCGGCTTAAGGTTTCCGGTTCTTTTTCACCAGAAAAAGACTCGGCACACTCTGCCGCGATAAAGCAGGTATCGGGCGCCCGATCTCTAATACTTTACAGATAATCCGATTCGGAGAGGTGAGGTTCTGTGGGCAAGGATAGGGAATTTGCGGAAGAGCCGAGCGCCGAGATTATAGAAGCCGTGCGCCAAGCAGCTCCCGGCGGGAAAATTACCTGTACGGCCGCCCGCAAGCTCGCAGCCGAGCTCAACGTCCATCCCCGGGTTATCGGTCGCGCCTGCGATCGGCTTGACTTAAAAGTCCACAAGTGTGAATTGGGCTGCTTTTGAGAATTTGAGAGTCTGAATTGGGAAGTGAGAGGTGTGAAGGCGGTTTTCAAACCGTCTTCTTTTTTGTGAAATGTCACCTCCTGTCTTCCTTTTGGATGCAGGCGGTATAAATCATTTTACATGGTGGGAAAAATATAACCAACAGCACCAGATTTTGCTGCGTCCGGAAAAAGCATAATGATGAGAAAGTGCCTGATCCGGGAAGCTAATCTCTAATAACGGATTCTGAAAGAATTTTTTACGGAAAATCCAAGGTTTGCGTTTAATTCGTGAGATTCGTATCATAATAACTGTGGTTGGCTGTTAGCACTCACTATCGATGAGTGCTAACAATAGATTAAAAAATGCTCACTTAAGGAGGGGTATTTTGTGATCAGACCTCTGGGAGATCGTGTAGTGGTCAAGCCGCTGCCGATGGAGGAAAGAACGAAGGGAGGCATCGTTCTTCCGGATACGGCCAAGGAAAAGCCGCAGAAAGGTGAAGTGGTTGCCGTCGGTTCCGGCCGTCTGCTGGACAACGGGCAGCGCGTAGCCATCGACCTGAAGGTCGGTGATCAGGTGCTGTACTCGAAGTATGCCGGCAACGAAGTCAAGATTGACGATGAAGAGTACCTGATTCTTCGTGAGATGGACATTCTCGGCGTATTGGAATAAAGAAGGGGGTAACGAAACGAAATGGCAAGTAAGGACATCATCTTCGGCGCGGATGCCCGGGCCGCTATGGAAAGAGGCGTAAATGCTCTGGCTGATGCCGTTAAGGTCACACTTGGGCCCAAGGGCCGGAACGTGGTGTTGGAGAAGAAGTTTGGCTCCCCGATGATTGTAAACGATGGTGTAACCATCGCCCGCGAGATCGAGCTGGAGGACCCCTTCGAGAACATGGGTGCCCAGCTGGTGAAGGAAGTAGCGACCAAGACTAACGACATCGCCGGTGACGGTACCACAACGGCCGCTGTGCTGGCCCAGGCCATCGTCCGTGCGGGGCTGAAGAACGTGGCCGCCGGTGCGAACCCGATTATCGTCAAGCGCGGTATCGAGCGGGCCGTGGAGAAAGCGGTCGAGGAAATCAAGAACCTCGCCAAGCCGGTGGAGAGCAAGGAAGCGATCTCTCAGGTGGCTTCAGTCTCTGCCAACGATGCAACGATCGGCAATCTGATCGCCGATGCGATGGAGAAGGTCGGCAAGGACGGCGTGATCACCGTCGAGGAATCGCAGGGCGTCGATACCTCGCTCGAACTCGTCGAAGGTATGAATTTCGACCGGGGCTACGTTTCAGCGTACATGGTAACCGAAACCGACAAGATGGAAGCCACGTTGAGCGACCCGTACATACTGATCACTGATAAGAAGATTTCGGCTGTCGCCGACATCCTGCCGGTGCTGGAGAAGGTGCTTCAGACCGGTAAGCCGCTGTTGGTAGTTGCCGAGGACGTCGAAGGCGAAGCACTGGCGACCCTGGTGCTCAACAAACTGCGCGGCACACTGAGCGTGGTTGCGGTGAAGGCACCCGGTTTCGGTGAGCGCCGTAAGGCGATGCTGGAGGATATCGCCATCCTCACCGGCGGCCAGGTTATCACCGAAGATATCGGCCTGAAGCTGGACAAGGCTGAGCTGGATATGCTCGGCGGTGCCCGGCAGGTTCGTGTGAAGAAGGACGAGACGATCATCGTCGACGGCAAGGGTGACACCGATGCGATCACCAAGCGGATCGCCCAGATCAAGAAGCAGATTGAGGACACCACTTCCGATTTCGACCGGGAGAAGCTACAGGAGCGCCTGGCCAAGCTGGCCGGCGGTGTGGCGGTGATCAATGTGGGCGCCGCGACCGAGACCGAGATGAAGGACAAGAAGCTGCGCATTGAAGACGCCCTGAACGCGACCCGGGCGGCTGTTGAGGAAGGCATTGTGCCGGGCGGCGGTACCTCACTGATTAATATCATTCCGGCTCTTGACAGCCTGAACAGCGATGACCCGGATGAGAAAACCGGTATTGATATCATCAAGAAGGCGCTGGAAGCACCGGTACGGAACATTGCCAACAATGCCGGTAACGAAGGCTCCATTGTGGTGGAGAAGGTTAAGGAAAGCCCGAATGGTGTCGGCTTTAACGCCCTCACCGGCGAATACATTAATATGATTGAGGCCGGTATTGTCGACCCGGCCAAGGTGGTGCGCACGGCACTGCAGAATGCGGCCAGCGTGGCGGCGATGATTCTGACCACCGAGACCCTGGTGGCCGAGAAGCCCGAAAAGAACAAGGGCGGTGCCGGAATGCCCGGCGGCATGGGCGGAATGGACATGATGTAAACAATCCCGTGAAGGATTGTTCTCCCCTGAGTTAAGAAAAACAGGATCCCGAGTCGTAAAGCTTGGGATCCTGTTTTTTTGTCTTATGATCATGTTATCGGCCGTTGTGACTGGTATACTATAGTAATACTGGGAGTTGGGGAGAAGGGGTTCAATTGTCCGGGCAAAGCAGTTCGATTCGGAGTGTGAACGATCGGCGAAAAATTCGGGCGGCGCAGGTTTCGGTTGCCTCGAACACTGTTCTGATGCTCAGTAAGCTGGCGGCCGGTTTCTATATGGGGTCGGTCAGTGTGATCTCGGACGGCATCCACTCCAGCCTGGACCTGGTGGCGGCGGTGGTTGCTTTCACCGCGGTACGCACCGCCGCCCGGCCGGCCGATGTTACGCACCGGTTCGGGCATGGGAAGTTTGAAAACCTGGCCGGGGTCATCGAGGGCCTCTTGATCCTGGGGGCGGCGGTAGCCATTCTCTGGAACGCCCTGCCCCGTTTTTTCAATCCGGTGGAGGTTGAAGCCCTGGGGCTGGGAACGGTGGTGGTGGGGGCGGCCATTGTGGTCAACACCTTTGTTTCCCGGTACCTGATGCGGGTGGCCCGGGAAACCGACTCCCCGGCTCTGGAAGCCGACGCCTGGCACCTGCGCAGCGACGTCTATACCTCTCTCGGTGTCTTGGTCGGTTTGGGTTTGATCAGGCTGACCGGTCAGCCCATCTTCGACCCGCTGGTGGCGATCGTCGTTTCCCTGATTATTGTGCGGGCCTCCCACCGTTTGGTGCGGGATTCCCTGCGCAGTCTGCTAGATGTGCGGCTGTCGGAAGAAGACGAGGAAAAAATCCGGGCCGTGCTGCGGCGGTTTGAGCCTGAGTTCGTGGAGTATCATACCTTCCGCACCAGGAAGGCCGGTTCGGAACAGCATATCGACCTGAACTTGGTGGTGGCCTCCGCGCTTCCGGTTGAGGAGGCGCACGATTTGTGTGACCGTGTGGAAACGGAGATCAAGACCGTTTTCCCGAACGCGCATGTTCTGATTCACATCGAACCGTGCAACGGACAGTGCGTTGAGTGCCGTCAGACCGTAACGTGCAGTTATGCGAAAAGGGAGAGTAGTCAGTAGTCAGGAATCAGGAGTCAGGAGTATGATTCTGAGAATGAGCATTCGGTTGTGCCAAGGATACTAGATTGTTTTGTTGGATAGCTGTGCTCAGGGATTACCTCTTCGCTGGGAATGGTGCCCGAATTGTACAATTTGTCCGGAGGTAAAGCCGGATGACACGTGAACGCAAAGCTGTTTTCAGGGCAGTAGGAAATGACTCCTTTTTTAATACAAGAAATGTGAGAAGGGAATCTTGAATATGCGTGACATAAGAATGGCGTCGGATCTCACCGGCCTGATCGGCAACACCCCGCTCCTGCGCCTTGCACGGATTGGGGCCGGATTGCCGGCAGTATTGGCTGCAAAGCTGGAGTTTCTCAATCCCGGGGGCAGTGTGAAGGACCGGGCGGCACTGGCTATTCTCGAAGCGGCGGAACGGCAGGGCCTGATCGGACCGGGGGCGGTAATCATCGAGCCGACCAGCGGCAACACCGGCGTCGGACTGGCATGGACGTGCGCCCTTAAGGGCTACCGGCTGATTCTGACGATGCCGGAGACGATGAGCGTGGAACGCCGCCGGCTGGTGGAGGCCTTTGGTGCAGAGGTGGTGCTTACGCCGGGTGAGGAAGGAATGTCCGGGGCAATCCGCGAGGCGGAGCGGCTGGCCGAAGCCCAGCCCGGGTCGTTTGTTCCGAATCAGTTCCGAAACGAGGCCGTGCGCGAAGTGCACTATCGCACCACCGGACCGGAAATATGGGCGGCCACCGGGGGGCAGGTTGGTGTTTTTGTGGCCGGTGCCGGAACCGGGGGAACAGTGAGCGGTGTCTCCCGCTTTCTGAAGGAGCGGAATCCGGCGGTGCAGACGGTTGCCGTCGAGCCGGCCGAATCACCGGTGCTGTCAGGCGGGGAGCCCGGATCTCACGGCATACAGGGCATTGGGGCCGGATTCGTGCCGGAGGTGTTTCAGCGCGAGGTGGTGGATGAGATCATCCCGATTGAAACCGGGGTCGCGATGGAGACCGCCCGTCGGCTGGCCTGCGAGGAAGGACTGTTGGTAGGCATTTCATCAGGTGCGGCGTGCCGCGCGGCGTTGGAAGTAGCCGCACGTCCCGAAAACAGCGGCAAACTGGTGGTCGTGATATTCCCCGACAGCGGTGAGCGCTACCTTTCTACCGGCCTGTTTGTTCAGGCCAGTACTCAACGTCGTGGCTGAGGCGCTCGTACTTGAACACGATGTCGCCCCGGGTTGTCACGCGTAGCTTTTCGCCTTCCCGCATCTTTCCCATCACCACTTCACGGTTTAGTGCCGGAGCCTGAAAGCTTTCGGTGCGGCCGTCAGGGAGCTGCAGAGTGACGTAACCGTGCAGGTCGATTCTCTGCAGCACGACATCCATTGTCTTGCGCGGTTCGCTGATTATCTTGCCGGCGATTAGTATGCCGGGGAGAAAGACCAGGCAGAAAACGAAGCCTACGATGAATATCATACGTGGCAGCTGAGGTTGGGTGAGCCCAACCAGTACCACAATCATCCCCAAGACCATGGGCAGGACGAAGGAGGTCGTCCAGCTCATACGTTGAAAGATTCTTAACATTGATTTCCCTCCGTATTTGTTGGGTGCCCCGACGGCTTAGCGCTTGTTCACCCAAGTGCGCAGTGCGCTCACGGCGTTGAATCCGGGAACCTCTTCCTGATATTTCCGGAATTCTTTCCCGAACTTCTCCATATTTGCTTTGTCCTCCAGTCTGGCCCCGGCGAGGAAACAGGCGATGGAGACCGGCAGCGTTACCGCCCGGATCAACGTCGGGCTGAAAATGAAGGCCAGACTCACCCACAAGATGGCTCCCAGGTAGACCGGGTGCCTCAGGTAACCGTAAATGCCGGTGCGGACCAGTTGGGGGTGTTTCCGCTCCTCGTTTTCCCGGGTGAACTCGCGCATCTGATTGTAGGCATAGACGAACACAATCACCAGGACCGGCACCACAATGCGCAGCGGTATTTCGACCACGCCGGGCAGGGTGAACAGTGGGGGCGACTGCACAAGCGAGTCTACGAGCAATGAGGCAAAGAAGAAGAAAAACCCTACGGCCACCACGACCTCGTCCGTACGTCCCCGGCGCTGTTCCCGGCGCATCCAATAGACGGTGTATATCGTGGCGGCTACAGAAAGTACCATCAGCAGTGTCAAACAAGGCACCTCCCCAACTCAGAATATTATCCAAACAGCCCGCGATTCCTCCTTTTGCCGCCACTCTGTAGTATATTTTACCGGCTGGGGGGAGACTAAACGGAAAACTTGTTAAAGAGAGGAATACGCATGCGCGTGGCTGTCACGGGGGCCGGGCTCTCGGGCTTGGCCTGCGCGGTGCTGCTGGAAAGAGGCGGACTGACGCCCGATGTATATGAATCTAAACATAAGATCGGGGCGCGTTTTGCGAATACCGAGGCGATAATGCCCCTGTTGGATTTCCCGGTGAAGGATTATTATCGGTACCTGCTTGACCGGTACGGAGTAGCACCGAAGCCCCTGAACCCGATCAGGCGGGTGATTTTGCACGGCCCGACCCGGGAAACGGAGATTAGCGGCAATCTGGGCTATATCACCGCCCGCGGCAATTATCCGGAGGCTCTGGAAGTTCAGCTTGGGGACATGTCCCGGGCCCCGGTGGAGGTCAACAGTTGCTATACTCTGGACGACCTGAAGGCGCGTTACGATGTGGTGGTGGTAGCTACGGGCAACAACCGCGAGGCGAGGCGTCAGGGTACCTGGGAGACCGATGTGACGGCCAATCTAATCGGGGCGGCCGTTCGGGGAACCTTCGACCCCTACACGGCAGAGGTATGGCTTGACGATCGTTTTGCTCCCCAGGGATACGGGTTTCTGCTTCCTTACAACAGCGGGACGGCCAGCCTGGTGATTGCAGTGCCGGGAACCGAGGGAGTAAATCTGGAGAAACTGTGGGAGAAGTTTCTGGCGTCCATTCCTCGCCGTTTCGAGATCAGGGACACCTTTCAGCTGTACTCCTTTGAGATGGGACGCAACTCGGCCATTGTACGCGACAATGTACTGTACACCGGAACGGCGGGCGGGTTTGTAATGCCGTTTATGGGATTCGGCCAGTTTACCTCTATGATCAGTGGATTTGAAGCAGCACGCGCCATTCTTAAGGGGAACCTAAAACAGTATGAAAGAGAAATGCGCCCGCTTCGGCGCAACTACCATATGTCGTTGAAGATGCGGCGGATCATCGCCGCCGCCGACAACGACTGGTACGATCGGATTGTCCGGATTCTAGAGCGGGGGCCCGTGAAGAGAGCGGTGGGAAATGCTTCATTTCCCATTCTGAAAGCGATGGTTGCCGCCCTCGATCCGCTCATCAGGCGCAGGGGAGAGCTTCACTGAAGCCCGGAACGGCTTCCTAGATGTAAATGATGCTGTCCGGATCGACCTCCGGATCACCGACCAGGTCCAGCGGGATCCTTTCCAGCCAGTCTTCCCCGTACTCCATTTCAATCTGCCGGATACGGGCGCGCCCGTCTTCGGTGAGCGCCCGCTTATCGCCTTCCACCGACCGCATACTGGGTTTGGCTCCGGTGAAATAGCCGGCCACGCCCTTGGGATTCTTCCCGTACTTGCGGCAGAACCAGCTCAGTTCCAGCGGGGTCACCACCCCGCCGGCTCTTTCGACCTCGGCCAGGGGGGCTACCCAGCGCACGGTGTGCACCATGATTTCCTGCTCCCCGATCGCATAAAGGTTGCGGATCTGCAGCTTTACCGCCCGGAGCTCACGCTCGATCGAATGCAGGCGGCTGGTCAGTATTTCAAGTGTTTTCTTCGGAACCTTAATAGTCATAATCGCCTCAAAACCCGTTTTCAGAATTATGCCGGCACATTATAGAGGAGGAACAGGCCTCCCAAGGTGAGCAGCAGGGCGACGATGAGTTTGCTCTTGCTGTCTTCGGTGTGGCCCTTGTAAAACAGGTAGATGGCGACCCCCAGCAGTAGGGTGGCAATTGTTAGCAGCAAGACTTTTCCTCCATAATTCAATGACTCTCTACACCATTATACAGGTAGTCCCTGGTAAGGGAAAGCAAATCTCGGCAATCAGGCCGCACGACTCAGGCCGTGATTAAGCTTCCTCACCTCTGGGCGGCGGATGCCGGCGAGCCGCATACTGTTTGCGATAACGATCAGCGCGGCACCGGTATCGGCAAATACGGCCATCCACAGCGTCGACAGACCGGCTATGGTGAGCAGGATGAACAGCGCTTTGACCGCCAGGGCGAAGACGACATTCTCCTTGATAATCCGCAGCGTCCGCCTGCCCAGGCGGATCGTGAAGGGGAGCTTGGTCAGATCATCGTGCATCAGCGCCACATCGGCCGTTTCCAGGGCGGCGTCAGTGCCCGCCGTGCCCATGGCGATACCCACGTCAGCCGCAGCCAGCGCCGGAGCATCGTTTACGCCCTCTCCGACCATGGCCACCCTTCCGAACTGCCGCTTCAGCTTCTCCAGGGCCTCCAGTTTTTGTTCGGGCAGCAGTTCGGCCTCAAACCGGGAAATACCCAGTTCATGCGCGACCGCCCGCGCTGTGGTTCGGTTGTCGCCGGTCAGCAGGACCATTTCTTTGATCCCCTCCTGCCGGAGTGCGGCCAGAGCGGTTCGGCTTTCGGCCCGGACCTGATCGGCGATCGCGATCAGGGCTTCAATTCCGTTTTCAGAGCCCAGCATCACCACGGTTTTCCCGCCCCGCTGCAGGCGTTCAAAATGGGACGAGACTTCTGCTTCCGGTTGCATGCCCAGGCGTCGGAACAATCCGGGACTGCCGATCCAATAGGTGCGCCCGTCGACTACGGCCTGTGCCCCCTCGCCGGTAAAGGAAGTGAAGTCCTGCGCCTCTGGGCGGATGACGCCTTGTTCTGCGGCGTACCGGGTGATCGCTTCGGCAAGCGGATGCTGGGAAGACGCTTCGATGGCTGCGGCTATGGCGAGCACCTGGGCCTTAGACAGGCTCCCTGTGTTAATCACATCGGTTACCGAAGGCCTGCCGGTGGTTACCGTCCCCGTCTTATCCAGGGCGATTGCCCTAATCCCGGCCAGCAGTTCCAGCTGCGCTCCGCCCTTGATCAGCACACCGCGGCGGGCGGCGCTGCCGATGGCGGCCACAATCGCGACCGGCGTGGAGATAACCAGAGCACAGGGACAGGAGATGACAAGCAGAACCAGTGCCCGGTAAAACCAGTCGGTGAACTCCGATCCCAGAAGCAGGGGCGGCAGCACGGCGATCAGCGCCGCCGCCGCAATCACCGCCGGGGTGTAATAGCGTGCAAACACGTCCACAAACTGCTGCGCGGGCGACTTCCTGGACTCGGCTTCCTCAACCATCTGGATGATGCGGGCGAGGGTGGTGTCGGCGGCGAGCTTGGTGACCCGTACCTCAAGCATCCCTTCCTGGTTCAGTGTTCCGGCGAATACTTCGTCGCCCGGGTGCTTGACCAGAGGCATGGATTCGCCGGTGATTGCCGCCTGGTTCACCGAGGACCGTCCGGCGGTGACCACACCGTCCATCGCGATCCGCTCACCCGGTTTAATGATCATGGTGTCTCCGATCCGGATGTCTTCTATGGACAGCCGCATTACCCGTCCGTCACGCCGGACCGATGCCTCCTTGGGAGACAGCTCCATCAGCGTGCGTATCGACCGGCGCGTTCTTTCCAGGGTATACGCCTGCAGGGCGTTTCCGACGGCGAAAAGAAATACCACGGTGGCGCCCTCCGCCCATTCGCCGATCGCCGCCGCTCCAATTACGGCGATTATCATCAGCACATTCATATCCAGCGTGAGCGAGCGTACGGCCTGGTAAGCCCCGCGTGCCATCATCGCGATACCCGACAGGATGGCGACCAAAAAAGCCAGGGTCGCCGCCTGTTCGTTGGTGGTGAAGGCGGACAGGGCAAACCCCGTGCCGAGAGCCAGCCCCGACACGGCCGTGGAAACGTTGCGCCGGTTTAGATTCAGTCGGCGGGGCGGCTCTCCGTTGGGCGTTCCCTCGTGCTCTATCCCATAGCCCGCGTCCAGAATCGCCTTGGTGATCACATTTATCGGTGCGGTGTGTTCGACCACAAGGCGAGACGTACCGAAATGAATGTCGGCACGCTGCACGCCGCTGATCTTTCGAATGCTGCCCGCCAGCTTTGCGGCGCAGTCGGCGCAGTCCAGTCCCTTAAGCCTGAGCACGGTGTGTTTGTTTTCTGCCGAATTACTCATATTCTGCGCCTCTTCCCTCATTTGGATCATGTATGGTTTACGTGGGCCCGCCCCTCGCGGAACAGGGTCATCACGTGCACGTCGTCGAGCGAGTAATAGACCATCTTGCCCGCCTTCCGGTATTTGACCAGCCTTTCCTGCCGCAGAACCCGCAACTGGTGCGACACTGCCGATTGGCTCATTTCGAGGACGGCGGAGAGGTCGCACACACAGAGTTCTCTCAGGGAGAGGGCCTGAATGATCCGCACTCGGGTCGGATCACCCATCACCTTGAACAGCGCAGCCAGTTTTTCGGCTTCCTCCCGGTCCGGAAGCCGACTGCGTACGAACGAAACCGCATCCTGATGGATGCACGGCACCTCACAAGTAGCGTTTTCCCCGGCGTTCAAGATCATTCACCGCCCATCGTTTGGATGTATGAGCAAATATTCATACGTTTGTCCCCATTATATGCACAGCGGGAGGCTGGTGTCAACAAACACCGTCGAATCGAGTAGTTTGGGGAAAGGATCCGTTTCTCGAAAAGGAAAGGGCCGGGAAACAGTCCCGGCCAAGGGTAGGGGAAGACAGGGATCAGTCTAGGCTTCGGCCACTTCCTCGTAGCACCGTACAATCAACCCCCCAAGCTTTATGAGATCCTTGTGGGAGTTTATATACACGCGGCTCCTGCCGTTTCCTCTGGTCGACGGTCGCACGGAGAAATCATCGGCCAGCGACTGGGCCACACCGACCGGCAGTTTGGTGACGATGTGACGCTGGGTACTGTTCAGATTAAGCCGTACGAACCAGCCATCGACGCTCCACAGCCCGTAGTACAGCCGTGAATCCCTGTATTTGAGGTCGGATACATCCTTACCGTGCTCTTTCAGAATCCGCTTGATAATCGAGAAGCTTTCCGCTTCCGGATCAACGGGCGGCTCCGGAACCGCCTTATGCTGTGGAACGATGTTGGCCGCTTCGGACTCCTGTCTTGCGGCCTCCTGTTCCCGTTCCTTCAGGATGGCCTCCACCTTCTCGTCTACCTTGACGCGGACTATTTCCCGCACCATCTCGTCGAAGGCCTTGCGGACGATGGGGCGGAAGTAGGCCAACGTTTCCCCGGTAATCTCCTCGTCGGTCAGATCCTCAATGAGATGGGCGATCAGTCCGTCGGAAGGCTCTTGAAGCAGCTTTTTGAGCTTATCTTCGATGGCGGCGACGTGGGCGAGTTCCCGGGCCCCGAAACGCTTGGGTACTGACGCGGTATCATCGGTTTTTGGGGGTTTGGGCGCTGCGCCTTTGAATCGTCCTTTCCGAAACCGGGCCAGCAGTTCGATATCCAGCTCGTTAAGGCTGGTCATATACACGGTCAGAAACGGCAGCCGGTCCATAACCCCTTTTTGGTCCATATCGGCGAAAAACTTGTAGCTGATGCCGTCGGTGAGGACGGCATAGCGGGTTTCGGGAACGGCATTGAACAGAAAGGCCAGTTTCGGATCATAGTTTGACAGATCCTCACCGACTGTCTTTACCTCCATCAGCATCACCGGTGTGTCGTCTTTGAACAGGGCATAGTCCACCGTTTCTCCCCGGCCGAAATCGTAATTCTGCCGCACCTCCTGCGGATTTGAGACATCGAAACCCAAAATCCGGATAAAAGGATCGACTAGAACCTCTTTCGTTAAGTCCCTGCTTGCCGCGGCATGCGTCACCTGCTGTACAAGCCGTATCGACAGCTGTTTTAAATCCTCGCTGAAGCTCATCATGATCCCCCTCTGCCGTCGGTCTGCATTTTTGCCGTGCAAGATCATCATGAATACTCGGTTAACTAGATTTTACTACAAAAAACGGGGAGTTTACTGAAATTTGGAGAGAGCTGTGGAAATTGGGAATAAGGGAGGATGCCCCTGGGACTTTTGGCTCAAGCCGGTGTTTCCCCGGCAAGTGTCAAGATATTGACTCCTCGAGTGTGCCGAAGCTTCGGGCGCGGCATACATCGTTTCCGGTGACCATCACCTGCTGAAACCGGGAGCCTTCGGGACGATTCCGATCCTCGACCCGGCGGATTTCTTGGATAGGCTTGCGACATAACCGTTGGTTTCATACTCCGCTGGTTTCGGTAACGCCTGCAATGGCGAATGCCATTCCCCGAAGCCTGTCCGTGTTCCACGAAACATCAGGCTGGGCGAGCAGATATTCTCTCAGGTTGTTGAAGAAAGCGATCCTTGTGTTGCCGGGGGGTACGGTGAGGGCTTCAAGTTCAAAGCGGCCCTGTCCAACATACACGACGACCGACTTGATGGTTGGGTGAAAGTCGAATTCCCGGCCAAGGAATTTCTTCAGGCTCTTTATATGCCGCATATTCTGAACCGCCGGGCTGTTTGTGGGGACCCACATTTTCCTTTCCAGGCGGTAGAAGTTACCTTCCTTATCAATTCTGACGGTGCCGGAATGCTTGGTTTCTATACAGAAGATTCCCTTTGGGCCGAGGACGATGTGATCGATTTGGCTCTCGCCCACGCGTACATCATTGACCACAAACCAGCCATCCGGGAGTTTATCCAATTCCCTTGCCACGGCTTCCTCGCCTGCGGCACCCTTCCTAAGCCCTTGGTTTTCCTTGTCGGACTGTGATCCTAAAGCGGCGCGGATTGTTGCGGCGATAGCTCCTGCTACCGCGATCAATTTGCCGATCAGTCCTTTTCTCCGGGGCGGGGAAGAACGGATGGCTATTGTCTTGTTCTCAAGTTTTTTTGTTTGGGAATTCAGCCTCCTGGGCCAGGTTATCGTATGAGCCAATGTAACGACCTCCGGTCTTGTCCACCAATTCAATAAGTCTTATTGATTGTCCTTCAATCCATCCTCCAAACAAAGAACACCGGCCGGTATGACCAGCCGGTGCCTCTAATGCCCGAATTTTGGTGGACCCGAGGGGAATCGAACCCCTGACCTCTTGAATGCGAGCAGGGAGCCCACGTTCAGGGGGACGGGCTTGAAAGCCAGAAAAGACAAGGCCGGACGGGGATAATCCAATAACTGGAAGTCCAGAACGGTTCAGGTTAAAACCTGATATTTTAAGCCGGTCTAAAACAATCTTGGTTGCAAAATGGTTGCAAAATCGTGGGCTTCGTCCGGGAGCTCCGGTTCAGTTGGAAGCGGATTTTCCGGATGGCGCCCATGTATTTTACGGCAAGGTTGGTGGGAATCGGCGCGAAGGCCCGGAGTTGGAAACGCTCCGGCTTTTTTTCTTTTTGAACCACATTCTCGCAGGAGGTGTTGTTGGTGGAATTGAAAATCAGCCTCAAGTCTTTCAGTGATCTGATTGCACGCCGGAATAAGTTCAAAGTGGCTCAGGGTGGTAAAGACAACCAGGACCAGAAGGTGCTGGTCACGAAGCACGCCGTGGAAAGATTAAACGACTGGAGAAGGGCCGGAAAACCGTCGGTCAAAGACGCAGAACGTTTTTTGATCCAGGCTGCCCTTAAGGGAAAACCGGTCGGGAAGCGCCCCGGCGGCGCCTACGAAGTGTGCTGGCAGGGGCTCTACGCCCTGGTGCGCCGGGATAGGGACGGGGCGCTGGTCGTCTTGACCTTTAACGGCGACCGGGAGTGGCGCAACTGGTACAGGAAAACCCACGTCCGGGTAAAGCACCGGGCAAAAGTACGCGCGGCGCTGTAGGAGGTGGTTTTGGGTGGATGAAGGGTGCATCGTGTGTCCAGAGTGCGGGTATCCGGCCCTGACCGGAACCGGGATGACCTCGTTCGGAGGCGCGCCGGAAAAGCTTGTGTGTTTAGAGTGCGGCGCGCTGCTGGACGGGGTCTTACTGATTACGCATAATGTCCCTTATGCGAAATATTACGGTGGAAAACTTCGCATAAGCTGGAGGAATTCGCCCCCATAAGAGCGAATTTTAATTTCGTATAAGGAGGGAGCGGCTTGAGCAAACCGGGAACCGGCGATAAGGCCCCGGATCTTGTTCGTCGTTTTTCTGCCCACCTTAACGGGTGCAGCGCCTGCAGGGCGGTGGCCGTCCTATAAGCGGGGTCCGAGCTTGGTCAATCTATTAGCAGGGAGTAGACATCACGCTTCTTCAAAACGCGCCGTCAATCACCCTCGGGTATGATGGCATAGATCAGTGCATCTTAATCTGAATTTCTCAATGAGTCATCGTGCCGAAGATTTTCGGTGTGCTGTTTTTCTCGGCGATCCAAATACTCAACAATGGCAATCTTGACTACTGCTGTTTTGTCCACTCCATGGTGTCGGCAGTAAGCTTCTAGTCTTTCCAAGAACTCCGGGCTGACTCTGATATGCAATCGAGACACCTGAAGACACCCCTTATTTTGGATCGATTTCGGCTCTCATAATCTTTATCGCCTCTTCATCGCCTGATTGTTTAATGGCATCCAGGCGCAACCCGTCGTTCCAGGATTCCAATAGCCCTTCGACCCAGCATGAGATTCCGCAGACTCCACAGTAGCCGTCAAGACCGGGAATATGGTCGTGCACGTCCATAACATAGGCGGGAATTGCATCCAGGCCGGCCCATATTGCGGCCATAAGGCGATGGTTACCGGTGATTGCTGTTAGTCCATCATCATTGGAAACAACCAATATAGGCCTTCCCTGCCAGCCGCGATCTTTCATGCTTTCAATCAATTTGTCGAGTTTCCATGTGTCATCAGCATCGTGGGATAGCTCAATGGTGTCAGGGTTAATCAGCTGGGTGTTCATTTTCAAGACTCCTTTCATGGTTTAATGCTTCCAATTATATGGTAGCACAGTGGGCACACAATGTCAACACAAAGGAAAGCAAGAAAGGGTGGATACATAAGTTTGCCTGAGCCGTATGTCTAAAGTGCGGCTACCCCGACCTATTTGGAACGGGTATGCCCTCACTTGGCGGAAGGCGTGAGACATTTGTGTGTTTGTGGTGCGGTATTTTGGTGGACGGAAAAGGACACGCCTTCCCCTTGGCCGTACATCAGTTGTTCAAAACTCCCTCATAAGTTCAAGCTTTTCGCAGGAATTGCATCTATAGACAACGAATACCCATTTAGGATTTGGAAGGGTGAAAAATATGCAGTTTCGTCTAGGAGAGCTCTTCTCGGGTCCGGGCGGCATTGGGATGGGCGCTAAACTGGCATGTATCATGCACAACGGTGAAACCTTTTCGTTTCAGCACGTATGGGCTACCGACTTTGACAAAGATGCGTGCGCTACCTTCAGGCGCAATATCTGCCCAGACAAGCCCGAAGTGGAGTATTGTTTGGCAGCCAAATCCGATTTTGTACCTCTGAGCAAGGCTGTTGAAATACTTGGTGTTTCACAGAGCACCATTTACAGGTACGAAAAAGCGGGATTAATAAAAGCATATCGTACCGCAGGCGGACATCGCCGGTTCTCAGTAGACGAACTATCTCTTTTTCTTGAGAAAATGAGGAACGGCGATTTTTCTAATTGTAATGCCCAGAAGCAGTTGAGAAAGGGGGCGCACATGTGAAGGGTTCTAGCAGGGGCCAAAGCGACCGGTATGTAATATCTTTGTTTTCAGGCGCAATGGGATTAGACATAGGCTTAGAAAAAGCTGGCTTTAAAGTCGTCTTTGCGAATGATGTTGACGAAACTATGGTAAATACCATAAAACAAAACTTTAGAGAACTCCCAACTTTTTGTAAAGACGTGCGAGATTTAACAGCAGACGAAATATTGTCGGTAACCGGGCTTAAAAAAGGAGAGCCATTCTTAGTAAGCGGTGGACCCCCTTGTCAACCTTATAGCACTGCTGGCCTCCGGCTCTCAATCAAAGACCCCCGAGGGAGCTTATTTATGGACTATGTCCGTTTAATTGCGGGTCTACAACCGCGCTTCTTTATAATGGAAAATGTTGTCGGCTTAACTAATGCACGAATTAAACATGTCCCTTGGGAAGAGAGGAACCGGAAGGACTTGTTGCCGGAAGAAGAAAAAGGCTCAGCGTTCAAGGTAGTCCTAAAAGAATTCGAAAAAT
The DNA here is from genome assembly GCA_965544035.1 of uncultured Peptococcaceae bacterium. Taxonomy (GTDB): domain Bacteria; phylum Bacillota; class Desulfotomaculia; order Desulfotomaculales; family Desulforudaceae; genus CBEULR01. The sequence goes on along the minus strand of CBEULR010000002.1, from coordinate 110,079 downwards.
TAGGTTACGAAATAGTATGGGGTGTCCTCAATGCAGTAGATTACGGAGTACCGCAGTTTAGGGAGAGGCTTTTTATTTTAGGTTCTAGAGACCACGAAGGGGTTTTCCTTCCCAAACCAACGCACTTCCAAATTCACCAAGAGAAACAATATAGGTGGAGGACACTTGGGGACGCTATTAAACATTTAGAAGACGAACCGGGTGAATGCGCTACTTTCACCGAACATAGGTTGAAATATTTGAGGCTAGTTCCACCTGGAGGTAATTGGAGAGACTTACCACAAGAGCTTCTACCAAAAGCTATGGGAGGAGCTTATAAATCAGACGGAGGGAAAACAGGCTTCTATAGGAGGTTGTCTTATGACGAACCTTCGCCTACTTTGGTAACAAGCCCTATCCACAAGTCGACCTGCTTATGTCACCCCAAATACGACAGGCCGCTGAGCGTAAGAGAGTACCTTGCAATTCAACAATTCCCTGATGACTATGTTTTATCAGGTTCTTTGGCCGAAAAATACAAACAGATTGGAAATGCGGTTCCCGTTGGCCTTGCAGAAGCAGTTGGCAAATCAATATTGGCGGTAGCAGAAGGGTCATATATTGTTAATACTAAGAGAATGCGTGTCCGAGAAGAAGGTGGAAATTATGAATGTTACGCCGAATCAAATTGAAAAGGCAATCAGTAACGCCCTAGATAAGTTTTATGATAGACGCATTGAGAAGTTAAACACCCTCTCTTTAAATTACCTACTAAAGCGGAAAAACCCCTACCTTTTCAGGGGCAAAGGGGTTACGGTGGCAGCAGAAGTGGTGCAAGAACTAGTCCTTGCCTTCATGTCTTCGTCCGAAGAGACGCTGTTCGGGAATATCTTTTTTGAAGAGGTAGCGCTAGCTGCTTCAGGAGGTGAAAAGGCTCTAGCTGATTCTATCGACATAGTCATCCATACGGAAGACAGCGTAAAAGCTATAGCAGTAAAGTCTGGCACATCGGTTTTCAATGCCCAAAGCAAGAGGCGTCAACAACAAGCGTTTGAAGAAATGAGGAAACGCTTAGCTGGATATAGAAAGCATTACGACCCAATTGTAGGTTATGCTTATGGGAAAAAGAGCCAGTCTTCTAGAAGCCAGGCGAATTTCCGGGAAATTGCAGGACAAGCATTTTGGGAAGAAATAACTGGTGACCCCGAATTCTATTTAAAAATTGCCCGACTTATGAAAGATAAGCCCCAAGAACACGCGAAGGACTATAAAGAGGCATACGGCGCAGCAATTAATAGGTTAACTAGAGATTTTACCGAAAGGTTTTGCGATGAAAATGGGTTTATCGGCTGGGACAAATGGATTAAGTTTAACAGCGGGAAATAAGCTGTATTTTTGCAATAATATTATAGCAGAAGATATAGCGAATCCTAAATGCTGTTAATAATTTGGGAATATACGCACCATGTTTGATGCCCGCCAACCGGCGGGTGTTTTGTTGTCCAGGTTTGTGGTATTTGAGAGCCACTTTGTGCTTGAGACACTAAAGAAGGAGTGAACGAGTATTGAACATAGACATTCAAATTCACTTGAAAACTGCCCTCCACCCCAAAGTGCGGGCCGCTTTGGAGGAAGAATACGGCTCTCTGGGAAATGCCCTGGCCCACTTTCGAGAAAGGTTTGGAAAGTTTGCCCCCAGGGTGATGACCGAGACGAACCCCGAATTTCTAGACCCGATAGTCCTCAAATCACCGGACGGTCGGGGTTTTAATTTCTGGCGCGAACACGTTAAGCGTCCGTGGAGCCTTTCTGAACCACGTCCGGGGAGTATGACCGAGCTCCTGATTAAACACGGGCTCCTGGTTGCAGACAAAAACGGATATAAACTCATCCTGTCCGGCGGGGTTAATTCCGATCAGCATAAGCGGGCCAGCTAAAAGGGGGGTGATCTATTGTTTATCAAAAGTTACGTAAGCTGGGCCAAAAAGACTACCGATGCACCTGAAGAATACCTGGTCGCGGGTGCCCTGGCCTGTTTAAGCGCGGCTGTCGGGCGCAAAGTCTGTCTCAACAACCGCATCTATGCCAACCTGTGGCTCGTACTTCTAGGTGACTCGTCGGTTGCCCGGAAGAGCACGGCGGTTTCCCTTGCCCGCATGCTCTGCGAAGAGGCCGGGGTGCACACTTTCCCCGACCGGATCACGCCGGAATCGTTTTACGAAACCCTTTCTGCAAATCCGCAGGGGCTGTTCGCATTGGGTGAACTCGGCGGTTGGCTTGGCTCCCTGGCTAGGAGCTACGCCCTGGGCTTAAAGCAGGACATGGCCGAACTCTACGACTGCCCGCGCCTGTTTAAGCGTATTAGAAAAGACGCCAAAGGCCGCGTCAAAGAATACTGCGCCGCAAATCCCTATATCTCTATGCTGTCGGCCAGCACTCCCGAATGGTTAGAGGTGCACATTTCCGAAAACGATGCCGGCGGCGGATTCCTGCCGCGATTCTGCTACGTGTTCGGGAAACCCCGCACGCCCTTTCCGGTTCCGCCGGAGTTGGTTGTTCCGTCAACCCTGGTGGAGATACTTCGGGAAATAAGCCGGTGCAGCGGCCAAATCGTTCTGGAAGAGGGCACCGCGGCCTACGACACTTACGCCGAGTGGTTCTACAGCTTCAGGGATCAGCTGAAAGACTGCGTTCGGGACTTGGTACCCTTCGCTGTGCGGCTTGAAACCGTGGCGCTCAAAACCGCGCTTTTAATCCAGGCAGAACGTCATCCGGGCGAACCGCTTTTATCTCTACATCCGGACGCCGTCCGAAAAGGCTGCGCATACGCCGAAGTTTTCTTCAAAAACGCAGAAGCCATAGTCAGAAGGCTGTCCTATTCAAGTTTTGAGCGCCTGTGCCAACGTGTGATTGGGCAGATTGAACGCAAGCCGGGTTGCACGGCCCGAGATATACTGCGCATCGTTTGCGTTCCGCGTGCCGCGTTTCAGGACGCGATTGATTATTTGATTGAGTCCGGTAAAGTGATTCCTGAACGTCCCAAAGGGAAACGCGGTCGCCCGACCGTGCGCTTTTTCCTGTCCTAATTTTGTCAGTACCCCAAACCCTTCAGTCTCAAGGCTTGTCAATCACCCCTGACTGAAGTCAGAGGCTTGTCGGGGGCCTGCCTTGGCGGGGGCAGGGGCAACTGGTTGACTAGGCGGCTTGGTGGCAACCAAGCAGCGGCCCTAGGTGGCTAACTAATCACTTCCGGGTGTTTCGCTAGCCCGGACTATGTGAGGCAGAATCGCTTAATGCCGCGCACGGAACCGTGCTAAGCCACCCAGGCAACGCCGAAGCGACAATCACTCCGAGAGGAGGCGGAGTATCCGCATGACCCAAAGAGTTCCGGTGGTGGACATAAACAACAAACCGCTTATGCCCACCACCCCAAGAAAGGCAAGACTGCTTATCGAAGACGGACTCGCAAAACCCCGTAGAAATAGGCTGGGACTATTCTACATTCACATGACCCGTCCTGTGGGCACCCAAACCCAGCCTATGGCTCTGGCCAACGACCCCGGCGCGAAGTACGACGGCGTGGCTGTGGCGTCCCATACGCGCATCGAACTCAGGGCGATGGTTTTTCTTCCTGACGATGTGCCCCAAAAGATGGAGGCCAGGAGAAACCTGCGCCGGGCAAGGAGACACCGCAACACGCCCCGCAGGCCAAAGAGATTCAATAACCGTAAAAGAAAAAACTATTGGCTGGCTCCCACTCAAAAATCCAAGGTCGAAACCCGACTGAAAGCTATTCGGGAGCTATGCGAAATCTACCCGATCAAGCTAATCATCGCTGAAGACGTGCGTTTCAACCACTACAAAAACCGCAACGGCAAGTTCTTTTCCACTGTAGAGATCGGTAAAACACTTACCTACGCCGAATACAGGAAATTGGCCGACCTGAAACTAGTCGAGGTTTCTGACACAGATTTCTGGCGGGAAAAGTTTGGCCTGCCGAAATTCACTGCAAGGAAGTGGGAGCAGGTTCCGGAGACCCACGCGCACGATGCGGTGGCAATGCTGATGGGTGTCACCGATTGCGACAATAACCCCGGTGCACCGTTCTTTGTCTGGCGTCGTCTTCGGTATGCACGACGGTGCCTACACCGGCAAAACTTTCGGAAAGGTGCTGTCCGGCCCCGTTTCGGCGGCACTACCAACGGCGGGTTTTTCCGTAAGGGAGACTGGGTAGTTGCTGAAAAGGCCGGGGTGGTGTACCAGGGCTGGATATGTGGCCTACCAACAGAGAGGACCAAAGCGGTCGGGGTAGCCGATGCCGACGGTAAAAGAATAGGCCAGTTCAGCCCGAAGAAAATACGCCTGCTGGCTAGGTCAACAGGATTTTCCTATAAGGAGGTGAAGCCCGCATTCCTCCCCCGAATAAATTCAGAGGAATCCTGCGGGTGAAATTCTTGAATTTCGTCAGTATTTTTGTCAGTATCCTTTCTGACAAAAATAGCCCAACAGTCCCAACGGTTTGAAGCCATTATCGAATTGTGTCTTTTTGTCACATGTACCCCCCTCCCGGGGTTTTAGTGTTCATGGTGGGGGGTAGACATGTCACCATGACAAAATTAAAAACCACTCCAAAGCCTTGTCCTGCAAGGCTTATTTTTGTCAGGAATAACGCTTGTCAAAAATACTGACGAAAACATAATTTCCCAGAAAAGAGGGGTGCCCGACATGCGGGACCGCTTGCTTGCGGAACTACTTGCGGAAATAGACTCGCTGGCCGATGACTTGGTGGAAAACTGGCTCTCTCCGGACGAGTGTGCGTCCCGCTTGAGTGGAGTAGTAGAAAACTATGTTGGCAGTCTATCCGACCAGGCCAAAAAGTGCCTGGATGATCTTAAGTCCCTGCAGGACGTGATTCATTCAGAGAAAAGCACACCAGACGTTGTCCAGGAGTATTTGTTCTACATAATTCAGCACTTCGCGGAAAAGTAGCAAGTCTTCCACGGAACCCAAGAAAGGAGCAGGGTGTCTCGGACACCCTGCTCCGCTTTCAGAAAACGAAAGGAGGGAGCAACCCTGCTTTGGCGTACGCACTTTGCTCTGGGTATAGGAACGGGGGCGCTGTACGGAACAGCCACATATCCGCACGATCCCCTGACAGCGGCCCTGTTTGCCGGGATTTCCGGGGCGGCCTCACTGCTTCCGGATGTGGATTCACCGCACTCTAAGCTTGGCAGTAAAGTAAGGCCCGTGTCCGACGTGCTGAACCTCACATTGGGACACCGGGGCCTTCTGCACTCTTTAGCGGGAATGTCCATCGTTCTTGTAGTAGCAACCCTCGTTTCTCAGCTCTGGCTGGATATTGGCTGGCTGGTCCCGGCGATAGCACTAGGCTATCTGTCGCATTTAATCCTGGACCTTCTGACTCCTGGGGGGGTGCCCCTTCTTTGGCCTATGCGGAAGACTATTTCTCTTCCGCTGGCCAGGACCGGCAGCTTCATAGAAAGGGTGGTGATCTTTCCTGCGTTAGCGGTGTTCGCTGGAATCGTGTTTTGGGGGATGATCAGGTAGTCGTTTAACTCAAGTAAGGAGGTACGCACATGCGTAAGGGATCGATAGTTTTACTAGCAATGTGTCTTGTTTTTGCCCTGACAGGGATAGCTCACGCGGACTCTCTGATCGACAGCGTACAAGCGGCCCAGCAGTCGGGCGGCGGAGCGATCCAAGCTGAGATCGACCGCATTGGCCTGAGCATAGTCAACTTCGTCCGGGGCGTGTTCGCGGTGATCGCCGTGGTGTTTGTCATCTGGGCCGGTTTCGCGTTCTGGGGTGCGGGCGGCGACCCGAACGCCATGATGCGGGTGAAGAAGCTCGCGGCGGGCTTTATCATCTGTATTGTGGGGGTCTATAGCGCGGAGACCATCGTTGGCGGCATCTTGGGGTTGCTGGGGTACGGAGCATAATGTTTGGCCACCACCATTCTCTGACCAGGCAGACAGGCCCCGCGAAAATTGCGTGGGGCCTGTCGTTGCCCCAAATTCTCTCGCTCCTAACCGGAGCCTATTTATCGTACCGGCTGTCCCAGATGGTCCCCGCGCTCCCGTTTAACAACTTTGTGCTTTCCCATCTGCACCACATGATCCCGCTTGGAATTATCGCGCTGATAACTTTCGCCCGCCACAGCCGGACGGGATTGAATTTCGCGGTGTATTTGGTTCTCGCCGCCGCCTACCGCTTCCGCCGCAAAGACTACCTGTGGACGAAGGAGGGATAGGGTTTGGAACTTGTCATATTGGCCGCCGCGATAGCAGTGTATCTTCTCTGGCCCCGGAAAAAGGCCGATACTGCACAAGACCTGATTGAGTTTCGAGAGATACACCCTGACGGATTAATCGAACTGCCGAGTAACAAGTACCGCCTCGTGCTGGAAGTGGAATCGGTGAACCTCGCCTTGAAGAGCACAGAGGAACAGGCTGCGATATGGCTCGGATTCAGAAACCTGGCCAACGCCCTGAACCTGCCGCACACCTGGCTGGTGCAGACAAGATACCTCGACTTGAAAGACTACCTCAGCCGTTACCGCAAGATGGGTGCCCGGTACGGTGAGGACATTGCCGGGTACGTGAACCGGCTTTCCGACTTTTTGCAGTCCGAGTCTGAAGATAAGCAGCAGCGCAGCCGCCGCATCTTTTTGATCCTGAAGACCGACCCCGCTTCCGGTGGGATTGAGAGCGGCATCATGACCGACCACCCCTTGGTGAACGCAAGCCTGGGAATGCTGAACCGGATCGGGCAGTCGAAGGTGCCCATAGGAGACTTAAGGCGCCTTGCCCACGACCAGTTGTTCGAGGCTGCGGCTACCGTCCAGGGGGTCTTGACCGGTCTCGAAATCCGCGCCCGGGTGCTGGATCGGGCGCGGGTGTTGGAACTCTTATATCAGACGTTCAACCGCGACATGGCCGCCGCCGCCAGGCTGGCAGAAGCTGACCAGGACGGGGTGTTCTCGCTGTTTACCCGATCAGAAACTCCCGAAATCTTTGAAAAGGAGATGAGGCGCGGTGCTTAGGTTGTTTAAGAGAAAAAAGAAAGAAATCCGCCCTCCGGGGAAAGACCAGCCCAGCATCTTCAAGGGAGCTGCAAATTACCGCGATCTCATTGCTCCGTCGTTGATCAAAGAAAAGAACGAGGACCGGGAGTATTGGGTCGAGGTTGGTTCCACAGCCGAAATAACGCGGTACTTCAGGAGTTTCTACGCCGCATTGACGGGTGGCACGACCTACGTTGGTATGCTGAACCCTTTATACCTGGCCGACTTCGGAGAAGCAGACTGCGACATTGCATTGCATGTCACTCCCGCCGACCCGACGCGGGTCCTGTGGGACCTGGAGCAGAAGATCGCCAGGCTTGAGGCCGACTACAGCGAAGAGAAGAACTCCGCCCGCCGGCAGGCTCTCTTGGGGCAGATCCAAGAACTGCGCGACAAGCACAACGCCATCAGGATGGACGCCGAAAAGCCGTTCTTTGTTTCAATTCAAACCTTGGTATCGTCGACGAACTTCGAGGCCTTCCGGCGCTTCGGCAACCTCCTGGTGAAAAGATTTGCCGGACGGGGGATCCACCTGCGGTCGGCGGACACGAGGCAACTGGAAGCCCTGATGGAGATGTCCCCGCTAGACCAAAAGGCGGTTAAAAGCGTGTTCAGGGATATGGAGAGCTCCAACGTTGCCGACCTCCTGCCTTTGGGCCTTGGGGGCATCAGGCACCGGGACGGCGTGATTCTTGGCATCTCCCCCCAGGGAGAAGTGATTTTGTATGACTCCTGGGAGCCCTCGATGGGCAACTACAACATGGTTATCTTCGGACGATCCGGCTTCGGGAAGTCTTTCCTGATCAAGCTTTTGGTCGCACGCTCGGTTCCGCTTGGCATTGTCACGGCCATTATCGACCCAGAGGGCGAGTTTGAAGTCCTGATGCGCGGTCTGGGGTGTCCTTACATTAAACTTTCCGCGCGCAGCAAAGACCGGATCAACATATTCGACGTTGAAGTTGAAGAAGGCGAGAATGGAGAGGTCAGGGTAGACCTGGACAGCACCATTCAGGCTGTCCAGGCTGTGGTTTTCCGAATGATCCGAACCTATGACAAAAGCGTGCTCAGCGGCCACGTAAAAGTGCTGATCCAGGAAAAGATACGGGAGCTCTACAAGGCCCGTGGGATCACTGATGACCCGTCTTCTCTGTATGAAGACGCTTGGGACGAGGGCGTCTTGCACGTGGCCGGAAAGAAAAAGCGGATGCCCACGCTGTCCGACCTGCACAGCCTGATGGAACGCGATCCGGCACTGGAGAAAGCCGCACAGCTCCTAAAACCCTTTACCCGCAGGGGAATGGCCTCCCAGGCCATTTTTGACTGCGAATCCACCGTGGACATAAGAAATTCCCCCGCCTTTGCGATCTGTGTTGCCGATCTCGAAGAAGAGATCATGAAACCCTTGGGAATGTTTGTGGCTACGAAATGGGTCTGGGAAGCCTTTGGCCGCGACCGAAAAGTTAGAAAGCGCATTATCACCGACGAGGCCCAGCTGATGATGAACGAACCGGAAACCGCCGATTGGGAGGAAAACGCCTTCAGAAGGGCCAGAAAAAGAAATATCTCAATGTGCGCCGCCTCCCAGGGCTTTGAGGCATTTCTCAGGGTGCCGCAGGGGTTGGGCGTGCTCAAGAACTCGTCAACCAAGATCATGATGCGCCAGGAGGCATTGGACATTTCCGCCGTGCGGGAGAAATTCTCGCTGTCTGAAGGAGAGGCCGCTTTTCTGCTGAGTGCCAAGAAAGGGTACGGGATCATCAAGGCCGATACCAACGCGGCCATCTTCTACGGGAGAGTAACCGACGAAGAATACAGATGGTTCAGCACCGACCCGAACGAACTGGAGGCCGGGGGGACATGAAGCGACTTGTAAGTGTTATTCTGCTCCTATTCTTTGTCTTTGGATTGGTTTCCGATGCGGCGGCAGAAACCCTGCGGGGAACGAAGGTCTATGACCTGCGCGCCGAAGTCGAGCAGGTCGGCCACGGGGAGGGCGCTGCCTACACGATCAGGCTGACCTGGAAGGTTGACGTGAAAGAAAACGTCGGCCTGGGTTTCGGCGACACCAAAGTCAGCATCAGAAAGTCCAGCAGTCACTACCGTTTGTCGACAGCCGACGTCGTCAAAACTATACCCCTGACTGAGAGTGGTACCGGAGTGGTGATGACCTGGACCGACTACGCGACCGAGCCGGGCGAAATCTGGTATCAAGTGGAAACAGGATCGATCAGCAGCCGGTTTGCCGAGATAAAAGTTGCGGTCCAGCCGAAAGATGCTTCTCCCGAACCGGATGACCGCCGCGAAGAACACGCCAAAAGTGTGAGCTGGCCGGAAAGGCTGGCCGCTTCTTTGATCGTCGCTATACCCAACTGGCTGGTCAATGTGCTCGGCCTGTGTGATCCCCTTGAACTGGTGTTTATGGTTGACACTGACACCCCAAAGCAGGGAAATCTGCCGCCGCAGATTGACCTGCCTTACTGGCATGTTTACACCGAGGACGAAATGCAGGCGGTGACAACGTTTTATGACAGCCTGCAGGAATTCGTTCCTATCTGGCTGGTGGTCGCTGTAGTATTAATGGCATTGGGCGTACTCTACAACGCGGCTAACCCGCAGTCCAAAGTCGGATTCCGTGAGTATAGCCTGGGATTTGCGCTGTCCATGATCCTGCTCAAATTCGGTGCCCAGCTCCTGACGTTTATCTTTGAAGTGAACTACGCACTGGTCCAGCAGTTTCTCGATATTGCACTGCCGTATTTCCAAAATGGCAGCGCTTTTCTGGAAATGATTATTCTGGCCGACGACCAGCTCACCTTGGGTGACGCCCTGATTGCCTTCATCGCGGCCCTGTGTATCGGGGTGCTCAACTTTCAGTACATACTGCGTAAAATCAACATTGCCCTTCTGGTCGGCCTGATTCCCATTGTGGCTGTTATTGCTATTACCCCGGCGAAGCGCTACACCCTAGGGATCTGGTTCAGGGAGTTGATTGCCAATATCTTTCTGCAGGCGGCGCACGCCGCTGTCTTGGCCTTCCTGCTCCTGATTATCGCCGCTTCGGGGGACGGCATGCAGGGCTTTTGGGTCAAGCTCGTGGCCCTGATGGGTCTAGCAGGAATGGCGGGTCTTGTCAGGAGCGTCATCGGTGCGGAGACTGTTGGGAACAGTCCGATGGGATCGGCGGGGGCCATGTTCGGCGTGGCCGGTTTATTTGCAATGGGTAAGATGCTCGGCGGCGGCCGGAAAACGGCAGGAACAGCGACCGCCGCGGCGGGATCGCTGGGGACCGCCGGGAGAATTGGTGCGGGCGTCGGCCGAGTGGGCCTCGCCGCTACCGGAGCCATGGCCGGAGGGATGATCGCGGGTGCGGCGATAGAAAACCCGGCCATGGGCGTGGCGATGGGGGGTGCCTTGGGAAGCGCTTTGGGTGCGCGCGGAGCCGACATGTTTGGCGGCCAACCTGGAACCATTGGAAGAGATGATGCGGCCCGTCAAGCATCGCGCGAGGTGTTTGGGCGCGATGTGCTGACCGGCGGCCCGGTATATTCCTCGCGCTATGCGCCCAAGGCACAGGCGTATGTGGAGGGTGCCAGGCAGTCCTTAGCCCAAGCCAAAACCAGCCTAGAAAACTATAAACCCATCTACGATGAAACCCGCGCGAGGCACGCCGAATTGAAAAACCTTTACGGACCCAAAGCCGCGCATCTGCAAAATCTAAAAGAAGAGCAACTGCCGCAAGCCGAAAGCCGCCTTAATAATGCTGAGCAGAGATACCTCGAAGTGCTCAACATTCCTGAAGAATCTCGTGGCGCTGACTATCAAGAGACTTTGAGAGCCGCAGAGCTGGATTACAGGCACGCGCAGGCATCGGTAGCGTCCATTGAAACCGAGATCGAGTCGGGCGTGCAGGCGTATAGAGAGTCCATCGAGGCCCAGCAGGCCGCTGAGGTGGAATATGCGCGCAGGCAACAGGCTGTAGCGCAGGCCGAACAGAGGCTGACGCAGGAAAACCTGGTTAGAGAATTTACCAAGATCAAAGAACAGCAAACCAAACATGCACACGGAGGGATAAACAGTCCGCAATGGTAGCTGGCTGATTTCTGGAGTAACTCTAGCCCACTCTGAATCTCAGGGTGGGTTCTTTTTTGAGGTGATGGTTATGCAGGCAACACAAGCCAACCGGGGTCGCGCGCTAGAAGAACTGGTGGAAATGGTGTTCGGTTCCGCCGGCCCACACGTGAAAATGTTCCGGCAGTCAAACAAGTGGGTGCCCCTTCGCAGCGGCCGCGCGTTCCCGTCCAAGGGTGCTCCTGTCGACTTTGTGGGGGCAATCAACGGAGTCCCGATAGCGGTAGAGTGCAAAGAATCAACTAACGGCAAACTCTCTTTGGGCAAGTCCCGCTTTCCTCAAAAAGAAATAGATGCGCTCTCCGATTTTACGCGGGCCGGAGGGCGGGCTTTTGTCGTGGCCGCCTTCTGGCAGGACAATATCCTGGCGATCTACCCGTTCGCAGAATTCTATGAGATGTGGCTGAATTATAAAAACCGGGAACGCCTGTCGTATGTTACGGCCAAAGATGCGGCTGCCGTTATCCCCATCGGCGACGCTCGAAGGCTTCCGGTTCTTTTAGGTGAGCCAAAAGTCGCCCCACAAGCGATAATATATTGCTTCAGTCCTAATAGGATGGTATAATATACCCAAAGATGCCTTTCATCGGGCAGCGGAACCCCCGCCGCATCTCCCAAGTTTCTTTGCTAACTAAATAAACAAGGAGGTCTTACCATGTCCAAAGCCGACCAAAAAAATGTCCGAAACCTTGGAGGAAGACCTGCCATCCAAATCGACCAGGACCTGTTCTTGAATCTCTACAACAACGGGTTGACCGACCAGCAGATTGCCGACGAGTTTGGAGTATCACGCCAGACCATCATAAGACACCGGCGCGCGCATGCCCTGCCACCAAATCGAAAACGGGGCGAACGCGGTTCCGGCGCGGTCAGGGAGGACAAGTCCTACTACCAGGAGGTCAAGAGGGTTATGCGCATACCCGAAGTGGCCAAGGCTGTCTATAAGGCCGCAAGAAAATACCGCAGTGCGGGAGGCGACGAAGCCACGAGTTACGTCGCCACGGTGATTGATCCCGCCCCGCTGCCCAAGGTGAATCAGGGTCTCTGGTGCTCCAAAGCGGATAATATCAACCTTACACAAGTCAAATACATTGTATCTGTCGAACAGCGCGCACAGCAGGCTGTTGTAGCCGGAGTGCCCGGGCCTGCCGTGTTCGAGCTTGCCCGGAGCATAAAGAGCGGTTCGGCCCGTCTGATCGAAAAGTTGGCTATGGCCGCCGTCGTAAACGCTTTTATGGTCGGCGTCCATGAAACCGTAGCCCAGGTGTTAAAGGAACTCGATCCAATTGATCTGTCCCGCCGTACCCTGTCGGCAATGAAGAGCGCCTGGGACCGGATCCGTGCGGCTTGTCTTAAGTGGGCACCTGTCCAGCGCGAACGGAAAATCGCGGCCAACACGGGATGCTATGGCCTGTACAGCGGAGATAGCGGTGGTGGTACCGGCAAAGTCGGCAGGGGCGGCGGCCGATGGAACACGCACAACCGCACTGCGTGGCTTGGTGCCGCCGGGTATTGATCAATGGACCAGCAACAGAATTCTTGGAGTGCATTCCGTGCCGCCGGCAGAATCGCACGCCGCCGTATAATCAGGTTTGTTCTGGCCAAGTTTGGCGCGCTCGCATTTCCGCTAATCGCGTTTCTGGCGATTTTTGTTTTTCTTTTCGGGTTTGTCTACTTCGCGGTTTTCATGGTGCCCAGATATATCGCCGAGGGAGTCCAGGCTAAAGTAATCTACCACAGCGGGGAGCAGGACCCCTGGACTTTGGATCAAGACGCCGCACTTTATAAGCGGTACATGGACATTAACGAAAAATGGCTGAGCCGCTTCAAGAGCAAAGAATCCCTGGACAGCGAAAAGGTAAAGTATATCTCCGGTAGCGGTGCCGACTACAACGCCACCGTCGGGAGCGTGTGGAGTTCGATTGCCGCTGAACAGGACCAGGTGAGGCCCCATGCCGTGCCGTGGTCGGTTCTCGGCGGCCTCGACCGGGTTTTGGGCGACCCGATTATCACGGGCCTGCCGGAGCGGGAACCGAATCCTGAATATCACCATGATTATCTCGAACCGGAGCTTGAGTGGACCGAATTCGAGCTCTACTACCATCGCAGGTGGGTGGAGTGCTATGACAACGGATGCGTCACCCTGACGGAGACGTACCGGCATCCGATAATGCTTTTGCAAAGGGCGGACGCCTACGACGCCGAATACGAGTACGAGTGGGAAGAAGAGATCGAAGAGCACGAAACAGAAGACAGTTATTTGAAGATCATCACTCCCAAAGTGAAGTCTGTTTCAAAAAAAGGCCCCTATTACGAAGACATTGAAAACCTCTTGGCCGAGCACGGCCTCGTTCAGAAGCTGGACACCGAGCTTGTGCTGGAGCTTGCTGTGAATATGGATCCGGAGTTTCACTACGAGTTTGCCACTTTGACTGACTACAGGATTGGGTCTCCTGTAATCTACTATGGCCCGACAGGGCCGATCACCTGGCCCGCAGAGGGAACGATCACTTCTCTATACGGAATGCGTTTTCACCCAATCTTGAAAGTCAACAAGATGCACACCGGAATTGATATTGCCAACGCCGAAGGGACCCCGGTCCGGGCCGCCGCAAATGGAATCGTCATACACGTCGGTGCTTTGACCGGCTACGGCAACACGATCATCATTAACCACGGCGAGTGCACCACAATGTATGCCCATCTCAGAAAGTATGCCGTCAAAGTCGGAGATGAAGTAAGCGCCGGGGACATGATCGGGGAGATGGGGAGCACGGGATGGTCGACCGGGCCGCACCTGCACTTTGAAGTCCGGGTGAATGGTGAATACGTTGATCCATTGGAATGGTTGCCGAAGTCATAAGTGGGGCAGGAACGGCTTGATTTAAAGGATTCGTCATAACAGCGCGGCGGTAACATTTTGGTCGTCAAATCCAAGAAGGAGGAATGGGCGATGCGATTCTCAATAGTTCTCTTAATGATCCTGTTGCTGGTGCCGGCAGGAGTGGCTATAGCCGAACAGGCCAGCCCGCTGGATGTTCAGCCAATCTCGCCCCAAGAGATAGTCGAGAAGATCGATCAGATCGGCCAGAACGTGGTTGAGTTGAGCCAGGGGGTGGCCCCGTCCGCCATGTGGATCGCTTTTGTCGTGGCGGCGGGACTGATCTTCATCGGGCTACCCATTATGATGTTCACAAAAAAGGTCTTCACAAGCGGACTAATGGTGTTGGTTGGCATTTTCCTAATGTATGTCCTGGTGTTTCACCCCGGGGCGATTATTGGCGTAGTGAAGGGGGTGTTAGGCGTGGACTGACTCGGGCCAACTCACCGTTGAAAGAAATACCCGTCAAGTGGCCGGAGTGGCCCCACTCCCAAATGCGAATGGCCTTCAGTGAGGTTGCCGCAACACTGGACACGCCTAATAATTCGTAGGCATAGAAAAGCAAACCCATGGTTCCAGTTTTCATATTGACGATAGATGATTCCGTAGTCAGAGGACTGCGGTTTTTGTCTTTCAGGAGGTGTTTTCATGCCAAGCAATGTGTCTGTTTCTTTACCACAAGCTCGCCAGAATGCCCCCTGATTTCAATCGGGGGATGAATGGCGTTGAAAGGGGGTGTCTAGAACGGAACAGACCATCACCGTCAAGCTCAAACTCCGCGATCCCACAAAAACCAAGCGGGACATGTACCAGCTCATGGCCGACCGCTGCACCGGTTTCGCCAATGCTTACCTGAACTTGGACAAGGATTCCCGGCCCAAGACATCCAAAGACGCCGCCGCCCATGCAGGCCTTCCGTCGGCGGTGCTCAACCAGGCGCTCCGGGACGTCAAGTCCAAAAAGAAAGCCAGGCGGTTCAAGCGCCTGTGGCCCGGCTTCAACAACCAGAATTTCCGGGTGGAGAAAGAAATCTCCAAAGACGGCGGAGCCGTCTGGAAGGTCTCCTTTCCCACTCTGGAAAGGCGCGTCGGCGTCCCGGTCCACGTTTCGCCCCACCAGTCCAAGCACCTAGATCAACTCCTGTCCGGGAAGGCCAAGCAGGGCACAGCCTATCTGGTGAAAAAGCGGGGTGAGTGGTACGTCCATCTCCCGGTCACCGTCCCGGTCGAAAACCCTCAACCCAGGCCCGAAAAGACTATGGGCGTCGACCTGGGTTTGATCTGCCTGCTGGTCGCTTGCGCCGCCGGCAGGACTTTCTTCGTCCACGGCGGCCCTTTGGCCTACGTCCGGCGGCGCTTTGCGAAACTGCGGCGTCAACTCCAGAAAGCCGGCGCTCACCGCGCGCTCAAGAGACTCGGCGACCGCGAGCACCGCTGGGTGACGGATATGAACCACAAGATCAGCCGGGCGGTCGTGGACTTCGCCGTCGCTCACGGCGTCGCCCGCATCCGGCTGGAAGACCTGACCGGGGTCCGCTGGACCAGAAAACAGAGCAAAAAACAGCACCAAGATCATGGCAGAAGCCTGCATTATTGGCCCTTCCACCAGCTCCAGCGGTTCATCGCGTACAAGGCCGTCCTGGCCGGCATCGAAGTCGAGTACGTCAACCAGGAGGGGACCAGCACTACCTGCAGTCGGTGCGGAGCGCCGGCGAAAAGGCCTTCCGGCCGCTGGTTCCTCTGTCCGCGCTGCAAAAAAGCCAAGCACGTCGACGCGAACGCGGCGGACAACATCGCCCAGGCGATCAGCGGCCTGGCGGCGTGACTTTAGCGGCGCGGTGTAGGGCCTTCGGGCCTGATAGCGTCGCCGCCCCGCCGTGGCAGCGGCCATGGGGCGTCGTGAACCGGCGGGGGCGGGCTGTGTTGGCGCGGCCCAGAGGGTGAGCCATTGACGCGGAACAGAAATGTATCCGTCGAGGCAAAACCCAACCGATCCCGGGCGTGACCATAAGGCGCGCAATTCCCGGGAATCCCCTGAATTCATTCGGGGGAGGACGTCAATGAAACCACATTCCAAAAATCAGGACTATTATTCTGACCTGCCATCCGACAAATATGCCGAGGTTAGGCGTAGCATCGAAACCCACGGTATCCGCGATCCGCTTAAGATTCTGCCGGACTACACCGTCATTGCCGGCCACCAGAGGCTAAAGATTGCCAGGGAACTCGGCTTGGAGAAGGTTCCGGTGGAAGTGCTAGATATATCAGCGGAAGAAGCCGAATACCTGCTAATTGCCGATAATGAAGAGCGGCGGCAGGCCGATGACGATCCGATCAGAAAAGCAAAACGTGCAAAGTTTCTGAAGGATTATTGGGAAGTACGTCGGATGAGCGGACGTGAACGTTTGAAAGTGCAAAATGCACCTTCAAAGACCCTGAACGATGTAGCCGAGGCTATTGGCGAAGGTGTTGACACCACTAAACGCCTGCTAAAACTTAATGACCTTATAAAGCCATTTCAGGACTTAGTTTCTGCTGGCAAGTTGGGCCAGACTGCCACCTACTCGTTAGCGTTTCTACCGGTGGGCGAACAAGAGAAGTTGCTGGACGCACTGGGCGAATCCGGCATTTGTGGACTATCAGTTAAGCAGGCGCAGGAACTTCGCGCCGAGCTTGATTCAGCTAGAAAAGAACAAGACAAGCTCCAGTCCAAGATCGTTGAGCTGGAAGAGGAAAAGCTGTCCCTTTCTAAGCAGCTAGTGGACCTAAAAAGCGCATTGGCTTCTACAGAAGAAGAGGTTGCCGAAAAGCTCGGGCAGCAGTACGAAGAAAGGCTCCGGAACGCCTTGTCAAACCTAAACAGAAGACTCAGAGAAAAGAAAACAGAAATCGAAAATCTGCGCGCGAAACTGCAGGAAGCCAGAGCAAAGACTGTAGAGAAAATTGTTTATCAAACCGATCCATCAACTAAGGCTGAATTGGAAGCGGCCCGTGCTGAAGCCGCAGAACTCTTAAGGGAGAAAGAGTTTCTCCAGGCAAGATTCCAGACCGCGGTCAGGGAGAGAGAAAAAAAAGAGATCAGTCTCCGCGAAGCGGAAAGGGAAAGCCAGGAGCTTAGAAAAATGGTTGAACACTTCAAAAGAGAGGTTAGCCGATTGAAAAGCAAACCCCGCCCAAAATTGGATCAGTCACGGGCTAATTGCCATGCCCTTATAGAAAAAGTATGCACGTCTGCTTTTGCGCTCACAGATGCGCTTAAATTCTTGGAGGAGGAATACGGGGCCGAGTTAGTGTCTGTTGCGCGTGTTCGCGGGGGTAAAGGGATTCTGAGATCAGGTCTTAATGAATTCAGAGGAATCCTGTGGGTGGAATTCTTGACTTGCTCCGGGCGGGGCTTTTGCCTGCAAGAGTGGAAACAAAGCTCCCTTTTTTAGCCCGCACTGCGCGGGCTTTTTTGTTCCAGGAGGTGATTCTTTCTTGCGCCTTTACGTAATCTTCGGCGAGAACACCGACAAGCTAACCGAACACCTTTCCGCAAGGTACGAGATCGCCGGCAAAGAACGAACTCTGGAGACGGCAATCTCCACTGTGCCGACACTTGACTTTTGCCCCGACGTCTTTCTTATCCTGGGGACTGCTTTGACCTCCACGGTGGTTGACAGCAGGGTAAACTGGGGCCTTGCTTTGGTAAAAAACCTGGCCGAACTCCGCCGCTTATGCCCTCACAGCAGGTTGGTGGTCATACTCCCCGAAGAGGCTGGCGACGCCGTGGTCAAGGAGATCGTGCATCTCGGCATCTACGACGTTCATCGGGTGGACAGAGTGCGGGTGGAGAAGATTCCAGAACTGATCGACAATCCCAGGACTTTTGCGGACGTTGGGATTGACAAGGCACCCGAACTGGAGACCGGGTTGCGCCCGGCTATGCCCATCGAAGACGAGGAAGACAACAATAAAAAAAGCCGGTTTTCTAAACTACCGAAACTCAATATCTCTATCCCGAAGCCCAGATTAAACAAAACCAAAATAACGACAGACGCGAACGCCATCCAGGAGAAGGCAATCCAGTCCGATGTAGTGACCGTTTTATCCCCTTGGATCTTGGACTGCCCGGTTGCTGAAATGTCCGTTGAGATTGCAGACCAACTTCTCCGGAAGAGGCAAAAGGTGGGGCTGATTGACGCCTCCGTAAAAAACCCTGGCATCTCCAGAGTGTTGGGTATTCCGGACACCGAGGTTTGGGAGTACGATTGGCGGGTAGGAGGATTCCAGTCAGGTATCCAGGCAAACAACCTTTATGTGTGGCCCTTGGATCCGTTGCGGAACATGCCAGCTAGCGAAGATGCTTTTTATGGCCTAGTTGATGCCGCGCTTAGCCTCGTTGACCGTCTGATAATAAACGGGGGAACCGATCCGGAGTTGGTAGCCGGACACGCACTAGTAGTGGTTTCACCCCACTCCAACCATGATGAGATTGTTCGTGCCTGGGAGTATTTCCGTCCGGTGCGGGAAGGGAGTTTGATTGTCGTGGGTAATGCTGAAAGCTCCGGCTTTAATTTGCCTGCTATAGCTTCGATAGACTCCTTTGCAAACCTGACAGCAATCACCAAAACCTTAATGTAGGGAGGGAAAGAGCCATCTTAAGATGGCGCAAAGCTACATGAGAAGGTTCAATATGGGGAAATCGTCAAGTAAAATGTTCTTCGCTGCAGCATTGGTATTTGCCATCATCGCCGGCGTGGCGAGCTGGTACTTCATCCAGGCCGCCGTACCTTCCGTGCCCGTGCTGGTTGCCAAGACCGACCTTACCCCGGGCACCAAAATCACCGAGAACGACGTTGCCGTAGTCGAAATGCCCCGCGCGGCCCTGCCCAAAGACCGCATAACCAGCGAGACTTACGACCAGGTTATCGGGGCGCACGCCGGAACCTGGGTAGCCGCAGGCGACCCGATCCGACTTGCCCACCTGTCCGAATTGCGAGATGCCGGTGGGGCGTTGGCCGTCCTGACCGCCCTGCACAATCCAAATCTTCGCGGATATGCTCTGCCGCCGGACAGCGTGAATGGGCTGTCATTGGCCGCCGGAGACAGGCTGGACATTATCGGCGTGATGGACACGGTTGCATCAGTTGAAGGACAGACCGGGCAAACGACCAGGTCGCAACTCATTGTGCAGGACGTGCCTGTGCTTTCCGTGGTCATCCCTGACTATGATGCACCGTACCAAGACATGGTCGTGACCGTCGGCCTAACCCCGGAACAGGCGGAAAAGTGCGCCCTGATCGAAGCGAAGGGAAGCCTTAAAGCCCAAGTGCGTCCGGCAGAAAGCAAAGAACGTGTGTCTACACCGGGAATCGACGCCTGGACGGTTTTCAAGGGAGGGAACTAAAAATTGTCCGAGATGATTCGCTTGTTGATCGTAGATGACGACATCGGCTACCGCGAAGAAATGCGCCGGGCGTTTGAAAACCACCCGTCTATAAAAGTGACGGGGCTGGCTCAAGGGGGCAAAGACGCGCTGAACCTGGCCAGAGACACTGCTCCCGACGCGGCGCTTGTAGACCTTGGCCTCGTGGACATGAGCGGCCTTGAAGTGGCCGAGGGGATTGCCAAGGCCAGCCCGGGAACGGTGGTTTTTCTTGTCACCGATGCGCCTTCGATGGAGCTTTATCGGAGGGCGACCGCTATCGGTGTGCGACAGGTTTTTACCAAGAGTATGAGTGCTATGGATATAGGGGGCCAAATCGAACAGGAGGTCGAGCAGGTTCGCCTGGAAATGCGGAAGAAGGCCGAGGAATTTCCCATGGTGCCTCCGGGCAGTGGCCCTTTCAAAAAGAATGTCCTGCACACCCCCAAACAGATTCAGACGGTGAAGAAGGTTACGATTGGGGTGCTGTCGCCCAAGGGCGGCGTGGGCAAAACCACAACCGCCGTGAATATGGCGGCGGCGGCCGCGGCCCAGGCCAGTCTCAAAACCCGGGTGTGTTTGATTGACCTGAACGAATTCGGCTGCGTGACCATGCAGCTGAACCTGGGCTCGCCCGAACGCGGTCTGGACGGCGACCCGGTTATGGCGAGAAACATCCTCAACTGGCAGTATGTGAACAGCAATCCCTCACGCGAAGAAATTGAGGAGTTTCTGGTCTATCACCCGGACGGGATATGGGTCATCCCGACTGTTCCCGCACCGGAAAAGATCGTGGAAGTGTCACAACAGCTGATCAGCAAGGTGCTTGATATTCTCAAACACCACTTTGACCTTATTATTATTGACCTTCCGCCGTCTATTACCCTGGATGTTTCGTGGGCCACGGCAGAGCTTGTGGACTATCTCTTTGTGGTGGTTACGCCCGACGTCCAGGTGATCCCGGGAATGAGCCAGCTCAACAAGATACTGGCCATGCTCAACTGCGATTCCAAGTGCTATCGGCTCGTGAACAAATACGACGAGGAAGAAGCTCTTGACATGTCCGAGCTCGACCGCGTAGTGCCCTATCCGAATTTGGGCCGCTTCCCCGAAGACCCCGGAGTACGCAAGGCATGCAAGCTCGGCAAGCCTTACGTCCTGGTGAAACCGGACTCGGAATATGCAGTTTCGGTTCGCGCTGCCCTGAATCAGGTCTTTCCGGTTTTCGCAGGCGGCAGCGCGTCCAAGAACAGTAAGACTTTGACCAAGGGACTGTTTGGTGGCTTGTTCGGGAGGGTGAGAAATGCTCAACGGTAACAACCGCGCTTTTGGACTACAGCGCCGCCTGGAGGAACAGCGCGGCTATGCAGACTCTCAAAACACCAGTTTTGACCGTGAACAGCTGGCCCGCGAGGTTCGCCCTCTTGCTCAGAAGCGCATCCAGGCGGCGTTTACCGCCGAGGAACTGGCCGACCGGACAAACAAAGGCCTGCAAGTCAGGGTGCGTACCACGATCCTTGAAATCATTGAGCAGAAGGCTCCAGACCTGCCAAGGCCGACGCAGTTGTCTCTGGCCGAAGAACTCTTAAATGACCTTTTGGGCTACGGTCCGTTGGAGCGGTTCTTTACCGGAGAGATGAAAGATCAGGTTACGGAGGTAAAGGTGATCCGGCACGACCTGATTCGCATTGAGGTTGACGGCAAGGAAATCATAGCCACAGACGAAAAAGGCAAACCCTTGACCTTCCGAAACGAGGAACACGTGCGGGATGTACTCGACCGGATGCTGGCCCCGACCGGTAGGAGAGTCGACCTTGCCTCTCCCCGGGTGTCGGCACGCCTTCCCGATGGTTCCCGGATAATGGCGCATATTCCCCCGGTGGCCGTGCACGGCACAACTTTCTCCATCCGGCGGTTTCGGATGGATATAACCGTGGAAAAATTGCTGGAGTACGGATCACTCAACGAGGAAATGCTCAACTTCCTTCAGGAATGTGTACGCTCCCGGTTCAATGTTGTAGTATCAGGCGGGACTTCCTCCGGCAAATCCACCTTCCTCAACGTGCTTGCATCCTTTATTCCAGAGGATGAAAGCATCGTAACTATCGAGGACCCGGCAGAACTGCAGCTCCAGCACACCAACGTCCGGTCATTGGAAGCGCGGCCGCCGAACATTGAGGGAAAAGGCGAAGTCACCCAAAGGGACCTGGTGGCCGATGCCCTGCGCATGGCCCCCAAACGCATCATCGTTGGTGAGTGTCGTAAAGGTGAAGCCTTCGACATGATGCAGGCGATGAACACCGGTCACGATGGCTCTCTTACGACAGCACACGCGAACACGGCCAATGAAATGATCAACGTCCGCCTGGTGAATATGATCCAGATGGCCGATATGGGCCTGCCTCACGAGGCCATTCTTAACATGATTGCCGGGGCCGTTGATCTCGTGGTGCATATTCAGAAAGACCGGGACGGCCGGAGAAGAGTGGACCACATCAGCGAAGTAGGCAAGATCCGAATAGTTGAAGGTGCACCGCGAATTGTCCTACATGACATTTACCGATTTGACCATGACAAGAAAGACTGGATTCGCACCGACCACCAAATCATGCGGCGTCATAAGCTGCAGGCCTGGGGGGATGCTTAGTGACTTATCTTATCGCGGCTTTCGTCGCCCTTTCCGTGTTGCTGTTTTCGATCTTCTGGCACACACACCGCACTCAGTCTGCCTGGCAGGTGGCCCGTCAGCGCAGGACGGAACCCGAAAAGACCACCTTGGAGCAGTCTGTATGGGCCGCTGGCCTCAAAACCGACAACATGCAGACCGTAGCCATAGGAGTGATGGCTGCAGCGGGCGGGGCGCTGGCCGTGTACGGTGTCACCGGATTATTGCACTTGGCCCCGCTTGGCATTCTGGCCGGGCTTGCGGCTCCCAAGCTGTGGCTCAACCGGCTCATTAAAGGCCGCGCCCAGGCGTTTGAGTCCGGCTTTCAGACGTCCCTTTCGCACATGGCCGCGTCTCTCCGGGCTGGCCAGAACATCGACCAGGCCCTTGAGCAGGCGGCAGTGGCCGCCGAAGGCCCCACCCGCGAGGTTCTCGGTATGGTGGTACACCTGCGCCGGAGCGGAGATTCCATCCCGGTGGCTTTAGAGAAAGCTGGCGAACTCGTGAAATCGACGAGTTTGGATATGATGACCGTGGCTACTTCTCTCCACGCCCAGACCGGCGGCGACTTGGCCGACGTCTACGATCAGATTGCCGATTCCATCCGGGATCGCGAAGCGTTTCACAGCCAAGTGCAGTCGGCCACTTCCGAGAGCAAAATGACCGGCAACATTCTTGTTGTCATTCCGTTTGCTTTCGTGGGGATGCTCCGTGTGCTTTCCCCGGAATACATGGCCCCGCTGTTCGCGCCGCAGGGCCTAATGATCATGGCGGTGTGCTCGGCGATGATTGCGGTGGGCTACGTCATCCTGCTCCGGATTGCCGAAGTTGAATACTAGGGGGGAGGGAAGTCTTTGTTGTTAATATCGTTTTCTGTGTCAGCGGCGCTGTTTCTGCTCATTTTGGGCGTGCTTTCTCCTCAGATGTCGTTTCCCCGGATGGTGCAAACCGCGTCTGTCCGGCAGGGGGTGCAGGTCTTTGTGCCGCTGGCCCACACGGTCTTTCCGGAAGACGTGCGTGATTCCGTAAGCAAAAGACTGGCCTGGGGTGGACTGGATATATCGGCTGGAGAGTTTTTGGCTGTCAAACTTGCCAGTGCAACTGTGATTCCCGTCTTGGGGTCGCTTGTGCTTGCCGCCCTTGGCTATGAGATCATTTGGGCGCTTCTCCTGGCCGGAGTGGGGTATATGGCCCCGGAGTATTGGCTCCAGGCCAGGGTTTCCCGCCGCCAGAAAGAGATCCGGAAAAGCGTCCTTGAGTTTGCGACTCTTCTAGCGACTACGCTGGATGCCGGTGGCGGGGACGTTTATATGGCCTTAGACCTTGTGGGAACGAGGTTTAAGGACGAACTGGGAAAGGAGGTAAGACGCGCCGCACACGACATAGCTTCGGGGAAAAGGCGAAGCGATGCCCTGCAGGACATGTCTGCCCGCTGCGGAGTGGAGGAGCTTGACCAGCTTATCAGGGTAATCCTTCAGGCCGAACGCTACGGAACGCCGATTGCCGATGCGGTGCGGCAGCACGCGGGTCAGGTCAGGCTAATGCGGCGTTATGCGGCCGAAAAAGTCGCGAACGAAGCCAGCGTCAAGATGGTCTTTCCAATGCTCATCTTTATTGTCGGGCCGCTTCTGGTAATGCTCATTTACCCGGCGGCCCAGCAGTTCACAGGAATCCTGAACTAAACTAAAGGAGGGACGTTAAAGATGCTCGACAAGGCGCGTGATGCTGCTGCCAGATTGTGGTCTGATCAGAGAGGGCCTACGCTGATTGAGTACGCTTTGATGGCCGTACTCTTGGCCTTGGCGTGCTACGGCGCGATCAAGGCCCTTGGAGGGGCAGTGCAGGGAACCTTTGAGGATGCAGCAGACAAACTGGGTGGCTAAACCTAAACCCGCTCCGCTTCTTATTAGAGGAGCGGGTTTTTTCATGGGGGTGCCGTAGCCAACTACCCCTGACTGAAGTCAGAAGCTTGTTAGGGGCCTGTCTTGGCGAGGGCAGCGGGAAGCCTGATCGAGGCCAAAAGCCTTGGTCGAACTCTTCAACAGGTGTACTAATGTTGGGAAGTGGAGAATCACACTTCAATAACCTAACACAACGCCGGGAGCTTGCCGCATTTGTCACTTGTCCTGATGGAAGACGCATTCTCATGAAGATGGTAAATTCTGAATACCGTGACTGGATTAAGGAGGTGAAGCCCGCATTCCTCCCCCGAATAAATTCAGAGGAATCCTGCGGGTGAAATTCTTGACATTGAAAGGGCGTCAGTGGGCCGGACAAGGCGGTGCGTCGCGTTGCCACGCGTACCGACGGCCGCTGCGCGACCGAGCGATTGTGTTTACGCTCTTATCGACCGGCCTGAGGCGGGAGGAGCTGGTGCGGCTCGACCTTGATCAGCTTGAGCCAAATGAACCGAGTGCACTCCGGACTGCACGGAAAGCCAGAGTCCGCCGGGTAGTGGGCAAGGGAAAGAGCGAAAGAACAGTTTTTCTTTCGGCCGATGCCCGGGTAGCTGTTGCCGACTACCTTGAAAAAGAGCGGCCGAAGGATGCCACTGCCGCTAGTGAGGCGCTGTTTTTGAGCGCCAGGGCGCTGCCGAGCCGTTCGCCCGACGGGCGGCTGTCTCCGCGGTCGATCAATCTAATCTTGGCCCGGATTGGCCTATGGCACGACGCCGAAATGATGGACCGGGATCGGCACATCTCGCCGCTTCGGCCTCATGACCTCCGCCACACATTTGCGTTCTTCCTGGCCGAGACCACGGGCGCTGATCCGTATGAGCTTGAGCGCAGGCTTGGTCACCGGTCACAACGTTACATTCAAAGATATACGAATCCGCCCGAAAACGTTGCCGCCCAGTACGTTGAAGATTTTTAGAAGGCTGCTGCCCCTATCAGGTTTTTGCGAAGGACGAAGAGGATGGTCGGTTTAGGGCATTTTGAACAGGTAAAACTTAGAGGGTTTGTTTCTGTGCTGGTACTTTTGCGCACGTCTGGGGTCTATCTTTGTTGGCGAATTGAGGCTTATGGTGGGCTCCATGCCGGCCTTTCGGAGAAGGCCGGCCACAGCCATAGGGCTGTATGTATAGAACAGCGCCCCTCGGTAACGCTTACTGAGCCTTCTTGTGACTTCCTCCAGGCCCTCTCGTGTTGGGGTCGCTCCCAGTTTTAGATGAACTTCATATACCGGTGCAATTAGGTCTCTTACAGTTATCTTTCGGGTTGAAAGATGTTCTCTTAGCTGGGAACCAATATTGCTACCCAAAACGAAGGATACGAGTAGCGCTGTCGGAAGGCTCGAAGGAAGGATGCGCAAGTATTTGGTCTTAATGCCCATCCGGATCAAATAACCCACAATAACGAGTACGGCCAGAAAAAACTGCTGCAGCAAAACCCTTGTCCAGAGGTGATCTGTGTGAATAGTTGCCACAATAAGTCCGACAAACCCAGCAATGGAAACAATTCTGGAGAAGCGCTCCCCGAACGCACCAAGGGTGCTTATAAGGAGTGTGTTCAGGCCGAGCCAAAACCTTATAACGCTCAAAATCATTCTAATGATAGAGTTAGCCGCGTGAATCACGAGGATTTGATATACCTCCTCCGTGAAGCCATTCCATATCTTCTTTGTGTTTGTTTGGCGGTATTATTCTCTATGGGACTAGGCCTTTCCTTTCTCCAGGCCTTTATCGTGTTCTCGTTCCTTGTTGGATTAGTAATGGCAGTTAATGGTGTCAGGAACGGGATTTACATTGAAGTGCTGGTGGGTGCGATGACAGCGGCTTTGGCCTTGGGATGGATGATCGATTGGTTTTGGGAGGGATTTCATTGACTGATCTGTTCATTGATAAGGAGCACGAAAGAAAATACAGGGAGTTGCTACGCCAACTCGGCGGCAACGCTGATCACGGCTATCAGGTGCTGAGTTATATTCTGAGCGCGCCCCGGATGGAGCAGCCGGCGGCGCTGGCGGCGGCGGGACGACGGCACCTGGAAAGAGCTGTGGGATGAGGCTAGGGTACTGTCGCATGGGCAGCAACTGCTGCTCAAGGCTGCAGCGAATTTGTTTTCCGGCGACGGGACGGTAAACCTGGCCGATCTGTGCAGTGTGCTGGACCGTAAAAACTTCAACATATTCCAGCGTGCACTGTTGATATATCGATATGGTGAGGCGCGCCTTATGACTGGAGGCGCAGGCTGCTGAAAGCGCCCCCAAAAAGGTCGGCGAGATTAGGGGTGCGGTGGCTGCGGCGCGGGAGCGATTAACTGAGATTGACAAGGATAACATCAACGCAGAAAAGGGGGCGCTAACCTCGTGAATGCGGAAATTTTACATCAACTAAAAGAAGCCATTCACCCCAGGATCCTTTCGGCACTAAGGGCCGAATACGGCTCACTTGCAGGTGCCTTGGCCCATTTCCAGAAACGCTTTGGGGCTTACGCCCCGGCGATCATGGCTGGGAGGGCTCCTGCATTTTTCGACCCGATTGTAATTAAGCCGTTAGCGGGCCGGGGAGGCCTGGATTTCTTTGATGAATTCTTGGCGCGGCCCTGGAGCCTGTCGCAGCCGCGTCCGGGTAGTATGGCTGACCTATTGACCAAGTATGGATTATTGGTCCGGCATAAAGGCGATTACAAGCTGTGCTTGTCCGATCCCAGGCCCGCAGAGGGGGGCAAGGGTGTGGCACAAATGGAGAAGGCCAGTTAAACTTCAGAGTTTGTAAACTCACCTTTGTCATCCTTATACTACTTAGGCAAGGAGATGGTAAGCAATGGCCTTTGGGCGCAATGGAAAGCCCTGTAAAGTATATGAATACGGATGCTTGCCGCCTGTTGCCGGCGAAAGCGAGCTGGTTGAAGAATTGCACCGCCGGCAGCAATATTGGAACACTCTGGTCGAGATTGAACGTGATTACCGGGCCAAGGTACGCGAGGTCCTGACCCTGCCAAACGACCCGGTGATTCCACTTATAGAAAAACTGGATGCGGTGCGAGGGCAGATCAAAGCTGCTCGGCAGGCCGAACGCAAGGGAACTGTGGATGTGGCCGTCCTTCGTCACGAAGCCAAAGAACTCCGTGAAGCGATTGCCGAGCTTAGGCCTGCGCAAAAGAAGGCGCGGCAGGAGCTAGCAAGGGCCAAAAAGCCAATCCTGGA
This sequence comes from uncultured Peptococcaceae bacterium, assembly GCA_965544035.1. Lineage (GTDB taxonomy): Bacteria > Bacillota > Desulfotomaculia > Desulfotomaculales > Desulforudaceae > CBEULR01. The sequence goes on along the minus strand of CBEULR010000002.1, from coordinate 82,788 downwards.
CGAACTTGAACAGGAGCGCCGAGTCCGGGCGAAAGAAGCGCGTAAGCAATCCGGCCTCTATTGGTGCAACTACGACGATGAAGAGAAGCACTATAACGCCGCGCGTCGGGCGGCCATGCGCTCCGGCACGGAGCTGCGCTTCCGCCGATGGGACGGCACCGGGAAAGTCACAGTGCGATACCAGACGGGGCTGCCGGTGTGCGATGCTTTTGGCGCGAACACCTGCCTGCAAATCGAGCCCGTGCCGACAGATGCCTGGGAGCATCCGATCCGGGCCGTGCGGCGCAAAGCGGCCCGCAGCGTGATCCGCCTGCGGGTGGGGTCGGACAAGAGTCGGAAACCGGTGTGGGTTGAACTGCCGATCGTTTTGCATCGCCCAATGCCGCCGGACGGGGAGATACGGGCGGCGTCGATTGTCCGGGAGCGCGTCGGACGTCGGTACCGGCACAAGGCTATTATCACTGTGGCCTTGCCCGACGGCGAATACGCCAATCGGCCCAAGCCGCCGGCTGGAGTAGTAGCGGTTGACTTGGGTTGGCGAATGGTAACGGATGGACTGCGTGTGGCTTATTGGCACGATGATCAAGGACGACATGGTCAACTCGTGCTGGGGCCGGAGGTTTTGCATGAGTTTAGCAAATTGCCGGACTTGCGGGCGATCCGCGACCGGCACTTTAATGAGATCAAGGGCGCGCTGGGCGCGTGGAAGGCCCAGGCTGCACTGCCGGACTGGTTGGTTGAGGAACTGAAAACTTTGGTCGCGTGGCGGTCGCCCGGACGCTTAATGTCTTTAATTGCTCGCTGGGCAGAAAATCGGTTCGCCGGAGACGAAGAGATCTGGAAGTCCTTGCAGCGTTGGCGGGAACGTGAAAACCATCTCTTTGATTGGGAGGCGAACCTGCGGGATCAGGTGCACCGCCGCCGGAGGGAAATTTACCGAGTGTTTGCTGCTGACCTAGTGCAGAAATACCGGACAATTGTGCTGGAGAAATTTGACCTGCGCAGTATTGCCCAGAAACCCGATGCCGAGGATGGCACCCGGAGCAGCCTGCCTGGTGACCGGCAGCGCACCATTGCCGCGGTAAGCACGCTCCGCGACGCGATAAACAATGCGGCGGGGCGGATGGGTTGTGAGGTTGAGGTTGTAGACGCGAAATACTCCACCGCAGAGTGTCACGCTTGCGGGCACGTGGAGAAGTTTGACGCGGCGGCGCAGATATGGCGCACCTGCCCGGCTTGCGGGGAACTGTGGGATCAGGATCACAACGCAGCCAGGGTGCTTATGGTACGATTTCTCGAAAATAACGGGGGTTTGGCGGCAGAAAGGTAATTTTCGAGAATCGTCTGATTAGCGAGTGCTTGAGAAAGTTGATATGCGTCAATCACCCCTGACTGAAGTCAGAGGCTTGTCGGGGGCCTGCCTTGGCGAAGGCAGGGGCAACTGGTTGACTAGGCGGCTTGGTGGCAACCAAGCAGCGGCCCTGGGTGGCTAACTAATCACTTCCGGGTGTTTCGCTAGCCCGGACTATGTGAGGCAGAATCGCTTAATGCCGCGCACGGAACCGTGCTAAGCCGCCCAGGCAACGCCGAAGCGACAATCACTCCGAGAGGAGGCGGAGTATCCGCGTGACCCAAAGAGTTGCGAAAGGAGGTGAAGCCCGCATTCCTCCCCCGAATAAATTCAGAGGAATCCTGCGGGTGAAATTCTTGACTTTTCGCGGTCGGTTGCAATGGTCAGCTCAGGACCCTGAATACTGAGACTTGGAAAACATCCTGCCAGAACTGCCACTGAAAGAAGTTGCAATGGTCAGCTCAGGACCCTGAATACTGAGACCCGGGATGGAATACTCATGCGGTTTTGTGCTCTGTGTTGCAATGGTCAGCTCAGGACCCTGAATACTGAGACATCACAAAGCGGGGATTTTTCAAGCCTGATATCTCCAGTTGCAATGGTCAGCTCAGGACCCTGAATACTGAGACGTTGACGAGCATCGCCAAAGCGTCGATAGTTGTCGTTGTTGCAATGGTCAGCTCAGGACCCTGAATACTGAGACCCGCTGGCCGCGTAGCAGCCCCGGCCGCACGACCGGGTTGCAATGGTCAGCTCAGGACCCTGGATACTGAGACGACAGTGGAGCTTGCAGTGGGGAATAGAACGATCCGGTGAGGAAGAAGGGGGACATCAAGGGTCTCCAAAAACTTACACTCTTACAAAGACGCCCGATGGGTGGAAAGCGGACGATGAAGACAGCGATGAATGAACACTTACGGCGCACGGAAGGTCAAAATGTCAAAACCGCTATATATATATTTTGCGCTTTGACCTTGGTCAAAGACGGGTTCGTCTGAAGCCGCTGAAGCGGGACCGCGTTGTAGACGACGGTTCCACGCTCGGCAGGGCTTCAGCAAACCTTACCCGGCGGTTTGAGGCAGTAAGCCCAAAACAAGAATTATTACCAAACTTTGAGCTTTGAGCTTGATTGTTTGATAACTGTTTCCGATAAATAACCAAAGGAGGTTGGCGCAGTTGACTGTTCTCCAAAAAGAGATTGCACAGCCGCAGGTGGTTATCCAATCTGACGGGCGCATTAATATACCCAAAAAAGAAGACGGCAGTGTCTGGACGCTGGAAGAACTGAGGGAGAAAATGAAGTGGAGCCGCTGGCCGATGTTCGATGAACTTGAGCCGCTTTTCCGCAGGTGGTGGGAACTTCGCTACAAAAACAGATTCCACCGCTACTGGACAGTTGAAGAGCTGGTGGAGATGAAGGAAATCCAGCAGTTTTTGGGGTTGGAGAGCGGTTAAATTCGCAACAACCCATTCGGGTGGAAACGCTTAATTCTTTTATACTCTATTCTGCAGTTATAAAGTTTTTATAGCGTTATAATTTGTTCCGCATTCAGGGCATAAATAATTATTATTCTCTACAATTGACATAATTCCACAAGTATCACACCACAAATAGTTAGCTTTGCATTTTATGCAGGTTCCAATACCAAATAGGTAATATAAGCCATCAATAACTATATACCAACCTAAGTCCCATAAAATGAGCCCCGGAACATAACGGCCAATTAAATCAGGTTCATAGCAATTGTCGCAGAGGTCTGTTAAGTAATTAGGAATTAAAGCTTCTTTTGCTTTTTCATATGCTGTTTCCCAATCAACGGTTTCAAGGCGAATATCATTCCTGTTTTTAACACGCTTTTCAGCACCAGCAGTAAAGCCAACAGCCGAAATTATAATACCGAAATTTGCTTGTATATCTTCGCACATTCCAATAAATTCTTCAACCTTTTTTATGTCTACTTTTGTTTTATAATGTTTGCAGTCTACAATAGTTATTTTTTTACCTGAATCATTTTTTTCTGTAATTAGAATATCCACTTGACGTAACTGCCGGCTAAGGAGGCCGCGAACTCTTATATTGTATTCAACCTTTACATCTTCCGATTGTATATTGTCATAATATATTTTTGTAACAAGCCACTCATATTTTTTCCAGTCTTTATAAACCATTACATTCTCCCTGTAAAGCATTACATTTATCGCCATAACTACAATATTCAAAAGCAAAACAATCTTTGCATCTTGGATTTCTTGAAGTACATATATTAGAAGCAAAATCAAGCATTGCCCAAACAATCTCCTTGATATGATTATTTGTTAATAAGAAGCTCCCAAGATAGTCCGCAAGTTTAATATCCGTTCGTGGACGACTCATAGAACTATACAGATTAAAGACCCTTTCAGAAATCCTTACCATATTTGTGTCCCAAGGGAGATACGCTTGATTAAAAGCAAAGCAAGCAACTGCTCTGGCAACATAATTCCCAACTCCGGGTAATGATAGTAATTCATTTAAGCTGTCTGGTACCGAACCTTCATACTTATTAACAATTGTGTTGGAAATAGCTATCAAGCGCTCAGCTCGATATGCTAATCCCAACGGCTTTAGTATTAAAATAAGCTCATCGGGATTTGCTAAAGACAACATATGTGGGGTTGGATACTTTTCAACCACCATATTATAAACACTTTCCACCGTTCTAGCGTTTGTTTTTTGCAGAAGTATCTCCGATATAAGAATATGAAAGGGATTTTCAGTTTCTCTCCATGCAAAAAACCGTCTAAAATCATTCCAGTTATTCAATAGGTCTGAACGGAATATTGTTGCTGTAACGTCAAGTTCAAGCTTCATAGACCGCTCCCGTGGAAGAAAATTCTGCTTCGCAGACTTCGTCATTTAAGTTAAAAATTCGGAGAAGTTCTTCTTGCGTAAAGGGATTTTCTCGATGCTTTCTCACTAATTTCACCACGTTTTTAGCCGACATTGCAAAACCGGAGACATTGCTTCTATCAGCAATCCGCTGAAGTTTTGAAGCCATGTCGCCTTGAAAGCCGCCGGCAATATAACCAAAAAACTTTAATTGTAACGTCTGCCCGGAGTAGTTAAGTGTTCTGTACCGTGGTATGTATTCAACAAACATCCTCCGCTGGTGGTCACCTGGTAGGTTATAGTCTTTATATGCTTTTGAATCTAGAATACCGAAATAACCATCTTGGTTTTCAGGTATCGCTAAAACAAGAACATCTGGGCTGTTAGGTCGTGTACCTATCCACTCTGTCTTAAATCCAAGCCCGTTTTCTCCAAATATACCGGCTGTTGCCTTTTCAAAAGCCTTTGCCCCTTCAGGGCCGGAATATGCAAGCTGTATGTACCTTTCTTCAAACCACTCGTAAGAAGGCGCAACTCCTAATCCTTCAATTATCTCGCGAGTTCTATTTAACTGCACCCCGGTCTGTTCACTTATGCGTTGATATAGTCTATCATCTAACTGAATAAGTGGTTCATTTGCAGTAATTGCATAGTAGGTCCATACAACTTTCTTTGCTTCAGCATCACCGCGTGTGATAGGTCGTACCTGTCCAAATCTCCGGTTATCGCGTAGATGATGAGGGCCTAAACCGTATTTCCTCTGGAAGACTTCCGGCCTGTCCCAACTGTTTAGAAAGGTTGGCTGTCTGCTGAGCAGTGTTCTTACAATATCTTCTTTCCCATCTCGTATCTTGATAGTTCCGGGTTCATCCGTTCTATCAATCAAACCGGTAAACTCTAGATTACATATAAAAGTATTAGCCACATCATACAGTTCACCGACGTTTCCTCTTTTTGTATAATGCCTCTGCCAGCCATCACCAAGCAGTGCTGAAATATTTGCATCACTGCTTCCAAGTGTGCGGTCTGTCTCAATATCTTCTACAATCCTATCATATGAGCGTTCATTTTCAGCCCGAGTGATAACGTAAAGGCCGATTTCCCTTTGTCTTAAAATACCTCCTAAACGAGGCTCCAGTAATAGTTTCAGAAGAAATCGAAAAGGGAATATCCTGTGGAATCTATCATGTATTTTTACTCCTTTACTTTGGGAATATGGAGAAGGATATTGAAAGTTTAAAAGCTGATATAACAAAATATCCATCGGTTGACGACCTTCTAATAAATCTTGACCAGCAAAAGTAGGCCAGACTCTACCGTCACTATCTTCAAACCAAAGACCGTAAGCATACAGCCAAGCTGCATATGTTCGCCCGCCACCAGCTCTTTGGTCTCGACGTTCGCCGGGAGCTTTAACTCCGGCAGTTTCTAAAGCATCCTCATAAAGAAGATGAAGTGCCCTGTTCCCTCTCCACACTTCACCTTGTGCAACCGCCATGAAAGCTTTTAAAGCATCTACAAGAAGAACCAAGCGGCGTTTAGGTCGTGTAACAAACCAATGATTTATCACTAACGTACCACCTCTTTCGGCAGGAAATTGACTGGTTCTTCAATTGGCTTTAACTTCTTTGACTGTTTTCCAGTGCTGGCATTCATTGCTTTCATAATCTGCTCCGCCACAGCTTTAGCAAGTAGAGGCGGAACAGCATTTGCTACTTGTTGCTGTTGTGCGCCGAGAGAGCCAAAAAAACGATAAGTGTCCGGGAAAGACTGCAAACGAGCGGCTTCGCGCACAGTTAATCCTCTATCTTCCCACGGGTGAATAAACATCGATTTTCTAAAGTTAGCGACAGTGATAGAAGGCTCATTTTCATCAAGTCTTTTATATAAACTTGAATGTGATACTTTAGCTATTTCTTCCGGTGAAATACTTCTCCACGACTTCATAAGCTTTTCTGGGATAGAAGACCAATTTTCACCTTGACCGATATACTTGTATCTTTCAACTACTTCTGGGCTGTTGCGGGTAGCTCGATGGTTAAAAAGTTTTTCAGCGCCGTTTCTAATCATAAAAGCGTATGTTCCCGGTTTAGGAGTTTTACTGCTGTCATACATCATCTCATCTGCACCAAAGCCGTTATTCAAGTTAGGAAGGTCCCAAATTGCCTGTTTGACAGTAATAAAAGCCTTTTGTGGAGATACTGCGGCTTGATATGGGTTTAATTCAAAATGCGTTGCTTCTGGATAGACAAAAGTTTTACCTTCACAATTCCCAACAAAAAATATCCGCTCTCTTATTTGCGGCACACCGTAGTCAACCGCTCTTAACACTTGAGTTACTGTAGTATAGCCAAGCTTTTCGAAGGCTTCAACAATTTCATCTCGAATTTCACCTTTTTTCATTCTGAGCAGTCCAACAACGTTTTCCATCAAGAACCATCGGGGCCGCATTTCCTTGACAATTCTAATAAAATCTCTGAACAACCGGTTATTAGGATTATCTAAAAATCTGCTCTGCTGATTTGCTAATGAGAAACCCTGACATGGAGGGCCACCAATTAAAAGGTCAATTTCTCCAGGTTTAATACCAGCAGGAGATAATAGGTCCTCAGCGTGTAGTTTCCGTATATCTGCCCTAATAAACTTTGTGTTTGGATTATTATATGAATATGTAATTTCAACTGCTTTATCAAAATCTGTCGCTACCACTACATCAAATCCAGCCATTTTAAAGCCAAGACTTAAACCTCCTGCTCCTGCAAAGAGGGCGGCGACTTTTGGTTTTTGATTGCTCACAGACTTGCCCCCTTTCTTACTTTTTGTGTAGTAAAATTAGAAAAATCGCCGTTTCTCATTTTTTCCAAAAAAAGAGATAGCTCGTCTACTGAGAAGCGGCGATGTCCGCCTGCGGTACGATATGCTTTTATTAATCCTGCTTTCTCATACCTGTAAAGGGTACTTTGTGAAACGCCGAGTATTTCTACAGCCTTACTTAGGGGTACAAAATCAGATTTCACAGTCAAGCAATACACCACCCTTCCTTTTTAATGCAGAAATCTTGGTCATAGTTTACTAAACGCTCCATATCTTGCTAAACCTATTCAAAGCTAGCCTATCATAACGGCTTGTCTGCCGTCAATACATTTGTGTAATTTTTCCCTAATGGTTATGATGGTATGATTCCTTACGTGGGGTTCCCTATTCCAGATAACATGAAAAAACGGCTTCATCCAGCCGTCCTTACTGTGTTAACGATTTACAACTGTCCGGTTTACTCAACCAAGTTGATTACTATAATGAAAGGCAGTGAATCTAAATTTAAGCGATTCCTAAATAATGAAGATTATCGGGTTTTCATGGCGCAATCGCTGTTTGATTTTTGGACGGAGGAGTAAAAATGGCGGTATATAAATTAGTACATTTTTCATCTTTAAGCCATACCAAACGTATGGATGCAGAATATTATTCCCCTCGTTTTGAACCAGTTTTGCGTAAACTAGGCCTATTGAATACTGTAAATGGGTACTCTAACCAGCAATCGCCTAGCTTTACGCTTTTTGATGAGCCCTAGCTAAAATTTTCATAAAGTCCTGGCGCGAAAATCTACGTCCTAAATTGAATTACCCTTCCTTTAACTTTTGAAGCATATAATCACAAATCACACCCATTGCCTGTACAGCATTCACCGCTTCGGCTTGTGTCAGAGAGGGTAAGAATGGTCGACCGTGACCCGTGCCTTCTTTGTTGCGCAACATGTTAACGGCGCATCCCATCTCATACAAAGCTTTTTCATAGCGTTGTTGCGGAGATCCATCTTGTGCTGATTTGGCTGCAGGAGTAGCCATTCCTAAGGAAACAAAGGCCTGCCCTAGAAGAGTCGGAAAGTTGTTCTTGGGATGCTGCCCCCATTTTAGGTCAAGCACGTGTTTGGCTACCGCTTCAAGCAAGTCTTTACCGGTACCAGCTAAAAGTGCGGCGTCCAATGCTCCCCTCCTGGCTCGTTGAACATAGGCTTGAAGAGCAGCGGATAACTCATCTTGCTTAAGGTTTTCCAGAACTAGTGGCTGAACGCAGCCATCACTTGACAAGTGGAAACCCATGTCGCGGAATGCTTCAGCGGCATTTTTTATAGCGTCATCTCCCGCATAATTTGGTGAATCTTTGCGAAATCCACCATATCCTCGGATGGTCGCCAGAAGAAATTCTACCAGCTTTTCTCCTGCATTGGGATCGTTGTCTAAAGCCCAGCTAAGAACAGCCCGAACTCGTTTTGCCTTGCCGACCGGTTGCCCCAATGTTCGAGGATCTGCTTTTGATAGCCCAGCACGGTTGATTTGGAAATCAAGGTCGGAATGACTAGGCTCACGCCAGGCGTCTTCCTGTGAGTCATCTACGAGACGAGCAAGGGCAATGATTATCGTGTCCGACAGTGGTGCTGTCGCCAAAAATCTCACCTACAACCTGGGGAAAAAGACTAGACTAATGAATACCTTAGCGTTGTGTTCTTTGCCTCGGTACTTCACTTTGCATAACAAGCTCATTACTTCAACGGCAAGCGATTGCTGTATCGCAGTAGTGAACAGAACTAGTAGGTTTTGTGGATAATATACCCAATAGTCCATAATCAGTCAAGCTTAGACAGCAACTGCTATGCACGCCTCGATGTAATCCATCAATGGGAGTGTGTTCTTGAAACTCCGATCACGGGGGTAGATCGGTTATACAAAGGTTGGTCTAGCTCGGGTGCTACCTTCGACAGTACTAGACTCATTGTCTGAAGGAAAACAGTCGACCGATTGTAGAGTATCGCCGAAAATGTCCTGTCCGAAATACCCGTGCACAACGATGGCAACGTTAGTGTAGACGACTAAAATCACAGGCCACAGGTTTTGCAGGAGCTTGGCATGAGTGAAGTACCATGTCTTATTCGGAATGGAGACCCGCACAGGTTGGCTGTCGAATGCAACGCCGACGAAGACACCTGCGCACCGCAATATGATGATCTGCCTGGCAAACCAGCCTGAAGACAACCGTAGCTAAACAAGCCACGGCTTTTGTGTTTACGGGAGGTGGTTTTGTACCGGGCGTCATTTCCATCGATAAGCTAAATCCGCATCCGAAAAACAACTTTACTTTTGTGATCTGGACGACTGAAGCAGAAATGCCCGGCTCTTCAAGTCAGGCGTTGCCGCAAAAGCTACTCTCTGACGCACAAGTGGTTGTTTGAAATGTACACGTTTTCAGGGGGGTGGTACTTGGAACCTTAACATGGAAGAATGTGTCTAAGAAAGAGGACAAATGTGGAAGTAATCACGACTAGAGGAGGTTAACCTTTATGAAGACCAACAGCATTCTCAAGGCCGTAATCCTGGCCCTAATCTTATTGTTTGTGGTAAGTCTACCGGCAGCTTTTGCGGATACGAAAGTTGACGTGTATGACCAGGACAAGCAGCTAACGAAAAGCGTCGTCTTCGCCCTGGGCGTCAAGGAGTACTTCGTCAACAACCAAACCCCGGGCATTAGGATGGACGTGGCCCCGTTCATCGAGAACGGTCGCACCTTCGTACCGATCCGGTACTTGTCCAACGCCCTTGGCGTAACCGATGAATTCATCGGATGGGAAAGTCCCACCGTCACCCTGTCGGAACCCGGTTTCCCGGTGGTTGAGCTTAGCGTGGGTAAGAAGGAGATCACGTCTGACGGAAAGACCAAGGCTATCGACACTTCGCCGCTTCTGAGAGAAGGTAGGACTTTCCTCCCGGCCCGGTGGGTGGCCGAGGCTCTAGGGTACGAAGTGGACTGGGACGCAAAGAACCAGGTCGTCATCTGCTGGCCGAGGGGAACCGAGAAGCCGGACATCAGCGATGTGCTGAAACACTTGAACAAGCAGCCGGAGAAGCCGGCACAGCCGGAAGGTAAGCCAATTGACATGACCGGCAAGGGAGAGCCGTTGCCGCAGCCGCTGCAGAAGTATGTGTGGCCGGGGAGTAAGATTACGTGGTTGAGCTATGACGAATTTAACAGCAATGTATATAAAATTGGCCACATTGAAACCTACGGGATGCGTGTAACCAAGGATCGGGTTTACATTACCCAGAAGGGCGGTTGTGGAAGTATTGCGCTATACGAAGCCCCGGATATTTTCCGGTCACGCAGTTCGTCCGGGCCGCCAGAAGCAGATGATCAGAAATGGGAGTACGGTTATACCGTGGTACTTCCGAGTTCCGACAACCGTGCCGGTTGGCCAACCTGCGATATTACGAAGGTGAGCCACATCCTTTATAGCTGCAACGAAACATTCCTGGGTATCGAAAACCCGCTTTATGAAGGGGGTAATTGAGTATGCGTAAATTAGCAATGCTCATTGCTCTCGTGATAGCCGTCCTCTTTACGGGGACGGCTATCGCATTCGAGCCGCAGGAGCAGCTGATTCACGAGCAATTCGGAACGGGCAGCTATGCAACCTGGCTGAGGGATGATGGAACCTGGGACAAGGGGCCGCCGGGTTCCCTTCAGCAAACCAAACCGCACGAGTATTCCATCCCGGCAGAAAAATTAGAGAACGTCAAACTCACCCGGATCGTTGTGAAAACCGGGTACAGTTTCGATCCTGACACTTTTGAAAAAGCCGGCGGGTGGCAGCGTATCGCGAGCTATAGCAAATATGTCCAAGAAATTCTGAAATATACTCCCGACAACCTGACGGTCACGGACACCCACGATCTCAGTACAGGCAAGGTTAACATTACCTGGTCACTCAAACTAGACCCAACTTTCCCGCCAGAAAACGGGCGCGAAGCAAGAGATACCGTTGACCTGAGCGTCCGCGAACAACTGAGACAACTGGGTTTTAAGCTGGAGGACGACAAGGCTTACGCCGACTTCCGGGAGGGCTGGCTGTGGTGCCTGCCGGTGCATATACAGTGGTACGGCATCCCCCAAGGCCCGGTGAACTGTATTGCGTCCGAGATTGACCCCGGCGTACACGGTGAGGCCGAACCGGGCGAGAAGTATAACGGTTTGGTCAGTTTCAAGTATTTCGGCCCTGAACCCGTGCAGGGTGTCCCCGTGGGCACGTTCAACGGTCAGTACCAGGCGGTTATGAAAGACAATGCCGGAAACGTGGTTACAACGGCAAATTTTGAACCCGGAGAGAAGAAAACATACAACTTCACCTGGACCGCGCCGGGGGCCGGACAGACGGCCACCCTCACCGGTGTGATCAACGTCGCGCCGCTACCCGACCTATTCCCGGAAACAACGAAGGATGACAACAAGGTATCGGTCACCGTTTCCGTAAAGCAGCCTTGCACCGACATATCCGTCAAGCTCAGCAGCGCCCAGGGTGTTGAAAGGGTTGTGGGGGACAACACCCAACTGGTGGCCACCGTCACCCGGGCCAAGAATGGCCCCGACAGCCCGGTCAATGTCCGGTTCAAGTTCGGGCATGGTTCCTGGCGAGAATTCACTTTGAGTCAGGGCCAAAGCAAGACTATCAATGACGTTGTACACCATGATAGGGCGGGAAGCATTTCCTACAGCGCAGAAGCCTGGCCGGTGGGGATCGAAGACTGCAACCCGGCGAACAACAAGGCGGCGGTATCTGTTTCTGTGGCACAGAAATTCGTGCCGCCGAATGAGGAAGGGGATATGGGCACCGGTCTTACTGGTGGGAAATAAACTGTAGGTTTGTCGGGGTCGGGATTAAACCCGGCCCTGTTTTATTTCGGAGAGATAGAGGTGGCGATGATTGTGACCATACGAAAAGACGAACGTGGTAGCACCCTTCTGGAGAGCGCGATAGTTATCCCTCTTTTTGTGGGCTTTGTCCTAGCCATTATCAATATGGCTATTTTGCTGAACAACTATATTGCGGTCAATTCAGCAACGCGTGATGCGGCAGCTGCGGTTGGTCGTAAGGGTAGTATTCAGGCAGGCGAACAGGTAGGCCAAAACGTACTTGATGACGTTGGATTTATGGGGCAGGGAAGCGTCCGGGCGATTGAGCCCCGCCGAGGCGATTCATTGGTTCAGGTTGAGGCGACCTACGAAACCAAGCTGGTGGCCCCGGGGTTTTCAGCTTTGCTTGGGGGAAGTGTGAAGGACTCAACGATAACTACGAAAAGCACGTCGTCTACTGTTTTGGAGTATCAGCACCGAACCAAAGACCCATGGGAAGCCAGGAAGGGGCAGTGTAACCTGAAGGGTTTGGCAAGGGGGTTGTGTCCGTAATGTCTAGGAGTGGACATTTTTCTGTTAGCTGTGACCAAAGAGGCGGCGTGCTGCTCGAATTTGTATTCAGCGCCCTGCTCCTGGTCTTTATCTTCGCCGGTATCGTGAATATGGGCCTCGTCTACAAAGACCGGCTGGTTCTGGCCGCAGCCGTGCGTGAGGCGGGCCGGTCAGCGGCAATTCACCACAATATGTCTGAAGCTGGCCAGAGAGGTCAGGACTTTCTAGGCAGTCACGGATTAACCGGCGACATTCGGTTAAGGGCGGTAAGGGGCGGTGGATACGTAGAAGTTGAGGGAGTGGTCAGGTCACCCGTGATGATTCCGGGGATGAACGCGCTGATGGGAGGCAGAGCATGGGACAGCACGATAGAGATGCGCGACACCAAGCTGTTTCGCGTCGAACCCTGAAAGACGAACGCGGGGCAGTCCTGTTAATGACGGTCATGTTTCTGGTTGTGGTGCTGGCCCTGGCGGGTCTGGCAACCGATTTTGCGCGGCTCCACGTGGCCCGTGAGGATATGTATACTGCCGTCGATGCGGCATCACTTGCGGGAAGTGTCCCCAGCCGGACCGACGGCGCTGTGCGCTATGTCAGAATAGCCGTTCAGCCCGGCTGGTGTGAGACTTGTTGCAACAAGGATAGCTGTTGGTGTTGTTGCAGGCGCGAAGATACTGTGGTGTATCGTTCCGGCCCCGAGCATAGCCGAAGCAGTCTTACGGGCACCTGCGACCGCGATCTCGGGATCGTCACCCGTTGGGTGGAGCATACCAGCGGCACAGACAGAATAGTTCGAGACGTACTGGATGCCAACTGGCCAAGCCTGATCAGGCAATCGGAAGAGCCAGCAATAAAGATTCAGTCGGGGCAAAGTCCCTATGTCAAGGTTAAGGCCATAGGCGAAATGGACACCGGGTTTCTTCGTATCGTAGGCATAGAGGAAATGGAAACACAAAGGTGCGCCCAGGCAACCACATTCTATGAGCGCATCATAGACGGGGTTTTTCGTGGCCGTAATCCACCCCCGGCGGATGCCTGTCAGTAGGAGGGAGTATCGATGGGCTTTTTTCATGCGGTATCAGACACGCTGGGCTACTGGAGTTCCGCGATGCTGTGCGGAATAGCGATCCTGGCCGGCGTATTCGCACTGATCATGCTCAGGTCATCCCTTAAATTAATTCTAACCACGCTCATACTTGTAGCCTGCACAGGCGCAGTCCTGTGGTGGATGGGTTACCGCGTTCCGCTTCCAATCTAGATTTAAGCCTCCGGTAATACGGAGGCTTTTTAATTTTCCAGGAGGTGTTGCCTATGTGGCCTGTAGTAGCCGGATGTCTGGTTCCCACCACAGTTTTGGCTTGGACGGATTTCAGGAGTCACCGGGTTCCGAATATCATTACAATCCCAATGCTCCTTGCCGGACTCGCCTATGGGGTTTACAGCGGCGAGCCCATGACCGCCCTTGTGGGGGCCTTGTCTCTCTTTGGGATAGGGCTTGTTTGCTTTCTGATCGGCGGGATGGGCGGCGGGGACGTGAAGCTGATGGCGGCTTTGGGGGCCTGGTTTGGGCTGCACACCGGCCTGATGATCCTTCTTCTGGCCTGCGTAATCGGTATCGTGTGGGGGATCGGCAAGAAGATTAAAGCCGGTGCGCTCAAAAGCTGGGCCACGGACTTTCTGCGGTCACTTTATCTGAGATTTTTGCTCAATGCCAAGGGGGCGCTTAAAATGCCGCAGCTACCCAGCGACACCGAGGCCCCGCTGCCCCGGGAGGCTATTCCTTTTGGCACCTGCCTGGCGGCAGCGGCGTGGCTGGTGCATTTTGGGGGCGGCTGGCTTGTATAGAAATCGCATGTTGGGCGCGGCCTTTGCGGGCCTGGCGGCGGTAATCAGCATAGCCCTTTTAATGGGTTTGGTTTGCATCGGAGATGCCTGCGGCCAAGAACTCTATGTTTTGGGGCGCCCTCTTTCCGCCTGGGGGGCGGCTGCCCACCTAATATCTTTCATGGCCTTTCTGTTTGCTCCGCGCCTGCCCCTGGCCCTATGGACAGTTTGCGTGGTATCGGCGCATGGATGGTTTTATGCCACCAACTTTACACCCTGCCTGCTGTGTACTGTGGTTTTGGGCTTAGGCTATCTGGTGGCGGCATTGGCTTTTACCGTGGGGCCGCCGCTTCGCCCGTATCCGGTAGGTTTGCCGATCCTTCTTGGCGCGTTTCTTATTCCTGTGCTGGCCCCCGGGCCGCCCGTAACCGTACTGGCTGCAAATGAAAACCCTGTCAAGCCTGCCATCCTTCATGTTCACGGTAAACCGCAAGTACCTGACGCTGTGGCTGAACCGGCAACTACGGCGAAAGACGCAGAACCGGCCCCGGATGAGGGCAGTGATATTCCCTTGGTCCCAAAAGACCCGGAGATTCCCCCGGAGCCAGTACGCATGGCCCCGGAAGGGGCACTTGTGGTGCTTGCAACGCCCGAAGGAGAGCTGGTTTCCGTAGACACTTCGACAGCACCCGTGGTGGTGGTCAGCCCCGGCTGCGGGCACTGCACAAAGGTGTTGGAGATGATGCGTTCTATGGAAAACCCGCCTTTCCTTGCCACAACGCATGTTCGGGGGATGGCAGATGAATTAGAGAGCATGGGCATCACCGGATGGTACATCTACGCCGGCGATCGGCTGGGCGGCGTCCCGGCCCTCATCCAGTGGGATGGGGAACAAAAAATCCTAGTGGGAACAAGCGCCGTTCTCGGTGCATTAGAACAAATATAGGAGGGATAACAATTTGAAGCGGATTGTCATTGCAGTAGTAATTGGGTTGGTTTTTCTTACAGTCGCCGGCGTCTCGTACTGGCAGATGCAGGCCCGGGCAAACCCGGGGGATACGATTCGGGTGCTTGCCCCGGTGCGCGACCTTGATCCGTACACGGTAATTGGGGAAAGCGATGTAGCCAAGATTGCTGTCTCTGAAAATAACGAGTGGACGGTTCAGGACGTAGGCGAAATTGTTGGCAAAATCACCACCACCCGTCTGACAAAGGGCTGGCCGATTGACCGTCGGGATTTGGATGACCCAACAGGTGACTATCAGGTTATTGGCGTAAATGTGGATTCCGCAAGATATTCCGGTGTCCAGCCGGGGGATCTGGTGGACGTGTACTGGCTGACCCCTGAGCAGGGAGCCTGGAACCCCGGGCAAGGTTCCCACCTGATTGCCCAGAACGCCCGGGTGGTTCGCGTTGCCGATGGCCGCGGGCATTCTTTGGACAGCTCATCCAATGCGATTACCCAAAGCGTCACGGCATCCCCAGCCCCGGCGGTAGTGTACCTGATGGTTAATCCCGATGATGTACGCAAGGTGATTAGCGGTGCAGCCCCGCAGAACGCTTCCGTAGCGTTAGCAAAAAAGTTTCAGCCGTCGGTGGTTGCCGTGGAGGTGAATCAGTTTGCTGAAACTGATGAAGAGAACTGAAGTCATCGAGGAGCCACAGGATAAGCATTTAAGCCTTCCTGAAGCAGTGGCGTTTGTACAGGAAACACTGGCTGAAGCAGACAATGAAAAACAGGCCGATATTTTCAGCCTTGCCACGGCCGGGGTGCCGGGTGCAGGGGATGAGGCAAAACAGATCATCTGTGACCTCTTGAAACAGCACCGTGTGTTTGTGGATGAGATGCCGCCCCACCGGATTGCTGAAGCGGTATTCGTAGAGTTGTGGGGCCTAGGAAGCATTCAGAGTCTATACATTGACCCGGAAGTAGACGAGATCCGCATTAACCCCCAGGGCAAGGTATTCGTATCCCGCCGGGGCAAGAACCAAGCTGTTCCCGGAATGCACCTAGAGCAACCGGAAATCGAAAAGTTGATTAAACGTATGGTCATGCACGACACCGGGGTAAGCCTTAATGCGGGCTCCCCACTCCTTGAGGCCATTCGCTTGGATGGTTCGCGCTTAACCGCCTTTTGTCCCCCGGTGGCCCCGGGCTTTGGGTTTGCCCTGCGTAAGCACGGAACGGTGGAGATGACCGTTGATAACCTGACGCGCCTTGGGACGCTGGACGCGCACGTCTGGCAGGTTTTGAGCACCCTGGTGAATGGTCGGTCCAACCTTCTTTTGTGCGGCCCGGTAAACAGCGGTAAAACATCTCTGCTTCGCAAGCTGATCGGGGAGCTGCCCAAGGGCCTATCAATTCGGATTCTGGATATTGACAGCGAAATTCGTGCCGCAGCTGCCTACCCTACACGCGACATTATTGAAATGGAGCATCACCCGGAATTGGACGTGAGGATGTCTGACCTGTTTCGGGCGATCCTGCGCTTGTCGCCTGACGTGATCATCGTCGGCGAGTTCCGCGGGGCAGGGGAAGCCTTGGAAGCGGTCCGGGCTTGCGTTCGAGGCCATGATGGCAGTATGGCTACGGCCCACTTCACGTCCCCCCAGGAAGCCGTGCGCGGTACCGCAATGCTGATGCTCGAAGAAGGCCTTAATCTTTCGCTTAACCAGGCCATGGTTCGTGTGGCGCAGGCTTTCAATGTGGTTGTGCAAACCTTCACTGACTCCCAGCGCGGTATTAAGAAAATTACCAGCATTACGGAAGTCGAAGAAGAAGACGGCGCCATTACCTACCGGGACCTGCTTGTTTGGGAACCCTTTGGCCAAGACTATCTTGGCCCTGGGAAGTGGGTTGTCAAAAACCCCCCGAGCGCGAAACTGTGCGCGAAGATGGCGCGGTACGGCGTGACACCGGCCCGGATAACGGAGGTGTTTGGTAGTGCCTGATAGCACCCTGCAACTACTGATCGCCGTATGTTTGGTGGCGGCGGTAACCGTCCCGTTGGTGTTACTAATCAACAAGCCAAAAGACATAAAGCCGGCGACCGATTCCTTCCAGAAGTGGCTTCGGGATGTGGAAAGATATGCGCCCAAGAGTGTAAGAACGCCCCCTTATATGTACCTTGTAAGTCTGGGGGTGTTTGTCGGGGTGTGGCTTTGGCTGGGCACTCCAGCTCCAGCAATCCTAGCCGCCGCGTTTGTGGTCTTGGTTCCCGACAATATAGCTTTTCGGAGAACACAAATTCACCGGGAGCGCGTACTTGAGCAGCTTACCTCAGCGGCGAGGATATTTGCCGGCGAGTTTGCGGCGACCTCACAGATCGATAGGGGGCTGCGGGCCGTGGGCCGGCGCGTACCTGATCCCGTGGGGAAAATCTTTCGCAAGGCCCACGCGGGCCGCCTGTACGGTCACAACCCGGATGAAGTGTATGTGCAAATGATCAAGGAGCTCAACTCACCATACGGGCATATGTTTGTTCAGATCCTCCGGGCTGCGGAGACTAAGGGAGCGATGACCGCGCCACTGTTCCACGAGTTGGTTAGCCGTATCACCGTGGCCCAAAACCTTAAAGAACACAACAAGAGCGAACTGAGCGCGGATCGTGCAGTGGGGCTGCTGCTCACGGTTGCACCCCTGCCGCTTTACTTCTTGTTAACATCCTGGCTTCCGCATGCGGATCAATTCTTTGCGGAAACAATGGCCGGGCAAACCCTCATCACTCTTTGTTTTGTCTCGGCTATTACTTGGTTCTTCGTTGATAGGGCGGTGAGCAAGCCTTGACGGACACAATGTTTTACGGCGTTATTGCATCCAGCCTGGGTATTACCGCAGGAGTTTTCACTTGGGCCGCCATTCCGTGGATGACCCGTTTGCGCCAGTACAGGCTACCCCGGCGCGAATGGAGCCCGGAAGACCGGGTAGCGATTTTGGCGGCGATGGCCGCCGGCGCATTTGCATTCTCCCTCACGTTGGGCTGGCGATATATGACGCTTGCCGTCGTTGCCTTTGCCGCCGCAGCCTATGTGGCAACGCGGTTTGCTTATCGGTGGGCGACGGCGGGCCGGAAAATGGCGGAGCAAAGGGAAATCCTGCTCCTATTCGATACTATCGAACTGTATATGCGGGCCGGCCTTTCAATGTACCACGCCTTCGATGCGGCGCGGGTCCTTACGCCCCATATCCGGGGCGCTATCGGTTCCGCGCTGATGTACTGGCCCGAAGGCACCGAAAAAGCCCTTAACGTCCTTCGGCAAAAGCTGCATACCCCTGAAGCGGACATCTTGGCATCCCTGCTTCTTCAATTAGACCAAGCCGGGATAGCCCACTTCCAGGATATTGTGCGCCGCGAAGGAAGGCGCCTTGAGCAGTTAAAGGACGCCGCAGACCGGGCCAGGATTAGCAATCGGCCGCTTCTCTTAGTGCTTTACCGTGTGTTACCTTTAATGGCTTGCCTGGGAATGATCGCCGGCGCGTTTTTTACCCACGCCATGGGTGTACTGCGCGAAGCCGGAATCATGTAATATGTCACACTTTGCATGTTTGGAGGGAGGGTGACTCGGCTCACTCTTGGAAGACTAGAGGAAGGAGGTGTAACACCCTTGATCAAAAAGCTGTTTAGTGATCAGCGGGGCGCATTGAACTCCGTGGAAATCATGTTCATTATCGGGATTGTCGTGGTGGTGGCGGGGTCCATTATGGGCGTCCTTAGCAATGAAACCACGGGATTGCCGCATGGCGCAAGCGCCGTGGCCGATAAAGTCAACCGCATGATTGAATCCGGTGAAACAAACCCGTAAGATACTCTGGCGGTTAGATAGGGGGCGGACGTTTGTCCGCCCCCTATTCTTTTTAAGGGGGTGATCGCAACGTGTTAAGCACAATTAAGAAGGTGGCCCTAGACCAGCGCGGGGGAGTCAATAGCGCAGAGATCCTGATGCTCGTCTCCGTAGCGGCAGTAATCGCGCTTGCCGTAACCGGACGCCTCGTCCCGGCTTTTGAAAACCTGCACGGCGCGGTGAAAACCGGCATCGGAGCTATAAGCGAAACGGGGTGGTAGTGATGAGAGACGAACGGGGAAGCGTTTTAAGTGTGGAGTTTTTAATTGTCAGCGTCCTTATCTTTGCCTTAGCTTTTGGCGCGGTAGATTACTGGCTGGTGCAAGTCAAAGCCCAGCAGGCCGAACACGTAAAGAACTATTACCTTGACCGGATGCGAATTGAGGGGCAGTTGACCCCCGAGGACCGGGATGAAATGCTGGAGACTCTTGACAGCATGGGCTTTGAGGTGGTGGAGATGGACACGCACAACGGCGTGAAGCTGCGTAATGCACAGACGCCTGACGAGGCCGAGGTTTGGCTGAGGATGAAGCTAAAGCTCCGGTCCGAACCCTTTCTGATGGGTCGCCTGCTCGGGCTCGGCGGGGAGGACGAATTTGCAATCAAGGTGGGGGGAGTGGGACTCAGTGAAAAGGTTGAGAGATGAAAAAGGCTCGGTAAGCCTGGTCTTGCTTTTGCTGATGATCCCCCTTTTCCTGACCGGCATTTTTATGATCTCCGAACACCCACGCTGGGTACACGGGTCGGACATTGACCTGGGGCGCACCGTTGCGGAGGCGGCAAGGTTTGCGGCAATGGCCGTGGATGAGCGCAGTCAGGCCTACGGGCACCCTTGCGTTCGCCCGGAGCAAGCGCATACCAACTTTCAACGCTATTTACGCGAGAACACCCGCCTATCAAGGAATCAAGAATATCAACTGATTGTCTATAACGGGCAAAACGACTTTGGGTTCCCCGAAATGACGCTTTACGAAAACGAGGTCAAAGTAGGAGATTTTAATTCGGACGGGGTGTTTGAGCTAACAGACTACTACCCGGATGCCGCTGCCCGCAGCGTGACCCTCGAAAGCCCGGGATGTATTGCGATTGTAAAGGCTGAGGTTCAGCCAACAGTCGGCACCCCGGAACAGGCGGTCAGGTGGGCCAGTGCAGAGGTGGTGCGTCATTGACAGATAACAGCTATTTGATCCCGATTTTCGTAGCCGTGCTTGCGTTCCTAATAGGTTTTTACAGTATAGGATCGCAGGTTCCCACAAAACCAAAATGAAAGGAAGAGTGATTAGGGTGAAATATAAAGATTGCGTACCTTCTATCAGGCCGGAGATGTTGACTCGCATAAATTAAAACAACATATTAACGGGTGGGTCGGTCACGCCAAACATGGGAACACGTACTCTTTGCGCAAGCATTTGCTTAACCAAGTCATATTTGAGAGAGGAGAGGATAATAAATGAGTATCCCTAAAATCTTAAGATCGGGAATTATTGCAGCGGTTATATTTTTCTTGATAGCCTTCGTGCCACAGGCTCAGGCCGAATACGCAAACGGTGATGTGATCTTCGCCGAGGACCTCCCGGTGGGCGCGATACTGACCGGGTTCACCGTATCGGGCAACGGAAGTAATAACGCATCACGTGAGGCCGTGGTAGTACGTGAAGGGCAATCGCCGCGGCTCGTGTTGACGACCAACCACGGCAGTTACACATCCTTTGGCAACGACAATAACTATAACAACTCAACTCTGAAATCCAGAATCGACGAGCTATCTTTTTCAATCAACAATCATATCACAAACGTGAGCGCACCAACAGCTAGTGAGGTTGTAGGAGGCGGCCTCAGTGGCGTTGACAGCTACAGCGCCACGTTTTTGCACGAACTACGAACCGAAGATTACTGGACACGCTCGCCTCACAGCCAGTACTCCACCGGCACCACCTACGCCTTCTCCGTCCACTCCCGCGGCTACGTCAGCCTCAGCAGTGTCTCGAACTCTTGCGGCGTGCGCCCCGCTTTTAATTTGAAATCTGATACGGTCCTCCGTTTTGAAAATGGTAAATTTAGGATAACCACTAACCCAGCCGATTATGAGCAGGCGCACTACCGCAAATACGGAGACCTGTACGGGGCCGCCAACGATGCTCGTAATGCGGCAGACTCTGCCAAGAGCGCCACAGAACAGACGAGAAACGCCTTGGTCACCGGTGAAGGCATTGACGGGAAATCCCTGCCTGCCGTATATGACAAAGTGGCAAACCTTGAAGCCAAAATTACAAATATCGAATCAGCTGTAGGCGACGTGAATGTTCCGCCGACTATTGTTAAGGTACAGGGCAAGAATGGAGCTACCTGTACCTCAACCGGAACCTTCCAGGTGGTCGTGCAAGCGTCGGGAGCTACGCACTTCCGGGCCGGGACCTCTCCCGGATCGGGCAACGAAGTACCGATCAACAGCCCGGCAACGGTGAGCCTTTCTTCTGGAGCGAATACGATCTATGTCCAGGCATGGCATAGCGACAAGCCGGAACTTATTGCCACTGGTCAGATGACCGCATTTTCGCTGTAGCCTGTAAATAATCAGATCATTATCAGAAGTAATGGCCCGGTTCCCTTGGTGGGGACCGGGCCATTGTTGCTGTAAGAGCAGGAGGGATAAGCAGCATGGAACAAAACAGGAAAATGGTTACAGCAATAATTGCAGCAACAGCGGCGTTTAGCCTCATCATGGGAGTCTACGCTATCTGGACCATAACCGTCCGGGCGGCCCCGGCAAATGCGGTCAAAGCCTATATCTATGCCCTGGCTGCAGGCGACACGCAAGTGGCCATGGAGGCATCTTGTGGATCGGCGGCGTGGGCAGCCAACAGAACCCAAGTATCACCGGCTGAGGTAACAAATATGCACACGATAGTTGATGAAGTCGGAAACGGTTACGCTGAGGCCCGGGTTTATGTTGAGCTTAAACTGTCCGATGGCTCTTATGACGCCGGTTGGTACCGCCTGATACTGTGCCGCGACAAGGAATGGCAAGTCATCGCACTGCAGGAGTACCACTGGCTGTCCGGTGTGCGTCGCGGCGTGTCTGGGCAGGACAAAAAGGCCATGTCGGAAGTCTTCAGCACATACCTTGACTTGTTCAAAAAGGGCAAGCATGAAGAAGCTGCCAAACACTTGTGCGGCTCGGCGCGGAGAGCGCACGAACAGACTGAGGACAGCTTCAGACACCTGCCGGTAGAAAGCATTGAAAAGCTGGAGATGAATGCGGTCTGGCAGCGCGGGAATCAAGCCGTGTGCCGTGCTGAATACCAGATGGATGGCCGGCAGGTAAACGTGCTGGTGCGCTTTGCCAAACTTGCTGACGGTTGGCACATCGCCGCCGTGGACCAGCTTTAAGGGAGGGATGCTTTTGGGCCGGAGATTATGCCTACTGGTGGCTCTAGCCCTGGTGCTGTTATGGCCTGGCGCCGCGTTCGCCGACCAGTGGGAATACAACATTACAGCCGATGAGGATGAGATGATCGACTGGGGTCACACATCGGCGGTCGTGGATACCCACAACCACGAGATCAGGCTGCCCCGGGGAGCCGGGACGGTCGACTTTGCCGGAGAGGGTTTTGATTACATTGTGACCACCCCGAACGGTGTACTCCATTATAGCTTTGATGGACAGGAGATGCGGGAAAATACCTTATTGAGCGTAGGCAGCGTATCGAACCCGGTATCGGCGGCCGTGTCCAGCCCGTACCCGGATGTGATTATAGCCACCCAAAATAGCGTGACTCACTATTCCTTCACCGGCGCCGGGATGCGGGCCAATGATGTATTATCCGTAACCGGCCTGACCCATGTTGTTAGCGTGGGTTCCCGGAACGTAGACTTCGCCGCGCTGCATGGCGACAAGCTATCCTACTATGCCTACGCAGGCGGCAACTCAATGGAAAAAGTGCCCGCCCTTTCGATAGACGAGGACCTGACCAATCCCATTGACTTTGCCTTGTTTGCGGACAGCTACGACATGGTGGTCCTGGATGGTAATCAGGTACGGTATTTTTCCGCCGGAAGCGAAGTACCGGGCATGGCCGTGTCCGGGATCAAACAACCCCGGGCTATCGCCGCTGCCGACGGTCGGTTGGCCGTGGTGTCCGGATCTGAGGTTATTGGCTACAAGGTTCAAGATGGGAGCATCATCTATAGCTCCGCCTTTTCGGTTACCGATGGACTGGAAAACCCGTCTGCGGTTGCGCTACGCCCGGACAGCCAGGACATGCTGGTCGTGGATGGAAAAGAAGTGCGCTACTACATGTACGACGGATCACAAATGATCTACAACGAACAACTGTCCAAACAGGTGGCGGGACTTGATAACGCCGGGGCTTACGTGCGCCGGGCGACCGCCCAAAGTGTACTCGTGGATCACGAATTGCCTTTGATCACTCACATTCGAGTGCGCGCATACCATGACCTGCCTTCGCAGACCATGGTGACCTGGCAAATAACAACCGACGGGATTGATTGGTATGATGCATGGCGGGTCAGTTCAGACACAGGACTAGAGATATACGATGACGCTGAGAGCGCGTGGAAGCACGCAGGATTGGCGATAGACGCCACCCCCGACCTGGACAACCTGGACCTATGGATTCCCCTGCCTGAAGACAACTGGGAGGACACGCAGATAGGCTGGCGGGCCACCCTAGAGACTCAAAACCCGGTCGCTACGCCCAAGATCGTGACGCAGGTAGTATGGGAAGCGGGGGCCGCCCCGGACCCGCCCATCCTGATAGACTTACCCGATGGGTGCTATTTAACCAGTACGCCGGAGCTCAAATGGGAGTTCAGGCCGCGCGACCCGAGCGATGAGCAGACGGCCTTTGAGATCCTCATTACACCCAAAGATCACCCCGAGGCTGAATTCAGCCGCATGGTTGAATCACCGGAAACATCGTATCAGATCCCCAGCTCGACAGATCCATTTACCCCGGGCTTACTCTGGTCAACTGGCGCGTGGGAATACGAGTTGCAGCTGCGGGCGATAGGCAAGCTGGGCGTTCCGTCAGGTTGGACGGAGCCCGAATATTTTTGCGTTCTGGCCTTTGACCGTCCCCGGGTACAGAGTGTGGTCAGTCAGCCGGCAGGATATGAGGGCACGGTGCCGATGGTGATAGCTGAAGGTATGGTCGCGGAGGATTTACCGCGTGCGAAAGCCGGGAGCCTCGTCAATTTCGAGGTTGATGTCATCGGCCCAATTGACGACGTAACAGCAGAATTCCCTTACAAGGGTATCTCCGGCAAAGCAACGATACAGGATGGGTTTCCGGCGGAAATCACTACTGCACGCTTGGGCACAAACACCTGTTGGGAAATTCTGTTTTGGACTGATGCCTCGCTAGACACAGTTCCGTCTGGAACCGTGGTTGAGGCGCAGTTACGAGGGCCGCGGAATGACGACACAGCAATTGTTCTCAATGCGCCACCCTTCGCTGATGGCATAATCGTAACTGAGGGTAGCGTGTATGAAGATTGGTTCGTGATACTTAAAGGACGAGATAAAGCAGAACAGTGACCCCGTGGGCGATTGACCCCGGGGTCGCTTTTACGCACCCGTCACGAACGCTGTCTATCAAGAGATCCTCGGAAAGTGAGGCGGACAAATGTACTTAATCGTAGCCCGAGCCATTGACATCATGGCCCTGCACAATCATGACTTGTCAGCACACGCCCAACGGGTAGCGTGTTTGGTAAGCAAGGTTCTTGAAAAGAGGCCCGAACTGGCCAACGGATTTGCGACAGATGCAATCGTAGTAGCTGCACTAATGCACGACATCGGTAAGATTAATTGGCCGAAAAAGTGGTTTAGTGCTCCATTCAGTGCCTTAACAGACGCAGAGGTCAAAGCCATGCAACTCCACCCCATCCAGGGCGCAAACTTGGCCCGACAGATGGGCGCTTCAGACAACGTAGCAAAACTCATTGCAGAGCACCACGAGCGAAGCGGTGGGCGAGGATACCCGAGGAGTATAACGCATCCTCACCCGGCATCCTTGGTCATTAGCACGTGTGATGCCTATGCGGCCTGCCGGGAGCATCGTGCTTACCGGGAAAAATCGTTATCGGTTGCCGATGCGCTCCGCGAAGCGGATAGGGTGGGCTGTCCGGAAGCAGTCAAAGCATTGGAGTATCTTGCAAGGGGGCGTTATTATCTTGAACAACATTGCAGTTGATATTGGCTATTCGGCGGTTAAAGCAGTATCAAAGTCCGGGAAAAGAATCACCTTTCCATCGGTGGTGGCACCGGGAAGCGAGAACCCCTTAAACGGCCTTTTCCGCAAGGGTGTTGAGCACCGGGTTTCGGTGCGCCCCTACCTTGGATCGAAAGCTGAATCAAAGCGGTTCTTGGTCGGCGACGCGGCACTCCACGCTTTGAGCGCGACGGCCACCCTAAGCCGGGAAAAACCAGTGGAGATGCACGACGTTCTTCTTGTGACGACTGCATATCTGCTGGGCGCGGGGAGGACCGAACTGGCCGTTGGTTTACCGTTGGCCTACTACCGTAACCAGAAGGACACCCTCCGGCGCAGGCTGGAGAGTTTGTCCGTATGGGTGTCGGTAAACGGCGGACCTGAAGAGCACGTTGCCTTCAACCGGGTCGTCGTGGTCCCTCAGGGGGTGGGCGCGGCCTTTGCCGTGAAAGATGAGTATCCGGACGGCGGGTACGTGGGCCTCTTGGACATTGGGTGCTACACCACCGACTATCTGTTGTTCGAGTCAAAGGGAGGGTCGCTCATACCCATACCCGGGGCGCATGGGAGTTTTGAGATAGGGGTGTATCTTGTGCAACGCGCCCTGGCGGACGCCTATCAAGGTATTACAGGTGCCCCGCTGCCGTCCCGCAGGCAGGGGGAGGTATTGCTGTCGGCGGCAAGCGGTGAGAAAGTCCGGTATCGCGGACAGGCAATTGAGCTGACGGATGCATACAGAGAAGCGCAGGCCGCCGTAGGACAGCAGATTATTCATACTATTATGGCCGAGTGGGGAGATCGCGCCGATAGCCTGGCGTCGGTGATCCTGGTAGGCGGCGGGGCCTTGGTCTTTGCAGATGCCTTCAAGGAGCTGAATGCTGAGGTTCCTGCAGAGCCCACGTTTGCCAATGCAATAGGGTTCCTACATATGCTTGGTGTCTGACACGCAAAACCCAATAACCGCAACAGTTAAGAAGCGTTTTTTGGCCCGACTGTCATACACGTTTTAAGAAGTGTGTATGACACGGGTATTTCTTGTGCCGCAAGGCTTAGGGCCTGTTTTGTCACCGAGTTGTCATACATAGAAAAAGGTTGTTGGGGATCGTGTATGACAAACGCTTAAAATAAGTGGTCTTAGGTCAAGAGGCATAAGGGTTTCCCGTGTCATACAAGGGTGGTGTTATGCATTAGCAAAGGAGACAAAAAGCTCGTTGTGAGGCTTCCGTCAGATCATCCGATATGGCAGTACCCGCCGGGGGTTAGGTCGACCATCGCCAGAGAGTGGCTTGATATCAGTAGCCGCCTGGCGGCCATTGAAAAGCGGTTGGATGCCATCCAAAACAAAGAACCCCAGAATAAACCCCCGAATGAAACAAGCAAAAAAGCAGACCGGAAAGACCAGCTGTTGCACGATCTTGTTGAAACATTTGGAATTGAACTGTAGGTGGTGATGCAGTTGCAGTACTGGTATGCCGTTCAGGTCCCGGCAAGGCACGAAAACAAGCTCAAAAAGTACCTGGAAAAGCAGAGGCAAAACGGAGCCGGGATTGGAAGCATCGTAGCCTTCAGAGATACCCTGCCGGGGTATCTTTTTTTGCAGTCCGACAGATGGCCCGAGCCATTTCTTCGCGGCACAACAAGCCGGTGTCGGATAGTCGGTCGCGTTTCTGAAGATGAAATCAGGATACTATCCGAAGCACCAAGACCCATTCCATTCGAGAAAGGCGACACCGTAAAAGTCACGGATGGGCCGTTGGCAGGGCTTATGGGGGAAGTTAAGTACGCCGGACGCGAACGCAGCAGGGTGGCTATTTCATTTATGTCTGAAAGTGTGTCGCTGCAGATGGACAACAAATACCTGCAGCTAGCGGAGGGGGGATAGAGCGATGCCGATCAGCATCGGTTGCACGAAAGAGTTTTTGGAGAAGAGCTATCAGCAGCTTGAAAACCTGCGCCTTCAAACGTTGGACGAACTGTACAAGGTTCAAAGCGAAATGGAAGCTTGGGAAGTGCTCAAGCCGGGCGACCGCACTGTCTTGGCCAAAGCCGACTATGACGGCACGACTCTGCAAATCACCGTAAATGATATATTGCCCCGCCACGTGAACGGCATCAAGAATTCCCTGCTGCGGACCGCCTGGACCCAATCGATTACGGAGGCGGTAAATCGGCTGCGAGATTTGTACGGAGTAGACCCGCGCTTCGAGAAAGCGTTAGCCTGCGTGACGGTCTACCATCGTTTAGAGACCCGGTGGGATGTTGACAACAGGGCAGTAAAGTACCTTGTAAACGGCCTTGTATGCGCCAAAGTCATCCCGGATGATAGCTGGCACAATCTGGCAGTACTGGTAATTGGGAAGTCTGACAAAGAGCGCCCGCGAACCGAGATTAGGCTGATGCCTATGGACCGGAAACTTGAGAAAATACTTGGGTTATCCACAGGCAGTAAATGACGCTTATATAAATAAGAAGCTTTATGCGCGAATTAGTATCCCGCTTTGGGCTTTTTTCAAGCTTCATTCGACGGATATATAATTCGTCGCCCAGTTGGATACTAATCCGGTGCGCTAGAAGCCAGCAGTGGCAAGCTGTACGCCCCCGTCCCTAAGCGTCAGCGGCATTTATCGCGCAAAATGAAGCCGTTTGGGTTTAAGCTGCATTTTGACCATTTCAGAGGGTGGTGACTTATTCGTTGGCTAGACCTAAGACATTAACAGCCAGAGACAAAAAGCTTTTATCGGTCTTGGCAGAGTGTCGTGTACTGGAAATTGATCAGGTTGGTTTGGTCTATGGTGTGCGGGATTATCACCGTGCCAGGGTCAGGGTACTCGCAGAGAGAGGGTATGTGCTTCGCCGTGGTAAGTATGTGCAGATTTCTCAGAAGGGTCTCCGTGAAGTTGAGCCGGATGGAACCGTAGCACCGATCCGAAACGACAAGCAGCGTGAGCTCCTGGCCGAGACCGCCAGACTGCGCTTTGCGCTTAACGGCTGGTCGTTCACCTTTAGCACCGCTTACAAGAAACGGGTGCAGGCTGTGTCGTTTGCGCGCTTCGTAGCCGTCATCGAGAAAGACCACAAAGAGTACGCCGTCTACTTGCTGCTCTCGAAACCCCGGGAAGCCGGCATCAGAAAACTCCGCCAGGAAATAGCCGGTCTCCCGCGCTACAACCTCGACAACGCGGTTGTCCTCTACGCCTACGACCAGACGCCCGACTATTTCGGCGGCGATCCGTTGGGGCTAAGATCCCTGGTCTTGCTTCCGTACCCCGACGGCGTGAAGATTCTCAATAACCTCGACAAGTATCACGCGCGTGTCCGGGACGGGTTTCCAGGCTGTACTCCCTGCGCCCGCCCCTTTGCGGACTACGAACACAAAGACGGCTATATCAGCGTCCTCGTCGACAACGACCTGGCTAAGCTGAAATACCTTCAGGACTACCTGAAGCACGTCCAACCCGTCGAAAAGCGCCGGTGCGTGGGGGTTTGTTTGCCGCACCAGCGGGATGAACTTGCAGAAATGTTTCCGAATCTGAAGCTGATCCCGCTCCAGCGCCGGAAGGAGGAATCCCCGTGCAAAGAAAACTGCACAAATACCGTCTCCCGCTCCTTGTCGTCACACTCTACTTCTTCAGCGCCTGGCTTCTAGGATCGCTCAGCGTCCTCTTTGTGGACTACGATCACGCTATCAGGTGCTTTAAGAACCCGTTCTTGGCTGCCGCAACCGTCCCTTTTCAGGGCACGATCCCTACTTGGCTCGGCCTAAACGTCTTTTTCGGTCTCATCGGCTACTGGTATTATCTCCAGCTCCGTGCCCGGTTTCCGGACTCCCTTAACCCGAGAGACGAAGCCGACTTTATGCGTGATCCTTCCTGCGGTACGTCTCGTTGGCTGGAAAAGCACGAAGCGAAGAAAATCCTGTCCTTCGGTCACGGACCGGGGCTCCTGTTGGGCACGATGGACGGTGAGCCGGTGCGCCTCGACAGCCCTGATCGCAACCGCAACGTCATCGCCTTCGGTTCCCCCGGTTCGCGCAAAACCCGGAGCCTGGTAATTCCCAGCGCCCTGCAGTCTGTGATCTCCGGCGAATCGTGCATCATCACCGACCCGAAGGGTGAAATTCTGCGCTTCACCCTGGACTACTTCCGCAGCCGGGACTACAACGTTAAAGCCTTTAACCTGGTCGAGATGCACCGTTCCGACCGCTGGAACCCGCTGGCGGAGATCCAGACCGGCCTTGACGCCCAGCTTTTTTCCGAAGTGGTCATCGCCAACACTGCCGTCCCCGGGATCAGAAAAATGGGCGGCGATCCGTTTTGGACCCGCGCCGAGCAGAACCTTCTGAAAGCCCTGGTCCTCTACGTGGTCAACGAAATGCCCCCAGAAAACAGGAACCTCGAATCGCTCTACAACCTGCTTGCCTGCGGGAGCCTTGACCAGCTGGACGTTATGTTTGCTTCGCTTGCGCCCGACCATCCGGCCAAGGCCCCGTACAACATATTCTCGCAGGCCGACAAACCCGTCAAAGGCGGCGTCATCATCGGCCTCGGCACCAGGCTTCAGGTTGTTCAGAACGCCGAGGTCAAGCGCCTTACGTCAACAAGTGACATTGACCTCACCGCCCCGGGCCTTGAAAAGTGCGCCTTCTACGGCATTGTCTCCGATGCAGACACAACCTTCGAGTTTCTGTCCAGCCTGTTCTTTACGTTCCTGTTCATCAAACTCACCAGGCTGGCCGACTCCAAAGGCGGCCCGTGCCCGACAAAAGTGAACTTCATCCTGGACGAATTCTGCAATATCGGCCAGATACCCGACTTCAAAAAGCGCATCGCCACCGTCCGTTCGCGCGGCCTCGCCTGCACCCTGATCACCCAGTCCGTGGCCCAGCTCAAAAACCGCTACCCGGACGACGAGTGGCAGGAGATCATCTCCTGCTGCGACTCTCGGCTCCTGTTCGGGGCCAACGAACCGATGACCGCGCGGTACTTCTCCGACTTACTCGGCGTCGGCACCGTAAACCGTATGACCAGGAGGCACAAAGTCACCGGGCTTGACCCTGTGGTGCTCGGACACGCGCCGTCTCCGCGCAACCTGATGAACCTGGACGAAATCTTGCGGCTCGACCGGAACAAAGCCGTCCTCTGCTTGGCGGGCTTCCCTCCGGCTATGATCGAGAAGTTGGACTTTACCAGACACCCCGAAGGCGGTTCTCTGCCGGACGGCCCGGAACTCGAAAAAGTCGTGTATCGCCCGCAGCACCTTGACGAGGTTCCTCCCCGGCTCGAGGTTGAGTATCCCAAGCACCCCGGGTCTCCTCCTGAAAAGGAGAAAGCCCGCTCGGCCAAACAGGAAGACGGCAAGGATAATCAAACGGGCCAGATGCTTGACGACCCGTTTGATCCGCTTCAGGACCCGTTCGCGCCGGAGCTCGATTCGGAATTTGACTTTGAAATGGGTTTGGAACCAGACGGCACACGCTCGGAAGAGAGCTTCCACGAAAACCACCAGTAGGCATAGGAGGTAAGCGCCAATGCCCTTAATACGCACCGCAAGTATGCGGCACTGCAATGTTTTGGATGCCCTGGACATCACCAGGAAGAGCGCAGACCAGTTGGGCAAACACTTTGCCCCGACCTGGGCGATGGTGCGCGCCTACAAAGCCGGCAAACTTTCGGAAGAGCAGTACACAGAGCAGTACCGCGCCATTCTGTCCCGTGTGCCTGATTGTATCTGGCAGGATATCCTGTCCCGCAGAAGCATAACGCTCGTGTGTTATTGCCCGCCTGGTGAGTTCTGCCACAGGCTTCTTCTGGCTGACGAGCTTGTGCGTCGGGGGGCCGTCTATGCCGGTGAGGTTGCTGTCAAGAAACCCGAAAACCGGAGTGTTGACTTTGGTTGACGAAAAACCAAGAAAAGAAAGGGGTATTCGCCTTGCAGAAAAGAGAATTTGCGAAAAACGTATGGCCTGAAGTCTATTCTTCCCGCCAGAACCGGAGCATCTTGAAGTGGCCCGTCATCGGCGTCGAAGAACACACGCTTCGTTTCAAAGACGGCGAAGAGAAAGTGCTTTGTCTAGCCGTTTACAACAACCGCGCCAAGGGCCTCATCCCGTTCCAGGAGTCCGGAGTCGCCCCCGGCCCGAACAAAGCCGCCACCCGCGGCCGTCTTACCCAATTCCTCGGTCAGGAAGTCGAATTCATCGTTACCAGGATCGACCTTGAAAACGAGCAGTTTCTTGCTTCCAGAAAGGCGGCGCTCGAACGCCTGTCGGCCCGCGCCTGGTCCGAGCTTGCGGTTGGATCAGTCAGGACCTGCACGGCAAGGAGAGTCCACGACCGCTATATCGTCGTCGAATTCGACGGCATCGAGGCCGTCCTCCCGGTCTCTGAAATTTCCCACGGCTGGGTGGACGAAGTCCGCGACATAATCCAGCCGGGGGACGTCTTCGACGTGAAGGTCAAAGGGCTTGATCCTGACAAGAAGAAAATCACCGTGTCTGTCAAAGACCTGATCCCAAACCCGTGGCCGGACGCCGCCACCAGGTACGCCAAGAACGCCTCCTACAGCGCCACCGTCACCGGCATCACCCACTACGGTATCTTCGTCGAGCTCGAACCCGGGGTGAATGCTCTATTAAGGCACCACCGAAACGAGGTTCCCAATATAGGCGACGAGGTTGCCTTTGTCGTCACCAGCATTGAGACAAAAACCAAAAACGGAGAAGTCACCGGCAGAATCAGGGGCTTTCCGGTCAAGATCCTCCGGCGTGCGATCTAAAGAAGATGACTACGCCAAAAACAAATCTATCGCGGAAGAATCGCAGTTTCTGATCGCTTTTGCACCCACGTTTGTCACGCCGTGGCTGGCGTACTCCCGCGATTATTGGGAGTACGTCAGCAAGTTTCTCGCCGCACCCAGTACCCCCACACCAGCCAACACAAACCCACCGAATATCATTACGTCCGCAAGGTTAAAAGCAACCACCGGGTATATTTCCAAATAATCCACCCAATATCCCGGCCACCACACATTTACCAGATTTCCTAAATTCCCGAACAGAATACACCAGAAACCCCACCTGAAGGCCCGACTTTCCCAGCGGCGCGTAAGGTAAAACACCAGGGCCAGGCAGACCGCGATACCCACGGCGTGCATCAAAACCGGGTATGTGGTCGGTTCTGTGTTTCTTAGGCCGGCGAGATAAAACGAGCCGACAATCTTGATCCAGACAGCGTCAGAAAGGTACACCTTCGCAATTTGGTCAATCACGAATAAAGCTAAAGTTGTCAGCATTGGAATCGGGTGTCGCATAAGCGGCAATTCTGTGGAGGTCATACATACTCCTGCTGATCTCTACTTGATTGGGAGGTCTTGCGTTTGTTTTCTCCGTTTTCTTCTCAGCACAACTTCACCGTCAGGTCGTTGCCCTGGCGGCCCCGGACGTTTGCGCATCTGGCCCCGCGCCAGGTTCTGATCAGGACTGTACTCAACTCCTGCGGTGCCGCTGCCGCTCTGACGCTTGAGCGCCTGTGGCCCGCAAAGGGCCGGAAGAAGCTCAAGGCGCTGTCCAGCGCGGGCTTTATGGCCAGACATATCCTCGACGGAAAAATCAAACTCAATGTTTACAGCCTGCAACCGCATTTCGACCTGGACCAGGGCCTGCGCCAGTTGGCGGTGGCGCAGCTGTTCGTGAGGCTCAGGGAGTGCGTCCCGTGCTACCTAACGCCTTCCGAGCCGTTTCCCATTCTGACCATCCAGGGCAGGCATTTTCAGGTGGCCGTCTTCCGCAGCGAAGACCCTGTGGAACTTCTCCTGCCGTTTTTGAACCAGCCGACAATCATAATCTGTGAGACTCTAACCAAATTCCCGGACGCGAAGGCGCGCTTGACCACCGACCAAGACCTGATCGACCAGCCGCTGGAGGAGTGCTTCTACCTGCCGGACGGCACCCCGGATCGGGACGGCTTTTTCCCAAGACTATGCGAATCCGGAAGGCGAAGTAATACTTTTCGCCCTAAAATCGCTTGACACGCGATATCGGGCATGTTAATATACACCTAGATACCATCTTGTGACCTGAAGCCATCTTGTGACCTGAAGAAGGTTTTCTAAGCCAGTTACCGGTCCCGGAGGGATCGGACTCAAAGTCTTTCTTTACCGGTCCCGGAGGGGTCGGACGAAGTGTTTTATGCCGTAAGGCTGGTCTCAAAGAACGCAAAGACACTGCGATAGCTGTGTCTTTTTTTGCGTAAAAGTAATGTCTAAAAGCCTGAACTGACGAGAATTGCGTCGGTGCAGGCTTTTTTGTTTCTCCGCCTGGGGTAAGGCGGTCACTATTTTCCGGTGGCCGCCCTGGCCCCGGATCACAAAAGGAGGGACGACGATGCAGATCAGGCAAATGCTTGCCGTGCCGGACAGCTTCCGCATGGTGCAGCAGAACAGTCCTGTCCGCCGCGACGTCATCGCAGCGGGGGACGCTTGGGCGCGCAGGCGCGTCCGGGAGCTCGAAATGGCCGGGATCGCCGCCGAGCTGCGCCGGTACCGGAAAGAAGAGCCGCTGTGCGTGGTCTACCGGACTAACTAGCGGTTGATTCAAAAAAGCCGGACAAGTCCGGCCAAAACAAGGAGGTCAAAAGATGCTGAACAACTGTGTTCTTATCGGTCGCATGGTGCGCGATCCCGAGCTCAACCAGACCGAGAGCGGAGTGCCGGTAACTCGGTTCACCATCGCGGTGGACCGGGGTTACAAGAAGGATGAAAGCGGCGAAAAGCAGGCGGACTTCATTGACGTTGTCGCCTGGCGGGACCAGGCCGAAAACGTCGTGAAGTACCTGTCCAAGGGTTCTCCTGTCGCTGTCGAGGGACGGCTTCAGATCCGGTCCTATGAAGACAGAGAGGGAATTCGCCGCAAGGCCGCCGAGATCATCGCCCGGCGGGTTGTGTTTCTTCCCAACGGTAAAAAGAATTCCATCGAAGACCCGCCGTTGCCGGAACCGAACCCGTGGGATGACGACGAAGATGCCGGTGTTTCCTTCTAGGGTATGCGCATATCGGGAGCGGGAAACCGCTCCCCAACTATCTAAAAAGGAGGCTGGTTTATGAGCAGTCTGTTCAAACCCGCGAGGCGAACCCAGGCAAAGCTGCGCCTCGCGCTGGCCGGTCCCTCGGGCTCAGGTAAGACGTACTCGGCCCTCCTGATCGCCTTTGGACTAGGGGGGAGGGTAGCCGTGATCGACACGGAAAGGGGCAGCGCCAGCCTGTACGCGCACCTCGGTCCTTACGACACGTGCGAACTTGCCCCGCCGTTCACGCCGGACAAGTACATTCAGGCCATCCGTGCGGCTGAGCAGGCCGGCTACGACGTGATCGTTATCGACTCTCTTTCTCATGCTTGGGCCGGTCCGGGCGGCATCTTGGATATGCACGACCGGGCAAGCGCGAAGGAGAAAAACTCCTGGGCCGCGTGGAGGCACGTGACGCCCAAACACAACGATCTGGTGGACACCGTCCTCCAGTCACGGGCGCACATCATCGTGACCATGCGCTCCAAACAGGAGTACGCTCCGGTAGAGGACGGCGGCAAAAGGCGCGTACAGAAAGTCGGCTTAGCCCCCGTCCAGCGGGACGGGATCGAGTACGAGTTCACCCTCGTGCTCGACTTGGACGCCAACCACACCGCTATCGCGTCCAAAGACAGGACGTCCTTGTTCGACGGCCAGGTGTTCCGGCCCGACCAGGAAACCGGGAAGGCGCTCCTCGCCTGGCTCACAGAAGCCGAAGAAGAAGCCGTCGAGGCCCGCAGGCCTCCGGAGAGGGATGCCACTCCGGAAACCAAAGAGACCTTTGGGGCCGCCGGAAAAGCCTACGAAAGCAGGGTTATCCTTGTCGGCTCCCCCAGAAAGGGAGACGTTGCCTGGGAAGTCGACGCTGTCGACTTGGTGGTCGACCGGCAGGTGACCCTGGTGGGTTCCCTGTCCGGCTTGGCCGAGGGGCAGGTTCTTCAGGTAAGAGGCATCCTGTTCGAGAACGACTCGGGTAACCGGGTTGCGGTTAATGAGTATGTCTCTGAAAAGCAGCAAGATGCCCCGGATGGGCCACTGACCAAGGTCACCGTCACTTCTGCCCCTAAAAAGGGCAAAAAGGACTTCGGCGGCATACTCAAAGAAGTCGCCTGGGCCTACGCCGAAAAAGACGGCGCACAGGTGATCATTGCCGGAGTGGACGACGGCCTTAGCTTCGTAATGGGCCTTAATGAAGGTCAAGAGATTGAGATTCCCGCCCGTATGGTGGAGGAGAACGGGAAAACCGTGCTCTACGTCGAACGGGCGGCCTAGCGTCGAAAAACTCTGCAGGGGACGGGTTCCAACAAGGAGCCTGTCCCCTTTTTGTCTGGGAGGTGTGAATGTGAAAGTCTGGCCAAAAAACCGGGAAAGGTTCAACGAGAACCGATCCCTGGTCGCGGGCGTTGCCAAAAACGCTACGCACATCGCCCTTGAATACATTTCGTATAGCGGCAAACACCGAGACATTGTTGTGGTAGACCTGGCCCATTCCACCGTCTACCACAGTTGCCCTGCCGTAGGGCACGGACGCCCCTGCTGGCACCTGGCAGCAGCGGCTGACATAGCCGGCTGGGAGCTTCCCATAGATTTAAATGTTGTTCCGGAACAGTACGCAAAAGAACTGCCGGGACTGCAGGATATTACCGGCGAAAAGCTGGGCAGGCCCGGCGAGTTTATGATGTTAAACTTGGCCGAGCCGGGGGAAGCCGAAGAACCCGGAGAAGAGGATCCCGGAGAGCATCCGGAACTTGCTCCAGAAGACGCCTGGCTTAGCCAGTATCGTCTTCCCATTCCGATCCTTGAGAAGGTCCTTCGGTTCCGGGAAGTACAAAAGAGTACTCTCACCCCGGAGCAGGCGGCGCGGGTTCCGGAGCCGCGTTATGTGACCAGCGGGAAAGAGCTTGTCGCTTCCGTGGCCGCCCTCCTGTACGGGGAAGACGGTGCGGAGTGGGAAGCGCCGCTTCTTATAGGGCCTAAAGGTTCCGGCAAGTCAACGCTTGCTGAGACATTAGCTGCCATTCTGCATCTTCCCGTGCAGAAAATCTTCGGCGGGATCGACGTCAACGCCGAGTATTTACTCGGCTCCAAGACGCTCACTCCCTCCGAAAACGGCGTGGATCTCGTAACCGAGGCCAAGCTCCGCGCGGCGGCCAAAAGCGCCGGTGTGGAGATTGACGGCGTACTTGAAAAGCTCCGCGGTGCACAGCTCCGGGTGTCATTCGAGCCGGGAGTGCTTCTGCAGGCTGTCCAGGACGGCGAAATGGTCGTTCTGGACGAAGTAAACATGGTCGTCCCAGAAGTAACCAGCCTTCTGCACGGTCTCTTAGATTGGCAGAAGACGCTGTCGGTTCCTGGATTGGGGACAACCAAAGCGCACCCGTCGTTCAGGCTGGTGGCCGCGATGAACCACGGATACAACGGCACCAAAGACCTGAATGAAGCGTTTCAGGACAGATTCAGAAGCGTGTATGTGCCACACCTGTCCAAAGATGCGCTGAAAGACCTGCTGATCAGGGAGACAGATTGTTCCTCCGATACGGCCCTTAAACTCGCCGACCTGTTCGGCAAGTTGGCCGCACGCGTGGAAAACGGCGATCTTTCCGAACGCTGTCTTTCTGTGCGGTCTCTGATCCGGGCCATCCGTGAGTACCACGACGGAGTTGGTCCCCTGAAAACTGTTGCTTTGTCCGTCCTCACCGAAGGTCTCGGTGATCGGTATGAAGCGGAGCAGGTCAAAGACGTTGTCGATGCCTGCCTGGCTTAGGAGGTGTCATCTTGGTTAAAGAGCTGAAGCGTTTGCGCCTGCAGACCCTTGCGCGGGCGCTTACGGAACAAAACAGACTCTTCGTAACGTTCGGGTCCGGCTTTGCCACCGATATGACCAACATAGATGTCAGAGACATTGATCAGGACGGTTGTATCGTACCCGGCATTCCCGCGTCCAGAGCGGAACGCTGGGTCGCGATGAAGGCCGGATGCGCCCACGAAGCCGGGCATATCCTGTTCACCGACAAAAGGGCCTGGGATAAAGCCGTCTTGCGTGGGCCATTCTTTCAGAATATCGTAAATATCCTGGAAGACGCCCGCATCGAGCGTGCGGTGGCCAACTTGTATCCCGGAACTCTTTTATGGTTCCGGTTTACTAATGAGTATATCGTCCGCAACACAAACTGGGGGGCCGGCGCAGACGCCTTTCTAAAAGGCTTATGTTCCTATGCCTTGACAGGAATAGTCCCGGCGGCCTTGGATCAACCGGAGAAAGACTTGATCAAGAAATGCAGGTCTTTTGTTGATTGTGCCAGGGTTGCTGAGGACACCCATCATGTCCTTTCCGAAGCCGAAGAAATCCTCCGGCTTGCAGAAGAAGTCTATCCCGCAGCGGTTATTAAGCCGCCGCCTCCAATGCCGGGAACGGCTTCTCCGGAAAAAGCCGAAGAAGGCCCGCTGGACCCCTGGCGACCAAAGCCAAAACCTGAAGAGTCCGACGGCAAGACCGATGAAGGAAAGTCAGGTTCCGGCGATGACGAAAAGCCGGAAACCGGCTCAGACGAAGCCCAAGAATCCGATGCTTTGGGAAAAACCGATTCGGATATAGAGTCCGAAGAGGCCGGTTCGGATGAACCTGCCGGGACAGGCTCGGACGATCCGGATGAGTCTGATCCGGAGTCTGAAGAAGGGCGTTCAGGAGATGAATCCAGCGATCCCAAACCTGAAAAAGACATGCCGGACGAGGCCGGAACAGACCGAACGGACGCCGAAGATCAGTCGGCTTCTCACCTTGGAGTCCCGGAAGGCCTGTTGGATGACCCGGAGCTCGAAGAACTCCTTGAAGGTGCAGAAGAAGAACTGTCCAGAATCGAGAGCGACGCCGCGCGTGAGGAAAAGCGCAAAGAGGTCGTTCCCGAAACTGATTTCGGCGCAATCGAAGAAAAGACGGCCCTGGGTCTTCATAAAGGCGTAAGGCTTGAAAACCGGCGGCCTTGCCCCCACCCATCCTACCGAGAACTGGTAGACACCCAAAAGAACCTCATCGGTCGTTTGGCTGATGAGATCAGGAAAACTCTGGAGTTTCAAAGCTCGGTGCCCAGACGCTCCTTAAAGAAAGGCCGCCTGGATCCAGGAGCACTCTGGAAGATAAGAATTCCTGATCCGGGAGTCTTCTACAGAGTAGACGAGCCCGGCAGCGTTCCCGACATGGCAGTTTACCTCCTTGTAGACTGCTCGGGTTCGATGAGGGAACGCGTTGGTGGAATTTCCAGGATGGATGCGGCAAAGCAGGCTACGGCGCTTTTGCACGAAGCCTGCTTAAAGCTGGGAATAACGCACTGCGTCACCGGGTTCACCGATAACATGGTGCTGACGGTACGGCACTACCAAGCCGTAAAATGGAATGAAAAGGACGGCTCTCGGATTGCATCGCTCGATTGGGAATACAACAACCGGGACGGTTACTCCATTAGAGTAGCTGCCGAGGAATTAAAAGACCGTCCGGAGCAGAAAAAGCTCCTGATCGTACTCTCGGACGGTCTGCCCGATGCCTTAGAGTACCGCCTGCGTGAGGGGGTGAGCATCCCCGACAGCGCCTTGGCTGTACGTCAGGCCGAAAGGTCTGGCATCGGCGTCATCGGCATTTACTTTGGCCCGGAGGGGTATTTGGACTTTGCCAGGACGATCTATAATCATCTAGTCTATGTTCCAGCCCTGGAACAGCTTCCGGCAGTGTTGGGGCGTGTACTCAAGAGAGTCACTATGGCGATATAGAAAGGAGTGTCGCAATGCAGGTGTTTTCTTACAGCCGCCTGGACAAGTTTTGCCGCTGTCCGGCGGCCTTCTACGAAAGTTATGTTTTGGAGCGCCCCGAACCAGCAACTGAGCCGTTAGAGCTCGGCCGTGCCGTTCACGCGGTCATCGAAGCCGCGCTGAAATCGGGGCGCTCGGATGAAGCGTTCTTCCGGGTTATGTCCGGCGTGGTGGCGGGTATGCTGTCCATTCCCATCGACCCGGAGGAGATATTTCGGCTCGCGTACCAGTCTATCCAGTCTAAAGCGTTTGAGCTTGGGGAAGAGGGCAGAGTCGAAGACCACTTCCAAGTGCCGCTTTTCTTCGACGACCCCTTCAGCCCAGAGCTTCAGGGCTACATAGACTGCTGGGTGCCCAATAATGATGAGGTCCAACTCATCGATTGGAAGACCAACCGTAAAATGTACGACCCGCTGGATACATACCAGTTGGGTCTGTATGCCGGGTGGTTATACCAGAAGACCGGCCTCCCCGTTCGCGGAAAGCTGGCCTTTCTCCGGTTCGGTGAGGTGCGCGAGCACCTTTACACTCCGGAGAACGGCATCGCAGAAGCCTGGGAATGGGCGCAGAGGACCGCGACCGACATTCGCGAGCGGTTGTACGCACTCCAGAGCGGCGAAGACCCCAAAACACTGTTCCCGACTCAGCCCGGTGATGCCTGCGTCTATTGCGCGTGGGCCGACCACTGCACCGGCTTTGAGCTCGACATCCCGGACATTATCCGGGATCAGGAAAAGGCCGTTGCGCTGGGACGTGAAATCCTGCGTTTGGAGCGCAGGGCCGATATTCTCAAAGGTCGCCTTCGGGCCTGGGTTAAGTCCAACGGTCCAGTGACTGTAGGGTCAAGACAGTTCCGTATTGTACCTTCCCAGTACTGGAAGTGGCCGCAGGGGTCGCTAAAAAATGCCGTCGCCGCGATGGAGCAGGAGGGGATCGATCCCTTCACCGTTTTGTCGCTGACCAGCGCCGGTCTGAAGAAGCTCAATTGGGACGAAGAAAGGATCCGCACCCTTGGTGCGACCCTTCAGTCCCGCGAAGACTTCCGCCACGTTGTCGTAAAGTGAGGTGATTGGGCACGCGGCTGTGCCCAGAACATGTCAATAGGTATGATTGCAGGTATGACCCCTGGTATGATACAATTGTGCCAGGAGGTGGAGCCGGTGAGCACAAAAATAGCAATAAGTTTACCAGAAAATCTATTGCCGGCTCTTGATCTGTTGGCTGAAAAATGGGCCACCACCAGGAGCGGGGCGGTAGCTGAACTCATACGACGCGCGGAGCAGGAAGAAATGGAGAAGCAGCTCAAAGAGGGTTATATTGAGCTGGCGGAGCTCCATAGAAAAGACGCTGAGCTTTTCGTCTCCGCGCAGGCCGAGGTGGCGCGCGATGGAGATTAGGCGCGGTGATGTGTTCCTGGTGGACTTTAATCCGGCACGGGGAAGTGAGCAGGCGGGCCACAGGCCCGCCCTCGTTATTCAAAACGACATAGGCAATAGGTACAGTCCGACGGTAATTGTAATGGCGATCACCACGTCTATTCATAAGGGTTACCCCTTTCTGGTGAAACTGAGAGCCGGAGAAGGGGGGTTGGAAAAAGACAGTGCTGCCAACGCCGCCCAAGTGCTCACCGTTGACAAGTCCCGTTTGGTAGATCGACTGGGAAGTCTGTCTCCGGAAAGGATGCACCAGGTGAACCGGGCGCTCTTGGTCAGCCTGGGGCTGGCCGGCAAAGTATCAGAAACATAATGGGGGCATATTCCCATGCTTTCCCATGCTTCTAAAAGGCAGAACGCAGGTAGTCAGAATACCTGCGTTCTGCTTTTCCAAAGGAGGTGTAGCTATGGTCATTTCCGACATCTGCAACACCCTTGCCGACATAAACAGCAGCCTGCGCCGGGTTTTCGGCGTGTCGCTTGACGCGTACCCCGCACCTGTCTCACGGGATTTCTGGGAATCGGAGACCGGACTTACGGTGCTTTACAAAGCCAAGGCCATTTCGGGGGCGGCGGAATGCCTGCGGGGGCTTGCCCGAAAGCTGGGCGGACCCGTGTATCTCACCTGCCGGCCCCAAAAGGCGGAGCTTATAACCAGACGCTGGCTGACACAGCACGGCTTTCCCGAAGCGCCGATCTACTTCTGTAGAGACGCGCACGAAAAAGCGGTGGTGGCCGCGAAGCTGAATGCCAGCATTGCCCTGGAAGACGACCCCCGGGTCGTCAGGCTCTATGTCAACTCAGGGATCACCGTACTTGTCCCTGACTGGCCTTACAACCGGAGTTTGGACGTGCCCAATGCCGTCCGGATGACGGGGGTGGTCGAGAATGGCTACGGCTAAAGCCGACCCGGTGTCGGTTGCCGTGCAGCTTGGGCTTAGATTCATAAAGGACGGCCCGGGCGTCGAAAGGATTTTTAGATGCCCCTTCTGTGGCGATTCAATTAAGAATCCCAACAAGGGGCATTTTTATCTAAACGCCCGGGAAGGTGCCTGGAAGTGCCATAGGTGCGGCGAACAGGGCAACTTGGTTACCCTCTACGCCAGGCGTAAGAACACTGATAATGGCACCGCAATACGCGAACTGGGACTTCAGAATGAAGACCGGCCTAAACACACTCCTCGTGCCTTCACCGAGTTAGCCCCGCTTGAGCAGAGAAATCAAGTGTACCAATCATTGCTTTCGGTGCTTTCTCTGCATCCGGCGCACAAAAAAGACCTTCTCAGAAGAGGGTTGGACGAAGAAACGATTGTCACAAACGGCTACAAGTCCGTTCCCCGAGATGCCAAACTTCGTTGGAAGATAACCCGTTGGCTTACCGAAAACCATTCCTTAGAAGGAGTGCCGGGTTTCTTTACCAATAAAGGCCGCTACGGTTCCTACTGGGATTTCTGGGGACCAGCGGGGTACTTCATCCCGGTGCGTGCACCAGGGGGCTTTATTCAAGCTCTAAAAATTCGCACCGACCACGGAGACCCGAAATACCTGTGGTTTTCCAGCCACGGAAGGCCCAACGGCACTTCACCCGGGAGCCCTCCGCATTGTGCCGGCAAGTCCGGCCAGGTGTGGGTGACGGAAGGCCCCTTAAAGGCCGACGTTGCCCAGCATCTAATGAAAGACCTGATTGGAGAACGGCGCATAGTGGGCACCGGCGGCACGTCAGCCTGGAAAGCCGCTATAGAAGTGCTTCAGCAGTTGTCTTCGGGCGATCCCGTGATTGCGTTCGACGCCGACCTGGAGACGAATCCCCAGGTGAAAGCCCAACTCCGCGAATTTGTCGCGGAGTTGAAAAAGCTTGGGTTTCGTCCACAAAAGGCGTCCTGGTCGCGTAGTCAAGGAAAGGGGATCGAC
Organism: uncultured Peptococcaceae bacterium; assembly: GCA_965544035.1. Lineage (GTDB taxonomy): Bacteria > Bacillota > Desulfotomaculia > Desulfotomaculales > Desulforudaceae > CBEULR01. The sequence continues at coordinate 40,231 of CBEULR010000002.1, read as the reverse complement.
GACGTACTGCTAAAGGTTTCCCGAAGCGAGGAATCTAAGATCACCTTCCTGATCGGCGGGGTGCCGGTGAAGATAAGCAGAACGGTCACAACGGAAGTGGCCGTTGGGAGGACAGTGGCAAAATGACCATCGGTGCCGTGTCTACTTAATGATTTAAGGGGATCACCGAACAGTTGTAGAAGGAGGAAACACTATGGCTAAATGCAAATGCGGTGGAGAAATCTGTTGGTTTGACAGCAAGACGAGCCTGGAAGTTGAAAGTCTATCGGCGGATGCCCTATTAATTCAAAAGGTAATCGGGGAATGTGACACGTGCGGATGCTTATACCACGGCACGTTCGCGGGAAGCCTAATCGAGGCCAAAAGCCTTGGTCGAACTCTTCAACAGGTGTACTAATGTTGGGAAGGGGTGCCTACGGGCACCCTTTTTGATTTTCAAAAGTGTAGGGCAGCCTGATCTCCTGACGAATTTGGTATATCATAGAGCCTCCGTGTTTTAGCACATACTGCTCGAAATTCACTTGTCTGCGAATGCCGCACTCTCAGGCGGCGTATCCGGCCTAACCGATGATGGCCTAATATGAAACGCAACCCGCTGGCCGTCGCTTGTGGCCAGAATAGTGCCCAGTTGATCAGTACGACAGATGTCTACTCCGGCTGCCACTAGGCGGGATAGGACCTCCTGGTGCGGGTGGCCGTATTGATTACCCTCACCGCAGGAGATCACTGCACAATCCGGCGAGACCGCTTTGAGAAAAGCATCGGTAGTGGACGTGTTGCTTCCGTGGTGTCCCACTTTAAGGACCGTGGCTTTCAGGTCATAACCGGCATCCAGCATTTCCTGTTCAGAAACCCTTTCAGCATCCCCGGTCAGCAGGAAGCTGTTTTGCCCGTGGGTTATTTTCAATACGGCACTGTAGTCGTTTAGGCTATCATAATTTGCACTGTTGGGAGCCAGGAACTCCGCTTTGGCATCGTCAAACTCAAAACTCACACCAGCCTTGGCCTGTATCCGTCTGGCCCCGCTTTGATTAACGGCTTCTATCAAATTGGCGAAAGTCTGTGTTGTATGGGCTTTGTTCGGCATATAGAATCTTTCGACCGGGAAGGTTTTGATAATGGGCACAAGGCCGCCGATATGGTCTTCGTGCGGGTGGGTTGCAATTACCGCGTCCAGCCTGCTAATCCCAAGAGACTTGATATAGTCGATCACGGTCTGACTGGCTGAAGCGGATCCGCCGTCAACGAGGATAGCGTGGTTGGCCGTTTGGATAAGTATGCTGTCGCCTTGGCCGACGTCTATAAAGTGAACCTTGAAATTGTCAGTAGCAGGTTCTGGAGCGTTTGAAGCAATGTTGTTGGTTGGGGCCGGGTCAGTTGGTTGGACGCTTGACAGTTGATCAGTGTGAGTATGGTTAGCCTGATCAGCACAACCGCTAACCATCCCCGCAATCAACAAGGCCACAATGACCAGGAAGATTAAACATTTCGTCTTTTTCATACTGTCACCCCTCATTCATCGAAGAAGTTGTCCAACAACGATTCGGCCTTTCTCTTCTGTTTAAGCGTCGATTCCTGGTTAATGGTCACAGCAATGTTGATTACGTCGCCTTCCTTTGCGGTCTTGGGAAGAAGGCTCCGGGGCAGGTTAAACATCTGGTTGTCGTATTCAATGACTGCCCAGTTTTCCTCGAAACGGTCAATGATGAACATGGGTGACCCTCCTTATCAATCCTGAGCATTGGGCCTTTTTACAAAGTAGTGGGCTACCCTGTCCTTCTGTCCAAGTTGGTCAAGAATTCTATTCAGCCAGGGTACAAACTCATTCATTATTTCGGCGTTGTCCTCAATATCCAGATGGTTCATAACGGCATATCGCACAAACAACAGAGCACCCTCCGGGTCGCCCTTCTTTTCCAGCAGCAACGCCGGACGGCGGTAATACTCCGCGCCTATAGGCCAGTAATTATCCACTATCTCCCTATAGACTTCTAAGGCAGCGTTTTCAGCACCGGACTTTTCGAGCTTTACGGCCTCCCTGAAAAGCCGGTGATACACCGCCCAGTCGTTTTCGTGTGCCATGCAATAGGCCCCCTATCCACAGCTAATATGATGGCCTGTTCAGCCACCGCATGGCTTGGTGCCTCGGCACAATTCCCAGCTCGTCCAATCTGATAATGGCCGCATCCCAGGACACACCAAACACTTCTTTTATGCGGCCTATTGTTCCGACACTAACCCTGTTTCCCACTTCAGATTTTATCCAACTGGAGGGCATCAAAAGCTCTCTGGCAAAGATATTTGCCTCTCGATCAAACACACGGTGCCGATCCTCGGTAATCTCCTGTATCAGGCTGGACGGGTCTGCGGGGTCAAAACTAAAATGACCCAAATAAATGTGTCCAAACTCGTGGGCCATAGACCACCGGTCGCGTTCAGGAGAAATTGGACAAATAACGATGTAGTGTTTCCCCTCGTGCATCATTGCCATAGCGTCTAAGTTCTGTATAAAAGCGTAGGAGATCCAAATTCCTTGAGAACGAACAATAGCCTCAATGTCGACAGGTGGACCCGGCAAGGCCAGTTCCCGCCGCAGCATCCTTGCCTTGGCCAGAACGTATCTCTGTCGGGGGGTCAACTGTCTTTCCCTCCTTGTTCTTTTTCGGCTTCTTCGCGTTCCCTAATGATAGCCTCCGCAAGCATCATCAGGGTACTAGTAGATGGTTTGGATCCGTCTTTTAGCGCGCGGTAAAGGATCTTTACCTGTGGTTTGTATTGATCCTCTATGTCCGCAGCGTAGAGATCAGCCGGTTCATCAGTTCTTCCCAAGAGCCAATCTGTGGACACGTCAAGCGCCTCTGCAATTTTATAAAGCGTATCCGAGGACGGAATAGTGCGACCGCGAACATACTTGTTTAGCGCCTTTGGACTAATGCCAATCTGCTCCGCAAGGCTCCGCTGTGTAATATTGCGACGGTGTAAGGCAATAAGCAGGCGTTCGGAGAATAAACGCATCTCCCCAGAAGTCATAAAATCCCTCCATTAGAGTGGTTGCGCCTTGATAATCGCCTGTGGATATACTATAATATAAATAGGGCAATTGCCCGCACATCTTGTAGCTCTATCCATTGTATTCTGGAAATCAAATACTAGCAAGCGAGGGTTCCTGGTTCTATAGGGTCAAAGTATCCCCTCCAACGGCCACAATAATGTACAAAACCCCGGTCCGGGGTTTTTCTGCATTTAGGGGGGTGTTATTTTTGCTGGACCGTCAGACTTTATCGGATGATCGGCTGTCGGCGGGCTGGTGCGAGTACTGCGGAAGGCCGGGTTACACCGAAAAGCACCATATCAAAACCAGGGGTGCCGGCGGCAAGGATGTACAGGAAAACTTTGTCCGGCTGTGTCCCGAATGCCACGATCTGGCCCAGCAATACAGAATCGACCGCCTGGAGCTAATCCAGATCGTTGCCGCGCGTGAAAGCCTTACTCCGCAGGATGTCTGTCTCCGGATCGGACTCCCGGTTCCCGACGAGTTTCCATCGGCCAGAGACATTAAGGAGCCGCCGACTTTAGAAGAGCTCATACAGGCGTATATCAATCTGGATGAACAGAGAGACGAGTGCAACTTCCTGAAAGGGCAATTGCTCGTCGCCCTTACCGATGCCGGGGTGAAGAAAGGGTGGATCGCCTCTCAGGTGCGGTCAAGCGTGTCCCAGATCAAAGTACTGATCCGGACCTACAAGGCCTTTCCGAGAGAGGATATGCGCGTACCCGAGCTGACCTGGTATCACCATCGGTTAGCAGCCCACACAGATAAGCCGCAGGAGTGGATCACGAAGGCGGTCGAAAACGAATGGTCAACCCGGGAAATGTCCCAGGCCATCAAAGAAGAGTCTTCTTCAGAGGGCGAAGCAGACAAAGCAATGCAAGCAGCCCGGACAGTATTTAAGAAGGCCGAAAGAATCCTGGCTGCAGGCGGGTTGCCGGCAGAGTGGCTTAAAAAGAACCTTCAGAAGATGATTTGTGGTTAGGGGGGGAGGCATAGTGGACACGCTTACCGGCTCAATCAGCCGGTTTATTTATCATACGGACACTTTTGCCATTTTCAAGATGAACGGCGTTACCGTGCTGGGCGAAGTGGCCTGTCTTAAAGAAGGCGACTACTTGAGGCTGACAGGGGAGTGGCAGGAGCATCCCAAGTATGGTCGCCAGTTTCGCATTGAGGCCTGGGAAAAACCCGTCCCGTCAACCCGGGAGGCCGCGATAGCCTTTCTTTCGTGCGGACTGATAAAGGGCATTGGGCCGGTCTTGGCCGAGAGAATCGTAGATGCCCTCGGCCCCGATGCGATAGACAAAATTATCGAGGAGCCGGACGTCCTCAAAAAGGTCAAGGGGATAGGGAAGAAGGCCCAGCGGGTGTATGAACAGCTCGCGGAGACGTACGCTGTGCAGCAGGCGCTCTCCAAGCTAATCAGTTTCGGGATCACCTCTAAGACTGCACTGAAGGCTTACAAACAATTTGGTCGGGTAGCGCCTGACTATGTACAAAAGAACCCTTACTGCCTGACCGAGATCGATCAGATAGGCTTTCACAAGGCCGACGATATTGCCGAAAAGTTGGGGTTAGACCGAGACTCGCCGCTCAGGATCAAAGCCGGCATACTTCACGTCTTAGATGAAGCTCTTTGGAACGAGGGCCATACCTACCTTCCCCGGGACGTCCTTACCCGGCGCGCTGTGAGCCTGTTGAACCACAATTCTATAACAGTGTCTGAGGCCGCAGTGGTCGGTGAAATAAGCGCCGTGGATAACCTGTGCGGCGAAGAAAAGGTCGCGCTCACTTGGGTCAGGCAATACGAGCAGGAAGTCGCCGGCGATGTGAGAAGGCTCTCCCGTCGGTTTAGTGTGCCGCCCCTACCAGACAACCTGCTGGAAGGGATGACCTTGACTCGAGACCAGAAGCGCGCTGTGGAGACCGCACTGGGCAACGGATTTTCGATCTTGACTGGCGGCCCGGGCGTGGGGAAAACCCAGACCGTGCGGGCCATTCTGCGCGCCTTCAGCCTGCAAAACCCCTGGGGTGAAGCTATACTCTGCGCGCCCACGGGCAGGGCCGCTAGGAGGCTTTCCGAGCTCACCGGCCACCCGGCGCATACCATACATAGACTCCTGGGAATAGGCAAGGACCGGGTATTGCACAACCGCGACAACCCCTTGAAAGCCGACCTTGTCATCGTGGACGAGACCTCGATGATGTGCCTCGTCACGGCGAAACGTCTCCTTGAAGCCATACCGGAAGGCGCGAGGGTTCTTTTTGTTGGCGACCCGGACCAGCTCCCGCCCGTCGGCCCGGGAAACGTCCTCCGCGACCTGCTCGGCAAAGTCCCGACCGTCAGGCTGACGAAGATCTTCCGGCAGGCCGCGGAGAGCTCGATCGTCACCAACGCCCACCGGATCAACAGGGGGGAGATGCCCCTGGTCGACCGCTCCAAGGCCGACTTTGTGTTTCTTGAAAGGGAGGATCCGGAGCAAATTGTGAGGTGCGTGAAAACTTGTGTTTCCCAGCTGGGCTACTCTCCGATGGATATTCAGGTCCTCACCCCGATGCGCAGGGGGCCGCTGGGGACTGTGGAACTGAACAAACAAATCCAGGAAGAGAGAAAGGGGCGCGGACTCAAACACGGCCGGTATACCTACCGGGTGGGGGACAAGGTGATCCACACCAGGAACAACTACGGAAAAATGGTGTTCAACGGCGACATAGGGATTGTCACGCGCGTAAAACCGGACGGCCTGGTTGTACGTTACAACGGGGATGAAGTACAGTACGAGATGCAGGATTTGGCCGAGCTCGAGCCGGCCTGGGCCGTGACCACGTTCAAGGCCCAGGGTTCGGAATTCAAGGCCGCGATAGTTATTGTTTCTACGGCCCACTACATTATGCTGCACCGCAGCCTGGTTTACACCGCGATCACCAGGGCCAAGGAGAAAGTGATCCTGGTGGGTACTAAAAAAGCCCTGGCGATAGCGGTAAAAAACAACAAGCCGGTTCAGAGATATACAATGCTGGCGAGCGCTCTTGCGCAGGCCCCCAAGCAGACCTCCGCTGTTTAGGCGGGGGTTGTTTTTTCAGGAGGTGGTTCGCGTGTTGGAGAAAGACCTCAGAAATCTCCCCGCTTTTCTCACCGTCGAAGAGACCGCGAAGATCCTGCGGTTGAAACGCTCGACGGCCTACGAATATGTCCGGCAGGGCGTTATCCCGTCGGTGCGCTTCAAGCACTTCATCCGCATACCGAAGGCGCGCATTCTCGAAATGGCCGGCCTCCAACAGGAAAACGGCCGGGGAACGGGGAACCATGAAACTGTCCCCGTCCGGCCGAAGGGGGGAATGTAGTGGCACGGGGACACATCATCAACCGTGGTAAGCACAATAAGAACAAAAAGCCCAACTGGGGCTTTGTCGTCGACGCGGGTTACGACGACCGGGGCAGGCGGAAGAGAGTGTGGCGCTCCGGTTACGCGACCCGGCGGGAGGCCGAAGACGCGCTGGCCCTTTTCCTCGCCGAACTCGCCGCGGGGCGCCCTCCAAACGCGCCGCGGCCCAAGCGCCGCGGCCCCAAGGTCCTGCGGGCCGGACAGCCGCTGGCGGATTACCTGCGGGACTGGCTGGCGAACCGCGGCGTGCAGGACACGACTGCTGCAAACTACAGGTGGCTGATTGAGAAGCACATCGTCCCCGAAATCGGAGACGTCCTGCTGGCCAACCTGAACCAGGACCACGTCAGGAAACTGTACGGGGCCAAGGCGGGGTACTCGCTCAATACCCGGCAGCGGCTCCACGGGGTGCTCCGGGCGGCGCTGGAGGACGCGGTGGAAGACGGCCTGATAGCGAAGAACCCGTGTTCCAGAAAGCTCAGGCCGGTCCGGGAGGGCATATTCAACCGCAACCTGTCGTACTCGGTGGCGGAAATCGACGATATTCCCGACGACGAAGACGGGGATAATGAACGGATCAACGCGATGACCGACGAGGAGCTGGACCGCTTCCTGCAGGCGGTGCGCGGCACCCGGTTTTTCGCCGCCCACCTGCTGGCCATCCGCCGAGGGCTCCGGCGGGGCGAAATCCTGGGCCTGCGCTGGCGGGACATAGACTTCCGCCGGAAGACCCTGACCGTCAGGCGGTCCCTGGTGCTGTGCCAGGGGCGGCCGGTGTTCCATGGGCCCAAGACCCGGCGGTCGAAGCGCACGATCTCCCTGTCGGACGAAATACTGGACGCCCTGAAGGAGCACCGGCAGAGACAAAAAGAGCAGCAGATGGCCCGGCGGGACGTCTACCGAGACTACGACCTGGTGTTCTGCACCATCGACGGCAGGCCCTACTGTCCGAACCGCTTCCGGGAGCGGCACTTCAAAAAGCACCTCCGGCAGGCGGGGCTGCCGGACTTCCGCTTCCATGACCTGCGGCACACCGCCGCCACGATGATGCTCAAGGACGGCGTGCACGTCAAGGTCGTGTCTGAAGTGCTGGGGCACGCCAGCGAGGCCTTCACGCTGAGGGTGTACGGACACGTGCTGCCCGGCATGCAGGAAAGCGCGCTCAAAAAGTACGACGCCGCCAGGATCTGAGGGTGAAAGAAAAGAGGACCTGCACCCCCATGGTTGCAAAATGGTTGCAGATCCTCCACGAAGCGGGGTTGGGCAAAACCCCGAAACCCTTGATATTCCTGGTGGACCCGAGGGGAATCGAACCCCTGACCTCTTGAATGCGAGTCAAGCGCTCTCCCATCTGAGCTACGGGCCCGTCGCCGAAGATCATTGTAGCATAATAAACCGTTCCGCGCAAGCTAAACGGCGGAGTTCGGCACGTAAATCGGCGCAGTTAACGGGCGAAGATGTGGTGATCGATCTGGGTGATGATGTCACGGTTCCACACCCAGGGATTAACCTTCTTGTAGGGGTTCCAGAAATACAAGGCGCCTCGGGACGGGTCTTTCCCGGCCAGGGCGTCTTGGGCCGCCCGTCGCGCCTCCGCACCGGCCGGGTTCCGAATTGAACCGTTGGTGACGGTGCAAAAGGCCCGCGGTTCATAGATCACCTCGTTGATGGTGTCGGGAAAATCTTCATGTTCAACCCTGTTGATTACTACCGCGCCTACAGCTACTTTTCCTTCATAGGGTTCGGTCGCGGCCTCGGCCTGGATTACCCTCGCCAGGAGGTCGACCTCTTCGGGATCGGCTTCAATAACGGTATCGGTTGCCTCTTCGTCAACTGCGTCCACAACCGGTTCCGGCGTTTCGGACACCTGGTTCACGGAGGCGTGTGCAGCCACACCGAGCATTAGCGCGATGCATACCAGATAGGCCAGGGCAGCCTGAACTATGAGGATATTCGCTTGTTTCAGCCATTTAGCAAAAATAGCCACCGTTTTCACTTCCTTTCGTGAACATAGACGTTGACTGACTGAAAAGTATAACGGAAGTGGGCCGGCAGGTCAATGGAAAGTGGTGGCACAAAAAAATACCCCGCACCGAAGCACGGGGTTGCCTGAAGGTATTCTTATTTACACTACTGACCTATTGTATGCACGATCTCTTCGCTTTGATTCTTTCTGTTGCGGATGACTGCGTCCTCGGCATAATCGCTCGACACCAGATAAAGGTTGACCCAAAGCCGGTGTTCGTGGGGCTTGCCGCTGAGCTCCCGGGCCAAGTCCTTGAACTTCCGTTCCACACGGTGCTTGAAGGATGAGAAGTCGATGAGCATTTCCATCACATCGTTATGATTGTAGGTTGCACCCTCGCGTAAGGCCTTGGTCAAGTCGCCACACCTCCCAGGGGTATTCTAACATGAATGGCATAAATTGTGAACATCCCCCAGGCAAAAAATAATGGACTCCCGGCCGGAAGTCCATTATTTGTCGGTTAAGTTGGAGTTGTGAGTTTATGAACTCAGGTTGGCACCGTAGTTGAACGCACCATAGTTTCCGGTACCGTAGGTGGACATACCGTAATTGGACGCGCTGTAGTCGGACACGTTGCCCACTCCGTAGTTGCTCATTCCGTAGTTACCGGTGCTCATCATTGAGCTCATCTGATTGGCCGGATTTGTGTAGGCGGTGCTGAAGTTCGCCAGGCCGCTGGCCTGGGGGGTGAACTGGGAGTAGCTCTGATTGAAAGGTCTGTTCATCTGGCTGATGTTCTGGCCCATGTTCGCGCTGTAATTCCGTCCGTACGCGTAATTGGTTCCCACATTCTGCCCGAAACTGTAGGGGCTGGTAAACGTGGGCTGGGTGCTGTACGGGGCGGAGTAAGTCTGCGCAGTAAACGGACTGGTCTGCCCGAAAGCGGCCGCAGTGCCGAAGGTGTTTTGGCTCTGAAGCTGCTGGGCCATATTCGAGATCTGGTTGATGCTGTTGCTCATTCCCTGAGCGAGCTGCTGCAGCCGGTGAAGCTGCATGGAATTGTGCTGTTCAGCCTGCGAAAGCTGGTTTGCCATACTGGTAATGTTATTCAGATCCTGCCGCAGGCTATTCAATTGTTGTTGAACCTGGTTAAGATGATGCAATTCTTTTGGCCTCCTTTTTAGAGTTTTTCTTATTATTCACAGCGTTACCAGCAATATTAGTGGAACATCCTGGTGGAACAGGGGATTACTGCTTGCGAATGTCGTTCAGGTACAACCCGCCGGTGGGCTGAAGGACGACGCCTTCAATTTCGGGCCGGTGGCTTACGGCACGCACGCTGTGGTTCAGGCACACCAACGGACAATCTTTCATGATCAGCTCCAGAGCCTGGGCGTAGATCTGTTTACGCCTTTCTTCGTCGTGTGACTGTCGGCCGCTCTGCAGCAGGGCGTCCACGTGGGCGTTGGTGTACCGGGTGCTGTTCATCCCGTTGGCGATCTGCGAACTGTGCAGAAGGTTGTAAAGGAAATCATCGGGATCGGCGTTGTCGCTGATCCAGCCGAAGAGGTATGCGTTTCCCTCTTGTCTCTTGATCGCCTGCTTGCACCCCTCCCAGTCGTAGGACACAACCTTTACGCGGAGACCGATCTTCTCCAGCTGCCGCGCAATGGCGTCGGCTAGGGGCAGTCCGCCCGCGGGGTTGTAGGGGCGTGTGTCCTCGTAGGTGATGAGGGTGATCTCGGTATCCTCATAACCGGCATCGGCCACCAGTTTTGCCGCCTCCTCACGGTCGTGTTTGGTTTCGGTGCCTGAGGTGTAGCCCAGTATTCCGGGCGGAAGCGGAATCCGGGCCGGAACGACCTCACCCGGATACAACTCCCGGATGATCGCATTCGGATCTACGGCCAGCGCCACGGCCTGGCGGAGAAGCGGATTGTCAAAGGGTTTTTGATTGGTATAGAATGCTAAATAGCTGAGATCCTGGCTGACAAGTTCTACCGTCGACAGTTCCTGAGCTGTAATGGTGTCCTGCAGACGGAGCCGTTCCGCCAGATGTACCTTGCCGTTTTTCAGAGCCTGAAAGCGCTCCTGCGGGTTGGTTATCACGCGAAAAACCACCCTTTCCATTTGCGGGGGACCGCTGTGGTACCCGGCAAAGAATTCCAGAATCACCTGGTTGTCCTTGACCTCGGCGATACGGTAGGGACCGGTGCCCAGGGGGCGGTCCGCCTCGGCGCCCGGTTTCACAATCGCCGCCTGGGGCATGGCCAGGTTTCGGGCCAGTGGTGCGTACGGGTGGTGCAGGTGCAGGATCAGTACCAGATCATCCTTCACTTCCACCTCTTTGATCGGCGCAAAAATATAGCGTGCATACGGGTAGAGCTTGTCCTCGGCGGACATCTGCTGTTCGATCAGCGACTGTACCGACCGGGCGTTTAGACGGGAGCCGTCGTGAAAGCGCACGTTTTCCCGGAGATGAAAGGTCCAGCGCAGTCCATCGGCCGATACCTCGTATTTCTCGGCCAATGCCGGCTCCACCGTGGTCTGTCCGGGACTGAACCTCAACAGTCCCTCAAATACATTGAGCAGGAGCGGGAAAGCCCGGTCGTCGGTGGTGCGGCGCGGATCAAGCGTGAGCGGCTGTTCGGCCAGGGCGTATACCAGCGTATCCGGGGCCTCGGCCGGTTCATCCTGCGGCGTTAAGAAGGAAGCCGCAATCAGGACGATGATGGTCAGTAGAAGGATTGGACGTAAGGTCAGACGCATATTAACCGCCTCCCGTGGTTTTTAATAAATGGTTCTGGATAAAAATGGGAATACCTGCCGTCCCTTGGGATTAAAAGGGGCCGATCCGGTCAATGCTAACCCCCTAAGGAGGTTATGGGAATGTTATTCGGTCCGGCGGGAAACTCCGCATCTTTCTATGACCAGGGCTACAAGTCGTCGGTCGATGCGCCGCGGTGGATCCGCGAGCTCGGCTTGGGTGCCTATGAGTATCAGTGTGTGCGGGGCGTGCACATCGGGAAGCGTACGGCGGCTAAACTGGGTGAAGAGGCTGTTCGCCACCGGATCGCCCTCAGTATCCATGCGCCGTATTATATCAACCTGGCCGGAACCGATCCCGGCCTGCTGGAGAAGACCAAGAAGCATCTGTTGAATTCTCTCCGGGCGGCACGGTGGATGGGGGCGGCGCGGGTGGTTTTTCATCCGGGCAGTGCCGGAAAGGACCGCGAAGCTGCTCTGGAGCGCGCCAAGAAAGTCCTGACTGAAATCATGGAGCGGGCGGCCGAGGAAAATCTGGACGATATTGTACTGGCCCCGGAAACGCTGGGCAAGTACAGCTATTTGGGGCTATTAGACGAGGTTTTGGAGCTGTGCAAACTCTCCCCGGATATGATCCCGACGATTGACTTTGGGCACATACACGCCATCACCCAGGGGTCGCTCAACGATCGGAGCGCGTACGCCGCCGTTTTGGACCGGGTGGAGGAAGTAATCGGGATCGAGCGGGCACGCCGCTTGCATATTCACTTCAGCCCGGTGGAATTCACGGCGGCTGGTGAGCGGAAACACTGGTCGATTAAGGACGGTTACGGGCCCGACTTCCGCCCGCTGGCTGAAGAATTGGCCGAGCGCGGCTACGAGTTTATTCTGATTTGTGAGTCCAATGGAACCCAGGCTGAGGATGCGCTTACCTATCAGCGGATTTACCGCGAGGTTCGCGGTATCGGAGGGTAATCGGCCCTTTCGGTCTTTTCTTTTTGGTTCCCTTTATATATAATGGTTTCCATTGTAATACTTGTTTCACTTTGACCGTGGAAGGAGATGGAATAATGCTGCCCACCCCCCGCAAGTTTTTTCTAACCGCGGCCGCCGCCGAGGGTACGAACAAACTGAATGCCTTCGACAACGCCCTGCTGAAGGGCCGTATCGGCAACATCAATCTGGTCCGCGTGTCCAGCATTCTGCCCCCGCAGGCCGAGTATGTGCCGGACTTGGAATTACCGTTTGGTGCGTTGGTGCCCACGGCTTACGGTTCGGTTATCAGCGATGTTCCCGGTGAATTGATCGCGGCGGCGATCGGTGTGGCGATTTCCAAAGATAGCTTCGGTGTGATTATGGAATTCGGCGGCAAATGCAGTCGGGATGAAGCCTACGCGGCGGTAGACCGGATGCTGGATGAGGCCTTCCGCATGCGCGGGATGGAGATCGCGGAGAAGAAGATCGAGGCCTGCGAACATCGTGTGCAGCAGGTGGGCTGCTGCTTGGCTGCCGTGCCGATGTGGTACTAACGGAGGAGGAAGAAGCATTGGAACTGTGGATTACCGAAAAACAGGGCGACTATATGGCCACCAGCTACCGTGTGCTGCGGACGCTGCATTCTGAAAAAACCGACTATCAGGAATTGGCCGTGGTCGACACCGTTCCCTTCGGGCGGATGCTGCTGCTTGACGGGCTGGTGCAGACGACGGTCGGCGACGAGTTCATCTATCATGAAATGATTGCTCACGTGCCGCTGAACAGCCACCCGTCCCCGAAGAAGGTGCTGATCATCGGCGGCGGTGACGGCGGTACGATGCGTGAAGTGACCAAACACCCGTCGGTCGAGAAATGTATTCAGGTCGAGATCGACGACAAGGTGGTGGAGGCCTCCAAAAAGTTCCTGCCCGAGATCGCCTGCGGGTACGACAGCCCGAAGGCCGAACTGGTGATCGGTGACGGGATCAAGTACGTGGCCGAACATCAGGGCGAGTTCGACGTGATCATTGTGGATTCCACCGACCCGATCGGGCCGGCCGTCGGCCTCTTCAGCCGTGAGTTCTATGCTTCGGTGCACCGGGCGCTCAAGGATGACGGTCTCTTTGTGTGTCAGAGCGAGTCGCCGAACTGGGAACTCGATCTGATTGCCCGGATCAACCGCGATCTGAAAGACATTTTCGGCATCTCCCGCACTTATTTGGCGCACATTCAGACCTATCCGGGAACGATGTGGAGCTTCACCATCGGTTCCAAGAAATACGACCCGAAGAAGGTCGACCCGGCCCAGATTCGGGAGATCGAGGGTCTTCGCTACTATACACCTGAACTGCACACGGCGTGCTTTGCACTGCCTCGCTTTGTTCTGGATCGGTTAAAGGAGCAGAAATAGGTGCTTAACTGGACGACCAAAGAATGTGACTTTTTGGCCGCGGGGACCGACTACCAGCGCGCCTCGATGGTGATCGTCGGAGCGCCGCTGGACACCACCGTATCCTTCCGGGGCGGAACCCGATCGGGTCCGCGGGCCATCCGTGAAATGTCTTATAATCTTGAAGAGTACAGCATCGAGCTGGGCAGTGAACTGGGTGCCGTCACCTTTTTCGATGCCGGAGACCTCGTTTTCCCTCTGGGCTACCTGGAGGAGAGCCTTGACCGCATTGAGCAGGTGACCAACCGCATATTGGGCGATGGCAAGATGCCTATTTTCCTGGGCGGAGAACACCTGATCACCCTGCCGATCGTCAGGGCGGTGGCCAGGCATTACCCCGACCTGGTGGTCATCCATCTGGATGCGCACGCCGACCTGCGTGATGATTACCTGGGGGCCAAGCTGTCCCACGCGACGGTGATGCGCCGTGTGACCGATGTGATCGGTCCGCCCAACCTGTTCCAGTTCGGCGTGCGGTCGGCAACACGGGACGAGATTATCTTCGCCCGGGACAACGGGTACATGTGCATTGACGAGGTGCTGGAGGGCCTCGAAGAGGTGGTCTCGGTGCTAAAAGGGCGGCCGGTGTACCTGACGCTGGATATCGACGTGGTCGACCCGGCGTTCGCCCCCGGCGTCGGAAACCCGGAACCCGGCGGGATCGATGCGCGTGAGCTTCTGCAGGCGGTGTACTACCTGTACGATCTGAATGTCGTAGGGCTCGATATTGTAGAAGTAAACCCCACCTTCGACCTCTCCAACCGGACGGCCGCCCTGGCGGCCAAGGTGCTGAGAGAGGCGATAATCTGTTGCGGGTTGGGGAGACGTTCGAAGATTAAGATTGTTGACAGTATCAAACACATTTCCAGTTGACAAGTGTGAGCCCCTTTTGTATACTAGGAATTGCGATGCGGAGCCGTGGTGTAGTCAGGTCTAACATGCCTGCCTGTCACGCAGGAGATCGAGGGTTCGAATCCCTTCGGCTCCGCCATAATAAGCGATTAACGCAAGGCAAATGCCTTGCTTGTTTTTGGACGGGTCGTTATTAGGCCCTTGCAAAACGAGTCGGACGGTGCTAAAATAGATTTTGCAACCGCTCCGTAGAGGCAGACAGGGAGCTGCCGCGGACGACGAGCCAAGGTAGCTCAGTTGGTAGAGCAGAGGACTGAAAATCCTCGTGTCGGCGGTTCGATTCCGTCCCTTGGCACCAAGTAAGTTTAATAAGCGGAAGTGGCTCAGCGGTAGAGCATCGCCTTGCCAAGGCGAGGGTCGTGGGTTCGAATCCCATCTTCCGCTCCATAAGATTAAAAACCTCCTCTGAACGAGGAGGTTTTTGCATACGCATTTTATTTGGTGTCGCCTGCAGCCGCCTCTGACTGGAGTCCGTAGGATTCCATCAATGCGGTGAGCGGCCGGCCGAAAATGAACAGCTCGTATTGCCTGTCCAGTCCAAGTTTTTCAAAGGCGTTGGTGCGGATGGCAAGGTCAAGCTGGATCATCTTCTCCAGTTTTCGCACGGCGACCTCCTGCAGAACCCTTTGCTCGGCAAGACGGGTGACCAGATCCTGCAGGTCCTCCAGCGGAACCTTGCGCTCGTGAAACTCGATCACTTCGGCGACGGCATCGCCGGGATTGATGATATCCGTCCGCACAAGCGTGTTCCGGCCGATGGCGGCTACCAGATCGGTGGTGTCCCAGCACTTCAGAAGCCGGCATTCCAGCGGACGGTACTCATAAATGGTGCACTCCGAGCTTGCATCGTCCAGGAACCGGCACGCCCACTCGCCGTTCCGTCCGTGGAGCTTGATCAGTTCCTTGTCGGTGGGCCGCAGGGACTGCGTAACCGGGTCGAACACCAGTTCCCCTTTCCGGATGGTCACCAACTGATGATGCTTGATGCGGCCGCTCAGCAGAATCGGGATATCCTCCTGGTGTAAAGTAGGACCGCTTTTCCGGCAGCATGTGCCGCAGCGGATACAGCTTGTCCGTTGGGTTTCGGTCATAGTTGCACCCTCCAAACCTGTAAGGCTTATCTCGATTCTAACACATTGCGGCACGGTTTGTCCGTTCGGATTGTCGGCAAGCCACTAGTTGACAACAGCGGCAGATATTGAATAATGTGCTTGTGGAAGCAATTAGTGTATACTGTTGGTGTAGACCCTTGAAAGGGGTCGCTGTTTTTCGCGGCATATCCGCGGGAATGTTGCGTAGAATAATGAATGTGTTCGCCTTTGGAACACTTAGAGGAGGTGAGGATACTTGCAGCCGTATCGTAGTGTAATGGCCGACATGCTGCGGGAGCGACATCGGCTAAGGGAGATGCTTTATCTGCATCCCACCAAGCGCGATTTGATTGTGCGGCGGCTGAATGAACTGGAAACGCTCATCAGCAAGCATGAGGACTTGGGGTCGCGGACCTACCTGGACCACATCATGAACCGTGCCCACCGTTTGCCGGGCTCTCAACCGCATCCGCAGTAAGAACAAGCCAAAGAATCCCAAGGAGGAGGCTATAAACAGGCCTCTTTTTTGCTGCCTTTTTGCGTCTAGAAGAAGAATTGAACAATGTACTGCAGGGCGACACCGGTGACGATCACACCCAACACGCCCCGGATCAGGCGCTCGGGGAGGAAACGCTGGAGACGGGCGCCGCAGTAAGTGCCGAGGAAACCGCCGACACCGAACAAGATTCCGAGCGCCCAGTCCGGCGTGACCGCTACCTGGCTGCCGACTTCGGTAAAACCGAGCCCGTAAAAGAAGATCACCCCGGCAACCGAGGTCAGCAGGGTACCGGCCAAGGCCGCTCCGGCCACGGTGTAGATCGGCAGCCCCAGTACGGAAACCACAAAGGGAGAGATGATCGCACCGCCACCAATTCCGTACACCCCGCCGATGACCCCCACGACCAGGGCCAACAGGAAGATGGACGTGGTGCTGAAGGAGAAGGTTTCACCCCAGAAGGTGTATTCAATGCGTCTTAGAGACCACGATTTTGTCTGGACAACGGCCTCCGCCGGCAAACCCTCCGCTACTCTTGATTGACGCTCGGCCTTTAGACTCTTGACGCGCTCCTGAAACTTCCTGTTCACCGCCTGCATTTGGGCCTTGCTTTTGATATACCGTCCGGAAGTCTCATACAGCAACCGGCCACCCAGGTAAAGCAGGACCAATCCGACGAAGAGCTTAAAGGTGCTGGGATCGAGGAAGTAGTGAATACGCAGCCAGGCACCGATGAACACGCCCGGCAGGGTGCCGATGATCACGACCCAGGTCAGCGGCCAGGCCATCCGCCCGTCCCGGATATACCGGTATAGTCCGCCCGGGATGGCGATGATGTTGTAGATCAGGTTGGTCGGACTGACGGCGGGGCTGACAAAGCCGAGGACGCTCACCTGGAAGGGTAACAGCATGAAGGCGCCCGACACGCCGGCCGGGGCCGTGCACGTGGCCACCACAAACGCCACCAGCGGCGGGATCAGCGGGTGAACTTCAACGCCCGAGACCGGAAACAGCACCGGCACCATCTCCTCTCATCAAGACACAAATATGTATCCCGTGCTGCTATGTGCATCTTGCATATAGTATAGCAAGGCATCCAGACACCGGCAATATTTGTGTTAATGTTCCTCCTATTTTTTTTGGGCATGCTAGTATGCAATCAATCCACATTCATCCAGAATCTTTCGTCCGGCCGGGCTGAGTGTGTACTGCAGAAACTGATTCGCCAATTCAGGGCGGGAACTGTTTTCAAGAACCGCGATCGCAAACTCGATCGGTTGACCGGTGAGAACGGTTTTGGATCCGGTTGTCCTGCCTTCAACCTCCACGGTTGCCTGGTTGTAGAAGCTGGTGAATATCGGGTTCGACAGGTTGATCTGTTCCGGCAGGGTGACATAGTGCAGCTTGAACTGTTGCGCCACGCAGCGATACTGGAAAGCGTAGTCCACTTGTCCCTCCAGCAGTGCGGAGTAGAGATCCACAGATTTCGGGTATATGTATCTCGCACTGCATTTTGCGTTCAGCTGCTGATATAGTCCGGGAAGACGGTAATGCTTCTCCGCCAGTTGCCAGACCATAAGCGTCCGGTACCCGCAGGGATCCAGGTTTTCGTTGGAACGGGCGAAGGAGACGTCTTCACGCAGTAGAATCTCAAACCAGTTGAGACCACTGATCCGGTCGTGCCCGCGAGACAGCATGTCATAGGTGATTACAATCTGGTCGGTGGCGAAAATGTAATATTTCTTTACCGGGTGTGGGACAAGAAGTTCGGTAAAGATCACCGGGTCAGCCAGGGCCACGATGTCAACCCGCTTCCCATCCAAGATCTGCCTGGCACAGGCACGGGATCCGGCGGATTCGAGGTGAACCTCAATCTCGGGGAAGAGAGTCTGAAACTCTCGGGCTAGGCGCTTCATCGGGTTGCGCAGCGCACCGGCATGCAGCACGCGCAAAGTCTCAATTCCGCTCACCATTCAACACCTCCTTTTGAGCTGTTGCCGTGGAGACTGAGTATTGCTGCAAGAACCGCTCCAGTCTGTTCTTTCGGTCGGATATTAAGGAAGCGCACAGATGCAGAGCCTGTTCACCTTTTTCACTCAGGTTGTACAAGCGTCGGGCCGGGCCTGAAGACCCGCTCTCCCAGTAGGACGATACCAAACCTTCGTCCTCCATCCGGCGCAGGTTTCGATAGACCGTAGCCGGGTCGATGTCTCCCTCGACCGTTTCCATCTTGTGCAAATCCTGAATAAGCTCGTAACCATGCGCTTGTTTTTTCTGGTGCAGCAGAAACATCAATGCCGGCCAAAGCATCTTGTCAATGTGGACGGCCAGCAGCGTGCGCAGTTCGTCGGACATCGTTTCACCCTCTGTGAATGCTTACTCATTGTCAAAGATATCATTGTCGGTCATATCGAACAAGTGATGTCAGGTCTATTTTGGCCAATCGGATACAGCCGGCAGGAAGCCGCCTTGTGATAAGGAATACATAAACCGATAAGAATCTACAGAAACAGAAGGTGAGTTGCATTGCGTCCAAGCTGGGATGAAATCTTTATGGAACAGGCGCGGCTGATGGCGCGTCGTTCCACCTGCCTGCGCCGGAAGGTCGGCGCGGTTTTGGTGCGGGATAACCGGGCGGTGGCCAGCGGCTACAACGGTCCTCCCTCCAGCCTGCCCCACTGTGCCGAATTGGGGGGCTGCCTGCGGGAGAAACTGGGTGTCCCCAGCGGGCAGCGCCAGGAAATCTGCCGTGCCCTGCACGCGGAGCAAAACGTGATTCTGCAGCTGGCTATCACCGGCCTGTCCGGTGTCGGGACCACCCTGTATGTGACGCACTTTCCCTGCTTTACGTGCGCGAAACTCCTGATTCAACTGGGGGTTCGGAAGATTATTTATGCGGAGGGTTATCCGGATGAGTTCTCGGCCGATGTGCTCAATGAAGCCGGGGTCGAGACGCGTCCTTTTGAACCATCCTCTTGAGCATCCGGTTGGCGTCATCGGCACTCCGGGGGGTGATCCCGGTGTTCCGGAAGATCTGCAGGAGCAGAGGCGGCTCCAGGGCCGCGCTTTTCAGCAGGGCTTCATTCTGCAGGATAGAAGCACTCCCGTCAGCGATCACCCGCCCGCCGGCCAGGATGATCACCTGATCGGCCCATTCGTAGGCAAAGTCCACATCGTGGGTGGCCAGAATTATGGTCCGGCCTTGCTGATGGATATTCTGCAGCAGGGTCTTGAACTGCTTTACGGCCAGCGGATCCAGGCTGGCTGTCGGTTCGTCCATGACCAGGACTTCCGGTTCCATTACCAGCACCCCGGCGATCGCCGCCCGTTTCTTCTGACCGAGACTGAGGTGATGCGGCGGACGGTTGGCCAGGTCGCGGATTTCCAGCAGGGCCAGCGCGTTTTCCGTGCGGATTTGCACCGTCTCCTCATCCAGGCCCAGATTTCGGGGGCCAAAGGTCACATCCTCGGCTACCGTGGTGGCGAAGAGCTGATCGTCCGGATCCTGAAACACCATTCCCACACGTGCGCGCAGTTCCCGCAGTTCTTTTTCACACCACTCCCGGCCCAGCACGCGCACCTTTCCAGCCTGGGGCTGCAGAAGCCCGTTCGTATGCAGAAGCAGCGTGCTTTTTCCGCTTCCGTTGGCCCCCAGGATTACCGTCCTGGAACCGGGCGGGACGGTCAGTGTGACATCGCGCAGAGCCTCGGTCCCGTCAGGATAGGTGTAGTGCAGGTGCTCTATCTCCAGCGCCTTCAAAAGGGTAACCCCCGGTCAAGCAAGATCAGGAAGGCTAGAACGGCCAGGGAGGCTGTGCCTTTGGCCACGTCGGCGTAATTGATCGAACGCGGCCGACTGGTGCGAACGTGTCCGTCAAATCCTCGGGCCGCCATCGCCCGGCTGACCTGTTCCGAGCGGTCCAGAGCGCCGAGCAGCATCCCGGCGGTCGATTCCCCGTATACTGAGAGCGTCCGGCGGTTGGGTCCGGCTTGGAAGGCTCTTGCTGCGAGAGCGCGCTGCCGGGAACGGAATTCATCACGGAAGAAAAACAGGTAGCGGAAGGTCAGGAACAAAGCCATCACCGGCAGGTGGGGCAGCCGCAAGTGGGCGAAGGCCTGCAGAAGGGTGGACAGGGGCTGGGTTCCGGCCAGCATTACAATGATTGTGACGGCGGTCAGCGTCTTGAGGGAAACCAGCAGGGCCAGCGATAATCCGGCCGAAGACACTCCGAGTCCGCCGCCCAGCGAAAGAGCCGGCGTCAGAACAGCCAGGAAAGGCAAGACCGGCAGCCACCTCGCCGCCAGAAATGAAAACGAGAGCCGGGAGGAAAGTGCGGCCGCCACAGCAGTGACGAGTGCCATAGCCGCCGCCAGGTGGGAGGTAACCGAAACCACCCCGGTGACGAAGATCAATCCGGCCGCAAGTTTCAGCCGGGGTTCCCAGCGGTGCATCCAGGAATCCAGTCCGGTGTAAGCGTCAAAACTGTGCTGATGAACGTGACCCGTCCCCACTTATCTCAACCCCTCTACCGCCGCGACAGCCACCACCAGGCCAGAGCCCCCAGCCCGGCCAGGTAGCCGAACCCGCTGATTACCTGTCCGGCCGTGGCTTTACCCGATGGGCCGGATGTGAACACAGCTGCGGCGTCCGCGTCAATGGTGATTTCCATACGCTCCCGATGACCCATACCGTCCCTTACGGTTACTTCGTAGATCCCCGGTTTGGGAGGATAGAAACAGTATACCCCCTGTTCATCGGCTGTGCCGTCGGCGACCACGCTTTCGTTTTCATCTTTAACGGCTATGCGTGCGTTGCCGATCGGTGTCCCGTCATCGTAAGCCGCCCGGACTACATAGGCGCCTGGTGCGACTTCCACGCTCAGCCCGTGGGCCGCAGCGGCAGCGGTGAAGGAACAAGTGATCACTAAAGATATCAAGACGGCCAGGATTCTCAATATTGAAGCACCTCCGGACGTACCCGGTGCAGCAGGCGTGCCGCGAATCCGGTAATAAAGGCCTCAATGACCAGTATGGGGAGATGGGCCAGCATGATGACATTCACGAGTGAAAACGGCCCCTGCCGGTAGAACTCCGCGCTGAAGCACAGAAAGCCGACCACAAATAGGACTCCCCCGATAACGCCCACCGCACCCGCCGTGAAACCACGCATCAGAAACGATTTTACCGGTATCGCTCTGAAGAGCCACCCTGCAAGCAGGGCAGGTACGCCCATAATGAGGGTGTTCACACCGAGGGTGGTCAGCCCGCCATGCCCGAACAGCATGGCCTGGAGCAGAAGACCAAGGAAAACGGCCAGCGGTGCGCGGCGGCCCAGGAGAACACCCGTTAGGCCGATCAGTACCGGATGGACACTGGTCAAACCGATTGGTATGCGGGCCAGGGAGGATACAAAAAAGGCTGCCGCAAGCAGGCCGACGCGTGGGACATCCTCCGGCTTCATACCGCGTGCGGCACAAACAAGAGTGCCGGCCGCGACCACAGCCGCCGTCCCGACGACCGGTGCACTTAAGACTCCATCTGCAAGGTGCAACCGCTGTACTCCTTCCCCGAAAACAAAAACCACGCCAAGCCGCACCCTTCTGGGTGCCAACCTCCGTGGTTTTCATTAATCCTGATATTGTTGTCTTGTCTTTCGGAACTGTGCCGGGCGGACTTCTTGACCGCCGTTTTGCTAGAGGCAGTTTAGCACGGGAGGATTATTCGTGTCAACCACAATCGGGGCCGCGCAGTCAAACTTTCTGAAATCTTTTATTGACATTGGGATACGCCCGTGCTAAACTCATTTTAATCAAAGCCACGGAGGCTTGGGCTTCCCTGCAGGGAGCCGGGTTTCCGTGGCTTTTTGTTGTGTCTTGCGCTAATTATAACTCTCAAGAAGAAGGGGGGTATCAGTTTATCTGCTTTTTGATTAGTGCTTGATTGAGGAGGTATCGATGATGTTGATCCGTTCCCGTTGGCTTGCATTGCTCATATCCCTGTTGTTTATAGTTGCCGTTGTTGCCGGATGTGCAGAAACGCCGAGTCAGCCGGAATCCCCGGCCGATGAACAGAACCACGATAGCGACCATCACAAGGATGCCGACCATCACCACGGCGAGGACCTGGTTGAATGGAGCGCTGTGTATGACCTGGAAGCGGGAGAATATGAACTGGTCTTCCAGGAGAGTGACAGCGATCCGTCGATTATGGTTGTTTTTCTAGACGAGAGCCTCTACCGGGAGGAAGGAGATGACTTGGTCGCACAGCACAAGGCACAGCATCTAATGGAGGACAATCCCGAACTCGTCGCTCCCGGAGCACGTATTGAGGTTACCGACGAGGCGGCTTACAACCTGACGCTTGAGCCGGAGGGCACCACCTATGTGCTGCACGTGCCGCAGGCGGGTTCCTTCATTATACTCACCGAGCATTTTGCCTGGGAATTTGATATGCAGATCATTGATGAGGCCGGCACTGCCATCCCTTCGTACAACGTCAAAGAATACACCGAACCGCACGCGCATTAGGACTCCCTGTCCCTTTTTCTTATATAAAGACCCGGGGTATAACAGGCCCCGGGTCTATTTTTTGTTTTGATGAATCCCACGCCGTGAAGTGGTGATCAAATTGTTTGCTGAGTATAATCTTTTTCAATTTAGCGGATGCTTAACACAGAAGCATCGGATTGGGGTGGTTGGGTGATTCAGATTGGAGACTACCATCTGGGGAAAGCGGAAACAGCTAAGGAGCCTACCCTTGACATCGTCGAGGCTTCGGTAGTCTGGGACCTGCTGGTTTCCCGGTACGGCTGCATTGAGGAGACCCAGATGTACCACAATCACGCGCACGATCCCGATTTCAAGAAAATGATTGCTTCGATCGGTATCAGTATGCTGGAAAAACAGGTGAACGAACTGGAAAAGCAGTTCAAGATCTACAACATGCCGCTGCCGAAAAGGCCTCCGAAGAGCTATCATTACCCTGAAGACAGCCGGATATTAAGCGATGAGTTCATCTTCTCGAAGATATTCCAGGGTTGCCAGTTGTATATTGACAAGCTTGCGTACAGTATCCGGTCCACAGTTACCAATGATCCATTGAGGTCCGTACTGACAGGGTTTCTGAAAAACGATGATCTGCCCAGTTTCGAGAAACTGTGCAGATACGGCAAGCAAAAAGGATGGCTGCAGCCTATTCCAGTGTATAAGACACATTAAATTGAAAAGGGGACTTGACCTTGGTTTTAAACGACCGTCTGACGATGGGATTTCTTGCCGGGGTGACCGGTGGAATTGTGATGAATATTATAAATCTGCTGTCCTTCTACTTGGGAATCGCGGAACTGCGTTACCTGGACTGGGCGGCTGCGGTTATTTTCGGCACCTTACCTGTGAGTCCGGCCGAGGCTGTCTTTGCCTTGATTGCGCAAATTCTCTTCGTGGGCGTGCTGGGAGTTGTCTTTGCGTACCTGATTGTCGCCCTCTCCAGCCGCAACCATCTGCTGCGGGGCTGGCTTTTCGGTGTGGCGGTGTGGTTTGCCATTTATGGATTGACGCTATTGTTTAACGTGCAGGAAACCATCCCCGTCCGTTTGGATACCGCCGCGTCCGACCTGGTCGGCGCTTCAGTTTACGGTCTGGTTATGGCCGAGGCTTTGCGCCGGCTGGACCACAAAGTCGACATTTGACCTGCTTTGGGACAAGAGACCTCCCCGTGTCCCAGGATAAAAACAACGGCAAGGAGTGCTTTATGCAAACCTTGCCGTTTCTCGTTCTTCATGGAGGCGGCGGGCGGAATCGAACCGCCGAATAACGGTTTTGCAGACCGTCGCCTTAGCCACTTGGCTACGCCGCCGCAAAGAATATTATACAAGAACGGACTCCGAAAGGCAATACCCTGGCTTTTCCAGTCGGGAAGAATCCCGAATTTTACCCCTCAATCATAGTATAAACCAAACACGGTCCGCTTGACTACCGGACCGCAACCTCGCACCACAGTTTAGGGGGGCACACATCCTTCAGCATAACGTCCGCAAAAGCTGTTTTCCCGGAGAAGGGGCCCATCGGCCAGTCGTCCAGACTGATTGCAGGTGTTCTCACAGCTTCGTCAATCAGCCACCGAACATTCCGATCCCCGTTTTCCAGCAACCACAAGCGCACCAGCTCATCCTCGCCCCGGTTGACGATACATTCTCGGAGTCTGCGCGCCCGTCGGGTCTGGGGGCAGCAGATAAACGTCTGGCAGACCAGGGGACGATGGGCATAAACCCGGCACAGTTTACGCTCTTTATCCAGAAACCGGCAGCGGCCCCGGCGGTCAAACCCCAGGGCAATGTCTACGGCGGCACCGTCGACATACACGTACCCGGCTTTGCGGATGAATTCGGTGACCGAGTCCTTGGGAACAAGATGACGGCGCAGTTGCAGCACGTCGATAGAGGTCAGCGGCACCCTTTCGGCGCAGCAGAGGTCACAGCCCATACAGTCCTGCCGTTCAGCGCGTCCGCGGAAGAGCCGCCCGTTTTCAATCGCGGTGTTTACGGCATCCAGATAGTCCTGCACCGAAGCGGTCGGGTCGGCAACGCATACGTCGTATCCGTTAACGCCCTGCAGGACTTTTGTTGATACCACAACTTTGGCGCTCATCGCTGTTCCTTTCGAATGAGGATGATGTGTTCAGTATAGCGGAAAAGCTGCACAGGGGGAAGTGAGGGGGTGTGGCGCGATGGGAGACACTAGACGCCTGACTCCGGCGGTGCTGCTGGCAGGTACGGGCGGGGGATTGGGGTTTTTTGTGATGGGTTTCTTTTACCCGTGGCTGTGGCTCGGAGTGCCGGGATGCTTGTTTCTTGGCCTGCTGCTGGGCATTCTAAAAAAGAGATTGCCCCTATCCTCTCGATAGGTATTGAGTTAAGTGCGGGTACTACAGAGGGGCTCCTCACGCGGCCAAGGAGTCTGTCGCACGGGACGCGGCATTGCGGCCGGTCTTACATTTTCTTTCGGCTGAAAGTGCCCGTGAAGATGGACTGCAGGACTTCAAGGCTGCCGGTCAGAGCAAAATAGGTGTGGACAGAAAGGCTCCAGGCCATCAAGACCACCGCCAGGTGTTTCAGCCGGCGGATGTTGTTCAGGCCGCCCATCCACGCGATTACACGAGCCAGTCGGCGCGGCCAGTACAACAGCACACCCATAATTAGAATGAACGGGATCAACAGGAGCCAAAGGGTATACAGGATTTTTTGAAACGGGTTGTATTTCCGGAATTTGGGTTTCTTGTCCGTGAGAAACAATTCATAGGCCAGAAGCTTTGGGGCACCACTCAGAAGATCCGCGGGTGTGGGGATGATGTCCGGATACTTGCGCCGGTCGAAAAGATAGAGGGTATAAAGCCCGGCCATAATGAATCCGGCTGTAAAGTGGGCTTTTTTCAACGACCGCAGGTTGGGGAAGCCGGGGCTGAAATTGGGGAACGAATGAGACAGCCCCGTGATGGTTCCCATAATCATCGCCGGAGCAAACAGCCAGTGCCAGATCCGGATCGGTAGAGGATGACGAAGCTCTTTCACGGTGCACCATTCCTCTCTAGGCAACATAATGCTGGTGCTAGATAATGTACTGCTGCACGGGGCGATGCGGGGTGTATACGTGAGTGCAGCAGGACAGGCAGGGGTCGAACGAGCGCAGCACGCGCCCGACTTCCACCGGGAGACGCTCATCTTCGATCGGTGTGCCGATCAGCGCTTCCTCCACCGGCCCGAGGTTGCCGTCGTCGTCCCGCGGGGACAGATTCCAGGCCGAGGGGGTGATGATCTGGTAGTTGTTAATCCGGCCCCCTTCCACCTTAATCCAGTGCGCGAGTGCACCACGCATCGCTCCGGTAAGACCCAGTCCCTCTCCCTCTCTGGGTATCTCCACATGCTTGAAAACGGGTTCACCCGGCCGAAAATCCGCAAGCCATTCCAGCATTAAATCGGCGATGATTTTGGTTTCAGTCACCCGGGCCATCAGCCGGTCCATAACCGATATCCCGTTGCGGTAGTTGCCGGTGAGCCACATCCGCGCGATTGAGCCGCTTTCGTAACAGTACCCGTCGTAGCGCGGCGCCTTGATCCATGAGTAGGCGCCCTTTTTGTTGGGCCGGGGTTTTGTACTGCTGTTTGCCGGGTATTCCGGTGCGCCCGGGTCGGCAAAATAGGCGTAGCGGAAGTGTTCGCGGATTTTTTCGGGGTCCGGCGGGGAGACCCGGCCGTCGGTCACCACTCCGGGAGGAAAACTCCGCTCCCGGTCTTCCGGTGTTTTCGGAAACATGCCGAATTCCATCAGTCGAACCGGCCGGGTTCCGATGTGGTAGTAGTCCGGGTAGGCCCTTGCCAGAGTGTGGACATCGGGGATCATCACTTCCCGGATGAACTGCTTCAACCGCCCTGCCTTCGCCCGAATATCCATCAGTACCCAGGCTTCCGGCGGCACGCTACTGCCCCCGGCAATTACCGAGTGGGGGTGGGGTGCTTTGCCGCCGAGCAGGGCGACGATTTCATAGGCCATACGGCTGTATGTATAGGACTGCAGGTAATGATCGAACAGCCGCTCATTATCCGCTTTCGCCAGCCGGTAATCCTTGGTCGGGCGCGGCGCGAAGGGCGGTTTGTCCGGCCCCTTTACGTAGTCGGGCACGACGTGCAGGTAAAAATGACGCAGATGGTTCTGCAGGGTGTCCGCGGCAAAGAGCAGGTTGCGCAGGATGTTCCCGTTCCACGGCACTCTCTCTTCAGCTATGCTTTCCAGCGCATAGGCGGCCGCCGTGCCGTGGGCGATCGGACAGATCCCGCAGATACGCTGGGTGATGTACGGCGCGTCAAGCGGATCGCGGTCCTTCAGAATCAGTTCGAAGCCGCGGAAGACGGTGGTGACGCAGCGGGCATCCACCACCGTGTTTTTGTCCACCCAGATGTCGAGCTGTGCCGCCCCAAGGGTTCGGGTTGTCGGGCTGATCGTAATCTTGTTTGGGGCCATTGGTTTTCTTCCTAACTTCTTCGTTTTATACGGTTCTTAATCCGGAAGGTTTCGGAAAACCCCTTTTTAAGTGTCTTCTGCAGCCGCCCGGTGGCAATTTGTTCGGCCAGATGCGCTCCGATGCCCAAGGCGGTGACCACGCCGGTAGCCAGGGCGACCCGGTCGGTGGCCACACGGACGTTCGGCAGTTGGAGGTCCGGAAGGTGTTTGAAAAAGGGAGAGGTTCTTTCCAGGAATTCCGGACTGGCGCAGCCGATACACGGGGTGTTTGCTCCGACCGGCCAGTTGACGTGCTCGCCGTTCCACTGGCGGCTGGGGCAGTCGGCGTAGGTCACCGGGCCCTTGCAGCCGATCTTGTACATGCACCATGGTTCCCCGATCTTCTCGGCGAAGATCCCGCTCTCATAGTAGTGTCGCCGGGTGCAGAGGTTGTGAATGGTCTCGCCGTAGAACATGGTCGGGCGGTTCAGGCTGTCCAGCTCCGGTTCACCGAACCAGAGCAGATGACACAGTGTACCGACGGCCCACTCCGGGTTCACCGGGCAGCCGGGCACATTGATCACTTTGCGGTTCAGCACGGCCGATACCGGTTTGGAGCCGGTCGGATTCGGGTAAGCTCCAAAGGGCAATCCCCAGGACGCACACGACCCCACGGCAATAACATACTGCGCTCCGGGTCCCAGTTTTTGCACGGCTTCCAGCGCGGTGAGGTTTTTCCCGTCCTTTTGTCCGATTACGCAATAGATGCCGTTGTCCGCGGTGGGGACGGTGCCCTCCACCACCAGATAATAGTCTTTGATATCGCCTGCCGCGGCCGCCTCCAGGATCTCAATCGTCTGGGAGCCGTCGCCGAACATCAGGCTGATGGTGTGCCGGAGATCGAAAAGGTCTTCGACCAATTCCGGAAAGGTGGGGTTGGCGATATTGAGCACGGACAAGATGTCGCCGGCGCAGGTATTGGTCTCCAGCCAAATCAGCGGCGGCTTGACACGTTTTTGGGCGTCGCCCGGCTTATCCTTAACCCCGCCGCCGATTCGCTTTCTAACCATATCGGTTAGACGCCGGGGACTGATCTTCTTCGCAGTTTTCAAAATCCAAACCTCCAGGCGGAACAGATCCGGGCCGGGAAGGCCGTGCGCATTCTGTTCCGGTATTAGTATCCAGATAGATGCTGTCCGGTATGCACGTCCGGCGTATGCTTCCTGAAAAGCCCTTCTACATTGATCCGGCACCGGTGGGGAATGTTACATGTGGATCTGGTTTCGGGAAACCGCTGCCTCCGGAGGACTGAATGGTTTGA
This sequence comes from uncultured Peptococcaceae bacterium, assembly GCA_965544035.1. Lineage (GTDB taxonomy): Bacteria > Bacillota > Desulfotomaculia > Desulfotomaculales > Desulforudaceae > CBEULR01. The sequence goes on along the minus strand of CBEULR010000002.1, from coordinate 11,825 downwards.
GTGAATCACCCAAGATTGGATTAAGAGAAGCCATCGCCGTCGCGACGATGATCCTTGTCGCCAAGGCTTTTCTCCCGTATTTTGTGTTCATAATCCATAAGGGGATGTCGGCCACCTGGCTGGTCGTCCTGCTGCACTTCCCGATCGCGATCGTCGGTGTCCTGGTGCTGGCTCGGCTGCTGGAGAGGCACCCGGGAAAAACCTTCGTGGAGATCGGTGATGACCTCGTCGGCCCGATGATCAGTCTGTTTTTTTCCTTCATTGTCGTTACTTATCTGGTGATGCTGGTCGGCTTTGAACTCCGGCAGTTTTCAGAGTTCCTGCGCACGGCCTTTTTGATCAACACCCCGATCAGTGTGGTGGCCATGGCCTTTCTGCTGGCGATGGTCGCGGTAGCCTATATGGGGATCGACATCACAGCACGGCTCGCGTGGCTGTTGTTCATCCCGTTTCTTCTCGGGATGGCTCTTCTGCTGGGCCTTACGGCCAACCTCTGGGAGACGCACGGACTCTACCCGGTGTTGGGACCGGGTGTGAAGGGGCTCTTGTGGACGGTGGTTACTACGCTCGGCGTGGGGAGTGAGATTGTTCTGTTGTCCATCATCACACCTTTCCTGGCGCCCGGGGCGGTCCGGGCGGCCGGTCTTCTTTCCGTGCTGATCTCCGGGTCCGTAGTCTTCTTCATCATGGTGGTGGCCCTGCTCACCTTCCCATTTCCCATCGCACGTGAGATTACGCTGGGCATCTTCGAAATCAGCCGGGCGATCAACGTCGGCCGCTTCCTGATCCGGCTGGAAACCCTGTTTCTGCCGTTGTGGATGTTTGCCGGACTGGTTTCCATGACCGCCGGGCTCTACGGAGCGGCGGCCGTCACCGCCCGCGCCCTGAAGATGCCGTATTACCGGCCCTTTGTGTTCCCACTGGCGGTACTGGCGATGGCCGTGTCCTTCCTCTTTCCAAACCTGCCGACGGCTATGGAGACCTCGTTCACCCTGCTGATCACTTGGTCTCCGCTACCGATCGGCCTGGTACTTGGGACGCTGGCGGGAGTCGAGTTTCTGCGTACGCGGAGGAAGGACGAAAACAAGGGGCGTCCCTGAGTACATAACTGTGCCCGCCGGGCATCTTAACCTGTAGATTTCAGTAAGGGGGTGACCCTGCTGTCCATCATCAAGAAGCTTTCCTTGAAGAATCTTTCTCGCCTGCTGCTGTTTCAGGAACCCAAGACAGCCGACTTTCTTTTTCAGGCCGGTGAGCAGGAGGAGCACGGGGTTCCTGCGGCTGCCAAGCGGAAAAAGGCCGATCTCCAGAAGATGAGCACACAGAGCCTGAATCGCCTGGCAAACAGCAATATGCCGCTGCCCGGTGACCTGCGGGAAACCCGCCGGGTGTTGGAAAAGCTGTTCCGCGTACCGGAGAACAACGATGTTGTGATCCGTCAATTCACTATCGGCACCGACCCTTCCGTACAGGCTCTGATTGTGTTCTACGATGGGCTGGCCGATACGGCCATGCAGAATGTGTCCATCCTGCAGCCGCTGATGCTTCTGTCCTCCCTTCGGCCTGAACCGGGCAAGGACCTGGTGGACAGCCTGATGGACCTGATTGCCGAAAACCTTCTTCCCGGTAACGAGGTTACCAGCATCGGCACCTACCGGGAAGTGGTTGATCAGGTGCTAAACGGCCTGACGGTGGTTCTGGTGGACGGTCAGGCGAAGGCGCTGGCAGTCGAAACCAGGGCCTGGCAGCACCGTGGTGTGCAGAACCCCCAGAGTGAGGCCGTGATCCGCGGTCCGCAGGAGGGCTTTACCGAGCAGATCCGGGTAAATATCACCCTGGTACGGAAATATCTGCGCCGCCCGTCGCTGGTTACCACTTTCGTCAAGGTGGGGGACATGAACACCAACCAGTGTGCCATCATGTACCTGGATGATGTGGCCAATCCCAATCTGGTGGCCGAGGTAAAGAGGCGGCTGGAGTCGATCAAGAGCGACTTTGTCAATGAGAGCGGGATCCTGGAACAGTTTATCCAGGATCACTCAACTATTTTGTCACCGCAGATTCTCAGTACCGAACGGCCCGACCGGGTGGCGGCCAACCTGGCTGAAGGCCGGGTGGCGATCCTGGTGGACCCCAACCCCTGGGCGCTGATCGTCCCGGCCACCTTCTTCACGCTGATGCAGGCGGCGGAGGACGCCTACATCCGCTGGCCGGCCGGGACCTTTTCACGGGCCGTTCGCTATATCGGGCTGGGCGTGGCGATGTTCCTTCCCGCACTGTACCTGGCCGCCATTACCTACCACCAGGAGTTTATCCCGACCAGCCTGCTGCTGGCCATTACCAGTTCACGGGAACAGGTGCCCTTCCCGACGATCTTGGAAGTGCTGATGATGGAACTGTCCTTTGAACTGATCCGGGAGGCCGGGATCCGTATCCCCGGCACGGTCGGTACCACGCTGGGCATCGTCGGGGCTCTAATCCTGGGGCAGGCGGCGGTGGCCGCCAACATCGTAAGCCCCATTCTGATCGTGATCGTGGCCGTCACCGCCCTCGGCTCCTTCGCCATCCCGAACTACGAGCTCTCGGTTTCCGTCCGGATGATCCGTTTTGCGTACATTCTGCTGGCCACGGTCCTGGGTTTGTTCGGCATCGTGGTCGGACTATTCGTTCATCTGGCGCTTCTGGCCGGAATGCGTTCTTTCGGTGTGCCCTTCCTGGCACCGGTAACGCCGGTGACAATGTCCGCTCCGGACTACCTGTGGCGCGGTCCGGTGTGGAATCAGGACCGGCGGCCGGACTTTGTTGACCCGCTACAGACCCGCCGCCAGCCACGGGTCAGCCGCGGCTGGATTCGGAGGACCAGGAAGGGGGACGGGCGGGGTGAAGGATAGCCTTTTTCTCCCGACACACTGGCTGCGTTGGGCGGTGATCCCTCTGGCGCTGCTTGTTCTGCTTCCGGCAGCGGGCTGCTGGGACTATCGGGAACCCGACGAGGTGGCCTGGGTGACGGCCATCGGGCTGGATAAGGGGCGCGAAAACCTCCTGCGGGTTTCGCTGCAGATCGCTGTACCCAAGGACATTGCGGGCGGTGGCGGCGGCGGAAACGGCGGTGGAGGCGATGGGGGACCGGGTTTCTTCGTGGCGGCCATGGATGTCCCGTCCATCGATTCAGCACTGGAGATTATGAACGCCTTTGTGGACCGGCAGGGTGATTTGTCACACACCAAAGTGCTGGTCATCTCCCGTGAATTGGCCGAGGAAGATGTCACCCGGTACCTTATGACGCTCAACCGCTTCTGGCAGTTTCGGCCGACGACCACTGTCCTGATCAGTCAGGACAGTGCCGAGGAAACCCTGCGTAAGACAAAACCGGTATTGGAAAACGATCCCGGGAAATACTGGGAACTAATCACCGCTGGTTGGGAGTACACCGAATTTATTCCCAGGGATACCTTCCGCATTGTCGACGCATCCATACGTACCCCGGGACGCGCCGCGTTCATTCCCCTGGTCGGCCTACAGCGTGAAGAGCCGGGAACGCCCGACCCGACGTTTAAGTCTAAGGGTGAACAGATTGCCGGGTCTCTCGCCCGGGAGGGCGGTGTAGAACTCGATTTTTTCGGCATGGCTACACTTGTCAATGGGAGAATGGTGGGCACCCTGAACGGTGACGAGACCGGCATTGTCAAATTTGTACGCGGGAACAACAAGCGGACCACTAAACACGTGGTCGACCCGCACCAGCCCGACCGCCTGATCATAGTGCGGATAACACCGCGGGAAGACCCGGATATTGAGATCGATATTCCTGGAGATGGTCCACCGCGGATTCGAGCCACCATTCCCGTAGAAGGCAATATCGTCAGCATTCAGGGCGAGACCCCATGGGACGTACCGGAGAGAATTCCCCAACTCGAAGAACTGGTGATGCGTTCCCTGAACGAGGATGCCCGGACGACGGTGAGGCGAACACAGGAAATGGGAGCCGATGTTTTCGGCTTCGGCTGGCAGGCCAAGAGACAGTTCCTGACCTGGCAGGAGTGGGAGGACTACCGCTGGGGGGACAAGTTTCCGCACGCCGAAATCGAGATCAGCTTTGACTTCCAGATCCGGCAAGCCGGGCTAGTGCATGAGGCCCGCCCCCTTTACCCCCAATAGGGCCAAAGGGGTCAGGCACTTACATTCTTTACATTTCGCCCGGAATGCTTGGGGGACAAGGGTTATACTCGATTTGGAATGGAAAGCTTTCCGGGAATACTGCTCGTTAAGGAATGGGCAGTACTTGGAACAGTCAGTTCTAATGCATAGGGGGTTGACAACATGGTAGGCAGAGCGCTGGTGATGACGGCAGTCCTGTTGGTGGCCGTTTACACGGCCTCATACGGGCTGTGGGCCTGGCGCAAGGGGAACAAACGCGGTGCGGTGGGGACCTTCATCCTCGCATGGCTCACCCTGATCAGTCCGATCGTGGTCTGGATCCACCACTCCATATACATGTAAAGCAAAAGGCTCCCCGTAAAGGGAGCCTTGGGTATACTGAATTATTTCGGCAGGGTCTAGTGGTGATCGTGCCCGGTATCTTCTCCTTTGCCGCCCCGGGCGATCGCGTTCAGCACGCCAAAGCTGATGACCGCTGCGACGCCGATGCAAAAGGCAACGATGAACGGCGGAGCCGGAAAACCTTCCATGGCGCTGAACATGCAGTTGAAGTAAACTATGATGGCAGCTGCGGCGAACGCAAAGAGAATCATCAAAATGGTCATCCCGGTTCCCATGTCCTGCGTTTCGACGTTTTCCTTCCGATTCTGATCAGACACTGTTTCACCCTCTCCCCGCTACTTTGATATTTTTTTAACAATGACCCATACAAGAATAAACCTCGTCTCGTATAGCTTACCAAATATGTGAAAGTCTCGTCAAGCCCCCGGGCCGCTTTAGTATAAATTACTAGACCGGTTGCGGAAGAGGAAGGGCGGACATTTCGTCGAATTAGTCGGATTAGGTTTCTCATACAGGTGATTGCGGGGTGACTGCCCGTGGAAGTGGCGGGAATTAGAATTACCATTCCGCTGGTGGTGGATGTTCTGCTCCTGATGCTGATCGCCTACATGGTGTTGTCCTTCCTGCGGGGGACAAAGGCGGTGCAGCTAATCAAGGGTCTGCTGGTTCTGGTGGTATTGACCGGCGTCGCCAAGGCTTTCGGCCTGGTCATGCTTGACTGGACGCTTGGCTGGGTTTGGATGATGGCGGTGGTGGCCATTCCGGTAATTTTTCAGCCTGAACTGCGCAGTATGCTGGAAAAGCTGGGCCGCGGCCGGCCGCTCGCCCGGCTCATTCAGATCGATCAGCCGCAAAAAGCGGTGATTGCCGAGATCGTGGAAGCGGTGCGGGAGATGAGCAGCCGGCACATCGGCGCGCTGATCGTCATCGAGCGTGAAACCGGTCTAAAGGAATACGTGGAAAGCGGAATACAGTTGGACAGCCTGGTTTCCCGTTTCTTGCTGCTGCAGATATTTCACAAGGATACACCGATGCACGACGGGGCGGTGATCATCAAGGGCAATCGCCTGCTGGCGGCCAGCTGTTATCTGCCGCTGTCGTCCAATCCCCAATTGTCTAAGGAACTCGGGGCGAGGCACCGCGCCGCGGTCGGCATAACCGAGCAGTCGGACGCCTTGGTGGTCGTTGTGTCCGAGGAGACCGGCATCATTTCGGTGGCTGAGGACGGGAAACTGACCCGTTTTCTGGATCCGCCGGGTCTTAGCCGGCTGCTTGAAGAGCGTCTCGGCCCGGAGAGTGTTTTTATTTGGAGAATTAAGGACCGGGGGGCAAGTGACAAGTGAGTATTTGGGGCGGGTGGTTGTGGTCCACCCGCCCTTGTGATCTCCCTGGTTTTTTAGACCGCTCTCAGCGACACACCATCAAGCAGCCACTCGGTTCCGATGCTGCTCTCTATTTCTACAATGAACTCAACTGTAACACTGGATACGTTCAACGGTACCGGAGTGTCGGACACCCGCTGGTGGAAAACAAACCCCTGACCGGCTTGCTCGGAGTTGTAGTCGATTTCAATGTTGATCAAATAAACACGGTTGCCGCCGGCATCGGTATAAAACACCCTTGCCGCTACATCCAGGACCTCAAAGTCCTCCCCTGCTTCCAGAAAACTATCGGCAAAACTGAGAGACAGGAAGCACCCCGGAAATACCGTTACGCTTTGCCGTATTGCCCGGGTCCTGATCCCATTCTCAGAAAAACCAGCAAAGAATGCGGCACTGTAATCTCCTTCATAAGCGATATCATTGTTTCGGAAAATATCAATAGTATCATCTTCTGGGGTTTCTTCCCAATCCCTGAATGTGGTAAACTGACCTCCCTCCTCAAACCCCCCGTTTCTGATTAACTCGGTCGGCGGGCAGCGACGGGCGGCGGCCTGTTGATCCGTTCCGGTTCCCGACGGGCAAACGCATTCACGACCGGTGTACACGCATGGCCTGGCGCAGGCTTCGGCGCGGGCTTACACTTGCTAATGTCCTTCAGTTCATCTATGAGATCACCAATATCTCTGAGGTTATCCATGTTTCGCCCTCCTCATTTAAGAACTGCTTAATCAGTATATGCCAATACATAACAGGGGTTCCTGTATCTGGTGAAAAAGTAGAGGGGATTTATTGAAGTTTTGAAGCCTGTCCCCATGAAAAAAGGGCGGGGGCCTAGAGTGCCTCCCGCCCTTGGTATACCGTCTATTTGGTCCCGTAGTCCTTATTTGCCAGCTGATCGGCGACCACCCGCGCCTGGGCGGCGGCCAGCCGGGCGATCGGGACGCGGTAGGGCGAACAACTCACGTAGTCCATGCCCACCTGATGGCAGAACTCGATCGAGGACGGTTCCCCGCCGTGCTCGCCGCAGATCCCCACCAGCAGGCCGGGACGTGTTTTCCGTCCCAGCTCGATGCCCATCCTGATCAGTTTCCCGACTCCCTTGCGATCCAGCACCACAAACGGATCATCCGGCAGGAGCTTCAGGCTGATGTAATGGGGCAGGAATTTTCCTTCGGCGTCATCCCGGGAGAAGCCCAGAGTGGACTGGGTTAAGTCATTCGTGCCGAAGGAGAAGAACTCGGCCGAGGCGGCGATTTCGTCGGCCAGCAGCGCCGCCCGGGGCAGTTCGATCATCGTACCCACCGAATACGGCACTTCGACACCGGTCTCACTGCGAATCTCCGCAGCCACCTCATCAATCATCTTTCTGAGATAATCGAATTCCTTCACGTCAATAACCAGGGGGATCTCAATCTCGGGAATTACGGAGTATCCTTCTTTCACCAACTGCGACGCGGCGTAGAAGATGGCCTCGGCCTGCATCCGGTAGACCTCGGGGTAGGTGATTCCGAGGCGGCAGCCGCGATGACCCAGCATCGGGTTAAACTCGGAGAGACCGCGCACCTTCCGCAGCAGTTCTTCCTTCTTTCGGATTTCGTCTTCCTTGCCGCCGGTCAGTTTAAGCCGGATGATTTCCACCGCCAGCTCTTCGGCATTGGGCAGGAACTCGTGCAGCGGGGGATCCAGGAGACGAATGCAAACCGGCAACCCGTCCATTGCTTTGAGGATACCGTAAAAGTCGTCCTGCTGCATCGGCCGGAGCTGAGCGAGGGCGTCGCGTTTCTCATCGGCTGTCTCGGCCAGGATCATGCGCTGCACCACCGGCAGACGGTCCTGTCCCATGAACATGTGCTCCGTGCGGCAGAGGCCGATGCCCTCCGCACCGAAGCCGCGGGCCTTGGATGCGTCTTCAGGGGTATCGGCGTTCGCCCGTACGCCCAGCACGCGCAGATCATCGGCCCATTCCAGCAACTGAAGCAGAGCGGGGGAGAGTTCGGGATCGATCATTGGGACCTCACCCAGGATCACCCGACCGCTCGTGCCGTCTATGGAGAGGATCTCGCCCTGTTTGATGATGCGGTCTCCCACCCGCAGGGTCTTTGCTTCGACGTCGATTATCAGGGACTCCGCACCGCAGACGCAGGGTTTGCCCATGCCGCGGGCGACCACGGCTGCGTGGCTGGTCATTCCGCCGCGCGAGGTAAGGACGCCCTGGGCGGCGACGATGCCATGGATGTCGTCGGGAGTGGTTTCGGTGCGCACCAGCAATACCTTTTGGCCTTCACCGCCCAGTTTTTCGGCCAGGTCGGCGTCAAAAACGGCCATGCCCGATGCCGACCCGGGAGAGGCCGGCAGTCCGGTAGCGATTACTTCCAGGGTGGCGTTCGGGTCAATGCGCTTATGCAGCAGGTGATCGAGCTGCTCCGGCTCAACCCGGAGCATGGCCTCATCCTTGCTGATCAGTCCCTCGTTCACCATGTCCACGGCGATGCGCACGGCGGCGTTGACGGTGCGCTTGCCGTTCCTGGTCTGCAGAATATAGAGTTTGCCGTTTTCGATGGTGAACTCGATATCCTGCATATTTCTGTAGTGCTTATCCAACAGCCGACAGACCCGCACAAACTCCTCGTATACCTCGGGAAGCTCGTCGGCCAGCGTTTCGATCGGCTGTGGGGTGCGGATTCCGGCCACCACGTCCTCACCCTGGGCGTTGATCAGGTACTCGCCGTAAACGGTGTTTTCGCCGGTGGACGGATTCCGGGTGAAGGCCACGCCCGAACCCGAGGTCGGACCCATATTCCCGAAAACCATTGTCTGCACGTTTACCGCCGTTCCCAGGTTGTCCGGAATCTTGTTGATTCTTCGGTAAGTGATGGCGCGATCGTTGTTCCAGGAGTTGAAAACGGCTTCAATGGCCATAAAGAGCTGTTCATAAGGATCCTGAGGGAATGAAAGTCCTGTTTCATCCTCAATTAACCGCTTGTAGCGCCCGATTACTTCATTCCAGTGGGCGGCGGTGAGCTCGTGGTCGAAGCGAACCTTGGCACGTTCTTTTTGCGCTTGAAGAACGGTCTCAAAGTGGTAGTGTTCGATCCCCATCACCACATCGCCGAACATGTTGATGAAACGGCGGTAGCAGTCGAGAGCGAACCGCTCGTCGCCGGTGACCCTGATCAGGCCTTCCACCGTACGGTCGTTTAGCCCCAGGTTCAGCACGGTGTCCATCATTCCCGGCATCGACACCGGCGCGCCCGACCGGACCGAGACCAGGAGCGGATTGGTCTCGTCGCCGAAGACACGACCCAGACGGTCCTCCAGCAGCCTGATGCTCTTACGCACCTGATCCTCCATTCCGGCCGGAAAGACGCCGCCGCCGGCCGCGAATTCATTGCAGGCCTCGGTGGTCACAATGAATCCCGGAGGCACCGGTAGCCCGATGTTGGTCATCTCGGCGAGGTTGGCCCCCTTGCCTCCCAGCAGGTCCTTCATCTCTGCATTGCCTTCCTCGAACAGGTAAACGTACTTCCCCACACGCGTCTCCCTTTCTTTTTTCAAATCTTGTTTGGCTGGCGAGCAATTGTTGACACAATTGAGGCTGCTAAGGCTAAATAATATGTTACTTTTGCTGTAATATGTCTACTTAAATGTCTATAGTTCGTTCCGAAATGTGAAAATCCTTTGTGAAACAGCCGGATCTCTTTAATTTGTTCTTAGGAAAATGTTACAATGGGGGCACTGAGCCTGCGGGGGAGGCGTTTTCGTGTTGTTACCGCCTTTTGAGCTGGAACGGTGGTTTGTGGAATACGAGTTTAATGTCCGGCTGAACCTGGCCGCGAGTTGCGCCGCACCGACTTCCAACGCGGAGCTGTTGGCACTGGCCGGTGACGAGGACCGGCGGCGGTATGCCGAGCTGAATTTGGATTATATCGAGAATCCCGGCGGGGAGCGTTTGCGGACGGCCATCGCGGATTGGTATGCCGGCCTGACGGCCGATGACATCCAGGTGACGACAGGGGCTTCGGAGGCGATCTTTCTCTTAATGCATCTGCTGACTGCGCCCGGAGATGCTATCGTGGTTGAAGACCCTTGTTACCAATCTCTTTATGCGGTGGCGGAAGCGCTGGGCGTGGAGATCATCCGGTGGACGCTGAGGCCGGAAAACGGTTTCCATCCCGACATCGAGGAACTGGAAGGCCTGCTGTCGCGGCGGGTACGGGCGGTGGTGGTGAATCACCCGCACAATCCCACGGGGGTGATGCTGACCCGCTCGGAACAGAGCCGGCTGGTGGAACTCGCTGAACGGCATGGTATCTGGCTGGTTTCGGACGAGGTTTACCGGGGCACGGCTTATGCACCGGAAGCGGCCCTGCCGCCGGCGGCCGATCTGAGCGACTACGCCCTTAGCATAGGTGATATGGCCAAACCGTTCGGATTGGGGGGGCTGCGTATCGGGTGGGTGGCCTGCAGGAACCGGGATCTATTGGCCCGAGTGTCGTCTATGCGGGACTATACCACGATGTGTTCGGCCGCCCCGAGTGAATTTCTGGCGGTGCTGGCTCTGGAAAACCGGGAGCGGCTGCTGGCACGAAAAATGGACCTGGCTCGCCGCAACCGCGAGCGATTGGCGCGGTTTATGGAAGATCGGCCGGAACTGTCCGGGCGCGTCCCGGAAGCGGGGTTCACCGCTCTGGTTGGTTACCGTCTCCCGATAGCGTCCAGGGAGTTCTGCCGGGGCCTGGTGGAACGGGAGAGTGTGCTGCTCCTGCCGGGTGCGGTTTTCGGTGTGGAAAACCACTTCCGCATTGGTTTTGGTCGGGATGAACAAGGATTTGGTACAGGTTTGGCAGCGTTAGGGCGATATCTGGATTATTTGTCAAAGTAGGCGCTTTATATCGCCCATACAGCCGTGTTATAATTTTGGTAACTAAACTCTGGAAGGAGGGAAATGAAAAAAGCATGAAACGAATCGGGTTATTCCTTCTGGTTAACCTGCTGGTGCTGACCACAATCGTCATTATGACGACCCTGCTGGGTGTGAACAATTACGTTACGGCATACGGCATCGACTATGGCGCCCTGCTGGTCTTTGCCGCCGTTATCGGTTTTTCCGGTGCCTTTATCTCACTGTTGCTGTCCAAGTGGATGGCCAAGACCATGATGGGGGTGCAAGTGCTCGACCCGCGCGGCAACCTGTCTCCGAAAGAACGCCGTCTGGTGGAGACCGTGCACGACATGTGCCGCCGGTCCGGGATTACCAAGATGCCCGAGGTCGGAATCTACCCTTCACCGGAAGTGAACGCATTTGCGACCGGTCCTTCAAAGAATAATTCCCTGGTGGCGGTGTCCGCCGGCTTGTTGGCTGCAATGGACGACCACGCCATTGAAGGGGTGCTTGCCCACGAAGTGGCGCACATTGCGAACGGCGATATGGTTACGATGACGCTGGTTCAGGGTGTGATCAATACCTTCGTGGTGTTCATTTCTCGTATTATTGCCTACATCATCGCCAGCACGGCGCGTGAAGAGGTTGCGGGAATCGTACATTTTGTCTCGATTATCGTCCTGCAGATCATGTTCTCGATCCTGGGCAGCATTGCGGTGATGGCTTACTCACGGCACCGCGAATTCCAGGCCGACCGGGGCGGGGCGCTACTGGCAGGGAAGGAAAAGATGATCCGGGCACTGAAGGCGCTGAAACAGAATGTGGAGCGCGTGGATAATTCCGAACAGGCTTTCCAGACCCTGAAGATCAGCGGTGGAAAGGGCAAGAGCCTGGCGAATCTGTTTGCCAGCCATCCGGATTTGGATGAGCGGATTCGCCGCCTTCAGGCGATGTAAGAAAAGAGAGTGCAGCCTATAAGCTGCACTCTCTTTTCTACTAGATACTAGATACTCACTACTGATTCGACCCCAAAAAGGGTCCAATTTAGGGTATAACATATA
>CBEULR010000001.1:0-223748 GCA_965544035.1 uncultured Peptococcaceae bacterium | reverse complement strand
ATCCTGGATCGCCTGCTGCATCACGCTACCACCGTAAACATTAAAGGCGAGAGCTACCGCTTACGAGAGAAGCGCCGGGAAGGGTTGGTTCCCTCGCGGATACCACCCCGGACGGCACACTAATTCTCAACACTGAGGATGGGAGGTGTTTCGAATTAGTCCAGGCAAAGGTGGGGAATTTTAAATCGCCGAAATTGGGGAATTTTAAGATGCCGTTGACAGTCGGCAATGGGGCAGCATCGGAATCGGTAGGGGCAGGAGCAAGTTCTCCCTGGAATCTGTTGCCCAGGTTGATTTACTGAACGGTCATAAGATTGTGTTGTTTAACGGAGATTCCATTGTTTCCGATGGCGGGCATGAGGTTTCTGGCAGCGAATGTATTCAAGAGTGGGACGAATCCGCTAATGGGATTAGAATTGACTTTCGGACTCCCCTGCGCGTAAAGACCCGGGGAATGTTGATCCGAAAGCCTGAATTCGGCGTGTTAATGCGCGAGGTCCTGATCCGCATTTCTACTCTAGCTTATTTTCACTGTGGGTTTACTCTAGATATTCCTTACCGGCAAATCGTGGAGCGGGCGTCCGAGATTGGGATCTGCCAACATAATGTTGTCTGGACGAATCTGGAGCGTTACTCAAACCGGCAGAAAACCCATCTGAAGATTGATGGGTTAACCGGATGGGCCATATACCAGGGAGACTTTTCTGCGCTTTTTCCTTTTCTCTGTTTAGCTCGGTACACCCACATTGGCAAGGGTACAGTTTTCGGTCTTGGCGAAATCGACGTAACTATGGTGAGTCAGGGTGAAATCAATGAGCGAATCCTTTGTTCCTGAGTTGCACGATATTGGGAAGCTGTTCGATAGAGGGAAGTTGTTTGGATCCGGGTGCGGGCACACTTTCCGGGGCAAGAATGGGTTGTATGATTTTTCCCCTTTGGGCATAAGCGTACCGGATAATCTCACCTGGAAAGGGATTACACTTCACCATAGCTGGTGGAAGATCCCTCCTGGAGAGCTTTCCTCCGACGAGCGTGATACTCTTACGGAAACCGTTTTAAGACGAGGGCCGCAGCGCGGCAGGCTGTTTTTGAGTATATCGAGGTATTCTACAACCGGGCTCGACTCCATTCAGCCCTGGGTTATATGTCGCCGGTGGAATACAAACAGGTGTGTTAGTCGCCGGCCCGGACTATTGAAAACGCTGAAAACCGGAGTAACCTGCTATTTTCAGTGTCTATTTTAACGGGGGAAGGTCATAAGAATGTTTGCAGATGTGAGGGGATAGGTGTGGCGGAAGTACTCTTCAAGAAGGTTGATTATACCCTGAAGGGGTTAATTGAATATATATCTATGGGAGAAATCGGGCTGCCTGACATTCAGCGTCCCTTTGTTTGGCCGATGACCAAGGTACGCGATTTGTTTGACTCGATGTATCGCGGCTTCCCCATTGGCTATCTTCTCTTCTGGGAGAACGGTTATTCCGATACCCACCGCCCGATTGGAACGGAGCATAAACAAAAGGTGGCGCATTTGCTCATCGTGGATGGCCAGCAACGGTTGACCTCATTGTACGCAGTCATGAAAGCCGTGCCCGTGATTACGAGAGACTTCAAGTCCCAGCGGATAAAAATAGCTTTTCATCCGCTGAGTGAGAAATTTGAAGTCTCTAATGCAGCGATTGAGAAGGACGTAGAGTGGATTCCTGACATTAGCATGTTATGGCAACCCGATACGAAACCGCACGCTTTTAAGAGAAAATTCCTTGAGAAATTAGGAAAACGGCGCCCATTGACCGTCGAAGAAGAAGATATAATTCATGAGAGAATTGACCGACTGATCAAACTTGAAGAATATCCGTTCACTGCGCTGGAGATCTCCTCTTCCGTTGATGAAGACAAGGTCTCGGAGATCTTTGTGCGTATCAATAGTAAAGGGACACCGCTCAATCAGGCCAATTTTATTCTCACCTTGATGTCCGTATTCTGGGACGAGGGTCGCAAAGAGCTGGAAGAATTTTGCCGGCGCAGCAAAGCACCCTCCCCTGATGGCAGTCCTTCACCTTTTAATCATTATTTACGCCCTAACCCTGACCAGTTGCTGCGCGTAAGCGTGGCGCTGGGGTTTCGCCGCGCACGCTTAGAGCACGTTTATTCCCTGCTTCGAGGGAAGGACCTGGAAACGCGGCAATTCTCCGATGAACAGCGCGTAAAGCAGTTTGCCTTATTGCAAGAGGCTCAGGCATACACCCTAGACCTTCAAAACTGGCATGAGTTTTTCACGGTGCCGAAAAGGGCGGGATACCCCTCCGATCAACTCATCTCCTCGCAAATGGCTGTTCTTTACACTTACGCATTGTGGCTCATAGGGAAGCGAGACCTCAAAGTAGATTTGTACCACTTGCGTGAAGTGATGGCGCGCTGGTTTTTTATGGCAACGCTCACGGGGCGTTATACAGGTTCGCCCGAAGCGCGGTTTGAACAGGATATGGCCCTACTGCGCGGAGCAAACACAGCCGATGACTTTGTCCGCATTCTAGATGAGCAGATTGGTGCCGTCTTGACCAAAGACTATTGGGAGGTAACCTTGCCCAACGAATTGGAAACCGCTGCTGCCAGGAACACTGCGCAATTTGCCTACTATGCCACGCTTTATCTGTTGCAAGCGCGGGTCTTATACTCGAAAATGAAGGTGTCCGAGTTGCTGGATCCTACCACGAAGGCCAAGAAGTCTGCTTTGGAACGTCATCATCTGTTTCCCCGCAAATACTTGCAACGAATAGGGGTTCGAGAAAAGCGCTTGATTAACCAGGTAGCAAACTATGCTTTGGTGGAATGGAGCGATAATATCAAGATTTCCGACAGAGCTCCCAGGGACTATGTGCCGAAACTGGAAGAACGCTTTGCTTCCGATGAACTTCAACAGATGTATGAGCGGCACGGATTGCCTTCAAACTGGTATGAACTTGATTACGAGGATTTTCTTAAGGAACGAAGGAGACGAATTGCTCTTATTATAAAATCCGGTTTTGAGAGGTTGGTGGGTGGCGCATGAGCAACGGATCAATCCAATACCAAAAACTCGAAAACCGCCTGCTCCTGCTTTCCTGGCTAAACAGCCTGCTGGGCTACGAGCATAACCGCGACCTGCTTGAGGACTTGAAGCAAGCCGAGGAAGGCTTCGACGCACAGGGGCACAGCCATATTTACTACCGCGTGCTTTCGCGCGGCAGCAAGGTAAAGATTCCCGCTGGCGACCTGGCGCGCTACGACGACAACATCCGCGCGCACCTGGCGGTCATCAACGCCCGCCGCACCCAGCCCATCACCCTGCGCTACTTTCAATACCTGGCAGTGCTCTACACGGAAATCGTCCTCGACCGCCTGTTCAACCACAAGGCGCAACTCCTGGCCGACCTGAACATCTTTGTGCGCGAACGCAACGCATCAAAACTACCCGGCGAGCCGCAGGACGAGTGCTTCACCGAAACCGACCTGACCAAACTGGCTTACTGGATGGCCACCGGGAGCGGCAAGACGCTGATTCTGCACCTCAACTATCACCAGTTTCTTCACTATAACAAAGAACCGCTGGATAATATCCTGCTGGTCACACCCAACGAAGGCCTAAGCGAGCAGCACCTGGCCGAACTGGAAGCATCCGGCATTCCTGCCCGGCGCTTCGACCTCGAGCACAGCGGCTTGTGGAGCGGCGGCAAGCACGCCGTGCAGGTCATCGAAATCACCAAACTGGTGGAACAAAAATCTAGCCAGTTGCCCAGGGCGCTAACGTAGACATCTATAATGAGATGATCAGCGAAAGGAGAGAGGCCCTCAAAGCACTCGAAGAAGAAAAAGAAAAACTGGCCCTAGCAAAGCCAGCAATAGCAAGTGTTGACATTCGTCTCCTACACGAATATGTCAACAGCCTAGATAAAGTCCTGGCCCAGGGCACCAACCGGGAGCGCAGAGACTTCGTCCGGACATTCATCCGCAATATTGAGTTCAACCCCAAAGAGCTGCGCGTTACAATTTACTGGTACGCCAACCCTCTTGGGGTTCAAACGCTTGATTTATGCAATGAAAGTTCGGTGTGGTCTTTAGCTGGTGTCGGAGGTGGGACTTGAACCCACACGGTGTTAACCACACGCCCCTCAAACGTGCGCGTCTGCCATTCCGCCACTCCGACGATTTCACATCTTTTAGTTTAGCGGTCTCACCCTACTTTGTCAAGCGATCTGCCGCCAGTGGCAGCAGAGATGAGCCAACTTGTCCGCTCTGGGGATATCATCATAACGATTAACAGACTTTACTTTTATTGCTAGAGGGTTAACTGGGGCAATGGACAGCTCCTTTCCGTATATTAGTGTTGAAGGAAGCCTTCGAAAAAGGAGTGCGTTTTATGAATGCCGTTGTCTACGCGCGTGAAAGTGAAGGCATAGACGACAGCTCTCCGGTTGCCGTACAGCTGAGTAAATGTACGGAATACGCCAGACGGCTTGGGTGTACCAAGATTGACATTTATTACGATCGGGGGATCACCGGCTGGAGCCTTGATCGTCCCGGGTTGCAGGCCACATTGGCACGAATCAGAAAAGGGGAAGTGGACTATTTCATTCTTCCCCATCTCAGCTGCTTGTCACGTAAGGTGCGGGAGCAGTTGTTGTTGATTAAGACCATTGAGGAACTGGGAATCCGGGTCGCGGCGGTCTGTACCCCCATCCCGCATCCAATGTCGTTAATATGCCTCTCCGCAAATCAGTGTGAAACGTTGATTAACTGAAACGAATTCTAGAGGTTCTCCAATTTCTTTGTCTCCAGGTTTCGACAATCATTATACCGGTCGTCCTAAAGGGGGGTTCTTAATAATTTGAACCCTCTATTTGTTTGCGTATAGACATCATAGTTGACAAATGTAATGCAAGACAGAGGTCATTGTTTATAGTGACGCCAGGTGACACAAATTACCCTTTGACTTAAGGAAGATAATAGCTATATTATGAATTAACATCCAATAACAGTAGGAGGTTTCACAATGGCATTTGAAGTGTTCTTACCGGAGCAGGAAACGGCACTCTTTCGGCGCAAACAACCTGTGGTTGCTATATCAAAAAACTCGATTCGCTTGAACAAAACTGCTTACGAGCGTCTGGGTGCTGAATCGGTGGAGCTGGCATATGATCGGGAGCGCAATGTGATCAGGTTGAAAAAGGTGGCGCAGGGTTTTAAGATCCAGAACAAAAAGATCACAAGCAAGGGGTTCTTTCGTCATTTCGGGATCAAAGTGAGCGGAAAGTACTTAGCACAATACAACCCCGAAGATAATTCGCTGTTGATCGATCTGAGCAACAGGTAGGACGGTGGCGCGAGGGCGGTATCAACCGCCCCCGGAGCGTTCTCATTCGTGTTGCTTGTTGCGGGGTTCAAAACCTAGTGCCGCCTTCACTTTTTCAACGCGTGTGTTCAGGTCACCGGTAATCTCTGTGTATGGGACGCCGAACATGTCCAGCAGAGCTTTGATACGCTTATCCAATTCGGCCGCTTCGGTTTCGGCTTGATATCTGATGCCGTCCTCGGTCAGATCAAACTCACGCGGTAGATAAAAGATCTCATACTCGGCAAGATCCTTGATGGCCCAGGTGAAGAGCAGAGTGAGAGCATAAACCTGTTTCGGATCATTATAGTTGCATGACATCAGCCCGTAGATAAAATTAAGGATCGTGGAATTATCACAGAAAATGATGTCGCAGTGATTGTACTCCTGCTCCCGCCGCTTTTGTCCTTCGTAAAGCATAAACTGTTCAAAAATGCTCTCGGGCACGCCGTAGCTGGCGATATATTCACGCACGAACTCCAGACAGACCGAAGAGTTCCACCCGGCCATTGAATACTCAACATCCAAAGCCTTGATTAGGGTGGATTTACCGGTGCCGGGTCCCCCCAGAAACGCAATTTTACGCAAATGCATCATCCTCCCACAATGCAATATGCCTGCTGATTAGTCAAAGTATATCTAAAGAACCCGTACTTGCCAAGGATTGTTCGGTGCAGACCCTATTGAGACTTGGCTTCAATGGTCCAACCGGATAGAATGTGGTGGGGTGGCGCAATGGCGAGCAATATCTACATGGAAGTGTACAAACAGTTACTGGCGCATTTCGGTCCCAGACATTGGTGGCCCGCAGAGACTCGATTCGAGGTCATCGTGGGGGCCATCTTGACCCAACAGGTTGCATGGAAGAACGTGGAGACGGCTATTGACAATCTCAAAGGGGCTGGCCTGCTTGATCCGCAAATGTTGCTTGCCACGCCGGACGAAGAACTGTGGCGATTGATACGCTCCACCCGGTATTATCGTCAAAAGGCAACACGTTTGAAGACGTTCTGCCGGGTTCTCATCGAGGAATACCGCGGCGACCTTTCGGCCTTTTTGTCGCTCGACCTCCCGGATCTCCGGACGATCCTGCTCAAGATGCACGGCATCGGGAAGGAAACGGCCGACTCGATCATCCTGTATGCCGCGGGGCAACCGATATTTGTCATCGATGCGTACACACACCGGATCTTTAGCCGGTTGGGTCTCACCTCGGGCCGTGAAACATATGACGCGCTGCAGGAGCGATTCATGTCCAACCTGCCGCTCGAGGCGTCACTGTTTAACGAATACCACGCCTTGATAGTCGCTCTGGGGCATCATTATTGCCTGCGCCGGAAACCCAGGTGTGTTCATTGTCCGTTAAGCGATTTTTGTAGAGGACTTGTGGAGAGCTCCTAGTTCAGTAGTCCCCGCCGGCTTGGAGTCGCCGCGATACCAACCGACGGACTTCGTCGATTGTGGCGTTCTTGCCCAGCAGATAGCCGTCGACGGCAATGTTCGGGGCCTTGGGAACGGAGGTATCGTGGAAACGCGTTTCGTCCGGTTTGATTACCTCGAGTTCGACCCCTGGTCCAAACTCCTTTTTGACCTCACCGGCCATCGTCTTCAGTCTGTTTCAGGTGTTGCCGCTGTTCTGGCTGGTATAAACTGTTACTCTTACCACGGCGTTACTCACTCCCGGCTCACACTCACGCGGGCTACCCATCCTGGCGCTTGTATCCGCGGTGCCCGCGATTGCGTTTTGTCCATCTGGGGGCACTGGTCATCTGGGCGGGATAATCGGAATCATTCTCCAAGAAGTCAAAATCATCTTGCGCATTCTTGTAGTTGTGAACGGCAAGCCTGGTCTTCCTCTTGATGCCTATGGTTATCGCCTCGCTTTCCACTCCCCGTCCCGCCTTTGTAAAAGTATGGCCCGTGCCTGGTTTTCTATACCGGTTTACGGGCCGGTACCATAGGTATTCAACGGCTCTTCATCCTCTCGTGCCTCCGCAGTTGAATCGGCCAGCAGACGACGCTCCACGGTGAAGCTTCCGGAAAGCGCGTGATAGGTGATGAGATCGGCAGCAATGAGCAGATTCTGTGGTCCGGCGTAATGCAAAATCACCGCCGTATACGGAACCTCAGTGTCCGACTGCAGGCCGCGAAACCCCGCCGCCCCGGCACTTCCCGGGTTAACGAGAACACTGCCGCCCTCACAGGCCATGTTTGGTTGATGTGTGTGCCCGGAAACCAGTGTGGGCACGGCGCCCATCAACTCCCGACCGGGAATCGGGTTGTGCGTGACAATAATGTGCGGAGCGGTAGGTGCTCTACTCACGGACACTCGGAGCGCATCCGCTTGGGCCAAAAGACGCTGCTCCTCTTCCTCAGGGGTGTCTGCCGTTACGGCATCACTGTACGCCCATGGGTCGGGCGCCCCCAGAATTCGGACGCCGTCAATCTCGATGATCTGTCCTTCCAGGACTACGACGTTGGGCAGGTTATGCATAAACTCGATCAC
Organism: uncultured Peptococcaceae bacterium; assembly: GCA_965544035.1. Classification (GTDB taxonomy): domain Bacteria; phylum Bacillota; class Desulfotomaculia; order Desulfotomaculales; family Desulforudaceae; genus CBEULR01. The sequence goes on along the minus strand of CBEULR010000001.1, from coordinate 215,871 downwards.
CTCCGGAGAATCGTGGTTCCCCGGAACAAACACATAGGGGATTCCCAGTTCCGCGATTTGCAGGAGAAGCTGCATCTCTATTCTCGAACCGAAGTCCGTAAGATCACCGGCATCCAATACCATATCCACCTCAAAGTGATGGGCTAACGAACTGATGAGCTCAAGCGCTATAAAGTTGTTGTGAATGTCCGAAACCACCAGGATCTTTCGATCACCGGACTCTTCAAACAGATCGAGCCGGTCGACCTGTCCATATAGGAGCTGCATGTTTCGGACTACCAGCTCTGTCTTATCCTGAAAGTCCTGAAGCTTGGCAAATAACTCGTCGGCAAGATGCAGAACCCTGGGTGCGGCTTCGATTACTCCGTGATACTCGGGTTCGCTAAAGGCTTCCCGGTTGTATGTTTGCAGGGTTGCACCGAGCAGGGCACCGCTGAGTGCCAAACCGATGATTCCCGCAATGAAGGCACGGCGCCATCCGGGTCTGAATAAGGCCCAGTACAGCAAGCCCGCACCCAATGCTCCTATGCCAATTTGCCACAGCACAAAATGCCGCAGGGGGCGTTCGGTGCTTGCCTGAATACGGTTCAGCATTTCGGACCGATCCTCACCGGAGAGGGCTGACCCGAGTTCGTCCGGACGAACACCGGTAATGGTCAGATTCACTTGCAGAGGTGTGCTATGGGTGTCGGCGATAAGACTGCCCACCGGCGGAATTTCGAGTATCGTTCGCCCGTCCAGCGCGGGCGAAATGGAGGCGCGTACGGATACGCCGTGGACATCGTATACCTTGGGCCCGAATGCATAGACGGCCAGAAGTATCCCGAACAGGATCGCCGCAATCCGCAACAAGGGAAGACCGATGCTTCTTATCCATGCAAGCAGCTTCAATCCGTGCCCTCCTCATCCTCATGCCCAAGATAACACAGGCGGCGGTGACGCGGCAAAAAGCAAACGTTTCCATCGTGAAGGGCGTTCCGTCAGATTTGTTCACCGAATACCATAGCTTTATACCGAGTAGCGAGGAGGCCGTATAATGTGGGCCCGCATTAAGCGGTTTCTGGTGAGACTTCTCATGCTTCCCATACTGCCGGTATTGGCCTGGGGGCCGGCCACACACTCGTACATTAATAAACGTGCTCTCGAACTGGCGGAAGAAGAAGTCGAAAAAGCAAATCAACGTGTGAACCCTGATATTGTAAGTAGACTGGTGCAGAACAGGGAGACCTATATTTTCGCCGGTAACAGCGCAGATGTGATTTCCAGCTACAACGTCCTATCGGGTGGTGTCGCCATCTACGATTACATGCACAATTACTATCCCGATAGTGCTGCCGGCGTGCCTTTCTTTGGGTACAGGCTTATCGATGAATGGTATCGTTCCGCGTCGAGCGGCAGAAGCTACCCCGAGAGCGATTTTGCGGTCGCCTGCGGTTGGCTTTCTCATCAGATTGCCGATTGGTATACCCACTACGCGCCCATCGATCGTAACGGCAACCCGGTCGATCCCGACCGTGAACCGGACGGCCGGACGGTGTTCCCCGGCTATTCGAATTCCCACCGCGTGCTTGGAGCCGAATATTATCCGGAAATGCTTGATGTCTATAACAAGGCCGATCATGCGCTCATCGAGTTTCTGCACGATATGCTCATCCTTGACCGTTACGGGCATGGTTTCCTAAGACACAACCGTGCTGAACTTTTTGAAAACAGAGTTATTCAGGGGAAAGTCTCCAACCTGTTGACACAGACTTCGGAGCACTATCTCGGTCTCTTTTCGCGGATTCCGCCGGAAGAAGTGCAACTTCTTAAGAACGATTTTAATAACGTCATTCACGGCCTGCAGGTGCTGAACGATATTATTGTACACCAATACCCGCGTGTGGTTGAAACCGTTCGTAACAGTATTGATCCTGGGACTACCGGTAAGCCCGACTATATCGAACTGTCGGCGAGAAGGGTATTTGAAAAGCTCTTTTGCTGTTCGCGCGAAGAAATCGCCCGGAATGCTGCTCAACTGACGTGTGACCCGCTCCGGCACGACTATCAGATGAAGATCAGAGAGGTCAGCCGCGCAGGTACGATTCTATTCCAATTGGTGCATAATCTTACTCGTATGATCGATCCCGACCTTATCGCGGAACTGATTAGGGACCCCAATGCGTTCAACATAAAGCTGTTATGGGGAATCATCGATGTGCGTGCAGGGATACTGAGGCGCCTGTCACAAGGATGGGGATCATCCAGACTCGCTCAAGTGCTGGAACAGGATGCACAGATCGGTCCGCTGATCAGTTTTGTGGCGGCGTTGCTGGGGGCAAGATCCCGTGATTTCTCCGAGCCGTTGATGCAATTTCAGAGACGGTTGTCGCCGCTGGTGCAGTATGTGGACGACGATGGACCGGAAGAAGCGCGGCAGATGGTCGACCCGACGAAGTCCGGGCGCATTACCGTCAAGGTTGTGCCGGCCGTGTTGGCAAACGGCAAGTGGCAGCGGGAAAAACGCTTGGATATGGAAAGCCTGCGGTTTGAGATCGACGGGTATGACGTCGAAAGCCGCCCGCAGTATTTCTCCCTTCATCATACGTGGGACGGAGCAAAGCTACTCTTAACCTGCAGATTGCGAAAGAGACTCTGCCCGGGGTCCCACTACTTTCGAGTATCGATCCGCGATCATTCCTCAGCGCCGCCCGGCGAACTTTGGCGTGAATTTCGTATTAAAACCTCCCAATAAAGGATTTTTCCAGTCGTGACAAGAATAAACTAGGATTGGATTAATGACATCTTTGGAGGGGTTTGCGTGTCTCTTCGTATTGCTGTCTTATGGGGCGGTATGTCCGCTGAACGCGAGGTTTCACTGAAAAGCGGCCGTGCCGTGTATGACGCTCTGACCAGTAAAGGCTATTCCGTAAAGGGAATTGATGCCGGAAAACAACTGCCGACAAAGCTCAAAGCTTCTGAAATCGATGTTGCGTTTATCGCCCTCCATGGGAAGTTCGGGGAGGACGGTACCGTACAGGGTCTGCTTGAATTCCTGGACATTCCCTATACCGGATCGGGGGTGTTGGCCAGCGCCCTGGCCATGGACAAAATCGCCACCAAGCGCGTGCTGTTATCGGCCGGGATACCTACGCCTCGGTTCGCGGTATACCGCCGTCCTGAAATGGCCGAGGATATGGCGGAATTGGCCGATGAGATCTTGGATAAGTTCGAAATGCCGCTGGTGGTGAAGGCCCCGGATCAGGGATCGTCACTGGGAGTCACAATTGCCGGCAACAAGTCTGAGGTGATCCATGGATTACAGGAGGCTTTTAACTATGGCGACCGTGTGTTAATTGAAGAGTTCATAGAAGGGGTTGAAATCACGGCAGCCTTGCTCGGCAATCGGAATCCGCAGGTTCTTCCGTTGATTGAAATTGTGTCCGAGACCGGACGCTACGATTACGAATCCAAGTATACCGAAGGTCTGAGTTCGCACATCATTCCACCGCGTATACCCGAAAAGGTCCAGGGGGATGTGTCGCGTCTGGCCTCCGCCACATTTGATCTGATCGGCTGTCGCGGGATGGCACGCGTTGACTTCATCGTGACAAATGACGGCCGTCCGTTCGTCCTGGAAGTGAATACCATTCCCGGATTAACACCGGTTAGCTTATTCCCGGACGCAGCACGGGCCGCGGGTATGGAAATGCCGCAATTGTGCGAAACGCTCTTGGGCCTGGCACAGCAGCACTACTATGAAGCAGGGGGTATGTAAGATTAAGCCCGAAGACCTTGCCGCGATTATTGACCATACTCTGCTGAGAGCAGATGCAACCCAGGAGGATATTCGCCGCCTGTGTGCCGAGGCCAGGGAATACGGCTTCGGGGCGGTCTGCGTAAACCCGTGCTATGTAAAATTGGCCGCAGACGAACTCCGCGACTACCCGATTAAAGTGTGCACCGTAATCGGTTTTCCCCTGGGAGCCAATATCACCGAGGTCAAGGTACTTGAATCAAAGCACGCCGCACTGGATGGTGCCGACGAAGTGGACATCGTTCTCAATGTGGGCGCCCTCATCGAAGGCGATATTAAGTTCGTCACAGCCGAGCTCGAGCGGGTTATTGAGGCTGCGCGCGATGTGCGCAACACCATTTCAGCAAAGATTATCCTTGAGACCGGTTATCTTACCAGGGATCAGATAATCCTTGGGTGTTGGGCGGCCACCGGACGGGGGACTGGCGCCGACTATGTGAAGACGTCTACCGGTTTCGGTCCCACCGGCGCTACCGTTGAAGACGTTCGATTCCTGCGTCAGACGGTCGGTGAGCATTTTGGGGTAAAGGCGGCGGGTGGCATCCGGGATCTGGAGACGGCTCTGGCGCTGGTGAATGCCGGAGCAGACCGATTGGGCACGAGTTCGGGCGTACAGATTTTGCAGCAGATGCTCGCCGAGCAGTAGAGTCGTTCCCTCAGGAGTATCTCCATGTGACTTTTTTTCCCATGGCTGGCAGGAATCTGGCAGTAGCTGGAGAATTACCAGTAAATGGGGAGGAGATGCCTATGCGCTGGATTACGTTGCGACACCCGTTAAATAGACTCAGGGATTGCAGCGTGACCTTAAGGGGACGACGGGCGGGGATTAGAATTCTTCATCGGCTGGGATTGGAGAGGAAGGCCCTTAATTTAATTGAGGATACGTTAAGATACCATCCCGATCAAGTCGAACTGCACGTGGAGGCCGGCAGGCTGTACCTCAGACAGGGGCAATTCGATAAGGCGGCGTGGCATTTCAGCCAGGTAAATCCGGCCCTGGATCCGGCCAACTTCGTGTCTTGGCTGGAACAGCTGCTCGACGAGGATTACGACGGGGTGGTTACCGACAGAACGTCGGTTCTCTATGCGCTCGGAACGTGGTACTTGCAGACGGGCGATCCGACACGTGCTTTGGAGTACCTGAAGGCGATCCGTACGCACCAATCGCATCCCGGTGTGTACAACCTGAAGGGGTTGTGTTGCCTGGCACTGGGGCGATACAAGGACGCGCTGGAAAGCTTTAGGATTGCCTGGCGTTCAGGTGGTCCGGATCCGGAGATCTTGTATAACGCCGGTATTGCCTGCGTAAAGCTGAAGGATTACGAACAGGCACTGGATCTGTTTGAAAAGTCGCAACGGCGTGGTTTCTCCGGCATTGACCTGCTGAACAACAAGGGATATTGCCTCTTTCACCTGGGACGGTTTAGGGAGGCCGTGCTCTGTTATGAGATGGCCCACAGTCTTATGCCCCGGGACGTGGTTATCCTCAGCAATTTGGCCGTCGGGTACGAGAGACTAAGCAGGTTAAGCGATGCCCTTGATTGCTATAGAGAGGCGATCAGACTCGACCCGTCGGATCCCGTTCTGCGCGACAGCTATGGACTTTGCTTGCAGGCCGCCGGTAAATACAGCGAGGCTCTCGAACAGCATGAGCGGGCGATTGAATTGGATCCAAATCCTCTTTACCTTTGTAACCGTGCCCTCTGCCTGCATCGCATGGGGTACAACGACAAAGCGCTGGCCGTCTACGACCGGATCCTGAAGGACAACCCCGAGGACAGGAGGGTGTGGGGTATGCGCGCCGAGCTCCTGATCGCGCTCGGACGGGGTGAGGATGCCGCCGACTCTTTGAACAGGTCTTTGGGACTGACCGGCTAGACGCCGCAGTCCGACACGCTCAAGCAGCGGAACCGTGAACTGGCGGTTCCGCTGTCTTTGTTTGGCTTGACGAGGCGTGAATAGAGTATGGACTACCTAATACTAAACCTTTTGAGATATAATACCGGGGTAGGAGGCTTTATCCTATGTATCAGCTCACTGTACGCGACAGTTTCGCCGCCGCGCACCGTCTCTGCAACCATCCGGCCAAATGCCGGAATTTGCACGGCCACACTTGGGAAGTTGAGGTCACGGTGCAAGGTGCCGTACTGGACCAAAACGGGATGTTGTTGGATTTCGGCCATCTCAAGTCGTGCCTGAAGCGGATTCTCGATAGGGTAGACCATTCCTATTTAAACGAGCATCCCGCTTTTCAAGGAGAGGATCCAAGAAAGTACCCCACCGCCGAAAACATCGCCCGCTATATATTCGAGGCGATGAAGGAGGATCTTTCCGGATATAGCCCCGCAGTCAACATCTCAGCCGTAACGGTATGGGAATCACCGAGGGCGTCGGTTCGGTACACTGAGGGTGATTAAGTGAGGGCGATAGTATTACTGTCGGGCGGCCTTGATTCAACGGTCTGCCTGGCATTTGCGTTAAGAGAGATCGAGGTGGCTCTGTGTTTAACGGCTGATTACGGGCAAATGGCGGCCGCCCGCGAAATCGCTGCCGCCCGGGCCCTGGCCGCGCACTACGGCTTGCAGCACGCGGTTGTTGATCTCCCTTTCTTAAGCAGATTGTCGGAGGGATCACTGTTTGGCAAGAGTCCCCTCCCGGAACCTGAGGACAGCGACCTCGATGACCCGGAAACAAGAGAGAGTACCGCCAGGTCGGTTTGGGTTCCTAACCGCAACGGGGTATTGGTGAATGTAGCGGCTTCATACGCCGAGGCGCTGGGCTGTGAACGTATAATTGCCGGTTTTAACCGTGAGGAAGCAGCCGGCTTCCCGGACAACAGCCCGGGCTTTGTCGATGCGGTTAACACCTGCTTCCGGTACTCTACGGGCAACAGGGTTCGGTTGGTCAGTTATACCTTGCACCTGGACAAGACCGAAATCGTCCAGCTCGGCAGGCGCCTTGAGGTGCCTTGGAATCTGATCTGGAGCTGCTACCGCGGTGGCAGTCAACCCTGCGGGGTCTGCGAGAGCTGCCGCCGTCTAAGGAGGGCAATGGATAATGCCTAACGTGCAGTGGTTTGTGGACCACAATCAGCAGTTGTATGACGGCACACAACTGCGGTCGCTATGGGCGTTTCGCCGGTACAATCTCCAGGGAGACAGCATCGTTTCCTTCCGCGGCCCGTGTCGGGTTGAGTTGGACAACCTGGTGGATATTCAGGATGCGATGAACGGCGCATTTATTTACAGTCCCGATATGATGCACTTTATTGTGGAACATTTCGACTGCGATCTCGAAAAGGCGGTCTATCGTCAGCGTCTCTTGGTATCGCTGGCGCGTGATGTTCTGGCGGATACCGTTGACAGGGCGATTGTCCGCGTCGGTGATGATCTGTTTGTGGAGAAGCGCAAGCTTTCGGTATCCATCGCCACGGTCAGTCCTGTAAGCACACTGATCCATACAGGCCTGAACATTAATGCCGAAGGGGCGCCGGTACCGGCAATCGGCCTGACTGAACTGGGCTTCGCCGATGGCGACGCTGCATTTGATCTGGCACACCGGATATCCCGGGAGTATGCCAACGAGGTTCAGGACATATTTATGGCTCGCTGTAAAGTGCGGGGTGTGCCCTGATGACCGCCGGACAACTCATTGAGGTGTTTACATCTATTCAAGGGGAAGGCCCCTATGTAGGCTGCCGCCAGTTATTCATACGCTTGGCGGGCTGCAATTTGAACTGCGCCTATTGCGACACCATGTTTCAACCGGTTTCCCGCTGTCGTTTCGAAGTGGTCCCCGGAACGGGACAATTTGAGACGATGCTTAATCCGGTGGATCCGAATAACCTGGCCGATCGTGTCACTGCCTTACCTCTTAGGCAGTACCAAGCGATCAGCCTTACCGGCGGAGAACCGCTGCTGCAGTACCGGTTTCTTCAGGCTTTGCTGGACAAGCTGGGCCCGAATCCGAAGATCTACCTGGAAACCAACGGAACGCTCGTTTCGGAATTGCAGCACCTGATCAGTCGTTGCGATATCATTGCCATGGATATTAAGCTGCCGAGCGTTTCCGGGAGGCCGATGCCCGAGGCACACGCCTCTTTCCTGAAAGTCGCCGCGACGCGTGAAGTTTTTGTTAAGATCGTCGTAGCCGACCGCACCCCTTCAGAGGAGGTCTATGCCGCGGCAAACCTGATCAGCGGGGTCGACGAGCGGATACCTCTGGTCATCCAACCGGTAACGATAAACGGCCGACCGGGACCGGTTTCCGCTACCCGTCTCCTGGAGCTTCAACGCTGTGCTCTGGAGCGCCTGAGGGATGTCCGGGTCATACCGCAGACGCACCATATTACCGGAATGCTATAAGCTATAAGGGAGGATCTACTATTGGACTTGAAGAAGATCGAGCAGGCGGTGCTGATGATCCTGGAGGCTATCGGGGAGGATCCCCATCGGGAAGGTCTGCGGGATACTCCGGCACGGGTTGCACGGATGTATAGCGAGGTTTTTGCGGGGCTCAAAACCGATCCGGACAGCGAACTCGAACGTTTGTTTACAGAGAATCACGAAGAACTGGTACTGGTACGCGACATCCCCATGTTCTCAATGTGCGAGCACCATCTGCTGCCGGTATTCGGAACGGCGCACGTAGCGTATATCCCCCGCCGGGGTTTGATTACCGGGCTATCCAAACTGGCCCGCGTGGTGGAAGGATATGCCCGCAGGCCGCAGCTTCAGGAACGTTTGACCAGCCAAATTGCCGATGCTATAATGAACAAACTTACGCCCCAGGGTGTGTTGGTGGTCATAGAGGCCGAACACATGTGTATGACGATGCGCGGCGTAAATAAGCCCGGCACCAAGACGATCACGTCGGCTGTGCGGGGAATATTCGAAAAGAATGCGAAAACCCGAATGGAAGCTTTCGCATTGATTCGGAATCACTAAGGGGTCTTGCTGATGCGAAACGATCGCCATTCGCGGCTCGAACTTCTAGCCAGCCGCCAATTCTCGAACTATGAGGATATGTACAAGGTTGTCGACTTTCTGAACAAGACGCTTAAGGATCGCAGCTTAATTTTCGGTTTGACTAAGGACCGAAACGGCATGATGACCATTTCAATTTACAAGACATAAGAGGTGTTAGGATCTCAAATGAGAGTCATGCTTGCCAATGACGACGGCATTTTCGCCCCCGGAATCACTTATCTCCAAGAGGCCTTCCAGCCCATCAGCGAATTTGTATATGTTACCGCTCCCGACCGTGAACGGAGCGCCACCGGACACTCGATTACCGTGCATCGGCCGTTGCGCGTACGGCCGGCACAGATTCCCCACGAAAACGTGCGGGGATGGATTGTCGACGGGACCCCGGCCGACTGTGTCAAGCTGGGCCTGGATTCGCTGGTTGATAAAAAGCCCGATCTGTTAATCGCAGGCATTAATGACGGCCCCAATTTGGGCACCGATGTTCTGTACTCCGGTACGGTGTCGGCGGCCATTGAAGGGTTAATCAACGGAGTGCCTTCGATTGCGGTTTCCCTGTCCACTTGGGGAGACGAAGACTACGAGAACGCGACCCGTTTTACGCTGAAGTTGGTCCCGTATCTCCTGGCCAATCCTCTGCCGCCGGGAACGCTTCTCAACGTGAATGTCCCGCCGCGGGGAATAAAGGGGATCAAGATCACTCGTTTGTGTACAATGTGCTATTCCGATGCGGTTCACCGACGTGCTGATCCCCGGGGCCGGGAATACTTTTGGATGGCCGGCAACCCCCACAGTCCGGATACCGAAGATGTGGATACCGACATTGGTGCCGTCAGACGCGGATATATCTCAATCACACCGCTGCAGATCGATCTCACCAATTATCAGATCATGGGTAAGCTTGAAAAATCACTGCTGAATAACGACCAATCGCTGCTCACCGGCCTCGACGACCGGTAAACAGGGTGCGCAACAACCGCAGGATGATCGTGCGCGCCCTGTCTATTTCTCCGGGGGTAAAGCTTTTCAGCAATACAAGAGCAGCCAGATACGCAGCGCCGGCCACGCAAACCGTCCAAGTCGTCTGCCAAATGCTGTCCACAGACGGTCCGATCGAGACTATGGTCGCCGCCATCACGGCTACAGCCAGCAGCGGTTTAATAACGGAACGTTTTGGCTCGATGACCAGGCCGGTATGCCGGCGGACATCACGCAGGTTTAGAATGGCCATTAGCACAAAATGCAGGGCAAGGGCCAGCGCTGCGCCTGTGGCCCCCAGACCCGGAATGCCGGTAAGAGTGAATATTGCAATTATCTTAAGAACCGATGACGCCAGCAAATTCCTGAAGGGGTCCATAGCCTGACCTATACCCTGCAGGATGCCGGTTGTCGTCTGGGTAAGGTACAAAAAGGGCGCCCCTAAAGCGAGGGCGGCGAGCAGCACTCCTGCGTCCGGATAGCCGAACAGAATGCCGCAAATGTGATCAGCCAAAAGGTAAAACAGGGCGGCACTGGGCAATCCGGCGAAAAGCGTGATCCGAACGGCGGCCGAAACCCGTTTTTGCAGCAGGTCCATATCGTGTTGGGCCAGTGCATCGGATACGGCCGGGACCAGGGCGGTGGCCAGAGAAAGAGTAAGTATGCCCGGTGTGAACATGACTGACTCGGCCATACCAACCAGTTTTCCATAAGCGGCAGTGGCCTGCTGCAGTTCCATGCCCGAGGCCGTTAGTCTTTGCGGGATAAGTACGGCATCAACCGAAAGGAAAGCTGTAGAAACAAACCTGGTCAGCGTCACCGGCGCCGCAAGCTGGAAAATGCGTGTACAGGTTACCTTAATCGGTTCCACGACCGTGGCGCGCCGCACGTAGCCGTCAGGCCGGAACCGCAGAAATATTGCCGTCATCAACAGGAGGCCCGCGAGTTCCCCGACCACTACTCCCGCTGAAGCCCCGGCTGCGGCATATGATACGCCTCGTGTGCCGAGTACATAGGCCAATACAAGTCCCACCACAACCCGAACCGTCTGCTCAAAAGCCTGGCTGGCCGCAGTTGGTGCCATTTGCTGAAGGCCCTGAAAGTATCCGCGAAAAGCGGAGCACACTGAAACGATGAATACGCCCGGAAGCAGCACCAAGAATGCCGGGTAGACGTCTGGGTTCGGGAACACCCTTTTGGCCATCGTGGGGGAGAGCAATGCCATACCAAAGGTGACCAGAAGACTGGTGCCGAGTACCAGCACGAAGGCCACCTTAAAGACACGATAAGCCTGTGGCGCATCGTTCTTGGCCCGGTCTTCAGCGACCAGTTTGGCGATGGCTACCGGAATACCTGCACTTGCGATCACTTGAGCGAGAACATAAATTGGGTAAATCATACTGAAGAGCCCGATCCCTTCAGCCCGGATGAGCCGCACCAGTAGGATTTGGTACACAAATCCCAGGATCCGGTTGTAAAGGCTGGAGACACTCAGCACGAGCGTACCATAAGTAAGTGACTGTTTCCCCACCGTCTGACTCCATAGATAGTTTTTGGCATGTAATACTTATGTGAAGCGCGATGGCCCTATGTTGGAGCCGGTGGGAAAAAGTTCACACGTCATACAAGGAATTTGCCGCAACCCGGCGAAGTATAAATCTTGTCATGTTACGTGCTGCCTGCAGTATATAATCCTATCCACCAGGGAAATCATTATATTGATAGTAAGGAGGCTACTTGGTTGAAGAACTATACTGTGGAAAATATTCGCAATATTGGGGTTGTGGCTCACGGAGGCGCAGGAAAAACGTCTCTGACCGAGGCCATGCTTTTTAATACCGGCGTACTGTCGCGGCTGGGTCGGGTGGAGGATGGCACCACTACGTCCGACTATCATCCTGAAGAAGTGAAAAAGGGGATGACCATTCATACCAGTATCGTCCCCGCCGAGTGGAAAGGAACGAAGGTAAACCTGCTTGATACTCCCGGTTTCAGCGATTTTGTGGGTGAGGTTCGCGGCGCGTTGCGTGTATCCGACGCTGCGTTATTTGTAGTGTCGGCTGTGGACGGCGTCGAGGTTATGACCGAAGTATTCTGGGAATACGCGGATGAGCGCGAATTGCCGCGTATGGTCTTTATCAACAAGTTGGATCGGGAGAACGCGAACTTTGCAAAGGTTTTGGACGATTTGACTTCCACTTTTAATAAGAATTTCGTTCCGTTTACGCTTCCCATTGGTATGGCCGAGAGTTTTGAAGGTGTCGTGAATCTTATTACCCAAAAAGCATACAAGTATTCAAACGGTAAGGCGGCAGAAACCGATATCCCGGCGGACATTCAGGATCAACTGAATGAATACCTGGAAAAACTGACCGAGGCCGCCGCCGAAGCGGATGACGACCTGCTCACCAAGTATCTTGACGGTGAACCGCTGACGCCGGAGGAAGTGCGGCGTGGGTTGCGGGCAGCACTCGCCGAAGGAAAGTTCGTACCCGTTCTTTGCGGAAGCGCCGTCAAGAATGCGGGTGCCGATATTCTGCTGGAAACGATTGTCGAATACTGCCCGCCCCCGAAGGCCGAGGCTGATGCTCCGTTGGCCGCCCTTGTGTTTAAGACGATGGCCGACCCGTTCGTGGGTCGTATGAACTTCTTAAGAGTCTATTCTGGCGTGTTGAAGAGCGATAGTACGGTGCTGAATGCGAACAAGGAAAAGCCGGAAAAGATTGGTCAGGTATTCTTCGTTAGAGGAAAGAATCAAGAGGCGACCGAACAGGTTCCGGCCGGGGATATTTGCGTATTGGTAAAGCTACAGGAAACGGTCAGCGGTGATACTCTGTGCGCCAAGGATAAACCGGTGATCCTTGAGGGGATTAACTTCCCCGAACCCACGCTGACTGTTGCGATATCCACCAAGGTTCAGGGTGAAGAAGACAAACTGGCTACCGCACTAGCCCGTCTGCAGGAAGAGGAGCCGACCATTCGCGTCGAGAAAAGCGCTGAAACCAAACAGACCCTGGTTACCGGTATGGGCGAAGCGCAGTTGGACATCATTGTAGACCGGTTTAAACGGAAATACGGTCTTGATGTCGTGCTGTCGCCGGAACGGATTCCGTATCGCGAAACGATACGCAGCGAAACCAAGGTGGAGGGTAAACACAAGAAGCAGTCCGGCGGACGCGGGCAGTACGGCCACGTCTGGATTCGGATGGAACCGCTGACCGACGGTACCGACTTCAAGTTCGGTGAGGAGGTGTTCGGCGGTGCCGTGCCGAGCAACTTCTTCCCCGCGGTGGAAAAGGGTCTGCGTGAGGCAATGACCGAAGGCGTCCTCGCTGGATACCCGGTAACAGGTGTGGCGGTGACGCTTTACGATGGTTCTTATCACCCGGTTGACTCTTCGGAAATGGCTTTCAAGATCGCGGCGTCGATGGCTTTCAAGAAGGGTATGCAGCAGGCTAATCCCGTGCTGCTTGAGCCGATTATGGATATCGAGGTTACGGTGCCCGAGGCCTTTACAGGCGACATCATCAGTGACCTTAACACAAAGCGGGGACGGATTCTCGGGATGGAGCCCGCTGGACGGGTTACGGTTATCCGTGCTCAGGCACCGAAGGCCGAACTGTCCCGCTACGCTATCGACCTGAAGGCTATGACGCAGGGACGCGCCTCATTTAAGATGAAATTCAACTCATATGAAGAGGTGCCTGCCCGCATTGCCGAAGATATCATCAAGAGAGCTCAGGCTGAAAAGGAATAGTCTCTAGGGGTACCCCTTGAATCGTAGAGGGCGCGGGACAAGAAGTCCCGCGCCCTTTTCTGGCGCAAAAAGAAAACCCTTCTTCCGTTCACACACGAAAGAAGGGTGACTGTTACCTTTATGGCGGGGGAAGAAGGATTCGAACCCTCGTCGACGGTTTTGGAGACCGCTGTTCTACCTGGCTGAACTATTCCCCCACATTGAACACTTATTATTATAGGAAATTTGTCATCCCGCGTCAAGACGGGGGCGTCGAGAGCATAGCAGGTTTACATGCGGGCGCATGATTTCAAGTATACGATGATCGGTATAAACCATAATAAGAAAGAGCAATACACTCCGGGAGGAAGATAGATATGGTAAGATATCGTTTCTATATGGCTGTAATGCTGGCTGCCTGCCTGATCCTAACGGTGTGCATCCCGCCTGCCCTTGCCGACAAGGACACGAAGCCGGCATTGGAAACCAAGGCTGAATCGGCTGTCTTAATGGACCCGGTATCGGGCCGATTGCTGTTTGAGAAGGATCCCGATACTCCAAGACCAATAGCAAGTGTAACCAAAATAATGACCATGTTGCTTGCCGTGGAGGCCCTGGAGAGCAATAAAGTGAGCATGGATTCGGTGGTTACGGCGAGCGAGTACGCGGCTAGTATGGGAGGATCGCAAATCTACCTCGAACCCGGCGAAGAATTTACCTTCCGTGAAATGCTGATTGCAGTGGCCACCGGATCGGCCAATGATGCGAGCGTGGCCCTCGCTGAGCACATCGCCGGCTCGGTGGAGGCATTCGTAGACATGATGAATGAAAGGGCCACCGAGCTTGGATGCAAAAATACACATTATGTTAACGTCACCGGTCTCCCGGCCGAGGGCCATTGCTCCTCGGCGAGAGACCAAGCTTTAATCCTCCGTGAAGCCATAAAGTACCCTGCGTTTATGGAGGTCACCGGAATCAAGGAATATGATCTGCGTGGCGGCGAATTCAAGCTGTGGAATACCAACAAACTGTTGTGGTGGTATAACGGAGCCGACGGCGGGAAGACCGGATGGACAAACGAGGCCAAATACTGCCTCGCCTCCACTGCGAAGAGAGACAACCTGCGCTTGATTGCGGTCGTACTGTCCTGCGCGGAGCCAAAGTCGCATTTCCAGGAGTCAATGAAACTGTTTAATTGGGGCTTCGCCAGGTACGAAGCCGTCCTGCTGGCGGAAAAGGGAAAGACAATTAAGACCATCCCGGTTGAAAAGGGAATACATCAGGAAGTGCAGCTGGTGACACCGCAGGAAGTGACGGTCGTCGTTCCCAAAGGTGAAAGTGAAGGCATCAGTTTCACCGTCGAGGCACCCGAACGTCTGGTCGCTCCGGTGGAAGCCGGTGCATCGGTAGGAGCACTTGTGGCAACCAACAATGGTGAGGAAGTGCTCCGTGTGGACCTGGTCGCCGAAAGGCAGGTAGATCGGTTGAGCCTGTTGGAGGAAATCTACCGAATGGGCACCAGCATCCTCAACTAAAACTGCAAACCAAGCGGAAGGGGCGGCTTCAGGAGCCGCCCCTTATACTTATTGACGGGGACCGTTTTGGAAGGAATTAGCAGGAATTGCGGCTGGTCTGTAGAATGCAAACACCATTAAATGATCTACGGGAGGGAAAGGGATTGACGGCACCGGGATTTGAAGTCCGGGGCAATGTGCTTATCGCCCGTCTGCACGGTGAACTTGATATGCGGGTTGCCGATGAGATGCGTGCCGCCTTGGAAACCGCACTTGATCAATCCGGGGCGACCCACATTGTTTTCGACTTGTCTGATGTATCATTCATTGACTCCTCCGGTTTGGGGGTAATCCTCGGGAGATACCGGAGGATCTCAGACCGGGGCGGAAAAATGGCTTTTGTCGGGGTCGAGCCTGCCGTCCGGCGTGTACTTGAGCTTTCGGGGGTACTGCGCATCAGCAGCGAGTATGATGATGATATGCAGGCGGCCGCTGATCTGGACCAGGGAGGGTTGTCCTGATGGATTTTGACAACTTGGTTCGTTTGGAATTCCTTAGTCGACCCGAGAATGTCGGCCTGGCACGTGTGGCCATAGCCGCTTTCGCTGCTCAGCTGGACTACACGGTGTCGGAGTTGGATGACTTGAAGGGAGCGGTCTCGGAAGCAGTATCCAATGCGATTATCCACGGGTATCGGAACGACCCTGATCACGTCGTCAAAATGTCGGCATACATTTCAAATGGTGAGCTTGAGGTAATAATCGAAGACCGAGGACGAGGGATCAGTGATATCGACGAGGCCCTGAAGCCCGGAGTATCCACCGTGGATGAGCGTCTCGGCCTTGGTTTTTCATTTATGCGCTCATTTGTTGACCGATTGGAGATCGTTTCCGATCCGGGAAAGGGTACGAGGGTCAGGATGTTCAAGCGACCCGCTTCTCGGAGGAACAATGCGCGCACGGATTGATATCAATATTCCCAATCATCCGCTCCTCAAGGATAAGGAAACCAAACGCCTAATCAAGGCTTCGCAGCAAGGCGACGTCAAGGCGCGGGAAACCTTGATCAATGCGAACCTGAAACTGGTGTGCAATGTAATCAGGCGCTTTGAAGGCCGCGGGTACGATGTGGACGACCTGTTTCAAATCGGATGCATTGGCTTGATCAAAGCCATAGATAAATTTGATCTCTCTTTCAACGTCAAGTTTTCAACGTACGCCGTGCCGATGATTATCGGTGAAATCAGGCGATTCCTTCGCGACGACACCCCGATCCGCGTCAGCCGTTCCCTGAAGGAGTTGGCGTGGCGTATTCAAACCACCAAAGAACAGCTTCAGTCGAAACTGGACCGGGAGCCCACCATCGGCGAAATATCGGACGCTTTGGACGTGCCGAGAGAGGAGTTGGTAGCCGCACTGGAAGCAGGACAGACGCCGGCCTCATTATATGACATCCTCCATCAGGAAGAAGGGGATGCGATCTACATTATGGATCAGCTTCGCAACAGAGAACAGGGGGAGGAGGCCTGGATCGAAAGCGTAGCCCTACAGGAACTCCTGGAGAGCCTTCCCGAGCGCGACCGGAAGATTATCAACTGGCGTTTTTACAAAGACAAGACTCAGGCGGAGGTGGCGCGATTGCTAAATCTTTCTCAGGTTCAGGTTTCCAGACTGGAGAGGGAGGCACTCAAAAAGCTTCGCTCTATGGCTCAGGAGCAGGGGGACAGCTCTGAACATGCATAAAAACCATCGGCGTCAAGGCATAATACTCTTGGCTAGTAACAAATTAGGAGGAGGGTTATTATGCACGTGAAGGTAGAGGAATTTATCGGCGAATCCAGCCAGAGCTGGCAGGATGCCGTCAACTCAGCCGTTTCCGAAGCCGCACAGAGCCTCGGCAATGTGACCGGCGTCGAGGTGGTGAATTTCACTGCCAAGGTGGAAAACGGGAAGGTTGTCGGTTACAAGGCGAACTGCAAAATAGCCGCCGTCAAGTAGGGCACCACCCGGGTGCCCTTTCCCAACCGGTGGGAGGTGCGTCACTTGCACGTCGATCCCAGCAAACCGTTGCTCACCCAGAAGCATCAGTACAAAGACTTCGTCGAACGGGTACGTCCTTCTCCCCCGATTTTTCGAAACGCAGTCCTGTCCTTCGCCGTCGGCGGTACAATTGCGTCAGTTGGCCAGGTTTTGCTAATGTTTTATCAGAGTCTGGGGCTATCGATGTCGGACGCCGTTTCGGTTACCCTGGCGACACTCATCCTCTTGGGGGCGGTACTTACGGCAACCGGCCTTTACGATAAATCCTGCCGCTGGGCCGGTGCTGGAGTGCTAATCCCCATCAGCGGTTTAGCGAATGTAATGGTTGCGCCCGCTATCGAAGCACGCCGCGAAGGATTGGTTGTCGGTGTTGGGGCCGATGTTTTTTCTATTGCCGGCCCCGTTCTGGTGTTTGGTGTTGTTATTTCCTGGCTGGCCGGACTCTTCTACTATCTCTTCTGATGATTGTTGGCGGATACTCGCCACTCTTGCGTTCTCTCGTATCAAAAGCCCCTATTCCACACATAATTAATAGAGCCCTTGGCTCGGCCTGATGTGATGCCACCGAAGATGAGAGGGTGAGATCTATGCCGGTGCCCAAGAAAACGGGCTTCACGGTGGTCTTCCAAGACCCTCCGGTGATCGTTTCGGCAGCTTCCATCGTGGGGCGAAAAGAGGGTCAAGGACCTCTCCGATCCACATTCGACAAAGTGATCGACGACCCCTACTTCGGTGAAAAACACTGGGAAGCTGCGGAACAGCGCTTCCTGGAGGAAACGGCATACAAGGCGCTTGAAAAGGCGAATCTCAAGCCGGATCAGATCGACTACTTTTTGGCCGGGGACTTACTAAACCAGCTGACTTCATCGTCATTCAGCGCGCGGGCACTCGGTATTCCGTATCTTGGCCTGTTTAGCGCCTGCTCCACGATGTACGAAGGTCTGATTATCGCCTCCGCTTTGCTGGACGGGGGTTTTGCTGAAAGAGTGTTGGTCGCAGCATCTTCGCACTACGGAGCAGGCCTCCGACGTTTCGGTTATGCTGCCGAACTCGCCGCGCAGCGTCCTCCTTGGGCCTCCCACACGGTTACCGGAGCGGGGGCGATGGTAGTGACGCGAGAGGGAGCGGGCCCGAGGATCACGCATGCTACCGTCGGCCGCGTGGTCGATTTCGGAATTAATGATCCCCATAACTGCGGGGCGGCAATGGTCCCCGCGGTTGTAGACACCGCCCTCCGTTTCATGAGGGATACGGGACTACGTCCGCAGGACTTTGATCTCTTGCTGACCGGTGATCTCGGCCATCACGGCAGCCACGCATTCGGCGCGCTCATGGCCGAACGCGGTTACGATTTGGCCGGACGCCATCAAGACGGTGGAGTGCTGATCTATGACCGGGAACGCCAGGACACAGATGCAGGCGGCTGCGGTTGCGCCTGTTCGGCAGTCGTCACCTGCGGCCACGTCATGCAACTGTTGGCCACCGGGCGGGTCGACCGTGTCTTGGCGCTGGGGTCAGGCGCCCTGCTGAACGGAAAGACAACTTGGCAGGGCGAAACCATTCCCGCTGTCAGCCATGCGATTGTTATTGAGAAAAGGTAGGAAGTATTGGTGGTCTTTGCAGCAGCGTTTATTGTCGGTGGAATCCTGTGTATGATCGGACAACTGTTGCTCGACCTGACGGATTATCGAATAACTCCGGCACACCTTCTCGTGGGTTTTATCAGTGCGGGTGCCGTACTGTCGGCCGTCGGAATCTACGGTCCCCTCGTCGACTGGGCCGGTGCGGGGGCGCTCATTCCAATCTCCGGCTTGGGACATCTGATGACCGAATCCACCTTTCACGCCGTAGACCAAGGCGGGTTTTTGGGTGCATTTACCGGTCCGTTCGAAGCTCCGGCTGCCATACTCACAGCCGCCCTGGTGTTTACCTACTTCGCATCTTTTGTCTTCAAGCCTAGAATCTGAAGGAGCAGTGAGACCAAGTGCAGAACGAGGGTATGCCTCTGAAGCAAGAGCTCGCTCGAAACCTTGAGGAGTTGAAGCGGGCCCTCGGCACCGAAACCAACTTCGATATCATTATCAGAGAGATCGAGTTCGCCGGCCGTGAGGCTGCGTTGGTCTTTATCGATGGTTTGGTCAACGACGAGGCCATGATTGAGATTCTGGAAGGGTTGGCACGAGCAGACAAGGGCGATATCCGGCGTGATACCTTCCGCAAGATCCTGCACCGCTACGTCCATTACACCGAAGTAGCCGAGGTCGATGCCTACGAGGAGATCGTGAACCAGGTTCTTTCGGGACAGTTGGCACTTCTGATCGACGGTTTGAGCAAAGCGATAATGATTGATGTCCGCACCTATCCGGCACGTTCGCCCGAGGAGCCCGATCTGGAGAAGGTGGTGCGCGGATCCCGCGACGGCTTTACCGAAACGCTGGTCTACAACACCGCATTAATTCGCCGCCGCATCCGAGATCCCAAACTGCGGATCGAAATTCTTACAGTGGGTACACGAACCAAGAGCGATATCGTAATCTGCTATATTGAGGATATCGCCAACCCGGAGTTGGTAAAAAGCGTCAAGGAAAAGATCCGAAACGTCAAAATCGACGGCATAACGATGGCCGAAAAGTCCCTGGACGAACTGATTACTCCGGGATCGAGCTGGAATCCATACCCCAAGGTGCGTTATACCGAACGCCCCGATGTCTGTGCCGCTCATCTCTTGGAGGGTCATGTGATCCTTCTGGTCGACACCTCACCGAGCGCGATTATGTTACCGACGACTTACTTTCACCACCTGCAGCACGCCGAGGAGTTCCGGCAGAATGTCGCCTCGGGCTTTTTTATCCGCTGGGTCAGGTTCTTCGGGGTGCTGATTTCCATATTTATCGTTCCGCTGTGGATGCTGTTTTCGCTGGAACCGGATTTGCTCCCTCGCGGCCTCGGTTTCATCGGACCCGAAGATACCGGGCCTCTGCCGCTGTTGCTTCAATTCCTCCTTGCGGAAATTGCGATTGAAATGATCCGGCTGGCCACCATCCATACACCGTCTCCGATCGCAACGGCTATGGGCATCATCGCCGCCATTCTGATTGGTGACATCGCGGTAAGCATCGGCCTGTTCGCACCCGAGGTCATTCTTTACACGGCAGTCGCGTTTATCGGTACCTTTATGACTCCCAGCCAGGAACTCGCGCTCGCCAACCGTCTCGCACGCATCTTGTTGATCCTGGCGGTCGGGCTCTTCAGCCTTCCGGGTCTCCTGTTCGGCACACTCATCCTGTTTGTCTATTTGGGTGCTACAAAATCCTTCGGTGTTCCATATCTCTGGCCGCTTGTTCCCTTCAACTGGGGGGCTTTGAAGACTATTCTGGTCAGACCTCCGGTTCCCATCTCACAGCACCGTCCCTCAGCCCTGAGTCCGCGAGACGCGATTCATAATCGAACGGCTGTGCCGGTGCGAAAACCGTCCAATGATGGCGATACATCCGGGCGAAAGGGCAAATTCCGGCGTCGTCACAGGCACTAGACCGGTTCGGTGACCGCGAACCGGACTGACGTGCATATGACACCGGCCTGAAATCAATCCTTGCAGGTGCCGCGTTGGTTTAGTAAAATGTGTTTAAGTCTTTGAGACTAGAATGAAGAGAGGAGAAGAGAGAAAATGTCGGAAATCAAGATCCATTTAACCGAAGAGGAGATGCCGAGAGCCTGGTACAATATTCAGGCCGACATGCCGAACCCGTTAAAGCCCCCGTTGCATCCGGGTACTCACGAGCCGGTGAAACCCGAGGATCTCAGTCCGATATTCCCGCCGGAACTGATCAAGCAGGAGGCCACTACCGAAAGGTGGGTTCCGATCCCGGATGAGGTTCGGGAGATCCTGCGCCTGTGGAGACCGTCGCCGCTGATCAGGGCGGCACGCCTGGAGAAAGCACTGGATACGCCTGCCCGAATCTATTTCAAACACGAGGGGGTCAGCCCTGCCGGCAGCCATAAGTTGAACACGGCGGTGCCGCAGGCTTACTACAACAAGCAGGCGGGGATCAAGCGCCTGACCACTGAGACCGGAGCCGGCCAGTGGGGTACCGCGCTCTCAATGGCCTGTCACCTTTTTGGAATGGAATGTACCGTCTATATGGTTGACGTCAGTTACCGGCAGAAACCATATCGGCGATCGGTGATGCAGATATTCGGGGGCGAGGTGATTCCAAGCCCCAGTCGGCGCACCGAATCCGGGAGACGCTTCCTTGAGGCCCACCCCGATTCACCGGGAAGCCTCGGTATTGCGATCAGCGAGGCCGTTGAAGAGGCGGCTATGCGGGACGATACGAATTACGCCTTGGGAAGTGTTCTGAACCATGTCCTCTTGCACCAAACGGTAATCGGCCTGGAAGCAAAGGCGCAGCTCGCCAAAGCGGGTGAAGAGGCCGATGTGATCATCGGGTGTTGCGGGGGCGGCAGCAACATGGGCGGATTTGCCTTTCCTTTCCTCAAGGAGGTCTTTGACGGGAAGGCTGATATAAAATTCATCGCCGTTGAGCCCACAAGCTGTCCGACTCTTACCCGGGGAAAACTGGCCTACGACTTCGGAGATGTCGCCGGTTTAACCCCTCTTATTTATATGTTTACCCTGGGCAGCACGTTTACGCCTCCGGGCATCCATGCCGGTGGACTGCGCTACCACGGGGACGCGGCCCTGCTTAGTCAAATGGTAGCCGAAGGTTATATTGAGGCCCGGGCCATTAACCAGACCAAGGTGTTTGAAGCGGCCATTAAGTTCGCTCAGAGTGAGGGTATCGTTCCCGCTCCCGAGTCTGCGCATGCCGTGGCCTGCGCCATTGACGAGGCTCTCCTGTGCCGTGAGGCCGGGGAGGCGAAAACGATCGTGTTTAACCTGAGCGGTCACGGGCATTTCGATCTGGCCGCCTACGATCTGTATCTCTCCGGAAAGATGGAGGACTACCCGCTGCCGGAGGAAGATCTGAACCGGGCGTTGTCTTCACTGCCAAAGATTTAGAGATGTTTCTTGGAGGTTTTTGATGCGTTTTTCCGGAACGATGAGGGTGAATGGGCGCGGTCACCTGGAGATTGGCGGGTGTGATGCGGTGGACCTCGCGCACAGATTCGGAACACCGCTCTATGTCATTGATGAGGATTGTTTTCGGGCGAACTGCCGTGCATACTATCAAGCGCTTACGCGTCTCGGTGCGGCGGCGGTCTACGCCGGTAAATCGCTGTTGACATTGGCGGTGTGCCGGATGGTGGAAGAAGAGGGCTTGGGCTTGGATGTGGTGTCGGGCGGTGAACTCTATACTGCCATTCAAGCCGGTTTTCCGATGTCGCGGGTTTACTTCCACGGAAATAACAAGTCCGACGAAGAAATAAGAATGGGCCTGACGGCAGGTGTGCACCGCTTTGTCGTCGATAATTTTGATGAGCTGGACCGCCTGGACGAACTAGCCGGCGAGGCCGGCACGCAGGCTGACATTCTTCTGCGGTTGACACCCGGGATAGAGGCGCACACCCACGAATACATTCGGACCGGACAGATTGATTCCAAGTTTGGTTTTGTGATACCCAACGGGCAAGCCCGGGAGGCGGTCAAGGCCGCTCTTTCCCGGGCAAGCCTTAACCTTGTGGGGATTCACTGCCACATTGGATCACAAATATTTGATCTGGAACCGTTTACTGACGCTGCCCGAATCATGCTCCACTTCGCCGCGGAAATGGGCGGAGAAACCGGTTGGGTCTGCAGGGAACTTGATCTTGGCGGCGGCTTGGGCATTTACTACATCGAAGGCGATGATCCTCCATCCATAAGCGATTTTGCGGAAACCGTCGTCGGGAGCGTCCGACACGCTGCGGAAGAGCTCGGCATACCTGTACCAAAAGTGGTTTTTGAGCCGGGACGTTCTATTGCCGGACCGGCCGGGACAACCCTGTACACCGTTGGTTCGATCAAGACGATCCCCGGTGTGCGAACCTACGTTGCCGTCGACGGAGGTATGGGTGATAACCCAAGACCCGCGCTTTACGGAGCCGAGTACGAAGCCTGCATTGCCAACCGTCCCCTGGATACCTCTCCGGTGAGCATAGCGGTGGCGGGACGGTATTGCGAATCCGGGGATATGTTGATCCCCGACATCACAATGCCCGTGCCGCGCACGGGTGAGATTCTGGCCGTGGGCGCGACCGGTGCCTACAACTATTCAATGGCCATGAACTATAACCGCTTTCCGCGTCCGGCCATGGTGCTGGTCAAAGACGGTGAGGCGGATGTTATCGTACAGCGTGAGCGTTATGCAGACTTAATCAGTAAGGATCTCATACCGGCACGCTTAAACAAGTGCAAGACCAAAGTGGCTTCGGTGTAGCCGATACGGCGCCCTCGGGCGCCTTTGTTTGTCTGCTGCACTGATGATTATGGTGATAAACGATGAAGGTGATTACAACCCACGCTAATACCGACTTCGACGGACTGGCGGGAATGGTCGCGGCACGCAAGTTGTACCAGGACGCCAAGCTTGTCCTCCCGGGCAAGATGAACCGTAATGTTGAAGAGTTTGTCGCCTTGCACCGGGATATCCTTCAGTTAAAAAATGCGAGCGAAGTCGATTTTGAGAGCATTAGTACCCTGATCATAGTAGACACACGCACTCCGAAGCGGATCGGCAAGCTGGCCAAAGTGCTGAAGAAACCACACTTAGAGCTGCATATCTATGATCATCACCCGACTGCCGAGGGGGATTTGTCCAGCCCGACCGAAGTTGTTGAATCGGTTGGAGCGGTTACCACCCTGCTCGTGGAGGAGATCAAACGGCGGGCGTTGCCGCTTACCAGGTTCGAAGCTACGGTACTTGCCCTGGGGATCTATGAGGACACCGGGTGTCTCGTTTTTACGAGTACCACCGAAAGAGATGCCGAGGCGGTAGCCTATCTGCTGGCCCACGGTGCCAACCTGGCCGTCGTCTCGGACTTCCTCGGCCGTCCGTTAACCGACGAACAGAAAACCCTGCTCCGCAGCCTTCTTGTTTCTGCTCAGCGGCACGTAGTCAACGGGATTCAGATCCTGATCGCCACCTCACGCACTGAGGAATTTGTCGGTGGTTTGGCGCTTCTCACGCACCGCCTGGCTGAGATCGAGCAGGTGGACGCCGTGTTCTGCGTAGTTTTTATGGAGGATCGCACGCACATCGTCAGTCGGAGCACTCTGCCCGAAGTGGACACCAGGGAGATTTTGTCTCACTTCGGCGGCGGCGGCCATCATTCGGCCGCTTCGGCCACAGTGAAGGGCGCACGTGAAGACGAAATTGCAGCCAGGCTGTTGGCGATAATCAAGGAAACCGTTCAGCCTCCGTTGCTTGTTGCGCAGATTATGAGCTCTCCCGTCAAGAGCGTCCGGCCCGAAACACGCATCGAAGAGGCCAATCAGATCATGCTCCGCTACGGGCACTCCGGCCTGCCGGTAGCTGACGAGACAGGTTTGGTCGGGGTGATCTCGCTTCGGGATGTCGAGAAGGCCACCCGGCACAATCTCGGGCATGCTCCGGTTAAAGCCTATATGAGCCGAAATGTTCTCAGTGTCAATTCCCACACGCCGGTGTCGGAGGTACAGGCCTTAATGATCGAGAACAATATTGGCCGTGTACCGGTGGTCGACAACGGAGATTTACTCGGTATTGTGTCCCGAACCGACATTCTACGTACTCTGCACCCGGATTTTCAACCGCGCTACTGCACTCTGTATGTGCAGCCCAAGACAACATGGGTCGCCAATAATGAGAACGCGGCAGCGGCACTCCGGCGCAACCTGCCCGAGCATGTGCTGAATGCACTGGTTACGGCCGGTGAGGTCGCCTCGGACACCGGTTGCACGGCCTATATCGCCGGAGAAATGCTCCGCGATACCGCCCTTGGAATCCCCAACACCAAGATCGACCTGGTGGTTGAGGGTGACGGGACGCAGTACGCCCAAAGCTTGGCATTGGCCCTCAACGGCCGGTGTTGGGATCCCGGAATTGAAAACCAGACCGTAGTAATTACACCGGAACTGAGATTGTCGGTCACCAATGCCCAGGAAAAGTTCTTGGAATATGGGATGGTCGCTCCCGACACGATCAATTCCGCGCTCAGACATGCCTTATACCGCCGGGATTTCACCATAAACGCTCTGGCCGTAGCACTGAATCCCGACCGGTTCGGGGAGATTCTCGACTACTTCGGCTGTCGGGAAGACCTGCGCTTCGGTCTGGTTAGAGCACTCCACAGTCTCAGCTTTGAGGAGAATCCGCTACGGATCATCCGGGCGATCCGCCTTGAAAAAACGTACGATTTCACGATTGAGCATCAGACCCTCCGGCTGATACGTGAAGCGGTCCGTGACCGGATTTTGGCCCGGGTGCCCCGCGAACGTCTGTGGAGCGAGTTCAAACCAGTGCTGGAGTCGGAGAAGGCACCCTCTATGCTGGCACGTCTGGCGCAGCTGAATGTATGGCCGATACTGTTTCCTACCGTGACCTATTGGGAAGTGCAGCCCCTGCTCTCCGGAATACCGAGAGCACTGGACGAACTCAAGCAGTGGGATATCCCTCAGCCCGCCGAACCCTGGCTCTGTTATCTGATGGCCATTCTATACTTCACCAATTTGGTGACGGCCGAGGAATTCTGTGATAGTTTCCGCTTGGAGCGCAGGCAGAGAAACAAGGTTCTGAACGGCATTGTAAAGTGGCGGGGCGCGGTAGCCCGTTTGTCCTCCGATAAGGACGTTGACCTGCGGGAGACCGCCGGCTATATTTTGGGGATGCCGCGTGAGGCCTACCCCTTGGTGCTGCTGATGCTCGAACTCGATCAGTGGAAACAGCGATTCTACGCCGTGCTCAGTATATTACAGGAACATAAACCGCTTATTACTGGTAAAGATATAAAAAACCTGGGTTACCAACCCGGACCATATTTTCGTCAGGCCATAAACGCTGTCTGGATGGCACGGCTGAAGGGGCTTCCTGCCGGACGGGAGGCCGAGCTCAAGGTTGCCCGCAAGTTCCTTCTGGAGTGGGAGGAGGACTAGAGGTTGTTTGATCCTGATGTGCTGGTCTACCGTCTGGTCTACTGGATTCCGGCCATTCTCGTCGGTCTCACTTTTCACGAGTATGCCCACGGGCGGGTCGCCGAAAAGCTGGGCGACAAGACCGCGCGTTACGCCGGTCGTCTGACGTTGAATCCTCTGCCGCATCTCGATCCGATCGGATTCTTGCTTCTTCTGCTGGCAGGCTTCGGTTGGGCCAAGCCGGTCCCCGTCAATCCATACAATTTGCGGGGTGACGTTAGAACCGGTCTGATGCTGGTTTCCCTGGCCGGTCCGGCGACAAACATACTACTGGCTTTGGGCGCTGCGGTGCTTTTGTCTATCGTCGGCCCGGCTTCGCCAATCGTGGCGTGGATTGATCCGCTGATATGGATTAACCTGGTGCTGGCCTTCTTCAACCTGATCCCGATTCCACCCCTTGACGGATCAAAAATCCTTGCCGGTCTGATTCCGGGGAGCAGTGCTCTGCTTGCCCATCTGGAGCGATACGGGTTTATCATATTAATAGTCCTTGTTTTCTCGGGCGCGATCTCGGCACTGTTGGGCGGTGTAGTGTATCCCGTCTACCATACATTAGTCAGGTTGGCTCTTGGTCTTTAGTCTATGAAGATTTTTTCTATAAGGGAAAGGATGGAGATTTGTGCGAATCGTTAGTGGAATGCGCCCCAGCGGCAGACTGCACATGGGCCATATGAGCGTGCTCAAGAACTGGATAAGGCTGCAGGATGATCACGAGTGTTTCTTCTTCGTGGCCGACTGGCACGCGCTCACAACCGCATTCGACGATACGGGGGCGATACGAGACAACGCGCGGGAGATGGTGGCCGACTGGCTCGCGGTCGGGCTTTCACCCGAACGATCACCGATCTTCCTGCAATCGCACATACCGGCACACGCCGAGTTGCACTTGGCACTATCGATGATCACGCCCCTTTCGTGGCTGGAGAGGGTTCCGACCTACAAGGACCAGATTAAGCAGCTCAGCAAACAGGGCAAAGACATCTCGACATACGGTTTCCTGGGCTACCCGCTCCTGCAGGCAGCCGACATCCTTATGTACCGAGCCGATGCCGTACCCGTTGGTCAGGACCAACTACCGCATTTGGAGTTATGTCGTGAGGTTGCCCGACGCTTCAATTATCTCTATGCCCCGGTCTTTCCGGAACCGCAGGCCCTGCTGGCCGACACGGCCCTGCTTCCGGGAATCGACGGTCGTAAGATGAGTAAGAGCTACGGCAATGAGATCAGCCTCAGCGCTGCCGAGAACGACATTGACGAAAAAGTGCGCAATATGATCACGGACCCGGCAAGAATTCGAAAAACCGATCCCGGGCACCCGGAGGTGTGTAACGTGTTTACCTTCCATTCGGTATACAGCGTTAATGAGGTGCCTGACATTGAAGCCCAATGCCGCGCCGGCGAGATCGGCTGCGTGATGTGCAAGAAGCGTTTGGCCGCTGCCGTGAACCGTGTATTGGAACCGATTCGCAACCGACGGGCTGAGATTCTGGCCGATCGTGATTATGTGGACGGGGTGCTCGAGGAAGGGCGTCGGCAGGCGGCTGCAGAGGCGGCAAAGACGATGGAAATGGTTAGGCAGGCAATCAGGATCTAACCTTCTTGGGGGCAAATGCCAATGGCCTTCGTTCTGATTACGAGCCTGATGATCCTCCTGGTAACTCTGGTTTTGGTCTCTTCCATTCGGGTTCACTGTCATTACGAGAGAAAAGGCGAGGACGACCACTTGACGATCGCGATCAGCTGGCTGCGGTATCTGACCTATAAGATATCGATCCCTCTCGTTGATCTACGGGCACACCTAAAGCGGGACTCTACCCTGAGAGTGGAAACCGAGGGTGAAGAGAAGGAGATTTCCATACCGGATACAGTTCGTCAGGCTTTAAGCGGTTTCATTCGGTTTCACCGTTCCATGAGGTATGCTTTCAAGCGCACCAGAGTAAAACGGCTGGAATGGTTTAGCGAGTTCGGGCTGGACGATGCCGCAAAGACAGGCGTTGTAGCGGGGTTGGCCTGGTCTCTGAAGGGTTCCGTGTTAACGGCAGTTTCTCGATATGCTCACTTGGAAACGGTGCCGCGTGTCTCTGTCCGGCCCAACTTCCAGAAGCCGTTGTTTCATACTCTCCTGGACTGCATATTTGAAATCCGAATCGGCTATATTATGATTGCAGGCCTCAAGGCAGTCCGGTTCAGATAGGAGAGGAATCTTACATGGGAATGGAACAACACCCCATCGAGGGTTTGATGAAGACGGCCATGGAAAGCATCAAGGACATCGTGGATGTGAACACCGTGGTTGGAGACCCGGTCGAGGCTCCGGACGGTACGATAATCATCCCGATTTCGAAGGTCGCTCTCGGCTTTGCGGCGGGCGGCGGTGAATTTGAAGTGAACAGCGGCGGAGAAGACAGCGTCTACCCCTTCGGGGGAGGGAGCGGAGCCGGTGTATCTGTCGCCCCGCTCGGCTTTCTTGTCGTCGGACAAGGTCAGGTGCGGCTGCTGCCGCTCGACACGAATATGGTTGCAGACCGCCTGATCGACCTGGCACCACAAATATTGGACAAACTTGAGCGGATAATGAAACGAAATAGCGAAAAGTAGGGGGGCAACCCCCTATTTTTTTGCCCTTTTTGCTCAAGTGCCCTCTGTAATACCGTTATCTTTGTCCTCATAAGTTGTTACGGAAGCTTATGAGGGGGAAGTGTGATGGTAAACTACATCTGGCTGTCCATGATCATCCTGGGTGTGTTGACCGCCGCCTGG
The DNA here is from genome assembly GCA_965544035.1 of uncultured Peptococcaceae bacterium. Lineage (GTDB taxonomy): Bacteria > Bacillota > Desulfotomaculia > Desulfotomaculales > Desulforudaceae > CBEULR01. Next base: position 186,951 of record CBEULR010000001.1, on the reverse strand, counting down.
AACGGCCGGATTGAGGTGGTGACAACCGCTGCACTCGAGGGGGCGCAGACCGCGGTTACAACCGCGTTTGGGCTGATCGCCATTATGGCCTTCTGGTTGGGCATAATGAAAATCGCCGAACAGGCCGGCCTTGTCCGGGCACTGGCATTCTTGGTCCGTCCTCTGGTCAGGTTGCTCTTCCCGAGCGTTCCCAAGGATCATCCGGCGGTAGGAGCAATCGTAATGAATCTCAGCGCCAATATCATGGGCCTGGGCAGCGCCGCGACTCCGATGGGGCTGATCGCCATGCGTGAGCTTCAGAAGCTCAACCCGTGCCCCGATCGCGCCTCGGACGCAATGTGTACCTTCCTGGCCCTGAATACGGGCTGCATCACGCTTATTCCATCCGTAATCATCGGCATTCGAGCCCTGTACGGGTCCAGCGATCCGACCGCCGTAGTCGGACCGACCATTTTCGCCACCGGCTGCGGAATGACGGCCGCCATCCTGGCCGATCGTTTCTTCCGCCGCCTTTACAGAGCGCGGGGTGATTAGGTATGCTGGATATAGTGGGCGCAGTATCCAAATGGGTGATCCCCGTCTTTATTACGGCCGTGCTCCTCGCCGCCTTTGTCAGACGCGTGCGGGTGTTTGAATCATTCGTGGAAGGGGCCGAACAGGGGTTCGAGATCGCCGTCAAGCTGATCCCGTATCTGGTGGCCATGATCGTAGCTATCACCATTTTCAGGGCTTCGGGCGCGATGGACATTATGGTGGCCGTTGTCTCCCCAGTTTTTAAGCTCATCGGGGCACCCGCGGAAGTACTCCCGCACGCGGTGATGCGTCCGCTGTCGGGAGGGGCGGCTCTCGGAATAGCCTCGGAGCTGATCGAAGAGCACGGTCCGGACAGCCTGATCGGCTTTCTGGTATCCACGATGCAGGGTACAAGTGATACCACTTTTTACGTGCTGACCCTGTACTTCGGCTCGGTCGGCATTCGAAAGTACCGCTACGCCGTAGCTTCCGGGCTCACCGCCGACCTCACCACCTTGTTTGCTTCGATCTTCATCGTATCGTTAATCTATGCGGTCTGATATCAGAGGTGGATTTTCTATGGCTCAAGAAAGACTGCAGAAGGTTCTCGCCCGTGCCGGAATAGCTTCAAGGCGGCAGTGCGAGGCCCTGATTGAAGACGGCAGAGTTTCGGTCAATTCCAGGGTGGTTCGTGAACTGGGTACAAAGGTCGACCCCGTCCGCGACAGAATCTTGGTTGACGGAAAACCAATCCGCGCGGAAAAACCGGTTTACCTTGCGCTGTACAAGCCCCGCGGCTACGTTACCACCACCAGTGACCCGCAGAATCGGCGCAAGGTGACCGACCTGATCGGTGACTTCCCGCAGCGGGTTTATCCAGTAGGCCGTCTGGATTACGATTCGGAGGGTCTGCTGCTCCTTACCAACGATGGTGATCTGTCGTACAAATTGACCCATCCAAAGTTTCGGGTCCCGAAAACCTATCAGGTTCAGGTGGAGGGCCGGCCGAGCTCCGACGTCATAAGCCTTCTGCGGCAGGGCATCGAATTGGACGACGGTCCGACAATGCCGGCCGATATTCGCGTGCTGCGCAGTTGCATTGAAAAGACGCTGCTCGAAATGACCATTCACGAGGGACGCAATCGTCTGATCCGGCGCATGTGGGAAGCAGTCGGACACCCCGTCATCAGGCTGAAACGAACCCGTATCGGAGATATCAGGCTCCGCGGCATGAAACCCGGGTCCTATCGATTACTCAGCGAAAAAGAAGTCAACGCGCTGCGCCGGGCGTTTCGAAATCAAAAGCATTAGCAGGATTTCACGCTTTCGAGTAGAATTGCTGTTCCATGACAAGATTCGGTAGGGGGGAAGTCCGCGGTAATGAACCGAGTCACAGGCAGTATGGCAGACGGTCAGTTTCGAGCAAAGATAAGGCTTGACTTCAGAGGAATGTCCCGCCGCGGGCGTTTTCTTTTCGGCACAAAGCCCACCGATAAGGTAGCGGAGGAAATACGTGAGCAGCACGTTGCCCTTCTGCGCAATGTACCCGTCCAGGGAATCCAAATTGAAGATATCGATATGGGCGGACAGATCTATACCGTCTACGATGAGTCGATTAATGCTGAAGTAGCCTATGCCCCGGTGGAATTGACCATAGTTTCTGATGCTTTGGAAAGTGTCCTGCGCTTCATATCGCGTGAGGAGTTCCGCCGAATCGAGATTATCGCCCCCCCCAATCTGACCTTGTCCAGATTTGAGATTGAACGGATGTTTTTCAAGGTTCACGAAGAAATCCGTCAGGTCAGAGAGTGGGTAGAGCGTAAGTACAGCCGGTGAGCGTCTTCCGAGAAGGAGGCCAAAGCTTGAGTCCTGTCCGCGGTATTAGAGGGGCAACCACAGTAACAGAGAATGAACGCCAGACGATTTTGGCGGCCACCACCGAACTGCTGCGGGCTATTGTGGAGCGTAACGAACTTGATACCGAGGACGTGGTCAGCGCCGTTTTCACGATGACTCCCGACCTCAACGCCGCTTTTCCCGCCGCGGCCGCCCGTAAGCTTGGATGGTCCGACGTCCCCCTTCTTTGCGCCCAGGAAATAGCTGTGCCCGATGCTCCGGCAATGTGCATCCGGGTTCTTATTCTTGTCAATTCGAGCAAGAAACAATCGGAAATTAAACACGTTTACCTACGCAAAGCAATTGATCTGAGACCTGATCTCGCCGAATAAGTAATATGAGGTGAGCACCTTGCGCCGGATATCGACGAGACTTCTTTACCCGGGTATGCGCCTGGCTAGGAGAGTATACGGAAAGAGTGGCGAGGTCTACCTCAACGCCGGGGTTGTGTTGACGCGCCGCTATATAGAGCGATTGATTGAGCTCGGCTTTACCGCTATCTACATTGAGGACCGTCTGACAAGCGGTATTGAAGTTGCCGACGTGATCTCGGAAGAAACCCGCGCGCACGCCGTGCGGCAGGTCAAGGGCCTTCTCAGAGAAACAACCTCCTCGAAATCACAGTGCATCATCTGCCGCCCTTCTTTGGTGCCGGTGATCGAGGATATTATCGACCAGTTGCTGAATAACCGGTTTTCGGTCGTCAATCTAACCGACATTCGTGCCGAGGGAGAGTACCTTTTTCACCATTCCGTAAACGTCTGCGTTCTGGCTGTGATGACCGGCATTACCCTTGGATATGGGCGAAGCCGTTTGTTTGACTTGGGAATGGGGGCTTTGCTACACGATGTCGGCAAAGTACATATATCATCCCAAATCCTGAACAAACCCGACGTGCTCACTCGTGAGGAGTTTGAGGAAGTCAAGAAGCACACGACGTACGGACGAAATATGCTCAGGGATCACCCCGAGGCAGCCGAGATTGCCTACGCCCATCACGAACGCTACAACGGCGACGGTTACCCTCGCGGTCTGAAGGGTTCGGACATCGATGTATTCGCCCAGATAACCGGGATTGCGGACGTTTTTGACGCTCTGACTTCGGATCGCTGCTACCGGTCTGCGCAGCGCCCCTGCAACGCGTTGGAACTGTTATCGGGAGCAGGAGACTGGTGGTTCGAAGCACGCTTAGTCCAGGCATTTATGGAAAATGTTGCCGCATACCCGGCCGGCACGGTCGTCGAACTCAATTGCGGCCTGATTGGTGTCACCGTAGATACTCCTAAAGGCTCTTCATTCTTTCCGAATGTGCGGGTTCTTCTTAATGCCGAGGGCAAACCTGTTGCCCCTTACGAAATTTCCACCGTTCAAGAAAACCTCTGGGTATCACGTGTACTTGAAGAGATAGAGGTGGCCAGCCTAAGCGAACGCCTTGATACTCTTAACGAACTGCTTAATCCCTAACCGCCGATCAGCCTTGAAACACCCACACAACAGACAGCAGGCAGGTGCAGCTTTCCGCGAAATACGCCGGCTGTCCGCCAACGGTGTAAATAAGTGGTTGCGCACCTTGCTCGACAGTGTTAACATTTTGTTTAAAATTACGCACGAAGAGAGGTCGACTATCATTGAAGACTCCGGCGCGTCCAAACATCAGCGGTCTGGCCGTCTACAAACCCGGTAAGCCGATCGAAGAGGTACAGCGTGAACTCGGTCTGACCGAGGTGGTTAAGCTGGCCTCCAATGAGAATCCGCTCGGTCCTTCGCCTCTTGCGTTGAAGGCTTTGGCAGAGGCTTTGGATAGAGTTCACTTCTATCCGGACGGCAGCAGTTATCGGCTCAAGAATGCCCTGGCCGCTCGCTACCAGGTGGACAGCGACCGGATCATTCTGGCAAACGGCTCTAACGAACTGATCCAGCAGCTTTCACTCGCCTTCTTGAACCCGGGTGATCATATCGTGGCGCCTACGCCCAGTTTTCCGCGCTACGTCCCTCTTGCCCGCATGATGAATGCCGAGGCAGTCGAAGTGGAGTTGCGCGACGGCAGAATTGACCTGCAGGCAATGCGGGACGCCGTTACAGAACGCACAAAACTTGTCTATATTTGCAATCCCAACAACCCTACCGGCACCATCGTCACCAGGACTGAAATGGATCGGTTTTTCGCCGAGATACCCGATACCTGCCTGGTGGTATTGGATGAGGCCTACTTTGAGTATGTCGAAGACCCCCAGTATCCTGACGGGCTTGAATATCTCAAGAACGGCAACAGCCAGGTGGTGGTTCTACGCACCTTTTCCAAGTGCTTTGGTTTGGCCGGGCTCCGCGTAGGTTACGCTCTAGCCGACCCCGAAGTCATCGCTTTACTTGAAAGAGTTCGCGAACCGTTCAATGTTAACGCTTTGGCCCAGGCGGCGGCCGAGATCGCACTCCGGGACGATGAACACCTGCAGAAGGTTCTCAGCACAAACAGCCGGGAAAAGCGATATCTATACCGGGAATTCGACCGCATGGGAATCCCCTACATTCCGTCCGAGGCAAACTTTATTCTATTTGATGCCGGCCGTGATGAGCGCACAGTGTTTGAGAAAATGCTGCAGCAAGGTGTGATCATCAGAGGCGGTTTCGGCTACAAGACTCAACTTCGCGTAACGGTCGGCACCCGGGAACAGAATGAAAAGTTTATCCGGGCGCTGGAAAGAGTGCTCACGGAGGGTTGATCACATGATTATTATTATGACGCATAACGTAACCCGGATAGAAATAGATGGTGTGGTAACCAAGCTGCAAGAACACGGGTTTAGTATTCACCTTTCCCAAGGTGTAGAGCGTACCATCATCGGCGCGATCGGCGATAAAACGCGGCTCAGTGAGATGAACCTGGAGGCCCTTCCCGGGGTCGAGTCCGTCGTTCCCATCCTTCAGCCGTACAAACTGGCCAGCCGTGCATTCAACCCGAACGATACGGTGATACAAGTAGGAAATCTTGAAATCGGCGGTACAGCCGTGCACGTAATGGCCGGTCCGTGTGCCGTGGAAAGCAGGGAACAGCTGTTTGCCGCAGCCGAACGCGTAAAAGCCTGCGGAGCGACGATTCTGCGCGGCGGCGCTTACAAGCCGCGCACCTCGCCGTACTCGTTTCAGGGGATGGCCGAAGAGGGGTTGAAACTGCTGGCCGAGGCACGCGAACGCTACGGGCTGGCCGTGGTGACCGAAGTTATGGACGTCAACACCCTGCCCATTGTGGCCCGTTACGCCGACATCATCCAAGTGGGAACACGCAATATGCAGAATTTTTGCCTGCTCCGTGAACTCGGGTCGGTGGAAAAGCCGATACTGCTCAAGCGAGGACTCTCCTCGACTATTGAAGAATGGTTGATGTCGGCCGAGTACATACTTTCCTCGGGCAATCCGAATGTAATTCTCTGCGAGCGGGGTATTCGAACTTTTGAAAACTACACGCGCAACACGCTGGACCTCTCGGCCGTCGCCGTAGTGAAGCACCTGTCCCATCTGCCGGTGATTGTCGATCCGAGCCATGCCCTTGGCAAGTGGAAGTTCGTAAACACCATGGCCAGGGCGGCCGTAGCCGCGGGTGCGGATGGACTACTGGTAGAGGTACACCCGAATCCCGCCGAGGCACTGTGTGACGGGGCGCAGTCGTTGACGCCCGACAATTTTGCTCTGCTTATGCAGCAGATCAAACCGGTGGCCGAAGCCGTGGGCCGCCGTCTGGCATAACACCCGGTGGACTTCGGCAAAGGAGCGGGGCACGCTTTGGAATTTAAAAAGGTAGCAATTATCGGCGTCGGACTGATCGGCGGTTCGCTGGGCATGGGTCTGATTGCCCGTAGACTGGCCCGCCAGGTAACCGGCATCGGGCGAAATGAAAGCAATCTGCGCAAGGCGGTCACGATGGGCGCCGTTACCGATTACACAACCGAGGCCCGGGAGGGCGTCAAAGACGCGGAACTGGTCGTGCTGGCTCTCCCGGTGGGACTGATTACCGGCACTCTGAAGACCATCCTGCCCCACCTGAGTCCCGGTACGGTGGTGACCGATGTCGGCAGCACCAAAGCCCGCATTGTAGCCGAGGCCGAGGAACTGGTTCGGCGTGATATCCACTTTATCGGCGGTCACCCGATGACCGGTTCGGAGCGTGAAGGTGTGGCCGCAGCCGACCACTATCTGTTCGAGGGAGCGTATTACATCCTGACGCCCACCCCAAGAACCCATCCCGCTGCTCTGGCCGTAATGTCGGCGATGATCGAGGGGCTTGGAGCCCGGGTGATACAACTTGATCCCGGGGAGCACGACCGCACCGTCGCCGCCATCAGTCACCTGCCTCATCTGGCAGCGTGCTCAATCATGAATACCGTGGCCGGGCTTCCGGAAGGTGAGCGTATGCTGACGCTGGCGGCGGGCGGCTTCCGGGACACCACCAGGATAGCTGCCGGCAGTCCCGAAGTCTGGCGGGATATTTTCTTGTCCAACCGTGATTTCCTGCTGGACATGGTTGTTCATTACCGTGTAGAGCTTGAGCGTATCGAGCGGATCCTGAGCGAAAATGATGCGGCCGCCTTGAGCGAATGGCTGCGAAACGCGCGTCACGCTCGCAATAAGCTGCCGGCTCAGGCCAAAGGTTATCTGCGGGATCTTTATGAGCTGCAAATTACGGTTTCCGACCGCCCCGGCTCGATTGCATCGGTTGCCGGCATCCTGTACCATCAGGGCTTAAACATTGCGGACATCGAGGTACTCAGGGTGCGTGAAGGTGAGGCCGGAGCGGTACGCATTGCTTTCCGGACCGAGGCCGAGCGCGATCGTGCGTTCCGAGAACTGCGCAGAGAAGGCTTGACCGTCCGTAAGAGCCGGGAGGACTAAAAAAAGATGCACCTAAAAATAGCACCTGCAAGAGGGCTCCGCGGGACGATCCGGATGCCCGGCGACAAGTCGATTTCCCACCGGGCAGTCATGCTCGGTGCCTTGGCGGAAGGCACAACGCGTGTTTTCAATTTCTTGCGCAGCGAAGACTGTCTGGCCACAGTTCGGTGTTTTCAGGAGCTCGGCATCCGAGTGGACGAGTCTGCCGATATGCTCAGCATTCAGGGACGGGGACTGCACGGACTGAAGGAGCCCGAAGACGTCCTGAACGCAGGAAATTCGGGTACAACGATGCGTTTATTGACGGGGATTCTGGCCGGTCAGGAGTTCTTCACCTGCCTGTCGGGTGACGCCTCACTGCGCTCACGCCCGATGAGCCGTGTAGTCAGGCCGCTGACCGAGATGGGTGCGAAGATCTGGGGACGGGCGGGAGGCGCCTTTGCCCCGCTCGCCATCCGCGGCGGCGGTCTGCGCCCGATTGATTACCGGCTTCCGGTCGCTTCAGCTCAGGTCAAATCAGCGTTGATTCTGGCCGCTCTTTTTGCCGACGGCTGCTCGCGGATATCGGAACCCATTGCCACACGAGACCACACCGAGCGTATGCTTTCCGATTTCGGTGTTTCAGTAAAGAAGGAAGGAGACACCATTTTCGTTCACCCCGGGCAGAAGCTAATGCCGCGGGATATTCACGTGCCCGGCGACATCTCATCGGCAGCCTTCTTCATCGTTGCCGCCCTGATCACTCCGGAGAGCGATCTGACTGTCGAAAACGTTGGAATTAATCCCGGTCGTACCGGAATCCTGGACGCATTGATCTCCATGGGAGCAAAGATTGATATAATTCCGGACGCATCATCAGGAGCAGAGCCGACCGCCTCCGTGAGGGTGCGGTCAAGCCGTCTGAAGGCGACCGAGATTGGGGGCGCGATAATTCCGCGGATGATCGACGAGATCCCTGTGTTCGCGGTTGCGGCCGCCCTGGCCGAAGGGCGAACGGTAATCCGTGACGCCTCCGAGCTGAAGGTGAAGGAGTCCAACCGGCTGTTCACTACGGCCCTTGAGCTGCGCCGCCTGGGAGCACGGGTAGACGAGACGCCGGATGGCTTGCTGATCGACGGTGTGAAAGAACTGCGGGGCACAAAATGTGACAGCCACGGCGACCACCGGATAGCGATGAGTATGGCGGTGGCAGGTCTGGCCGCCAAAGGCGCCACCTTCATTGAAGGAGCGGAGGCAATCAGCATCTCGTTCCCCGGATTCACGCGGGTATTAAATGAGGCTCGTCTACAATACTAGGTGTAAGAATGGCTCTGCTTAATCAGCGGAATTTATGAAATAAAAAAGGATATGGCCCAACTTTGTCGAAGATAACCTGCGACGTATTGAGTGAGGGGGCCCTTAGTCATTTCTGCGGGTGTTATTGCAATTGATGGACCGGCCGGAGCCGGAAAGAGTACCGTGGCCAAATTGACGGCTGAACTGCTTGGATATAACTACATCGACACCGGAGCTATGTACCGGGCTATTACCCTTCTGGCGTCTCGCGCCGGCGTGGAACCCAGTGATCCGGAGCTGTCCACGCTCACCAGAAACGCGGCTATTCGCTTCATCCCTACGCCATCAGGACTCACCGTAATATTGAACGGGGAAGATGTAACTACAGCCATTCGTAGACCCGAAATCTCCGGGCTGGTTTCTTACTATGCCCGAGAGGCTGCGGTCCGAGAGATACTGACCGGGATACAGCGTGAGCTTGCATCCGGAGGACGTGTGGTTATGGAAGGGCGCGACATCGGAACGGTTGTTCTTCCGGACGCCGACAAGAAGTTCTTTATCACCGCGTCCCCTGAAGAGCGCGCCCGCAGGCGCCAGATCGACCTCAGAAAACAGGGGTATGATACCAGTATTGAGGAACTGACGGCACAGATTATCGAGCGCGACAGAATCGACAGCCAGCGGCCGATTGCACCGCTCAGGCCCGCACCGGACGCTTTCATCGTTGACACTACCGGCAAGACTGTTTCCGATGTTGTCGCCATCATCATTGCGGAGGTGCGGCGGGAATAAATGTTTTACCGCTTCGCGTGGATCATCTGTCGGATCTACTTAAGAGTATTCCGAAGATGGAGAGTCTGCGGCACCGAAAACATTCCGGATGAGGGCGGTGTTCTGTTCGCGGCGAATCACACTAGTTATCTGGATCCGGTAGCCGTTGGCTGCGCTTTACACAGAAGGATCTATTATATGGGAAAAGCCGAATTATTCCGGATTCCCGTTTTGAAGCAGATTATTACTATCTTGGGCGCCTTTCCGGTGAACCGGCAAGGGGTTGACCGTGAAGCAATTCGCACAGCACTAACCTATCTAAGGCAGGGAAAGGCGGTAGGCATATTCCCTGAGGGCACCCGGAGCAAAGACGGCGCCCTGCTTAAGCCGCAATTGGGCACGGCCATGCTGGCCTTGAAGGCCGACGTGCCGATCGTCCCGGTTGCCATAGTCGGTTCCAAGGGGTTCTTTGATCAGGTTCGGATATCCTTCGGGCGGCCGCTGGTATTTCCGGAATACCGAGGAACAAAGCCGTCTCGAGCAGCCCTCGGGGAAATCAGCGACACGGTCATGGCCCGCATTGAGGAAATGTCCAAGACGATGAGGTGACCCGGTTGCAGGTTCGCAAGGCAGCGAAGGCGGGTTTCTGTTTCGGGGTTAGACGGGCCATCGACCTGGCTCTGAAAACGGCCCGCGGAGGCGGTACACCAATCTATTCTCTCGGCCCCCTGATTCATAATCCCCAGGTTGTCGATCTCCTTGCCCGGGAGGGTATCACGGTAATCGACGGGGTCGACGGGAGTGTTCAGCCGGGAACCCTTATTATTCGGTCGCATGGTGTAGCCCCGAAACTCCTGCAGACCGTACATGAATATGGTTTCAAGGTAGTGGATGCTACCTGTCCATTTGTTAAACGGGCCCAGAAGCTGGCTCACGAGCTCACGGGCGACGGGTATCAGGTCATCGTTGTCGGTGACCGCCGGCACCCTGAGGTTCAGGGCATCGTCGGTTGGACCGACGGGTCGGCCTTGGTTGTGGAAAACCCGAAAGAGGCCGCTGAACTCCCGCCGTTTGACAAAGTGGGCGTCGTGGCGCAGACCACCCAGCCGTACTCGAACTTCGAGGCGGTGGTTGAGGTTCTCAGGGAACGCATGGGCGAGGTGACCGTATCGAACACCATATGTAATGCGGTCGTCGAGCGCCAAAAGGCGGTTCTTGATCTGGCCAGGGTGGTGGATGTAATGGTCGTTGTGGGCGGTGCGAACAGTGCCAACACCCAAAAACTGACCAGATTGTGCCGCGAAACGGGTACCCCGACATACCAGATCGAAACCAAGGACGAGCTGGACCCCAGATGGTTCAGCGGGGTCCGGGTGGCCGGACTGACTGCCGGGGCGTCCACACCTGATTGGATTATCGAGGAGGTAGAAAGGCGGATGCGCGAGATGGAGGAAACAAACAACCAGGAAGAGGCCCGTGAAAACAGTGTGACCCCAGAGGAAGTGATGGACCAGGCAACCGGCGTCACCGAACAGACGGATGAACCCGTTGACGATGACGTCAAGAGTGCGGAACAGGAACTTCAGGAAACAGAGGTCCGTTCCCTCCGCAACGGTGAGATTGTCAAGGGGACCGTTGTACAGATCAATCCGGACGAAGTGCTGGTTGACGTAGGCGGTAAGTCGGAAGGTGTCGTTCCCTTAAGGGAATTGTCCTGCTGTGATGTCACCTCCCCACAGGAGATTCTTCAGGTGGGAGATGAGATAGATGTAATGGTGGTTAGGGCAGAGGACAATGAGGGAAGAATCATTCTCTCAAAGAACCGTGCTGATGCCGTCAAGGCCTGGGACTATCTTGAACAGGCTTTCCAGGAACAGCAAGAGGTTCGGGGAATCATTCGTGAGGTTGTCAAGGGCGGTCTGCTCGTCGACCTCGGTGTACGTGCCTTCCTGCCTGCTTCACAGGTGGAAAGGGGCTTTGTTGAGGATCTTAACCAGTATGTCGGTCAGGAAATATCGGCGCGGGTAATCGAGCTGAACCGCAGCCGCAAGAAGGTTATTCTTTCCCGTAAAGCGATCCTCGAAGAGGAATATGCCCGGAAGAGAGCAGAGACCCTGTCCACCATTCAGGAGGGCGACGTGGTCAAGGGTGTCGTACGCCGGCTTACTCAATTCGGTGCTTTCATAGACATCGGCGGACTCGACGGGCTGCTGCATATTTCTGAGATTTCCTGGCACCGGATCAACCATCCCTCTGAAGCCCTTAAGGTTGGCGACGAGATCGAGGTGCTCATCCTCAGGGTTGATCGGGAAAGCGAAAAGGTGTCCTTGAGTCTCAAGCAGATCCTGCCCAATCCTTGGGATGATGTTGAAACCCGTTATCCTGTCAACGAGATCGTCCCGGCCAAGGTTGTGCGTCTTGTTCCATTCGGTGCCTTTGTGGAACTGGAACCCGGAGTGGAAGGTCTTGTGCACATCTCCCATCTGGCGGATTGGCACGTTGCAAAACCCGAAGACGTTATTTCTGAAGGGCAGGAAATCAACGTCAAGGTCCTGAGCGTTGACCCCGAAGGGAAACGCATACGGCTGTCACTCCGCGAAGCGGGCGGGGCCGACGCAAGCGCCCCTGACAGTGCGCCGGTAGCGGATGAGAACGAAAACGAGGAACCTTCCGGCGATCTCACCTTGGGTGATATGTTTGGAGATCTCTTCGAAAAGAAATAGGAACTGTTCCTGTTGTCAAATAACTTTCGGTAACGACGTCTCATTGCAAGAGGCGTCGTTTTTTACTCCGCGGGATGCGATTGTCCACACCGGCCACCGATGAAGCAGACTGCATATTTTGCGCTCCTGCGGGCAGTCTAGAATCAACATCTGTCCCGAAGGAGTAGGTGCTATGGGTAGTTTACCGATTGGACTCATTGCTCTAATCGTAGTTTCGGTACTGATTTACCTGGGTTTTATGCACAGAGTTCTGGATCGGATGCGTTTGACCGATAAGGCGGCACTGCTCGTGCTGGCCCTGATTCTCATCGGGGGTTTCATCGACATCCCGGTTCGTACCGGCAACCTCACAATGTCCATTAACATCGGGGGGGCCCTGGTTCCGATCGGGCTGGCTATATACCTGATTGCAAAAGCCGATCAGTCTTCCGAAAAGATGCGGGCGATCGTGGGCGCTCTGATCACCGGTGCCGTCGTGTATGGGATCGGCACCTTTGTTTTTACCGGCATTCGTGAACCTGCCGGTCGCTTCGCATTTGTGGACATCATCTATGTGTATCCCATTGTCGCCGCTCTGATCGCGTATGCGGTCGGGCGATCGCGGAGAGCCGCGTGGGTTGCGGCCACGATGGGAGTCCTCTTCGCAGACATCATTCACGGCACCCGCTTGGCCGCCGCCGGTGCATCCGGGGTGGTCAACTTCGGAGGCGCCGGTGCCTTCGATGTGGTGATTCTGTCCGGCATTCTGGCCGTTCTCCTTGCTGAAATCGTTGGCGAAGTCAGGGAGCGTATGCAGGGTGGACCTTCCAGGGAGCGCCGCGACAGAGCAGCGCTGGCGCAGTTGCAGACACCCGGGGAAAAGGGGGATGACAGGGATGAAAGCTAAGTCGCGAATCGCCGTCCTGCTGGGCGGATGTATCTTGGTCACCGGGCTGCTGCTGGCCGGATCAAATCCCGACGGCCACCTGGCGGCGTGGAGCAAGGCAAATCTGACCCGCGAAGCGATCGACCACGAGGTTGGTCGATACGTGACCATTCTGGATCAAGACGGCAATCTGGTAACCAAGGCCGGGCGTGCCGTATACCCCGGAGACGAAGTGATCACCAGGCACGGACGGCATTTTCGGGTCAAGACGGTGGACAATGATGTCGCTCAGGCCGAACTACTCGGAATCGACCGGGATCTAATGGCCTATAATGAATTCTACAGCAATCTCGATCTGCCGGCAGCCACCGGATCGGAACAGCAAGCGGGCAGAGTCGCCGTATATCACTCTCACGGCACGGAATCCTACGTTCCCACCGAAGGCACCGCCTTTAAGGAACCGAACGGGGGTATACTTCAGGTGGGGGCAACCTTCGTAGAGGGTCTCCGTAGACAGCAGGTGGACGTGTCTCACAATCAGGCCTCACACAGTCCGCACGACGCGCAGGCCTATGTCCGTTCCCGTCAGACGGCGGTACAGCTAATGCGGGAAAACCCCACGGCGCTCTTTGATGTGCACCGCGACGGTGTACCTGACCCCGACTTTTATCGTGAAGAGGCCCCGAAGGAGGGAACCGCTCAGCTGAGGTTGGTAATCGGCCGCCAGAACCCGAGACAGGAGGCCAACCTTGACTTTGCCCGGCGGCTCATGTCTTACGCAAACCAGCAGAATCCGGGTTTGGTAAAAGAAATCTTCTTGGCCCGGGGCAACTACAACCAGGATCTAATGCCAACCGCACTGCTGATTGAAGCCGGGACACACACCGTCACGCGGCAGGAAGCCGAAGCCGGAATTGCTCTACTCGCTGACGCGGTACCGGTTGTACTCGGCATCGGCACAGGTGCGCCGGGAGCCGACCAAGTCCGGCCGGACGCCGGTGCGGCGGGATGGCGAAATCTGCTGATCATTCTCGCAGTTACGATCTTAGGTGCCGCCGCCTTTCTGGTGGTAAGCGCCGGCGGCCTGCCGCAGGCACAGGAAAAACTGCGTGACTTCTTCACAAAAGAGTTCAACCTGTTCGGTGAAAAAGTGCGCGTCGGCGACCGCAACCGGCCGGATCCCAACAATCCGCAGTAACCGGGCTTGAACGGTCTTAATGGTATGCAGTCTGGATGTCTCATAAAGTTGCGAGCCCGAAGTACGGGTTCCATTCTCCGTATTGCCATATGCTGCACACCAAGGAGTTGGGTGTTTGATAATAATCTATCATTGCTACGGGGGAACACATTCATCCGTATTGGCTGCCGCCGTGCATGTCGGGCTATTGGATCCCAGCCGCAAGCCGTCTCCGTCCGAAATAATGCAACTCCCGCACTTTGACTCCCGAGACGGGAATGACTTCGGCAAGCTGTGCGAATATGGTCGGGATCAACAGGGCAATCGTGTATTCATCCTTGGGCGCGGCGGTTATTCACAAGCGCCCGAATTCGTCTTCAGGCACATGCAGCTGATCCATGGTTCCAAGCAGCACTGCAGGCTGGTTAACAGTGCCCGAACTCTCAACTGGCAGATGAAACTGGGAGGTTACCTATCCCGCCGGTTGGGCATAAAAGGGCTCGGCCTTCCCTTGGCTCTTCGGGGCGCCCAAAAGGCGCTACCACGGATAAGCGCCCTGGTTGAAAGTATTGTCAAGGAAGTGTAGGATTCTGTTAAAGGATATCTACTACATACATGACACTCCGTTAGCGGGGTTGGCCGCGCACTTGCATGTGCGGCCGGCCGAACAGGGAAGGGCAGCGCTCCTGGAAAGGCTGCCCTTTCTGGATTTGCCCCAACATCTGATTCGAGCCGGGACGGACAGGGAAGGGCATACCGTTTACGGAATCTGGATGCGCAAAGCGAACCCGGTGTTGATCAAGCGTCTCCTGGAGGGTTATTTCCATATTAATGACGTATCCCCCGACAGCTACGAGATCAGAATCGTGCCGGACCGGGGGCGTGTGGCCCTCATTGCATTCCTTTTCAAATGCGGCCTGTATCGGGTGGCACGCCGTCTCCTGGCCTGCTGGGGAGGTTTGTCGATGAGACACTTGGTATGGGCTCCGGGGATTGACTGATACTGTTAACTGGTACATAATTGCAGTGTACATCGGTTGCCCGTGCATGGAGCACGACGGGGCATGACCGGTGTTTTGCCTGTTGGGAGGAGCATATGTCGGTTAACGGACTGATAGTATCACGGGTCGATCCGGGCGGGATAGCAGCTGAACTCGGAATCGCAAGCGGGGATCGGATTTGCGCCGTCAACGGCCGTCCCGTTCGCGATATTCTCGATTATCGTTTTCTTACCGCCGATGACTCTGTGGAAGTGCTTGTTGAATCACGCAACGGCGCCTTCCTGTATGAGATAGAGAAGGACTACGACGAGCCGCTTGGGATCGATTTCAAGTCTCCTTTCCCCAATCTCAAGAAATGCCGAAACAGATGCATTTTCTGTTTTGTTGATCAAATGCCCCCGGGACTTCGGCGGTCGCTCTACATCAAAGACGACGACTACCGGCTGTCCTTCTGGGACGGGAATTTTATCACCTTGACTAATCTGGAAGAAGCCGATTTCGAGCGGATTGTCGAAGAGCGACTGTCCCCGCTGTATGTTTCGGTTCATACGACCAACCCTGAATTGCGCCGTAAAATGATGGGCAATCGCCGCGCCGGAGAAATACTAAGACAGATGAGCTTTTTAGCCCGTCACGGCATCGAGCTCCACGCCCAAATCGTGCTCTGTCCGGGAGTGAATGACGGGCGCGAGCTCGAACGGACAATCGGGGATCTGGGGGCGCTCGCACCTTCGGTACGGTCGGTCGCCGTCGTGCCCGTGGGGTGCACGCGGTACCGGGAAAAGCTCTTCCCGCTGAGCGCCTGCACCCCGGAGCAGGCGAACGAGGTGATCTCGGCCGTTCACCGGTGGCAAGACCGGTTCCTCAGGATGTTCGACATACCCCTGGTTTACGCCGGGGACGAGTTCTATATAAGGGCCGGAATCGCCGTACCTCCGGCTGAGCGTTATGGAGAGTTCCCACAATTGGAGAACGGGGTCGGCTTGGTCCGGCTCTTTCTTGACGAGTGGGAAGAAGTTCGTCGAGCCCCGTGCCATGTACCGCCGAAGGTAACAGTGGTTACGGGCGAGATGGGCGCGTGCGTTCTGGGGCCGCTGATTGAACAGCTCAACAGGGATACGGGCTCCAGGATCGTCCTGCTTCCGGTGGCAAACCGCTTCTTCGGCCCCGATGTAACGGCGGCGGGGCTGCTTACCGGTGCCGATATCCGGGATGCTCTGCGGGGGCTGGACTTTGGTGATCTGGTGGTCATCCCGGCCGTCGCCCTGAGGAACGGAACAACTTTTCTGGACGACGTTACCCTGGAGGAACTCAGACAGGACCTCGGCGTAAGCATAGTAGCCGCCGGCGGTCCGCGTGAACTGATTGAGATTATCGAAAAACAATGATTTGTGGAGGTTGCCATGCCCCGATTACCTCTGGTGGCCATTGTCGGCCGTCCAAATGTGGGTAAATCAACCCTTTTCAACCGCATCCTCGGCTCACGCACGGCCGTCGTTGAAGCCGAGCCTGGTGTTACCCGTGATCGCCTGTACCGCGAAGCTGAGTGGTCCGGCACGCACTTTATGATTGTCGATACCGGGGGCATCGGACACGGCGGAAACGAAACCATGGCCGGACCCGTAGCCGAACAGGCCGAAAAGGCGATGCGCGATGCCGACCTCATCCTTTTTGTTGTTGACGGCAAGGCAGGAGTATTACCTGAGGACGAAGACGTTGCCGAGCTCATCCGCCGCCTTGGCAAGCCGGTGATCCTCGTAGTGAACAAGGTGGACAATTTCACCCTTCCGCTTCCTACGGCGGAATTCTACAGTCTGGGGCTGGGGGAGCCTTTTCCAATCTCGGCCTCCCTCGGACTTAACGTGGGCGACCTGCTCGACCTCGTAATCAGCCGCATTCCCGTGCAAGACAAGCCGGAACCTGCGCCGTCCGTCGGCATCGCCGTCATCGGACGGCCCAATGTCGGCAAGTCTTCGCTGGTTAATGCCATTTGCGGGGAGGAACGGGTTATCGTGAGCGATATGCCCGGAACAACCCGTGACGCTATTGACACCGTGATCTACCGCGGGGACAAAAAGTACACCCTCGTAGACACAGCAGGAATACGCAGGCGCAGCAGGATTTACGAACCGGTCGAACACTACAGCGTGATCCGCGCCAGACAGGCGCTGGAAAGGGCGGACGTAGCCCTGCTCGTCTTGGACGCCAAGGAAGGCATCACCGCACAGGACCAGCGCATCGCCGGCCTGGCGGAAGAAGCCGGAAAAGCAACCATCATTCTGGTGAACAAATGGGACTTGGTAGAAAAGGATTCCCTCACCGCAGACCAATACCGTGAGGATATCCGCGACCAGCTTTCCTTCGTGGCCTACGCCCCGATCATATTCATTTCCGCGCTCACCGGTCAACGTGTGGGACGAATTCTCGACGAAGTCGACAAGGTGTACAAGGAATATACCAAGGAGATTCCCACCGCACACCTGAACCGCATCATCCACGAGGCCGTGATGCTCTCCCCGCCGCCGACCGTTAAGGGACGTCGGCTCAAGGTGTATTACAGCGCTCAGGTCAAGACCGGTCCGCCTACCTTTGTCCTTTTTGTCAACGATCCGGAGTTGATATCTGCGGCCTACCGCCGCTACCTGGCCAACCAGCTGCGCCGGTTCTACGGTTTTACCGGTGCGCCGGTGCGCTTCGCAGTGCGCCGCAGAGAAGGGAGGAACCAGTGATGCTTGAAACGGTCCTGCTTCTTCTTGTCAGTTACCTTATTGGTTCAATTCCCACCGGGTACATCCTGGGAAAGGTATTAAAGGGGATCGACATCCGGACTTTGGGGAGCGGCAATATCGGGGCCACCAATGTCTGGCGCGCTCTCGGCCCCGTACCCGCTCTGGCGGCTCTGGCCGGTGATATCACAAAGGGTATCGTCGCCGTACTTCTTGGACGCCATTTTGGTCCACCGGGTTTCGAACTGGCCACTGCCGCCGCGGCGCTGATCGGTCATGGCTGGTCGGTGTTCCTGCGCTTTCGGGGCGGCAAGATGATCGCCACCCTTTTGGGGGTGCTCCTGATGCTGCCTCCGGTCGGGATAGCGGTCGCCGCCGTGATCTGGTTGAGTCTGACCGCGCTCACACGCTATGTTTCACTCGCCTCTATGACCGCTGCCGTTGCCGTACCCATCGCTTTTGCCGCAACGGGTGCCGACCTTGAGCTGGTTCTGTTTACCGCCGCCGCTGCTGCCGTAGTGGTTTATAAACACCGCGACAATATTGCGCGCTTGATCGATGGAACCGAACACAAGTTCGGGTTTCGAAAGTAGATCACTCCGGGCGTGCGTGCTACAATGGATGGGGAGGTCGATACATTGTCGATACAGGAAGTACGCGTTACCCTTAAACCAGGACTTGCAGACACTCACGGTGAGGAACTGCTCGCCCAGACACGGAGCGCCCTTTCCATTACCGGACTGGAAAAGGTGCGGACGGCCAAGGTCTACCGTTTCGAAGGGATCACTGCGGAGGATGCCGTCCTTCTGGCCGAGCAACTGCTTTCCGAAAGGGTTTTCCAGATCTACACCGTCAACACCCCGATCATTGCCGATGCTGACTGGTTGATTGAGGTGGCTTACAAACCCGGGGTGATGAACCCGGAAGCCGCTTCTCTGATGAAGGCCGCCCGGGATCTCGGACTGACTGCTCTGCAGGCGGCCGATTCCAGCTGGGAATATGCCTTCTACGGACACCTTTCGGAAGGTGATTTGCAGCTGATCACATCCAGGCTGTTGGTGAACGATACCGTTCAGTACGTGGTCACTGAACCACCGCAGACCCTGCTGATCAGCGGGCGAAAGCTGCCGGCCGAGATTATCCCCATCCGGAATATGAGCGATGAACAACTGCTCGAACTCAGCAGGGACAGGCTGTATCTAAACCTTGACGAAATGCGCCTGATTCGGGATTATTTTCGTGACAACGGGCGCGATCCCACCGATTGTGAGATAGAGATCCTCGCCCAAACCTGGTCCGAGCACTGCGTGCACAAGACATTCAAGGCACGTGTTGTCGTGGACGGCCGGGAGAAGAAGCCGTTTCTGAAGCGACTGCAGGAGGCCACGGCCCGGATCAACCATCCTTTGGTGTTGTCAGCCTTTGTGGACAACTCGGGCGTTATGGGATTCTACGAAGGCTGGGCGATCTGCGGCAAGGTTGAGACGCACAACTCTCCTTCCGCCATTGAACCTTACGGCGGCGCGGCCACCGGTTGCGGCGGTGTATTTCGTGATGTGATGGGCACCGGACAGGGGGCGAAGGTGATCGCCTCCACCGATATGTTCTGCTTTGGGCCGCCCGATCTCCCACAGGGCGAAATTCCGCGCGGGTGCCTGCACCCCGGGTACCTGCTCAGGCGGGTAGTCGATGGGGTACGCGATTACGGAAACCGTATGGGCATCCCCACCAATAACGGATCGCTGCATTTTCACCCCGACTTTCGGGCCAAGCCTACGGTAATCGTCGGTTCTTACGGCCTTCTACCTGCGGACAGGGCACAGAAGGGGACTCCGCAGCCCGGAGATCTGATCATCGTGATCGGCGGCCGCACCGGACGCGACGGGCTCCATGGTGCCACTTTCTCAAGCGCAGCCATGACCGACCGTACGATATCGGTCAATGCCCAGGCTGTTCAGATAGGGCACCCTATTGAGGAAAAGCGCATCCACGATTTCATCTTGAAAGCCAGAGACGAGAATTTGATTCGGGCCATTACCGACTGCGGGGCCGGAGGCTTCGCATCAGCCGTGGGCGAAATGGGCGGTGAAACAGGTGCCCTTATTGCGTTGGATCGCGCTCCCTTGAAATACAGCGGCCTGGCACCGTGGGAGATTCTTCTCTCGGAAAGCCAGGAACGCATGGTGCTGGCCGTTCGTTCCGAAGACCGCGACCGGCTCCTGGAACTCTGTGCTGAGTTCAATGTTGAAGCCACTGTGCTGGGCACGTTCACTGATGACAAACGTTTCAGGGCCACATTTGACGGCGACGAGGTTTTAAACCTGGGCATGGATTTTCTCCACCATGGTCTTCCACAGCGGGTAATGCCCGCCCGTTGGACACGCAGAACCTATCCCGAGCCGCCTTTGTCTCCGGTCGAAGACTGGCCCTCCACCCTTAAGAAGGTCATGGCTCATCTAAACGTCTGTTCCAAAGAGCCGATCGTTCGCGTCTACGACCACGGAGTACAAGGTACCAATGCCCTTCCGCCCTTTAACGGGGTGGACGAAGATGCGCCCAACGACGCGGCCGTGCTGACTCCTCTTTTGGGCAAGCCCTACGCTGTGGTTATCGGACACGGACTGAATCCGGTTCTCAACCGCATAGATCCGTATTGGGGAAGCATCTGGGCCGCTACCGAAGCTGTATCCAATATAGTCGCGGCTGGCGCCAACCCGGAAGAGATCATGCTGATTGATAATTTCATTTGGCCCGTACCCGATCCGGAAATGATGGGTGCTCTTGATCGTGCCGTCGATGGCTGTGTGGACTTCTCGACCGAAACCGGTATGCCTTTCATATCCGGTAAGGACAGTCTCTCCAGCACTTACAAGACCGACGACGGTGTGACCATTCAGATTCCCCCGGTGGTTTGTGTGTCCGCCTTCGGCCGGATTGCCGACGTCCGGACTACGGTATCCGCCGATTTAAAGGAAGCCGGGAACCGTCTCCTGCTCCTTGGGGAAAGAAACCTGGAAGAAATGGCGGGCTCGGTTTACTTCGACGTGCTCGGTTTCTTAGGAAACCAATTGCCGCGGATAAGCATCCGTTCGGTACGAAGGGTGTTCTCCGCCCTCCACGGCGCCATCACCTCCGGGCATGTATGTGCCTGCCACGACATCAGTGAGGGGGGCTTGGTTTCGGCCCTGACGGAGATGTGTTTCGGCGGTCGGCTGGGCGCGGACATCGATATTCCCGCGGGCGTAAAGCCGGAACAGTTCCTGTTCAATGAGACTGCGGGATGTTTTATCATCGAACTACCCGCCGGTGTCGACGCCGGCACACTGTTCTCGGACGTTCCGTTCCTGGAAATCGGCAGGGTGGTTCCGAATCCGCTGCTTACAGTCTCTTCTAACGGTAGAAGGCTTTTCAGCGTTCCGCTCGAAGACCTTAAAGAAAGCTGGCAAAGGCCGATGAAGGAGGTGTTCGGAGTATGAGGCCGCGCGTATGCATCCTGCGCACCGACGGCACGAATTGTGATGTTGAAACGGCCTACGCTTTTGAGAAGTGCGGGGCGCATTCTGAATTGGTTCACGTCAATCAACTCCGAACCCGTGATGTGACACTAAATGATTTTCAGATCCTGGTCATCCCCGGAGGGTTTTCGTATGGAGACGACGTCGCCTCCGGCAAGATTCTGGCCGTCGAGCTGCTCACCCAGTTCCGTGAACAGCTCTCGGCCTTTGTCGCCGACAACAAGCTGGTCCTGGGGATATGCAACGGGTTTCAGGTACTGGTACGTACCGGTCTCCTGCCGGACATCCGCATCGGTGAAATCAAGGCAACCCTCACCGCAAATGAGAGCGGGCGGTTTGAATGCCGCTGGGTGAATCTGCGCGTTGAAAAAAGCCCGTGCGTGTTTACCGCCGGTATGGAGGACCGTATTGTTTCCTATCAGGCGGCACACGCCGAAGGGAGATTCTACACCGACGACGCGGTATTGCATGAGTTGGAACACCGAGGCCAGATCGTCTTCCGTTACGCTGATCGGAACGGGAATCCGACTATGGCCTATCCGTACAACCCGAACGGCTCTCCGAATGCAGTCGCCGGGCTGTGCGACCCTTCCGGGAGAATACTGGGTCTGATGCCTCATCCGGAGCGGTACGTGGATCTCACCCAGCATCCGCTTTGGCGCAGGCAAACAAAGAAGTCCGAACCCGACGGCCTGTTTATTTTCCGTAATGCCGTTCACTACGCAAAGAACATTTGAGAAGGAGAATCATGATGAGGGCAGTGGCGGTTCTCGGAGCCGGAAGCTGGGGGACGGCTCTGGCGCACCTTCTTTCGCAAAACGCGTGCTCCGTGCGACTCTGGGCACGACGTGGCGATCTCGCCCGCGCGATCATTCAAGAAGGGGAAAACAAGCGATATCTCCCGGGGGTCAAGCTGGATCCCGAAATCGAGGTCTTGACCAACCTGTCGGCAGCCGTGCGCGGGGCCGATCTCATCGTTTCCGCGGTGCCTTCGCAGGCTTTTCGGGAAGTGCTCGGCCGAGTTGTTCCGCAGCTGCCGAAGGACACGGTCGTAGTCAACGTCGCCAAAGGGATCGAGGAGAACACCGGATTGCGCCTGTCTCAGGTTTATGCTCAGGTCCGCCACGATCCCGAGCTTGACCAATATGCCGTTCTTTCCGGACCAAGTCACGCTGAAGAAGCAGGCCGGGGTCAACCTACGGCCGTTGTGGCCGCTTCCCCGAGTATCGGGACCGCCCAAGCTGTGCAGGACGTGTTTATGGGACCGACGCTGCGTGTTTACACCAACCGCGACATCATCGGTGTGGAACTCGGCGGGGCACTGAAAAACATTATCGCCTTGGGAACCGGCATCGCCGAGGGGCTGGGCTTCGGCGACAACGCAAAGGCCGCGCTTATGACCCGCGGTCTGGCCGAAATCGTGCGTTTGGGTGTGCGGTTGGGCGCCGACCCACTGACCTTCGCCGGTTTGGCCGGGGTGGGCGATCTTATTGTGACCTGCACCAGTGTACACAGCCGCAACCGCCGGGCCGGAATCGCCATCGGTCAGGGGGTGTCCGTTACCGACGCGCAGCGCTCGGTGAACATGGTGGTCGAAGGGGTACGCACAACCAAAGCAGTCTATGCGCTGGCCCGTTCACTCAACGTGGAAATGCCCATTACGACTGAGATATATCGAGTGCTTTTTGAGGGATGGTCTCCCAGACGGGCGGTCACCAATTTAATGGCGCGGGATCGCACCAAGGAGATTGAGGACGTTGCCGACTTTCATTCATGGCCCCGCCGTGACTGAATCACAACTGATGGGGAATCGATAGCAATGCTGCGCAACCTAACCAAGGGCACCGTTGTGGCCGACAAGCTGAAGGTGGCCGACACGTTCGGCAAGAGACTGCGCGGATTGATGGGTAGATCGGAGCTTCCGCAAGGTGAGGGTCTCATGATCACACCCTGCAACTCAATCCACACCTTTTTTATGCGCTTTCCCATCGATGTTCTGTTCATCGATGAATACCTGTTCGTGGTGCATATAATACCCTCATTAAAGCCCTATCGGCTGAGCCCGCTGGTGCGCACCGCCCGGAGTGTAGTCGAACTGCCGGCCGGCACCATCGCCCGTTCCCGAACTGAACCGGGTGACCGGTTGGGCGAGACAGAGGTTAACACCCGAACGGGGAGCGGTGAATATGCCCGATGAATTGCTGCAACAGATACGGAAGCGGCGCTCAATCCGCCGGTTTACGACCGACTCCGTACCTGTGGACGTCACAGACAAGCTCATTGAAGCGGCCCGATGGGCGCCGAGTGCAGGAAACCTGCAGCCGTGGTACTTTTATGTCGTCCACGACCCGGCAGTCAGGCGTTGTCTGGCCGATGCGGCTTTCGGGCAGCACTTCGCGGCCGAAGCCCCGGTATGCATCGTGGTGTGCGCCGAACCCCGGCGCTCGGCGCGCATTTACGGTCGGCGCGGGGAAGATCTCTATTGCATCCAGGACACCGCCGCAGCCGCACAGAACATTCTGCTTGCAGCCGCGGACTACGGACTTGGATCCTGCTGGGTCGGCGCGTTCAACGAAGACCGCGTGCGTGCCTGTCTGGGCATCCCAGACTCTCTTCGTCCGCTAGCGATCATCGCCGTGGGCTATCCAGCCGATGGGGATCATCCGATCCCCGCGCGTCGGGAACTGGAAAGCATCAGGAAATACGTATAAGACAAACACTGTCGATCTGGAGGTTTTCCCATGCTGTTTGATCTCTTGACCCCGGAACGCATCCTCTTCGGCCCCGGATCCACTTATCGTCTTGTCCAGGAAATCTCGCGTTTCGGCAAGCGTGTTCTTCTGGTTTCGGGACGAAGCACACTCCGATTTCCGGAAAACAGGGACCGCGTTCTGATCCCTCTTAAATCGTCAGACCTTGACCTGGCCTTTTTCGAGGTGGGAAGCGAACCCACCACTACAATGGTGGATGAAGGACGGCGCATCGCACGTGAGCACGGCACGGAATTCATTCTGGGCATCGGAGGCGGAAGCGTGCTCGACACCGCAAAGGCGATCGCCGGTCTCTATCACGCTGCAGAACCGACAGCCGAGTACTTGCGCGGAAAGGACCCAGATATTCCGCCCATACCCTGGGTAGCACTGCCGACGACGGCCGGAAGCGGTTCGGAGGTAACCCGCAATGCCGTACTCATTGATCCGGAAGCCGGGAAGAAGGCCAGCTTGCGCAATGATTACTGGATGGCAAGAACAGCCATCGTCGATCCGATTCTAACGATGTCAATGCCGGGTACGCTAACAGCATACACCGGTCTGGACGCCCTGACCCACGCCATCGAAGCTTACAGTTCCCGCTGGGCACTGCCGCCGGCATCGGCGCTGGCCGCCGAATCGGTCCGCCTAATCGTCCAGAACATATATACGGCATATTCCTATGGCGGCAAGAAAGACGCACGTGAAAAGATGGCCTTGGCGGCCATGATGGCGGGCATGGCGATCAACTCGGCCGGCACCGGTGCCGTACACGCGCTCGCCCACCCGATCGGAAGCCGCTACGGACTGCCGCACGGTCTCGTCTGCGGCATGCTCTTGCCGAAGGTGATGGATTTTAACTTCCCGCTGGCTGTCGATGCGTACGCCGAGCTGGGTTACCGCACCGGAATCGCCCACCGCACGTCGGATGCCGAAGAAGCGGCAAGGAAGTTCGTTATCTATGTCCGCAAACTGGTGGAAAGGCTGGGGCTCCCCGCCAAACTGGGCGAGTTGGGCCTGAAGCGCGAGGACATAATAGAGATTGTCGGCGCTGCAATGAAGAGCAGTTCTCTGTCGGCAAACATCAGGAAAGCCACGCAGGATGATCTGGCAAGCATTTTGGAACAGGACCTTGGCAACGAGTAACGCGCGACGACCGAACGAGGCGTGATTAGGGGGACTGCGAAGTGATTCCCATTCGGGACACCATCCGCTCCCGGTACTTTCCAATTGTGACCGTTTCCATCATCGCCGTTAACGTGCTTGTGTTTGTTTTTCAGCTCACGCTTACGGGCGGTCAAACGACGGCTTTCGTCGAACATTTCGGTATTGTACCGGCTCTGCAAGTTCAAGCATTCGCGGAGGCGCCGTTTGCCATCGGTACATGGATACCAATGTTCAGTTCCATGTTTATCCACGGCGGGTGGCTGCACATTTTGAGCAACATGTGGTTTCTATGGGTTTTCGGCGATAATGTGGAAGACGTTATGGGCCGGGCACGTTTCCTCCTGTTTTACCTGCTGGTGGGTCTTGCGGGCGGTTTCGCCCATATTATTACCAACGCCGCTTCGCTGGTGCCGACAATCGGCGCCAGCGGTGCGGTAGCCGGAGTTCTCGGCGCCTATTTTCTGAACTTCTCGCGTTCCCGCGTACTGACCCTGCTGCCGCTTCTTTTTGTCATCACTTTCGTGGAGCTTCCGGCCGTAGTTTTTCTGCTGATTTGGTTCGGTCTGCAGCTTGTAAACGGCTTAGCGGCATTGGCCGGAGGCGCGGCTACAGTCGCCTGGTGGGCTCATGTCGGAGGCTTTGTAGCAGGTATGATACTGGTTAAATTACTGTGTCCCGACCGTGTCCGGGTGCGCCCGTACTAACCCGGTAGTCCACGTCAAGAGTACGTCCACTCCAATCATCGGTTGCCGTCCGTTCATAGTGGGCAAGCATGCGCCGGCCCATGCCGCGGGCGAATAGGTAGGTAACCAGTGCGGCCAATCCGACACCGGCCAGCGGCAATATTCGGGCGACAACCGAACGCTGGCTGGCACGCAGTCCCATCAGGAACAGGGGCCGGCTCATCCCGCCGGCGGCCGCCTGGCGGGCCAGTACATCCGCCGCCGTCTTGGCCGCGTGTTTCCCGGCCGACTGAACTCCGGCGGCAAGTCCGAAAATGCGTATCGCTTCCTGCTGCACGCGCGGGGACAACGGATCGTGATCAAACAGGGTGGACAGTTCCAACACCAGTCTTGACAACAGATAACCCAAGACGGTGATATCCACAACCAGCCCGGACGCGATGGCTACGAGGGTGCCGATGCCCGGCATAATGGCCGGTATGGCCGTAAGTGCGCCGCAAAGTGCGCAAAGTCTGGCCTTATCGTTGATCAACCGCTCAGCAAGCCGGTGTCTGTCCAGACCTGGATACCTTTTTCGCAGATCATCAACCCGTTTTCGCGCATCGTTGGCTGCTTGTCTACTGAAGGGATTTCCCCGTCGCATGTCCGCCCCCTGTAAAGGAATGCTGTTTGATCTCATGTTACCAGAGGGGGATCATCTGCGCAAAAAGCAAACGGGGAAGACATCTTCCCCGTAGGAGCGCTCAATAGAACGGTTGCCGCTAGTAACGGATATCCGTCGACCAGTTCCAGCCGTTATTGGTGTCCCAGTTGTTTGCGCTGTCTTTGAAGCAGAAGTTGCACTCGCTGGTTCCCCGCATCTGAATGGAACAGCTAAAGTTCCCGTCGGGCTCGCGGCGCATCTCTTCCGTGCAGGTGTTGTTCCAACCGTCAAATCCATAATGAATGAACACCCTGTCCGCGCCGGAGTGTTTAAGAATTCCGTCGTACATCACCGTCGCGTGGCGATCTTTAAGGCTGGGTGAAGGGATTACATCGACACGCTGATCCAGATAGTTTCTTCCCTGAGCAACATACATGCCACTCAAAACCTCCTTAGTTTTCTGGTTTTGTATTCACCATTTAGAATTTGCTCACGGGACGAAAACCATCCTTGAAGATTATGTATCTCCAGCCGATGCACTGGTATAATGCTAGATAATTCCACTACATTGCGGCAGGATGATTTCCGGAGTTGTCCAATTAGTCATTTAAACGGCTGTGTTGCTGCATAGGTGCCTTAATGATAAAACTCAGATTGAACACAAAGATCGCCCTGCTGTCGTTCGGCTCGGTATTGTTCGCCGTAATTGTCGGCGGCGGACTTGTCATTGAGCAAATCACGGCCCGTATTGAAAACGAGATCGGTATGCGTGCCCTGGCGATCGGCCGGACGCTCGCCCAGATGGAGGAAATTCGGGAGAACGTCGGACGCGATGGAGGAGACCGGGTGATCCAGCCTTTGGCCGAAAGGATACGCACGGCGACCGGGGTAGCCTACATTGTGATCCTTGACGCCTCAGGGATTCGATATTCACACCCGCTCGAGGAATACATCGGGGAAAAGTTTTCCGGAGATGACTATTATCCCGCCGTAAGCCGCGGTGAGGAGTACCTTTCAGCGGCCGAAGGCGTGCTGGGCCCCTCCATTCGTGCGTTTGTGCCCATTACGACCGATGAGGGCGAAGCCCAAATCGGAGCGGTTGTGGTCGGTATACTGACCCCGACCGTGACTTCGGTCATCCAGAGTATTCGGACTCAGCTATATCTCGCCCTCAGTCTGGGGCTGTTTGTCGGTCTTGTCGGGTCGGTATTCCTGGCCCGGGTAATCAAACGGGAGATGTTCAATCTTGAACCGGACGAAATCGCCCGACTGGTTGAAGAACGAAACGCCATCCTCGAGTCGATTGCAGACGGGATCATCGCGACCGACGACCATTTGAGAGTTACCCTGATCAATCGGGCGGCTATGGACCTCACGGGAACCGGTCCCGAAATTCTGGGTCGCCCCATAGAGGATGTGCTGCCGGACAGCGGTCTGTTGCCCGTCGTAACCGATGGTCGTGCCGTGCGAAACCAGGAAGTGGTCGTCAACAACGTGGTACTCGTTCTAAACCTGCTTCCGGTATACGCCCGCGGCCGCATTGTGGGCACCGTAGTCACCCTCAAGGACAAGACCGAGATCCGGCTCCTGGCGGAAGAATTGACCGGCGTTAAACGCTTCATTGAGGCGTTGCGGGTACGAAACCACGAGTACCGGAACACCCTGCATACCATTGCCGGGTTGATCCAGTTGGAGCACTATCAGGAAGCGCTGGACTACATTTTTACCGAGACCGCCGACCAGAATGAGATCAGCACGTTTCTGACCACGCATATTCGGGACTACGGCGTCGCTGGAATCATCCTGGGCAAACACAGCCGCGCCAAAGAACTGAAAATCGACCTGGCCATTGACCGCGCCAGTCGCCTTACACGACTCCCGTCCTGTATCGACGCCAGCTGCCTGGTGATTATCATCGGCAACCTGTTGGAGAACGCGTTTGAAGCCGTGCAGGAGCTGCCGCCGGAGAACCGCAAAGTGTATTTCGCCATATTGGAGCAGGAGAACCGGCTGCGCATCATTGTCCGCGACAGCGGCCCGGGTTTGCCGGAACACATACGCGACAAAATATTTGTTCCGGGGTTCACTACCAAACGAGCGGAGAACCACGGCCTAGGCTTGTCTCTGGTTAAACAGTACGTGGAGCTTGCCGGAGGCCGAATCAGTATAGACTTCCCAGAGGGGCTTACCGAGTTCGCGATTGAGATTCCAACGAATGGTGAATGAAAGATGAGCATCACTGTCCTTATCGTAGAAGATGATCCCATGGTGGCAGACGTCAATAAGCGTTTCGTAGAATCGGTGCCCGGCTTTACGGTCATTGACATCGTTACAACGGGCATACAGGCAGTTGAAACGGTCAAGGAACTGAAGCCCGACCTGACGCTGCTCGATGTCTACCTGCCCGACCTGAGCGGCGTCGACGTGCTACGGAGAATCCGCCGCTGGAATGTGCCTACCGATGTGATTCTCATTACGGCCGCCCAAGACACGGCTACAATTCAGGATGTCTTTAGGTTTGGCGCCATCGATTACATAATCAAACCGTTTAAGCTCGCCCGACTTGTATCGGCCCTCAATTCGTATCAGACTCTTCGGAAGAGCCTGAAGCGGCGGTCATCCTTCGACCAGGAAACACTGGACCGCCTGACCCTGGGCAAACCGGCCGACGACAGGGAGGGGCGACTACCCAAGGGACTTCATGAGCTCACTCTGCGTCAGGTAATGCTTTATCTCATTCAGCAGAACCGGCCCCTATCTGCGGAAGATGTCGCTGCGGGGGTGGGATTGGCCCGGGTTACCGCGCGGCGCTATCTGGAATACCTTGAGAAATCAGGCAAGGCCGTGCTTGAGTTGCAGTATGGTTCGGTTGGACGTCCGGTAAACCGCTATCGGCCGCGTGACCAAAAAGATTAAAACGACCTTAATCACCTAAACGTTGTGTAAACCGGCATGGTTATTTACAATTTTCTGAAAGTAGGGGCATTAATCTGTTATTTGTGCATACAAAATACAAGCAGTATGCCAATTATGACGACCAAATTCGCAGTTTTGCCCTTATTAGTGATTGTGGCTGTGGCCACTGTTGTTTTTTTTGCCATATGGCTTGAAGCATATGGGGAAGGAGAGTGCACGTTGTCGGTTGGTCGGCTCAGCCGTCAAAAGGGGGTGGAAACCGGAATCTCTGGAAGGTGTGCGGTCAAGAACAAAGATAAATTTGATTGGGGAGGTTAAGGTTTAAGAAATGAAGAAGAAGGTTTGGATGGCAGCACTTGCTATTCTACTAGTCGGCGTATTCAGTCTTGCTGTTGTCGGCTGTGGCGGTGGCGGCGATTCGAGCGGTCAGACCGATGAAAAAGGGTGGCCTGCTTCCCTGAAGATCGGCTCGGCCTCGATTGGCGGCACCTATTACATCTATGCCGGCGGTTGGTCCAGCGTTATCAAGGAGGCGACAGGCCTTGAGGCTTCCGTCGAGGTGACCGGCGGGCCGAACCACAATATGCAGCTTGTCCACATGGGTGATCTGGACCTTGGAATGATTACGATGGGTCCGGCCTGGGAAGGCTGGCACGGAGAGGAAGACTGGACCGGCGGCGTCCAAATGACTAACGTCCGGGCGATCTTCCCGATGTACAACACCTACTCCATGTGGTGGGCCTTTAAGGATTCCGGTATCAGCAGCATGCGCGACCTGGCCGGCAAAAGCGTGGGCGTCGGTCCGGCCGGCGGTACTGCAGGTACCTATCACCCGCGCTTCCTCGAGTTTCTCGGGATCAATGCCAACCCGCGTCAGGCCGGCTTGAGCGACCTGGTATCCATGCACCTTGACGGTCAGTTGGACGCCAACAGCTTTGCCGCCGGTGTGCCTGTAGCCGGTGTCCTGGAAACGGCCGCCCAGCGTGACATTGTGATGTGGGGAATCGACGGTGAGGACCGCGACAAGATCTGTGCCGAATGGCCCTTCTGGACTCCGGCCACAATTCCGGCCTCCGCATTCCCGAACGTTCTGGAAGAGGACGTCGAAACCATCGGTATGTGGAACATGGCTATCTGCTCCAAGGATCTTCCGGACGACCTGGTGTACGAGATCGTAAAGGGTGTCTTTGAGCATCACGATATGATGCTGACCGCGCATCAGGCGGCGGCGGAGACTATTCCTGAGAATATGGCTCTCAACGATTGGCTGCCGGTGCATCCGGGTGCGATCAAGTACTATGAGGAAATCGGTATTGAGCTCCCGGCCGGGGTTTATCCGCCTGAGTACGAAAAGTAGTCGTTTGCAACGGTTCCCCTTCACCCCCGTCAATCGTGGGGTGAAGGGGGCATTCCATGTATAGTGACTTTTATCTCCTTTTTACTCTCACCGTCCCCGCTCGCCGGTGAGAGCTTCTTACTCATATCTCGGAAAGGAGCTCTGCAATGGCCCAAGAGAACAAGAACGGGTCGGCATCCGATTCGGAAAACCAATCATCGCAGCAGGACATCACCAAACGTATCGATTTCGAAAAGTCCGAAGCCGCAGAGACGAGCAGTCATCGTCCATTAGTCGGGTGGATTGCGAAGGTTGTAGCGATTTGGGCAATATGCGCTGCCCTGTTTCACATTATCGTCCTTCGGTTTATCCCGATGGATCCGTGGATCTATCGCACCTGCCACCTGGTAAGTATCGGGGTGCTCGGCTTTCTCCTGATCCCCGGCTGGCAAAAGGCCCGTGAGAAGGTGCACTGGACCGACTGGATCTTCGTTGCCGGCCTGCTTTACTCAGGATGGTACATCATTTCCAACCTTAAGCTGCTAATCTTCAGGGTCGGCGTGATCCCGACCACAAATGATGTGATCGTGGCCGTTATCGTGGTGATCACTGTGCTGGAGCTGACGCGGCGTGCCAGCGGCAACGCCTTGCCGATACTCTGCGCGGTTTTCATCGCATACGCCTTTGTCGGGCCGTACCTGCCCGGTGTGCTTCACCACAGCGGCTATTCATTTGAACGGTTTATCACCTATATCTTCAGCCTAGACGGCATCTTCAGCGTCCCGCTGGCCATCTCGTCCAAGTACATCATCCTGTTTATCATCTTCAGCGCCTTTCTCCAGGTTTCCGGTGTGGGGCGTTACTTCGTCAAGTGGGCGTTTTCGATCAGCGGTCACCTCCGCGGCGGTCCGGCCAAGGTGGCTGTGCTTTCAAGCGCCCTGATGGGCACAATGAACGGGACCTCGGCCGGCAACGCCGTCGCCACGGGCAGTTTCACCATCCCGCTGATGCGCAAGGTCGGCTATTCGCCAAAATTTGCGGCTTCCGTTGAGGCCGTCGCCTCCACCGGCGGGCAGATCATGCCTCCGATTATGGGAGCCGGTGTTTTCATAATGGCGGAGCTTACAGGTATCCCGTACAGTCAGCTGATGCTGGCGGGTATCATCCCGGCACTGCTCTACTTTGCCTCGATCTATTTCATGGTGGACATAGAGGCTATCAAGCTGAAACTGATCGGCTTCCCCCGGCACATGCTGCCACCTTTTGGGAAGGTAATGCGTGAAGGATACCTGTTCCTACCCGTCCTGGTCCTGTTCACCCTGCTCTTGACGGGATACTCCGTGGTTATGGCCGGGTTCTGGGCGATCATCTCCAGTTGGCTGGTCAGCTGGGTATCGCGGGAATCCCGTATGGGCCTCAGCAAGACCCTCAAGGCGCTCGAAATCGGCGCCCGAGGCTCCATTCAACTGATGGCAGTGTGCGCCGCCGCCGGCATCATTATGGGGGTCATCGCGCTGACCGGCATCGGACTCAAGTTTTCGACCCTGATTCTGGGGATCGCCGGCACCAGTACCCTGTTGGCGCTTATCTTTGCAATGCTGATCGCGATCGTCCTCGGTATGGGTATGCCGACCACGGCCGCCTACGCCGTGGCCGCCTCCGTCGTCGCCCCAGGACTGATCCGCCTGGGCATCGATCCGCTGCTCGCGCACTTCTTTGTGTTCTATTTTGCGTGTGTGTCGGCCATCACACCGCCGGTCGCGCTGGCCGCCTATGCGGCTTCGGGAATCAGCGGCTCCGATCCGATGAAGACCAGTGTGACCTCATTCCGGCTGGGCATCACCGCCTACATCGTGCCCTTCATGTTCTTCTACGGCCCGGAAATGCTTCTCCAGGGCGACAACCTGTACGCGGTAATTCCGATCATGTTCACTGCCCTCGTCGGGGTTTACGGTCTGGCCTCCGCTGTTCAGGGCTGGTACTTCGGCAAGCTCGGTACAATAACGCGGGTTATTCTCTTCTTCGCTGCCCTCTGTATGGTGGTACCTGAAACCTACACGGACATCGGCGGTCTTCTCGTAATGGTCATCCTCGCTCTGTGGCAGAAGCGGCGTAACGCCCGAAAAGCACAACCCGCCGATGGTACAGCCGTGGCGGCCGAAAGCTAAGAAGCGAATCGGTGCGAGTACCTACTTGACGGCATGTCGAACCACAAAGTATTGCCTATCACGGTTAGCTAGCTCGGCTTCCGGTTGTCCTTTGCAACCGGAAGCCGACTTAAGGGAAGGGTGAAACGGGTAATTGCGTACCATAGACTGCACCACTATAGCCGAAACGGTATCCAGGCTCTGCATGGAGGCAAATTTCGAACTTGAACGGGACGTGGAGGACGCGCTCCATCACGCTATGGACCGTGAGCTTTCGCCAACCGGGACGGACATATTGCGTCAACTGCTCGAAAACGCCTCTATAGCCAAACGGGATAGAATTCCCATCTGCCAGGATACCGGCATCGTGGTCGTGTTTGTCGATCTCGGTCAGGATGTTCAGGTCACCGGCGGGGATCTGAACGAAGCCATCACCCTGGGAGTCAGGGACGGATACGAGCAGGGTTTCCTGCGCAAGTCGGTAGTCGGCGACCCCATTACCAGGGTAAACACCGGTGACAATACACCGCCGGTCATCCATTACCGTCTTGTGCCCGGGGACAGCCTGAGAATTTCTATCGTGCCGAAGGGCGCCGGCAGCGAGAACATGAGCACCCTACGCATGCTGAAGCCTGCCGAAGGTCTGCCGGGAATCAAACAGTTTGTCCTTGATACGGTAATCCAGGCGGGACCGAATGCATGCCCGCCGTTAACCGTGGGCGTCGGAATCGGCGGCACAATGGAAAAGGCGGCCCTGCTGGCCAAGCAGGCTCTGCTCCGTGAAATCGGACGCCCCAACCCCGATCCGGTGGTCGCGGAATTGGAGGAGGAGCTTCTCGGGTTAATCAACGGAACCGGCATTGGACCCGCCGGTCTCGGCGGACGCATTACCGCCCTGGGTGTCCACATTGAAGTCTATCCGACCCACATCGCTTCACTGCCGGTTGCGGTCAACCTGAACTGCCACGCCATGCGGCATAAGACTGCTGTTCTGTAGACGTACACAGGGTTCATCCCTCGGTTATAGGAGGTTTACCATGGAGCCCGTTAGGATAACAACACCGTTGACCGACGAGATGGTCGCCGCGCTCCGAGCCGGACAGAAAGTATTGATATCCGGCCGTATTTTGACTGCGCGCGATGCCGCTCACAAGAAACTCGTCGAGTTGTTGGACGCCGGAGAACCTCTCCCGGTCGACATTCAGAATCAGATTATCTACTATGTCGGCCCGTCTCCGCCACCTCCGGGAAGGCCGGTAGGAGCTGCGGGGCCGACCACGGCCGGCAGAATGGACTTTTATGCCCCGCGATTGATCGCCCTGGGTCTGAAAGGAATGATCGGTAAGGGCTACCGAAGCGAGGCCGTCACCGATGCTATGAAAGAGCACGGCGCCGTGTATTTCGCTGCCGTAGGCGGTGCCGGAGCACTTCTCGCGCAGCGCATCCGTTCCGCCAGGGTACTCGCCTATCCTGAGCTTGGACCGGAAGCGATCTATGAATTTGAAGTGGAGGATTTCCCGGTCGTCGTCGCCAATGACATGTACGGCGGCGATCTGTACCGGGAAGGTCGTAAACAGTACACCGCGGATAAGGGAGATACGAAAAATGATTGAAGCAGGTACTTCACAACAGCGATCACTGGGCCGCAACCCGCGCGCAGATCTGTATCTTGATCTTGCCTCGTTGATCAGCGGGTTTCTGCTAGTCGGGTTCTTATGGACGCACATGATTTTTGTCGCCACCATCCTGCTTGGTACAACCACATTCAATGACCTTGCAAGGTTTCTGGATGACTATTATCTGTCCTATATCGGCATCCCCTTTATCGGTTTGGTAGCCTTGACTCATGTAATCGTGGTCTGCAGGCGCATCCCAAACCGTTATCAGGACTACTGGCGCCACGCCCGTACAGTGATGCACTTTGATACCTGGACGTGGATCTTCCAAGTGGTAACGGCCCTGGGGATAGCTTTTCTGGCTGCTATCCACGTTTGGGCCGTGCTGACCGGATGGCCGATTCGGGCGGAAACAAGCGCCGCCCGCATGGAGGCCTTTTGGTGGTTCTATTTGGTGCTCTTGATCCTTGGTGAATATCACGCCGGGTTCGGGATCTACCGCCAATTCATCAAATGGGGCTGGGTCAAACGGAAGACGATCGGTTTCGCCCTTAAGGCGATCACCGTTGTTATCGTCGCTCTGGGTCTGGCCGCACTGTGGGTCTTTGTCCAGCTAGGAGGTGCCTTATGAGCAGCTATCAGACACACATCACCGATGTACTAATTATCGGTGCCGGACTGGCGGGGGAGAGAACCGCGGTCGAGGCGTCATCACACGGTCTGGACTGTATTATTCTGAGCCTGGTACCGCCGAGACGTTCACACAGTACAGCCGCACAGGGTGGTATGCAGGCCGCGCTGGGCAACTCGGCGATGGGGAAGGGGGATTCCCCCGACATCCATTTCGCAGATACCGTCAAGGGCTCTGACTGGGGTTGCGAACAAGACGTAGCCCGCCTGTTCTGCGAAACGGTGCCGATCGCCGTGCGCCAGATGGCTTACTGGGGCGTTCCCTGGAGCCGGGTGGTGGCCGGAAAGAAAACACTTCCCGACGGTACTGTAATCGAAGATACCAAGGATAAAGAAGGCCTGATCACGGGCCGCAATTTCGGCGGCACCGCCAAGTGGCGCACCTGCTACACCGCCGACGGCACCGGCCACTCTCTGCAGTACACAATGGACAGCATTGTTATCAAGATGGGCATCACGGTACATGACCGGATGGAAGCCATCTCGCTGATCCACGACGGCGAAAAGTGTCTCGGCGTGGTCGCTCGCTGTCTCCGCACCGGAGACTTGAATGTATACATCGCTAAGGCGACCGTAATCGCCACCGGCGGATACGGGCGTCTGTACGGTACCTCGACCAACGCCGTCATCTGCGAGGGCACCGGCATGGCTTTGGCCCTTGATACCGGCCTGGTTCCCCTCGGGAACATGGAAGCCGTTCAATTCCACCCCACGGGCATGGTTCCCGTCTGGATCCTGATCACCGAAGGCGCCCGCGGTGACGGCGGCTTCCTTGTAGACAAGAACCACCACCGTTTCATGCCCGATTATGAACCTGTAAAGAAGGATCTGGCCTCACGGGACGTCGTCTCCCGGCGCATGATCCAGCACATGCGCAAAGGATTCGGCGTAGACAGTCCCTACGGACCTCACCTTTGGCTGGATATCCGCCATCTCGGCGCCAAACACATTAATACCAACCTGCGCGAGATTGCCAACATCTGCCGCAATTTCGCAGGCATCGACCCGGTTAAGGAATTGATCCCGGTCAGGCCTACTCAGCACTACAGCATGGGCGGCGTTCGCACCAATATCGACGGCGCGGCCTACGGTCTAAAAGGCCTGTTTTCGGTCGGCGAAGCGGCCTGCTGGGATCTGCACGGCTTTAACCGCCTGGGCGGCAACTCTCTGGCGGAAACCATCGTCTCCGGAATGATTGTGGGCAAGAAAGTAGCCGAGTACGCCTTGGGAACGAGTCTTTCTTATAAGTCCGACTTCATCGCGGATCACGTCAAGCAGCAAAGGGAAAGAATAGACTCCATCACGTCCTGCAGGAACGGCAACGAGGATGTATTCAAGATTCGCCGTAAGATGGAAGAAACACTCATGGAGCATGTGGGCATCTTCCGCACGGGGACAGGACTGCAGAAGGCCGTCGACCAGCTGCAGGAACTCCACGCAAGATCGCAGAAAATCGGCCTGCGCTCCAGCGCATCGGGCGCCAATCCCGAACTGACGGCCGCACTCCGCTTACCCGGTATGATCAGGCTTGCGCTCTGCATCTCCTACGGGGCCCTGCAGCGCACCGAGAGTCGGGGCAGCCACGCCCGTGAGGACTTCCCGAAGCGGGACGATGTGAATTGGCTGAAACGTACTTTGGCCTATTGGCCGGCTGGTGCCGATCTGCCAGAACTGAAATACGAACCTGTGACCATCACTGAGCTGCCTCCGGGTGATCGCGGCTACGGTGAATCTTCAGCCCAATCCCAAAAAGGATAGGGCAAGAGGGAGACCTCGGGACTATGCAAGGAGGAACGGACTACGATGAGCAACCGAAGGATCACCTTCAGTATTTTCAGATACAACCCGGCAACCCCGGAGATCAAGCCGCACATGCAGTCCTACCAGCTGGAAGAGACGACAGGGATGACCATCTTTGTCGCTCTGAACAAGATCAGAGAGGAACAGGATCCGTCCCTGATGTTCGACTTCGTGTGCCGTGCAGCCATCTGTGGATCATGTGCCATGCTGATTAACGGCAAACCGCGGCTGGCATGTAAGACGCTGACCAAAGACTACTGTTCACAGATCACCTTGATGCCGCTTCCGGTGTTCAAATTGATTGGTGACCTTTCCGTCGATACCGGCACCTGGTTCCGGCACCTGTCACTGAAAACCAGGGCGTGGATTCATACCAGCAAGGAGTTTGATCCAAAGGCACTTGAAGACCGGATGGACAATGAGACCGCCCTAAAGATTTACGAGCCCGAGCGCTGCATTGAATGCGGATGCTGTATCGCCGGCTGCGCCACGGCCAATGTCCGGGATGACTTCCTGGGGGCCGCTGGTCTGAACCGTGTCGCGCGTTTTATGGTTGACCCGCGGGACGAGCGATCCGATCAGGATTATTTCGAGGTAATCGGCTCCGACGAAGGTGTTTTTGGCTGTTACGGTCTGATGGCCTGCGATGACAATTGCCCTATGCAGCTTCCGCTGCAGTTTCAGTTGGCCTTTGTCCGACGTAAAATGGCCTTGGCCGGTCTTAGACGATAAACGCCAAATAATCTCCTTTGCATCTGAGCGCCCGACTTGAGAGTCGGGCGCTCTTTGTGATTGTCTTGGCGAGCCTGACCGGATATTCCAAAGTAATAACCGCCATTAGCACCAGTTTCTGCATACTTGGTATCGTGACACATAATGACAACCCTGCTCACTGCTCATCATTTTTCCAATTGCGTGAAAATATGATTACCTATTGACAGCGCGCGAGACACCTTGCTAAGCTAAGCACAAGACCAAGGCAAGACAGAAAGGGGTGGTGCGTATTGAGTAGTGGCAACCTGGGCTAATCGTACTTGGGAGTCAAAAAACCGTGTTGGAATCGGGATGATTGGAACAATCACAAGTACCTTGCTCATAGAACTAATGGCGCGATTCCCGTATTCAGCAAACAACACAAGCACCTTAAATTGAAGCGAGTCTTCGCGGCAGGGTGGGTCCCCGCCATCCTGATCGTTCGTTCAGCTGCGCAAGGAGGGGATTACTGTGGTGGAATGCTCAATGACCCCGACCAACAAGGAGGTTCAGCTGCTCGAGTATCTTCGTAAGCTGGGCTGGGGTGAGGTAAAGATCCTGGTTCAAAACGGAGAGCCCGTATTGATCTATGAATCAATCAAGTCGATGCGGCTTGATGATGATGATGAAACTGCAGGTCGTCCTGGGGTATCGTCCAAGAACGGCCTCCGGCGCTCGACGATCGAACTCTTCAAGTAAACCAAAAATGGCCAAATTGAAAAACAATAGGCCGGCTGCTGTTAACCCTGGTTAACGGTTCGCTGGTTTTTTTGATTTACAGGCGAAGGGAGGGATTCTCTTTTTCTGATCCGATACTCTTCCCTGAGATACTGCACAAACAGGTTTATTCTTTGAGGGGGTGTATACCTTGGCATCAACAACGAAAAAAATCGGCACCGGCCGATTGCTGTACGAGGCGATGATGGAAGGCAGTAAATGGTATGGCAATTGGTCTATTCAGAATAGCAACTTCATACTTCAGAAGCGCAGAAGGCTGTTGTTCCTGTGTTTGATTCCGGTTCTGATATTCGCCGGTCTTGAGCTGGCGACGGC
Organism: uncultured Peptococcaceae bacterium; assembly: GCA_965544035.1. Taxonomy (GTDB): domain Bacteria; phylum Bacillota; class Desulfotomaculia; order Desulfotomaculales; family Desulforudaceae; genus CBEULR01. The sequence continues at coordinate 148,051 of CBEULR010000001.1, read as the reverse complement.
GGCCGAAATGCCCGCGGTGATCGGCGGCAAGTCGGCGTATGCTCCTTCGTTCGCCACCATCCAGATGTTCACCGTCTCACTTTTGATCGGTCTTGTGGCCGGTCTGATCACCGGCTGCATCGGTGCCGGCGGCGGCTTTATCCTGACTCCGGCCCTGATGAGCGCGGGCGTCAAGGGTATTATGTCCGTAGGTACCGATATGTTCCACATCTTTGCCAAGGCCATCATGGGAGCGACTCTCCACCGTAAGATGGGTAACGTGTGTGTCGCCCTGGCCGCCGTGTTTGTAATCGGATCAGTCAGTGGTGCCACACTGGGGGGTATGGTCCAGCGGAGTATCTACGAAGCCAACCCGGCGCTTAGCGATGCCTTCATCAGTGTGGTATATGTGTTGATACTTGGGTTTATCGGTTTCTTCACTCTGTACGACTTTCTGCGTTCCCGCGACGTCCCTGAAGAAGCCTCACCCGAAGCCAAAGCGGAGATGACCAGGATTGCGCAGAGCATTCAGGCGATTAAGGTGCCGCCTTATGTCTCCTTTGACCACAACGTTGTTCCGGGCGGCAGAAAGCTCTCTGTGTGGCCGGTGATCATCGTCGGTCTGGTCATCGGGTTTATCGCGGCGATTATGGGTATCGGGGGCGGATTCGTTTTCTTCCCGACGTTCGTCTACCTGCTGGGTGTATCTACCCTGACAACCGTGGGGACTGACATCTTCCAGATCATCTTCACCTCCGGTTACACATCAATCACCCAGTACGCAGTGTACGGTTTCGTATTCTACACGCTGGCCATGGGGCTGTTGCTGGGTTCCCTCCTGGGAATTCAAATCGGCGCTATTACCACCAAAGTGGTGCCCGGCGTAATGATCAAAGGGTTCTTTGCAACCACCGTTATCGCCGGTTTCGTCAACCGGGTCTTTGCCCTGCCGGGAACGCTGAACAAGGCAGGCTATACCAGTTTCGGCGCGGGTACCATCAGTGTGTGCGATGCGCTCAGCTTCTATGTGTTCTTTGCAGTGGTCGGGATATTCGCTATCTGGGTCATTTACTCCTTCATTAGAGGTGTACCCAGAATCCGCGCCGGCAAATTCGATGCAGCCGCCGGTGGCGGGCACTAATTGGGGGAGGTGAAACACGAATGCCTATCATTGTCAATAGAGGCCAATTCATCAAAGGTATTGCGTCCCTGATCCTCTTCATCTTTGTGCTTATTCCCCTCTTCACCCCGGTGTTTAACGGGCAGACGGGGATGGAATGGGCCGATGACCTGTTCAACTCTTTATCCAAAGGCTCTTCCTACTACATCACAGAAGTAGCCGCCGAAGCAGAACAGTATCGGGGAGTCGAGGTGGCTTTGACCCTCAAGGCCAAGGATGCGGTACATACCGAGACGCTGGCAAAGATGTTTGAGGGAGCCGGCGCTTCAGTCAGCACAGGACAGAACACCGTTGAGGTCTCCGGCGATATGGCCGCCGTACTCAACGCCGCCACAGCCGACGCTGATGATCTGTTCTGGGAAAGAGAACAGGCCATCGAGACCCGCTACGCTACCGATAACGCGCGAGCAGTGCTCTATTATTGGCACGACGCCTTCGGTCAGATTGAAAAGGCATTCACGGCAGACCAGCAGTTCAGCGACGCGCTCTTCATGAAGAAGGTGCGCGAACGGGCGCTGGAGCCGGCCTACAATTTCGCCGGGATTCCGGCGGCAAAAGTCAGTGAGCGTGCGGGCATTACAGTGTTCCTTCTCTGCTTCTATGTGGCCTACACTGTCTGGTATGGCTTCAGCATCATGTTCATCTTTGAAGGACTGGGCATCACGGCGGAAAAACATTAGCTGACTCCTAATACTGCTTGAATCCAACAGACATCCAAACTAAAGAGTCCGGCAAAACGAACATTTGCCGGACTCTTTTGACAATTTCTATTGTCAGGAGAAGATCGGCGGTGTAAAATGTAGTGCAGGATTCTGTATACAATACACAAGGGTAGTGAGAATATGAACTTCCGAGAAGAGGCATTGCATTTACATCGTCTACTGCGTGGTAAGATTGAAATCGTTCCAAAGCAACCCCTGGTTGATCAGCGGCAGTTGTCATTGCTGTATACTCCGGGGGTAGCCGAACCGTGCATGGAAATCAGCAGAGACCCCGAACGCGTCTACGATTACACCGGCAGGGGGAACATGGTTGCCATCGTAACCAACGGCACCGCCGTTTTGGGTCTGGGCGACGTCGGACCGGAAGCCGCCCTCCCGATTATGGAGGGGAAGGCGCTGCTCTTTAAGTCGTTTGCGGGAGTAAATGCGTTTCCCATCTGCCTTGCTGCCCGCGATACGGCGGAGGTTGTGCGTGCCGTGGAGCTGATGGCTCCTTCCTTCGGCGGAATTAACCTGGAGGATATCGCCGCCCCCGACTGTTTTGAAGTTGAAGAGAGACTCAAGGAATCGCTCAATATTCCGGTCTTCCACGATGATCAACACGGAACGGCGATTGTTGTGGCTGCGGGTTTGATCAACGCCCTCAAGCTGACCGGGAAAACCCTCGAATCAGTCCGGATCGTTATCAGTGGAGCCGGAGCCGCCGGCATAGCGATTGTCCATCTGCTCATGCGGCTCGGCGCAGAGCAAATCCTGCTCTGCGACAGCAGAGGCATCCTTTATCCCGGCCGCGGCGACGGGATGAATCCGTACAAGCAACAGGTTGCCGAACTAACTAACCCATCAGGTCTCAAGGGGCGCCTGGAGGATGCCCTGCAGGGAGCTGATGTTTTCATCGGTGTGTCCCGCGCCAACCTGGTTAGCTTCGATATGGTGCGGTCGATGGCCTCTAATCCTATAGTCTTCGCGCTGGCCAATCCTGAGCCCGAAATCATGCCCGAAGCGGCCAAAGCTGCGGGAGCGGCTGTAGTTGCCACCGGCCGTTCCGACTGCCCTAATCAAATAAATAATGTGCTTGCCTTTCCCGGCGTCTTTCGCGGCGCGCTCAACGTGCGCGCGACCGATATCAACGGTGACATGAAGACGGCGGCAGTCCACGCCATAGCTGATTTGGTGGGGAAGGATCTCAGTCCCGAGTACATCATTCCTAGACCGTTTGATCAAAAGGTGGTCGAGGTGGTTGCCGAGGCTACCGCCCGTGCGGCAATAGTTTCCGGTGTAGCAGGAAAAGCCCTGCTGCACGAGCCCACCGAAGCCGTGTCCTATTCCGCGGTCTCAAATCCAGCGATTGAATAAAATACACAAAATACTGTATACAAAGCATTGACATTTCGGTTAGTCCGCGCTATGCTAGAGGTAATTAAGTTACCGGTTTCACAACTCTAATAGTACCTTCTTAAATAAGCGCCAAAGGAGGGACTGCGGCTATGGGTGAAGTGATCTATCTCTACCCTGAATCACCTCCGGCAGGCGTACAAGATTTCGAAGAATTGAGTCTCTGCCCGAATTATGAGCCCGCCGGCTACGAGCATAAGAGCTGGATCTACTACAAGGCACCCGGCATCTGTGGCCGCTGCAGCTCGTACCGGCCTGAAGCAGGTTACTGCTTCAAACTGAAGTTCAAAAAGGAATGTGTTTGCCTTTGGTGCGGTGAGTTTTGTCTGGATCGTCCAGGGGCGGCATGCAGCAAGTGCGGGCGTACACTGGTGGGAGTTACGACTCCGTCTGATTGGTGATCACTTTTCGCTTCATTTTATAAACCTTAATTCCCCAACACTTATGCTTCGCGCCCGTGTTTCACGGGCGCCTTTTTTGTCAGGGAATGGATAGCGTGATGTAGAAAATATTGTCTCACAATTTAGGGTACCCTTGACATCCTGAAAATCACTCTGATAAAATGTGTATACGGAGCATTGTAACTGCGTCTTTGGGCTTGTGAAATGTGGCCCAATGCGCGATGGATAAGTCAATAGGATCAGGCCAAATTGAAGAACAATAGGCCAGCTGACCATTCAGTCTGTTGGGACTGGAGGTCGCTGGCCTTTTTGTTTTGTCCGGACATAAGTCGGAATCCGCCCCTTTCTAGAAAACCGGCAGCACCTTGCACCAGATCACACGAGAATTTCGCCGAAGCACCTTATCGGTCTCAATTTGGTGGGTCGCCCGGTCCCATAACCTTTGGATTAGGGAGAAGGAGGGGATAACGTTGACGAACGCCAAGACGGAGTTGACGCCGAGGGAACTGAAGCTTTTGAGCTTCATCCGCCAATTGGGCTGGGGTGAAGTAAGGCTTCTTGTCCAAAACGGCGAGCCGGTACTGATCTACGAGTCCATTAAGACGATACGGCTGGATGAAGAGTCGGATCAAAAGGTCAAGCAGGAGCGGGGCAGGGAGAAGAACCGCTGGTCGGAATCCGGCAACCGCTAACCACTGGGACTCGTTTTGCACAAACCGGATGTTATTGGTGAGTTATTTCATACATCTGAAACCCTGTGGAGAGGAGGGTTGCCTGAAACATATCGCCGAATGATGATCTGCGTCAACTAGAAGGCAACCGAGTCTTTAGGGAGGTGTATACTTTGGCTGCTGACACCAAGAAGATAGGGACTGCCCGCCTGGCCTATGAAGCAATGATGGAGGGCAGCAAATGGTATGGTAACTGGTCAATCAATAACAGCAACTTCATTCTTCAGAAGCGCAGAAAGCTGCTTTTTCTGTGCATGATTCCGGTTTTGGTGTTTGCCGGGCTGGAGTTGGCTACGGCCACTGAACTCCCGGCGATTATCGGGGGCAAGAGTGCCTACGCACCGTCCTTCGCCACTCTCGAAATGTTCGCCGTATCGCTCCTGATCGGGCTGATTGCGGGTCTTCTGACGGGATGTATCGGCGCCGGCGGCGGGTTTATTCTCACTCCCGCCCTGATGAGCGTGGGTGTTAAAGGGATTATGTCCGTGGGTACGGATATGTTTCACATCTTCGCCAAAGCCATTATGGGCGCTACCATTCACGGGAAGATGGGAAACGTCAGTGTTGCGCTGGCAGGAGTCTTCGTCGTCGGTTCAATATCGGGTGCTACTGTCGGCGGAATGCTGCAGCGTGCGATCTACGAGTCCAATCCGGCATTAAGTGATGCCTTCATCAGTGTTGTTTACGTCCTGATCCTTGGCTTCATCGGTTTCTTTACCCTGTACGATTTCTTGCGCGCCAGTAAGAAGGCCGGCACCGACGACTCTGAAGCGGCAAAAGCTGAAATGACACGTATCGCGCAGAAAATTCAGTCGATCAAGGTGCCCCCTTACGTCACCTTTGATAAGAACATAGTACCGGGAGGACGGAGACTCTCGATCTGGCCCGTAATCATCGTCGGTTTGTGTGTGGGCTTCATCGCGGCGATTATGGGTATCGGCGGCGGCTTTGTGTTCTTCCCGACCTTTGTCTACCTTTTGGGTGTGTCCACCTTCACCACGGTGGGTACCGATATCTTCCAGATCATTTTTACGGCAGGCTATACGTCCATTACCCAGTACGCCGTGTACGGATTTGTGTTCTACACGCTGGCCATGGGCCTGTTGCTCGGTTCACTCCTAGGGATCCAGATTGGGGCCATAACCACCAAGGTTGTTCCCGGCGTTATGATCAAGGGGTTCTTTGCGGTTACCGTTATCGGCGGATTTGTGAACCGGGTCTTTTCGCTGCCCGGAACGATGACCAAAGCCGGCTACGCCCAGTTCAGCAAAAGCGCTATTGCGATCTGTGATGCCCTTAGCTTCTACATCTTCTTTGCCATCGTCGGCGTATTTGCGATCTGGGTAATCTACTCCTTTATCAAAGGCGTACCAAAGGTAAGAGCAGGCGATCTCGATGCATCCGCGGGCGGCGGACACTAGTTGGAGGAGGTGAATCTTGATGCCGATGATCGTGGATAGAAGACAGTTTACTAAAGGTGTGATCTCCCTGGTCCTGTTCCTGTTGCTTCTTATTCCGCTCTTCACCCCGGTCTTTAACGGGCAGACGGGAATGGAAGCCGCCGATGACCTCTTCAATTCGCTCTCTAAAGGATCATCGTACTACATTCCCCAAGTTAGGGAAGAGGCGGCCGACTACCAGGGGCAGCTAGCGGTGCGCATTAAGGTCGACGACGCAGTGCAGGCTGAGACGCTGGCCAAGATGTTTGAAGGCGCCGGCGCGAAGGTAACCGTCGGCCCCGATGCGGTTGAGGTGGACGGACGGCTTGACGCCGTGCTGGCCGCTGCCATTCAGGACTCCGATGACCTCTTCAATGAAAACCAGGCAGCCATAGAAACCCGATATGGAGTGCAGGATGCCACGCATGTCGTGTACTACTGGCACAAAGCCTTCAGCCAGATTCAGACTGCCTACGCCGATGAAGGCAGGTTCCAAGATTCGCTGTTTGTTAAAAAGGTTTCCGAGAGGGCGCTCGAACCGGCTTACAACTTTGCGGGCATAGACGCGGCCAGTGTCAGTGAGCGGGCAGGCATCACCATTTTCCTTCTCGCCTTTTACATCGTTTATACCGTCTGGTATGGTTTCAGCATCATGTTTATCTTTGAGGGTTTGGGAATTACGGCATCCAGCCACTAACCGTCCCCGGTGGCGACGGATCCGACTCCCCCTGAAAGACCGGCCCACTACGGGCCGGTCTCTTGTGTTTGCTACATCATTACAAACTCCGGGGTCATCCTGGTGGACACCTTGAGAGGAATGAAATCGGGTCGTGACATCCGGGTTTACCTCCAGGCGACTTGTGTGAATCGGGCAGTATTCCCGGCGAAGGCGAGGAGGGTGCGGCCCCCGGGGAGACGTTTACGGACGCCTCTGCAGTATACAGTCTGGGGCCGACCGTCTGGATCGCCCCTTTGGAAAAGCGCCCGTAAACAATCCCAGGATGGAGCTGCCCCACACCAGCCGAGCTTAGAAATAGTTGAATCGCTAAACGGAGACCGGGGGAAACCCGGATGTCACAGGGATATGGAACTATCCTCAGGAAAGGTATAGCGGCACTATAGGAAACGGATACTAGATATTATCTTCAGATGGAAGGGATTGGATTTGCGTCTGTAGAACCATGTATCGAAATATGCAATCAGGAGGTGTTTGTTGTGGACATAAGATGGCTCGGACACGCGTGTTTCTTGCTGCAGTCGAAAGACGGAATCAGGGTCTTGACCGATCCTTTTGACGAAACCGTGGGTTATCCACCACCCATCCGAGAGGTGGACGTCGTCACCGTTAGTCATCAGCACTTCGACCACAATGCCGTCGGACTGCTTCCGGGCAACCCGTCGGTAGTCGAAGGCCCCGGTGAGCACTACCACAAAGGTATCTCCTTTGAAGGTATTTCAACGTATCACGACGGGCTAAAGGGGGCATTGCGCGGTTCAAACACGGTTTTTGTCTTCGAGATGGACGGAGTGCGTGTCTGCCACATGGGCGACCTGGGACACCTGCTCACCGCAAAGCAGATGGAATCGTTGGGGAGAATCGACCTGTTACTGATCCCGGTCGGCGGCACCTTCACCATTGATGCTGATCAGGCCCGTGAAACAGTCGAACGGCTGAAGCCACGGGTAACAGTGCCCATGCACTACAAGACCCGTTACCTTGATTTCCCGATCACCGGCGTCGACGTCTTTACCCGTCATTTCCGCAATGTCAAGACGGCGACACACCTGACATTGAACCGCGAATCCCTGCCGGACGAGCCCATAATCGTCGTGCTGGAACCAGCGGTTGAGCGGAACTAAGAAGAACGCGGAAGATGAGGACGCTCACGGAGGATCTTACCCGGGTTACAGCCGACGTTCTGATGAACGCCGCTAACGCTCTCGGGTATATGGGTGGAGGGGTGGCGGAATCCAGTCACCGGCCACCCCCGCACTGGCTACGGGATTGGGACCGGTAGCTAAGAGGGAGGTAGCCGCTACTTATGCCGCGGTCCTCCCTCAGGCTGCAGATCTGATGATTTCGGTGGCCGATTCCGACGCCGCCTTCATTGCTCTGGTTTGGGAGAGGCCAGGGGCCCACCCCTAAGAATCGGCCAATGCGGCCGCGGCGTCATCGGGACGCCAGATCTTACAGAAAGTACACACCTTCACCGTCGTCGGCATTCCACAGACCCGGCACGGCCCGAGCAGCTGTTCCTCTTCGTTGGCCGCCCGAAAGATATGCGCGATTCTCACATACCCTTCATAGAATGAGCGGCGGGTGCCGGGCGACTGCTCTTCGACCTCGTCCAGTAACTTCTTATATTTTTTGAACTTGGCTTCCGCGGAGTACGGGCAAATCGCCTGCACGACCTTAATACCGTGCAGATTCGCATAGGCGGAAATCTCCTTTTCGCTTAACAGCGCCAGTGGTTTGATCTTCCGGGCGAAACCGTGTTCGCCGGGCAAAGCGGGCAGTGTCTTGGCCAGGTATCGGATATCCCAGCGCATAACATTCGCAAACAGGGCAGCCGCCAGGTCATCCAAATTATGGCCCGTCGCCAGTGCCGAGGCTCCCGTTTCCAATGCCCTGGCATTCATCACATGTCGTTTGGTCATACCGCAAACCGAACAAAAGCGGGGGAACCGGCGCGCGGCTTCGGCGATACTCTTTCCGAAAAGGGCGCGCACATCGTAAATCTCAAGTTCCAGATTGCGTTCCCTAAAGAACTCACTGCTCACGTTAGCCGACTCTTCAGAAAAGTTGTTCCCGTCGATGCCCAGGGAGACATGCAGCCCCTTCACTGAATACCCCAGACGGCTGAGCACATCGGCCGTCACTAGGGAGTCTTTCCCTCCGGATATGGCAACCAGGACCTGATCATCGGGCGCAAGCATCCGGTACCTTCTGATTGTTCGCTCAACCCGACGCAAGAAAAACTGGTCGAAGTGTTCTTCGCAGAAATTCGCGTTATGTTCTCTGAATTGAATGAAAGCCGGTCCACGACACACCTTGCATTTCACCTATATGCACCTCCATCGATACGCCTCATTATAACAGCCGTGAAAAAAACCGGTCAAACCGGTGGTCGTGCCGGACCCGTGCCAATCTTCCATTCGAGTGGACGATGCGTTGCATACACGCTGGAAGTGTGCGCTTCCAACCGGCAGCCAAATACTAATTGTCACTACGACGTGTTAAAGCCCAAGTCAGGTCACTCCACGGAAGCAATGACCTGTGAGAGAGATCGAATGACTGCTTGCTCATTAAATAACTACCATACGCCCGTTTCGTAAGAATGCGACAAAACCTATTGACACCCCACAAGTGCTTTGCTAATGTAGTGTTAACAAAATGTGATTCATCTGCTGAGACTTAGAAAACTCATCGAGATCAGCTTTTTTTGTTGCGATTAGTGATCGCAATAACAAACTGTCTATAGTGACAACCGATACGCGAGCAGCCGATCTTTAATGAGCTTATGAACCGCTGACGATGTCGGAGCGGCGACAATGGGGCAACCATTGTATTTGTAGTGACAATTAGGGATTCTAATTGTATCTTGTGATTCCTTTAACGATAAATAATTGGATATATGGCTGAATCGAACAACGATAAGCCGCTTTCCCCTGATAGAGATGCAAAGAGGCGGGTTGTCCCGCCTTTTTTGTATCCAGGGGCCAGGCGGGTTATGCCCGCCAATTTTTCTGTCTGCAAAGGGGGCGGTAATCGAATTTCTGACAACGACTCGAGTCCAGACCAGAGTATCCGGTTGTCACTCATCGTTCCAGCTGTACGTTTCAGTAAGATTTCAGTACTGTTCAACGAACTAACGAACCTTATACGCCTTTCAGCAGAGACCGCCCCAAATGCTTAGAGTGGTCTTACTGGAACTGCGGAAGCATAGCGTATTTCGGATTATTGTCCCGGTTTGTATGCGTCTCCCGGAAGCACATTTTGTCGTGTTCATCCAGTTGTTTTTGAGAAAGGGAGTAATGCCAGATGACGTCCCCAGGCGTATCGACAAAAATAATCACACCAGCCCCTCCGTTTGACTGGAAGCGAGCGCTGTTTATCTGCGTCGGGCTCGCGGCGTTCGCCCTGTTTTACTTCCTCCCGCCGCTGGCCCCGGCCGTAGACCCCTCTGGTCAGTCCTTTGCGCTGAGCCGTGAGGGTCAACTGGCTATCGGCTTGTTCCTGCTGGCCGGTATCTGGTGGGTGTTTGAGGTAATTCCGATCGGTGTAACCAGTATCACGATCGGTGTGGTGCAGGCGATGTTCTTCATTCGCCCCGCGAGCGACGCTTTTAAGGATTTCATGGATCCGTCGGTTATGTTCATTCTAGGGTCTCTCATGTTGGGTCTCGCCTTTACAAAATCAGGGCTGACCAAGCGTTTGGCCTTCAAGATGCTTACCATTGTCGGCGAAAACACCCGCATGATTCTTCTCGGAAGCTTTGTCGTCACCGCCGGCCTCGCCCACGTGATGGCGCACACCGCCGTCGCGGCCACGATGTACCCGCTGCTGATGATCATTCTCGCTCTGTACGGAAAGGAAGAGATCCCCACCAATTTCGGCCGGGGTCTGTTCATCGGTATGGCCTACGCCGCCGGTGCGGGCAGCATGATCACCTTCCTGGGCGCGGCGCGTACCCCGGTGGCGGCCGGATTCTTTCAGGAGTTTACCGGTAATACCTTGACTTTCCTTGGGCTTACCAAGGTAATGGCCCCCTACGGATGGCTGATGGTGTTCATCATCTGGGCGCTGATCGCCTTCGTCTTCTTCCGCCCGGAACAGAAAACCATCCCCGGGGTCCGTGAAAAAGCCAGGGAGCTTTACAAGGAACTCGGGCCGATCAGTAAGCAGGAGATATTTGTAGGGTCGATCGCCCTGTGCATCATCCTGGTGCTCGCGCTGCAGAACTTCGTTCCCGCGCTGGAAAACCTTAACCGCAGCGTACCGCTGCTGGCAGCCGCAGTGCTGTTCTTCCTGGTCAGGCTGTTCGTGGTGGAAGACTTGGAGAAAAGGATTCCGTGGAACATCGTCCTCTTGTTCAGCGGCGCGATGAGTATCGGTTTCGCCCTCTGGCAGACCGGTGCCGCCCAGTGGATGGCCGTGCACTGGCTGGCCATGTTCCAGGATGTGCCGTGGCTGGTCTTCGTGCTGGCCATATCCTTCCTGATCATTGTCTTGACCAACTTTATTATGAACGTAGCGGCCATCTCCATCACGCTGCCGGTGGCACTGGTTATGGCCGAGTACCTGAACGTGAACCCCGAACTGGTCATGTTTGCGGCACTGGCCGCGGCGGCCCTGCCGTTTATGCTTCTGGTTGGCGCGGCCCCGAACGCCATCGCCTACCAGTCGAAACAGTTCACCACCGGTCAGTTCTTCATCGTCGGTATACCTTTTACCGTGGTGGCCATCCTTCTGATAGGGCTGTTCGCCCTCACGATTTGGCCGCTGCTGGGCGTCCCGGCCCTATTGAACTGACCCTAACACGGTAGGCCGACAGTCAATGCGATAACAGGGTCCTGTTGCTGGGAGGTGGTACGACGTGCCCCAGGAAAGAAAAGTGCGGGATCTGATGATCCCCATTGAGAGTTATTCCACCATAAAGGCGAACGCGATGGTGAGCGAGGCGATCTCGGTCCTGCAGAAGACGCTGGAGGACCGAAAGGCTCATCGTGCGGTATTGGTAATCGACGATGACGGAAGTGCGGTCGGAGTTTTGACCTTTCGTGATCTGATCAAAGCCCTCGAGCCGCATGTGTTGAGCGCGGATATACCGCGCGGTTCCATCGATTGGCTTCTAGCGGATAACGACCCCGAGGTCTATCCGGAAGGGCTCTTTGCCCAGCGCAGTAAATCCGAGGCCGGCAAAACCGTACGCGAGATTATGGAAAACCTTGACGTGATCACCATTCAAGCCGATGCACCGTTACTCAAGGCGGTTCACATGATGGTTCATCACGGCGTAAGCTGTCTGCCGGTTTTGGACGGCGACCGGGTCGTGGGTATGATCCAGATCCACGAGATATTCCGCGAAATCGCCAACGTAATCACTACTCCGGAGGGGGGATAAGCCTTGTTAAGGGCAAGTCCATTAACAAGCTGGAATCCTGTGCACAGCTTGCCAACAATCCATCCGAGCAGTTTTGTTGACGACTCCGCCGTTCTCATCGGCAGAGTGATTGTAAATGAAAGGGCGATAGTCTGCCCCCAAGCGGTACTCCGCGCGGATGAGGGCTTCCCGATCGAGATCGGGGAGGGGACGAATGTGCAGGACGGCGTGATCATGCACTGTCTCAAGGACTCTGAAATCTCGATCGGTTCGGACTGCAGCGTTGCACACGGCGCGGTCATTCACGGGCCGTGTACTGTGGAAAACGGATGTTTCATTGGGTTTCGGGCTACCCTCAAGAGCGTCCGGGTCGGGCCCGGGTGTTTTATCGGCCACCACGCACTGGTACTCGATGTGGACATCCCTGCCGGTCGTTATGTTCCGCCGGGACGGGTGATCAGCACCCAGGTGGAGGCCGACCGGTTGCCGCCCGTAACACAGGCACACAAGGACTTCAACGCGGAGGTACTGGCCGTTAATGATGAGTTGAGAATGGGTTATTTGAATCAAGCTTCCAGCCTGAAAAGGCAAGTGGGAGCCTAAACGACAGGAGGAGGTCGGAATGAGAAGAGTATTGATCGCCGCCGATGGGCCGGAAACCACAGCCCGGGTGGCGGCTTATGCCCGCCAAGTCAGAGAACGCGAGCCTGAAGCCGAGTTCACGGTGGCCAGCGTGGCCGTTCCCGCGGCTGAACGGGGCAGCACTTGCCCGGCGCTGTTGGATATCCCGCTCAGCTTCGGCCTTGAACGAAGAATGAAGGCTGACGCGGTCAACTACGCCCGGCAAACGCTCGAGCAAACGGCCGGCGAGTTTGACAGAACAGGTGTGCCGGCCTCGTTTGTACTCCTTGTGGGCAATCCGAGCACAGAACTTGCACAATATGCCGCCCGTCACGATGTCGATGAGATTGTCATAGGAACCCGCAAGTCTGGTCTGATCCAAACAATCCTGGGCCGTGATCCGGCGCGTGCGGTCGCCGCTCAGGCAGGGTGTACAGTAACCGTGATCAGACCCAACTGATTTCTGTTTACTGAGTCCTTATCAAGACTTACCCGGGGCCTGCTTTTCAGCAGGCCCCGCCTTCTCTACGGGCGCTATTGTGGCCTTGGATCGCCCTACCAAGTGCCTGTTGGCGCATTGCTGCTCATTCTGGTAATATATTACCAGGACGGTGCATTACCGAATGAACAACATTGAGGTAGGTCGTGTTTTCCGGTCGATTGCCGATATTCTGGAGATCAAGGGAGACAGCCGCTTTAGGATTAATGCGTACCGTCGGGCGGCCCAGGCGATCGAGGAAATGCCTAAACCGGTCACCCGTCTGGCGCGCAACAACTCTCTCTTGACCATCCCCGGAATCGGTAAGGACCTGGCGGCCAAGATCACGGAACTGGTGGATACAGGAAGGCTGGCATACTACGAAAAACTCCAGACCGAAATCCCGCTCGGCGTAGTTTCGCTTCTTCAAATTCCCGGTATCGGACCGGGCACGGCACGTCTTTTGTTCGAGAAGGCAGGCATCACCGGAATCGACGAATTGGAGGCAATCGCCCACAACAAGCAGTTGCGAACGCTTCCGGGTATAAAGAAGAAGACCGAGGAGAATATACTCCGCGGGATTAGACTCTTCCGTTCGGGAATGGCCCGTCGCCCGCTGGGACTGGTGCTGCCCGAAGCCCTGCACCTGAAATCCGTTCTGGAACGCGATCGTTCGCTCCTGCGCCTCACGCTCGCCGGTAGCATACGGCGCGGGTGCGACACCATCAAGGACATCGATCTCCTGGGAATCTCGTCGGATCCGGCACAAACCATAGAGCGGTTCATAAAACTTCCCGTTGTCTCGGAAGTGCTTGCGGTCGGCTCAACCAAAGCCGCCGTCAGACTGGATTCGGGTCTTCAGGTCGATTTGCGATTGGTCGATGAGGACTGTTTCGGCGCGGCGCTCTGCTACTTTACAGGTTCGAAGGAGCATAACGTGCGCCTTCGCGAAATAGCCGTCAAGAAGGGACTGAAGCTTAACGAGTACGGCCTCTACAGGGGACCGCAGCGCATTGCCGGGGCCACCGAAGAAGAAGTGTATCACGCCCTCGGCCTTCCTTATATCCCGCCCGAGCTGCGCGAGGAGCGCGGTGAGATCGAACGCGCCGCCAAAGATGCGCTACCCCGCCTGGTCACCAAAGATGACCTCAAAGGCGACCTGCACGTCCACTCGGTGTTCAGCGACGGACGAGGCGACCTTGAGGCGATCGCCGCGGAAGCACGGCGCCTCGGACTGGAGTGGGTGGCCGTCTGTGACCATTCCCAGTCCTTACACATCGCAAACGGCCTTAGCGTCGAGCGCCTGATGGACAAACTGCGGCTGATCCGTGAATTCAACGATCGGAGTCCGGACGTTAAGTTGCTGTGCGGCGCTGAGGTCGAGATCGACTCGCGGGGCCGGCTCGACTATCCGGATGAAGTCCTGGCCGAACTGGATCTCGTGGTAGCTGCCGTACACAGTGCCTTCGGGCTGGAGAAGGCCGATATGACGGCAAGAATCATCAGGGCCGCCCGAAATCCTCACGTGCACGTTATTGCCCATCCGACGGGCAGACTGCTCGGTGAACGCGGCCCATATGAATTGGATATTCAATCCCTCATCGCGGAGTCTTCCCGTACCCGGACCGCCCTTGAGATTAATGGTTACCCAAAACGGCTGGACCTGAACGATCTTCATTCCAGAGCCGCCCGGGAGGCGGGTGTCAAGCTGGCCCTTGGATCCGACGCCCACCGTCTTGAGCAGATGGAGTACCTGTTTCTGGGGCTGATCACCGCCCGCCGCGGCTGGGCCGAGAAATCCGACCTGCTGAACACTATGTCCTACGAAGAATTGACATTATACCTTAAAGGAAGTAATATGCAAGCTGACCACCCGCATTGATCCAGGCCACCAGTGGCCGAACCAACTCCGAGGAGGTATGCTTACCATGACCGAACGGATTAAGACTGCATTGGAACGCGCCCTGGAACGCGCCAGTAGAATTGACGTACCGCGCGAGGAACTCGAGGCTGCAGAGTATACCGAACGTGGCCGGAGCATAGCGGCCGAATTCTTAAAGAGCCGGCAGTCCGATTTACTCGCCGATCTGGCCTCACTTGACAATGACTACCGTCACTATGCCGCCGCCGGTGCTCTGGAGACTTTACTGAATAACCTGTCCCTTCCTCAGGACGCTGCGGCGGCCGAAGCGAACCGGAGAGTCATGGAAGGTATCCTGGCGCTCAAGGAAGACAAGCAGCAGGCCACACAGATCTTGGGTGAGCTGGAGTACCTCTTCAACTACTACACGCAGGCCTACCAGCAGGCCTACAGCCACGTGCAGCAGGCCTATGCCAAGAAAGCCGCCCAGACACAGGAGGCATTGCAGCGGCAGACGGGTGTCAAGATGAATATCCGGCCGGAAACCCAGCCCGGTTTTCGCGAAGACCTGCTTCAGGTCACAGCACAACTGAATCAAAGCTACCAGGCTCACCTCGATGAGCACAAGCGCCGCCTCCGCAGCTTCAAATAGCGTCCGTCCGGGAAAACTCGGGCTTTTGTTGCCGAATTGAACTACGCGGGAAGCGAGGACTCCGAAGTGGTTAAACTTCTGCGGAAATACCTTCTGACCGGATTGGCCGTCATTTTACCGCTGGCCGTAACCCTCTGGATCTTAATCGGTGTTTTTAATCTCATCGATGACCTGGTAGTCAGTCTCGTCTTTTTCCTCACGGGCTACCAAATCGTCTGGCCGGGTATCGGCGTCGCGGCAACTATTGCCGTGGTGCTGGCGACAGGCGTTCTCGCCACCAATATCCTCGGCAAGAAGCTTCTTGACGTCTGGGAGACCATACTCCTGCAAATCCCGCTCGTCAAACAGATCTACACGGTGGTAAAGCAGATCGTCGACACGGTCAGCAGGAAGGATGAGCAGGTCTTTCGCCAGGTCGCGCTGGTCGAATACCCGAGGAAGGATGCCTGGGTGCTTGCCTTTCTGATTGGAGACGCGAAAGAGGAGTTTCTAAAGCCCACAGGTGAGGATTCCGTAAAGGTATTCGTACCCACCATCCCGAACCCGACATCCGGTTTCCTCATCATCGTACCCCGCTCCGATCTGGTACTGCTGGATATTACAGTGGAGGACGGGCTCAAGTTTGTACTCTCCGCCGGAATAATCAACCCAACCGTCCGAGGAGAGCAGACGGTTAAGGCCACACCCGATCTCTGGAAATGGGTACGCCCCCACAACAACAAAAAGTGATGTATTCCTTACGGTTATTTGACTCATAACCCTCACTCGTGTGATAATTGTTTACAAACACACACGAGTGAGGTAGTTGCTGATGTACCAAATCGATGCGCGGGGCAAGCCGTGTCCGCAGCCCGTTCTCCTGACGAAGGAGGCCGCCGAGCGGGGCGAAAAACGCTTCGAGGTTCTGGTCGACAACGAGGGGGCTGCGCAAAATGTTCTCCGCTTCATCCTGAGCGCGGGCTACGCCGGGGAAATCACCGGCGCCTCCCCCGTCTGGAGGGTCAGCGCACACCGGTCAGCGGATCAAGAGCCTGCAACAATGCCCACACCCGCGCCCGTCGTCACATGTGCTTCCGGGACGGTTGCGCTGCGTACCCTGATCATCCTGGCCGAACACCTCGGGAGTGGAAGTGTGGAACTGGGTTCCAGAATAATGGCCCAATTCCTGAACACCCTGGCCGTAAGCGAGCGCCGCCCCGAGTATATTGTGCTGATGAACACCGGGGCCCGGCTCGCGTGTGCCGGCTCCGAAATGATCGACCCCCTCCGGGATCTGCAGGAAAAGGGTGTGTCCATCCTGGTCTGCGGGACCTGCCTGAACTACTTCGATCTGAACGACAAGCTGGAGGTGGGGAGGCCGACTAACGCCTACGAGGTACTCAACCTGATGCTCGACGGCGGCGTAATGACCTGGGGATAAAGAGTATGCAAAAGCCTTCCGCCCTGAAAGCGGAAGGCTTCTTATGTGCCTTCTCCAAAAATGCTGTGCCTATAGAATTTTGCTGAGAAAGGCCTTGGTACGCGGGTTTTGCGGATTGCCGAAGATATCCTGCGGCGTCCCTTCCTCGGCAATCACACCCTGGTCAAGAAAAAGCACCCGATCGGCAACCTCACGCGCAAAACCCATCTCGTGGGTCACAACCGCCATTGTCATACCCTCACGGGCCAGATCCTTCATTACGGCCAGCACTTCGCCGACCATTTCAGGATCTAACGCCGAAGTAGGCTCGTCAAACAGCATGACCTTGGGCTGCATAGCCAAAGCGCGGGCAATAGCCACTCGTTGCTGTTGTCCTCCCGAGAGCTGACCGGGATAGACGTCAGCCTTATCGCTCAACCCAACCTTGGCCAGCAGGGCACGCCCGCGTTCCTCGGCTTCCTTCACGGCCATTCTCAGCACCTTGACCGGCGCCAGAGTCACGTTCTCCAGAGCGGTCTTATGCGGAAACAGGTTGAACAGCTGAAACACCATGCCGGTTTTTTGTCTGATCTTGTTGATATCCACTTTTTGGTCCGTGAGCAAAACCCCATCAATGTAAATCTCGCCGCCGGTTGGCTGTTCCAGAAGGTTCAGGCAGCGCAGGAAGGTGCTCTTGCCGGATCCGCTGGGTCCGATCATACAGACCACTTCACCCTCGGAAATGCGGCAATTGATCCCCCTGAGTACCTCCAGAGACCCAAAGTTCTTTACCAGGTCTTTAACTAAGATCATTGGTTTCGAGTCTCCTTTCCAGCCAGTCAACCAACCGCGAGAAGGTCAGTGTCATCGCCAGATATATAAAGGCCACCGTCAGGAAAATCGGAAACGGCGCATACATGTCGGCATTGATCAACTGCCCCCGTCTGGTCAGCTCGGTAAAGCCGATCACCGCCAGGATCGAGGTATCCTTGAGCATCATGATGAATTCATTGCCCAGCGGGGGAATGACCCTTCTGAAGGCCTGGGGCAGAATCACGTACCGCATCGCCTGCACATGCGTCATGCCCAGCGAGCGGGCAGCCTCCATCTGGCCCCGTTCAATGGACTGCACACCGGCCCGGAAGATCTCTGCGATGTAAGCCCCGCTGTTCAGGCTGCACGTAATAATGGCCGCCGTCCATATTTCAAATCTGAAGTTCTTGACCAGCGGCGGCACATTGTAGGTCGCGGTCAGCCAGGCCTGTGTGTCGTTAATCAACTGAGGCAAACCGAAAAACACGATCAAAGCCTGTACCAGCAGGGGGGTGCCCCGGAAAAAGTCCACGTAAGCCGTACCCAGAAATCGATAAATCCGTTTCTTAGACAGCCGGGCAAGACCCATTATCAAACCGATGATCGAGCCGAGCGCCACCGCAATCACGGTAAGCTGCAAGGTGACTGAGGCACCCTTTAATAATACCGGAAAAATCTGTGTGGCTATATCCAAGCGACATTCACTCCAAGAAAGCGGGTGAGCGTGGAATAAGCGTAACCTCAGTTACGCTTATTCCGTCACCCAGTTTAAGAATTAGTCTTCGCCTTCCCAGGCATCAAGGGCGTCCTGTACGGTGATGGTTAACAGTTCCTCGGGCATCGGACCGAACCATTCCTCATAGATCTCCTGGAGCTTACCGTTCTCCTTGAGGGTCTTCAGCGCACCGTTGATCTCTTCATACAATTCCGTATTCTTCTTGTCAATCGCTATACCGTAGTACTCGCTGGAGAGCATCTCGCCGACCACCTTGATGTCTTTACGCGTGTCCTGTTCGATGGCATAAAGCGTTACCGGTGCGTCATTGACCACGGCGTCCACAGTGCCGTTTCTAAGAGCCATGAAGGCCTCAGGAATGCGGTCGTAGGTGATGATCTCGGTAGCCGGATCCTGCTCCCGGATTTCGGCAGCCTTATCGGCTCCGGTGGTGCCGATCTGCACGCCGATCTTCTTGCCGGCCAGATCATCAAAGGAATTGATATCTTCGTTATCGTTGTGCACGGCAATAATCAGTCCCGACTTGTAGTAGGGATCGGTGAAGTTGACGCTTTCCGCGCGGGACGGCTTAATGGTCATCGCGGAGATGGCCACGTCGATGGTATTGGAGGTCAGCGCCGGGATCAGCCCGTCAAACGTGAAGCTTTGGATCTGGTAATCGTATCCCAGTTCTTCCATAATAGCAACTATCAAGTCCATATCATACCCGACAAACTCGCCGCTTGCCGTATCCTGCCACTCAAACGGGGCGTAGGCGGTGTCGGAACCGATGAGAATCGTCTTTTTACCTTCGCCACTCGGGGCCGGGTCATCACTGCCGCCCCCGCCGCAACCGGCCGCAAACAGCAGCGCAAACGCGGCCACCATCACGAGCAATATACGACTGAACTTCAAGGTGACTCCTCCCTTTCGCTAATTTGTAAATTAAACTTTTCTCTCCCCTCAATCAACGCAGCAATAAGAGACATTTAACCCCCCTTCCTTCGCGCAAAAAGCACCAACTTTCAGATTTCTCTTTTTGGACACAAAGTCCTGCAATTTGTGCGTACTTTTCGTCTGCTTTTCTGCCTATTGACTTTCAGCCCCGCCCGGTGCCAGAATGGAATGAGCCTAGGAGGAAGTTTGGAATTGGACAGTTCACCCTGTAAACAGATTGTCGCCGATCTCGCTCTCTTGCTTGTGGCCTTTGTCTGGGGCGTCACCTTTGTGGTTGTCAAGGACGCGCTTGCAGACATTGGTCCGTATTATTTTTTGGCCATTCGCTTCGCCATCGCCTTTCTCTTTATGGCCCTCATCTGCTGGCGCTCCCTCCTGAGAGTCAACCGTGACTCTCTGTCCATCGGCCTGCTTATTGGCGCCGTTCTCTTCGGCGGGTACGCTTTCCAGACGGTAGCCCTCCAGTATACATCCGCCGCCAACGCCGGGTTCATCACCGGGCTCTCGGTCGTTCTGGTACCGATGTTCTCAGCTATTCTCACAAGAAGACTTCCCTCGATTCCGGCAGCCGTCGGAGTGGCGAGCGCAGCCGTGGGGCTGGCACTGCTTGCGATACAGGGCGATTTCTCCCTGAATTTCGGTGACGCGCTGGTGTTCCTGTGTGCGGTTTGCTTCGCCACACACATCATCCTGGTAGGGCGCTACGCACCCAAATTCGACCCGATGCTGCTGGCCATTATTCAGGTCGGAACGGTAGGACTGATCAGCACGATCATTGCCCCCGGTCTGGAGGCGTTTCCGGTAGAGCTGACCCGTCCGGTTCAGATCGCCCTCATGGCCACCGCCATTCCGGCAACCTCGCTGGCCTTTTTCATCCAGAACTGGGCCCAGAGGTTCACCTCTCCGACACACACGGCCGTCATCTTTACCATGGAACCGGTGTTCGCCGGTCTCACCGCCTGGCTGATCGGCGGGGAGGAACTGGGCATCCGGCAGTGGATGGGCGGCGCCCTCATCGTAGCCGGTATGCTGATCACCGTGACCAAGAACGCGAAATCCTCACCCGACACGGAGCCGGCAGCCAAACCCCCGGTGAAATCAGCCGTCCGTCCGGGAACTTCGTCATCAGCCCGCAGCTGACACCCAAATTGTTTTGCATAAATTGCCGGAAAAGTGTTACACTTTCTGTGATACTTTGGAAAGGCGTGCATCATCATGGATCTGAAGCAGGCAATACGCCAATACCACTACGGTGAGCAGATCAAAACCCTGCTGATAAACGCGGGCAACCTGCTTTCGGAGCTTGACTCCCTGGAAGACAGCCAGCGGGATGTCGGAGTCAAGCTTTATAAGACTGTTCTGGAACAGGTGAGGGGAGAGGTTCAGGCGGCGCGGTACCTCGCTGATGCGCCCTCGCTGCACCAGGTGGACTCCAAGCTCCGGGACGCCATCTGGGAAAGCCATATCCGGCGCCCTGATGAAGTGGCCCGCATCCTCGGCGAGGCGATTTCGCTTACCGTCTCGGCGACGCTCGACGCCGCCCGCCACCTGAAAGAAAAGGAACTCCTGTAGGCCGCGCGCCCGAACCGGCGGCATCAGTCAATGATTGCGCACGGGCCGGTGGCGCACTTGCCGCACACGTCGCAATAGCCCAGATCCCCATAGTAGTCGTTGACCTCAAGCAGCCGGCGGTAGCAGGTCTGCTTGTCCAGTCCCCCGGCCGTCAGGGCACCGGTGGGGCAGGAGCGGATGCAGTGTCTGCACTCTTTGCCCAAATGAACCAGACAGTACTCCGGCGAAGGCTCGTCAGGATGGTCCGCCGGGATATCCAATACCAGGCTGCCCAATCTTCCTGCACAACCACGCTTGGTGATCAGCATGTGATGAATACCAAACTGTCCCAGTCCACAAATGCGGGCGACATGTTTGTGTGACCAGAATGAGACCAGTTCCTGCTCGTCGAAGTTGTGGGTGGGCTGTTCATAGGCCACCCTGACGCCGCGTGCCCCATAGTGCTCCGCCACCTTTCGGCAAATCTCTCTGATCAGCTGATTGGTCTCCACATATGAAACCGCCCACTCACGCGCCACATAGGGGTGACGCCGGTTTTCAGCCACCACGGCCTTGGTGAAGGGCAGGAAAAAAGCAACCACCGAACGCGCACCGGGAAGCAAATCAGCGGGTAAGAGGTGGTTCCTGCCGACGGCCTGCTTCAGCTCCGCGAAAGCGGGATCGGATGCGGACGCGCAGCCGACCAGCGGCGAACGGTAGCTGGTGTTCAGTCGGCGCTCTTCAATTGTTGCATTGATAATCTCTCGGATAAGCTCCCTCACATAATCACTCCCGGGACAATTCTAACATAACTTTTCCCATTGTCGCCGTCCTATTGACGGACCGGCCTTTCTCAATTAGCGTTAATATAACTATTTCTTTCGCGAAACGGAGCTGAAGCGTTGACCCGGCATTTGCGTAGCAGGGAAGTGCCCTTTAACCCTTATCTGGCCGTAGGGCTGGGTGTAGTGGCCGTCTCCTTTTCATCCATCTTTACGAAGCTCTCCTGTGCGCCGCCGATCGTGATCGCCTTTTACCGCCTGGGACTGGCTGTTCTGATTCTCCTGCCTTTCGCACTGCGCGGGCAGCCCTTTCAGGAACTCAGGCGCCTGGACAGGCGGGATTTACAGGCCGCCCTTATCTCCGGAGTACTGTTGGCTCTGCATTTCACCGTCTGGATCACATCACTCAATTACACTTCGGTGGCCAGTTCTACCGTCCTGGTAACCATGCAGCCGCTGTTTGTGGTCGCCGGCAGCTTTTTGGTTTTGAAGGAACCCGTTGGCCGCCTTTCACTGCTCGCAGCCGCCTTAGCCTTATGCGGCAGTATTATGGTGGGCATCAGTGATTTCCAAATCGGCGGACAGGCTCTGTACGGAGATATTCTGGCCTTTATGGGGGCCGCCTTCGTCGCCGGCTATGTTCTGATCGGACGCCATCTCCGCACTCATATGTCCGTTGTCGCGTACACATTTCTCGTTTACAGCGCGGCCGCGCTCACCCTGTTTGGCTTCTGTATCCTCACCGGTACACCGCTTTATCCCTACCCGGGAGTGGAGTGGGTTTACTTTGCCGCACTCGCGCTGATTCCCACACTGCTCGGGCATTCGGTATTCAACTGGGCGCTTCGGTATGTGAAGGCCACACTGGTGTCGGTCAGCATCCTCGGCGAACCCGTGGGCGCAACCATTTTGGCCTACCTGATTTTCGCCGAAACACCCTCTGCGCTTCAGGTACTCGGCGGAGTGGTAATCATCGTCGGTATTGCTCTATTTATGACAACCTCCCGCCCGGAAAAGAATCAGAGAAAGCGCACCCGTACGTCCGGGAGGCCTCAGCCCGGGCTCAAAGCTCAGTAATTACGGATACCTCAAGCAGGAAATCGTTTAAATTTTGGAGAAATATCTAATCTTGTGGACTTTTTTGTTCAGGACACAGCAATTAAGACTGATTGCAAGCGGCACTTAATCACTGTGATCAAAAGTGGGCGGGGAGGTGGATAATCAAGAATTCTTCCTGCATCAGTAATACCGCGGTAAAGAAGGAACCAGAATTTCTTAGGAGGCTTACGATGTTTAGAAAAGGCAGACTGTTATCCCTGCTTGTCCTCGTCTTGTTCCTGACGGCCACCGTGGCGGGCTGCGGCGGCGGTACGGATACAGCGGCCGATGACACGATCAAGATCGGGTTCCTCGGCGCAACCACGGGCGGGCATGCAGCGTACGGCATCGAGACACTCAAGGGCATCAAGATGGCCGCAGAGGATATCAACAACGCCGGAGGCATTCTCGGCGGCAAGATGATCGAGATTGTTGAAGAAGACCACGGCAGTAAAGACGATCAGGCGGCCAGCGTAACCCAGAAGCTGATCACCCAGGGCGTCGCGGCCATTATCGGCGACCCCACCACCGGCTTCACCAAGATTGCAGCCCCGATCTGCCAGGGAGCGGGCGTTGTCCTGTTGTCGGCCGGAGCCGTCGGGGACGGCGTACTGGAAATCGGCGACTTTATCTACCGCAACACCCTCCTGGACCGGGTAGGCGCCCCCTTGGTAGCCGGTTACCTGGCTGACGAACTCGGCTGGAAAAAGGTTGTACTTGTATCTTCGACCAACAACGACTACAGCGTCGGACAGTCGAAGATTTTCCGGGAAGCCTTGGCGGACAACAACATTGAAATCGTGATGGAACAGAGTATCCAGGACCGCGACCAGAATTTCAGCGCCCAGGTCACCGCAATGAGCCGCATCGACTTTGACGGGATTGTGTTCACCGGGTACTACACCGAGGGCGGCTTATTCATGAAGGAAGTGCGGAAACAGGGTCTCGATCAGGTTCTCGTCGGTGGTGACGGCCTGCTGGCCTCAACCCTGTGGGAGCTTGGTGAGGAGGCGGTGGAAGGCAGCATGGTCTACACCGGATTTGCTGCCGATCCGGCCAACGCCGGTGAGAAAACCCTGGCCTTCATCGAAGCCTATCGCGAGGCCAATAACGGCAAGCTCCCCGATATGTTTTCCGCTCAGGGGTATGACGCCCTGATGTTGCTGGCCGATGCGATGGAAGAAGCCGGCAGCGCCGATCCGGCAGTGTTCAAGGAAGCCTTGAAAAACACAACCGACTGGCAGGGCGTAACCGGCACCATCACTTTCGGTCCCGACCGTGAACCGATCAAGAGCCCGGTTTACCTGCTCGAAGTGAAGAATCAGGAATTCGTCGTAAAGGCTGCAATCGACAGATAGGCGTTCAGTCACCTGCAGCCACTGCGTGGTGCAGAGCCACGCGGTGGCTGCGCCCATTAACTGCGGAGGCACCAATCGATGGCATTTGAGACGGTACTGCAGCAACTGCTGAACGGATTGACACTCGGATCCACTTACGCCCTGATCGCGCTGGGCTATACAATGGTCTACGGGATTATCCAATTGATTAACTTCGCCCATGGCGATGTCTATATGATCGGCGCCTTCGTAGGCTTGACAATGGTCGTCGTATTCGGGGCCAATATCTGGGTGGCGCTCTTTGTGGCGATGGTGGCCTGCGTGATCGTCGCCACCACCATCGAAAGAGTGGCCTACCGGCCTCTGCGCCGATCAATCCGGTTGGCCCCCCTGATTTCTTCGATCGGCGTCTCCATTTTCCTCCAGACCCTGATGACCCTTATGAAGGGACCCCAACCGGTGGGCTTTCCGAACGTGGTCAGCAATACCTTCTACACGGTGGGGCCCCTAAAGGTGGCGGCCGTCCAGCTGATCATCCTGATCGTCGCTGCGGTATTGATGATCGCCCTGCAGCTCATCATCAAGCGCACCAAGATCGGCAAAGCTATGCGGGCCACCTCCGAGGATTACGATACGGCGAGTCTGATGGGCGTCAATGTAAACCGCGTTATTTCATTCACCTTTGCCATCGGCGCCGCGTTGGCCGCAGCCGGTGGTGTGCTGGTGGGAATGTACTTCAACTCGGTGTTCCCCCTTATGGGCGTAATGGCCGGACTAAAAGCGTTCTGCGCGGCGGTGGTGGGCGGAATCGGGAGCATTCCGGGCGCCGTGATCGGCGGATTGTTTCTCGGCGTGGCCGAAGTATTCGGTGTGGCCCTCGGACTGGGCACCTACAAGGACGCTATCGCCTTCGGATTGTTGATTATGGTGCTCCTGATCAAACCCACCGGCATTCTGGGCCAGCCAATTCAGAAGAAGGTGTAGGTGTAGCCCCCGGAAATGGAAGAACTGCTACGGCAATACTTAAATCCATACTATGTTCAGGTCATCACCCTGATGGGCATTATGATGATTGCCGCCCTGGGTCTGCATCTGATCACCGGTGCCACCGGGCAGCTGTCTTTCGGGCATGCGGCCTTCCTCGCCATCGGCGCCTATGCGGCCGCCCTGAGCACCATTCATCTCGGACTCCCGTTTCTGGTCTCGGTTCTGCTGGGAGGTATCATCGCCGCCCTGGCCGGTGTGATAGTCGGCTTTCCGAGCATGCGCCTGACAGGCGACTACCTTGGCATTGCCACCCTGGGCTTCGCGGAAATTGTCCGCGTCGTGCTCATGAACCTGGAAATAACCGGGGGAGCCCGCGGTCTGGCCGGTATCCCCCGTGAAACAAGTATGCTTCTGGTCTTTATATGTGTGGCGATCACCGTTTTTGTTTGCTATCGGATTGAAAACTCGCGCTTCGGACGCGCGCTGGTGGCCATTCGGGAGGACGAGATCGCCGCCGAATGCAACGGCATCAACACCCTCTGGTATAAGGTGTCGGCCTTCGCCATCGGCTCTTTTATGGCAGGGTTGGCCGGCGGACTATACGCCCACTTTCTGCAGTATCTCAATCCCAGCGGTTTCGGGTTCGCCAAATCGTTTGAACTGCTCTGCTTTGTGGTGCTCGGCGGGCTCGGCAGTATACCCGGAGCGGTACTCGGCACGACCATTCTGACCCTGCTCCCGGAAATGCTGCGCTTCAGCTCCGAATACCGCATGATGATGTATGGTGTACTGATGGTAAGCATGATGATCTTCCGCCCGCGCGGTCTCCTCGGCGGGGTTGATCTCCTGCCGATGCTCAAAGCGATAATCCCGTATCGCCGGCAGCCGGCTGCGGAAAGCAAGAACGGCAACGGGAGGTCGATGTAAATGAGCAAACCGCTGCTGGAATTGACCGACCTGACCGTCCGTTTCGGTGGTTTGACGGCGGTGGAATCCCTCAGCCTGAGAATCCCCCAATCTAATATTCGTGCTCTGATCGGACCGAACGGGGCGGGGAAGAGTACGGTATTCAACGTCATCACCGGGATCTACCGGCCAACGGAGGGCCGCATTGAGTTTAAGGGCCAGGACATCACCGGCAGACACCCGTACCAGATCGCGTCCCTGGGAATCGCCCGCACCTTTCAGAACATCCGGCTGTACAAGGAGCTAAAGGTACTGGATAACGTGCGCATCGGCACCCACTGCAGCGGTCGTTCGGGTCTACTCGGAGCGATAACACGGCTGCCGGGGGTGAAAGCCGAGGAGAAACGCATTATGGAAGTCTCCGAAGAAGCCCTGGAACTGGTTGCGCTGAGTCACAAGAAGTGGGACAAAGCCGCAAACCTGTCCTATGGTGAACAGCGTCGACTGGAGATTGCCCGGGCACTGGTGTCCAACCCGGACATCCTTCTGCTGGATGAACCTGCCGCCGGGATGAATCCCCAGGAAAAAACCACCCTCATGCAGATGATCCGGCAAATTGCGGCCAAGGGGATCACGATCTTCCTGGTCGAACACGATATGAGATTTGTAATGGCCCTGGCCCAGCAGGTCACCGTATTGGATCACGGCCGCAAGCTTTGCACCGGCACCCCGTCCGAAGTGCAGACCGACCCGCGTGTGATCGAAGCCTATCTGGGTAAGGAGGTCGATTAGGTGCTTGAACTGCAGGACATATCGGTATCCTATGGGGCGATTCAGGCGCTCCGGAACGTCTCCCTGGAGGTTCAGGAAGGGGAGATTGTGGCCTTGATCGGGGCAAACGGGGCAGGGAAGAGCACCACGCTGCGTACTATCTCCGGCCTGGTCCATCCGAGCACCGGCAAAGTGCTGTTTCGCGGACAGGACATCACGCGCATCGGCCCGAGCAGGGTGGTCTGGTTGGGGATTTCCCATGTACCCGAAGGACGACGCGTCTTCGCACGGATGTCGGTTGAGGAAAACCTGGAAATGGGCGCCTACGTCCGCAAGGGAAGCGAAACCAGGGAAAGCATCGAGCGTGTCTATGAGCGCTTTCCGCGACTGCGGGAACGGCGCACACAGTTGGCCGGCACACTGAGCGGCGGCGAGCAGCAGATGCTGGCCATGGGTCGCGCACTTATGTCGAAACCCGCACTGCTGCTCATGGACGAGCCTTCCATGGGCTTGGCCCCGATGCTTGTACGCGAGATTTTCGCGATAATTAAGGAACTGAATGAAGGCGGAACCACCATTCTCCTTGTAGAACAGAATGCCCATATGGCCCTCTCCATCGCATCCCGCGCATACGTACTGGAAACCGGAAGCATCGTTCTCTCCGGCAGCGCGGCCGAACTGGCCGGCAATCCTGAGGTCCGCAAGGCCTATCTCGGTGCCTGATAATCCTCAATCAACCTTCTGGCACCTCGCACGGGGCGGCCCGACCAAGTGGCCGCTTTCTATGTTTCCTGAAAAGTGCTACAGTATTGATTAAAGAGAGTATTAGGCTGTTTTCTACCGGGTAGCAGGAGGGGCGGAGAGTCAAAACATAGTCCTTGTCGGCTGCTCAGCGGGGAGGAGCGCAGGTTGATCAGGGTTCAAAACCTCACGAAAACCTTTAATACTGTCAGAGCGGTGAATGACATATCCTTCTCCGTGAAATCAGGGGAGTTTTTTGCTTTTCTCGGCCCGAACGGGGCGGGGAAGACCACAACCATGAAGATTCTGGCCACCCTGATGCGCCCCACCAGCGGCACGGCCACGGTCAACGGTTACGACGTAGTACGCCAGGCGAATAACGTCCGGCGCTCGATCGGCATGGTATTTCAGGATCCCAGCCTGGACGACCGGCTGACTGCCGAGGAAAACATGCACCTGCACGGTGTGCTTTACGGCATGGAACGCCGTGAGATGCGCGGCCGTATCGATTTACTGCTGGATATGGTGGGTCTGAGTGACCGCAGGAAAGATCTGGTGCGGACGTACTCCGGCGGAATGAAACGCAGGCTGGAAATCGCCCGCGGACTCCTCCACCAGCCCCGGGTGCTCTTCCTGGACGAACCCACAGTGGGTCTTGATCCCCAGACCCGAAACCACATCTGGGAGTATATATCCCAGGTCCGAAAGGCGATGGGGTCGACCATCTTTCTGACCACACACTACATGGACGAGGCCGAGGCCTGCGACCGGGTGGGTATCATCGATCACGGCCGCCTGATCGCCCTTGATACCCCGAACGCGCTCAAGAGAGCGGTCAGCAACGATGTCCTGACGATCCGGACGGCCGAGCCGGAAACCGCCGCCGCGCAGATCCGCGAACAACTGAACCTCCAACCGGACGTCCGCGGTGAGCTGATCACCCTCAGCGTGCCCGATGGGGAGACACTCCTGCCACACTTGGCGTCCACACTTCCGTCGATCAGGTCGATCAGCCTGTCCAAACCCACTCTGGAGAACGTGTTCCTGAATCTGACCGGCCGCGCCATCCGAGAGGAGCAGGGGGGTGCTCTCGAAAGCATCCGGATCCGGCGCCGGTCCAGGAGGGGAAGACATTGATCACCGTGCTAAGACCATTTATCGCATGCGTATACGTGATCTGGCTGCGCGACCTGCGCAAGTTTTTCCGGGAGCGCACCAGGGTCATTGCAATGTTCGGCCAGCCACTGCTTTATCTGGCCATTATGGGGCAGGGGCTGCGCTCCCTCGTCGCACTCGACGTCCCGGGTTTTGATTACCTTTCCTTTATGTACCCCGGCATCATCGGCATGACTATCCTGTTTAGCGCCATGTCTTCCTCGGTCTCCATCATCTGGGACCGGGAGTTCGGCATGTTAAAGGAAGTCCTCGTTGCACCCGTGCCGCGCGCCGCTATCGCCGCAGGCAAAGCGCTTGGCAGCAGCTCGACCTCGGTGATGCAGGGTGCCGTCCTTCTGCTCCTGGCCCCGTTGGTCGGGCTGTCGGTGGGATTGACCGCTGCAGCGCTGATGCTCCCCCTCATGTTCCTCCTGGCCTTTGCCATCGCCTCGCTGGGAACACTTGTGGCCGCGCGCAGCGAGACGATGGAGAGTTTCCACATTATTATGAACTTCATTACCATCCCGCTGTTTATGCTCAGCGGTGCCTTTTTCCCGATAGCGTCGGCCCCCGAATGGATGCAGCCCCTAATGAAGGCCAACCCGGTAGCCTACGGTGTTGACGCCTTCCGCAACATCTTCTTCGCCGAATCGCCGGCGCGTGACTTTATCGTCTATTACCCCCTCAGCTACGACGTACTGGTCCTCGCACTCTTCTCCATAATCTCCGTCACCCTCGGCATGCTCGCCTTTCACAAATCCGACTGATATGCGTACCCGCACACGAAAAACGGCCCCGGGTCCAGAACCCGCGGCCGCTCCCAACGCCGTATGGATCCTAATTGCTGGTCTCCGGAGTCACCTTCTGCGAACCGTCTTCAGCGCGCTCGACCTTGTCACCACTGTTCAAAATGATTACCAGGCCTTCTTCAGCGTCAAACACCACTTCCCGGTTCACATTGGTAATGATCTCCTTGCCATCGGCACTCAGCACTGTCTCAACCAGTGTCCCGTCTCCATAGCGCATAACCTGCTTCAGCGATCCGTCCTTTTGCGGAATCAGTTCCTGATGCTCAGGCTTGTCAAGACCGCTGCGCTGCAGACGCCAATCGATATCAAGCGGAAGCTTATGCCCGTTCACGATAAAGCTCACAATATAACCCCCACAAACCTTATTTACGATTAGTTTCTCCAAAACAGTACGGCACTCCTGCCGCTCAACCCTCAACGAAACACCCGGATCCAAGGTCGAGCAGGCAGAAGCTTAATAAGCCGGCCCTTCAGCACCACGCCCAGTCTAAGCCCAACCATAGGCGGCCATATTACGGTGCTGAACACACAAGCACCCAATCGAATACAGCAGAAGCGTCCCGCCACAACTACAGCACAAGCTCGCACAAGAGACTGTGACAGGCCGGGAATCAAGATCGACAGATCCAAGAACCATTTTGCGCTCCGCACAACAGACGAAGCCCCGTCCACGCATCCGGCCCGCAGAACGAACGAGACACCGCGCACCACTCGCTAGGCAACATAATACGTCTTATCGGAACTCTGAGCAAGGCAGGGGGCACTCCCTGCAGGAATATATCCAGACATGTCGAAAATCTGGTATAATGCCTTATGCTTCCTAAATATAGGTCAAAGACCCATATCCTTAGCTGAAGCGAGGTTTAGCCAGTGAAAAAGGTTCACGTCAGCCGGCTTATTCCCGGCATGAAGCTTGCCCAGCCGGTAACCGGCCTTAAGGGGGTCATACTCTGGGCCGGTGAGCCTCTCACGACGCGCGCCATTAAGCGCCTGTATCTCCACTGTGTTGAATACGTTTACATCGATACCGACGGCACTAATGGTCCGGCGGATGAGGCTACAGCCGACATCAAACCGGTCGAACTGATTCCAGACGAGACCCGCCGAAAAGCCATCTCCAGTGTCCAATCCGCCTTCAAGAAAACTATGCAGAATAATAAGCTCAGCCGCTCGCCGGAGATGGAGGAAACAGCGCGCGGCCTGGTGCACTATCTTACCAGGCACCAGCGCCTGATCCAGTCGGTCACCGCAATCCGCAACCGCGATGAATACCTGTTCGAACACAGCGTGAACGTGAGTGCGCTGGCGGTTATGACCGGGGCCTGCATGGGGCTGTCCGAGGATGAGTTGTATCACTTGGCCCTGTGCGGACTGTTCCACGACATCGGCAAGATCAAGGTCCCGCCCGCCATTCTGGACAAACCCGGACCGCTCACCGAAGAGGAATTCGCGGAGGTCCGCAAACACACCATATATGCCCTCGAACTCCTTGACTATGATCCGGTGGCCGCACGGGTTGCCTCACAGCACCACGAGCGCTATGACGGCAGCGGCTACCCGCACCGCTTGGCAGGCGATGGCATCGACCTGTTCGCGCAGATCGTCGGCCTGGTCGATGCCTATGATGCTATGACCGTAGACCGCTGCTACCGCGGGGCCATTCCTGTCCGTGAGGTCATCGAGATGTTGGGCGGTTCGGGCAACTACCATTTCAACTTTCGTGTGGTCAAGGCCTTTCTGGCCAACATCGCCCCCTACCCCGTCGGTTCCAGAGTCCGCCTGTCCAATGGTCAGCGTGGGGTAGTGGTAAGAGTTGGCTACGGGTTCCCGCTCTATCCCACCGTCCGCCTGCTCACCGACAGCAACAACAACCCCCTGCCCGAACCGCAGGAGGTCGATCTTTTCAATACGCGCACGGGGATGATCATCTCTGAAGTGGAACAGCCCCCGCCGCGGTAATATGCTGATTTACTCCTCCGGGAGAAGGCGCCCCTGCACCGCGAGCCTTTCGCTAACATTTCCGACACAGGTGGTCAGGGTCAGCATCGGATAACCCTGATCCGCGATCACGCTCCAGTCATTGCTGGCTATCTTAAAGACACGCTCCACCGCGTAACGATACACCTTCCCCCGGTACGTCAGGCGCATTTCATCACCGGGTTCCAGCAGATTGATATCGCGGAACCATCCGCCGTACATCGTCTGGTGTCCGGCAATGGCCGTGTTTCCCCACCCGGGCAGCAAGGCAGCCCTCAAAAACAATGACTCCTTCATCCTTGGGGAATTCGGGTTCGAGCGGTTCTTCAACCGGCACCTCCTCCCCGCCGGATTTCATATCCACCGGATCCACGTCCGTCATCAGCCGGTTTTGGCTCCATACAGCGTAAAAATGAATGGCAAAGGGGTAGGCGATCAGGCATCCCCCGAAGACGATGAGCACCCATAGCGCCACAGAGACCAAAAGTTTCTTCTCCTTGGGCCCGTGCGTCACTCTCCCACTTCCCTCTTTCGCGCCGTATCCCGGATTTCCCAGCGGGTATGCACAGATTACACAATAAGGGTAGAAAATGCGCGGAACTAGATCAACGCTTCACAGCATCGAGAAGAAGCGTGTGATATGGCGTTCAATCAACCGGTACGGACGCGTGTCCGTTCCATTGAATGAAAACCCCGGGGTAAACTCCCCGGGGATTCTCGCGAATAACATTACATCTCCGAGTATCACAAACTCCCTAGAATCTGCGTCTCAGGAGCACTCCCGCAACCGAGAGGATCAGGCCCGCGCCCATAAAGGCCAGAGCGTTACCGCCGGTGTAGGGCAGATCCTTCGGGACATCCGGTTGTGGTTCTAGGGGATTTATCATCGGCTCTCGTCCGGAACGGCTGCCGCCATCGGTACTTCGTCCTCTTCGGAGATCAAGGGTTCGCCTGAGACGATCTATCCTTGCTGGTTCCGTCGCGATTACTGTCTCCACTATCGCTGTTCTCATTATCTTCGCCGGGATCTTCACCGGTTCAGCTCCTGTATACCAGAAATTGACGTGACTCGTATCTGACTCTGACCACCACGGTTTAGAGGGGTAAACAGATTCCAGTCACCGCAACTTCCCGATGTACACTCGCCAACGGACCCCGGTTTCACCGTACTAAGACGCGCCGATAATCATGGCGTTCTTAATCCCGGCTTAGACTACTTCCTCTTTATCCTCCCAGGTAGCAAACTTGGAGGTATCTCCCGCCACCCCCGCCTGATCGAGGGCATCCTGGATCAGCATCATCATCTCCAGCATGCTCCGGAAGGGCACGGTCCTTTTCTGATCCAACCACTGGATCGTTCCCTGCCAACTGGCGTTCTGACGAAACTGCACCCGGACCAGGAATGTCGAACCGCCCAACACAGTACCGTGCTGAGCCTCTTCCTGCTGCCTCACGACCGATCCCCCTTAACAAGATATTCTTCTCCGGGCCTGTCCGGCCAAGATCTCCTTTCCGTGGCCGACTGAGGGCATCCGGTTCGCTCCAGCTTCTCCTGCATCAGCCTGAACAGCTCGATACAGCTCCTAAACTGTTGCACCTGCCCCGACTGAACGTGCTCTACCTTCCCCTGCCAGGTAACCCCGTTGTTACTTGTTATCCGGACAATGAACTCGGAAGACGTTCTCCTCAGTGCGCGCACCAGTTCCCTCCGGCACTTCAACACCTTACTTCCCTCTTCCCGTGTGTTGTGCAGGCATAAATTCTCAATATTCTCTCTTCCCACATTAACACAGTCTGATAACAAACGAATCACAGCTTTATTACAGCTCAAGTACAACAGACTCATCCAGTCGCCCGTCAACCCTATGGTCAGCAGAAACCCCCGCTTCACGTGCAAGTACGACCAGGCGATCAGGCGAGTTCACTCGATTCAGCGGGTGGCAGGTGAAAAGGGTAAGCATCGACTCCCCCTCGGCCGGACGGGTCGGCCTAAAGTCCTCCGCCCGGACGATCTGCCGGTCATACACCATATAAAGGTACCGGGCGGACCGGGTCTCGATGACGATTTCGTCCCCCGGCGCCAATTCGTCCAGCCGATTGAACAAACGGCCGTGGGCGTGCGCGCGGTGGGAGGTCAGCACCGTGTTCCCTTCTTCCCCGATGCCCGCTCCACCCTCCCAGAGGCCCGCACCGACCCAGAGGGCGGCTCTGCTCGTTTCCTCCAGTATAGGAAGACGCAAGTCAATTTTGTCAATAATAAGAATCCCAAGAGTCTTGTATCCCTGCACCTCTACGCCTGCCTGCGACTCGGCCGGCTGCAGTTCACGCTCTACCGTCTCCGAGAGTCCGCCGCACGTCGACTCCGCATCATCCCAGGCGGACAAGATCCGATGCTGCCAATACCACGTGTAGAGCCGTTCGGCAAGCGGATACCCCGCAATCAGGAGACCCGCGATGATCAAAAGGGCTACCCACCGCTTCATTCAACAATACCCTTTCTCACAGCCGGGAGGGAATCGTCAACCCCGGCTTTTCTGAGGTCCGCTTGACGCTGCTTAACGCTTACTCGGCCGGTACTTCCTGCCGAGCAGCATTCCCGCCAGGATCAACAGCAACCCCATACCGTAGAAGAGCCACGGCG
This sequence comes from uncultured Peptococcaceae bacterium, assembly GCA_965544035.1. Lineage (GTDB taxonomy): Bacteria > Bacillota > Desulfotomaculia > Desulfotomaculales > Desulforudaceae > CBEULR01. Next base: position 113,849 of record CBEULR010000001.1, on the reverse strand, counting down.
GAAGCTCACCGGTCTTGGGCAGTCCGGGGCCCGCAGGAGTATCCTCTTCTTGAATGATCAGTTCCTCATCCTGCGGTTCGGCTTCACCCGGTTCCTCCGCAGGCGGCGAAGATGGTTCCTCTTGCGGCTCGAACTCAATCTCCTCATCCGGGGGTTCCGGCCGGTCACGGGTGTCGCCGCCACCCCGGTCATCGTCATCCCCGCCGCCGCCGCCGCTTTCACATTCCGCGCGGAAGGCGAACTGCACCGTAACGCTCGAGCCCTGATACGAGTTATCCGCTTCTTCTCCAGGAAAACAAACCTGCACATCAATGTTCTCGTGTTGCCCTGCCGCCAGCTCTCCCATTTGGAGCTCCTTGAAATCCTTTAGCAGGCCACTAAACAACTCTTCATTCTCCCGCAGAATGGTAAACTCCAAAATATCCTCCAACATGGCTCCGGTTTCGGCGGTCCCGGTCCGATCCTGGTTCCAGAATACCCCCGACTTGCCGCCTTTCCGGATAATATCCATATAATAGGTGAGCGGGTTCTCACCGTCGTTGTACACCGTAAGGTACGACCCCTTCTTATCCCCGGGACTAAGGTTGCCGACATCAACAAACGGGGACTCGGAGGCTTGCACCCGCAGACCGCACTCCGCCCCCTTGGTCACAAAAGCGTAGGTTGAGCCCGGATTTGCCATAATTGAAAGAGCACCCCAGACCATAACCACCATCAGCATGGTGGACAGCGACCCGATTAGTTTGCTTTTCTTCATCTCGCAGCCCCCTCTGAATATCGCTCCCAGCGGTTGGCCCATTTACTGCGTCTCTCGGCAACGGCAAATGGGTCAACCGTTGGGCCCGGCCCCTAAGGGGCCGGGACCTAACCCCGGGTTATTGCGCCCGGTACGCCGGTCCCACGGCGCACCGCGCATCATGAAGGTGCTTGACTTCAGTGGGTTCAACAATACTAACCAAAGATCTTGAATACGATGTTATTGGAATTGAAGATTGTGCTAGGAAAATAGAATTCTACTTGCGGAATTGTAGCCGCACCATCTACAAATACTGCGGTACCGCTCCAAGTGTACTCGTCAGCTTCATGTCCGGGATAATACACTTTTACGCTCATAGTTCCGTTAGCCAGATTGCCGTCCGCATCTTCAGCGTTACTTATAGTTACATTGGTTAGGGTAACCTGAGTCCCGCCTACCCCATTAACGCTCTTGGACACAGACTTTGTCGACCCCCAACTTACAGTTCCATAATACTCCACCGGCTCGGGCTCACCACCAGGCTCATCACCAGGCTCGTTGTAGAACGGGCAGTCTTCTTCCTTGCTCACAGTGGGCTTCGGAGCGTCGTTGGTGGTCTGCCAGGCCTTGACGCCGAAGGCGATGTTCATCTTGGATCCCTGATAAGCGTTGGTGGTGGCCTCACCCGGAAGCGTGGCCGTAACGCTGACGGTTTGTGTTCTCAATGCACCCTCTTCACCCAGTGCATCAAACGGAGCCAAGTTGTCTAGAACAAGGGGACGGATTTGCTTCTTCTCTCTCTGCGTTCGTGCATTCGCAGGCGTTCATTCAGGTCAGCCACATCCATACCCCGCTTTCCGGAAGAAAAATCGATCAGCCGGTGTCGCTCACCGGTTGAGAAGCTTCAGGATCGTTCATAGACAGAGTTACCACACCGGAATGACATGTCGATCACACGCCGATGTTATGTCGATCACGTGTGGTGTAATCGGGGTTGGGTATACCTAGAGAATAAGTGTTTGTGAGGATAATAAAAGCGAAGACGCCGCCATCCGAGGCGGCGTGAACACGGAATTCAATCTTTCTGCCTAAGCATCATCAAGGTTTTCCTCTGAGTGATTCTGCGCTCCGCCATAAATCGAGGCGAGCCTCTTCCCGATCGCATTCCGGACCGGAAACCGGGAGGGTACTGCTAAGCTGTAAAGGTACGCCTCATTTCCCGTAAGCACGGCGAAGGAGATTTTCGAATCCTCGGCGCCCAGACACAGGAACGGCTTTTCCAGTTCGTCCGCCGCCCGCGCCAGATCCTCAAAGGAATCTACAGCAATTACCCTGTCTGGGAGCGCCGACGCTTCCCGGCTCACGATTACCCGGTCACCGTGGTCGTTCAAAAAGCGTTCCAGTTCCTGCGCTGCCGGATCCACTTCAGACTTTACACCGCGAGTGGTCATCAAGAAAGCCGCCAAAGCTATCGCCACGATTCCCGCAGCAGCGGTAAATCCGATCCGAAACCGTTCAACATCCCGCAGTGAGACGGTTCTCTCCTCTGTGATACTCCCGGGCCCGCCGGCAGTTGTACTGCCGCCCACGGTAAAAACTCGTTGGTCCATAGGAATGACCAGAGTCGGGGACAGTTCATCCTGGATCGTCCCGCTGTCGGTCTCAGCTTCAACGGTGATGTTGTACCGCACGGTGAGGCTCAGATCAGAGGGGTTAAACCCGGTCTCATTCCTCAACTGCGCTACAAGCTCCGCGTATTCAGCAAACGGCACGCGCACGGTCTCCCGCACAAGTGTCTCCCCGTTCGTGCCGGAGAACTCCTTGGGAGCAACCAGGTTGAACGCCCTGTTCCAGACTTCTACTTTCTCCTCACCTACGTAGGCGGTCAAGGTCGCCACTACACCGCACTCCCCGCTGATCTCCGCCTCTCGTTCTCCGTCGAAACGGTATTCCAGAACAGTACTGATGTAATCGGTCAGCCCGCTGATGTAGGCCTTCCCGGGAAGCTGAGCTGTGGCGGGGAAGAACTGGTTCGGGTACAAATGAACCTGGTAATCCACCTTGGCTTCTTGCTCGTACGAATACACAGCCACTTCCTCGGTAGTCGTCGCAGCCCTGGAATAGCTCCATCCCACTCCAGCCGCCGAACCCAGGAACAGGATAGCGAGGAAAATCGCTATAGCACGTCTGCTGCTATTCTTGATCGGTCGTTTCTGCACGTCTACATCTCCTCTTGCCAATAATTCAATTCAATAAGCGGTGTTTAATCGGAACTCCTAAGCGCAATCGTCGCCCACCCCACCTTGGGCACTACCATAACAACTTTCCCAACCACCTGTTCGGGAAGCACCGGGTCCGTATCCACACTTGGATTGGCGTCTCCCTTGGTCCGAAAAACAAAACCGCCTTCACGTTCTTCGATGGCAACCACCCGGTGCGCGATCGGCATACTCTCAACCCGGAACTGGATCACATCCCCGACCGCCACCTCTTCGGGAGTAACTCTCTTGATAATCACGACATCACCCTTGTCTATAGCAGGCGACATACTGCCGCTGACAATGGCGCTGGGAAACACGCTGAACACTCCCACAGAGAACCAGATGACAAGCACAGAAACGGCGCTGACTACAATCCAGCCGACAGGGCTTTCCGCCTCACGTACACGTTTCGAACGGACGGCTTCACCTCTATATAGTTGGTGCACAAGGGCCAATCCGAAAATCGGAACAAACGTGCCCAGAAGTGTATTGATAATCCAGGAGAGATTCGGCAATACCGGCGACAACCAATGAAATGCCAAAAGTGTCCCCTGATAGATGGCGGCAGGCACCCATCCGCCCAAAAAAGCCAGGTAAGAAGCTAAAATGCTTTCTGAAAGGTACGGCAGACACGTTGTACCCACATACTTCACTGCATCCAAACCATCCTGAAAATAAAGGAACCTGGTCAACGGAAACCAGAACAACGAATAAAGAAATCCAGTTAAGGCAATTCCCAGAACAGGACGCTTGGATAGCCAAGCATTGATCAGCCACGCCCTACTGATCTCCATACCACCAACCACCGCAGCTAGATACAGCACATTGGTGACAATACCGGCCAGACTATGGTCGTATGGACTCCTGCCGAACCCATCTATAAGTCCGGCTGCAACCAAGGCCAGTACTCCCATCATCCCGGCAATGAACGCCAGCCAGCAAACATAAGTGCGAAAACGCTGCCTGGCGGCGGGACGCGCCTTACTAAGCCGATAGACGATGAACAATCCAAGCAGAATCCACAGAGCGGCAGGCAAGACGTATGTGTCCCATAGACCTCCCAGCATTCGTCCGGCAACAAAGGTCTTCACAAGCAGAATGGATAGCAGAACGAATGTCACCGCCAAACCATCTCTGTTGCGCGGTTTTAGAAGAAACAACCGTATTTTGGTTGACATCGCTCTACACTCCCGCCGAATCCTCAACAAAACCACCCAAGAATAATATAGCACACGACGGTAACGGGATGATCACATATTGGTGACAAATTCTTCGCCCGTACTTTCACAATCGGGCAATCGGTTCACAAATCAAGCAGGTGACTGATCAGGTGACTTCTTAAATGCAGACAAAAGGCCGGGAGACTTACCACGCCCCCCGGCCCGAATGAACACTGCCAGGTCCTTAACGTCTGCTTGCCCGGATTTTTCTACCGAAGAATAATCCACCCAGGATCAGTATCAGGCCGGTACCATAAAAGAGCCACGGCGGAAGCTCACCGGTTTTGGGCAGTCCCGGTCCTGCAGGACCATCCTCTTCTTGGATGATCAGTTCCTCATCCTGCGGCTCGGCCTCACCCGGTTCCTCTGCAGGCGGCGCAGATGGTTCCTCTTGCGGCCCGAACTCGATTTCCTCATCCGGGGGTTCCGGCCGGTCACGGGTGTCGCCGCCGCCACCGCCGCCGCCACCACCGCCGCCGCCGGAATCATCGCCGGAAGCGATGAAAGTCCACAGCAAGGACAGGTGCTGGTCCTGCGTTTCATTGCCCGAATCCATTGGCAGTTCCAGAGCAAATGACAGTTGCCGTTCCCCACCGGGGACAATCGTACCTATCTCCAGAATCTCATCCTCAATTGTGGACAAGACGCCGTGAAATACGTCTTTTCTTTGGTCGATATCATTCACGGTCAATAGCAGGCTGTCGTAAAGAATCCTGCTGTTGTTGGTCTCCTTCTCGTCCATTCTCACAGAAACGGCCAACGAGAAGGCGTCATTTCCCTGATTCCCAACCGTCACGGTGGACTGGGCACCCGTGCCCGGATACAAACCGCTGACATTAAAGATCTTCGAGTCATCCGGCGCAACGGTCACCCGAAGTCCCTTAGAATCCTCGCCTATGATCTCCAAGTGACGATCGAGGCTGGCGAAAGTGTGATCCCATTGCGCCGCACCCACCAGTAACGCCAAGGCCAGGACCAATATGATCATCTTTCCCGGGAAACGGCCAATCTTTCTATACATACGATTTCCCCTTCCGTACCTACGCCTCCGTCCGGTGATCGATCTGCTTAATCAGCAGCTGAGCCCCCGACGGAGCCGTCAGAATCCCCTGATGAACCACTCGAAGAATCGGATGTCGAACCACCAGAACCGGAATCGCTCCCTGAAGCTATGGTTCCACCGCTATCACTGCCGCCATTTGAGGAACTCTGAGAGCCTCCCGATGTCCCGTCTCCAGACTGGTTTCCGCCCGCCCGGGAATCACTCCCCGAGGGTGCGGTCACACCGCTGTCGCCGGCACCGGCTGAGGAATCCTGAGATCCTCCCGATGTCCCGTCTCCAGACTGATCTCCGCCTGCCCGGGAATCACTCCCCGAGGGTGCGGTCACACCACTGTCGCCGGCACCGGCTGAGGAATCCTGAGATCCTCCCGGCACCCCGTCACCAGGCTGATCTCCGCCCAAACGGGGCACCTCGCCGGCACCCGACAAAGACTCACCTCTGCCAACAACACTGCTTCCATCGGTTTCAGCAGGACCGGCACTGGTCAAGCCTTCGGAAGCATCTAACTCCCAGCTTCCAGTACTTACCCCGATTTCCACCGTCAGGTCGTCCGTCCAGGATCCGTAACCACCCGGCAGAACCAGAAGGGCAAGGCACAGACAAAAACCCAATAAGGATAGTCTCTTAATCATACCATACTCCACCATCCCGGAACCGACCGCGGCCTCCCAAGCACTTGTTATACCCTTCCTCCAGGAAAACCGGCAGCGATTCTTCAATTCGTAACGAAAACACCTCTGAAAGGATGACACCTGCGGGGGAGTGGGTCCTCCCATCCCCCGCAGTAATCCCGATTTAGGAAACAGTCACCACATTAGAGAATAAGTGTTAGGCGTCGGGCTCTACGTACTTGTTCCACTGAACAAAATCATACTCGATGGTGTAAGTGTATGTGCTACCCTGCAATGCGTTGTCGGTAACCACATGGCCGATACTCCCTTTGTATGTATCACCCTGGTGAATCTGGCTGCCAATTTCCAACAGGTTGGCCGGCGGATCCGCCTGATGACCACAGGTGCACTTCCAAATCCAGTTCCAGCACTTAAAGCAGTAGATTCCCCAGTTTTCCACCTCGAGCGCGTCTTCGTCTGAAACGGTGATTTTCTTACTCTGCAGTTTCACAGGCACGGTCCCGTTATTCGTTACTTCGTAATCAATGCGTGATACATATCCCGGATAAGCATTGTTGACTGTTACAGTCAGTCCCTTGCCACCTTCCCATACTTCTACGTCTGTCGAAGCCACATCCTTGCCCTCAGGCTGGCCGGGATCAGCACTTTCTTGCCCGGATGGATCATCACTCGTAGCCTTCGTGAACACAACATCAATATTACCGGTAGCCACCGTTCCGTTAACAACCAACTGATTCGTCCAAGCGGCGTACGCGCCGCCGATCAGCCCGAGGGCTAGAATCAGCACCAATGCGATGTACTTCACCTTTTTCATTTTCTAGAATACCTCCTTAGAATAATTTATTGTTTAATTCCAAGCTCTTAGTCCTTTCAACCGTGCAATAGCCCTGGCGGAATCCACCTCCTCATTGGAATGCAGTGTGCTGTGTTAGTCCGTCAAGTTCCACTGTTTGAAGGATAATACCAAGCCGATGCCGTCGTAGTACGAACCGGGTTCCACATTCTCACCTACCGTGACCGTCACATACCCCACAACACTGTCTCCATCTTTCTCAAGCACACTCTTCGGCGGCGGGGTATTCGTAACCTCGATGCCGAGCGTGCTGTAATCCAAAACTACGTCGAACACCACCGGCACACTTCCCTGATTCTCCACCTCATACTCAAAAGTGACGGTGTATCCGGGCTTGGCCTCCTCAATTTCGATGGACAAGGTCTTGCCGTTGAAGCTAGCGTAAGCATCCCCCGTACCATACTCATATTTAATGTCGCAGTCCGTGAAGACCGGGTTTATATCTCCGGTCGCCGTTGTAGCCGTAGCGGATAGTCCGTCCTGCCAGGCGGCCACACTCAGCCCGATGAGGCTTAACGCCAGCGTCAGCATAACCCATACTAAGCCGCCCTGCCGAATGATTCGTATTCTTGATGCGTTTCGCCGGTTATTCTTGCCAATGGCCGCTCACCCCTATTGCCACACACAGTGCCGAACAGCAGTGCACATCCAACCGAAACGACACTGGTAGTGGAATTTGTGGTAAGGATACCACGGCTGCATGACAAGACAATCACAACCGGATTGCATTCCGATTACATGTCCATGTACGGGGTATCGAAAGCCAATGGTTTGGGTTGAAATTCAGAAAGGGAGAGGAACGAAATGCGGTCAACGAGATGGTTCCGAAAAGTTCAAGAACAGAGGCACCGCCAAGAGGATGTGGGTATAGTGGCGTGCTCTTAAACGAAATCGGTTAGCTCCCCGCACAAACCCCAAGAGGCAGAACAGACTGGAGTTTGGTGCGCAGGACCAGATCCTTGGGGGTATATTTCGCTACAAAACCTTTCTTGATACGCCCGAGGACCATCTCGGCCTGTTCCATATTCAGCCCGGGCATAATCAGCAGGAACTGGGCCTCGTTCCAGCGGGAGACAACGTCACCCTTGCGCAGACTGCCCACCAGGTGGTCCTCCAACAGGTCCATGCCCCGGCGCAGGGTCTCCGGATCAGGCCGGTCGAAATCAGGGCGGGTGAGCGTTAAGAGCGCCAGAAAAACGGCCTGTCCCGTGCGTTCTCCCCTTCGTTTCTCCAGCCTGTACAGATAGCGGAACACGTCAGGGTCACAGAGAAATGCCCCCCGGGGCGTCTGCTGGTCGGCCAGGGTTTCCTGGATAATGGTCAGATCCAGTTCCACACCGGGCTCGTTGCTCTGTATGCGGCGGTACAGGCTGCGCATGGCGAGGGATGGTTTGACCCCCAATTCCCGGTAAAGCGCCGAAGTGATGTATTCGTAGTGTGCACGCGCCTGCTTCAGCTTCCCCGAAGAAGCCAGCGCGTCCAGAAATGCCAGGTGGAGTTCTTCCTCATAAGGCTCGACGGTGAACGCCCGCTCGCAGACGGACACTATCTCCGAATAGCGCCGGGCGCGTTTAAGAAGCGAGGCCAGTTCGACCACGGCCTTCAAGTATGTCCGGTGGTAATGGTGGCGGACCGGGATCACCCATTCGTGGTAGGAACACTCGGGCAGGTATTCCCCCTGGTACAGGGAAAGCGCCTGGAGATACAGGTCGATCGCATGCTCGGGATGGCCGGCAACCAGCTTCTCAGCCTGTGCGCACAGCCGTTCAAAAACATCGGCGTCGAGACGGTAGTCGACCTTGTTGTTCCACTGATAACCCCCTTGATAGAAGGTGATAAAATCAATCTTTTCGCTCATTCCCGTCTTCTCAGCTAGAAGCCGCCGCAGCCGATAGACCAAAGTCCGTACCGCACCCTTGGGATCCTCATATTCCTGATCGGGCCAAAGGGTTTCCGCCATCACCTCCGGCAGACTGCCCTTTCCCCGGAAGGTAATCAAATAGCGAAACAGATCCCACAGCCGGTATGAACGCTTGGCGTCTTCGGAGACCAGCACGTCTCCGTAACGCACCTCAAACCGTCCAAGCGTGATAATCTCCAACCGCGGCCGACGATCGATCTCAGTGCTCAAGATCTCGTTACGCATAGCTTCCTCCTGAGTCCACTCGGACCACAACCATGATTTCCCCACGATAGCTCGAAATTCCTGCTGGAACCTTGGGGAATAAAACAAAAACAACCGGCGAAAAACCGGTCTTTTTGTAAGCTTCCGACAAATGTGCTCATCTTAAGTTCTGATTTTTTCATTAGTTTAATAGACGGTGTATTTGGTCGCCGTGTGCGTCTTGTTAAACTCGCTTGCCGTGGGAATGAGGTACCTGTCCGACTGCGCCCTCACGAATTTCCCGTTCTTAATATATCCGGCGTCCCAGGTGGTGTCCAGGCTGACCCACTGTCCGTTGATCAGGAATTCATTCCAGGCGTGATACTGGTCGTCCCAGCCCGGGTTGGAACCGGCCTGTCCATAAACTACACGCGCTGGTACGCCGGCGGCCCGAGCAAGGGCTGCCGTAAGCATCGCATAATCTCGGCACAAACCTTCCCGCGCCGCCAAGACCTCACTGGCCTTCTTGATTTCCTGTCCGCCGCCGTTCAGGTAAGCCGCGTAATCATAGCTGATGTTTCCGGTGACCCATGCGTGAATAGCCTTTGCCTTGTCCCTATCGTCCGTCAGTTTACTGGTTAAAGAACGGGCAAGCGCCACGATTTCCGGATGATCGCTGTCCACATAGCCAGAGGGCGCGATATACCGCAATTCCTGATCAGATCGGTTCTGCACTTCAAAGCGGATTTTCCCGTTAAAACGATAAGCGTTGTCCCCGGCCCACACCGTGTACTTCCCGGTGCCGAACCGAAGCCAAATCTCCCCTGTAAATCCTCCGTCTTTCACCTCAAAAGGCACCGTCTCGACTTCACCGTTCGGCCCCCGCAAGGCGATCCACACCCGGTCCACGGACGCTCTTCCCTCTATGTAGAGCACCCCGCCAACCTCTGTCCCGTTTTTCGACGGGCTGGTGATCTCGATAATATCGGTTTTGAAACCCACACTGTACGCGGCCTCGGCACTTGTGAACGGCACCATTACCGCCATAACGGTCAGGATTATAATGACAACGATTCCGGACTGGTACCGGTGCATCTCCTGCGCCTCCTCGGTAAGCAGCTTCTGCAGGATCAACGCCGGTTGACGGATAAGCCCGGCCATATCCCTGGCTGCTTACCGGCAACTGGCTGGCATAGCGGTGTTCCGCCTTAGCCCCTGTAGCTTTGCGCCGCCATCTTTCGATGGCTTTGCCTTTATCGGTGGCTCTATGCTTGTCCCAATTGTCCGCCAAAACAGAAAGCCCGCCTTCCAGTGCAGGCGGGATAAACGACCTTCCGGCCCGGCAACTGGCTGGCATAGCGGGATTCCGCCTTAGCCCCTGTAGCTTTGCGCCGCCACCTTTCGATGGCTTTGCCTTTGACGGGAAAACCACATTCTTATGTCCCAATGGTACCTCATACCTTGCTGGAGGTCTATCGGTCTTAAGACCCAAGTCGTGCGGGACCATTGGCCCATTAATGCGTGGGACCTTAGTCCTATTATTCCACCAGCTTTACGCCGGCTTTAGGAAGACCTTCCAGCTCCTTGGTTCCCGCAAGAACACTTATGCCGGTACCGTTAAACTGAACCCGATTTCCTATTACTCTTCCCTTCACGGTAAGACTGCTGACATTGAATTGAATCATCCCCTTTGGGGCGTACACCAACCCTTTGAGTTCTATATTGTTGCCATTCATCAAGATATTGCCCGACTCCGAATAAAAACACACCGACTCGCCGCCCAGCGAGCTCATATTTGTCCCATTGAACATAATGTTGCCCGAAGCAAGAATAACGCCTTTTCCGGTAAAGTTAGTACCGTTAACCGTTAGGTTGCCGTCAATATAGATCGGAGAATCAATATTAATATTGGTGCCCCCAAACACTTTATTACCATGAATCACGGTACCCGCGGCGGCAGCCTCCGCTTTTACAATGTCCGTGAAATCCAGCATATCGATTACGGGCGCGCCACTATGGACCCGATTCCCAATGTATTGATTGGTACCATTAACCATTATGCTGCTACCCTTAGCACTTCCGGTAATAGTCTGGTTTGTACCGTTCATCATAAAGGAGGATACAGCCTCTACCGATCCTTCAATCATTAGGTTCGTACCATTGATGCTACACTTATAGTTGGAGTGGACGCTGCCGCGAACAGTAATATTCGAATGGTTAAACTGTAGATCAAAATTTTCGTCACCGGAAAAAACCGCATAATCCAAAGGGCCCCGCAATGTGGACCGCGCCGCAACCGCCCGAGCAGGCACTTCGGTTTCTGATAGCCCCAGCACCCCCGCAAAGGAATACGGCACATTCTTGGCACACACGACTTCGATCTTGTCCGCATCGCTCCCGTAGGGCGTGGTTACGCTTATCTCCTCGGCCCCGTTTGCCCTGGCCAATTTCTCTGCAGTCTCCCTTGCCTTTGCGGTGTTGGGCAGTTCCTGCGCCCCGGCGAGGGCAGCGGCGTCAGCTGCACTTTGCATCTGTACCCTTGCGGCTCGCGCCACTCCCAAATCCACAGTGAAGGCGGCAAAACCCATTAAGACGACCATCAGCAAAGCCACCATCACGAGGGCCTGGCCGTTCTCGTTGCCCAGCATTCTTTCCGCTGTCTTCAAGGGTCCCCACATTGTGATCCTACCTTAAGCCAAGCCGGAAAACACATTTCGGCCTAAAGAACCTACTTGTCCGGCTCCAGACGAAGCGTGATAATCTTTCTCCTTTTGGAACCCGGCTCGTCCTGCAGCTTCGATAAATACGAATCCAGGACATTCTCTCCTCCCGGTCGACCGCCCAAGCGGGGGAAGACAAACTCGAAAGTATAGCCGCCCACTTCAAAAACATCCCCGTGGTAGAGGTCGCTGCGTGTTCTCAGTCTTTCACCCATCTGCATCGCTGTGCCGGGCAGACATACCACCTCGTACAACATCGCCGGCCCCCTGAGAAGGCGCCGGAACCGGCCCAGCTTGAGATCTTGCACAGGATTCCGTACCGTGCGGATCATGAATCCAAACTCGCGTTCCGGCGGGTCCAGCACGAAATGCACATCCCGACCCTTATAGGTGGCAATGCTGACCTCACTTCTCCGGGCCCTGCCCAGTTTCAGCCGGTATTTGGCATACCGGACATCGGCGCCTCTTGCTCCGTAGACCCGCAGTTCACCACCGACTCGTTCGCGCAAGCGCGCCCGCCACATCAGGAAAGTCACAACCGCCAAAAACACGAAACCGGTACCGGGCAGCAACAGCCCCGCCATGGACTTTACCTGTTCGGCATCCACGGGAATTAGCGGTGCGTGCGCCTTTGCCGCCGCGGTTACGGTGCCTAGATCCACCGAAGCTTCAATCTCCTGCCCGCGGTACCGGCCGGTTATGGTGGCCATGGCCTCATATTCGGTTGCAGCCTTGATTTCGCACGCGGCCCGGAACAGCCCGTCTCCGCTTTCCGAGAAAGGCACCACCACAGGATCGACCCCGCCTGCCGCCAGGACCAGATTCACAGCAGTCAGTTCCAGGTACGGTCCGGGCAGCACGCGGTCTTCACCGATGGTAATATAGGCTTCCGCCTCCAACCGCTCCCCGATCAAATACTCATCATCCCGCAGGGTCGCATGGAATACCGGTTCCTCGCCGGGGGGATACTTGGCCGCCAGGAGAATATTCGCAAAGATGTTCTTGAGCTGGTCAGTGCTTGTCACAAACTGGTATTCCCCGCCGGTCTTTTGGGCGATATTCTGCAGCTCCGCCCCCGCCCCTTCCTCATGAAAGGCGATGCAGTGAACGGCCCAGCCTTGCTCCCGGTACCGTTCCAACAGGGTTTCGGTTTCGGCGAAATACCGCTCACGAGTGCTCACACTACCGGTCACCCCCGGAACGTCCGATTCACCATCGGATAGCAGGATCACGAATTTACGCGCATCGGCCGGTGCACCGGCAAACTGGTGAAAGGCGGCACGAAGACCGCTTAGAATATCCGTGTCCCCCCGCTGACCAGCCTGGTCGATCAGCGCGCTAATCTCCCGGCGTTCGGCTTCCCCCCCGACTTCACGCATCCGCACCAACAGCTGCGCCTCGGTGGAGAACTCGACGACCGCCAGGTAATCACCGTCCTTGAGGATGTCCACCGCCTTCCGGGCGGCTTCCACCCGCACCCGGTCCGGATCATTGTGCACCATGCTCCCGGATCCGTCGATAACCAGCACCACCGCCATGCGTCCGGCATACTGCTCGTCGGCGGCGGTCTCGACCGGATTACCCAGAAGGATCACAAGAATCAGGATAAGTGAAAGTATCACACGATGTTTCATTGCAGCACCAACCCTACATATTTGCGAAAGCTTCTATCATGCGGATCACCGCCGGTCCGAGCAGAACGACGAAAATGGCCGGGAAAATGAAAAAGATCATCGGAAACAGCATTTTGATGGGTGCCTTCATCGCCATTTCCTGAGCACGCTGACGCCGTTCCTGACGTACCCGTTCGCTCTGGACACGCAGCATATTGCCCAGGGACACACCCATCTGCGTCCCCTGAACCACGGTGTTGATAAAACTGCTCAGGCTCTTCGCGCCAACCCGGTCGGCCATATCCTTCAGCGCGGCCCGCCGCGCCTTGCCCAACCGGATCTCATTCAGGGCGCGTGCAAATTCATCAGGCAGCGGCCCCTGCATCTTCTCGGTTACCTTGGCCAGCGCCATATCAAACGCCAGGCCGGCCTCCACGCTGACCACCAGCAGATCGATAGCATCGGGCAGCGCCAGATCAACGGCCCGCTGCCGCTCAGAGGCCTTCTTAGACAGCCAGAACCAGGGGATGAACAACCCCAGCAATATCATCAACATCATAAGGCCGATGATCGTTCGCACTGGAATGGCCAACGCGAAACAACCGAGGATTACCGTTACCAGGGGGAAACCGACGGCACACAGCACCATTATCCCGAGGAATGTGCCGGTCTGCAGCTTGTTGGGGTGACCGGCCTGCACCAGCCTTCTTTCCACCGTCAGCAGGACCGAACGCGGAGCAAACCGCCGGGCCGTGCGTCCGCACCGGTCGAGCAGCGGCCTGATCACGCGCTCGTTGAAGGGAATGCTCAACCCTTCGGCTTCAACAGTGCTAAGACCGGGAGCGCGTCCGATTGACGCCAGCCGCGCCCGGATGATTGCTCGTGAACCGCTCATAAGCAGCCCGATAAACAGGATACCGGCGAAAACGGTAAAACCGGCGAGAAAGACCTGGATGTACAGCAACGCTCCGGCCCCCTATACCCTGATTTCCACGATGCGGCGGATGAACAGAATCCCCACAAGCTCAAAGAATACGGCCGCGCCAACCATCAGTAAGCCGATCGGGTCTTGAAACAGAACCGCCATAAACCCGGGGTTGATTACCGTAATAAACGCCCCCAGCGCAATCGGCAGCAGACATATGATGATCGCCGACATGCGCCCCTGAGCGGTGAGCGTCCGGATTTCCTGCTTAAGCCGAATCCGTTCCCGGATGGTCATGCTGATGTTCTCCAGAATCTCCGACAGGTTTCCGCCGACCTGATGCTGGATAAGAATGGCGGTGATCACCATGCTCAGATCCTCGTCATCGGCCTGCTGGTCCAGTTTGACCAGCGCCTCCTCCATGGGAACGCCCATCACCGTATCCCGCAGAAAGGCCTTCAGGTGCTCGGACAGCGGGGGCGCCACCTCCCGGCTGACCCCCTCGATCACCTGCACCAGACTGTGCCCCGCCTTCAGGCCGTTGGCCATGAGCAGGATCATATCGGCAATCTGGGCATTCAACGTCCGCCGGCGCTTCTCAATGCGCATATTCAAATATACAAACGGGATGATCAACCCGGCAATCACTACGAGAAACACATTAACCACCGCACCCGTCAGCAGAAAGAACATGAGGGCCGTCGGAACGGTGAAGCCGATGACGAACAGGGCGAATTCCTGTGCCCTGAGCGGCAGTCCGGCCAGCAACAGTCTGTCCTCCAGCCGTACGACATACCGCTGAAGCCCCTTGGCCTCCCGCTTTTTGCGCCTTCTGCGGTCGGCGTTGGAGACGAACACGGCTTCTACCAGTTCTTCACGCTCAATAGGATCGACCACCACGCGCCGGAGGCGGTTCTCAATCCCCGCGCGCCGGCCACGCACAGCCGCGTACAGACCGAGCAACAGACTCAGCACCGAGAGGAAGACTAGAATACTCAAGAGGATTTCCATACAATCAGCTCCCCTGGCGGGTCAGCCGTTTCACCGAAACCCCGCTGTACGGGAACCGGAAGACCTCCACCGGGATGGGATGCCCGGCCTGCTCCAGCTTGGTGATGAAGTTCGGCACAATTCCCGTGGGCCGGTGTCTCCCCAGAATCCGCCCGTGTTCATCCACGCCTGTCTGTTCGTACACAAAGATGTCCTGCAGGGTGATGGTATCCGATTCCATACCCACAATCTCGGTCACGGAGGTGATTTTCCGGCTGCCGTCCTTAAACCGGTCCAGGTGCACGATCAGTTCAACAGCCGAGGCGATCTGCTCCCGAATGGCGCGGACGGGGAGTTCCATTCCGGCCATAAGGACCATTGTCTCCAGACGGATCAGCATGTCCCGCGGGCTGTTGGCGTGCCCGGTGGTCAGCGAACCGTCGTGGCCCGTGTTCATCGCCTGGAGCATATCCAGCGCCTCACCGCCGCGCACCTCACCGACCACAATCCGGTCGGGGCGCATACGCAGCGAGTTGATCACCAGATCCCGCATCGAAATCCGGCCCTTCCCCTCCAAGTTCGGCGGGCGCGTTTCAAGTGTAACCACATGTTCCTGCCGCAACTGAAGCTCGGCCGCGTCCTCAATCGTCACGATACGCTCATCGGGCGGGATGAAGCCGGACAGAACATTGAGGACGGTGGTCTTGCCGGAACCGGTCGATCCGGAGACCACGATGTTTATCCGGCTGGCCACACAAGCGCGCAGGAAGTGGGAAATCTCGGTGGACAGCGTCCCGAAATGGATCAAATCCTCAACCGTGAACGGGTCGGCGGCGAACTTGCGGATGGTCAGGGTCGGCCCTTTCACCGCAAGCGGTGGAATGATCGCGTTCACGCGGGACCCGTCCGGAAGCCGGGCGTCCACCAGCGGCGAGGCCTCATCGATCCTCCGCCCCAGCGGCATGATGATCTTTTCGATGGTGTGCAGCACGTGGGCGTCGTCGCGGAATTTGATTTCCGTCTTATAAAGCTTCCCCTTCCGCTCCACGTACACCTGATGGGGCCCGTTGACCATGATCTCCGAAATATCCGGGTCGTGCAGGAGCTGGTCAATTGGGCCGTAGCCCGAAATCTCATCGGTCACCTCACGCACCAGCCGGTCCCGTTCGTTCCGGTTCAGGAAGAGTGTGCCGTCCTGCAGAATGCGGTTCAGGGTCTCCTGCACCTGCGCCTCAAGCTGCGCACGGTCCCCGTTGGATACCTCTTTCAGGTCCACATCCTCCCCGAGGTCCTCAATCGTTTCCCGCAGGACACGGTCCCTCAATTCGTCAATAGCCGCAATTCTGGCGTTTTCTCCAACTTCTTCCGCCGGCGTCACCGACGGCTTCGACCGGGTGGAAACAAGGAGACGGTCGCCCAGCCTCTCTCTTAAAGACATTCAGCAATCCCTCCGCTAAGCGTGCTTCAATCTCCTGAACAAGCCCGTCCGTTTGGGCGCCGGCACCGGATTCGGCACCTCCTGCTCAAACTTTCCGATAACCAGGTCGGCCAGTTCGCTGAACGACCGCCCGAGATCGGATTTCTGGAAGGTCTGTGCCACCGGTGTACCCTCATTCAGAGCGGTCATCGCCACTTTTCCGTCCGAAGGCAGTGTATAGAAGATGGGCAGTTTCAGGGTCACCTCAACGTCACGGGGCAGCACCCCAAACTCCATATTCCCACGGTTGATCACCAGCTTGATCTTACTGCGCGGATACTGCAGGGAATCCATCACCATCAGCCCCGCCTTCAGGTTTTTGACGCAGGCCACGTCCAGAGCACCGACCAGAAGGATCCAGTGACTCTGCTCCATAGCCGTCATCACGGGATCGTGAAAGAACGCCGAGGTATCAATAATCACGTAGTCCTTGGTCTGCCGGAGCACATTCAGGATTTGGCCAACGTGGTCGCTGGAGACGTAATCGGCGAACTCCGGTGTAAACGGAGCACACAGCACCTGCAGACCGGAGCTGTGCGTTTCCAGGTAGCTCTCCATCATCTCCGCGTCAAGGTACTGGATCTCGTTGATCAGGTCGGTGATCGGCCGCTTGGGCACAACGTTGGTCTGCACGTTCACGATCCCGTTGTGTAAATCCAGATCCCAGAGCACCACGCGGTTGCGCCCCTTCTTCTGCGCGAGGGCGATCGCCAGGTTGACGGCGATCGTGGATTTGCCCACACCGCCCTTCGTAGAGAACACCGATATGATCCTGGTGCCCTGTGCGGCCGCTTCCGGCATCGCCGGTTCGATAAACTTCGGGATCGCCAGTCGGCGCTTCTTGACATAGTCGTGTGCCTTATAGACGGCATCGGCGAGATCCAGCGGGCGGAAAGGCTGCATCAGCACGTCTCGCGCACCGGCCTGAATCCCTTTCCGAAAGGCCTCTTCAGCCGGAGGCGAACCGAGCATCACCACGGCTGAACCGATGTAGTCCCGCCCGATCTGTTCGGCCAGTTCGTAAGCCTCCGGGATCCGGTCATCCATGACCACCACATCGGGCTCATATTCGGCAACCAGCGGGAGGGCATTGCTCGGCACGTTGGTGCTTTCGACGATCTCAATGTCCTCGACCTCGGCGAACCATTCGGTGATGTCCTTCACCGCCTGCGGGTCGGAATGAACCAGCAGTAATCTTACAGCTACAGGCACGAGTACAACCTCCTTAGATCTGCGTCGTCGGCGGCAGGGACACCGTTCCTTCCTCAACCGGCGAGCGCAGGATCACCCGCATATTCCCGATGCTCCCGGCCTGGGCAATGAGTTGCGCATCCGCGGGCGTCACGCTCAGCGTGAGCGAAGGAACAATCCGCTGCTGCCCGTCATCCTGCGTACTCGTCACGGCCCCGGTGGCCAGGATCATTACGTTCTGCAGCAGGGTCTTTGTCGTGGGGGTGTCCCCGTACGTGACCAAAATGTCCACCCGGTCGCCAACCGTGGGGAACCCGGCCACGCCCGTAATTTCGTTAACCTGGATGGTGATCGCCCGGTGCCCTTCCGGAATACTGTAGGCCAGGCGGTTTTTCGGGGCATCCTCACCAGCCAGGCGACTGATCAGTACCTGTTCGCCCTGTAGCAGGGCTACTGTCGCCACCTTCCCGGCAACCTCGTCCACCGATTGCGCCGCCGAGGGCTGCACGTACCGCGCAGGCACCTTATGCACGGTAACCATTTCCCTGGAAAGACGCGTATCGGCAGGAATATCCTGCACGGCAACCACCACGTCCTGCACGGGACCGGCATCCGCCGGCACCTGATGCACATTCTCGGATAGATACCAATAGGCCAGGATGGCGGTGATCATTGAAAGCAAAAGAGCAATCATCAACACGCGTCGGCTCAACCAGTTCGGCATTAAATCCGGACTCCTTTCCGCACCGTACTAAGCATTTTTCGCAGCTCGTCACTTAACCAGTTGTACGGCATACATACCAAAACTCTCACCATCACCGACCGGACCGGGAACAATCGTTTTTTCCAGGAGAATGGCTTCAACAATGCTCTCGTTTCCCTGACCCCTTACCCCCAACAGTTTCATCGGAGCGAAGCCCAGAACCTTAACCTTGGATCTTCCCGGCTTTTGCGTCTCCCCAACTACCAGGACCACGATCTCATCCAACCCGTTTGCCAAGCGGTATTCCACCGCTCTCTTGGTCGGACCGGACATGTTCCCGGGTTCGGTGTCGACTTCGGTGTCGATCAGATCCTCGACCCTGATCTCACCTTTATAGCCGTATTTAAAGTCATCCTCCCAGTTACTGGCGCCCCGGCCATCGAGAGCCAATGCGCCGAACATGCCCGGAGAATTAAAGTCGATATGCTGCCAATGGCTTGATTTTATAATCAGTGTCTGTCCCACTTCGGCGTTCCGCAGGGTCACCTCGGGCAGCCCCAAAGGCACGACGTCGCCCACCATTCCACTAACCTTTTCAATCGGGCCAATGATCGCCTTGGCCTGCGCCTTGACCGTCACACCGTCAAACCCAAGCACCCGTGCGAACTTGTAATCCACATCCTTTTCGGTGACGACCGTGATCAGGCGCTTGTCCCCCTCCTTTTCATAGTCCGACACCACAATCTGTGCCCGATCCGCGCCGTTGTGCTGAATGGCGTATTCCTCAGCTTTTTGAACCGCTTCGGCAGGACCGACGCACAAGTCCGCCGCGCCCGCCAGTGCTCCGGCATCGGCGGCCGTGACCATATTCCGGCGCTCGACGGTTGCCCATCCCACATCAATGACCAGGCCAGTGAAACCCAGCAGTACCACCAATAGCAGCGCCACGATGACCATTACGGCCCCCTTTTCTTCACCAGTCACCCTGCGCAACATATCGTCCACCCGCTTCCAGTCATTATTTAAGGCCACGACTTACCTCGGCCCAAAGTCCGTCCTCGTTACTCCATGCGCATTGTCGCGTGTGCCCACAGTTCTTTGGGGTTGCCGACAAACATCCCGATCAAAGGCTTACACATCCCCCGGAGGTGAACCGTAATGTCTTCGCCGTCGGACTCCACCGAGGCCCCAACGGGTGCCCCTTGTCCAACAACCAGCGTTGCCAGATTCGCACCCTCCAGAGCGCCTTTGCTGGTGAAATAGTCACTTCCGGCTGGCGCAACGTACTCAAAGCCCGAAAGACCCTCCACGTGTTTTTCAATCGCGTCGCGGATATCCGCCGGCTCATCATTCACCACCGCCACGCGGGCGCCCTCTCTGGCCGCGCTGGTCAGCGTAAGCTGAGCATTGAACAGCCACCCAAATTCGATAATCCCCATGACTAATAAAATCAGGACAGGAACGACAAGAGCAAACTCAACCAGGGACTGACCGGCTTCATTCTTACGAAGACCAAATCTCTTTCGCACCGTTATCACCTACCACGAGAGCGGCAGAGCCACGAAATAGGCGGCAATCGTCCCGGCGAAGATGGCGATACCGTAGGGCACCACCAAACGTTCGGCCGCCGCGCTCTCCGGACCGGGCAGCATCACCCTCGACCCGATCCGCCCCCTGGTCATCACGAAGAGGCCCAACCCGACCCCAAAGTCGCGGAGTACCTTGAAACGCCTGGTAATCACAATGGCCATCAGGGCGATCACTCCGCCGAGCAGGGCGGTGAGCAAACCGGCGCTCAGCACAAATTCCCAGCCCTTGAGCGCCCCGATCGCCCCCATCAGCTTCACGTCCCCGCCGCCGATCCCGCCGAGCATAAACGGAACCATAAATATGCCCAGTCCGACCAGGAGGCCAAATACGCTGAACAACACACCATCCCAGCCGTGCACCAGAGTGTTATAAAAAACCCCAACAACCACCGCGGGCAGCGTGAGCTTGTTGGGGATCTTTTGCGATTTCAAATCCCAAGCCAGCGCGGCCAGGATTACAATGATCAGGAATATATCAATAATTGCCATTCGGTATTACTCCTTGGGCGAGAGGGCCTTCTCCAGCTCGCTGTTCTCATACAAGGGGATGACATGTTCACCGAGCGTCCGGAGCGTGGCAACCACAGCCATCGCCACAAAGGCGAGAATCAGGGCGTATTCAACCAGCCCCTGACCGCTTTCGTTTTGGATTAACTCTTTAATAAAACTCATACTGTACACCCCAAGGTTGTAAAGTCTGGAGGAGCCTTGCCTCTCCTGTTAAGGAAAGGCAAGGCACTTGCACTCTATTAACTCCCTGCACCTTCGAGTTCATCAGTAACTTTCGTGAATATCCCCCGTAATCCTGAGTCATCATCCTCGCCGCCAAGTAGCGTCAGTACACCGATAACTGCCACCGCAACCAGCGCAAGAATCAGTCCGTACTCCACGAGACCCTGACCTTCTTCCTCCTTGAACAACCGCTCGAAGATTTTCCGCACGTTGTTCACCTCCTTTCCGTGCATTTCAATCGCCCTAGACTGTCTCTCGACAGCTGTTTCCAATTATTCCGGCCACGTCCGACCGCACCCGCAGCCAACATCCTCCAGTAATTGACAGCCTTCGTGGGGAGCCTGTATCAACCTTACCGCAAGCGATTGAGCAGCATAAGAGTAAATCCGCCCATTTTTTCATAGGCCCAAAGCACTAATTTCCAGAACATTCACGCGAAATTGGTCGGTTTTTGCACAAAGAAAGGATGGACCGTTTCCGATCCATCCTCTTCTTTCCCGACATAGCCGGGATGTTTTACCTTTTACCTTTTCATTAAACCTGCTGCTTTGAGAGCACCGCACGCACGGCATTGACCGAGGCGTCGAAGGCCGCCTGTTCCTCGGCCGTCAGTTCGAGCTCGATGATCCGCTCAATACCGCCCGCGCCGACGACCACGGGCACGCCGGCGTAGATGTCGCTGTGCCCGTACTCACCCTGCAGGTAGGCCGCGCAGGGCAGCACCCGCTTCTTGTCCTTCAATACGGCCTCGACCATCTGCACCACGGAGGCCCCGGGCGCGTAGTAGGCACTGCCGGTCTTCAGGTAGTTCACGATCTCGGCGCCGCCCTGGCGGGTACGCTGGACCATGGCCTCCAGCCGATCCTGCGGGATCAGTTTCTCCACCGGAATACCGCCGGCGTAGGTGTAGCGCACCAGCGGGACCATGTGGTCGCCGTGTCCGCCCAGCACCAGTGTGGTGACGTCTTCAAAGGAGACGCCCAGTTCCTGAGCGACAAAGGTCCGGAAGCGGGCACTGTCCAGAATGCCCGACATGCCGAATACCCGCTCCGCCGGGAAGCCCGATTTCTTCAGCGCCACGTAGCACATCACGTCCAGCGGGTTGGTGACGACGATCAGGATTGCATCCGGGGAGTATTTTGCGGCCTCGGCCGCCGCCGACCCGACAATCTTGATGTTGGTGTTCACGAGGTCGTCCCGGCTCATACCCGGTTTGCGCGCGATCCCCGCGGTAATGACGACCACGTCGGACCCGGCCGTATCCGCATAGTCGTTCGTCCCCGTAATCTGACAGTCGTAACCCTCCACAGGGGCTGCTTCCATCAGATCAAGGGCCTTCCCCTGGGGCACACCCTCCACAACGTCCAGCAGGACGATGTCGCCGAGCTCCTTGCTCGCCGCCCAGTGCGCACAAGTGGCCCCGACATTGCCCGCGCCGATAATGGTGATCTTCTTACGGTTCATGTTCTCATCCTCCGTTGGTATGATTATGCACCCTCTTCGTCAAGCCAGGCGGCGTCTTCGACTTCCGTCTTCTTCGCCTTCCCCCGTTCGACCAAGCGGGCGACCAAAATACTGACCTCAAACAACGCATACATCGGAATGGCCATCGCCAGACAGCTCAGAATATCGGCCGGCGTCAAGAGCGAAGCGATGACCAGGATGACCAGCAGGGCGTACTTACGGCTGCGTTTCAGAAACTCATACGTCACCACTCCCAGCTTGGTCAGGCAGTACGCGGCCAGCGGGAGCTGAAAGACCAGCCCGAAGGGCATCAAAAAAGTGATGGTAAAAGAAACATAATTCCCGATGGTCAGCATTGGCACCAGTTCCGGGCCTGCAAACCGGAGCAGGAATGAGACGCCCATGCGGTAGATTACAAAGAAGCAAAACGCAATGCCGGTAAGGAAGGAAATCAGCGAAATTACGACAAAGAGGGTGAAGATCTTTTTTTCCTCTTTATGCAGGGCGGGCAGAATGAAGCTCCAAATCTGCCAGAGGACTACCGGCAGGGCCACCAAGAATCCCAGGAACACTGAAATCTTGAGCTTGGTCATCAGCGCCTCGGTCACGCCGATAAAAACGATATTGTGACCCAGGCTGGTCACGGGGTCAAGAAGGACGGCGAGCACCTGATCAGCGATAAACCAGCAGCCGACTGCGGCCGCCAGTACCGCCACAATCGACACGATGCACACCTTCCGCAATTCCTCCAGATGCCCGATAACCGTCAGCTCGTCTTCCCTGGGCTTGCCAAACACCAACTGCTTCACCACCGCCCAACCAAACAGTAACCCCCAGACGGAGAAAACCCCGGCCCGGGGGCTAAGATGGACACCGACCGTCCGGCCCGAGAAACTAGCTCTTCGCCGAAGCGCCCGTGTCTTCCTCGGTATGAACCACTTCCAGCGTCCGCTTTGCTTCCCTGAGGTCTTCCTTGACTTCCTTCACCGTGTCGGTTACGTCGCCGAAGCTCTCACGGGACGCAGTCCGGAACTCTCTGATGGTCTTACCGAGGGACTTGCCCACCTGCGGCAGTTTCCCCGGCCCGAAAATGATCAGGGCCAAGACCAGAATCAAAATCAGTTCGGGAATACCAATGTTGGGGAGCATCCGGAATCCCTCCACTTTCTAGCATCACAATAAA
Organism: uncultured Peptococcaceae bacterium; assembly: GCA_965544035.1. Lineage (GTDB taxonomy): Bacteria > Bacillota > Desulfotomaculia > Desulfotomaculales > Desulforudaceae > CBEULR01. The sequence goes on along the minus strand of CBEULR010000001.1, from coordinate 90,393 downwards.
CGGTTTTCGACATCCCGGTGTCGATTCCTGCCTCATACTCCATCAGCGGCCGCTTCCCGCGCACGCGCCCGTGCCTTACCGCGTTCGACCAGTCTGGCGATCGTCACGCTGGCCTCGTACAGCAGGTAAATCGGGCCGGCCATCACCCCGCAGGTGAAGATGTCGGGCGTCGGCGTAAGCACTGCCGCCACAACGATCGAGAACAGCAGGGCGTACTTGCGCGCCCGGAGCATCCCGGCATAGGTAATCACACCCAGTTTCGTCAGAAAATACACGACCAAGGGAAGTTCAAACACCAGACCGAACGGTAGACAGAAACGCATGGTAAAGGAAACATAATTGCTGACGGTCAGCATCGGGACCAGCTCCGGTCCGGCAAACCGCAACAGAAATGAAACACCGATCTCGTATATGCCGAAGAAAGCAAACGCAATCCCGCCGACAAACATAAAGAATGACAGCACGAGGAAGGTTACGAAATAGCGTTTCTCGACCCCGCGCAGCGCCGGCAGCACAAACTTGGCGATTTGCCATAAGATTACCGGCAGCGCGGTCAGAAAACCAAGGAATAAAGACAGCTTAAGCTTGGTTATCAGCGCCTCGGTTACGCCGATGACCACCATGTCGTACCCGAGGCTGGTCACCGGCTGTGTGATCCTGTTCAGCACCAGTTCGGAAAAGAAATAGATCAAAACCGCGCACAGAACAGTTGCTACCAGAGAAACGATGATCACGCGCCGGAGCTCTTCCAGGTACTTGAGATACGGCAGTTTACTCAGGCTTTTCTCGCCCAACTGATTATGCTCCTCCGTGTGTGATTAGCCTCTGGCGGTTTCGGCCTTTTGTTCCTCCTCGTCGTCGGTATGGTACTCGACCTTGCTTGCGATCTCTTTGGGCGCCGCCTTGATCTCCTTGACTTCCTCCGCGTCCTTTATCTTCGAATCGTCATCATCGTAAATGGCGCTGGAGGACTTGCGAAACTCCCTGATTGTCTTACCCAGGGACTTCCCCACCTCCGGGAGTTTTCCGGGACCGAAGATAATCAAGGCCACCACCAGGATCAAGATAAGCTCAGGAATCCCGAGATTCGGCAACATCTGCTTCCCCCCTCTTTGCCATCGGCGTTAGTTGTCCAGTCAACAGAATAACACTTTTGCACCATCAATTCAAATCGGTCCGGAACTTGTTCAAAATCGCCCGCGACGCCATCTCCATAGTCTTACCAGCCACTGAAAGAGCCGCATTCCGCCGAAGATCGCCCGGCGTTTCCCAGGGTCGGCCACCGCCTCTGCGGTACGGGCATCCCCCGCCCTGACGGCGGCATCACGCCCGGCGGCATTTTCCCGCCTGCGTTCGGACGCTTTCTCCCAGCGGGATTTCTCGGGGGGCGGCAATCCCTTCGTCGATTCCTTCCGGTATTCACGCACCGTGTCGCCGAGCGCCTTCCCAAGCTTTGGCAGCTTGCCCGGTCCGAGAACGATCACAATCACGATCAGAATCAGGATCAGTTCCGCAAAACCCAGGTTAAACGGCATAGTCTACTCCTCAACCTATTCTCCGGACTAAATTCGCGGCGCTTTAGGTATATCCTTCGCATCCGGCAACCAGGTGCTAATCCCCGAACGAGATGCCGATCTGCCTGGCCATGCGGATCATATCACTCCCCAGCGGCACGCGCCGCATCACCCCGACGGCCTCCGCCAGGGGTACCGAAGCGATGTGCGGCGTCCGCAGGCAGACCATTTCTCCGAAACGGCCGTCCATCACCGCGTTCACCGCCGCCGCACCGAGTCTCGAGCCCAGGATGCGGTCAAACGGGGTGGGCGACCCGCCGCGCTGCAGGTGACCGAGAACGGTGACGCGGGTCTCGATTCCCGTGATTTTCTCCACCTGTTCACCAACCACGTTGCCGATGCCGCCCAGACGCACCTGCTCGAAGCTGTTCTCCACGACTCTTGCCACCACCATATCGCCGTCGACCGGTTTGGCGCCCTCGGCCACCACGATGATGCTGAAGGCCTTGCCCTCGGAGTGACGCTCATTTATCTTCGCGCACACCTTTTGAATATCAAACGGGATCTCGGGTATCAGGATTACGTCGGCTCCGCCGGCCAAACCCGACTGCAGCGCTATCCAGCCCGCATAACGCCCCATTACCTCAAGCACCATAATCCGGTAGTGGGACTCGGCGGTGGTGTGCAGCTTATCGATCGCTTCGGTGGCCGTGGTGAGTGCCGTATCAAAACCAAAGGTCTGATCGGTGGCCGAAAGGTCGTTGTCGATCGTCTTCGGCACGCCCACCACCGGGAACCCGTAACGTTCATACATCTGATTTGCGATCTTCAGGCTGCCGTCCCCGCCGACCACAATCAAGGCGTCAATTCCCGCCGCCTCGATGTTGGCCATAGCCTGTTCGGAGAGATCCTTGAATACAATGTTCCCGTTCTCACGGCAGGGGTAATGGAACGGGTTGTCGCGGTTGGTCGTGCCGAGAATGGTGCCCCCGCGCGGCAGGATGCCGCGCACTTCCCGTGCGGTGAGGCGCCGCATCTTGTTCTCAACCAGGCCGCCGAACCCCTGCTCGATACCGATCATCTGCAGCCCGTAATCCCGCGTGGCCACCTTGACCGCCGCACGGAGTACGGCGTTGATCCCCGGGGCATCGCCGCCGCCCGTCAGAATGCCGATCTTTCTTATGTTAAGTCTGCGTCTGTTCATTTTATCCCTCCTTTGCTATTATTTCGATTCAATGTAGTATTTCCCTGCGTCCGGGTACAAATAGGGGGCCGGTTTTCCGGCCCCCTTCGCGATACCGATGGTCTTGGTCATTCCGCCTGCGCGGCCAGCTGGTCCAAGGCGCGTTTCAAGGCATCCAAAGCCTGCCCGTAACCGGCCCAGTCACCCGAACGCATCCGCTCCTCAGCGGAATTGAAGTGCATCACCGCTTCGTCGATCAGGTCGGTGATCGAACGCGCTGCACCCGGTTCGGTGATGCCCGGTTCGCCGCCGGCTTCCGGCGGCGGAGCGGGAGTGCCGTCGCCCGCTCCAAAGAGAGCGGCCAGGGCCAGCTCCAGATTGGGCTCCATGACCACCCGGTCGCCGTGCGACACCACTACCCGCCGGAGTTCGGGCATCCGGCTCTGCTCGGCCTGCATATAGATCGGTTCCACATACAGCAGGCTTTCCTTGATGGGAATGATGATCAGGTTCCCCCGGATCACGCTCGATCCCCGGTTCTCCCACAGGGTCAGCTGCTGGGAAATCGTGGTATCCTGGTTGATCCGGGCTTCGACCTGCATCGGGCCGTACACCAGGCTCTGCTTGGGCATTTCGTACACCAGCAGGGAGCCGTAGTTTTCGCCGTCCGAACGGGCCGCCATCCAGCCGATCATATTCCGCTTGTTGGTCGGAGTGAACGGCGTGATCTGAATATACTCGGTCTTATCCTCGCCCGGCAGCTGTACGATGGTGTAGTACGGCTCCAACGCCTGTTCCTCACGCCCGAAGATCTCCGTCGGCATCTCCCACTTGTCCTCACGGTTGTAGAAGACCTGCGGGTTCTCCATGTGGTAGAGGGTGTACAGGTTCGCCTGGATCGTAAACATATCCTGCGGGTAGCGCACATGCGCCCGCAGACCCTCCGGCATCTCATCCATCATCCGGAACATGTCCGGGAAGATCTTCATATAGGTCTGAATGATCGGGTCGGTCTCGTCGGCCACGTAAAAGGTCGTCTCGCCGTTGTACGCATCTACGACCACCTTGACCGAGTTGCGGATGTAATTCGTACGCCCCCGGAAGGGCTCCGAATACGGATACATATTGGTCGTCGTGTAGGCATCCCACATCCAGACCAGCCGCCCGTCATGGATCACAATGTACGGATCCTGATCCATAGTCAGGAAGGGGGCGATCTTCGGCACCCGATCGTGAATGTTCCGGTAGTACAGCATTTGGCTGTCCGGTGTCACGTCGGTCGAGAGCAGCAGCTTGTAGTCGCCCAGCGCCAGCGCAAACAGCACCCGCTTGAAGATTCCCCCCAGCTTAACACCGCTCTCCTCCTGATAGGTGCAGTAGACGTTGTCGTCGCCCTCGGGGTAGTCGAACTCCTGGGCCTTGGTATTCACGATCACGTAACCGTCGGTTGCCTCGCCGTAATAGATCTCCGGCCGGTCGAGCACGATATCGGTATTGGTCGCCGGCGGGATATCCTTGATCAGGAAGTGCGGCATCCCGTCGCCCGCCACTTCATTCACCGGACTCATCGCCACCCCGTAACCGTGTGTAAACACCAGCCGCTCGTTTACCCAGGTCTTGGCCTGTTCCTGCAGGCGGGTCTGGTCCAGCTCACGCGCGGACAGCATGACCTGCCGGTACTCCCCGTCGATCACGTAACGGTCGACGTCGATGTCCTTAAACTCGTAGTAAAGCCGCATTTCCTGCAGCTGGCTGTAAGTCTCCCGCAGGGGCTGCCAGTCCCACAGCCGAATGTTGTCCACCGTAGCCTTATTCTGATCCAGATCCTCACGGGTCAGTGTGACTCCCGCCGGGAAAGGTTTGGTCTCAATCCGGTTCAGGTTATAAGCATCCCGCGTGTGGGCAATGTTGTGCTCGATATAGGGAAGCTCGCGGTTCAACTCATTCGGTTCGACCACAAAACGCTGGATCAGTGAAGGATAGGCCCCGGTCAGCAACGCCGAGGCCGCTACCAGGCCGACCACGGAGTAGACGGCCAGATTCGGGCCGCGGCGCAGGAACGCTCCGACCAGCACGGCCGCCGCCGACAGAATCGCCAATACGAGCATCACTTTCAGAGCCAGCATTACGGCGTTGATATCGGTGTAACCGGCGCCGAAAACCGCGCCCCTGTCCGAATAGAGCAGCAGGTACTGCTGCAGCACGTATCCCCAAGCCTTGACGGCCAGGATAAAAGCGAGCAGAACGGAAACGTGCACCCGGGAAGACGGGTGATGGAATATGCCGCCGATCCCGGCCATCGGGTTGGAGATAAAATAGGACAGTCCCACAAAGAAGATGGTGATCAGGCCGGTCCAGAACAGGATATTGAACAGGAAAATCTGGAACGGCAGGGTAAACACGTAGAATCCGATGTCCTTCCCAAAGATCGGGTCGGCAACCCCGAATTCGGTCGGATTCAGAAACTGTTGCAGCACAATCCAGTCTCCGGACACGGACAGACTGAACATATAGGCCAGGACGGCACTCGCCGCCAGAAAGACCAGCGTGAGAACACGCTTGTTCAACAGATCCTTCCAGGGAATGTTCTCAATAGAGATGACATTCCCCTCCTGCAAGAGCATCGTCCCCTGCTCCAACACAATACGCCGGGTCATCAGCAGGTTGACCACCATGAACAGGAAGAAGACGATGCCCACAGCCACCCGCAGTCCGATATCGGAAAGCAGAATCTTAATGAAGACGCTGTCGTAACCGAGAGACTGGAACCACAGCCAGTCAGTAAACAAACGTGCGCCACCGTTCAGAAACGCAAAGAATAGGGCGATTAGAGCTACTATTACATATAGCGACCATCTTCCGCTCCCCATGATTACCTCCTCATATATGATCTTCCTTCAGCCCAAGGTGCTTCTCCGAGGGTTACATCGGTTTCTGCGGCTTCTGGGTCTGGTCCGCTTCGTGTTTTATCTTCGCCTGGCACATCGGACACACCGCAGACGGTTTCTTTTTCTTCTCAGGAGGAGTGAAGAGGTCTTCATCCTCCTCGCAGATATCACACACATCGGGTTCAAAGAAACGACCACAAAGCATGCAGCGAACTTTCATCTTATCCAATCCTCCTCACGGTGCAGTTCTTGTAATCTGCTGACTAGCCACACTTCCTACTTATGGCGGGGATTACGGCCGACCAGCTCGATGCCGTGCATCAGCGCGGCCACAATCTCGGCTTTCCCGCCCACCTGATCATAACCAACTTTAGTATATATTTCCCCCTCATCCCGGGCCACATACCGAGGGGGAAGCCGATTCAGCGCAATCGCCATCACATCCTCGCGACAGCGCGGGCACCCGCACAGGTCAGGGTTAACTTTGCGCTGACTCTCAAAAACACTGTCAAATAGCTCGTTCACAACGATCTCCGCATAATTCTTCAGCAAACAAACGCGCCTCCTCTCTCCTCTTCAGTCTTACCAACGGAGGGTGGCTTTCAACCGCTCCGGTTCGAGCAGCAGATCAATGCCCTCGTTGATTCCGGCCACCACAACATCGGCAGCCAAAACCGACGCTGCGGCCGCCCCTTCGGCCAGGATAACGGCAATACCGATCCGCGCCGCCTTGAGCATCAGGGCATCGTTGGCTCCGTTACCGAACGCAACGGTCTCCAGCGCGCCGCATTCTCGAATAAAGCGCTCCTTGGCCGGGCCACCCGGCTCCTCGTCCAGCACAATCACCCGACAACCGGTGCCGGCGAGCGCTTCCCGCACCGTACCAAAGGTATCCGCCGTGATCACGGCCACATCGAGGCAGGCACTGAGGCGGTGAAGTCTCTCCTTCACACCGTCAACAAGCTCACCGCCCACAGCCAGCGTACCGTTGAAATCGAAAACGGCATGCCTCAAAACAACCGGTTCCCGCCCGGGTATCTCAAACCGGAGCACGTGATCTACCTCCACGTTTTATGCTAATCCAAGAGTGAGAATAAAGTCAAAAGAATCATGCTACGAGGATGAAAAGCTCCCGGGACAACCCGGGAGCTTGATGTTCTAGCGACCGATGCTGGCGAGAATGTCCTTGGTGACCTTGCCGATCTCCTGATCCCCGTCGGTTTCCCTGAGGAGACCCTGCTTTCCGTAGTAATCGATGAGCGGGGCGGTCTGGGCTTCGTACACGTCCAGCCTCTGGTTCACCGTGGCCTCGGTGTCGTCACTGCGCTGGTAAAGCTCACCGCCGCACTTCCCGCATTTGCCCTCCTCGGCCGGAGGGTTGAACATGACGTGGTAGGTGGCACCACAGGAGCGGCAGACGCGCCGGCCGGTAAGACGGTCGAGCAGTTTTGCCCGCGGAACGGCAATGTTCAACACGGCATCAAGCTTGATGCCCATCTCAGCGAGCGCAGCGTCGAGCGCTTCGGCTTGCGGAATGGTCCTGGGGAAACCGTCAAGCAGGAAGCCGTTGGCACAATCCGGCTTGGAAAGCCTGTCCTTTACCATCGCAACCACGAGTTCATCGGGCACAAGCTGACCGGCATCCATGTACTCTTTGGCCTTCTTGCCCAACTCCGTGCCGGCCTTCACGTTCTCACGGAACATATCACCGGTCGAAATATGGGTGATGTTCAACTCTTTGGTCAGGACTTCGCACTGCGTTCCCTTACCGCCACCGGGCGGCCCCATGATCAACAAATTCACGCGCTACCCCTCCTGATTAATTATTTATTTTGTGAAACCCGGCACTTGAATTTCAATAAAAATGGTCGGGATGACAGGATTTGAACCTGCGACCTCACGGTCCCGAACCGTGCGCTCTACCAAGCTGAGCCACATCCCGCTCACTAAGACATTGTAGCGTAAACCTCGATTGAAGTCAAGAAACTGATTCGGACAGGCCATCTCTGATTCGAGCGTGCCAAGCGGGCGCCATTTCCACCTCGATGCGGACACCGTCCTCGAGAAAATCTTCCTTTAGTACCTTCCCTTTTTCGTGAATGACGTGTACCAGGTGCATCCGGTCCAGCGGGATGAAGTAGGTGGCAACCGATCGCTGCCCCGACAGCCATTCGGTAATGGCGCGCCGCAGTTCGTCGAGACCTTCGCCCGTAACTGCAGACACCGGGATCCCGTCCGGCGGGATATCGCCAGCAGTTCCGGTTTCACGGATCCTGTCAATCTTGTTATAAACCTCAAGCCTCGGTTTGTCTGCGATGCCGAGCGACCGCAGCACCTCTTCGACCGATGCCGCCTGAGTCGCCCAATCCGGATGGCTGATATCGATCACGTGGAGGAGCAGATCGGCCTCGACTACTTCTTCCAAAGTGGCGCGGAAGGCGGCGACCAGGTGCGGCGGAAGCCTCCGAATGAAGCCCACGGTGTCACTCAGAACGATAGTCTCCTTGTCCGGCAGTGAAAGCTTTCGTGCCGTTGGGTCCAAAGTGGCGAACAGTCTGTCCTCGGCGAGGACGCCGGCCCCGGTGAGGGCATTCATCAGCGTGGACTTGCCGGCATTGGTATAACCGACCAGCACCGCCAACGGAACCGGTTCGCTCTGACGGCGGCGGCGCAGAAGACTGCGCTGAGCACGCACCTGCTCGATTTCGGCTTCCAGATCGCTTATGCGTTTCCGGATTCGACGCCGGTCGGTCTCCAGTTTGCTCTCACCCGGACCACGGGTCCCTATTCCGCCGCCAAGTCTGGAAAGCTCCGTCCCGACACCGGTGAGCCGCGGCAGAAGATAGCGCAGCTGCGCCAGTTCGACCTGAAGCTTTCCTTCCCTGGTGCGCGCACGCGAGGCAAAGATGTCGAGGATGAGCTGGGTCCGGTCGATCACCTTAACCTCAAGAAGCCGCTCCAGGTTGCGCGTTTGTGCCGGCGAGAGCTCTCCGTCCACGATGACCAGGTCGGCCCCCGTCTCCCGACGGACACGGTCCACCTCTTCCACCTTCCCCCGGCCGATAAAAAACACCCCGTCCGGTTTGGGGCGCTTCTGAGTCACACAGCCGACCGGCCGGCATCCCGCGGTTTCCGCAAGCCCGCGCAATTCCTGCAGCGCCTCTTCGACCTCCCATGGGTCAGAACCGGGCGGGATTACGTGTACCAAAATACAGTTTTCGACCACTTTTTCCTTCAATACGATCTCCCTGTGTCCCTGTAACGACATCGGTTTTCTGCATATTATAGCACCAGCGCGAGAAACCGGCAAAGCAACCGTATCTTTGAATATTGCAGGGAATTATTTAGTTTCCGTCGAACAGGTATGTGTTAATGAAAGGGGAAGAGTTCTATGCCCGGTTATGCTGTAGACAGCGCACAGCTGCAGGAAATCTTCGTCGGCGGAGCCGCCCGGCTGGCCCGCCTGCGCAAAGAAATCGACAAGCTGAATGTTTTTCCCGTGCCGGACGGGGATACGGGTACAAACATGTACCTCACCTTTATGGCCGCGCTACAAGAGATGGGCCGCATTCAGGATGACTCCATCGGTGCCGTCACCGAGGCCGTGGCCCGCGGCGCGCTTACGGGAGCAAGAGGGAACTCGGGAGTGATCCTCTCCCAGATTCTTCAGGGATTTGCGCACGCCCTGGCCGGCAAGGAAAAGGCTACAGCGGCCGATATCGCGGAGGCCCTGGAAAGGGGTGCCGAGTATGCCTACCGTGCCGTCACCGAGCCCGTTGAAGGCACAATTTTAACGGTAGCCCGCAGTGCGGCCGAGGCGGCCCGTTTCGCCGCCGACCGCAGCGGTGACCTTCCCCGCTTGGGACTTTACGTATACCGAAGGGCAACCGATACCCTCAACCTCACCCCGGAGATGCTTCCGGTACTGAAGGAAGCCGGAGTCGTTGATGCCGGCGGCAGGGGCTTCACCGCGATTCTCGAAGGGATCCTGCACATCTTCAAACGCTATAAGAACCAGGATGGAGAGGATCTCAACCTGAGCTTCTCCCCGGCCCCGGAAACAGGAGCCCATCTTGAGACACAGGCCGAAATCCGATTCACCTACTGCACCGAGTTCATTATGCGCGGGGAAAACATGCCTCTGGAGGAGATCAAAAATGTACTTAAGGGTTACGGCGACTGTCTGATGGTGGTCGGTAATCCTGAAACCGCAAAAGTGCATATACACTCCAACAATCCGGGCAAGGTCCTGGAAAGCTGCCTGCTCTACGGTTCCCTGCACCAGATTCAGGTGAACAACATGCGCGACCAGCACCAGGAAATGCAGCGCGGCCAGATTAAACCGCTGGGCATTGTCTCGGTGGCCGTGGGTGAAGGCATCATAAAGATCATGGAGAGCCTCGGGGCCGACGTAATTGTCAGCGGCGGGCAGACGATGAACCCGAGTACCGAGGAAATCGCCAAGGCCATAGAGAAAGTGCCGGCAGACAATGTGATCGTCCTGCCGAATAACAAGAACATCATCCTGGCTGCACAGCAGGCCCGGCAGTTAACCAGCAAAAAGGTGGCGGTGATCCCCAGCCGGACCGTTCCGCAGGGGCTTTCCGCCCTGTTGGCGATTAGTCCCGAGGAGGATCTGGAAACCAATGAACAGCGGATGCAGGAGGCCTGTGAGGCCGTGCTTACCGGAGAGGTGACTCAGGCCGCCAAGGACGCCGCCCTCAACGGCCTGCAGATCAGGGAAGGCGAGTTCATCGGCATCGCCGAGGGCAATCTGACAAAGGGCGAAAGCCTCGTTGAGGCCGTGCTTAACGTATGCGCCGAGCTGGTTCCACAAGGTGAACTGGCCACGCTTTATTACGGCCGGGACGTACCCGGCACAGAGGCTGAAAGGATTCTGGAGAAGCTGTCCGGAATGTACCCTGACGTGGAGTTTGAATTGTACTACGGAGGGCAACCCCTCTACCACTTTCTGATTTCCGTAGAATAGAAGGTGATGATCATTGTCCCGTATACAGATCGTAACCGACAGCACCGCCGACCTGCCACCGGCACTGATATCCGAATACGGCATTGAGATCGTTCCTCTCAAGGTGCTTTTTGAACAGGATGTCTACCGCGACGGAGTGGATTTATCCATTGACGAGTTTTACAAAAAGCTTGAAGGACAGCCCTCTTCGACTTCCCAGCCCTCCCCGGCCGAATTTGTCAAAGCCTACACTCCCTATGCCGAGCAAGGAGACACCATTATCTCCATTCATATTTCCGCCGCCCTGAGCGGAACACACCAGTCGGCCGTACTGGCCAAGTCGATGATGCCCAAAGCCGATATTGAGGTGGTCGACTCCAAGCTGACCAGTATCGGTCTGGGGCTGATTGTGATCGCGGCAGCGCGCGCGGCGGCGGACGGCAAGAACAAAGAAGAGATCCTTCATCTTGTTAACTGGTTGATAGACAATACAAGGGTCTACTTCATGGTCGACACGCTAGACTACCTGCAGCGCGGCGGGCGTATCGGTCGCGCTTCGGCGTTCGTGGGCACCCTGTTGAAGATCAAACCGCTCTTGAAGCTTCAGGACGGTCTGGTAGCGCCGCATGAAAAGGTCCGCGGCCGGGCCAAGTGTCTGGATCGTATCGCCGATATTGCCAAAGAGTACAGCGATCGACATGGGGGACTTGTCTACTCGTGGCTGCACGGCAATGCGCCCGCACTCGGGGATAATCTGAGAGACAAACTGGTCTCCCGTCTCGGCTATGAGGCTGAATTCTCATCCCGGGCGGGTGCGGTAATCGGAACGCATGCCGGCCCCAGTGTGGTCGGTACCGCCTTTCATCCGGTATACAAGAGGTAAGGTCTTATTATCCATTATATTTAGACCTATAAGAGCGACCCGCAAGGGTCGCTCTTATAGATTAACTATCTTGTGTTTGATGGCGTAAAGTACCGCTTGTGTCCGGTCCTTTACCTGAAGTTTCTGGAAGATGTTGGTCAGGTGGTTTTTTACGGTCTTCTCGCTGATGAAGAGCGCCTCGGCCACGGCGCGGTTGGACTTGCCTTCGGCCACCATTTGCAGAACTTCCACTTCCCGTCTGGTCAGTCCGTCGCCGGCGGCCAGACCGGGCGGATTGGAGGTAACCCGCTTGTATTCCTCCAGCATCTTGTTCACCATCGACGGGGGAATGAAGGATTCCCCGGCGGACACTCGCAGGATGGTATCGGTCAAGACATCCGGACTGATATCCTTCAATACATATCCCGAAACCCCGGCCCGCACCATTTCAAAGAGGTATTCCTCCTGATCGTGGATGGTCAGGGCGATAACACTGACCTCGGGCTTCTCTTCCTTTATCAAACGGCAGGTTTCGATCCCGTTCTTTCCGGGCATGTTCACGTCCAGGAGCACGACATCGACCGCGGTCTCCCGGACAAGCTTCCAGGCATCATCACCGTTTCCAGCCTCGCCGATGACCTTAATCCGCGGCTCTAAAGACAACACCTTGCGCAGTCCTTCCCTGATCAGCGCGTGATCATCGACGATGACCACTCTCACTTCCGTCAAGCGCAATACCTCCTATTCGTTGGTCGGTGCAGTCACGCTGATGCTCGTCCCCTTCGACGGTTCCGAAGAGATGTTTATTTCACCTTTAAGCAGCATCACCCGCTCCCGCATTCCGACCAGCCCGTACCTTTCACCTTTATTATCGGTCAGAACCTCGTCCACACTGAACCCACAACCATCATCTTTGATCAAGAGGTTGATCCGGTGTTTGAGCAACTCGATGCGAATCACCACATTCGAGGCCCCGGAGTGCTTGCCCACGTTGTTCAAACACTCCTGAATGATCCGGAACAGAGCCACTTCCACCACGCGCGGCAGGCGTTCGGCCTTCCCAATCACCGAGAGGTCAACCCGGATGTTGTTCTCATTTTGGAAACGCTCTGCAAACTTCTTCACAGCCGGCACCAAGCCGAGATCGTCCAGCACCATGGGACGCAGGTCGAAAATGATCTTCCTAATCTCCCGCAGGCAGGCACGCACCAGATTCTGCAGGGTGAGCAGTTCGTCAGGGAGTTTCTCGGTTTCATGGTTAATCAGACGCGAACAAAAGTCGGCCCGGAGTACAATGTTCGCCATCGCCTGGGCCGGACCGTCGTGAATTTCACGCGCTACCCTCCGGCGCTCTTCTTCCATGGCCTCGATGATGTGAAACCGCACCCGTTGGAACTGCATCACCTCTTCCAGCCGTCCGCTCAAGTCACTCAGGTCTTTCCCCAAGTAGTTGAGGACCACCCCTACCTGCGAAACCAAAGCCTCCGCCCGCTGACGCGTGTTTTCCAAACGCTTCTTGCTGCGCTCCAGATGATCGCGGCGGAATCGGAGGGTTTTCTCCTGCTCACGCAGCTTTATCAGCTCGATCTGCAGGGTCTGCGCCTTTTCGTAGCTGGCCTTGATGTCCTCTTCGGTATAACGTGAAAAATCACGGCTGACCTCCATCAGCCTTATCCGTGCCTCACGTTCTTCTTGTTCCAGCCTGTCCACCCGACCGATAAGTTCCCGGGTTTCCCGTGTGATCTCCTCGAGTTCAAGCCTGACCCGCTCGACCTCGGTCCGAGCATTTTCGGCAATTTCAAGGATTTGCTCCTTACTGCTCTCAATAACCTTGAGCGTTTCGTTGACTATTCGGTCAAGGACCTTAATATCGAGCATAGCCCCAATTCTCCTACTGCGCCGAATAACCGGCTTTCCTATGACTCCTGATCAGGCTCTCATAGACGGTGACCAACTCCTCGGCCATCCGCCGTGAAGAAAGCTTCACTGCATTCTGACGGGCGCCGGCTCTGAGGCGGTTAAGCAGTTCGTCATCCCGCAGCAGCGTCACAATCCGGTCTGCAAACTCCTGCTCCTCAAGGCCGGTGAGGAAGCCATCCCGCCCCTCTTCAACCATTTCGGTTACACCGAAAGCCCTGACCGCAACCGACGGTAATCCGGCCGCCTTAGCCTCACCAATCACCAGCCCCTGCGTTTCGGTGACCGAAGGAAACACAAACAAATCAGAGCCGGCGTAACAGTGCTTCACCTCGTGACTCGCGACCGGACCGGGAATCACCACCCGGTCGGCGATCCCCAATGCGGAAGCCGTCTGCGCAAGGTGTTCTCCTTCAGGACCGCTGCCCACAAGCACTAGACGACTCGGGACATCGTTAAGCCGGGTACATACCTCGGCATATGCGCGTAGAAGAAATTCCAGGTTCTTTTCCAGCCCCAGGCGCCCCACAAAGAGCAGCACCTTTTCTTCAGCACCGATCCCGAGACGCTCACGAAACCACTTGGCATCTCCGCTCCGGAAATGGTCGAGGCGAATCCCGGTCGGCAGCTTGCGCACCGGAACCCGCACCCCAAGTCCCCGGATGTAGTCTCCAATCACGTTGGTGGGCACCAGAACCTGGTCGCACCGGTTACTGAACTGCACACACAGGTGCTGGGTTATCTTCCGCGTGAGATTCTGGGCCACCGGAATATAGTGCACATAATGGTCGTAAAGAGTATGGTAGGTAAAAACAAGCGGCAGACCAAGATCACGGGCGCTGCGGGCCCCCAACCGTCCCAGCATAAATGGTGAATGGACGTGAATAACGTCAACTCCGAGCCGTTTCAGGGTGGGCTTCAGGCGAAGCGAAATTGGAATCGCGACGTTAAACTCCCGGTTGGTCGGGGTCGGCACGGAATAGAATCGAAATACGTCATCCTCCTGCCCCGGGGGCAGCCCGTAACGCGGCGCGAAAATGTACACACGGTGACCGAGTGCCTCCAGTTCTTCACTGAATGTTTCAATCGAGCGAACCACGCCGCTGGTATACGGGCGGTAGCTATCGGTAAACACCGCAATCCGCAAGGCCGAACCCCCCTTCCCTGTTTCCATAGTATTTTCTACGGTTGACGGTTTATTCCTGCCTTGCCTGTGGGCGGCACAACCAACGCACTCCGGCCAGGGCCGCAAACGAAAACAAGCGGCCCAAGCCGCTTGCCGCTTAACAACATTTTGTCTATTCCTTCCGCGGAACCGTCATGCGGGCATTGTTGCCGTAATCGCGCCGAAAAAGGTAAAGAGCAGCCACAGCCCGCCCAGGAAAACAGCGGTCTTCCAGAAGGGAACCTTCAGGGCCTGCGCACCGCCATAGGCCGTCAGCAGAATCGCCCAAACCGTAAAGGGATTGATCCGATCAAGGAGCATAAACTGCGCTCCACCCTGGGTGATATCCGGGAAGAACCGGGCCAGGCTTATGGTTGTAGCCTGAAGCTGCTGCAGATCAACGGTAAGACGGAGCAGCGAGTCGGCGACCAGGCCCATCACGTGGGGCACAAAGCCGAACACAGCCACCCCGAACAGGGTGCGGATGGTCACGTCGGCACCGCTGAAGTTGCCGTAAACCCGAAGCAGTACGGCGTACAGCAAGAACAAGGCCAGCGGACCGATCACCGCTGTAATCAGGGGTTGTGAGGCCAGGACCGCCGGATTCATCTCGTAAAAGGCCTCAATCTGGGCCGGAGTCAGCTCCTCCGCAAGCGGCCCGAACTCTACGGACCAGTGCATGTACTCTATAAACTTGGGCACAAGCAGGGCGGTGAAGAATACATTAATCCCGACCAGTATGAGCAAGGCGGTCTTGCAAGTCGGGTAGGCAACCACGTCCTGAAAGGTCTCACGCGGTTTTACCAGCACGCCGACAATGCGCTGCAGGGGACCCATCGCCGGGGACCCGCCCGGGATACCAACTTCGGTCTTACCCATCAACACTCTCCTCCCCGGTAAACACGGCATTCGTACTGAAGTTTACCGTTTAACAGTGAAACCGTCAAACTCACCGGTCGCCTCGGACCATATCTCCTCGACTCCGGTCGGCCTGGCCGCTAAGGGGCCCTCGTGACACCAGGCGATCAGTGAGCGCAGGGCTTCTTCCGTTCCCTCGGCCACCGCCTCCACACGGCCGTCGGACAGGTTACGCACCCACCCCTTAACGCCAAGCGGACGTGCAGCCGCGACCATGGAGTTGCGGTAGTTCACACCCTGCACCCGACCGCTAATCAGCAGATGAACCCGGCACAACATCAGGAGACCTCCTTCTGATCACTCTCTAAACACGGCAGACACACCACCTGACCGGCGACAAGCCGGGTGCGGCTTTCCACCGCCCCCTCACCACAGCGGCTGCATTGCAGCACAGACTCAATCCGGGGATAGGAAGGCGGCTCAATCTCTGCCGAACGAATGTCCAGTAATTCTTCCTCCGGCATCTCCATGAGGTGGTCCGCAATCTCCTCCCGCTTTCGTTGCAACGCCCTTCCGTTTTCCGGAGAGGGATCATTCATCCAAGTTTTTCGCAGCTCGTTAATCTCGTTGATGTAAGAATGAGCCTTCATCCGGCAGGCCACGCGCACAGCTTGCCCGGTGTCCCGGCGCACGAATGTGTACACCTGTTTCCCGTAGTCATGATACAACAGGTTCCCCTTACCAAAGGTGCACCCGGTCACCACCTGCACCGCGTCGACGCTACAGGACCGGTTTTCGACAATGGCAACCATATCCACACTTCCGGGCGTTTCTACGCCCAGTTCACGCATGCCCGCTTCGGCCGCCCGGAAACCGATAACCAGCCCCGGACACACCTGTCCGCAAAACTCCAGCGTTTTCTCCCAAGGTGTCTGCATACACATTTCGCTTGAACCTCCCACGGGGATCAAACCCGTACCGTGTTCTGTCACTTCCATACTAACTCATTCCGCGCCGAACTGTCCACTTCTTGCCCCCGCACTAGTGCCCACCGCGGCCGACTCCGGGAAAAACAATAAGGGCGGGCGAACCCCTCCCTTATCACAACCCTTGGTCCCTCGCATTCAATTCCCTGGTCCTTGCCCGGTCCTTGTCCACCATTCTTGGCTTCTCCTACGGACTATTCACATGGTTCATCCTCACGAATGTACGTGGTCTTAACGTACGAAGCCGGCGGATGATGGTCCAGACTGATAATCGCACAACAGGGACACGTCTCCACGCATTTGCCGCAGTATATGCACGCAAACGGATTGTAGCCGATGGTACAATCGGGATCCTTGCGTGAACCATACAGTTTGATGGCCTTCGCCGGACAGCCGCGCTGGCACATCCCGCAGAAGCAGCACCGGTCAAAGAGAATCTTGATTTCACCGCGAGATCCGGGGAAATTCTCTTTCTTCTCGAACGGATAAGCCCTGGTAACCGGCTTGTTGCTCAAATTCTTGATGATGTTTGATAGCATCCAGGGCATAGTTTACCTCCCAGTCAACTAGCGTTCGGTGCAGGCAATACAAGGATCAA
This sequence comes from uncultured Peptococcaceae bacterium, assembly GCA_965544035.1. Classification (GTDB taxonomy): domain Bacteria; phylum Bacillota; class Desulfotomaculia; order Desulfotomaculales; family Desulforudaceae; genus CBEULR01. Next base: position 73,453 of record CBEULR010000001.1, on the reverse strand, counting down.
TAGACATGACGATCACGGGTACGTCGGCTAGTTCACATCCGGGAAGCATCGCCAGTAGCGGAACGATGTTCTGGAAGGTCGGCGTCCTGATCTTCAAACGCTCAAGGTGTGCCGTCCCATTTCCCTTTCCGTAATAGAATAGCTCGCCGCGCGGCTGTTCGGTTCGCACGACGCCCTCACCGTTGGGGAAACCCCTGACCCGAACACTGATCTCGCCGTCCGGAAGACGGTCCAGAGCCCTGAGCACGAGATCATAGGAGGCTGAGATCTCCCGTGCCCGAACCATCATCCTGGCGTAGCTGTCACCTGCCGTTTCCACCACCGGTTCAAATCCCAATTCCCCGTACGCTCCGTAGCCGTTCATACGCATATCCCATTCCCAGCCGCTTCCTCGCAACGTGGGGCCGACAGCACCGAGCTTCCATGCCTGATCCTTGGGTAGAACACCCTTATCAACAGTTCTCGCTTTGATGGTGTAATCCTTCCGGAAGACGGGCATTATCGCCTCCCATTCATCCTTGAAAAGACGCAGCGTTTCGCGAACCCGTGAAATAAGATCCTCGTTCAGATTGCGGCGTACACCGCCCACAACGCTGGCCGACTGAATGACTCTCTGACCGGTGGTCATCTCCATCACGTCCAGCACCTTTTCACGAGCCCGCCAGCACTGCATGAACAGGCTTTCAAACCCGAAAGCGTCAGCCAACAGGCCGATCCAGAGCAGATGGCTGTGCATACGGGAAAGCTCGCTCCAAAACACCCGCAGGTATTTGGCGCGCGGTGGTATCTCCACATTCATAATCTGTTCGATCAGCTCGCAGTAGGTGGCCCCGTGAATAAAACTGCAGATTCCGCACACCCGTTCGCACAGAAACACATTGTTCAGGAAAGGGTTCTTCTCGGCCGCCCGCTCGATACCGCGATGCATGTAACCGATGACCGGCAGCACATCGACCACCTTTTCATCCTCACAAGCCAACTGAAGCTGAATGGCTTCGGGAAGCACCGGATGCTGCGGTCCGAAGGGAAATGTTACTCGAGGCATCATTATTCTCCTTCCGTTTACAGCGGGAGAAATCCGCGTTTACTAAAACGTGTTCGAGACTGAGCTAACTATCGGAGGATTTCAGTAATGGGGCCCGGGGGCTATCCTGTGAAAGCAGCATCCGCCCGTTGAAATCGATGGCGATACCGGTAATGTTGATCCCAAAGAACTCTTTCATTTCGTTCTCGATCAGGACCGCGGGTAGAGCCGTCCCGGACAGACTCGGCAGTTCCTCATTCTTGTCAATCTCAACTTCCAGGTTGACCAGATCGAGCCCCTTGTTGAAGTGATAGACCACCTTAAAACTCTCGCCCAAATCCAAACAGGTCGCAGTGGCCAAACGGGCTCCATCCTCCAGCAGCAGGTGAACCCGGGTTAATAGATCGCTCTTGTTCACTTTCTGTGTTTCCATCATATCACCCTACTCCAAGCTCGATTTTTCCGAGTTCAGTTTTTCGAGAGCAAGCACCACGCCGTCGATAATCGCCTCCGGCTTCGCCGCACACCCGGGAACGTACACATCTACGGGAAGCACCTTTTCGATACCCCCCAGGACATTGTAGCAGTTGTGAAACACACCGCCCGACGAGGCACAGGCCCCGACCGCAATCACCGCCTTGGGATTGGGCATCTGTTCGTACAGGTTTCTCAACACATCCGCACTGCGCCGGTTCACCGGACCGGTGACCATCAGTATATCCGCGTGCTTCGGGTTTCCGATATTCAATATGCCGAAGCGCTCCACATCATAAAGCGGCGTGAGGCAGGCCAGAATCTCAATATCGCATCCGTTGCAGCTTCCTGTACAGTAATGTAGAATCCACGGTGATTTTACACGGGACTTACCAATAAGACTCACAGCATAGTGCACTCCCTTCTACAAGCACATCGTTTCACCGGCAAAGTAAATGACAATCAGGTTGACCAAGATGAAACCGATGCCGAGCGCCCAGGCCACCGCCAGCATTGACGACCAGCGCAGGCGGGCGGCGATGTTGTCGATAACCAGTTCCAGAAAAAAGGCCGCGAGCGCAAGCAGAACTCCGATCCAAAGCGGTTGCGCCCAGAACAGCGCGACAAATCCCAGAACCAGAATGAGTTCATACCAGTGCGTCAGCTCGATCAGCGCCAAGTGTTTTCCGGAAAACTCGGTGTAGACGCCACGCACAAGCTCCTGGTGCGCGTGCCCGGAGGCCGCGATATCAAACGGCGATTTGCGCATCTTGATTCCAAGCGCGATCAGAACGGCGACAAAGGTCAGCGGCAAATACGGCAACAGCGGATCCCCGGACTCAAACACACCGCCGATCATAAAGGTACCCGTTTTCAGAAAGACGGCCACCGCAGCCAGCATCAGTATCGGTTCGTACGACAGCATCTGGAGAATCTCACGGTAGCCCCCCAGATGCGAGTAAGGCGATCTTACGCTGAAGGCGCCAAAAACCAGACACGATCCGGCGAAAGCCAGCACGAAAAAGATGATCAGCAAGTCCTGCTGCATAAAGAACAAAAACACGGCAATCATCGTAAGCAGCAGGTATGCCCAGGCCCAGACCAGGTTCTGTCTGGTGGTTGCCAGAGTCTCTTTGCCCCACAGCTTAAAGAAGTCATAGAAGGGCTGCACCAGCGGGGGGCCGATTCTCCCCTGCATTCTGGCCGTCACTTTCCGGTCAACGCCATACAGGAATCCGCCGACCACCGGAGCAATCAGCAGCACGGCAAAGGGCAGGACCAGTTCCCAATTCATCACACGAACACCCCCACGAAAAGAACTGCCAGGAGTACAATTCCCGCCCCGTTCACCCATCGGTTCAGACTGTTTTCACCGAACAGCATCACCCAATACGCGCCGCCGGTTTGCAAAGGCGCAACCCCGCCGGCAAGCGAGTAGAATGAAGGCGCTTCGTCCTCGGCGTTTGCGCCGCACAGATAAGCCGGACGGTACTGTTCTTTTCTTACCCGCACCAGCAGTGCGGGAAGCAGCAGGGCCATGGCCACGGCGATGAACAGCGGCCAGGGCGTAAAAAGCCCCCAGGCCGTGCGCAGGTGCCAACCCGTGGTCTCCAGTGCTTCAGCATAACCCATCGCTGTGCCCGCCGGCGTAATCAGCGCGTTGAAGAGCGGCGCGATGAACACGCTCAGGACAACCGCAGCCGCCCCCAGTACCAGAATCGTGGAGTAACCGAAAAAGGTTTTCTGTTCCACATTGGTACCGCTCTCAAAAGAAACCAGGCTGATCATCCTGCCGATCCATTTCGCCCAATAGACCACGGTCGTCGCACTGCCTACCACAAGAAAGCCGACGATCAGCGGAAACCAAACCGACACGGGCGCGGCGGCGGCCTGGATGCCCGCCCACTTGGCAAACGTGACACCGAAGGGCACAAACAGCATCGTAATCATCCCAAAAACAGCCACACCGGTCAGTAAGGGCAGCTTGGCCGCCAGACCCTCCATATCTTCAATATCACGACTCTCGATCTGCTGTTCGATAAGGCCGACCACCATGAACAGAACACCCTTGGATATGGCGTGGAAGATGATAAGCGCGATGGCGGCGGCGATCGCCAAATCGGTGTTGATACCGGCGCAGCAGATGATCAGCCCCAGGTTGGAAACGGTGGAATAGGCCAGTACACGCTTGGCGTTGGTCTGGCTGATGGCAATGATCGAGGTCATCATGAAGACGAATCCCCCGAACAAAGCAACGGCCGTGGAGAGCATCGTGCCCTCGTACACAGGCGCAAGACGGAGTACAAGGTATACGCCCGCCTTAACCATCGTGCTGGAGTGGAGGAGGGCGGAAACCGGCGTAGGTGCGACCATCGCGCCGAGCAGCCAACTCTGGAACGGCACCTGGGCCGCCTTGGTAAACCCGGTAAAACAGAAGAACGCCAACGGTAGCAATAGTGCCGGACCGATGGTGGCGATACCGGTTAGTTCCCGTATAGAGAGCGTTTGATGGGCCTGCCAAAGCAAAGCCATACCCACCACCAGCGCCACGCCGCCCAGGAGGTTCATCCACAGGGCGCGCAGAGCGCTTTGTCTCGCCTCTTCAGTCAGGTCATGGCGGATGAGATGGAAACAGCAGAGTGTGGTCACTTCCCAGAAGAAGAACAGCCAAAGCAGACTATTGGCGAAGACCAGCCCGTTCATAGCTCCCAGAAAAGCGGTCAGAAAGAAGAAAAACACTGGCTGACGTGTAACCTCAAGTTTTAGATGCAGCTCGTGCCCCCGCATGTAATCCAGAGCGTAGATGACGATCAGCCCGCCGATCAGGGAGATGACCAGGGTCATCACCACCGACAGCAGGTCAATGTACAGCACGGGCTCAACCTTGAAGCCGGACGGCAGCCAGACAAATTTCAACAGCGGGAGCAGCACCGCCTGGAAACCGGCCAAAACCAGCACCGGAATGTGCCTGGTTTGATAGCCGACATACAGGAAGTAGCCCAACAATGCCAGGTCCAGCAGCAGGATCAGTGTATCCCAGAAGGGTGCGGGCGAAAGCGCCAGCGGACCGCTCTCGATCACGCGCAGGAGCAGCAACACCGAAGCAATCATCAAGACCAGGACCGGGGCAATTACCAGCGGCTTTCTGGCTTTCTCGTCCTTCACACCCAGCAAGACCAGGCCTGCCACGAAAGGAATGATCACCAAGACACCGACCAGACTTTCAACCGCCATATGGGTTCTGCCTCCTCCATCTCCAGGTTACCGACGCCGTCACCGTTGACGGGTTAATCAGTCAATCGGCAAAAACGCCAAAACTCGGTTGGACCGTTGGCGTAAAACATTAGCCCTATTATACGAAAGAGTGTTCACACCGGTCTTGCAATCGGCCCTGAATGGTTGGTAACAGGATTGAACGGTAGTATACAGACTTTTCTGGTTTGTATACACAATTCTAACTATTCAAACCTATTCAGTCAACCTTCCGCCGCCAAACCACCATTAGGCTAGACACATACCACCCGGCGTGCCGTTCCGGTTTGCTATCTAGTCCTTCGATACCGGATCACAAATACCTCCTAGAGACAAAAAAACGACCGGTTCTTGTGAGGGATACCGGCCGTACTCCAATAGCGGAAAACCCCGCTAATTATCTTGCATAGGCGAAGATAAAAGCCCCTAGTTTGCGCGCTACCGGAAGCGAATGCAGAAACTTGTTGGTTACCCAAGGCTCAAAGAAGAATGTGGCCCCCCAGGAAGGATCCCACCCATTGAGGGCATCCTGGGCCGCCCTGATTGACGCCGGCGAGGCCGGTCGGTTGATCCAACCGTTCAGCACCGGTTCAAACTGAACCTTCCCGCCGGTCCGGTCATAGATCACATCATAGATGGTATTGGGGAACAGAGGGCTGCGGACGCGATTGAGGACGACGGCACCGACAGCGACCTTGACCTCGTGAATCTGGTTGTCTGCTTCCGCAGTGATCAGGCGCGCCAAGGCGTCGAAATCCCTCGCCGAAACCGATATTCCGCGACTGGTGGTCACAGGTGCGGTCCCGGACGGAATTCTGAGCCGCTGACCGGGAGTGATCATCGAACCGGCCAGGCCGTTCGCCCGCATAATATCGTTTACGGTGACGCCGTAATTCCGGGCTATCTTGAACAGGCTGTCACCGTTTTTCACGGTATAGACACTACCGGAAGGAATCGAAAGCTTCTGACCGGGATGGATGGAAGTCCTGTTGCCCAATCCGTTAGCCGACTGGATTTCCTGAACAGACACGCCGAAACGCTGGCCGATCTTATATAGTGAATCCCCGGGGACCACTGTGTAGGTGAAGGCCAGCGCCCATCCGGCAGGTACTAATAACAGTATCGCGGAGAATAGCAGCGTAAGAGCGAAACGGAAACGCAAACTTTTCCCTCCTAGAGGCCTCCGGAGTTAGTTGACGGGTTAGGGTCTAGGTTACCCTGCCGGACATTTCCGAGACTCACCTCCTGTCGCCCGGTTTCACCCCAGATTTATTCCCCCGTTCCTTGCACAATAATGCAGGGATTCGGCCATTTTTCAGCATTATACCTGATTTGTAGGCCGCTTCCATCACCGTAAATGTTGGGATTGCAAGGCGGACATGCCATCCGAGGGGTTAATTAGCACAGGAAGAATCTTCTCCAGCGCCTCTTCCGCATTCCGTACCAAGATCCGGATGTCCTCCGAACCGGCATTTGAGATGTGTATGCCCGCAATAACCACCACCGGAACACCCAGCACCCGGGCGGCACGATCGGCAGCCGGTTTGGCGATTTCGTCGTCATGATGCCCGAGGCGCGGGACCACGGTCACACTGGCGCTGGTCTTATCGGGATCGTTCACGCTCGGCCGCGGTACCGCGAAAGCAACCGCGCCCACATGGGGTTTCTCGCCCCCCAACAGTTCAATAATCACCCCATCATCGGTAACCGTGGCCGCGCCGCAAACCGTGTACCGGCCGCTACCGACAACCCTTTCGTATCGACGAACCACGATCATCCCTCCACGCTCATAAGATTTCCGGAAATGGCCATATTAAGAGAAATTCTAGTCAAGGAGGTATACAGAATGACAATCGGGCAGAAGATGCACCAAACACTCGCCACGCTACAGCAAACCGCGGGCGAAATGAAATCCTACGCACTGGAGACTCAGGACAAGAATGCCAAGAAGATGTTCTCCGACTATGCCGACCAGCTTGAGAACATTGCGAACGGCTTCAAAGGACGCGTAAACTACATCGAGCAGCAGGAACCGCAGTACAAAGTTTTTGAACAGGCTGAAAAACCGGAACAGTAGCCGAAGGCGCCCCAGAGGCGCCTTCTACCTTTCCGCGAGCCTTCGCTTGTCACCCATCCGCTTCGTGAAACGCGTTTCATCAAAATACTCCAGGAGCGGGAGGACATACTTGCGGGAAGAATTCAACAGGTCACGCACTTCCCCAAGCGTAAACTCCTCCCGGCCGGCCATTTCCTCTCTCAATCGCTGTTTGATTTCTTCGATGGTGTCTGCATGAAAATACATGTCGGGAGCAACACGGACCACCATGCCCACTCGCGTCATATAGGCCAGATACTCGGGCACCAATTCCCCCCCGACCCCGGCGCGGGCAAAAACCTCAACGGCACTGCCGGGCTGAATGCCGGCCGCCTTCAGATCTGCGCATACCTGGTCTATCACCCGCCTGTGTTTCTCGGGAAGCTCGCTGATTCCGGGCAAAGCGACTGTCTGGGCGTGTGTTTCGATCAGTCCGTCGGCCTGCAACATGTTCAGCATGGCACCGAACACTTTGGGGGAAGCGGACGGAAACGTACGCGACCGCATTTCCTCCCGCGGATATCCTTCGCGAAGCGGGTATTCACGGTGAAACGCTTCAAGTACGGCAAGAACGACATCCTTCCAACTCTGATACCGGGTCTCGGCGAGGTAGTGATCCTGGTCGTCCACCGAAAACCGTCTGACCGAACCTTCCTCCACCATGCGGTTGCAAAGGTCCCTTACCTCATCCGGATTTAGTCCCGTCGTCTCGGCAATCTCAACCGGGGTCATCTGGACTCCCCGCTGAGCCAAAACCTGTTGTACCTGCTCTTGAGGGCTTCCCATTTCCAGTGTTTCCAGCGCACTGATCACTTCTTCCCGGAATCTTCTGTGCCGCACCGGATTCGGGTCGATGATCCGGCCGCCCGCGATGGTTCGCATCGGCGAATAGGACCGCATCACGAAATGGTCCCCCCTGGCGGCCACCGTCGCCTCATCAAGTACGATCTGGGCCAAACACTCCTCACCCGGCTCAAGCTCGTGCCGATCCAGGAGAAGCACTCTTCCGATAATCTCGGCCGATCCCAGGTGAAAACGGATTCGGGTGCGATTCTTCAGGTCGCGTCCCGCCCCCTTAAGCAGGTACAGCCTCACATCGAAGAGCCTGGAAGGCTTAAAGGATCCCGGCGAGACCAAAACATCGCCCCGTCTGACCTCATCCACCTCCACACCGGTGATGTTGACCGCTACCCGGTGTCCCGGTCCGATCTCCCGAACCTTCTCACCGTGCACCTGAAGCGAGCGAACGCGGCTGGTGATTCCCGAAGGCAGGATTTCGACCGGATCACCCACCCGCAGGGAACCCGACCCCAAGGTGCCGGTAACCACGGTGCCGAAACCAACTATCGAAAACACCCGGTCGATGGGCAGCCGCGCCGGTCCCGAGGTTGTCCGTTCGGGCAGGTCTTCGGCAACCCGGTCGATCAGCGCGGCCAATTCCTTCAGCCCCTCCCCGGTGATCCCGGAGACGTGCAAAACCGGCGCATTCTTGAGAATGGTCCCGTCAAGATACTCACGGACCTCCTCATTCACCAGCTCCAGCCAGTCCTTCTCAACCATATCGATCTTGGTCAGGACGACGATACCCTTTTCGATTCCCAGCAACTGGATGATATCAAGGTGCTCACGGGTTTGCGGCATCACACCCTCATCAGCGGCAATCACCAGCAGCACGAGGTCGATGCCGCCCACTCCGGCCAGCATATGCTTCACAAACCGTTCGTGGCCGGGAACATCCACGATCCCGGCCTTCCGCCCGCTGGGAAGCGTCATTGAAGCAAAACCGAGTTCAATGGAAATGCCTCTCTCCTTCTCCTCCCGCAGCCGATCGGTGTCAATCCCGGTCATCGCCCGAATCAGGGTTGTCTTACCGTGGTCAACGTGTCCGGCTGTACCCACGATCAGATAGCGCATCAGCTCGATTCCTCCGTCAAAACCTCATGGACCACCCGCACCACCTGCGCGAAATCGTCCTCCTGCAGGGTCCGCGGATCAAGCAGCATCTTCAGTTCCTGCACCCGACCGATTAGCGCAGGATCGGTGTCTCTCAGACGTGACGCCAGGCGCTCAACACTCATCCGTTTGGGCTCGAGCGTTACCAGGGTGGTTTCGGGCTCGGCCGTAGGCATTGCCCCGCCCCCGACCTGAGAGATTCCCTTTTCAAGAGCGATGTTCACCTCCGGACCGACGGTCTCCCGCAGAAGATCAGCCAGGTGCTCGGCCTTCCGGCGGAGCGTGTCCGGTCGCGCCGTCAGCATGCGCAACGTCGGGATGCTCTTAAGCGCATTCTCGGGGTCCAGGTATTCGCGCAGAGTAGCCTGAAGGGCGGCCAGAGTCTGTTTGTCCACCCGCAGAGCTCTGGTGAGAGGATTCTTCTTCATCCGATCAACGATGTCTCTGCGTCCGACGATGATTCCGGCTTGCGGACCGCCCAGCAGCTTGTCCCCGCTAAAAGTAACCACGTCGGCACCCTGCCTCACCGTCTCCTGTACGGTAGGTTCATAGGGCAAGCCGTAGGGACTCAGGTCGACCAGGAACCCGCTCCCCAGGTCGGACATCACCGGAATCCCGGTCTCGCGGCCCAACTCGGCCAGCTCGGCGATCCCGGTTTCGTGAGTGAAGCCCACAATCCGGTAGTTTGAAGTGTGTACGTTGAGCAGGAGAGCGGTGTTTTCGGTTATGGCCTGCCGGTAGTCCCGCTGGTAGGTCTTGTTGGTCGTTCCGACCTCGACCAGCCGCGCCCCGCTCTGCTGCATCACATCAGGAATGCGGAAAGAACCGCCGATTTCGACCAGCTGTCCGCGGGAAACAATCACTTCTCTGCCGGCGGCCAGCGTACTGAGGGCGAGCAATACCGCCGCGGCATTGTTGTTCACCACCAGGGCGGACTCAGCCCCGGTCAGCCGGACAAGCAAATCTTCAACAAGGGAATAACGCGTGCCCCGCTTGCCGGTCTCCAGATTGAACTCCAGGTTGCAATAATCGGCGGTCACCTGCTCTACCGCACGCCGGGCCGATTCACTCAGAATCGCCCGCCCCAGATTTGTGTGCAGCACCACACCGGTGGCATTCAGGACACGGCGCAGCGCCGGCCGGGCCTTCCGCTGCGCGCGGCTTACCGACCGTTTCACCACGTCGGCAAGGATTCCCGAACGGTCAAGGTCGGCTCTGCCATCACTCAGCACCTGTCTGCGTACTTCGTCCAGTGACTCACGAATGCTCTCCACAACCAAAACACGCGGGTGATTCTTAAGAATCGCCTTAACCGCGCCCTCGCGCAACACCTCATCGACCGAGGGCAACTTCCTCAGATATTCTTCAGTCTTAAGGGTCATAAATCCAAAGCGTCCTCCTTAGTAGCTCAACGGGCCGTCCGTCCCCGGCTTTGCTCAGGCTCCCTTTCGTCAACAGTCAGCGCCAGAGTGGCGCCGGTAACACGAACGTCCGCCTCCCCTTCATCGGGCGCTTCCCGGCGGACGATGAACATCCATTCTCCGGGGAATAATCCGAAGGACACCGTCCCGTCACCATCGGTCCGGGCGAAGCGGGAAGTCCGCCGTCCTCTGCAGTGGGCGTACACCTCACAGTTCGGTACGGGACGTCCCGCCGATTGAACAAGCATTTCGATTTCTCCCCGGTCGATCCGAAGCGGAACGATCTCCAGCCGCATGCCGTACGATCCGGGAAGGGTTTGTATCTCCCCGACAGAAACCAGCGTCTTGGCACAGTGTACAAAATGGACGATTCCCACTGCGTCGTCACTGCCGGTCTTGCCCTTGGCGTAGGTCCCATCTCTCAGCCGGCTGTATATCCCCAAATCATACTCGGCCGTAAGGGCATACAGCCCCGGGTGGGTGCAGGTGAATCCGGAAACCAGCCCGTCATCCCCTTCTTCCAGATCTAGAGCCCGCCGTTCTTCACCCGGAGCATGAAGCCATAGGCGGGTACGGGACGGATCGGCTTTTCCATCAACTTCGAAATGATGACCATAGAGCACCACGCACTTCAGGTACTGTCCGGCTTCCCCCCGAGATGCACAGCGCAGCCACAAATTGTGCGGCGCCATCAAACTCACCTCCACCTCTATTCTCACCGCTGAAGCCGTTTTTGAAGCAGGTACGGCTTCCTAACGCAAGACCACCTCGGCCAGGGTAAAAACGAACACCACCATCCCCAGAACGGCGTTGACGTTGAAAAAGGCAACGTTCGCCCGGGACAGGTCATCCGGCCGCACGATCGCGTGTTCATAACAGAGGATCAACACCGCCAGCCCGACCCCGATGAAATAGTACGTCCCCAATTCCAGAATCAGTCCGGCGGCCACCATGAAAACCGAGGCAAGCAGATGGAATACCGCCGCAATCTTCAATGCGGTCGGGATCCCGAAGCGGGACGGTATGGAGAAGATACCCTCGGACCGGTCAAATTCGTAATCCATGCACGCGTAGATGATATCGAACCCGGCAACCCAGAACGTTACGCCAAGCCCCAGCAGGACCGGAGCCGTTGCAAAACTGTTGGAAATAGCGATCCAAGCGGCCAGCGGGGCAAGACCAAGCGCCACCCCCAGCCAGATATGGCAAAGCCATGTAAAACGCTTGGTGTAGGAATACCCGATCAAGACGAAAAGTGCGACCGGAAACATCTTGACGGCCAGCGGACTCAGCCGGAGCGTCGCAACAAAGAGGACCAGCATCGACAATAGCGCCAGGATCCATACCTCGAGAGTCGAGAGAAGGCCCTTGGGTAAAGCGCGCCCGGCCGTGCGCGGGTTCCGCGCGTCAATGTGACGGTCGATCACTCGGTTGAGGGACATCGCCGCCGTGCGGGCGCCGACCATAGCAACAGTGATCCAGAATACATCGTGTCCCGAAGGCAGACGTTGTTCCACCAGAAGGGCTCCGATGTATGCAAACGGAAGGGCGAATATGGTGTGTTCAAACTTGATCATTTCCAGAAAGACTCGAATCTTTCCAAGTCCGCCCGAAGCCGAAGGACCAGGGACGGGCGGTGTTTGCACTCCGGTTTCAAGCGGCACATTGTTCATATCGCGCACCGGTCTTTCCCAGCCTCCCCACTGTAGACAACTGACTATTGTACTTTGACGCCGACGTGAACGGCGGCGATGCCGCCCGTAAGATCATAATACCGGGCATCAGCCAGCCCGATCTCGGTGAAAAGCTCCTTGATCTCCCGCTGGTGAGGAAAGTGCTTGACTGAATTGGGCAGGTAGCTGTAGGGACCGCTCTTTCCGATCCCGATGCGTCCCATGACGGGCAAAATCTTTTCAAAATAAAGCCAATAGGCCTGTTTGAAACCAATCATGCTGGGTTTTCCAAGTTCGAGGTTGACGACCCTACCCCCGGGCTTGACCACCCGGGCCATTTCCTCAATCGTTTTACGGATGTCCGGCACATTCCGCAGGGCAAACCCAATGGTCGCACAGTCAAAGGTGTTATCCGGAAAGGGCAAATCGACGGCATTCCCCTGCATAAAGCGCACAATGCCCTGATAGGACGTTTTCCTCAGGTTCTTATCCGCAATCTTCAGCATTTCTTCGCAGAAATCAATCCCGATCACACTACCCCCGGGACCGACGGCCCGGGCCAGTTCAAAGCTTAGCATTCCGGTACCGCAGGCCACATCCAGCGCTTTACCGCCCGGCTTTAACCCGCACTGCCGAACCGCAAAACGCCGCCAGTACTTGTCCTGATTAAAGCTGAGCAGTGTGTTCAGCAGGTCGTAGCGGTGCGCTATCGAGCTGAACATTGCGTGCACATATTCCTCTTTCTTACGCGGACTGTCAAACTGCATATTACCCCTCTATCCCTATTGCCGTCCGTCAGCCGGACGGTCGAAAATATATAGAACAACATCCCGCAGTGCCTCACGCGACAGTCCCTCAGGAAGCTTTTCCAACTCGGCCAGCGCCCCCTCCCGGTAAACCGCGGCACCCGCAGATATCCCCCTACCTATTAAACCGTATCCCATCCCAAGATTCAACCCGAAACGGCGGACTGTCTCAATCTCTTCCGCCCGGGCACCCACAAGCTCAAACCCCAAAGCCATTCCTCCCCCAAAGAGAGCAGCCGTCTGATCGTAAACAAACTCGACCGTTTCCGACAACGCCTCATCAGTAAGCTCACGTATCGAGCTCTCCGCGGCCTGACAAACAATCTCGGAAAGCGGCCTCAGAAACCGGGTCAGTCCGCTTTCGGCCGCCAACTCAAATAATCTTCCATAGAAATAATCCCCCAGGAGTATCGGTCTTGCTGAAGCGCCGGCGCACCCCTCCTGCGGTTCCTTCACCTTCTCGTGCATCAAGCGGGCCAAATGAATGAACTGGACCATCGCCCCCAGACTCACAACCTGGTCGGACATAAAATTAAACAACCGGGTTCCCAATAGAACCACACCCGGTCTAATCATCCGCTCTAAAGGGGTCAGCCCAAGTGAGCCGATGGGATCGATCTCGCGCATAATCGAGGATCGGCTTTGTAGTTTCCTTTCCACAGCCAATAATTCATTCCGCACCGGACCTAGAATCTCTAACGACACCGACAGCCATACCTCCACTGGGATTCGCAATCTCGTATTATTTCGGGTCACAGTGACACTTTTCCTCTTTATTAATGTTCCTGAAAGCTATTCATTTAAGCACCACACTCAAAATAAAACGGCCCTGCATCTTCCGGTCGTCGGATTGCAGGGCCTATTTTACAAATCTACTTTCTTGATGCGGGTTGGTACTAATAAATATCCCCCCTACATATTTGCCGCTCTAGGTGTCACTGTATCGGAGATGATACCGCGGATGGTTTCGGTGGCTTTTATCTCTTGGGCATTCAATGAGTTTGTGAGGTAGTTGCACGCGTCCCACGGATCCACCGTATCGCCGCAGGTAAACACGTCCACCGCCGCGTAACCCAGTTCCGGCCAGGTGTGGATGGTGAGATGGGACTCAGAAATTACAACTACGCCGCTAACCCCCTGGGGGCTAAACTTGTGGAAGACATATTCCCGGACTTCGGCCCCTGCTTCAAGCGCTGCGTTCACCATTATTTCTTCTACTTTCTGCGGATTGTTGAGCAGTTCGAAGTCACATCCGTAAATTTCAGCAAGGATATGCCGTCCCAGCGGTTTCATCGACATTATCTCCCCCTTATTAAAGAACTAGCTGGAAATCAACCCCTCCTTCACGTTTACTGCTGATTCCAACCAAATTCAATTCTAACACAAAGCATGGTTTTGTCAATAATTTTCTCGAACGGTCTTCGATGACTCTAAACCCGTTAACACCAAGGCCTTAGGTGCTTCTACCATTACATAGGCGGCCGGACGCACCGCCCCTTTTACGTAAGTCATCTCGGTGTATTCAGTATACGAATCAGAATACCGGAAGGTGTCGAAACGGCAACGTTGAACCGCCGGAGCAACAACTCAAGAATCCTGCAGATAAATACTCATCAGCGGCAGCCCGGCAAATATCATTGTGGTTGCCGCGGCAACGACGCCCGAATCGTTCACCGCCAAGGCCACTACGGCACCGATGATGATACCGACGAAACCCCTGTACAAGTCCGGACAACGATCCTTGAAGACCTGCATTCGGCCCACCGGAAGGTAAAACAGAAGCGCAAAACCGCCCAGCATAGCCAGGAAAACACGGCTCCAAATGGTGTATTTCAGAAGCTTCCAATTCATCGACACCTTGCGTTCGATGATATTGAAGGCCTCCTGAAGACCCCGCACCGGGCCGCCATCGAATACCAGTCTGGCCGCCCGACCGATGTGCGACTGCTGTTCCACGCCCCGCAGGAAGTCGATCATCGTCAATCCGGCCAAGAAGGCCAATACGCATCCTCCGGCCGCCAGAATTACCCGGCGTGTAAACCGTACCCCCAAGAATAATAGCACGGTGATCACGAAAGCGACCGAAGCCGTTATGGAACCGCCCATGTTAGCGCCCAACCTTGGGTTGGCCACGGCGAACAGGGTGATTCCAAAAGCGAGAACGGTCAGCAAAATAATCAGCACACGCCGCCGGGGCCACTGAGTAAGCATAGTGGCGGCGCCTAGAATAATCGAACCGATCAGCACCCCCATATACTCGTTTCCCAATCCGTAGAACCGTGCGCCTCCCAAAGGATCGTAGCTTAGCAGCGACTGCTTCTGGAGCGGCGACCCCAGCAACAAGTCGACGACAATGGTCCCGGCGGTCGCCAGCGCCAGGAAGCCGAAACCAAGATTGCGTGACTTCCGGCTGAGCAGCGCCGCAATCCCCCCGACAAAAAGCATTATGATCAGCAGGAGACCAACCACTTCAGCCGGGCTTCGCGGCTGGAACGGCACAATCAACAACGCCGCCAGCGGGAAACTCATCACCAACAAGATCAGATAGTGCAGGTAGCGCCGGTCAATCAGTCTGCTGCGGGGTACAAGGATCATGTACAGGACCACAATCACGGTACCGATAATCACCGACATGTAGGTCTTGATGATCGGGACCCGTGAATTGTGGGTCATCACCAACCGTTGGTTGAGAGCGTCCAGTTCGGCAAGGCCCCCGGCACCGGCAAGGGAATACATCGCCCGGCCAGTCACCGAGTTGGGGATTTTCAGACCAAGATGCTGGATGACGGTTGGTGCCACATCAATATTGAGAACAATCCCTTCCCGCCGTGTTGACGGCGATATGAGAAGCCCCGGCTCTATTCCGGGACCCGCCGCCACCAACGGGGTTAACAGGTTTCCCGACGATATCGCACTGGCTTTGGGAGTCGGCACCACCACCAGCAAGAGATCCTTGGTCAGATCAAGCTCATCAAGAAGCCGGTCGATGAACACCGCCGATCGGTTGATCGCCGTTTTCCTGTGCTCGGCCATCATCACGGGCAGCAATTCGTTTCTGGCCTCGTCAAGCCGGGCGAGGTCCCCCGTTTCGATCACAATTAAATCGGCCCCTGCACACGCCCGGAAACGCTCCAACAGCTGATCGAAATCGGTCCGATACTCGCCGGGGAAATCCGGGTCTCGGATCAACAGGTCCCGTCCCACGTGGCCCATGTCGACCAGGCCGTTTTGGTCCATGGCGATGGTTACAGCGTGACGGCGTGATTCCCCCTCCCAATCGGCGTTTCCGATAACCGCCGTCGTCATTCCCGCCTCCCGTAGCGTACGCCCGATTACGCCCACTTCCGCGGACGAAGGTACGTCGTCCGTTAACTGTCTCACCCTGGCGATCCCCAGGTGGACAACCGCGTTCTCATCCGGCCGGACGCCGGTACGTCGGAAGAACTCTTCCCCCGCCTCGACACGGTGCACCGTTTCACGCGCGTCGTAAGCAGAGAAGGCCGCCCCCGTACCCACAGCGCGGGATCCCGATCCGATCGAGACATGGGTATTCTCAACATTGCGAATACCGCCGGTATTTGTATTCATAAGACCTACCGCGGAATTCGCCAGGAGCCGCTCAAAGGCCGGAGCTTGCAGATCCCCGAGCAGGAGGCGATCCAGAACCACAATAACCGCCCGCCTCTCGGCATCCGCCTTATCCTCAAGGCCGGCTTCGGCTTCACCGAAGACAACCAGCGAAAAACCAAGACCGATGATTAAACAGATAGACAGCAAATACCGCCGCAACCGCGCACCCCCTGCGTTGGTCAATTCCTACTATTCTAATCCACAATTCCAATAAAACACAATAGCCATACACCCACTTTAACGATTCGGCGTTCACCGAAGGTCTCCTTCCGGTCGGACTATCACGCGGCATCCGCACAGACATCCGCACAGACATGAGAAGCAAAGGGCGCGGATTGATCCGCGCCCCCGGGTTCGAGAGAAGGTCCCTACAACACCTACATCTCCTTGATTGCTTCAGTTGGACAGGCCTCTACGGCTTCGTGGGCACACTCTTCCAGATCATCGTCCAACTCTTCATCGACCGCGTGTGCCTTTTCCTCGTCATCCCAGTCGAATACGTCAGGACACGTTTCAATGCAGACTCCGCAGCTTATACACAGATCGGGATCGACTTCAACACGCATCCGCCGGCACCTCCATAAAGTGTTTTCACAAGCCATCTTTTTCGTCGGTAGTTTGGCTTAGGTGGGCGGTGAATATTCATCATCATTTTGAGCCGATTTGGCATGCTTTAGAGCCCCATTTTTCTTGACATTTGACAACGCTGGTAATATAACGGAGGTGGAAAAGTATGCCTGGCGCACTCTATTCCACCGAAGGAGGTGACTGGGTAAACCAGGGAAGAATGCGCGGCAGCTGATCCTGAATCTGAAAGGGGGGCCCTAGTGAGCGACAAAATCGAATTCGTACAAAATTATAGTGACCTGAGCACCAACCAGGGTTTCCAGTTCGAATTCTTCTGTGACCGGTGCGGGTCGGGTTACCGCACCCGCTTCAAACCATGGGCCGTCGGCCGGGTATCCGAGCTTCTCAACACCGCGAGCGGGATTTTCGGCCGCCTGGGTTCGGCAGCCAGTGTCGGTCAGCATGTGAGGGCGGCCGCGTGGGAAAAGGCGCATGACGAAGCCTTCATCGACGCCGTCCGGGACCTGAAGCCGGACTTCATCCAGTGCCCCCGTTGCAACGCCTGGGTCTGCCGTAAACGGTGCTGGAATGATCGAAAGGGGCTGTGCAAGCAGTGTGCCCCGGATCTTGGGGTGGAGATGGCCGCCGCCCAAGCCAGCCGTTCGGTGGAAGAAATCTGGGCACACGCGGCGATGGCCGAGGAGGACAAGAAACTGGCCCGGGAAAACTGGCGCTCCAACATTCGCGCCTCTTGCCCGGCATGTGAAGCCCCGCTGGCGACCAACGCAAAATTCTGCCCGGAATGCGGAGCACAGTTGAAAAAGACGCCCGTTTGCGCGCACTGCGGCGAAACCCTAACCGCCGGAGCAAAATTCTGCCCCGAATGCGGGACAAAGCAGGACTAGTCCACCAAAACCCAATGAAGATAGGAGTGTTATGATGACCTGGTCTAAGCGATTTCTGCTCGTGTTGTTGGCCCTGTGCTTCGCAGCATCCGTGATTCTGACCGGTTGCGGCGGAGGAGACGACAATCCCCCGGCCTCTGATTCATCCGGTTCCCAAGTCTCGGAACCGGCGGCAAAACAGGAGGGTGAGGGCGATTTAGATGCGGCAGCCATTTTCGGAAAGAGTCAAGGAAAAGGTTTCACCTTTGATTTGGTGATCACCGCTCCTGGAGTAGAATCCGTTTCCTCACAGCACTGGCTGCAAGATGATAACTGGCGCTCCGAAGTTAAAAACCCCGGTGGAGAAGGCACCCTGGTGACCATCTTCAACGCCGGAGACGAGGCTCTGTATTTCTACGACCCGCAATCGAACACGGCAACCAGGATGAGCAGCAATGTGGACATAGAAGACGAGCCGGTTGAGGAATACGACCCCGCGAACATGAAGTATCTGGGGCGGGACACGGTTGACGGCAAAAAATGTGTGATCTACGAGGTGACCGAGGAGGAGTCCACCAGTAAAGTCTGGTTCTGGGAAGAACACGGTTTCCCAATCCGGGTGGAAACCACGGTCGATGGTCAAGAAATGGTTATGGAGTACAAGAACGTCAAGGTTGGCGACATCCCGGCCTCGATGTTTAGAATTCCCGACGGAGTTGAGGTAATGGAGTTTTAGTCCGACTTCTTTTGACGGGTTCACAGGTTCTCAGCACCTGTGAACCTTTTTTTGTCCAGGGGGAGCGCTTGTTAGAACCTGATGGTCTTCCCGCCGCCGATTTCTTACATCTTGCTTCACTACCCCTAAAAATAGAACTACCTCTCGAAATAATGGATAGAACAAAACTCCACATAAGAAAGGTGTGTATTTGAACGTGAAACGCTTATTGGTATTGGCGCTCTTCGGGCTTTTCCTCGCTTCCCTGTCCTTATCAGGCGCGGCCGCACAAAATCCCGATCCTACACCGAACGGGTTGCCTCCAGACCCACAGTGGACACAACAGGGTCAGAACATTAATGAGGACAGTCAGATCCGCCACCAGCACCGGCACGGCATGATGCTAGACGGGCAGGCGTGCCTCTCTGGCTACTGCTCACCGATGATCAAGCATGGACGGCAGGACAGGTTAAGAGATGGCTCCTGCCTCGCTCCCGCCGGTCAGGACCGTAATGCGAATCCCAAGCGTATGCGGGATGGAAGCTGTCGGCCATAGATCCCTGGACCGGACGCATACGAAAAAACCCGCAGCCCTGAGTGCTGCGGGTTTTCCTTTCATAAATAATGGTCGGAGCGACAGGACTTGAACCTGCGGCCTCTACCACCCCAAGGTAGCGCTCTAGCCAAACTGAGCTACGCCCCGACTTGCTTTGGTGCAAGTTTCATTTTACCGAAACCAGGGTCATAAGTCAAGTAAGAACCCCGCCGGCTAACCGGCGGGGTTCTTACTGAAGCCTCGTGAGGCTATTTCTTCCCTTGGATCTTGGCGAGCATCTCGGGGGTGAGATCCTCGTATGCACCCTTCTTGATTTCGACCTTTTCCGCAGTCTTGTAGTACTCCTTCAGGATGGCAAGAACTTCCGGACGACCAAATTCCTTCGGCAGTTCCTCACCTTCCTGCATCGCGCGGCGGAACTGGGTGCCGGAAACCATCACGCGGTCTTCCTTGCTGTGCGGGCAGGTCGCCAGCGAAGCCATGCTCCCGCACTTGTGGCAGAAGAAGGTCCAGTTAATCTTCTGGCACTGCAGCTCGAGGGCGCCAGGCCACAGTTCATTAAAGATATTCTGGGCGTCAAACGGACCGTAGTAGTCACCCACGCCGGCGTGGTCACGACCGACGATCAGGTACGAGCAGCCGAAGTTCTGACGAATCACGGCGTGCAGCAGGGCTTCACGCGGGCCGCCGTAGCGCATTTCCATCGGATACACACCCAGAGTTACAGCAGTCTCGGGGAAGTAGTTCTCAATCAGTGCCTCATAGCACTTGACCCGGACTTCACCCGGAATGTCCCCCTTCTTCAGAGCGCCGACTACGGCGTGGATGAATGCGCCGTCGACAAAACCGCTCTCCAGGGCGAACTTCACAAGGTACTCGTGAGAACGGTGCATCGGGTTACGGGTCTGGAAGGCCACGACTTTGGACCAGCCCTTTTCCTCAAAGATCTTCCGGGCCTGAGCGGGATACACGTAGTACTTGCCGTACTTTTCGGCATAGTCGCCCTCGTTCAGGCATTTCACGGGGCCGGCCAGGTTATATTCACCCTGGGCAAAGGTCTTCGCGACACCCGGGTGCCCTTCGGCATCGAGGGTCTTGAATACTTCACGGGCCTGGGCCTCTTTGTCGATCTGGTAGATCTCTTCAACCTTCATAGTGGCGTAGAGCTCTTCCGACGCGCGATCGTACAGGGCAACCTCGCTGCCCTCTTTGATTCCGGCTGCTTCAAGCTCGGCCGCGGTAATCGAAAGAGTTACCGGCATCGGCCACATGGTGCCGTCGGGAAGCTTCATGTCGAATACGCAGCCCTGCCACTCGGCCTTATTCATGAAGCCTTTGAGCGGGGTGAACGCACCCATCCCCAGCATCAATATGTCCGATGTCTCCATCGAAGTCATGTAGACCTTCGGAAGGCTTGCCGCACGCGCAATTTCATCCTGTTTGGCCTGACCCTCAAGGAACAGAGGCATCAGTTTTTTCTCTGGACCATGTGGATTTGGAAGCGCCATTTGAGAATTCCCCCTTCTGATGTTGATTCGTTAAATAGTTTGTGACTCGGGGCACTAACTCGCGCCCATTACAACCGATAGTTCTGGTTGTAACTATATCAAAACAGAACCTCAACGTCAACAGATTTGACAAAAATGGAGATTTCTAATTGCTGTCTGTACACAGTCTTCAGACGTTGATCCACCCGGAACAACCCGTCTCAAGTACCAGCGATAATCCTGTCTTGTTCCCGTTTACCAGAGTGACAACTTACTAGCTTGATTTCGTTACTTCTGTCACTAAATCCCCCCTTCCCGCGTGCTTTACTATTGATCACTGGTGCTTGCTCCCGAAATCGGATGAGGGTTCGTGAAGCTTGAACCGGTCGTGCAGAGCACGTACCGCCCTATCCACTTCATTCAGCGCAACCACACAGGAAACCTTGATCTCCGATGTGCTAATCATGTCAATGTTTATCCCTTCTTCCGAGAGCGCCCGAAACATCTCGGCCGCCACTCCCGGGAATGAAACCATACCGGCTCCAACGATGGATACCTTGGCCAGGTTCTCGGCATAACTCACGCCTTCGGCGCCCACCTGGTCCTTGATCGCGTTAATCACTTCCAGTGCCTTACGCAGGTCGTCACGACTGGTGGTGAAAGCAATGTCGTTGCGTCCGCCGCGCATTGCGCCCTGGATAATCATGTCCACGTTGATGTTTTCGGCGGCCAGCGCGCTGAAAATGAGTGAGGCGATACCAGGCTCATCCTTCACGTCAAAGAGGCCGATCTTGGCCACGTTGGTATCGTGCGCGATTCCGCTCACCACAGCTGCCTGTTCCAATTGTTCAACCTCCTTGATCAGTGTTCCCGCATTATGATTAAAACTCGACCTCACTACCAGAGAAACGTCGTAAAGCTTTGCCAGCTCCACAGCACGGGGATGGAGAACGACCGCTCCCAGACTGGCCAGTTCCAACATCTCGTCATGTGAAATCCTGTCAAGTTTGCGTGCGTTCGGCACCACCCGGGGATCGGCCGTGTAAACACCGTCAACATCTGTATATATTTCACAGTAATCCGCTTTCAGTGCGGCCGCCAAAGCAACCGCCGTGGTATCCGACCCCCCCCGGCCCAAGGTCGTGATCTCAGCATCCCGGCTGATTCCCTGGAACCCGGCAACGACGACCACCCGTCCGGCGTCAAGCTCTTGCAAGACCCGCTCCGGATTGATTTCGGTGATCCGAGCTTTCCCGTAGATGCCGTCGGTTACAATTCCAGCCTGACCTCCGGTCAGCGACACGGCCGAGCAACCCATCTCCTGCAGGGCCATGCTTAACAGGGAAACCGAAACCTGCTCGCCGGTCGACAGCAGCATGTCCATCTCCCGGACCGACGGATGAGGCGTAATCCGGTGGGCGAGTGCAATCAGATCATCCGTTGTGTCACCCATAGCCGAAACCACAACCACGACGCGTGCACCGCGATCCACCGACTCCTTCACACGAGCGGCAACCCTTCGGATCCGCTCCGGATCGGCAACCGAACTCCCACCGAATTTCTTAACCAGAAGCATCGTTTCCCTCCGTCTCTCTCTCAATATCAGCTCCAAACCGATCCACATCCAGTTCCATTGGATCGGCCTTCACACCGTTTTTCTCAAAAGCCTCACACATCGCCCGGGCGACCTGCAGCGCATTTCCACGGCAGAGCCCGATCACCGTCGGGCCGGCACCGCTGAGACTCGCCCCCAAGGCACCGGCACCGACCGCCGCCTGCAACACTTCAGTCAATCCGGGAACCAATCGCGCCCGGTAAGGCTGGTGCAACCGGTCGTTCATCGCCGCTTTGAGCAGATCGTCCCGCCCCGAGGTCACTGCCGCCACCAACAAAGCAGTCCGCCCCACGTTAAATACCGCATCGGAACGGGGTACCAGGTCGGGCAGAACGGCCCGGGCCCGCATCGTAGATAGAGAGAAATGAGGCACAGCCGCCGCCACCTGCAAACCCTGCGGCGGATCGATACGCACGCATTCCACTGCAGTATCGTTTGCAACCGCAACCACAAAACCGCCAAAAAGCGCCGGAGCCAGATTATCCGGATGCCCCTCCATCCTGCCGGCCAATTCCAGAATCTCACGCCTGCTCAGGAGGCTACCGCACATTTCATTCGCCGCGAGCATCCCACCGACGATCGCCGCTGCACTCGATCCAAGTCCCCGCGCCGTGGGGATACGGCAGACCAGGCGGATTCTGAGACCTTTCACGACAACCCCCAACCGTTGAAAAACCAGGGCGGCCGCGCGATAGACAATGTTGCTCTCATCCGTCGGGATACCCCTGCTCCAGGCTCCCGTAACGACAATCTCCAAGCCTTCCCCCGCCCGCTCCAAAACCACCTCATTGTACAGGGCCAGCGAGAGGCTTAAACAGTCAAAACCGGGGCCGAGGTTGGCCGTACCGGCCGGAACCCGTACCCGAACCAAGGAGATCCCCTCCTAATTCTCCTCCTCCACCCGGATCACATTATACACTTCTTCCACAACCTGCAACTGCTTGATTTCCTCAAGCGCCCGCCGGAGATTCTTCTCCGCCACCTCATGGGTAATCAGGACCAGTTCGGCTTTACCCTCCACCGTCTCCTTCTGAATAACCGAGGCCAGACTCACCTGGTTCTTGCCGAATACCGTGGCGATCTGCGCCAATACCCCCGGTTGGTCGATTACCTTGAACCGAAGGTAATTGCGACTGCAGACCTCATCCATACTCTTCACCGGGCGCTCTTCAAAGCAGGTACAGCCGATGATGCCCTGAACACCGTGGATGATATTCCGGGCGGCATCCATAATATCCCCCACGACCGCACTGGCCGTGGGCAGCTTGCCGGCACCCCGTCCGTAGAACATGGTTTCTCCTACCGCATCGCCCTTAACATAAACAGCGTTAAACACGTCGTTCACGCCGGCCAACGGGTGGTCCATCGGCAGGAGAGCGGGGTGAACGCGGACCTCAATGCCGTCCGGCGTATCCTTAGCAATTCCCAAGAGCTTAATTACATAGCCGAATTCCCGGGCATACCTGATATCCTCGGCGGAAATCCGGGTGATTCCCTCCACATAGACCTGGTCTAAAGCCACTCTGCTGTTGAACGCAATGGATGCCAGAATGGCGATCTTTCGCGCGGCGTCAAACCCCTCAATGTCATTGGTGGGATCGGCTTCAGCGTAACCCTTCGCCTGCGCTTCGGCCAGCACGTCCTCAAAATCACTGCCTTCAAAGCTCATCCGTGTCAACATGTAATTCGTGGTTCCGTTCACGATACCCATGACTTGCTGCACACGGTTGCCTGCCAGGCTCTCCTTTAAAACCTTAATGATCGGAATGCCCCCGGCGACGCTGGCCTCAAAAAGAAGATCGGCACCGTGCTCCTCGGCAGCCTGAAAAAGCTCCTGGCCGTGCTGTGCGATCATATCCTTGTTGGCGGTTACCACACTCTTACCTTGCTTCAGTGCGGCCAGTACGTACTCCCTTGCCTTGTCGGTGCCGCCCATGACTTCAACGACAATATCAATATCGTCATTATAGATAATGTCTTCCGGACTGGCGGTCAGAATCCCGTCCGGCAGATCCAAACCCCGGTTTTTTGCCGGGTCGCGCACCAGGATCTTCGTTATTTCCACCGGTGCACCGACCTTTCGTGCCAGCATGGACGGATCCGAACGAAGCACCTCATAGACGCCTGAACCAACCGTTCCCAAACCCAACATGCCGACCCGGATCGTCTCCTTGGCCACATGATTCACTCCTTCCAGAGTTCCATACCGAAAACACCTTTCAAGCAAAGACAAATTCAATATTCGGCAGATGGCTCCAAATTCCTCTAAATTTATTCTGCCTGCGGGTGGATACACCTTATATCACACGCCTCATGCACCCTTTAATTCAGTTTCGCTGATAGTGTTTCCCGGATTCTCGCCGACAGTCCAGCCGCCCACACAACAAGGCCGTCACCAGATCGATGCAAGGCCGACGTACTCCCTCGAACGATGAACCGACGTTCCACGGCCGGAGACAATTCATCAGTGCGCACAGCCTGACTCCGGCCCGCGCATATACACCGGGCAGAGAAAAGGGGCGCCCCTAAGAGCGCCCCAGACTTATGCTTTATCTAACGGCCAAAGAGCCTGCTGGCCCGGAGTGCGAACCGCACCAGCGGACGCCGCATTACCCGCTCCAGTTCGCGATATTCATCACGCACCCGGCCCAATTCCTGCTGCAGGTAGCGAACCGAACGCTGCAGGTCCTCTCCCGCTTCAAGCGCGTCCCTGAGGTCGCCCTGCAGGCGGTCGATCTCTTCCTCCAGCAGTTTTTCCCGTTTGCCCGCCCCGTACCGCTGCTTTTCCATCCGGCTCTTCAGATCGATAATCTCCCCCTGCAATTCGGCGACTCGAGAGCTGTATTCGTCCTTCAGCCGGGCCAGGCTGTTTTGGGTCTCCCGGTACTTTTCCTTGTACTGCTGCAGCTTGCTGAACATTCCCTCCAGATTGGACTGGCTCGCTTCCAAGCTCGCCTGCAGTGACTTAATCTCCTCCTGCGCCGTTCGTGTGCGCTGGACCCACAGCCTGCACTGATAGAGAATACTGTTGGCCTTCGCTTCCAAGCGCGCCACCTGCTTCTGATAGTAGAGGATTTCCTTCTTGCGCAGGGAGAGCAACAAGTCCTTTTCGGATATCTGCGTTACCAGATGATTGTTCCGGTCCCGGATCGCCGCCTGCTGACTGAGTGCGGCAGCGGCCTCCCGTTGTGCCCTTCCAGCCTCCTCATACTGCATCCGCATCTGCTGATACTTCTTGTACCATTGTTCCCGCTCCCAGTGCCATCGCCTTTTCTGCTCGCGCAGGATGCCCAGGTATTTCTTCATCACCTCGTCGTACACCCGGTGCGCAACCTGATTGTAATGCCATATACTCTCACCCTGTTGCTCGAAGTAGGGAAATTTCTGAATGATGGCCTCAATAGATGCTTCACTGGCCTCACGCCAGTTATTGACCACGCTTACCAGCTGAGGCAAGGAAAGGCCGCCGGGGTGAAGTCGGAATGCTTTGATGATCAAGTGCTTCAGGGGGAACCGGCCCGCATCCACATCCCACTCGGTCAGTCCCCAGGTCCCGTTATCGAGCTGGATAAACCTGCCATCAGAGATAAGATTGGCCTCCTCGGCAATCATGCGGCGCAGCTTCTTCTTCTTGGATTGTTTCGACTTGACGATCTCCCACAGACTCAACGGCTGTTGCTTCTTGAGGAGCAGATGGTAAAACTGGTCGTTTTCCCTCACGCCTTGAAGATTAAGACGCCAAAGCTTGTCCTCGCCCTGGTCGAAACAGCTGTGTTGCTTCAGGCAGAGAAAGACCTTCTCCTCCACCTGGGTTAACGAGTAATCCTGCAGCATCTTACGCCGCACGTAAGGTGCCAGTTCCTTGGCCGACATTGCTTCAAAAAAGAATAACGTCCTTTTCAGGACATCGGTCAATGAGTGCAGATTCCCACTCACCTGCGCAATCACCTTCCCCACTTCATAAGAATTCCCATCTATTACCATTAGTTCACGATTTGTGGGGCAACTTCCTGCACAGGCAGCGATCTTTTTTCAATTTTATTCCAACGTCATTCTACTTTTAGCGTGCTATTTTTCTCAAATTAAAGCGGCTCCCCTTTCCCGGGGAACCGCCTTGATCTAACGCAAGCTGTAGTTGGGGGCCTCCTTTGTAATCACAACATTGTGTGGGTGACTCTCCCGCAATCCTGCAGCTGTGATCCGCACAAACTTGGTCTTCTCCTGAAGATCCGCGATAGTCGCCACACCACAGTAACCCATACCCGACCGCAGACCGCCGACCAACTGGTAAACGGTATCAGCCAACGGCCCCTTGAACGGAACCCGGCCCTCAACTCCTTCCGGAACCATTTTCGGCGCGCTCTCCTGAAAATACCGGTCCCCGCTGCCGTCTTTCATTGCGCCGAGCGAGCCCATTCCGCGGTACACCTTGTAGCTGCGCCCCTGATAAATCTCAATCTCACCGGGACTCTCCTCGGTTCCGGCCAAAAGGCTGCCGAGCATCACAACATCGGCCCCCGCCGCAAGAGCCTTTACGATATCCCCCGAATACTTCACGCCGCCGTCGGCTATGATCGGTATCCCGTGCTTGCGTGCTTCGCGGGCGCACTCATATACCGCCGTGATCTGCGGTACGCCGATTCCGGCAATAATCCGCGTCGTACAGATCGAGCCCGGTCCGATACCAACCTTGACCGCGTCTGCGCCAGCAGCCACAAGATCCCGCACCGCTTCGGCCGTCGCCACGTTCCCCGCTATCACCTGAGTGTTGGGGTGCCGCTTCTTGATCTCTTGCACCGCCTTGATCACCAGGAATGAGTGCCCGTGGGCCGTATCAACCACGATCAAATCGGCCTTGGCCTCCACCAGAGCATCAACCCGGCGCATGTACTGGCTGGTGACACCCACGGCAGCGGCCACCCGCAGGCGGCCGTGTTCATCCTTGGCCGCATTCGGGTATTTGTGCGCCTTTTCAATATCCTTAATTGTGATCAGGCCGCGAAGATTAAAATGCTCATCAACCAGCGGCAGTTTTTCAATCTTATACTTCCGGAGGATTTCCTTGGCCTCGTTGAGCGTGGTCCCCACCTTGGCCGTAATCAGATTCTCCCGAGTCATAACATTTCCGATGGGCTGCTCAAAATCCTCCACGAACCGGATATCCCGGTTGGTAATGATACCGATCAGCCGTCCGTTCTCGGTAACCGGAACACCCGATATCCGGTAGCGTTCCATCAGAGCCGCGGCCTCACGGATGGCGTTGTCGGCGGACAGAAAGATGGGATCGGTAATGACGCCGTGCTCCGATCGTTTGACCTTGTCCACTTCCATCGCCTGCTTGCGCCAGGACATGTTCTTATGGATGACGCCGATTCCACCCTCACGGGCCATGGCAATCGCCATGCGCGCCTCGGTCACCGTATCCATGCCGGCACTCATCAACGGAATGTTCAACCGGACACTCGATGTGAGACGGGTGGAAGTATCAACATCCCGCGGCAAGACCTCGGACGCTGCGGGCACCAGCAGCACATCATCAAATGTAAGCCCTTCCAGGGCAAACCTGTCGGAAGACATAAGACGCCTCCTAGCTGAAAAATTTATGGAGATAATTATAGCACAGCGGCTGGAGGCGTGCCAACCAAATAAACAACAGTCCGGGCCCGGCTGTTCGTTTCCTCAGTCTTGTCCGAACACCGAGTCGAGACCAAAACGGAAGAAGTGCTCGCGCAGGTGGGAGACCACACCCACCGGCACATTGAAATCCCGGGCCATTTCGGTATCGGTGCGGTGATTCTTAAGAGCTTCAATAAAGCGGTCGAAATCGATACCAACCTCATCAGTCTTGAGCTTCAAACTCGGCTGAGTACTCCAGGGCACACGCGCCCACAATTCCTTGTCCATATCAGCAACCTCCCTGCAGTCGTGATCTACGCAGTTAGGTTGCCCCGAGAAAGGCCGCTCTTAATCAGGACACCGGACCGGTGGTCGTGAATTCCGGAGTTCCCTGCACATACACAATGATCTCCTCACCAATAAACACAAGACGGGTCTCCAGCCGGTAGTGTTTCCCGTCCACCGCAACGTCTCTGCCGTCAATTATCTGCGGGATGATCACAAAGTTCAGTGTATCGGTCTCCTGACCGTACAAGGGTTCCAGCCAGCGCTTTACCGTTGTCTCAATTTCCAGCCGGGCCGACCGTTCCTCGTAGCTGGTCAGATCAGGCGGCAGACGCACATCG
Source organism: uncultured Peptococcaceae bacterium (assembly GCA_965544035.1). Classification (GTDB taxonomy): domain Bacteria; phylum Bacillota; class Desulfotomaculia; order Desulfotomaculales; family Desulforudaceae; genus CBEULR01. Next base: position 45,059 of record CBEULR010000001.1, on the reverse strand, counting down.
ACCTTAATCGCGCTGATCACCCGCCGACGCTCGTCCGAGAGGTTTTCCCGCACACTTTCCAGCTCCTGGTTGACCGCCGTCAGTTCTTCGTTTAACAGGCGAACGGTATACATGAGATGCTCAATCTGACGACCGTTGTGGACGGTCATGAGCGTTGCCCCCACAAGCACACCGAGTATAAACGGCGCCACGACACGCAACAGGTCCTTCATTCCTGACCGCCCACCATCGCCAAAATCATGAAGTATCCGAACTGAGCCCCGGCCAGGCTGCTCAGGACATAACAGAGCTGTCTGGCCACGGCGACGATTTCACCGCGGAACAGACCGGACTCGAACACCTCGAATGTGGAAAACGTTCCGCCGATGGCCGCGGCGATGGCCCAAATCTTAATCTCCTGCGCAATCCGCAGCATCACGCTTACCGGAGGTTCACGCACCAGGGCCGCTCCCAGGGAACCCAGCAGCGCCGCCCCCAGCATCACACCGCAGGCCGTAAAAAACACGAGTACGAGCTTGTGTCCGAATCCTTCCATAAAACTACCCTCCCGCCACCTATATCCTATGCCCCCCGATCAGGACGATATGTCCGAACAGCAGAAACAGAGGGGCTCCTACCGGAACCCCCCTGTTCTCATACTGGACACTGACTGTCCCTCCCATAAATCTTGTAAATATTGTATGATCAGACTCCTATGCTTGCGTGTTATAGGTGATCACGCGATTCTCCCAAGTCCTGAGGGTTATCTTGTGGGGAGTCTTTTCCAACACGTAATTCGGGCCAAGCGGGATCTTTCCCCACCCCCCCGGTGCGTTTAAAATGTAAGTCGGGATCGCCATCCCCGAAGTCTGTCCGCGCAGGTGCTCCATAATCTCCAGCCCGGTATCAATCGAAGTGATGAAATGCCTGGTTCCGCGCACCGGTTTGGCGTGAAACATATAGTAGGGCCGAACACGGATGCGCAGCAGTTCTTGGTTCAGCCTCTTCATAGTATGCGGATCGTCATTGACTCCCCGCAGCAGAACGGCCTGGTTGCCCAGCACAACACCGGCCCTGATCAGGCGGTCGCACGCCTCAGCCGATTCGGCCGTAACCTCCAGGGGGTGGTTAAACTGCGTGTTGATGTAAATGGGCGGATACTTTTCGAGTATCGCACACAACTCCGGCGTGATGCGCTGCGGCAGTGTTACGGGGGTGCGCGTTCCGATACGCTTGATCTCCACATGTTCAATCGCGTGCAGTTCGCCGAGGAGCCAATCAAGCATACGATCGCTCATCAGAAGCGCATCCCCGCCGGTCACAAGCACATCCCGGATCTCCGGATTGGCTCTGACATAGGCCAACGCTTCCTCCAGCACGCGACGCGGTTGGTGCTTGTCGATTTCGCCGATATTCCGGCGGCGCTGGCAATGCCGGCAGTACATTGCACATTGATTGGTAACGTTGATGATCAAACGGTCGGGGTATCGCCGTGTAATCCCCGGTGCCGGAGAAGTCAATTCCTCATTCATCGGATCGGTCAGGCCCGCCTTATCGCTTAATTCAAGAGGAGAAGGCACAGCCTGCATCCAGATCGGCCCGCCCACTCCGCCTGCGGCAACCAGAGCGGCATAATACGGAGAAACCGCCCAGCGGTACACTTGGGATACCCTTTCAATCTCGTGCATTCTCTCCGCATCAAGGCCCATAAACTCGCCCAGCACAGACGTACGGTTAATCCGGTTACGAAGCTGCCAGTGCCAGTCCATCCAATCATCATCCGTGCCCCCAAGCTGGTCCAAGAGAAGCGCTTTCTGCGCCTCAATGGTCGAGGCCGCCCGGCGGCCGGTTGGGATGTCCTTGTCAGCATTGAGGTAATCCGCGATTCTGCCCTTAAGTTCAACCGCTCTGTTCAAGGCTACCGTCTGCCGTTCTTCGCGGGTCAGAAACTCGGCATTGAGACTTTTCGCCATATATCACATCACCTTCCTTCCATTAAAATAAGAACCCGGAGCTCTGCTCCGGGGCGTAACACACCATACATTAGCCGTTCAACTAATGTGGGTTTCCTCCCACGCTTACGAGGTTAGCTGACGGATTCGGATGAGAAGATCACCCTACCCGGAATATCCGGGATTCACCCCAGTTAATGGTTCCCCCGCTTCTCAGAGCGAGAACTCAGCGATCCTATTTAATTACGTCGATTATAGCATAATAAGAGAAATGTGTCAATAATTAACACTAACTGGTTGGTGCGGGTGTGTCTGCCTTTGTCAAGCGATATGCGTCGTATCGTTGAACAGGCGAAGCTGTCCGCGACCGTCATCAAAGACGTCGACGATACTCAAAGCCGTGTTGTCCTGACGCAAACGCCAGTACTCGTTTAAATCCATGGCAAGATAGGCCGCAACGATTACCCGAATAGTGCCGCCGTGAGCGGCCACAAGAACCTTCTCCCCGGGGTGACGGCGGGTAATCTCCCCAATCGCACCCATCACCCGCTCGGCTACCTCGGCCAAAGTCTCACCCCTGGGCAAACGTGTATGAAGGGGCCGAGACCACCACCGGCTGCTCATTTCCGGGAAACGTTCCCGGATTTCCTCGCGGGTCAATCCTTCCCACTCACCGAAGCGGATCTCTCTCAGCTCGGCCATCGTGCGCACCGACAAACCATGCGGACGGGCGATAATCCGGGCGGTTTCATGCGCCCGGATCAGATCACTTGCATAGATAGCGGCAAACCGTTCACAAGCCAACCTCTTGGACAATGCTTCGGCCTGACGTTTGCCTATTTCATTCAGGGCAATATTCGCGTGCCCCTGATAACGCTTGGCATTATTCCACAGAGTTTCGCCGTGTCGGACCAAATACAGGGTACAGGCCACCTAAATCCTCCTTACCGCGCCGGCATTCCCCTGAATCAGTGCGAACGGAATCCGGGCTCAGCCGGTCTGCAGCGATTTTATTCTGGCTACAAGCTCGTCAATTAGATGAGGCAGAGGTTCGGAACGCAGACCAACGATATCCACATCTCCCCGAATCAGAGGAATCAGGATTTTTCGCGCGGGGCTGGAGGCAATGGCCTCGGCCATTCGGGGAGATAATTCGCCGCACATCGCGTTCGGTATTATGATGCTGATCGGTCCAACAATAAAATCCACACGCGGGGCGCAGAATACAACGGCATTTTCTCCGCTGGCCCCTTCATTCGCCCCGGCGCGCAACATAACCGAAGCTGCCAGCGCATTGGTGCCCAGGGCAAGGATTTCGGTTCCTTCAGGCAGTTCGCGGCGCAGTTTTTCCGTGATGTGCTTGCCGATTCCCCCGCCTTGACCGTCAACTACGGCGATTCGCATGGGATTTCTTTCTCACCTCTAGCCCCTGATTATAGCATACAGCAGAATACAAAAAAAGAGACCCGTCGCGGGCCCCTGACATATCGCCACTTTCCGTAATTACTAACAGCAATTCCCATTCTGTGTATAATAATGTGGATAACTGTTCAATAGCCCGATTCTTGCCGGGCATAGTGCTGCAGCCTGGACTCCAGCTCGATTATTTGCCGATTCTTTTGCAGCAAACTCTGTGCATACTGCTGATTCGACCTGGCAAGCCGCTTGTTTTCACGCTCCAGGCGCTCCAGGAAAGCTGAACGCTCTCGGTCCAGCTTCTCTAATAGGAGCATGAGCACTCTCCTGCTGAGCCGCAGCTGAAGCAGTTTGTTTTCCAGCTCCTGCACGCGCCTTTCCAGTTCGGCTTCTTTATACATCGCATGCCCTCCAACACGCCGCAGTCTATTTATAGTCTATGTAAAACGCTAGAAAAATAGACTCACCCTTTCAGCGCGCGCAGTCTATCCACGGTGACGTTGGGAACGGTGGCCTGGCCGAGTCTTGACCTATAGCCGCGGCCGTGGTAGTCGGATCCCCCCGTAGACAGCAATCCGTAGCGACGGCTCAGGTTCAGATAGTGCTTCACCTGCGCCGGATCGTGCTCCGGATGAAATACCTCCAACCCTTTCAGCCCTTTCTCAACCAGAGCAGGAATGATCTCGTCCGCTGCCGCCGTCCCCGGATGGGCCATCACGGGCACTCCCCCGGCTTCAAGCACCAGTTCCACCGCCTCAACCGGGGTGCATCCCGAACGGCGCACGTAAGCCGGCCTGTTACGCCCGATAAAGCGTTCAAAAGCTTCCTGAATACTAGACACCGTACCGATGCGGCACAAAGCCGCCGCTATATGGGGTCGGCCGAGTGTTCCGCCGCCCTCCGGGCGCACATCATCAACACTGATGGGAATATTCAGAAGCTGAAGCTTCCGAATCATTTCCTTAACGCGCACATCTCTGGCCTCGGCCAGGAGTTCCAGGCGTTTCACCAAAGCCGGGCTGGAAACGTCGATGTAGTAACCAAGAATGTGCACCTGACGCCCATCGGTCTCGGTGTTGATTTCCACTCCAGGGACAACCGTAAGGGGTCGGCCGCGTACGGCCTCTTGGGCGGAGACGATACCGGCCACAGTGTCATGGTCGGTGACGGCGATCGCATCCAGTCCCAATGCAAGCGCTTCATCCACGATCTGACCAGGTGTATCGCTCCCGTCGGAAAAACAGGTATGTATGTGCAGGTCGGCCGCCATCTTTCTTCCCCCCTTATCCGATAGTCTCCCGAAGCACGCGGAGCAAATTCCCGCCCAAAATCATCTCCACCTCGTTTTCTCTATAGCCGCGCTCCAGCAGACCGGCGGTCAAATTGACCATTTCACCGACGTCTTCCAGACCTGGCAGCACGCCCGTAAAACCATCGAAGTCTGAGCCGACACCGACACTGGCGATGCCGCCTACCCGCACCATATGGCCAATATGGTCAAGCAGTCTCTCCAATGAGGGCTTTTCCGGGTCGACAAAGTCGGGAACGAACGTGGCACCGACCACCCCGCCCGCTTCAGCGATGCCTCTGATCTGTTCGTCCGACAGGTTGCGCGGGTGCGGACAAAGCTGATGGCAGTTGCTGTGGGAGGCAATGACCGGTTTTTCCGAGAGTCTGAGCACGTCACGGACCCCGACCGGTCCCAAATGCGATACGTCAATCAACATACCGAGACGATTCATTTCCTCAACCACATCCCTGCCGAATGGAGTCAAACCCCTGTCGACACTCTCCATCACCCCGTCCCCGAGTTCGTTACGATGGTTCCACGTGAGCGTCAGCCCCCTGACACCCAAACGGTATAAGTTTCTCAGCACAGCCAGACTGCCGGCGAGTGCTTCCCCGCCCTCCACCGTGAGCAAAGCGGCGATCTGTCCTTGCGCCCGCGTGTCGATTATGTCCGCGTAACTGTAAACAGGCCGTATACCCCGGTCTCCGGCCCCCATAAAAACGTGAAAGGCGTCCACCAGTTCCATTACCCTGGTCACGCCTTCTTTCGTGAAATCGGGGTGAACAAAGGCGGCAAAAAACTGCACCTTGACTCCACCCCTGCGCAATCGGGGCAAGTCAAGGTGTCCTCCTGCATCTTCTCGCGCACAATCCCTTGTCCCACGCCAAATGTCCTGTAAGGTGTCACAATGGCCATCCACAATCCACAGTCTGGACTGCAGCTCTTCGGCGTATCGGACTGGATTCACTCCGGTCCTCCTTGTCAGCGAGGCTGTTCCCCTCCGGTATGGAAATTATCCCGAATTCTGGAATTACCGGGGCTCCACAATCAGCTTAATCGCAGTTCGTTCCTCTCCATCGATCATAATATCGGTGAAGGCAGGAATGCAAATCAAATCCATACCCGCTGGAGCAACAAAACCACGGGCGATGGCAATCGCCTTTACGGCTTGATTAATGGCTCCGGCTCCGATAGCTTGCAATTCAGCACTTCCACGCTCTCGCAATACACCAGCCAGTGCCCCGGCCACGGAATTTGGACTGGATTTTGCTGAAACTTTTAAGACCTCCATCATTGTACCTCCTCGTTAGTGGACACCTTACCAGCTGCTATAGCGATGATATTCGCCAAACGCTCAATAATTTCCTTTTAAACTAATGGAAAAATTTTTATAAATTGGGCAAAGATTAGGTCGAATTTTGTTGCTCAAACGCGATTATGCGCTCGATCAACAAGGCACGCCCGCTTTCATCGTCTATCTCAACCACAACGGCGTTTAGCTGATAAGGCCCGGAGGCCACTTCAAACCTGCGGGGCATCTGCGAAACGAAACGTTCGATTACAGTTTCCTTCTTGACCCCGATCACCGACTCGCTCGGGCCGGTCATTCCCACATCGGTAATGAATGCGGTTCCGCCCGGCAATATGCGTTCGTCCGCCGTCTGCACGTGCGTATGCGTCCCCAGCACCGCACTGACCCGCCCATCGAGATACCATCCCATGGCGATCTTCTCCGAAGTCGCCTCCGCGTGAAAGTCCACAATAATCACAGCTGTCTCCCGACGGATATGTGGCAACAGATCATCAATCACCCGAAACGGACAGTCCAACGAAGGCATGAAAACCCGGCCCGAAATGTTGGCTACGCCCACCTTCGCTCCGCGCACATCAGTATAGACGGCAAAACCCACGCCGGGGGTACCGGGTGGGTAGTTTGCCGGTCTTATCAGCCGAGGTTCTTCGTCGATAAACTGGAAGATCTCCTTCTTGTTCCACACGTGGTTTCCCATCGTGAGGGCATCAATACCGTAGCTGAACAGTTCATTAGCTACGTCCAGAGTGAGCCCCTTGCCTCCAGAGGCATTCTCCCCGTTCGCCAGGACGAAATCCACAGCATAATCATCAATGATTTGTGACAGATTCTCACGTACCGCTTTACGGCCTGGCCGACCTACGATATCACCGATCATTAACAGCCGCAAGCCAATCTCACATCTTTCATCAGGCTTCCCTGATTATGCCTATTTAGCATACTCGACAACCCGGGTTTCACGAATGATAATAACCTTAATCTGCCCCGGATACTCGAGTTCATTTTCGATCTTACGTGCAACATCTCTGACCAACCGAACCGCACCCAGATCATCAACCTTATCAGGCTTAACCATGATCCGGATTTCACGTCCGGCCTGGATGGCAAAAGCCTTATCCACTCCGGGAAATGAATTCGCGATTTCCTCCAGTTTGGTAAGCCGCTTAATGTAATTCTCAAGTGTTTCGCGCCGTGCGCCCGGTCGGGCTGCTGAAATGGCATCGGCCGCCTGCACCAGCACAGCTTCGATGGTAGTCGGTTCTTCATCACCGTGGTGAGCGGCAATTGCGTGCAGAACCTCCGGATGCTCCTGGTATTTTCGAGCCAAGTCAACACCGATGGTTACGTGCGGACCTTCCACCTCATGATCGACGGCCTTACCAATATCGTGCAGCAATCCCGCGCGACGGGCCAGTTTTTCGTCTGCACCAAGCTCGGCGGCCATCATCCCGGACAGATGGGCTACTTCCACCGAATGCTTGAGTACATTTTGCCCGTAACTGGTGCGGAACTTCAATCGTCCAAGAAGCTTTATCAAATCAGGATGCAAATTGTGCACATTGGCTTCGAACGCAGCCTGTTCCCCAGCCTCTCTGATCTGGACATCCAGTTCTTTACGCGCCTTTTCCACCATTTCCTCGATCCTGGCCGGATGGATCCGCCCGTCTGAAATCAGCTTCTCAAGCGCCATACGTGCGGTTTCACGCCTAATCGGATCGAAACCGGACAGAATAACGGCCTCCGGAGTATCATCAATAATGAGGTCAACACCGGTGAGTGTTTCGAAGGCTCGAATATTCCGACCCTCACGGCCGATGATTCGGCCCTTCATCTCATCATTCGGCAGTGGAATAACCGATACTGTGGATTCCGCAACATGATCGGCCGCACACCGCTGAATAGCCAACGACACAATATTTCGGGCCCGGCGTTCGGCCTCTTCCTTGGCCTTACTTTCCAGTTCCTTGATCATGATGGCAGTTTCCTGCTGAATTTCCTTTTCCACATCACGCAGCAAAATGCTGCGTGCCTCTTCGGTACTGAGCCCCGATATGCGTTCCAACTCTTGCACCTGTTTGCGGTAGAGGTCATCCAGCTCCGCTCTTGTCCTGTTAATCTCAGCTTCCTTTCGTGCCAAGCCCTCTTCTTTTTTCTCGATCGTTTCCTGTTTGCGATCCAGAGTTTCTTCCTTCTGAACTAACCTGCGCTCCAGGCGCTGGATCTCGGATCGGCGTTCCCGGTGCTCCCGCTCCACCTCATTACGGAGCTTAAGCACCTCTTCCTTTGCTTCCACCAATGCCTCCCTTTTCTTGGCTTCGGCATCTTTTGCCGCCTCATCGAGAATGGCTTTGGCTTTCTCTTCAGCAGAAGCAATCTTGGACTCGGCAAGAAACTTGCGCAACAGATAACCGAGAACAAAGGCGATGGCAGCAGCAATCAAGACTGCGATAAGTACTACCGTGTCGGGCACCGTTTTCACCTCCTCTAGTGCTAAGTATCCTGGTTCTTGTAAATGCAAAAAAACCGAGGAATCCTCGGCAGAAAAACGAATTGACATACAAGAGACGGGTTATGTTTCCTGTCCCTCATTTAACCATATGTGGTTTTGTCATATATCACTAAACCAATAAGGTCAATGTCAATTCTATTTTCTCCCAAGCCTATTCTAATGACTTGCTTGACTACTGTCAAGCCATAAGCACTCGGGCCGGATTTGATCTTATCTTATAATATTCCCTGATTTCTCCATCCGTAAATCAAGCGAAAGACACAAACATAAAGAAGCCCCTCGCACATCCGAGAGGCCTTCTTCGTTATACCTGCCGTACTTCCTTCACTTCCGGAATCGCTTGCTTGAGCACCCGCTCAATACCCTGCTTGAGGGTTACAACGGCCATCCCTCACCCGTGGCAGGCGCCTTTAAGTCTAACCTTCACCACGCCGTCCTCAACATCAACCAGTTCAACGTCTCCGCCGTCACGCTGGAGGAAGGGACGGACCTGGTTCAAAACCGCTTCAACTTTTTCTCTCACGACTGCCCGTTAACCTCCTTCGGTACTGTATGTAGTAATCACTCTCAGTATTGTACCCGTAACCGCTTTTGGTTGACAAGTATAAATGTGGAAACATTCTGTACTGGAACAAATCGGCCACCGAGTACATATTATGGTAGCGCAATACGTTAGGGGCGCAGACGCAACCTCATTGCGAGAGACTATTCAGTCTCTCTTTTTTTAAGATGCCCGTTTATCCCCGCCTCATCCCCCCGCCATCGTCCGGAGCCGACTTCCCAACTCCAACGAATTCGCTTAAACTAATTATCTCGGCTGGACCGGTCATCTGGTAACCCAAAAGAACAATCACAATCAGGTCCCTTCGATAGGAAAAGTTGTCCGGGTTATCTTGAACGCACCCTCGGATTAATGGGTTGTCAACGGACAGTGAAAATGTCACCCTAAAACACGCTTAAGTGGCCTGAGAAAATGTCACCCCTTATAGACATGTTTTGGTCAATGGTGATACCGTTTCCCGGTCTTTGAAAACAAGTTTTACAGCGACCCAAAGTGTCTATGCTCCCAACGCCGGAAGTAGTCCTCCACCGGGTCGTTTGAATACGGCGGTTTTATTGACATACGCCGCCAAGGATGATCCGGCGCCGGTACGGCCGGCTTTGGCGGCGTTTTCGATACGGTTGTCTCGGGCTTGGCCTTCGGGGGATTAAACACCCGCAGCCCATAATACTTATTCTGGTTAACGGCGCTTATCGAACCATCCAAGTGAGTTAGGACAACGACCTTGCTGCGCGGGGTCAAGGCGACCGCCTGGCCCCGGGCATCAATAAGCTGATAGGTCCTTCCCAGGTATGAGATGGTTGAGCCCTTGGTGGCCCGGCGCTCATCCCGATAAGCAATGATCCGGTTTAAAACATCTTTTGTGGGGGCGGGTACAAAAGCCGATACAGGATCACTAGGCTCCACGGCAAAGCGCCGGTTAAACCGATCGATGAACCCGGGAAGGAAGGCATTAGCCTCATCAATACCGCAGATATTATGTAAACGCAGCTCAACCACCAAGCGGCTCTGAAGCGTTCTCCAAAGCCGTTCAATCCGGCCCTTGGCCTCGGGGGAACGGGCGGCAATGTGGTTAATCCCCAGCTCGTCCAGGGCCTTGCCAAACTGTGTCAGGGCCACTGTTTTCCCGGTTAGTTCCTCCTCGATCGACAGCTTGTCTTTCTTTGGCGAGAAGAAAATCGAATGGCGGTCTGTATACAAGCTCTGTGGAATGCCGTAGTCCAACACCATTTGGCTTAGCACCTGGAAGTAGCCCAAAAGGTCCTCTTGGGGACGGAAATACAGGGCCAGAACCTTGCCCGTGGCATCATCTATAAACCCGTGCAGACTTGCCTTCGGGCCCCGCTCCTCAAACCAGGTATAAGGGGCTGGCATCACCTTGGACCAAAAGCCCTTCCTGGGCCATCCTTTCGCGGGAGCGCCTTTTGCGGCACACCTTTCGCTTGTGCAGCCGGATCCCGGCTTGTGCCAGGACACGCCTTGTGGTGCGCGGTGAAACCTTTATTCGATGGAGTTCAAAGAGCAGTTCAGCTATGTGTTCACAGCTTGCATCGCGCAACTGGCCGGTAGCCAAGGTAAGTATCAAATTGCGAGTGTTCTCGTCGATAGCGTGTTTTGGTTTCCGCCCCCGATTTCCGTGGGCTAGAAAACCCACCCCTTTTTCTTGCACTCCCTTCTTGAGGCGCTTGATTTGGCGGTCACTAAGCCCGAGAAGCACAGCGGCTTGTTTAACCGTGATTTTTCCCTTGATGAGTTGCTCAATGACATAGACCCTTCTGGCTTCTTTGTCTGACAAGAAAATATCTCCCTTCATGGGTGACATTTTCTCAGACCGATTACAGGGTGACAATATCACAGACCGATTACACCCTCGGATTAATGGGTTTGACAAGGGCGGTGCGGTGTGCTATCATATCGCTTGTAGCGATAATACCGTGCGGCAGTGGCGGAATGGCAGACGCGCTAGATTCAGGATCTAGTGTCCATTACGGACGTGGAGGTTCAAGTCCTCTCTGCCGCACCAATGCAAGTAATCAGGATCTCCCGTAAACGGGAGTTTTTTGTTGCTATTTCTCACCGGCAACTTGGCAAAAAAGGATTTCATCATATAGACACGTACCTACATTATTAACCGTTGACATAATATGGCATCCCTGCATACACTGACATGGAATCTGTTACCAGATGCAGGGAGGCCAGATGGCGTTGAAACGGACCCTCATCCTCATTACCATCATCCTGCTTCTTTTGATTTCGACTCCCGGAGAAGCCGCCGTCGTCATCCACGAACCGGACACTCACTACGGAAACCGCCACAACGCGATGCGCGCCGCCGAACTGCTGGACGGCTATGTAATCGAGCCTGGGCAGGTGTTTTCCTATAATAACGCCGTCGGTCCTCGCACCCCCGACAAGGGCTTCATCACCGGCCTGGCCGTCTCCGGAGGGAAAACCCTTTACACCGTCGGGGGCGGGGTCTGCCGCACCTCAACCGCTGTTTATCAGGCGGCGCTTGAGGCCGGACTCCCCGTAATTGAGCGTTATCCGCACAGTTTCCGGGTATCTTACACGGCGCCGGGGATGGACGCCTCGGTGTGGTGGCCCTCGGCGGATTTGAAATTCCGAAATAATACGAGGACTCCTTTGATTGTGAGAGCCCGGGCCACGCTGGAGAAGGTCGAGATTGTGTTGGTTCCGATGATCCAGATCCACCATCGCGATCGCCTGGTCGGATTCGGTTGGCTTGAGGATGACAGAACGGTGGTCTTTCTGCGTCGTATGGCGGAAGCGCTCGGTGGAACTGTGGAATGGCAGCAGGGCACGGCCTATGTCAACGGTCTCGCGGTCCCCGAAGGCATATGCCGTGTGGACCGCGGGACCCACGTCGTCCCCCTGCGTGATCTTGCCAATCTTATGGGTATGCATGTTAAATGGCAATCCGACCGCGTCATCCTGGAGGAAATCCCGTCCCACTATGCACAAGGGGTTAGTCATGAGATTCGAGGTGAGAATGAACCCCTTCCCTTTATCGATCCTATTGATTAACCGGATTGTGAATTGTGAACCTTGAAGGATATCCGGGAATAATCACGAAGGGGAATATACTCAACAGGGCAACGGTCCGTATATGCCGAAGCGACCGAGCAGAGCATCGGTCGCCAAAAAAAATACCGAAGGTGTTGTGGTCAATGAATCTCCTGATGAATCCGTGGGTAAACCTCTTGCTCATGCTCCTGCTGGTTATCGCTGTGATCGGGTTCGCCACATTCCTCTATTCTCGCTTCACACATCTGGTGCGCTGTCCGCAATGCGGTGAAGAGGAGCGAATCAGCAGGGAGCTAACCGAATACCACTGTCCCAAGTGCGGGAGCAATGTTCTCGAAGGAGACAAGAATAGTTCTTAGGATGCCCCGGTGTTTAGTATTTCTCCCAACGCATGACCTCGTCCAGGGTTTTCTTCTTGACCCTTCCCCCGTTATCGGCCGGATACCCCAAGGATACCAGTGATACCAGGGTATATTCATCGGGAACGTTCAGCATCAGACGCACATCTTCCGCATACGCTTTCTTGTCTCCGGCTACCCAACAGGTGCCCACGCCGAGCGCATTAGCCGCCACAAGGATATTCTGCGTCGCTGCCGCACCGTCCTCAAGATAATACTTTTCCGCCTTCTTACAAAACACAGCGATACACACCGGAGCTTCCGCGATGAACTTTCCATAATCGGTGACCGCAGCGATCTGCTTCCGTCTCTCCTCATTAGCCACAGCCACGAACAACCAGGGTTGCTTGTTGTTCGCAGTCGCAGCCAGTCGACCGCAGTCGATGATTTCCTCTACCGTGCTGCGGGCCAGCTTACGGGGTTCGTACCGCCTTACGCTTCTCCTTTTTCTGATTGCTGTTATCGCATCCATTGCCTCACCTCCAGATAGTCTCTTGCAGTAGTCTACCATTAATCGGCAATATAATCCACATAAAAAGAAAAACTCCCGGCATACCGGGAGTGCTACGAACTCACTTGCTATCCGCGTCCAAGGATTCGACCGATGGCTGCCAAGACCACGAGCACCGCGAACAATCCCAGAAAGATCAGCCCTCCGAGCACTACGATAAGGAACAGCCCGGCCATCAGGGCCGCCAGCCCTAATCCCAGCTTCACCGAGGACAATCGGTCCTTCTTGGGTCCGTAATAGACGTAACTGTAGGCGATGCCTTTTCCGGAACCCGACTGGTACTCGCGCACATAGGTCTTCAGGGTTTCATCCCCTGCTCTGCGATGCCCGGATCTGGGACGTTCTACGATAATCTCCGGTCCTGGAGGTTCCTCTTTACCTTTGGAAGACATTTCTCATCCCCTCGTAAATGTGTTCAATATGATTATACCAAATCGCGTCGCCCCGGCCAAGAGACGACCTTGGTCAGATCACCCCCGACTCCGTTACCGTCAACCGGCCGGCAGAAGCATCAAGCTCGGCGCATACACCAAGCGGCAGTGTCACTTTATCCGCTTCGTGCCCGATCGGAAGGCCATACACTGCCGGTACCCCGGCCTCTTGCAGCACTTCACCCACGACTTCCTCGAGGCCGACGCCCCGACTCTCCTTCCCCGCCGAGTGGCCGAACACGATGCCGGCAGCGCTCTGCAGTTTCCCGGCCAGTCTCAGCTGTGTAAGCATCCGGTCCACCCGGTATGCCTCTTCGCCTGTCTCCTCCAAGAACAGAATCCTTCCCGCCGTCTCAATTTCAAAACCCGTGCCCAATCCTGCTGTGACCAGCGTCAAGTTTCCTCCGATAAGCGGCCCTTTCGCTACTCCCCCAACCACGGTAGTGATTTCTCGCTCACCGGGCGGGTCGATTCTTCCGATGCGGCCGTAACGCATAATGGCCTTCATAAACTGTTCGATCGTGAATGCGGTTGCGCCGCCGCCGAAGTCAGTTGCCACCATCGGGCCGTGGAAGGTCACCAAATTGCTGAACCGGTGGATGGCCAGATGCAGAGCGGTGATGTCGCTGAACCCCACAAATACTTTCGCGTTCTTGGCGATCAGTCGAAAATCCAGGTAAGGTATCAGTCGCATGCACCCATAGCCGCCTCGCAGACAGATGATGCCATCGATATGCGGGTCGGTGAACATTTCCATCAGATCGGCAGCGCGTTCACGATCGGTGCCGGCCAGATAACCTGTCTTCCGGCCCGAAAACCTACCCATCACCGTCCGAAACCCTAGTCCTTCGAGACGCTGTACTCCCCTTTCGACCGACTCGGCATCGTACGGGCATCCCGCCGGAGCAACCACTCCGAGCACGCTCCCGGGAACCAGCCCCCGCGGTTTCTGCAGCGCCATTACGGCATCACCCTGTATCCACCATATGCTATTGCTGCAGCTGAAATGCTTTCACCGGCTCCTGCTTTCCGGACACTTCGGGCCAGGGAGTTGTGCGAATGATCGAGCTGAGGTCTTCCCCGAGCTGACGCAGGTCGGCCGCGCGCTGGAGACCGAAATGACGGTCGACTTCGCCCAGAATCGTCCTGAAGCAGGCCAGTCCCAGCACCAACGCCGTATCGGCCAGTTCGTCCGGACTGTCGTCCTCAACACCGATCGATCTGTTGTCTTCAGCCAGCAGCAGATTGTACACACCCGATATGTTTCCGTGCGTCACATCGCACGCGACCTTGTAAATCGTCCGGTGAGCCTCATCCATATGCACCTTTCGGGCGGTGTCGGTGATGGACAGGCCGCTCCAACTGTTCGCCATGGGATAACGCTCCTTGAGCGCCCTGTACCTTTCCTCTACATCGGTGATGGTGGCACGGTCCTCGTCACGCAGCGCGTCCGGATCGACCGACTCGACGAACTTAAGATACTTGTAGTTGCGAATATAGGCGTAATCAAGATAGAGCTGTGCCAACCGGTCGGGGTCGGTGCCGATGTAAAGCAGGTTCAGGGTATCCTCGTAAAGAGGTCTTACCAGCATCAGGGCCGGTTCCCCGAGCTTTTCATTTGTGAGCACACGTATTCCCTTAAACGTCCGTCTTGCTCTTGAGAAAAACAGCTGCAGCACCCGGTCATACGCCGACGCGTCCTGGATCTTGACATCACCCATTCGTTCGGCCAAGTCTTCAATCCGGCTTGCCAGTTCGTAGACTGATGTCACGTTACCAATCCTTTCCTGCTGAGATTATACAGGGCACATCCTATTCATAACCAGTCGCCGCGTGATTATGTGTAACTTCATCTGAATGGGCACATTCTAAGACCGGAAAGGAGTTGAAGCCAGGATGAACAATGAAAACAAGCTTGATCAGATGCCACTGGCCGATTTGTCCGAAGACGAAATCACCGCACTGCGCCAGCTGGAACACGCTTTGGGCAATCGTTACTACCTGATTGCTTTCAAGAACAATCAACAGGGATAACCGGTACCCTCTCAAGCGGCGGATTACACCTCCGCAGCTCAGCTTTGGTGCTTCTTCGGGAAGTCCACCCGTACTGTGTCAGGCACTTCTACCCCGAAAAACACAAAAACCGTGGCTGATCAACTGCGGATGTCGCAGGCTGAAATAAGTTTTCACGTGCTGCCCCCGGCGATGTACGTGACAGGCGGGATCAAAGCCCGGTTCGTTGCCCATCATAGCCCGGACTGGACAGCGGTAAGGTTCATAATACATACTGACCGGTCTGGAACAGGAATGAGTAAGCTGGCGGTCCACCTTTCTTTAATTCTACCGTGCGGCCGACTGGAGGCCGTAAATAGTCAATACCAAAGATAATTTGGAAGTTCTTCATATGCCGCACCCAACCAGTGGGTGAAGAAATGAGGTGGACTGTCTGAGGTCCTACTTGACCTGCTCGTCCGGGGTTTCGACTGAACCGGGTTCCGGTTTGCAATCTGAGGCACAGGCTTCAGGCAGGGGAATCTGAAGCAGGAATCTGGTATTACCCGGCTTAGAGCGCACGCTTAGGACGCCGTCGTGATCGAGCGCGATTCGTCTGGATATTGCCAGACCCAATCCGGTACCTGTCTCTGCGGTTGAATAGAAGGGCATGAATACCTTCTCCCACAACTCTTTGGGTATGCCCGGTCCGTTGTCGACAACCTCCAGAAAAGCCCACTTGGATTCCCGGTATGCCCGCAGCTTAACCTTTCCACCGTGACCTGCCGCATCAAAAGCATTTCGGACCAGGTTGAATACAACCTGCTTCAGAGCAGCCGGGTCTGCGTTCAGCTCAGGGATATCGGGGTCAACCTCGATGCTGAGATCTATGTCCCGCCGAAGGGCCTCGGTTTTCAAAAATTCCCGCACATCAGATATCATCCGTTGAAGGCTAACCGGAACCTTCTCTGTAGCCTGGGGCTTGGCCAGGTTCAAGAACTTCCGGATGATCTCCCCAAGTCGGTCTATTTCCTCAAGCACAAGATACATGTACTGTTTTACGTCCTTAAGCCTGGTCTCCTCAGCCTTCTCCGACAACAGCTGTATGTACCCCTTAATCACCGCCAGCGGGTTGCGGATTTCATGGGCCACTCCAGCCGCCATTTCGCCGACACTTGCCATATAAGACGACTTGCGAATCTCGTCTTGGAGCCTGCGGGTCTCAGACAGGTTTTCAATAATCAGGACGGTTCTGCCTTCCCCGTTCGCTGCGGGGAACTTGGTGCTGCAGATACGATAATACTGATCCTCAAATTCCTGCTCCGAACTAGAACCGATATCGGGTATCCTACCTGAGGAGACTATGGAACTGCAGAGCCTGGACTCAACCTCACCTATATTGGGGTTGCGATACTCCACTCCGTGTTCACCGATAACACAAATTCCCAGCGGGAGAGCATCAACCAAGTTTTTAAAAGTGACCCTCTCGCGATCCAGCAGTTGAATAAGTTCACGGCAGGCACCATAGATTCCGCCTACCAGATAGGCCGTAGAGACTAGAACAATTACAAATATCAGATATTCCTCGGGCGAAGGTAAGCGGTCCAACAGGTATGCTTCTATTGTGATCACCGAGCAGAGGCTGACAGCCAGAGCAACCGCAACTCGCTTCCCATAGTTCAGACCGACTAAGACAACCGGAACAAGAGCCAACAGCCAATTGGAATAGTGCAGCACCGAGGCCAGAATCCCCAAGCAGATTATCCCGACCAGAACTACATGATCAAGAGTAGAAAGTCTGCCGCGCACCATTCTAAACTGACAAAAAACCAGGAGGGCCGCTAGCGCAATTAAGGGAACCACTCTTCCGAAGAAATAGAAGGCCTGGTCGTTCAATTCGGGCGGATAGCCGGCAGGCACGCTGTCGGCAATAGCAGTAATTAATGGAATCGAACATGCCATCAAAAAAAGGCAGTGGGCTGTCCAGGAATACTCCATTATTCCGGCCATGTGCCTTTTCACTAATCCGTCATTTTTCACTTCCCTCATCCTTTTTGGCAAGCCAATAGAAGGCAGTTTTTAGGTCTCATTAGAACTGTCAAAAAGGCGAAGACGTTTCCGGTGCAGCAGAAACGCGATAAAGTATATCAATCCCAGGTGGGGAATTCCAGTCAGCAGCCAAAGACTATTGTTGTCGCCCATGTCAACCAGACTTGTGAGCGGTACAAGGACGATCAGTTCCAAGACAATCAAAAACACTACAGAAACACTGGATACTACCAGACATTTTCCGAATGGTATACGGAAAACCATAGCCAAGCATAATGCCATAATTATGATTGATCCTATAGAATTAATGCCCAGCACTACGCCCAAACTACGCACTATCCCTACACCGATTGTAAGAACGGTTGCCGCAATTATCAATCTGGGGATGTTCCATCGGGAACCGAGGAGACTTAAGCCAAGCAACAGCAGTGCCAGGCATTCGAACCAGCCAAAGACGACGTATGCAATCATATGTTCCTCAACTCTTCAGGAATCTCCGGTTCGTACCAACGAAATCCACAGGCAAACACGGCATTAGCCATCGCCATCCAGATCAAAGCCGTGGCCGTAATTGTGAAAAACAGCTTACGCACTCATCCTCACCTCCTTTCCAACAATGATTAAACCCTCTTGTCAACAACAGACAAGCCCTGGAATCCAATGCCCAGCACTGCTGCAAAAGTCAGCTCTTCGGGGAACCCGGTAATTAGGGCTGCTGCAATCAGAACCACCAATACAGACCACAAGCCTATCGACCACTTTTTCAGCACCCGCTTGCGTTCCTCCCTTATTGGCTTGTTCGGTACATCCTTGGGAGCAAAACGGATTAGGACGTAGAGAACCCAAACGAGGACCGCTGTGGAAAACAAGACAAGCGGCAGTCCGACCAAACGGGGTCCGGCATACGTTGCGATAAGGCCCATCCCCCCAAAGAACACAGAAGTTAAAATCATGCAGCGAATCGGGGTCGAGGTGTGCCCTCCCCCACTGACCATACGCAGGCTGCCACCAGCCGCATAGGCAGTGATCGCAGCCGGCAACACCCCCAGCAGGTAACCCAATCCGACCACACCCAGCAATATCACCACATTGTAGACAAGATTTTTCAACCCGTATTCAATTACTTCAACACTATTACCCGTTTCTTGCGCTATTGCCACAGCAATGGGTCTAAGTCTCACCATGCTTCATCACCTAAAGGGTACATTACCGCAACAATGTGGAATTTCCTGCAATATCTATGCAATTTATTCCAACACATTCACCCAATATCCGACAAAACACGAGTTCAGAATATTTTGTGGAGGTTGCGCTTCCTTGGCGGTGGATGGAAACGTGCGGCAAGAATAAAGGATTTACCCGGTCAGCGTCAAATTAGATAATTTTCGCGGTATTTGAACGGCTTGGAGGGAACACCTTGACGGGAACTTTGGTGAACGCCTCGGCAATTGTGGCCGGAGGACTGATTGGGGTGACCCTGCGCAAAGGAATCCCGGAACGTGTCGGGAACACTGTGATGCAGGGAGTAGGCCTCACGGTTATCCTGCTCGGCATGCAGATGGCACTGCAGACGCAGAATCCGCTGGTCGTTATCGGCAGCATTGTTCTCGGTGCCATAATCGGTGAGCTGATTGATATTGAGTACTGGCTGAACCGATTGGGACAATTCCTGGAAAACAGAGTCGGCGGGCACTCGAGAGGAGATATGGCGCGCGCTTTTGTAACCGCCAGTCTCCTGTACTGTGTGGGTGCCATGGCGATTATGGGTGCCATAGAGGACGGTCTAACCGGACAACCAAACACTTTGTTTGCCAAGTCAATCCTTGACGGTGTGACTGCGGTGATTTTATCATCCACACTGGGGATCGGAGTCTTATTCTCCGCCGTATCGGTGTTTATTTACCAGGGAGCAATCACATTGGGTGCGGCCTGGGTTGCCCCGGTGCTGAGCGAACGGGTTATTGCAGAGCTGACGGCAACGGGCGGCCTTCTGATCCTGGCTATCGCCCTGAATATTCTCGGTTTGACAAAGATTCGGGTGGGAAACCTGCTCCCGGCAATCTTCATTGCCGCCTTCGCCGCAATTATCATTGAAACACTTTTTGCCTAAAAAGCACGAGGCGCCCTTCATCCGAAAAGGCGCCTCGCTTGGAGAGCTATACCAAGGCTTTCTCCGCTCTGGCGATGGCAAACTTTACAAAGTTGCCACATTCGCGGGACGTCAGTTCACCGTAATCGGTGCCTCTGATTTTGTGGGCAACGCCCATTTCCCGGGCCAGTTCATACTTCAGGGCGTCACTCATCAGTTTAGCCATGATTTCACCCTCCTCAGTGCTAGTTTTCCCGCACCGCAGGGCGATAATGTGAGCCTCTTTTTTGACGATCACCCATTCTTAACAATCACCGCTTAAACACTGGTTTTCCTCGTCTTGCAGCTGCCCGATGAGCTCCTTCAGGTCATCCGCACCAAAGTCGTAAGATTTTCCGCAAAACTGGCATGTGACTTCAGCCTTGCCGTCTTCATCCAGCATTTTCTGAAGATCGTGAGCGCCGAAGCTGAACAAAACCAGTTTTACTCTTTCCCGACTGCACCTGCATTTATACGAAACCGGTCTTGCATCCAGCACTTCACAGTTCAGTCCCTTGAGCAGCAGTCCGGCCATCATTTCCGGAGTAACCCCTTCGTTTACCAGCACGCTCGGCGCCTGGATCTCTTTAACATTCTTCTCCACGATCATGACGGCATCTTCATCCACACCGGGCATCATCTGCACCAGCCATCCGCCCGAAGCCAGAACCGAAGTGTCCCTACCGATCAGCACCCCCAAGGCAACCGCAGAAGGCGTCTGTTCGGAGGTGTTGAGGTAATGCGCCAGATCTTCGGCGATCTCACCCGACACCAGCGGCACACTCCCTGTAAACGGCAGTTTCATACCGAGATCACGGCTGACGTGGAGGTAACCTTGCCCAACCGCACGCCCCACAGGCAGTTTGTATTTTTCAATGCTCGGCAGATCGGCGGTCGGTTCCTGCACATAGCCTCTAACCGTCCCCCGCGCATCGGCCGAAACCAAAATCGCCCCCAGAGGTCCGTTCCCCAAGACACGTATGGTAACCAGATCATCACCTTTCAGATTCGCCCCCAGCAGCAGGCCGGCCGTCAACGTCCGGCCAAGTGCAGCGGTGGCAACCGGTGAAGTCCTGTGCCTTTGCCGCGCTTCCTCCACCAGTCTTGTCGTTGCAGCAGCAAAGACCCGGACCTTCTTATGGGCTCCGACAGCCCTCACCAGATAATCCGACAAGCCCATTACTCCTTTAAGTGTCTACTACCATTCATATGCATTATTAATTGTTGCCGCCTGCATCTTCCGCACTGCTCTGTGCGTCTTCACCTATATACTTGCCGGCGGGCGGAATCCTGAATCCTTTTTCGATCAGAATGTCCCTTACCCGGCGTTCAATTTCGTAAGTGATCTCGGGATGCTCCTTCAAATACTCGCGCACGTTATCCCGGCCCTGACCGAGCCGGTCGTCACCGAAGGAGTACCAGGCCCCGCTCTTGGACACGACCTTGTGTTCCGTGGCCACGTCAAGCAAACTTCCGATCCGCGAGATACCTTCGCCGTACAGCAGCTCCACTTCGGTTTGTTTGAAAGGAGGCGCCACCTTGTTCTTGACCACCTTCACTTTCACTCTCGATCCGATAATGTCCGCTCCCTGTTTCAGCTGTTCGGTCCTGCGGACGTCAAGCCTGACCGACGAGTAAAACTTTAGCGCCCGCCCGCCCGGGGTCGTCTCCGGATTGCCGAACAAGACGCCAACTTTCTCACGCAGCTGGTTGATAAAGATGGCGGTGGTGCGCGACTTGCCAATAGAACCGGTGAGTTTGCGCAGAGCCTGCGACATCAGCCTGGCCTGCAAACCGACGTGCGCATCCCCCATCTCACCTTCCAGTTCGGCCCGCGGCACCAGAGCCGCGACACTGTCCACGACCACAACGTCCACCGCTCCGCTGCGCACCAGGGCCTCGGCAATCTCCAACGCCTGTTCACCGGTATCCGGCTGTGCGATCAGGAGATTGTCCACGTCCACACCGAGCCTGCGTGCATACACCGGATCGAGGGCATGTTCCGCATCGATGAACGCGGCCGTGCCGCCTGTCCGCTGGGCCTCCGCCACCACGTGCAGCGCAACCGTCGTCTTACCCGAGGACTCCGGACCGAAGATTTCCACCACCCGTCCCCTGGGTACGCCTCCCACGCCCAGAATGAGGTCTACGGCCAAAATCCCGGTGGGTATAACCTCCACATTCAGCTTTGCCGCCGCCTCACCGAGCTTCATGATCGAACCCTTGCCGAACTGCCTTTCTATTCCGGCCAGTGCGATCTCCAGTGCCTTTTGTTTGTCGTTCAATACCACGACCCCCTTCACCGATTGTATATCCCCATCATAACAGTCCGCTCTGACCGCCCATTGTCAGTAGCTGTGGAAAAATTTCGCCGCTGCGGATTCATTGTCCTGCTGAATCTCGCCGCACAAAAAAGAACACCCTCAAACCGAGGGCGTCCTTCAAACTCTATCAGGGGATAACTATCTTTCCAAGTACCGCCTGACCATATTCAGCACCGAATTAACCGTACCCACACGCACTCCGATGCGTTCTCCGGGTAGCTGAAATCGCCGACAGATAATCTCGTCACCCGTCGTCAATGCTCCGTAAACCAGTCCCACCGGTTTATCAGGCGTTGAGCCGCCCGGACCGGCAATCCCGGTAACAGCCACGCCCAGATCACTTCCCGTTAAGCTCTGTACGCCCTGGGCCATGGCCACCGCAGTCTGCTCACTGACCGCCCCGTGCAGGGCCAGGGTCTCCCGTGGGACACGCAAAATTTCGGTCTTGACATCATTGCTGTAGGCCACGACACCGCCCAGGAAGTAGCGCGAACTGCCCGGAATATCGGTAAGCCGCGCAGCGAGCATCCCCGCCGTACAAGATTCAGCCGTTGAGATGGTCAGGCCCTTGTCGATCAGCAGGCGCGCGATGGTTTTCTCCAGTTGTTCATCATCGACGCCGAAAACGTACTCACCAACGGCGTCCATTACCTTCGCAACCAGCTCTTCCACCATCCCTTCGGCCGCCTCGGCCTCAGGATGTCTGGCGCTGACCCGCAGCTGGACCTCACCCGGTACGGCCAGATACCCGACACCCGGGTTGCCCTGCCCGCCCAGGTCCTTGATCAATTCCTGTACGGCATATTCAGCGATCCCAGTCAGTTTGAGCACACGTGTGCGCAACACCTCTCCCCGACCGGGGATCTTGGCCAGGTAGGGCAGAACAGCCGTGCGGAACATCGCCTTAACCTCTCTGAGCGGTCCGGGCATGATCACGATAACCTTTCCGTCTTTCTCGATCAGAGCGCCGGGCGCCGTACCCTTGTAGTTGGGAAGAATCTGTGCCCCGGCAGGAAAGACAGCCTGCCTTTCACATACGGCCGGCATCTCCCGGCCCCGTTTACGGAAAAAAGCACGAATCTGGGCCAGCGAAGCCTCGTCGGTCACCATCGGCACGCCTAGCAGATGCGCCACAACCTCTTTTGTAATATCGTCGGTTGTGGGTCCCAGCCCTCCGGTAGTGATTACCATGTCCGAGCGTTCCAAAGCCTCCCCGATGACCCTGACCATCGCATCCCAATCGTCACCGACAGTGGTGTGCAGAGTAACCTCAATCCCCAATTTGGCCAGTTCCACGCTGAGAAACTGCGCATCCGTATTCTGGACGTAACCTGTCAACAGTTCACTGCCGGTAAACACTAATTCAGCCCGCATATTTAAACCACCTTAAAGCATGTGCGCTATTTCACTTTATTCAGGGTCATCCCGCCGACACTGAAGGTCACAGCACTATTATAATGAATCGTTACACGGATTACAATTAACGTTTGCACGGCGGACTTCGTGAATTTTAGTGCATACGCAGTCATAAAATGGCACATACCATGTGTATGTGCCATCCAGACTTATGCTGCCGGACTCGACTCTTCGAGAAACGCCCGAAACTCATCCCCGGTCAGCTTTTCCTTCGCCAATAAAGACTCCACAATTTCGACAAAGGCGCCACGGTTCGACTCCAGATACTCACGCACTCGGTCCTCCTGTTTCTTCAGGATATCCTGCATTGTCTTATGCTTATCATTCTGCGGCAGACTGTCAATACAAACAATTCCCAACGGAGACATACCGCCTTTGATCAGGAGTTCCGCAATACTCAGTGCCTGCTCGAAATCGTTGCCTGCACCGGTACTCCTCGAACCCAGGAATACTTCCTCGGCCACCGCACCGGCCAAAAACACGCAAATCTGGTTTTCCAGATAGTCCTGCGTGTGCAGGTAGCGGTCGTCTTCCGAAGTCTGGCGCATGTATCCGAGCGCGCTTCCGCGCGGCGTGATCGTCAGGGAGGACACCGATCCGGGGCGCACGTGCTCACTCATGATCGCATGTCCGGTTTCATGAAAGGCAACCCGCCTCATTTCCTCCATCGACGGCCGGCGATCCAGCTTTCCGCCCATTATCACCTTGTCCACCGACTCGATGAAATGGACGTGATGGATCTTTTTCGCTCCCTCACGCATAGCAAGGATTGCCGCCTCGTTCGCCAGGCTCTCCAGATGCGCACCTGAAAAGCCGAAGGTGTCCTTCGCCAGCTTATCCAGATCAACATCCTCGGCCAACGGCTTGTTTCGCGTGTGCAGCTTCAAGATCTCCTTTCGCCCGTGACGGTCCGGCAAATCAACCCTCACTTGCCGGTCAAATCGGCCCGGCCGAACCAGTGCCGGATCCAGCATGTCGGCACGGTTGGTAGCGGCTACCAGCAGTACCTGCACCTCGTCATCAATCTTGATGCCGTCCATTTCCACCAGCAACTGGTTCAACGTCTGGTCGTATTCCATGTGGCTTGTGTTCTGGCCGCGCTTACCACCCAGAATTTCAATTTCGTCGATAAATATCAGCGCATTTCTCTTCTTCTGTTTGACAGCGGTTTCCCGGGCGGTTTGAAACAGCTTACGGATTCGCTGCGCGCCCACACCCGCGTACATTTCGATAAACTCTGATCCGCTGGCGGCGATAAACACCGCATCGGTATAGCTGGCCGCCGCACGCGCAAGCAACGTCTTGCCTGTGCCTGGCGGACCGGTGAGCAGAATACCTCTCAGCGGGCGGATGCCAAGGCGGCGGATATCGGCCTGATTCTTGATAAAATCCAGCGCCTCCCGCAATTCTTGAATGGCCGAAGCCTGTCCCCCGACATCGGAAAAGGAGATGCGCTGCTGGTTGTCAACACCGACGGTGCTAAAGGTCCGCACCATCCCGCGCGAACGCAGCATGAAGTACAACACACCGCACATCAAGCCGATCAGCAGTACCGGAGCCACATTGTACCCGCCGACCAGCAGGAAAACCAAAACGGCGATTCCGGCTCCGATGCTAGCCTCTTTGTGCATACAGGCCACCTCCCGTCTGGTTATCTGATCGATCAACTCCCGTCGTGCGGGGCACCACGGACATCAAATAATGGTCGGCAGTCTCCATCTGGATATAAACATTACGGTTGTCCACGAATACTCTTGCTTCCGCACCGGCTTCCCGCGCATAGAAGTCAACCACGTGCGCCATCTCCGGGAAGTTCCCCTGAATTATCGCCTGGTAGACGGCGAACTGACTCTTGTGCAGCGCGTTATCAAGCGCTGCGTTACGCTCGTCCACTATCACCAGCTCATAAGGCCGCCCGGAATTGGCCGCCCACAACCGGCGGTCCAACTGCTGGTATTCATTCATCAGGTTATCTGTTCGCTCCAGCTTCACCAGAATCCGCATCACGGGCGTCTCGTTGTCGATTTCAAACGACTCGATCCCGGGATACGCTTCAAGAACCTGACGCACCGGCTGGTTGTACCCGACCTTCTGGTAAACCATCTGGCCCCCGAACAAGAGCGCAAGCACAAACAGGAAAGCCAGAATCACATACTTTATCCGGATTCCCTGAAATTCCATAACAATATCCGCTCCCTGAATAGTTACTCCTTATGACAATTATAGATTATAACACATCTGCTAATTGATTGCCTCAGGAAAACAATGCTAAACCAACTCTCAGGGAGCTAATTGCCTAAATCCGCCCATTAAGGTCGTAAGCGTCCCGTACTCCGGTCACCAGCACCTGAACAAGCTCTCCGGAACCTAAAGTGCGGCGTGACCGGACAAACACCCGACCATCGATTTCCGGCGCATCGGCCTCGGTGCGGCAAACATATTCATCACGGTATTTACCGTCGACCATCACCATCAGGTGTTTACCGACAAGCGATTGGTTGCGGGCCATTGAAATATCCTGCTGTACCGCCGCCACTCGGTTCAGCCGACGCTGCTTCACCCGCTCCGCCACCTGCCCGCGGAGAGAAGCCGCCCTGGTTTTCTCTTGAGGTGAAAACACAAAAAACCCCGCCCTCTCCAAACGGACCTCACGGAGAAAACTGACCAGCTCGTCCACATCTTCCTCGGTTTCTCCCGGAAACCCCAACATAAACGTCGACCTCAGCGCCAAACCCTCGATCGACTCCCGCAGGCGCATAATCAGTCTTTCAAGAGCGGCCCGCCGCGTCGGACGACCCATACGCCTCAGCACTCGATCCGAGGCGTGCTGCATCGG
Organism: uncultured Peptococcaceae bacterium; assembly: GCA_965544035.1. Classification (GTDB taxonomy): domain Bacteria; phylum Bacillota; class Desulfotomaculia; order Desulfotomaculales; family Desulforudaceae; genus CBEULR01. The sequence continues at coordinate 18,908 of CBEULR010000001.1, read as the reverse complement.
GATGTCCAGATACCGGCAGACATTCCGGTGTTCCGCAATCGTCTCAATCAGTTCGTCGGTAATCCCGGTCGGATAACAATAGAGAAGCCTGATCCAATCCAGTCCCTTGATGGATGCCAGTTGGTTCAACAATCCCGCAAGTGTGACCCTGGGATGAAGATCCCTTCCGTAACGTGTGGTATCCTGGGCGACCAGAATCAGCTCCCGCACCCCGGAATCGACCAACTGTTCCGCCTCGGCTATGACCGATTCGGGAATGCGGCTCCGATAGCCCCCTCTGAGCGATGGAATCACACAGTATCCGCACCGATTATCACAGCCTTCGGCGATCTTCAGGTACGCGGTGTGCACTGGCGTGGTTCGCACACGGGGCAGAGGGTCCCGGCAGATAAACCCCAGCCCTTCAGTATCCAGCACGGCTCGCCCCGCCAGAGAATCGCGCACCACTCCGACAATATCGCCCACCTTTCCGGTGCCGATGAGGGCGTCGATTTCGGGAATCTCGCTACTCAGCTCCTTTGGGTAGCGCTGTGCCAGACACCCCGATACGATCAACCGGCGGCACCGCCCTTCATCCTTCAAGCGGGCCAGTTCCAGAATGGTATTGATCGACTCTTCTTTTGCAGCATCAATAAAGCCGCACGTGTTCACCAGAATAACATCGGCCTCCCGTTCGTCGCCGGTTATGTGGAATCCGGCTTGAACCAGGAGGCCCAGCATTGTCTCTGTATCCACCCTGTTCTTATCACATCCGAGGCTTACGGCACATATCTTGACGACCTTATCCGTCAACGGTGAATTCACGGTCTACCACATCCCCATACTCTCCGGCCAAACCGAGGTTCTCCCCGTTCAAATGAACTTCAACGGCACCGGCGTTGCCGATCCGAAACGATACCGACTCACGGCCGGTAAAATCAAGCGTTTGTCCCGGGGGTACAGTACCCTGGAATTGTTCCACACCGTCAACCATCACTCTGATCCAGCTCGGGCTTTCGGTAACCACAAGCATTACCTCGACCCCATCCGGCTCGTTGTTATTGGGTGCGGGTTCCTCGATCACCGGGTCCTCGCCTGCAGGTTCGCCCGGATCGGAAGGATTTTCCCCGACCACCGGCGGTCTCTGCACCTGATCAAACCCTCCGGGCTTTCCCCCGCCATAAACCGAGTTAAAGGCGAACAGCCCCGCGATGACTCCCGCCACAAGCAGTACCCCGAGATAGGCCGGACGCTTGCGCGATCCGGACACCGTGGGTGCCTTGCTCTCAACCTCAATATCCGCCTCATTCAACGGGTATCTCTCATCAAACTCACGAATTAGAGCCTCGCTGTCCAGCCCCAAAAACTTGGCGTACGTTCTCAAGAACGCTTTGGCATAGACCCTTCCGGGTAACTGCTTGTAATCCTCCTGCTCCAAGGCTTCAAGGTATTTTCGGCGGATCTTTGTCTCCTCTTCGGCGGCCTCAAGGGTGAGCCCCAAAGATACCCTCGTTTCCCGTAGAATCTCCCCACTGGCCACCCCGGTCCACCTCCTCGACATATTCTATGAATACAATTAACCAAAATTCAATAATTTTCGAAAATATTCCTATATACTACTTATAACACAAGGCTGTTAACGGGGTCAATTCAACCTATTTCTTTTTAAATGTAAGTGCAAACTGCTCGGGAGACATTAACACCTGCCTCGGCTTGGACCCCTCATACCCGCCGACAATCCCCCTGCGCTCCATGATGTCGATCAAACGCGCGGCACGCGCGTAGCCGATGTGCAGGCGACGCTGCAGCAGAGAAATCGAAGCATGTCCGGAGCGAACCACAATCTCCACCGCCTCCGGAAACAGTTCGTCATCATGGGTTCTGCTTTCCTCTACGGGTTCTTCAGTGAATATTTCTTCCTCGTAGGAAGGAGAAGCCTCCTTGGTGAGGAAAGCCACGATGGACTCCACGTCACGATCCGAGAGGTAAGCTCCCTGAACTCTGACGGGCTTGGACGCCCCGATCGGCAGGAAGAGCATGTCACCCCGGCCCAGCAGCTTTTCGGCACCACCGACATCCAGTATCGTGCGCGAATCGGTCTGTGAGGAAACCGCAAAGGCTATTCTCGAAGGGATGTTCGCCTTGATCAGACCGGTGATCACATCCACCGACGGGCGCTGCGTAGCAACCACCAGGTGAATTCCGGCCGCCCGCGCCATTTGGGCCAAACGGCAGATAGCATCCTCCACATCGCTCGGAGCCACCATCATCAGATCGGCAAGCTCGTCAATCACCACCATTATCAGCGGCAGGTGACTGTGTTCCGCGTCGGCGTCGCGCGACTTGAAGATGCTGTTGTACCGGCTGATGTCGCGCACACCGGTCGCCGCAAAGAGCTCGTAACGCCGTTCCATTTCGCGCACCAGCCACTTAAGCGAGATGGCCGCTTTCTTCGGATTGGTCACAACCGGCGAGATCAGATGCGGGATACCGTTGTACGTTGTCAACTCCACCATTTTTGGATCAATGAGCAGCAGCTTAACGTCATCGGGGCTGCTCTTGTATAGTATACTAGCAATGATTGTATTTAAACATACACTCTTCCCCGAACCGGTCGATCCGGCGATCAGCAGATGCGGCATCGCCGTCAGATCGGCCACGATCGGATTCCCGGCGATATCTTTGCCAAGGGCCACCGTCAGCCTTGAGGGCGACTGAGTGAACTCCTTGGTCTCCAGGAGATCACGCAGATGAACGGTGGCAATTTCCTTATTGGGCACCTCGATCCCGACCGCCGCCTTACCGGGAATCGGAGCTTCGATACGCACCCCCGGAGCCGCCAGGGCCAGGGAAATATCATCCGCCAAATTCACAATCCGGCTCACCTTGACGCCGGCTGCAAGCTGCAGTTCATACCGCGTAATCGAAGGGCCGCGCGAAACCTGCAGCACCTTGGCATGCACCCCGAAACTCTCCAGCGTATCCTCCAGCAGGCGGATATTCTCATTGATGTCCTTCCCCTGCCTGACTCCCTTGCTCTTGGGGCGGCTCAGGATGTCAACGGGCGGGAACTCGTGGGACGACACCTCACTGATCGAGATCTGGTGTAGTGCCCCGCTTTTCGATGCCGGGAGGGGCTCTATCGGCATCTGCTCCTCATCCCGAACCGGATCCGTTTCGGGGGCCGACACAATCACCGCCTCGCTCACCGGTTCGGCCCTGTGATCAACAATCACGGGGCGTTCCCTCGGTTTGCGATCGACTTCCACGTAAATGAAATCCTCAACTCTGGTCCATAACCTGCTCACCGCATCCGATGCACGGGAGGCAATTCTCTTAAGCAGCGCACTCAGCGGAAGCTCGGTGAAAAGCGTCACCCCCACCAGTCCGGCAGCCAGCAGGATGATGGTGCTTCCAAGCGTTCCGAAGCATTTGTACATGACCCAGCTCAATAAACCGCCCAGCAATCCGCCCCCGTCACCGAGCAACCCCGCCGCCGTGATGGTGCGAAAATCATATTCCGCCGGCGGCACCACCTGCAGATGAATGACGGTAAGCCCCACTAACAGGCAGATCAGACTGCCGTACATCTTGCCCTGAAAACGGACGACATTTCGGTCGCGCATCAGTTTGAATCCCCAGTATCCCAGCAGGATGGGGATCATAAAGGCCCCTTCGCCGGCGATACCCCGGCAGACACGGTCAACTCCGGTGCCTACGGCACCTACCGCCGAGCTGAAAAGACTCAGCAGCGCCAACACCGCAACGGCCGACAGCACCAAACCGAGAATCTCGTACCTGACTTCTCTTTTTAGCTGGCTGTAAAACGCCAAAGGTGTCACCGTCCTTAGAGTTTCAAATTCGGCGTGAATCTGGAAAGTCCTTTCAGTGTTGTTGCTCTGCTCCCTGCCTGGTATAATGTAGTTGCACCGCATAGTATAGGATAGAAAGCAAGTCTTTCGACAACAGGCAGTATGCGTCCGAAGGCATCCCAGCCACTCTCCGGAATGTGGAGGTGATCACCGGTGATTGCGGTTAAGGTGAAAGAGATCGCGTTCGATGTGGCGATGAACCCGGTACTGCTGTTGGTTGATGAAAACGATACCAAGATTCTGCCGATCTGGATAGGCCCGTATGAAGCACACTCAATTTCTGCAGCGCTGGAGGGAGTAACCGGAACCCGCCCCCTGACGCATGACCTGCTGAAGGCCTGTTGTGATGAACTCGGAGCATCCCTGACCAGGGTCGTCATCAACGATGTGCGTGAAGGCACCTATTACGCCCAACTCCACCTGATGCGCAAGGATGTGGAATCGATAATTGATGCCCGTCCCAGCGATGCCGTGGCCTTGGCACTGCGCAGTGTGGCTCCGATCTTTATCACGCCCGTCGTGGCCCAGTTCACCCTATCCTACGATGAACTGTTCAGTGAGGAACAGCAGGAGGCCATGCGCAAACTGATTGACGAGGTACGTGCGGGGAAACACAGCAAGACAATACATTAAAAAAGAGAGGCGGGTCACCCCGCCTCTTTGCTAACCACGCCACAGAGCGATGGCGATAACCGAAGTCCCCAAAAGCAAACGGTACCAGACGAATATGTTAAAGCTCTTCTTCGCAATATACGCCAGCATAAACTTGATCGCCAAAAAGCCCACTATACCTGAAGTGACCACACCGGAAACAAAGGCCGTGTCGAGCGCACCCGGTTCAAGCCGGAGTACCGCCATAATCCCGGCACCGAAAATGATCGGTGTCGACAAGAGGAAGGAGAACCGGGCAGCCGCTTCTCTCTGGATACCGCGTGCGCGGGCCGCGGCCATGGTGATGCCGGAGCGCGATACCCCGGGAACAATGGCTATGGCCTGGGAGAATCCGATGACAAGACTGTCGCTGAACTTGATGTCGTACAGCTTTTTCTCGCGCCGGAAACAATGGTCGGCACCATAGAGAAGGAGCCCCATTACAATCAGCATTGCGCCGACAAGAATCGGCGCCCTGAAAACAGTGGCGGCCAGGTCCTCCAAAAAATAACCGATAGCCGCTCCCGGAATGGTGGCCGCCACCAGGAACCAGAACAGCCGCCCCTCTTTGGTGCGTACGCCGCGTCGCCCCGCATCAAGCAAGACCAGCCAGTCCCGCCAGAAATATGCGATTACCGCAAACAAAGTGCCTATGTGAAGGGCGACATCAAAAACGAGACCCGGCGTCTCCCATCCGAACAGCCAAGGCAACAGCACCAAGTGCGCCGAGCTGGAAATGGGCAGAAACTCACCGAGTCCTTGGACAATCCCCATCAGTATGGCCTGGTAAAGCTCCAACTCCTCATCATCCCGTTTCTGCTGTAGATTACCCGTGCATTATATCACGTGATTGACTTATTTTAAACCTTTTCGGAACACCGCGGCATTGGACCGCATCAGTGAAATATAACTGTCCCTCCCCTCCAGGCCCTCGCCGCCCAAAGGATCAACGATCAGCACCTCGGCACCGAATTCCTGCGCGATGATCTCTGCGGCCTTGTTGCTGAATTGCGGTTCTGCAAAAATCGCTTTTGCGTCCAGGCTTCGGGCGGTTTCCACCACCTCCGAGATCCACCGGGCCGACGGTTCCTTACCCGGCGATTCTTCCACCGACGCCGCCTGGATCAGCTCATACCGCGCCGCGAAATAGCGCCACGCCGAGTGAAAGGCGATGAACCGCGGTTTGTCCAGCCCTTCCAGGCTCCGGCTGATTTCCGCATGCAACGCGTCAAGTTTCTCCTGATAGGCCTGCGCGCCGGCGATCAACTCTGCTTCCCGATCAGGCACCAGATCGACAAGAACCCGTGTAATCTCAGGCACCACGTGCTCGCGCACCAGCACCGGGTCCAGCCAGATGTGCGGGTCATAACCATGGTGTGCATGCGCGGTCGAGTCCTCTTCGTGCACCGGTCCTTCACCCTGCAAGGCAGATGGTTCATGGGGCAGCAGTTTCAGGCCGTCGGTCAGCCTGATTTGAACAAGGTCGGGTGAACCGGCGGACGCCAGCGACTGCGCCCAATCGTCCAGACCGGCACCTATCGCGATGAAAGCCGATGCCCGGGCGATCTCGGCCATCTGTTTGGGCGTCGGTTCGAAGGTGTGCGGGCTGGCTCCCGCCGGGATCAGGCTGATCACGCTGACGGCATCGCCGGCGATATTCCGTGTGATGTCGGCAATCGGGTAAATGGTGGTTATGATAATCGGTTCCCGATCCCCAGATCCGGTCCCGATAGCGTCCGGGTCGCCACACCCGGCTGCCGCCATGCCTAGCATTCCGACCACAAGAAGTATAATCCAGAATCGGTTCATCCTGCTCAACCGCCGTCGTCTCCTGATCGTAAAATTCCTATTATCTATCTAACCCCAATTATACCTTACGGTCAAGGACATACCCGTATTCCACAATCCGGGATCCGTCACCCTTCCTGCAATTTCGGCCCGACATTACTCACCCTTATTTTTCCGGTTTTCCAGGTAACGTAGCAGCTCTTCCATTTCCTCTCTCGCCAGGTCGTCCACCCCGGCCAATGATTCCAGATGGTGCCGCAATTCGTGCCAAATCGTCTCCCGCAGCTCATCTATCCATACCGTCTTGTCCTCGTCACCGAGCAGTTCCTTAAATGACCCGTAATAAAACACGATGAAGCTGCCCAGATACCCCTCCTCGATGTACTCGCCCATGATGAGGAATTCCCCGTCCCGCTTAGTTTCGGGCATCACCAGGAACCCCCCGTTCAGATCACGGGTCAAGCGTGCAGGCACCTCGTCAACCAGTTCGTGTGCAAGTGCGGTAAACTCGTCCAGATTCAAGCCGGCAACCCCCTTTCCCCTTCTGCTTTATTCACCGGTCAGAAGTCGCCATCCTTCTCCCTCTGGGAAACGGAAATGAAAAGAAGAGGCCGCCGCCCCTTCTCCCCATTAGCCTGTAGTTTCCCACAATCGCTGTCTCAGTTCAACTCGCCGCTGTCAAAGGAGACCGTGCGGCCAGGCGCCAAACGGTCATCCAGGTACACCATCGGATCGGTACTCAGCACCCGTTCAATGCAACCTTCGTTCAATCCCGTTTGGGAAACCAGCACCTGTACCCCGTCAATGTCACAAACTACCGATTTCTGCGGTTCGGACTCATCCGTGTAGCCTTCAAAAATCAGCTCGGGTTGTACCGGTGTGTACAGAATCATTGTACTGGAACCTCCTCCTTGGCCTTCCTTTCGTCGATCATGCCGCGCAGCTTGATCATTACGTCCTCAATGCCGCCCACCGCATCAATCAGACCGCAGTCGACCGCATCTTTCCCGATGAGCACCGTTCCGATGTCGCGGGCCAATTCGCCGGTGCGAAACATCAGATCCCGGAAGGTTTGTTCTTTAATACGCGAGTGTTTGACCACAAACCGTACCACACGGTCCTGCATCTTTTCCAGATACTCAAAGGTCTGGGGCACGGTCAAAATCTGTCCGGTGATCCGGATCGGGTGAATCGTCATGCTGGCCGTCTCGGAAATGAACGAATAGTCGGCCGCCACTGCGATTGGAACCCCGATGGAATGGCCACCGCCCAGTACCAGCGATACCGTGGGTTTGGACAGGGACGCAATCATCTCGGCCATCGCCAAGCCGGCTTCGACATCACCACCCACTGTGTTCAGGATGATGATCACCCCTTCGATATCGGGGTTCTGCTCCAGCGCCACCAACTGCGGCAGAATGTGCTCGTATTTCGTGGTCTTGTTTTGGTTGGGCAGGATCATATGCCCCTCAACCTGCCCGATAATGACCAGAGAGTGGATATTACTCTTGGCCGCCGGGATCGAGGTCACCCCGAATTCTTTGAGCGTCCGCACCCTTCTTGGCCGCTGAACCGGAGGCGAAGGGTCATAAGGTTTTTCCGGGGGATTGGGCTGACCCGGGGTCTGAGGCTGATTCGGATCGGGCTGCACCGTTTCCGGTGCCGGCGGCTGGTCCGAGCGTGTGCTGTTTCCCTGTTGTACATACGAAGACGGGTAATAACGGCGTCTCGGCATCTGGATTCCTCCTGCCGTGCAATTTGGTCTTATTATGCGAAGAGGAATCACATTTTAGCCGCGACATGGGCTCTTTTGCTTTCTAACCCTGAACGTATGTGTTAATCTGTTGATTAACCGGGAAAGGATCACATCTTGAAAGGGGTGTTCACGTGATGACGAAACAGCGGCTCTTGCGAGGGACGCTGGCCGCCGCCGCACTCTTTATTGTCGCCGGTGTACTCGGCTGGGTTTATGCCGAACAAGCGGCACACCTGTTGCTGCCGTCTATGGAAGGATTGGAGAGTATGATTGAGGCCACCAACGAACTCCAGCCGGGGTTCCAGGCACCCGCGCTGGCGCTGCTGATTTTCCTGAAGAACCTGTCCGTGGCCGCCTTCCTGGTATTGTTGGGATACATCGTTTTGGCCCTGCCCACGCTCTTTGTCCTGATCGTCAACGGCGGGTTGATTGGCGTGGTCGCCCGCACCGTCACGGCGGACGGATTTCCGGCAGCCGCTTTCGCCGCCGGCCTCGTCCCGCACGGGATCTTTGAGCTGCCCGCCATATTCCTGGCGGCAGGTTTTGCCTTGGCCGCCGTAGCCGGGCGCTTTGCGCGGCATGGTCTGCCCTCTCTGCGCCACCGGTTTTCCTTCATTTTTAGAACGATCATACCGCTTCTGCTGATCGCCGCGGTAATCGAGGTGTACGTGACACCACTGGTCATCACTTGGTTCTTGTAGGAACAGTTTTACAGCGATACCGCGCGCCGTTCCGAGGGGAAAGACACCCTTACCGGACGTCCGTCCTCCAGGTAGACGCGGGGCAAGCGGGCCGACACCCCAATCCTGCTGGCCCTGACCACGGCGACCTCGCCCTCCTTCAGCCCCTTGATACCGGAAACATCGACCACGCAATGCTGCATGCCGACGCGGCCGACCAGCCGCACCTCACGACCGCGGAGATAAACACCGCCCCTGGAAAGCGACCGCCAACCATGCACACCGGCCGAAAGCATTCTGGTCAGGATGTCGCGGATCCTCCCCGCCGGCCGGACCGGATCCCACATAAACCCGTCAGCCAACCCGATGGGCAGTACGGCCACCGTCATGTCGCGCGGCGCGATGAACTCGCTTCCATACCCGATGCTTTCTCCTCTTTGAACCCGTCGCACCTGGATCACGGTCGACTTGAGCGTCCACGCGTTGCGGAACTCCCATGGCGGAGCCGTAACCCCGTGCGGAATGTGCGCGATACCGTATATCAAATTGCCCACCCGAACCATATCCAGTCTGGATTCGGGCAGCAGAAGGCATCCCTCGCTGTTGGCAGCGTGCACGACCGGAGGCCGGAGGCCCTCAGATTCCAGCGTTTTCACCACTTCCAGAAACCGCATCAACTGACGACGGTTCCGGCGAGGATCGGCAAAAACGAAGTGGGTGTAGACCCCTTCCACTTCAACGCCGGGCATGCCCTTGATCTTGCGAAGGATCTCCGGCACCTCCCGGGGGTGAGCACCAAACCGGTTCATGCCGGTATCGACCTCCACGTGTACCTTGACCGTCCGACCGGCCCTTAGCGCCGCCTCCCCAAGGACTCCGGCGAGAAGCGCCGAATGCACCGTACACTCCAGACCAAGCTCCACAACCTGCTGGGCCTGTTCCGGGAGCGGACATCCAAGCATCAGAATCGGTTCCGTGATCTGTGCCGACCGCAGTTCGGCCGCTTCCTGTATACTGAACACACCAAGCGCATCGGCTCCGCAGGCCAGCGCCATCCCGGCGACCTCCAGCGCCCCGTGACCGTATCCATCGGCCTTAACCACAGCCAGAATCCGGGTATCGGCACCGACCATTTTGCGTACAGCCATAACGTTCCACGCAATGTGATCAAGGTCCACTTCGATCCAGGTCGGCCCCACAGCCTGTAGCAGTTCCGCTCCGGCCCGTCCCTCGTGCGGTCCGGTCACGACCGGTCACCTCCGACGGCCTTCCGCCCGCGGAGATCGGCCAGTCTGCCGCGCAGATCACGATAACGCGGCTCGGCCCAGTTCCAGAGATGATAGAAGACAGGCGACAAAACATAATCAAACTCGCCCACGAACTCCACAAAATCTCCGTTGAAACCCTTCTTGAAGCGGTACAGACCGTAAAGGGGGTTGTCCGGGTTCAGGTCACCCGAAACTCCCCGGAAATCGTAAAGTGTGCAGCCCCGTGACTTCGCCCAGCAGATCATCGCCCACTGCAAAGCGTGGTTGGGCATCACATTCCGGTGTGCGTTCCCGGACGCACCGTACACATACCAGGCCTTGTCCCCAAAGACAAAAGCCAGCGTGGCAGCTATAGGACGCCCCTGATACTCGGCCACAAAGAGCCTGGCCAAACCCCTTTCCACCAACTCACGCCAGATGACCCGATAATAATCAATACCACGGACCAGGAACCCGTCTCGTTCACAGGTTTCCTTAAGCAGACTGTAAAACGGCTCCAGGTCGTCTTCGGTGCATTCCGACCGTACGGTTACGCCTTTACGTTCGGACAGCCGTATATTGTACCGCCATTTCGGCGCAAACCGGGCGAAGATCTCGTCCAGCGGATCGGTAATGGAAAGCCGAAAGACAAAGCGCGGTTGCACACCCTCAAAATTGAGTCCGCGGCTCAAGCTCTGGAATCCGAGAGATTCCAACGCTGAAGCCGGCAGTATCTCCTTCGGAATGTCCGGGTCGATCTTCCACAAAATCGCCCTTCTTTCTCTCCCGAAACCCTTTATTCCATCGATCAGCGCTCGAAGAGCCCGTTCATCGGTGTAGTCAACCACCGGTCCGCGCGGCGCGTAAAAGATCGTACGCTTGATGCCGGGCAGTCGCCTCTCCAGGACCGAGACCGCCCCGCGTATCCGCCCCCCGTCTTCCAAAAGCAGACGGTGCGGTTTCCAGCCGGTCGACGCCTTGACTTCTCCCCATTCATATGACTGGAGAATATGCCCCTTGGGATGCTGCGCAATAAAATTATTGAAGGTTTCACGGTCACCATCGTCCAGTAAGCGAACGCGCAAAATCTTCCCCTCCCCAACTAACTGACAAGCAATACTAACATATCATTTTTCGTCGAACCGTGCTGAGGCATCGGCACAAAAACAGGCGCAATGCATTGCGCCCCCATACCCCGCTGAACGCTGCGAGGCGACCGATTTATACATTGTTCGATACCGCCCGTCCGTTTCCTGCTGACCGCCCCAGAACGGCAAAGCCTATTGTTCCGGTAGAGATGACCCCAGGGAAACGTACCGGGATTGAACCCCCTCGATCTGCTCGAGATCCTCCTTGAGCTTGGCGGCTTGTCCATGCTCGGCCTGCATCGTCAGGGTGATTATTCCCCTTTTCTTGCTGGGGTCCGGAATCCCGTTTCGGCTAAGGATGCTTGAACCGTAACGGGTAAGCACCTGCTGGACGTCGGGGCCGTGCTTCGCCCGTTCATCGACAACGATCCCTACCACATACAATTCCTCGCTCATCGTACACCTCCAACCGGTTTCTTGAGCTAATTCTGCCCGGCGCGAGCAGTTTCAATGCGCCGGAAGAGGAGGCTAAGCAGGATGCGGCCCGCAGCACGCAGAAGAAGGTCTGGAGCTCGGCGGTCGCCTTTATTTAGATTAGCCAACCACAATCCCGAGAGGCAAACCGCCACCATAAGCTGCTTCGTCAGTCGAGCTCCGGGCATAAGGAATATGTATGGGTGGGAAGTGAAGGGACAGAATACATTGTACATTCAATACCAGTGATAAGTCCGGATTCAAAGGAGGTGGTGCCCAGTGACAACGACAAGCATACCCAATAGACTTGCGAAAGAGAAGTCTCCATATTTGCTGCAGCATGCCTACAACCCCGTCGACTGGTACGCGTGGGGTGATGAGGCATTCGCCAAAGCCAAAGCCGAAAACAAGCCCGTTTTCCTGTCTATTGGGTATAGCTGACCGTGCACTAATATGCACTTGCCATTGGTGTCATGTCATGGAACGTGAGTCCTTTGAGGACGAGGAGGTCGCCGCCCTTCTCAACAAGCATTTCGTTTCCGTGAAGGTTGACCGCGAAGAGCGTCCGGACATAGACCATATTTACATGAACATATGCCAGGCTCTCACCGGGTCTGGCGGATGGCCCCTGACCGTAATCATGACCCCGGACAAGAAGCCCTTCTTCGCCGGAACCTACTTTCCGAAGACAAGCCGTTACGGGCGGCCGGGACTAATGGATATTCTCACTCAGGTTCACGAACAGTGGACCGAAGATCACGATCGTTTGCTGAGGATCGGGGATAAGATCATCGCCGCCGTTAAGCCTCATTACGAACCGGTAAACGACGGCAGACTAGATGCCGATATCCTCCACGAAGCCTATCTCACCTTCAGAGACAGGTTCGACCCGGCCTACGGCGGTTTCGGAAGTGCACCCAAATTCCCCACGCCGCACAACCTCTCCTTCCTGCTGCGGTACTGGCGCTGGAAGAATGATGAAAAGGCTCTCGCCTTGGTCGAGAGAACCCTGGAATGCATGCATAACGGAGGCATCTATGACCACCTGGGCTTCGGCTTTTCCCGCTATGCCGTCGATCACAAGTGGCTGGTTCCGCATTTTGAGAAGATGCTTTACGATAACGCCCTCTTGGCAATGGTGTATCTGGAGGCCTATCAGGCCACAGGTAAGGAGCGCTACGCCCGGGTGGGGCGGGAGATCTTTACCTATGTTCTTCGCGACATGACCTCACCCGAGGGGGCATTCTACTCGGCGGAGGATGCCGACTCGGAAGGCGAAGAAGGAAAGTTCTACTTGTGGACGCCAAGCGAAATCAAGGAGGTGCTCGGTGAGAAAACCGGATCACTGTTTTGCACCTGGTACGGTGTCACCGAGAAGGGGAATTTTGAAGGACGCAGCATTCTCCACCGGATAGATGCGGAAAGCCGTTCAGACAGGGTCCTCAACCAGCAGCCCGATTGGGAAATCATCCTGGAGGAGGCCCGGACGAAGCTCTTTGCAGCCAGGGAAAAACGCGAACACCCGCATAAGGACGACAAGATCCTGACGGCCTGGAACGGCCTGATGATCGCCGCCCTGGCCCAGGGTTTCCGTGTTTTGCGGGAACAGTCCTACCTGGATGCGGCCGTTCGCGCGTCCGAGTTTATATGGAACCACCTGCGCACCGAGGAAGGACGTCTGCTGGCCCGGCACCGGGAGGGCGAATCAGCTTTCCCCGGTTACATTGATGACTATGCCTACCTCACCTGGGCAATGCTTGAACTTTACCAGGCCGATCATCGACCGCGCTGGCTGGAAAGGGCCTTGGAACTGCAGGAGGAGCAAAACCGCCTTTTTTGGGATGCCGACGGCGGCGGGTATTACTTTTACGGCAGCGACGGTGAACAGTTGATCGCCCGACCGAAGGAGGTATACGATGGGGCGACCCCTGCCGGAAATTCGGTGTCGGCACTGAATCTACAGCGTCTCGGGCGCCTGACCAGCCGCACCGACTATCTGTCCATGGCCGAAACGATGTTTGAAGCCTTTTCCGGCAATATCCGCAACTACCCCACCGGGCATACGCATTTTCTCATGGCCTTGATGTTCGCCGTCGTCCCCGGCAAGGAGATCGTGGTGGTGACCGACCGTGAACGGGATCAGGTACGTGGTGAACTGAACAGTCTTAACGGCGTCTTCGCCCCGCATACCGTCTATCTGTACCGATATCCCGGGGCAGAATATGATCGCCTGGCCGAACTCGCCCCCTTCATCCGGGAGATGGTCCCAAAAGACCGGAAGACCACCTTCTATGTCTGTGAGGACTTCGCCTGCCGGCCGCCCATAACTGAAGTCTCAGATTTGCGCCGGATGCTGGAGATCTGACGGAATCCACAAAATTCCTGAATCAGGTTTGAAAAAAGAATACATTCTATAAAGGCAACAAATGCAGGAGGGATCATTATGGATGTACACTTGGAGGACTTTCCCAAGGAACTAGCGGAGAAGATCAGAGAGGGCCAAAAAGCCGGCTTAACCGATCATCAGATTGCCGAGGGCATTGTACATCTGGGGGACGTCATGGCTAAGTTTGTCCGTCCGGACTCCCCGGAGGAGGCTCTGATGCGCCGCCTGTGGGAGGTCAGCACCGATGACGAAAAGCGCATGCTTGCCGGTCTAATCGTCCGCATGAGCAAACAACAACCACATTAACTCGTTTCATATACTCTTGCAAACACATACAACACCAGCGGGCGGCTCGGCGAGCCGCCCCGTCTGTGTGGGGGGCATGCAGAGTAGTCTAACATTCCACGAGTTTTACGATCATTCTACGGCGGCGCGGTCCGTCAAACTCACAGAAGAAAATCCCCTGCCAGGTGCCCAGCATCAGCCGCCCTTCCGACACCGGCACCACCTCCGATGTCCCGACAAGCACGCTCTTGGCGTGGGCGTCGGAGTTGCCTTCGGCGTGAAGATAGTCCCCTTGCGGGGGTGCAAGCTTCCCCAACAACACTTGAACATCCCGGGCCACGGAGGGATCGGCCGCCTCATTGATGGTCACGGCCGCGGTGGTATGCGGCACGTAAAGATAACACAAGCCGTGCCTTATCCCGCTAGCCCGGACGGCATCCTGCACCCGCGCGGTCACGTCCACCCACTCCTCACGCCTGCTGCTTCTGACGGAAAGCTCCATTGCATGCAAGAGAATCACCCTGTTAGCACATACTGTTGATTATTGTCCAACCCGGTTCGGCAGGAATTTCTAACCGTACCGGGAATAGGTTTACAGACCGACACCCATTACGGGAGGAAGCTTCAATATGGCCAAAGGCGGCGTGCAAGAGCGCTGGACACTGTTCACCAACCAGGAATTCGTTCTGCTGCCCGACGGGACGTACATCCCGATTGAGCAGCTCACCGACGAAGAACGAATCTACCTGGACCTGACCCACAGCCGGGTCATCGTATGGGTGCCCCACGGGCGCAAACTTATCGGCCCGCCGGAGGTCACTGAATCAGCCCGCAAAGGACGCACGAGACTGCGCCGACGCGAAGGAGGCATCGCTCAGGATGACCTCATGAACCTGATGAAAAAACTGCCCAGTAATAAAAGGAAGGGATAATCACCCCACCTTTTCGTTACGTATGTAATGGTCACCCAAAAGCACCGGAACCAAGGATTCAACATTCTCGCCTTTCACCGCAATATCCGCCTGGGCCTCTACCTCCGGGCGGGCGTTGAAAGCCACGCCAAGCCGTACCATCGGAAACAGGGGCGCGTCACCCACCCCGTCACCCACCACCGCCACTTCATCCGGATCAACTTGCAGCGAGCGGCAGATGTAGGGCAGTTGGTCGGGCTTACCGTGCCAGGGCACCCGAATCCGGACGCTCCCGTCCACAATACCGTCTGTAAAACCCAGACCATTTGCGACACAAAGGTCCATGCCCAGCTTTTCGGCAACCGGCACCGCCAAGAGATCAAGTCCCGAGGACAGGATCGCCATCCGCACACCCCTACGCCTCAGCTCGGCCGCCGCGGCTTCCGCTCCCCTGCGTAGTGGAATCTCCGAAACAATGCTTTCCATCGTCGATCTCGTGACCCCGATCCAAGACCCGACATCCCGGTCCGCAAACTGCTGGTACGTGATTTCACCGGCCAAAAAAGCCTCAAGAGACTTCAGCCCCTGACTTTCCCAAGTCCCCAAACGCTCGTGAATATACTGCCAGACACTGTGCACCGGCGTCAGCGTACCGTCCAAATCAAAGATTACGGCCTTAATGCGTGGCACTGGTCATCCTCCTACAGTTCTCCACCGTATTATCGACCGCTCTAGACCCGGCCGTTCCAGCGTGCTCCAATATATACTACCAGCAGACCGATCCATCGGCAACTGGTGACGGGAGAGACGGTTCTCGCAACACCTTACTCGAACCCGTCTGCTGAAACACGCAAGAAAGCTACCAGCCCGGACGGTCAAGTGCCCGGTACCCGATGGCTTCCGCAATGTGCGCCGTTCTGATCACCTCGGATTGGTCCAGGTCGGCAATCGAGCGGGCCACCTTGAGCAGGCGGTCGTGTGCCCGGGCGCTCATCTTTAGATTCTGAAAAGCTTCGCGGAACAACTGCCTGGCCCGGGACGTCAACCGGCAGAACCGGCGCACATCAGCGGCACGCATCTGGGCGTTGCAGTGCACCGGCATACCCGCAAATCGCTCCAGCTGAATCCGGCGCGCACCCTGCACCCGTTCCCGAATCGCCAATGAACCTTCCTCGGGATGCTCGCTTTCCAGGTCTTTGAATTTCACACGCGGGACCTGAATGTGGATGTCGATGCGGTCCAGCAGCGGTCCGGAGATGCGCCCGGCATAACGCTGAATCTGATTGGGAGTGCAAACGCACTCCTTCTCCGGGTCACCATAGTTCCCGCAGGGACAGGGGTTGAGGCTGAGCACCAGCTGGAGCCGCGCAGGATAGGAAACGCTGGCCGCGATCCGGGAAACGGTAATCAGGCCGTCTTCCAGCGGCTGACGCAGCGCCTCCAGGGCGTCACGCCTGAACTCGGGTGCCTCATCCAGGAACAGCACCCCGGTATGCGCGAGACTAATCTCGCCCGGACGCGGCACACGCCCGCCCCCGGTGAGCGAGATGGTCGAGGCCGTGTGGTGCGGCGCGCGGAAAGGCCGGTTTGTCAGCAAGAAAGTGTGCTGATCCAGCAGCCCGGCCAGGCTGTGCAGCATCGTCGTCTCCAGCGCCTCATCGAGCGTCAGCTCCGGCAGGATCCCCGGCAAGCGCCGGGCCAGCATCGTCTTCCCGGAACCGGGGCTCCCCACCATCAGTACATTGTGTCCCCCAGCGGCGGCTACCGTCAGCGCCCGCTTGGCCGCGTGATGGCCGCGCACATCGGAAAAATCCTCATCCGGCCTGCTTCCGCTCTTCAGGATTTCCCAGGGATCAACCCGATGCGGCACTGACTCCTCCTCGCCGCACAGGATCCGCACTACGCGGTTCAAGTGATCCACCGCGTGGACCTCCGCCCCTTCAACCAGGGCAGCCTCACCGGCATTAGCAGCCGGAACAAACAGCTTGCGGCGGCCTCCCCGGACGGTTACAGCCGCCGCCGGCAGTACGCCGCGCACGCCCCGGATCGAACCATCCAGTGACAACTCGCCCAGGAACACGCATTCGGCACACGCCTCAGGCGATACCTGCCCGCTCGCCGCCAGAAGACCGACGGCTATCGGCAAGTCGTACCAGGGATCCTCCTTGCGCAAATCGGCCGGGGCCAGATTTACCGTCACCTTCCGCGGTGGAAATTCAAGGCCGGAGTTTTTGATAGCCGCACGTACCCGATCTTTGGCCTCCCTGACGATTCCACCGGCAAGTCCGACTATTTCCCAACCCGGCAGTCCGGTCCCCATATCCACTTCCACCCGTACCACCTGCCCGTCCAGACCGGACAGGGCCACGGTGTGCACAATCGCCAGCATCAAGAAAACCTCCGCTACAGCTTCTTCTCGTCAGTGATTAACGGGTGTTAAATCCACTCGGGGTTCTCGATAGTATGGTCATTCTTTACATTGCCCGTGTTCAGAGTGGTCTTGGGCTCGAGAAACATCACGTGTGCTTCCTTTTCAGCCACCGGCTTATGCTCCACGCCCCGGGGAATAATGAAGAACTCACCCTCCTCAAGCCATATGTCGCGGTCCCGCAGTTTTATCAACAGCCGCCCTTGAACCACCAAAAAGAGCTCATCCTCGGCCTCGTGGCTGTGCCAGATGAACTCTCCCTTCAATTTGGCCAGTTTGACGTACGAATCGTTGATTTCCCCCACGATGCGCGGGTTCCAGTAATCACTGAAAAGGCTGAACTTCTCCGCCAGATTCACCTTTTCCAAAATACACTCCCCTTCCTCGTCACAGGCCAGGATTTGCTATTTTTTTCGATCACGGGCCGGAGAACTCCTGCCACAGCCCCATCACTTCCTATGACAAGCCGGCTAACTGGCATTCGGAAGCTTAAATCTCTTGCCCTTATCACCTATGACGGAAAATACCTTTTCCCCCTTCGCCATCTCAAAACGAGATAAACAACCAAACCTACAACATTGGTGAATAGTACCAACCCTCCCCAGACCAGTCTTGGGGCGCCGTGCCGCCCGGCATCCTTGTAAACCCAGGCGGTAACCGAAACCCAGTAAGCAGCAAAGAATACAAAACATAAGTGGTAGGCTAAATCGTTTACTTTTTCCCACGGTGCCACTTGCCCATAGGGAACATAATGCGCCCATATCAACATCCACGTAGAAAGCTCGGCCTGACCATATGGTTGCTCCACTTGCAGAGGCCTGGCATCCATAGTGGTACAGCGGTAATCAGCCCGATTCAATTCCGCCGGAAACGCCACCTGTTTAAATAACTGTCCAAGTATGAACTCTTGAATGGTAGAGCTTGTTGCACAGCCCGGAAGCTCTTTCTCATCAACACTTTTTCCCAACAGGTGAGACGGGTAGGCCGCCACAATCGAACCCCGATTGGGTTCCAGAGACACAACCGCCAGGTAAGGCAGGCCATCAACACCTTCGACCAGTTGTTCCAATTCGTGTTGCCAGCGGCTCACTGGTTGCACGGAGAATTTTTCTTCCACAACAGTGATAAGCTCTTCCATTGGCGCTGATAGATGCTTGTAAAAGTTACCTAGCATATAGCCGGTATATGTGATGACCGCTACAGACCCTATCGACACAAGCATTGCACCCAATGCCAGTCGAGCCCAGAGGTATCGGCGATCCCAAAACCACAAAAGCAAGGCAATCGGTAATAAGACTCCCAAAGCAACCAACAGCCCGTGCCAGTATCCTGCCGGAACGGCAATTAACATTGTCGAATCGGT